>JBGAGH010000009.1:0-252802 GCA_044226825.1 Cyclobacteriaceae bacterium
GCGGTCAGTGGCACGAACAATTCCCTAAAAAGCCGTTCGAACGGGTCGATAGGAGCGAGGTTTGGGAGTAAAGCTAGGAGTTTGGTGGAATACTGGCAATGACTCGTTTGTCGCTTCGAAGGGGATTGCACCGAACTTGAAAAAACTCACGCCTATCAAATTGTGTTCTTGACCCTAAAACTGAGACGATCCATCAACTATCGTCTTGCTTTCTTTCCTATGGCATGGTTTGGGGAATTTGAAAACCCCTTGCATAGTAGAGACGGCTTTGACCTTTTCCAATTCAGAATCCTGCATTCTTTGAATAGAAATTTGATGGTTGTTTATCCTTCTGCGCGGTGGGAGAAATCGCCAGTCGTTATCCATAGCATTGTCGCGACTTGACCACGAAGCCGGGTGAGATAACTGCCGTTAAATCGGCTCTGTGTCATCGATATATCAGCGACTTTCTTATCCGAAGGATCGGGAGTGATTTCCCTCCATTTTAAAAGTTCACTTTCGGACACGTATAAGAGCGCGGTTGTGTTGCATATATCGCGACATAAGCTACTCTTCCCTACGCCATGAATTCCTCCGATAAAGTGAATACGACCTGTTATATATGTTAAAATAGAATTCAATTGTGACATCTACTGTCAATAACGTTTTCGAGACTATTCACACAGATGTCGATAAAATAAAAAGCCCGAGTTCTGACCTTTCGATCAGAACTGGGCTCACTCAAATCTATTAAAACTATTTAAAATTCTAGTTGACCCTCGATAACTAGTTGATACGTACGTCACGTTTACCGAACCAAATTATCGAACCTTCGAAATCGATGTGTTTGATTAATGACCAGCCGTAAATTGCATTGGAATTAAATTGTCAAGGAGGCTTGTCAAGCGATTAATCCGTTTCGATTCAGTCTCGCAATCAACAAATCAAATTATCGAACCTCCAATCTCACCGAACAACACTCAAATCCAGATCGCATTCAAAGATTTGAGACAATAAAAAAACCGGACCATCTCTCGATAATCCGGTTCAGTACCAAAGGCGGGAATCGAACCCGCACATCCGAAGATACACGATTTTGAGTCGTGCGCGTCTACCAGTTCCGCCACTTTGGCAAGTGCCCCAAATCCGCCAGGGAAACCCCCTTTTTTCAAATTTGGAGTGCAAATATGAAGATTCCCGACCCTTTATCCAACATCAGGATTCTACAAATTTTACAAGACTGAAGGCCTGCGTACGTTCTGAAAACAAGGTTTTTACCTGCCCCCAAACCTTCGAAAACAACTCCGACTGGCGGTACATTTCCAGGTCCGCCGCCCCACGCCAATGACTCAACGTCGTAAAACAAGTCGGATCTTCCGCATCGCGGTATAAGTCGAGCTGAAGGCATCCTGGGAAACTCGCAATCCGCTCGCGGTGCGCCTTGAAGATCTCCAAAAACTCGTCGACGCCTGCGTCGGTAAAGTGCATCCTGACAATTCTCACGATCATGGTTTGAAGCGTTGGTTCAGCAGGTTAAATTACGTCAACGCATGAAGAAAATCCTGCTGCGCGTCTTACTTGTCGTAGGTTTATTGGTCGCCCTCTTCGTCGCTTTGGTGGTCGGCGTCCTCGTTGTGGCCGACGATCAACAAGATATTGAGCGACTTTCGTACAAAGTGGGGTACGCCTTCGGCATGTTTCTCGTTCTCCTCCTTGCCATCGCTTTCATCTTCGTGGCTTACAAACTGGTCGCCTACGCGCTCTTCGGCGACAGGTCGAAGCAACCGCCCGTCGATAAGGACGCACCCCTCGACCGATATCTAAAATAGGGTCGCTCCATTCATCCAAATTGTCATGTTAACGTTTTGCCAACACACCCCACGACCGGCGGGCGCGTGGTTTGACAATTCCCGGGGTTCGTCGATGGAACATGTGGGTTCGTAGAGAAAACCCATTTTTTGAAACAATTTTGGCGATTTCTGCATTAACCGAAAACAGAAACAGGTTAGAACAGGACAGTTAATTTGCTTCCTTCGAACCGTGAAAATCTGATTGGTGGCCTTGACGGAACGCTTTCGCTTACTACTCTTAGCACTGACTATCGTGTCGTGCTCCCATCCGTCGCCTCCGTCCAATCCCAATACCGAGGCGCTCTTCGATATCATCCAAAAGACAACAGTCGAGTCGAGCATCATATACAAAGACACACCTACTGCGCATCTCGCGCTCGACGTGTACACCCCGGCCGAAAACCTCGGCGAAGAACCCTGGATCCGTCGCCCCAAAGAACCGAGACCCACGCTGATTTACTTTCACGGCGGTGGTTGGGCGTCGGGCGACCGAATCTCGCGATCGCTTTACGTGTTGCCGTACTTGCAAAAAGGATGGGCTGTTGTCAATGCCGACTATCGATTGCTCGGTCAAACCAACTTGCCCGGTTGTATTGAGGACTGCCTCGCCGCCATCGATTGGACTTTCCGCCACGCCGATCAGTATAAGTTTGACACTACCCGCGTCGTCGTGTCGGGCGAGTCGGCCGGTGGACACCTGGCCCTCATGACGGGTATGCTGATGCCCAAGTTAAAGCCCACGCCCAACGTTAAACCCCACCACATCGCTGCCATCATCAACTGGTACGGCGTGGCCGACCTCCATACAGCCGTGGCTTATTGGAAAGCACCCGAGTACCTCAACTTGGTGAATCAAGACTTCGAGGGAAATACAGACTTGTTGTATCAAAACACGTCGCCGGTCAACCAGATTTCGCAGCAGACGCCGCCGATCTTGAGTGTACATGGCGACGAGGACCGCAACCACCCCTTCAGTCAATCGGAAGAATTACACCAAGCGCTCACGCAGGCAGGCATCCCCAATGAGTTGGTGGCCATCAAAGGAAAGAAACACGGAAACTTTAGCGCGTCCGAATTGGCCGCCGCCTTCGACGACATCTGGAAATTCTTAGAGGCACGCTTCCCAACCGATTAACGGAGGGCTACTTCAAAAACACTTTCTTCACGGTAACGCCGCCTTCCCACCTTACTTTCACGATGTAGATTCCACGTGGGAGCGCCTCCAAGTTCCACTCGTGCGCGGAACCGACAGCCGTACCCGTGTACATCGTCTGCCCCGCCGAGTTCAAGATGTCCACCATCATCGACGAGCCATTCCCCGGTAGTTCAGTTGTAAGCATATTGTTTTCGACCGGGTTGGGGTAGATGCGCGCGTCCGCGTCGTGTCCATCCAACTTCACCCTCTTCACTTCGGAGTACGATACTTTCTTATCGAAGTCTGTCTGTTTCAATCGATAGTAGATCACTCCTGTGACGAACGGGAAATCAAGCGCTTCATATTGTCGCGGTTCGGTCGAAGTTCCTGCACCGGGTACGCGCAATGCCTCCACGAATTTTTCTCCATCCATCGACCGTTCTAGCGTAAAGTAATCATTGTCCAACTCGGTGGCAGTTTTCCACCGTGCGATCACGTCGGTACCACGGGCTACAACATCGAACGACACAAGTTGGATGGGCAACGGCGTGGTGGTCGCGTTCACGGTACCAATCGTGAAGTAGTCGTTGTTCTGCAAGTTGATACCCGACACGGTGAACACTTGACCCGCCAAAGTACCCGTTACTGGAGTCACATCGTTGTCGGCGAAGCCATCGCCGTCGCGGTCGATCATCAATCGTAAGTCGGCCTGTACCTTTGCTCCCGGCACGTTGGTCAAGTCGAAACTAATGTCTGTGGTCCCTACATCCCCGCGCTCGGCTACACGCCAGATGCGACTCAAGCGCCGCTTAATGACCACACCATCCACACCTGTGGTGGTAGAAGTGGTCAATGAGCCCGCGTTATCGCCCCAAATAAAAAAGTCGAGGTCGTCGAGGCTACTGGCATTCCGTACTCTAACGACGGCACCTGCATTGGCACTCATGGAGTTTGATTGCGTCAACCGCGAAACAGCGTCTTTTCCAATACCCGCGATGTCGGCCACGTAACCGCTGTGCGTTGAAGTAGCAGGATAGATGACCACCCCGTCGGATGCGGTATAGTTTTGTAAGGTCGCTTGACTAAGTGTAACTCCATACTTAATCGCGAGATAGGAATCTATCCGATTGCGTTCGGTCGACGTAATGTCTCGATTATAGAGAATGAATTCCGAGATGTCGCCATCGAGTCCGGCGGCGCCAGATTGTAACGCCCCCAGTCGAGGTGTTGGGAAGGTAAGGTTTCCACCCGTTTCCGTGAGTGTGGCTTCGAGCGCACCATTATAGGTGATGCCGTATTGTGATGCATACCTCCGATAAAAGTCGACGATCTGCATCGTGGTCGTGCTCACGTTTGAGGTAGTCACGGGCCCATCCACGGTTCCAGCGTCGGTTCGTTCTTGAAATGCAATCTTGTTGGTCGAAAGCAACTTCAAAGATGTACGCGGTGTAGTTGCCGTCGTTCGATCCAACATATAGCTACCCAAGTTATCAGAGATAGTTCCGCCGGTAATCGTAGCCGGACGAAAAGTCATCGACATCATGAGGTCAGAAGTGGCCAGCACGCCCAAGCTTCCGAAGTCCAAAAACTTGGTCGTCGCAAACCGTACGACTGGGTTTCCGTTGGCCACGTTGGTAACGTAGGTGGGTCGGTTGCCGGCCGTTGATTGCGAGGCGGTGGCGCCAGTAATGCCACCGAGTGTGTTCCATTGTTGTATGGTCTGTCCGTTCGTGGCGAGCGTTGTGCCTGCATCCACATACACTTGCTCGTCGGCGCGAAGCCACACTTTCGCAGCTGCAACACCACCGGGGCCCGGGATGAGGCTGGATGCCAAGCTGAAGTATTGATTGGTGTTGATACCGGCACCGGTGAAAGTCACCACGTTTCCAACAATCGTTCTTCCCGTGGTGTAGGCGGTGGCATCGGTAAACACGCCGTTGTCGTCAATGAGGAACGCAAACTTGGAGGGATCGCTCATGTCCATACCCAGACCTGTCAGGTCGAATGAGATGCTGAATGTTCCTGTCTCGCCGGTTTCTGCGACGCGCCACACGCGGCTAATGCGATTGACGTAGCCGGTGGGAACGTCGCTTGAGTTCCAAATAGTGGGGGCGTCATTTCCCCAAATCAAGAAGTCACCGTTGTCGAGTGACGACGGGTTAAAGATTCGAACAATGCTTTGTGAGTTCTGACTTTGAGAAGAAGTTTGGTTAAGGCCAGACGTATTTTCGCGACCGATACCCGCGATGTTTTGATCGTAAGCGTCGTGGGTCGTCGCAGCAGGGTAGATGACGGCCCCGATGGGGTTAATGTAGTTCGTCGCCGTCGATTGGTCGATCGTGATGCCGTACTTGATCGCCAGGTACGAGTGGATCTTGAGTCGATCGGCGGGCGTCGGATTGGCGTTGTACACAATAACTTCGGCTATGTCGCCATCGAGACCGCCGTTTGTATTGGTCGCATGTCGGCCAAGCCGGATGGTCGGTCCCGTAATGTTTTCGGAGTCGCCACCTGATGTGACATCTATCTTTCCATTGATGTAGATACCATAGGCCGTTCCAACCGTGCGATAAAATGACAGCATCTGATAAGACCCGAGCGTCGCTGACGAAACAGACACCGGTCCCGTCAAGCTTCCGCCCGTATCGTTCCGCTTTTGATAGTAGTATTTGTCCGTGTTGATGATCTTAAAAGAAAACAAGTTGTTGGTCGCAGTCGTCCTGTCAACAAGGTAGGTTCCGGCGCCGTCCGTCGATCCACCGGACACGTACGAGTTTTGTTTGAAGACAATGAACATCTGTGCGTTGTCGGTTGGTCCGATGCCGGAGACAGCGAGGGCATCGAGGAACTGGTCGGTTGAGAATCGGAGCACCGGGTTTCCATTGATGATGGACGTGCGATACACGGGCTTGTTGCCGGCTGTCGTCTGACGCGCATGATTGACAATCGTGCTTTGGTCGTTCCACTGCTGCACGCTCTGGCCATCGGTGGCGAGCGTCGTACCGTTGTCGGTATACACGCCGGCGTCTGCCTTCAGCCACCAACGTAAGTTGGTGCCGACGTTGAATGGCGATTGTGCGCCCGCACTTACGAAAACAAGTGTCAGCAAAGCGACCGAGGCTGCTTTTTTCATCGAGGTTAGAACATGGGTGTCTAGCAAATGTAATAAGAATATGCCCTATGAACATACGCCGCGGAGGCAACTAAAAATGGGAGATAACACCCCGAAAAGCCGCTTTTTGGACTAAAATCTGAGATTGAGCACTTTGTTCGCCCAGAAGTCTGCCCGGGAGTGTCTCCATTTCGGTGCTTTCGGGATTCGGCGAAATTGAACGGGCACTCACACCAACTGGTACGCGGGATTTGAAGCATCTAGCCCAATCGGGTTCGGCGCGGCCGAAGCATTTCCAATACCCTCGAAATGTGCCTCTCCAGGCCTAATTTTCTATGTTTATTATCCGTTTGTTGGTATTTTCAACACTCTTGGCTTAGCTCGAAAAAAGGAAATCAATTCATCGTTGTGAGCGGAACACAGACATTGAGTTGTGTCGTTGTGGAGGATGACCCGGTCGCCCTCATGATGGTGGAACAAATGATCCACAAGACCCCATTTCTTAAGTTGACGAGGTCTTTCCAGGATCCCATTGCCGCTTCGCAGTTCCTTCGCGAGCAGAAGATTGACCTTCTATTGTTAGATATAGAGATGCCAGGTATAAATGGTTTCGAGCTGATCCGACTACTAGAGCAGAAACCCGCCATCATCATCATGACGTCGCAGCGCGAGTACGCGGTAGAAGCTTTCGAATATGATGTGCAAGATTTTTTGGTGAAACCGGTGATCGATTACTCGCGCTTTTTAAAAGCAGTCTTCCGGGTGCAGCAGGAAAAGCAAATCACCGTCGAGCAGCCGTCGAATGTTTTCGTGAAAGCCGACTCGCTGTTGCACAATATCTCGGTCGACAGCATCCTTTACCTGGAAGCTTTTGGCGACTATGTAAAGATCCACACGGAAACAAAAATCCTCATGGTGCTATCTACTCTCAAATCATTTGAGGGCAAGGTGCCAGCCGATCGTTTTGTTCGCGTCCATCGCTCGTACATCGTCAACGTGAAAAGGATTGACAACATCGACCCGAGCAACCTGCAAATCGGTTCGCGCATCATTCCGGTTAGTCCCGGCTACCGGGAGGAATTGTTGAGCAAAATCAACCTGATCTGAGGCCGTTTTTTCACGGTCGGAAATAACCGAGTCTTCATCGGGAAAAGGGCTCGAGTCATCGACTTTTCCCCTCAAATCGCGCCACCTGGGCCATATTTGATCCATCAAAGGACAAGGAATGGTCAGGAAAGTAGGGGTTGCCTTTCTATTAGTGGCGCTGATGGCGCAGGCTTCAACGGCGTGGGCATTCCACGACGATCGAATCTCTTCATTGGTGCGTTTGTCTCCTGCCGATTCCGCCTCTGTCGCGCAAGCTCGTCTCCAGCGCATGTCATTTTCCCAGCAGGCTGTGCATATGGCCAAAAACCTGCTGTCGACGGATGGCTGGGCTCCCCGACTGCAGACAGGTGGATGGACGACGCTCTCGAGTCGAATCCATGTGATCTCCGATTTGCTGACGTGGGTGTCGTTCGTGATGATTGCCGCCGTACTGGGCCTATTCGTGTACAAACGCCGAGCGGAGCAAATCCCGTTTCGGAACCTTATTCTAGTGTTCAGTGGATTCCTTTTTATCGCCGGCAGCACACACCTGATGGATGCCCTGTCGTTCTGGTGGCCGGCATACCATCTCGAAACGATGCTGCGGTTGACCACAGCCCTTGCATCTATCGCTACCGTGTTCATCCTTTTCCGCATGATGCCGCGGGTGATGAAAATGAAGAGCCCCGTCACACTCGAACGTGAGGTGCACGAAAAGAACGTCGTCGTTCAAAAACTCAACGACCAACTATCCAACGAAATCGAAAGACAAAATTTGATGGCTGACCGCCTCCGTGCGTCGAAGGAAGAATTGGTCGCTTTTAGCCATTCCGTGTCGAATGACTTGCGAGCACCGTTGCGCAGTATCCACGGCTTTAGTCATGCTCTCTTGTCAGACCACACCGCCCAACTAGACGAGGAGGGTAAAGATCACCTGATGCGCATTTACCGCGCCAGCTCGCGTATGGGAGAGCTAATCGACGACATGGTGCGCCTGTCGAAAGTGACGCGTGTCGAGGCCGAATCGGAAGCGGTCGACTTATCCTCGATGGTACAAGAAATTATCTCTGCGAATATTCGCAAGAACCCAAACATACGAGCCTCATTTGAGATCGAAACCGACCTGCATGCCCGGGTCGACTCGAAACTGATCCGCATGGCATTGGAAAACCTGATCGATAACGCCATTAAGTTTAGCCATCAGGCGTATTCGCCCGTGGTGCGCTTCGGTAGGCTTCGACCGGAAAATGCCTTCTATGTGCAAGACAACGGAATGGGTTTCGATATGCAATACGCCGAACGTTTGTTTGAACCTTTTCAAACGATGCACTCATCCGATGAGGTGGAGCATTCCGGTATCGGTCTGGCAATCGTGAAGCGCGTGGTCGCCAAGCATGGTGGGAAATTGTGGGCCACCGCGAAGACCGGAGAAGGGGCAACGTTCTTTTTCACTTTGAGCTAGGCCACATGAGCGAAACGATACTGTTGGTAGAAGATTGCGACGACGATGCATACTTGATGAAGCGTGCCCTTCAGAAGAGCAACGTCAACCAACAAGTAGTACGTGTGCGCGACGGCATCGAGGCAGTGAAGGCACTATTTGGATGGGAGGGTCTTGTCCGGTTGGATCCCTCGGTGGTGTTGCTGGATTTGAACTTGCCGAGACTCGGTGGGCTAGAAGTGCTGAAGTTGATTAGATCGAATGACCAAACACGGCGATTGCCCGTGGTGATCATGACAAGTTCCGAAGACCAGCAGGTATGGCAAGAGAGTTTTAGGTTGGGCACCAACAGTTTCATTCGGAAGCATGTCGACTTCGATCGACTGATCAACGATGTGCGCCGCGTGAACATGTCGCGGTTTACGGAGAAACAGATACTGTAGAGAGGTTCGAAGGCTTGTAGGAATTAAGGAATATCCGCCCTGGCGCCGGTACTTGCGTCCAGTTTACTGAGAGAGGGTAACTGCGGAATCGTCGACTTCGTGTCGCGGTTTTTCAGGATGCAAGACGCCATCCGATTTGGAAGACGGGTGGTACGGCCCAGGTGCGGATTATTCTTGTGGTTAAGCGCGCCATCAAACGGCACGAAAAACAAGATGTGGCGGATAAGCGGTTTTATCACTAAATTCGCTTGTCCCCTTTTATGAGGAGAATCATTTCTTACTTGTTGACAGGACTGGCGATCGTAGCCGGTTTTTCGCTCGCGTTCAGCATCATCTTGGTTTTGGTCGCCAAAGACAGCGACGCAGGGCATGCACTTTCAGAGCGGTGGATGCCCTACATGTCACTCATCCTCGTCATTTCCATTCCAGCTTTGGTCGTATGGTTTGTGTTTCACTACGGAAGGAACAAGTTCTTCAAGAAACTTCGGAAGCACGAAGAGCAAGAGCGAAACAACCTAAAATAGAACTCAGTCTTCGAATAGAATCGTGACCGGGCTATCGTACTGCAAGCCCAACAATTGACTTGCGTTGCCCTTGTATATCCCGATCTCCAATAGTTGAAGGCTATTGAACATGACGAAGCAATCTCCTTGTTCGGTTTGATGATAATTCGTTTGGAGCTTGCGGAATTTTTCGCCGCCGACCTGGATCACAAAATTCTTCCCTTTACTCAACACGTCGAATGCGTCTTTCGGGATGTTGGTAATGAGGTTGCCCGAGTGATCCACTCGAACCACGTGGCCAGCAATCATCTTCTTGTTGGCTTTCACATGTCGATCCATCAGGCGTTTCAACGGCGCAAAGGGAGGGCCGAGTTCTGAGATGGCCACGCCGCTGGCCAGTCGAGCGGCAACCGGGGCGAAGATGTCCTTTTCCGGAAATGTGGTCGAAATTGGGTTAACCTTGTTCAGTTCCACCGACATTTGGGGAGACTTTTCGCTGATCAATCCAAAAATCCCGTTGTCGGCGCCGATGAAGTAATGGTCTTCCAGCTGTACGGCAACCGGGACATCGCCGCGGTTTCCGGTGGCGTCGACCCCAATGAGGTGGACGGACCCTTTTGGGAACTCGCGGAAAACAGAACGAAGCACGAATGCTCCGTGGGCGATGTCACACGCACCGATCTGATGGCTAATATCAACTATGGAGATACCGGGGTTGGTCCCTAATATTCGGGCCTTGATGGCGGCTACGTAGAAATCGCTTTCGCCAGAGTCGGTCAATAGGGTAACGATCGCCATCGTTGAACTTTGTGCCGCGCGCCGCCGTTTGACTTGGAAGCCGGAGTTTCGCTAATTTTGTTGTAATGTTTCGTTGATCGACTTCCTCGGGATAGAAGACCGAAACATCAATGAACTGTCGTCCGCATTTCCAAAGTCTAAGATAATTTCTAGGGGCAACGAGATTGTTGTAAAAGGAGATGACTCCGAAGTAGTCCAGATCTCCGACATTTTGAACGCCCTGATCGACCACTTTCACCAGTTTGGAAAAGTGACCACCGAGAATGTGCGCGGCTATATCTCGCAGGAGCGCCAGGAAGAGTTGCCCGGCGACCATGAAGGAATTCTCTTGTATGGCACACGCGGCAATCCAATCAAAGCCAAGACCATTAACCAACAAAGGTTGGTGCAGGCCGTAAAAGATACCGACCTCGTGTTTGCCCTTGGGCCGGCCGGTACCGGTAAGACTTATATTTCTGTGGCCATGGCCGTGCGGGCTCTCAAGAATAAGGCCGTTAAGAAAATAATCATTACGCGCCCCGCCGTAGAGGCTGGCGAGAACCTCGGCTTCCTTCCCGGCGACCTAAAGGAAAAAATTGATCCGTATCTCCGTCCCATCTACGATGCACTCGGCGACATGATCCCTTTCGAGAAACTCAAGTTCTATATGGAGCGCGAGATCATCGAGATCGCGCCGCTCGCGTACATGCGCGGTCGTACGCTCAACAACGCGTTTATTCTACTTGACGAAGCGCAGAATACCACGCCGATGCAGATGAAGATGTTCCTCACCCGGATGGGACCCGAGTCGAAGATGATCGTGACCGGCGATGGTTCGCAAATTGACCTGCCGCGTGGTCAGAGCTCCGGCTTAAAAGAAGCCGTTCGCATCTTGCAACATGTGAAAGGCATCAGCATCATCGAACTGTCGGAAAAAGACGTAGTGCGCCATCGATTGGTGCGCGATATCATCGATGCCTATAACCAAACGTCTGGTAATCCAGATCAAAAGGCCTAGTAAAGTTCCAAGTTAGGATTGACGGGAATCGTGCCGGCTAAATTCCGGCATGTTTCAATGGATGCCCTATGCGATGGTTCGCGTCACGCTCTTCTTTGGCGTGGGCATCTTCCTTGGCATACTATATCCATCGCCCATTCCGGTGGGGGGCATCATCTGCATGTTCGTCGCGCTTTTGATCTTCTACGGTGTCTTGTGGAAGAAACGAGCGCCGAGGGTGGTCGTGGGTGGCTTTGGACTGTCAATCGTATTGATTCTCGGGTACGTACATCTATCCTGGCGTACAGCGCGAAACGACCGCAGCCACTTTATGTACGAATCGCACCCCGTCCGCGCCTACGTGGTCGAGGTGGTTCGTTACAACGAGGAGAAGTCCAACGCCTGGCGTACCGAAATGACCGTCCGCCACATCTGGGCCGACGGTCGGTGGAAACCAGCTGCCGGCCGCGTGCTGCTATACTTGGCGCGCGCCGACTATCCAACACCCTTTCGTTATGGAGATGTCTTGTTGATCCGTGGCCATCCGCAGTTTGTGGCCCCACCCATGAATCCGGGGGCGTTCGATTGGCAGAGATTTCTCGCCTATCGAAATATCTATCATCAACATTATGTTCGTGGGCTCGACGCCTTACGAATCGATAGCAACCGTGGGAACCCACTCATTTCCGGGGCTATCGCGGTGCGCGATTGGGCGGATCGTCAACTTAGAACGTATATCGACGGTGCTTGGGAGCAAGCAACCGCGTCGGCCTTGGTGTTGGGCGTGTCAGATCGACTGGATGGAGAATTACTGCAAGCCTACGCCGCTACGGGCGCCATGCACGTGCTCGCGGTGTCAGGACTCCATGTTAGCATCATCTATGGAATCCTCGTCATGTTGGGGCGACCGTTCGAAAAGACGCGATCGGGTCAAGCATTGTTGGCCTTCGTGTGCGTAGTCTTGTTGTGGTGTTACGCGTTCATCACGGGTTGGTCGCCCTCCGTTCTTCGCGCCGTCACCATGTTCACGTTTGTCGCGTTGGCCCGCCCTTGGAAACAGAGCACCAACATCTACAACACGATGGCAGCATCAGCCTTTTGTTTGCTGTTGTACGATCCTTTCTTCGTGATGTCGGTCGGGTTTCAACTTTCGTACCTCGCCGTTTTTGGAATCGTTTTCCTTCATCCCTATCTCTACCGCCTATGGGAACCGGAGTCGCGGTGGTGGGATGAAGTATGGAAAGTGGTGAGCGTATCTGTAGCCGCACAACTGGCTACGTTGTCAATTTCATTGTTTTACTTCCATCAGTTTCCAGTTTACTTCCTGTTGGCCAACATGTTGGTGGTGCCTTTGTCATTCGTGGTACTCGTCGGTGGGTTGGCCTTGCTCCCTGCGACAGTGTTTCCCCCGCTCGCCGGCGCGCTTGGATTCATCGTTTATTGGGCGATTAAGTTGATGAACACCGCCATCGTCTGGTTGGGGTCTTTGCCAGGAAGTGTCATACGGGGAATTTACATCGATCGCGCGCAAGCTATGCTCCTCAACGTGATTCTGTTGGGTGCGATACTTGGTGTTTTGCGAAAGAAGCGAGGTTGGTGGATGGCCGCGTTCGCGAGCATCATTTGCTTCTCGTTGCTGGGTTGGGTGTGGACCTTGCGCATCGCCAGCAAGGACCACATCACCATTTACCATGCGCGAGCGGAAACAAGGATCGACTTTGCGTCGCGGGGTGTGTATCAAGTCTGGGTCGATTCATCGGACGTGAGATCGCGTCCCATCGACCCGGTTCATCGGATGCAATTGGGTGCTACCCGTTTCACGGGAATTGTGCCGTTCAGGAAAAGGGGAGGATGTGTGATCATTCAGTGGCGTGCTCAGACTTTGTTGCTGATCCAATCGCGGCCGTACCACGTGCCCATCGGATTGACTCCCGATGTCGTGGTGTTGTGCCGCGGGGCCGTCACCTCGTCGGGTGCCGTGGTGTCGCAAACGGGCTGTAGAAGGATCGTCATCGATGGCAGTAATTCTTTATACCTTGCAGATAAGTTGCTCAGGGAAGTCTTGCCAGATTCGGTTGGCGTGCACTCCATCCCCCACAGCGGAGCTTTTCAAATGTCAATGTAAAGATCATGACCACTGTTCACTATTATGTAGCCGACCGGCTCGCCTATATCTCCTTGAATCGCCCTGAAAAGAAGAATGCGCTCAACGAAGAATTGGTGGCTGATCTTTCGGTTGCGCTCGACATCGCGTCGAAAGATCCGAATGTGGGAGCCATTGTCTTGAGAGGCGAGGGCGATGCTTTTTGCTCCGGTGCCGACTTGGGCTATCTCCAAAAGTTGCAAGGGTTTTCCTTCGAAGACAACTTGGCCGACTCTACTCGTCTGAAGAATCTATTTGCCAAGATTTACACCTTGGATAAAATCGTGATCGCGCAAGTGGAGGGTGCTGCGATCGCCGGTGGCTGCGGGCTTGCCACCGTATGCGATTTTGTGTTCGCCGTTCCCGAGGCCAAGTTCGGCTACACCGAAGTAAAGATTGGCTTTATCCCTGCCATCGTTATGGTTTTCCTTATTCGGAAAATTGGAGATCAACGTGCGCGGCAGTTGCTCCTGTCCGGGAACCTAGTATCAACAGCTGAAGCGCACGCGCTGGGTTTGGTCACGCACGTGTCTCCCAAGACATCTATTGCCCGTGATGTCGTCGAATTTGCCTCCAAGTTGGTGCGATCTAATTCTGCGCAGGCGATGGCGACCACCAAGGAAATGCTTGCAAACGTTCCAAACATGTCATTAGACGATGCGCTCGCCTACGCGGCGCGGATGAATGCACAGGCGCGGTCGTCAGCCGATTGCCAAAAAGGGATTGCCGCGTTCCTGGAAAAGAAGCCGCTCGCGTGGTGAGGCCCTTTTCGATCTTTATATTTGTAAAAAATACACTAAAAACTGGATATGGGCATTTCATGGACTGGCGTCTACCCGGCGCTCCTCACACCGTTTACCGGCGACGACCGTCTCGACCTCGCGATGTTCGAGAAAAACTTGAAGGCGCAACTCGACGCCGGTGTTCACGGGATCATTTTAGGCGGAAGCCTGGGGGAAGCAAGCACCTTGACACCGACCGAGAAAATTGAATTGCTCAAGTTCGCGATAGACCGCGTGGCAGGTCGCGTGCCAGTCGTGCTCAACATTGCTGAAGGAAGCACCCAAGAAGCGATTCGAGCAGCACGCGAAGCGGAAAGGGCCGGAGCCCAAGGTCTTATGTTGCTGCCACCCATGCGCTACAAGGCGGATGATCGTGAAACAGTAACCTTCTTCAAAGCAGTGGCCGATGCGACTCCGCTTCCGATCATGATTTACAACAACCCAGTAGACTACAAGATCGAGGTGACACTCGATATGTTCGGTGAACTGGCTGAAAAGAAAAATATCACCGCCGTCAAGGAGTCCACCCGCGATGTATCGAACGTCTCTCGTATGATCACACGCTTCGGTACGAGGTATAAGATCCTGTGCGGTGTCGACCCGCTCGCGATGGAGGAGTTGTTAATGGGTGCCGACGGTTGGGTCGCGGGGCTCGTTTGTGCCTTTCCGAAAGAAACAGTTGCCATCTATCAATTGACGAAGGCGCGTAAGATTGACGAGGCTGCAAAGATCTATCGTTGGTTCCTTCCACTATTGGAACTCGATATCCATCCCAAGTTGGTTCAATACATTAAACTGGCCGCGCAAGAAGCCGGGATCGGTTCGGAGTTGGTTCGCGCCCCACGGTTGCCGCTCATCGGCGCCGAGCGCGAAAGGGTGCTGAACGTGATCCGCGAAGGGATTCGAACTAGGCCGACACTACCTTAATTAAGAACGTCCACTAAAAAATTGATCTCCATGGAATTTGCAGACGCAGACAAGTCGACGATTGAAAAGGCGATGAGTAAGGCGCAAAACGCATTCCTCAGCTACAAAAATTTCGATGGCAAGAAGAAAGGCGCATTTCTTCGTGCCATTGCCGATGAGATAGAAGCCTTGGGTGCCACTCTCGTACAAACGGCGATGGAAGAAACGGCATTGCCGGAGGCGCGCATCGTGTCCGAACGTGGTCGTACCACTGGTCATTGTCGCATATTCGCCGCCCTCGTCGAAGGCGGTTCATGGGTCGACGCGCGAATAGATACAGCCATTCCGGATCGTGCACCCGCGCCTAAACCGGACATCCGCAAGATGTTGGTGCCCGTGGGACCCATCGTAGTGTTTGGCGCCGCCAACTTTCCGCTCGCGTATTCGACTGCCGGTGGCGATACCGCCTCAGCCTTAGCGGCCGGTTGCCCAGTAATCGTGAAGGCCCATCCCGCACATGCACGGACGTCGACCCTGGTAGCGGGAGCAATCCTGAAAGCCGCTGAAAAAACGGGAATGCCCGAAGGTGTATTTCAACATCTTCATGGCGCAGGATTTCAAGTGGGGCAAGCCCTGGTCACACACCCTTTTACCAAAGGTGTTGGTTTCACAGGATCGCTTGCCGGCGGCAAAGCATTGTTCGATTTAGCAAATGCACGCCCACATCCCATTCCGGTTTTTGCGGAGATGAGCAGCATCAACCCCGTGATCTTGTTACCCGACACGTTGGCACGTGATGCGGAAAAGACCGCCGAAAAACTTGCAGCTTCCATTACGTTGGGAGTCGGTCAATTTTGTACCAACCCGGGTTTGATTTTCGCCATCGAAGGGGAAGGCTTAAATCGATTTGTAGCCGCATTGGCTGCCCAAATTTCAGGCGTCGCGCCAGCCACCATGCTGCATGCCGGAATTGCCAACAACTATGGCAAGAAGCTACACGCAGCGCTCGAACAACGGGGTGTGAAAGTAGAAGCTCAAGCAACACAGGCGGGAACAGCTCTGCAGGGAAGAGCACTTGTCGCATCGGTCAGTGCTTCCGAATTTTTGAAAAACCCCAAGCTGTCGGAAGAGGTGTTCGGACCATTCTCATTGATTGTTCGTTGTACCTCGATTGAGGAGTTGTCTGCGGTGACCGACGCGGCTGAGGGACAATTAACAGCCACCGTGATCGGCGATGAGGCCGAGGTCGCGAAACATTCCGACCTGATGAATGTATTAATTGAAAAAGCAGGCCGATTGATCATCAATGGTGTTCCCACCGGAGTGGAGGTTTGCCCTGCCATGCAACATGGTGGACCCTATCCTTCCACGACGGATTCGCGGTTTACGTCGGTTGGCACGGATGCCATCAAGCGATTTGTTCGGCCCGTCGCCTTTCAATCGTTCCCCGAGTCGTTGCTTCCCGATGAACTGAAGACCTCGAACCCAAAAGGAATCTGGCGCTTGTGGAACGGTGAATGGAAAAAGTAACGACGTGAAGAAGACATTCTTTTGTATCGATGCCCACACGTGTGGCAATCCTGTTCGAGTGGTAGCCGGTGGCGGTCCGCAATTGATCGGTGCCAACATGAGTGAGAAGCGGCAGCATTTCCTCAAGGAATACGACTGGATCCGCAAAGGATTGATGTTTGAACCACGCGGCCACGACATGATGAGTGGTAGTATTCTGTATCCACCATCCGATCCGGCCAATGACGTAGGTGTATTGTTCATCGAAACAAGTGGATGCCTCCCGATGTGTGGACATGGAACAATCGGCACAGTCACGATTGCCATCGAAGAGGGATTGGTGATTCCCAAGACACCGGGTTCATTGACTTTGGAGGTACCAGCCGGTATTGTGAAGGTCGAGTATCAACAAGTAGGCAAGAAGGTCAAGTCGGTCAAGATCAAAAACGTAAAAGCCTACTTGGCCGCCGAGAATATCGAAGCAGACTGCCCGGAACTAGGCACGTTGCGACTGGATGTGGCTTATGGCGGGAACTTCTATGCCATCGTGGACGTACAGGATCGATTCCCCGGATTGGAACACTTCAAGGCCGACCAGCTCGTTGCTTGGAGTCGCGAATTGCGCAAAGACATCAACAAGAAGCACACCTTCGTCCATCCCGAGAATCCGACGATCCATTCGTGCTCGCATATTCTGTGGACAGGAAAGGTCCTCGACCCAACTTCTACGGCGCGCAACGCTGTATTTTATGGAGACAAAGCCATTGACCGCTCACCTTGCGGTACCGGGACTTCGGCACGACTGGCGCAGTGGTACGCAAAAGGTAAGTTGGCGAAAGGGCAGGAGTTCATCCACGAAAGCATCATCGGATCGAAGTTCATTGGTCGTATCGAGGAGGAAACGACACTCCATGGCAAACCCGCTATCATCCCGAGTGTAGAAGGTTGGGCTCGCGTGTATGGATACAATACGATCAGCATCGACCCAGAAGATGACCCGTATGCCTACGGCTTTCAGGTAATTTGATTTAGACTTTTTTCTTGTGACAAAATCCATTGGTATTATCGGTGCTGGCATTGTCGGACTCAGTACGGCGTATTACTTATCGCGTGCGGGTTGCCAAGTAACCCTGATCGATAAGGGCGAATTATCGGATGGCTGCTCTTTTGGAAACGCTGGGATGATTGTTCCGAGCCACTTCATTCCTCTGGCTGCCCCTGGGATGATTGCGAAGGGCATCCGTTGGATGTTCAATTCTAAGAGCCCGTTTTATGTGAAACCACGCTTGAGTGCAGATTTGTTACGTTGGGGCTATCTGTTCTATCGCCACAGCACGCGCGCCCATGTTGAAAAGTCCGCTCCCGCTTTGCGCGACATCAGCCTGATGAGTAAGGCTCTCTATGCCGAATGGAAGCGTGATCTTCCGTTCGACTTCGGTTACCACGAACGAGGCTTGGTCATGATGTATCAAACGGCGGCAGCAGAGCACGAGGAAGGTGAGACCGCGTTGGAAGCAAAGCGACTAGGTATCGATGCAAAGGTTTTAAGTCCCCAAGAGGTTCAATCCTTAGAACCCGACGTGAGCGTGAATGTTCGCGGCGGCGTGTATTTCCCCGGCGACACGCATCTGACGCCACATGTGATGGTGCGTGAGTTGATCGCATTCCTTCGGCAAAAAGGTGTGAGGATCGTTTCGTCTGCAGAAATAGATTCGATCGACATCGCCAACGCACGGGTGTGTTCCATCCGTTCGGGAAACCAAGTGTTCACGTTCGATGAATACGTGCTGGCGACAGGATCGTGGTCGGGTTTGATGGCATCGCGACTTGATCTGAAACTGCCGATGCAAGCAGGCAAAGGGTATAGTTTTTTGGTCGACCAGGTCGCCAAGAATATTCGCGTTCCATCGATCTTATTGGAAGCGCGCGTGGCCGTGACGCCCATGGGTAACTCCGTTCGATTTGGTGGGACGATGGAAATCGGCGGCATCAATCACGAGATCAATCCGAATCGAGTGAAAGGTATTGTTGAAGCGATCCCTAAGTATTATCCCGATTGGAAATTCGAGTATCCTCAAAAGGTGTGGCATGGATTAAGGCCTTGCTCACCCGACGGTTTACCTTACATCGGGCGTTTGCAACACCTGCCCAACGTGGTGGTAGCGACGGGACATTCTATGATGGGCATGAGTCTGGGACCTGCTACCGGAAAACTTGTATCCGACTTGATTCAAGGGCGCGCGTTGGATATGAGCCTGGGTGCATTTGATCCGCAAAGGTTCAGGTAAAAAAAATGTCCCGCCGAAGCGGGACATTCACGGTAACCGATGTATAAAAGATTTTACTAATTAATCCTCGTTACGGTTAAAGCCACCCTTGCGGAATCCGCCGCCGTTGCTGCGGAAATTGCTTGGACGATCTTCGCGGGGGCGAGCTTCGTTTACTACTAGGTTCTTACCAAGGAATTCAAAGCCATTGAGGCTGTTGATTGCGTTGCGTGCGGAACTGTCATCGGGCATTTCGATGAAACCGAATCCACGGCTGCGCTGCGTAACCTTATCCATGATAATTTTTGCGGAATGTACTTCCCCATACTCTGCAAAGAGTTGTTTCAATTGTTCCTCTGAAGCCTTCCAGGGGATGTTGGCTACATAAATGTTCATTTGGTTTTGTGAAATTAAGTGATAAATGATTGCTAACGGGATAACTCAGCTGGTAGGTCTAAATGCCGCAGAGAAATTATTCAATTAACAAGTGACAAAGATAGTTTTTTTTATTAAACGATCTTACTCCTAATATCTTGCCTTTTCGGTTCAAATTCAATGTTTCTACCCCCAATAGTTTCGGATACTAGCAAATAATGAGGCGAGTAGGCTCAATTGGGAGAATAATACCTCTTTTCCTCACCCTTTTTGCCCCGAAAGGGTCAAATTAAGATGCTGGTGGGGGAGTGGTCTCATTGTTGTTTGTTGCAACAGGTGTCTCTTCTTTCTTCTTTCCAGTGAACCAGCGGTACAAAGCCGCACCGCCCGCGCCGAAAGCAAGGAGAATCAACTTGATGTTTTTCAGCAATAAGGCCAAGATGCCCGCCTTGGCCAACAGTTTTCCTGCCACTAGGCCACCGATGGTCCAAGCTGCTACTTCGTCAATGTCGGGATCGAAGTCGGAATACTTCATCCCATCCTTGAATTGGAATGAACTGTGCACTTTGTCGATGTTGGATTGAACGTTCGGTAACTGATCGATTGCCGAAACGGCATTCATCACCAAGACGCCTTTTCTCCCAAGAATCCTCACGTTGTAGTTGAGTGTGTGGATCGAGTCACCATTGAAAGAATACTCTTTCGCCCAGTGTAAAGTTTTCTTGTCAGAATCGTAGAAGGGTTTAGAAGCCCAGTTGATCAATTCAATGGTTCCAAAGCCACCCTTTTCTCTCGATTCGCTCTCTTTCTTCGTGTCTTCCTTCATGCTCGTCAGGAGCTCCTCGTAGTCGATATCGTCGGCATCATCGTCTTCTACGTATCCCAGCGGATCGTATTCGATGATGAACACATAGCTGTCGCTCGAAAGAACGCCGCTTTTTTCCGGCATCAACATACCTAGGCATTCGCCGTCCGGGTTGCCCCACAGTTCGGTTAAGATATACTTCGACTGTTCCGCGTCAACATACTTGTAACCTTCTGGAACGGTTATCTCGCCGATACTATCTAGCGAAATCTTGCCAGTTTGATAGTTAATGCTCGACTCAATTTGGTCGATGAAAATTTGGGTGGAATCAGCCTCTTGAGCAAAAGAGGTGAGGATCGTTAGCATGAAAGACGCTAACGCAAAGGACTTTTTCATAGGGTTAGATCACTTGGTGTAGTTCCTTAATATAAAACAAAACGCGATCTACCCCCTTTATTTTGACAGATGCTAGTAAGCGCGGTCGATCGTTCCCGTTCCGTAAGCCTTTTTCGTCACTGTTTTGGTGTTTCCCTTGTGTTTTACCGCCCCCGAGCCCAAAACCGACGCTTCCAACGAGCTTGTTACCGTGAGTTCGGCCACACCCGATCCGGAAACCCGAATCTTGGCAGTCTCGAGTTCGAGGTTGTACGCGTTCAAGTTGCCGCTGCCGCTCATATTGATTTCATTGTAAGCCGCATAACCTTTCAGGGTAATGCTACCCGCACCACTCAATTCCGTCTTGATCGTTTTTCCCTTGATATCTAAGTCCATCGAACCGCTGCCTGATACGCCGAGTGTCAAGTTGTCGGAGGCGATCGAGTTTTCGGAGATGATCTTTCCGCCTCCGTTTACCTGCAATTCGTTTACGTTCTTAAGGCTCACGTACACCTTCATCGTGGGATTCACCTTGATGTCGTCGATCTTGGCCCAAATGCTTTTGTTGGGATTTTCCGGCTTGCGCTCCACGTTGATCATCAAGATTCCGTTTTCAACCTTGATTTCCGTAAGCGAGTAGATGTCTGTTAAAGCTTCTACGCTCACTTCTTGCTTGTTTGTTTGCTTCACATAAACCGTGTAGTTGGAGTTCACATACACGCTTTGAAATTCGGCCAGTTCCAGGGTTTTTTTCGTGGTTTGCGCGAAGGCAAGAGACGCAACGGACAAAAGCACCAGGGTAAAAACGACCAGCACGAAGAGGAAATTAATCTTTCTCATTGGCTTGAAAGTGTTAAAAAATGAGACTTAAGGGGTTTCAACAAATCTAAGGTGCAAAACCCCAATAAATCAAGGGCTTATGAATCGATAATGCGTCGATTTTGGCGTTAAATGGTACATCGGTTTTAGGCCTTTTTCAGGGTAACCGGCATTCACCGATTCCTACGGAAGATCGTCCGGTAAATGACCATGAAAACCACGATCCCGACGATCATCGTGATCATCATCCCGGGTGTAATGAGGTCGACAGCGTGCATGTGGCAAATGTAGGGTTCGCCACGCAAAAACGGGGAAAATCCGGCGCGGTTTGTTTGTGGAGCCCCGCGCAAAGGCTGATCGCCGGGCGGATTTTTTGCAGGTACGCGGTTCTCAAAACTTCACAAGCAACTGCCCTTTCCATTCATGCCGGCGGTTCCCGTCGATCAGATCGCCACCTGAACCCAGCGTCTCTTGGTGGCGCATAGAAGTCGTTGCGACCTTCAAACTTACATCCAGCCACTGCAGCGGCTTCCAACGGAGTATCCCATAACTGCGAATTCCAACCCCCTGGTAGGCGGGAAATGCAAACGCCATCGGTAGGTCCCTCTCGCTCATGTACACCCGAGTATCGAAATCGTCGGTGTCGAAAAGCGCAATTCGGGTAGCTACATCTAGCACCGATCCACTGCGGCCCACGTCGAAGGCAATTCCGAACCCTCTACTGGTCACTTCCGTGTTGAGTTGATTGAACTGCATGCGGACCTTACACCACAACGGACCGCCACGAACCGAAGCGTTGACAATCCAGTTGAAGCGCTGGGTCTTGCCAACTCCGTACACGGGAGTATCACCACCTGAATGGTTGCGCGGTTTATCCTCAAATCGAAACTGGACGTAGAAATCTATCTCTCGTGATAGTCTGTAGTTGAAGCGGCAAAGCGACTCGGTGCCCCTCGACGGTTGGTAAACTCGGTACTTGAGCCATGGAAAAAAAAAGAAGTCGGTGAAGGCAGTGTATGACACCTTCTTAGATAGGGCGTGCTTCCAGCCCCAGTAGAGACCGGTTTCGTTCCTCGGCGCCGTGCTTTCGGAAATGGCGTTGGTATAGAAACTCGAGAAGTTCCGCCCAAACGAGCGCATCAAAAACGATACGTCGATCTGGCGCGAGATGGAATTCAAAGCACCGACCACCCAACCCCAACCTTCACTTAAGGTGCGCGTGCACTCGCCGAAGACACTCCACGGAGCGGCTGAGTAATGAAAGAAGGTGCCCACATTCGTGTTGGAAGATCCAGCGAATTCAAATCCATTGTGTAGCGAAGGTTGCTTTTGAAACGGTCGCCCAAACCGGGTCTGGTGCGCGACGATTCCACCTTCGAATCGATCGGACCGATATTCGATTACGGCCCCGAAGTTTGTCTCGAGCAAACCGCGCCGGCTCGCCAACTCGGTGGGCGTGCGATGTTTTCCGGTTAGTAGCACGGTAGACGTAGCATGTTCGGTTGAATCTGAAACGCTTGCGTCGCGGTACAGGCGGGAAGCAAAAACATGGAAACGGAGACGTTTGGTCAACCGTGTCGAAATCGCGGTGCCTCGAAAGAATCCAAACTCGTTAGCCGATGCGTACGGACTAAAGCCAGAGGTCGTCCTTCTTAAAGTTGTGATGGTTTCCGACCCCTTGCCAACGCCAAAGCCACCCCCAAGCGTAAGCCCTTGTCCGAATTGGGCGACGAAATCGCCTATGGTGACCTGCTGAATGGGACCCAGCCGGTTAAGTTGCAGATATCCAGAATAAAAATCGAACCCGCGATGACCTTGCCTCCAAGCGAAGGTTTCGCCAGCATCTTTCTCGGCCGTGAAACCCAGACTTAATTCGCCGGGTGCCGACCACTTGGCTCGCGTATAGATTCGTCCCGGCGGGCCTTGGTACCGACTGCTGGAATTTGAATGGAGGTATCCGCGCTGGGGCTCGACGACGGTCTCGAACCTCGTGAACAAGAAGCCGTTCATGCGTTTTCCTAAACCTCGAACGAGGTGTGCCGGCGGCAACTTAATAGTCACGAAGGGCAACAGGTCTTGAATCGTTTCTTGATCAAAAAGAGGAATCGCTTGCAACTCATAGATGTCGATCAGGGCGCCATTTTGACGAATGTAACTGAGCAGGCTATCGATTTGTTCGGACCTAAGCACGCCTGTTTGCATCAAACGTTCACGCGAGGAAACATTGAGGTTGATAGGCTCCGTCCCTTGTTGCCAAACTTGTTCGAGCACGTCGTCATAGTTTGCATCCAACTCTTCCGGCGGCACAAAACGATCGATGAGATTGTCGGGTGTAACTGGTGTAGGTGCAATGGGTGTCTGCCCGAACACGGCCGACGAGCAAGCGACTGAAATCATCATCCAAACAAGAAAATCCTTCGTCTTCATTTGTGGGATGTTTTTCGTGTTTGCCACGTGATGGTGAGTTGGTGGGCAAATCCAAGAAAGTAGGCGAAACGGATGGCGTAGTCGAAGTGAAAGCGCCAGGCGATTAGTCCAAGTCCCGCGAAAGCGGTATTGGGATTTAGCTGGTAACCGGTGCGTAGCATCAGCCTTTTGCGTATTCCAAATTCTGCTCCGGTGCGCAGCGAAGGATCAGCAGTTGTTTCTTTGGCAACTTCGACGATGAACTGGCAATTGCTTGAGGTACGATAGGCGACGCCTGCGCTCAGATAGGTGGGCAAAGGATGGTCACTTTCCCATTCGGGCAAGTTCACATTTCGGGCAGAGATGCACAACGAGATATGTTCGTTCAACTTTGATTGACTTCCAAACGAAAAGCCGATGGCCCGGCGTGGTCGTTCGCCATCGACTCGGACCTCCAACCAATCCGCGCGAATACCGAGTGCGTGCAAACCGATCTTATGACTTAATGCGATGGAAAGAGCGCTCTCTCGAAAAAGATCATCACCGATCGATGCCATTGCGAGCCCTGACCGAAAAGCACCCAATTTGATCGCGACCAAGGCTGCGTGTTGCATCAGGCCGTTTTGTGAGAGCCGTTGATTGGCAAACCCCACGCTCGCGTGGCTAATCCCGGTGAGGCCGGCGGGGTTTCGCCAGGTAGACCAAAGTCCGTGGGCGGTGGCGGTGCTGCCCATTGCCTCCGGACCTGCGCCGAGTCCAGTGATGACTTGTTGACAAGCCCCGCACGTGGCGTATCCAATCATGATTGAAAAAAGAAGAATCTTCCAGTACATTGTCGCGTATTGAACTGGATGCAAAGCACGGTGATGAATCGAGTGTATTTCCTGAATCGGGTTAAGCGACAAACCCTTTGTCTGGTTTTCTGTGCATGGTCGTGCGCGGCTGTGGCGCAAGACCGATATTCAAACGGTCAGTTGAAGGCCAAGGGCGAGTGGGATGGCACTCGGAAAGTGGGTGAGTGGGTGTACTACTTCGAGTCAGGAAATCCGAGTGCTATCGAACATTTCCGCGATGGTCTCTTGCACGGTGTGGTGGAATACTACTATCCAAATGGAATCCGCCAAGGGATCGAGACCTGGCGTTCGGGGATGATGGAAGACTCGGCTTATTACTTCCACCGAAACGGAAAACTCGAAAAGAAAGGAGTCTATCAACAGGGGCAATACGCGGGCGCGTGGCGACACTTCTTCGAAAACGGACAACTCAGCCGTGTTGTGTTGTACGAGAATGGGCTCCCCCACGGTCGCATCGTTGTCTACCAAGAGAATGGACTGGTGTTACAAGAAGGGTTCTACCACGAGGGAAAAGAACACGGCGACTGGAAGTTTTATTCCAACGAAGGGGAACTGACCTTTACGGGAGCGTACCTGAACGGCAAAGAATCCGGGATTTGGTATACGTACAAAAACGGGAAACCCAAGGTGTACAAAAAATACAATTGACCTAGAATTCCTTTTTCACGTGAAAGAAGAACCCGTGGGTCCCCTCGCGGGTAAACGTGTATTCGAACCTAAACACGTTGTCGTACAGCGTCACCAAGTCGAGTCCGAAGCCAGCCCCCATCAGCGTTCTATTTGATAAACGTGTGTTGATGTTCAGTTCTTCATATCGATTGTAGTTCGTCACATAACCAAAGTCGAAGTAGGCCTTTAGGTACAACGCGACAGGAAAGTAACTGAACTGCTCGAGTGGCATATCATCTATCTTCCACGCATGAGAGAAGATACGCTTTTTGAGCGTCGTCTTGTTGATAAAGAACTGTGGCCCCTCGATCACGTAAATCTCGTACCCGCGCAATAGTTGTCGGCGGTAGCCGAGGGCACCGTACATGGAGTAAGGTTGTGTGGTAGGCGTACTTGCGTAGGCCGACGTGAAGTTGGAGAAGTAAAAGCCTTTGCCGAGGTCCGAGTGTTGGGCGTAGGAGACATTGGCTTCCAACATGTTTACGTCTTGACCCAACCCGAGCCCTGTTTTAGAGATATAACCGTTGAACTGATAACCTTTCAGGGGATATGCGACGACGTCTCGATGTTCTGAATTGAACGAGTACGAGATAGACGTCCAACGCTGGTTCAATGCCCCATTTTTGAAGTAGTTCGGATTGAGCAGGGCGATTGTGTCGGCGACCGTCGTGTTTTGATATTCGAGCGAGAGGGAATGAGTTTCATAAAACGACTTTCTGAAGTTATACGTGATCGAGGTGCCGAACTGAGTTTTTAACGTGTTCCTTCCTTCTAGGTAGTCGAGTTTGTGATCGTTTGTGAAATACGCAAGGTTTTTTGGTTCGTCGTAGCCGAAGTCGAAGACGAGCCCATGTTTCTGACTCTTGCCAATATTGGGAATGCTATAGGTAAGTAAGAACTTACGGATGTATCCGAATTGCGCCGTCAATCGGACTTTCTCATTTCGACCGCGAAAATTAGTTTGGTATAGTCGAATGCCATAGTTCACCCGGCGCCAACTGTGACCGTAGTTTTGCCACCATTCGTTGAAGTTTCGATCGGAGAGTTCGAAGATGGGGGAGGGGAACGTGTACCATCGTTCGGAGACCTCTACGATGATATCGAACTTGTTGTCATCGAAAGGAATCCGGCGAACGACGACAGTATTAAACAAGCGCAGGTTGTAGATCTTGGCTCGGTCGCGCACCAGTTGGTCATCGATCCGGCGGCTCGATACCGTATCGCCAGGTTTAAAGCTCAGTTCTCGCAGAATGATCCGGTCGCGTGTGATCTTGTTCCCGAGGATGATCACGCGATTCACCTCCAACAGGCGGTGGACGACCGTGTCGGGCACGGTAGCTGCCGCTGTGGGGGATTGCGCCTGTGTTTGGAACAGGCTACTAAAAAAGACCACGAACGCAAGCATGTCTCACCGGCCAACCCACGAGATAGTCAAATGCTCCCAGGTTTCAAAGACAGACCCATCCGCAGCGAATTATATCTGGGTTTTAAACTTGCCTTGAACCGCACGAACCAGTATGTACACGCCGACGATGATCAGCGGGATACTCAGTATTTGTCCCATAAACAGCGGTAGCGAGTTCTCGAAATTCACCTGTGGTTCCTTGATGAATTCGTAGGCGAACCGCAGCGACCAGAGTACGATCATGAACAACCCGAAAATGACGCCCGGTTTGTTTGCCGCGATTCCTTTAAACCACATCCACATGAGGATAAAGAAAAAGACAAAGCAAGAAATCGACTCATACAATTGAGATGGGTGTATCGCGATGCCGGTGGTCGTGATGCGGGCAGCCAGCACGCCGTCCGATTCTTTGACCAGTTGGTAATCGAGAACTTGGTCGTAGGGTTCATCAACGAACTTACCCTGCCGATGCAATTCGTTTTGGATCGATTGATCGGTTAGCAAGGTGTTGGCCCACACTTCTGTTGTGCCCGGTTCAAAGATCAGGTAAATGAAAATCGGTTTCCGCCCGTTTTCACGATCGGGTCGAGTCGTGTCTTTGCGTACTTCGATGGCTTGGATGCGGTTGTTGGGAATCCGCTTGATGCCGTCGACCACATCGTTCATGAACACCACACCGAAGGGGCTGTCGGTGGGTTTTCCGACGATCTCGGAATTGAAAAAGTTGCCGAGGCGGATCAATGCGCCGGTAAGTGTCACCAGAATCACGATTCGATCGAGCGTTTCGATGTAACCCTGACCTGGTTTCACGCGCTTGATGAAGTTGAATCCATTCTTGATACGCGTCCGGATCGCCGCATTGCCATCCGGTTCCGCAACTGGCGGTGAGTATGTTTTGCCAGCAGCCTTAGCTTTTGCTTCCTCCGCCTTGCGTTCTTCTTTTTCTTTCTCGACCGATTTTCCCGAGAAGGTGATGTAGTAATTTGAATAGAGCCACAATGCGAACAAGATACCGAAGGCCGCACCGTGGCTGGCGAGCCCTTGCAAGCCAGTAAACTTGAATTCAGGCGTGAACTGAAACGGTAGCAAAACGCCCAGCGGATCTTGCGTGAAAAGTTCGGGCTGATAGAAGATAATGTGTCCAAGTCGTGCGCCAAGGATGGTCGCAATCACCATGTAAATTGTGAGCGTGTCTACATCGGCGGCGGGCTTGCCCTCGCGTTTGAACATGTAGAAAAGAATCTGCTGACTCAACAAGAATCCCAACGCGAAGAGGAGACCATACCAACGGAGTGAAAACCAACCCCACGAAACAATCTCCGGGTCAACATTCCAAATCAGGTAACTCAACATCATAGCTCAAATTTTATTTCCACTTTGGAAGGGGGCAAAGATAGCAATTGTCGCAAGAGGGTGGACGTCATCAAGTGGTGATTCGGTCCAGTTCCGCCAGCTCTTCTCGGAATCCACCCGATAGAATGGGGAAGCGCAGCCAACTCCGTGGATCTACGTTCAGGTCGTCGAGGTGGAAGGATGGCGCCAATCGTTCGCGCTTCCATTGGTTGATGGACCAAAGCCGGAAGAACTTCTTCACATATTCTTTCAATAACACCGGATCATGACGCTCGGCGAGGATCTTGTACACTTCCACTGGTGGCTTTCGGTATAGGAACGCCAACTTTTCAATCTCCACTAATATGGGGTACGGCATGAGGTCTTTCTCATCGGTTTGTGCGCGTTCCAGCGGTCGCAGTTCGGCCGTTGGTTGGAGGTTGTTGACGTAGCTGAGACCTTGATAACCTAGGTGCGATTCCGCCCACTTCAACCAACCCATGATGAAGGGCTTGTCGATTCCTGCGATGGGTGCGAGGCTCCCACTCGTATCACCATCCATGGTAGCATACCCAACATCACCTTCACTTCGGTTCGAGGTGGTGAGCAAAATACTCTGCTTGATATTGGCGATCATCCAGATAATGGGAGACCGGGCACGGGCTTGGATGTTTTGCATCGCCACGTCGTCGGTTTCCCACGCAAGCTTCCGCCCAAGGGCGTTCTCTACCTTCGATGTGTAACTGTTGACTTCTTCGTCGATGGTCCAATGATAAAAAACGGCGCCAATCGAATGTGCCAGTTCGCGTGCCGCTTCTAGCGTCTGATGCGATGAATTTTTTGTGGCTTGGTAAGCACAGGTCAAAATCTTACCGACTGCCTCTTTTTCATTGGTGGGAACTTCGATCCCCAATCTTTCCGAGAAAGCAGTCCAGCCCAATTCGCGGGCGCCGCGTCGTACCATTTCTGACACGAGAATGGCACAGCACGACGAATCGGCGCCACCGCTCAAGCTGAGCGCATACCCACGCGCCTTACTTTTGCGTAGATAGTCGAATAAAGCGAGCGCCACCGCCTGTGCGAACTCTTCGCTGCGGTCCGTGATGTCGTGTTGGGGAATTACTTGTGAGGCTTCGGGCTGATCGAAGTCGATTTCGCAGGTCGATAGTTGGTAGGGTTGAAAAGACAGCCGGCGGTGTACGCCGAGGAGCTTCCCTTTTTGGGCAAACAAAATGTCGCCATCATAGATCATGCGGCCGGCTTCATTGCCAAGCACGTTCACGTATACGTAGGCACACTTAAAGTTTCGCGAACTGTCCGTCACCAGCGCTTCCCGCGACTTACTCTTTCCCAAAGCAAAGTGGCTGGCGCTAGGATTCAGAATCAAATCCACGCCGCGTTGACAGAGGATTTCCCCGGGACGCACACGCCGCCAGGCATCTTCACAGATTTCGAAGCCGAACCGAATCCCGTGCACATCATACACCAAGTCGCCCACGGAAATGTCTTTTCCTTGGCGGTGAATAATGGTCACCTCGTTCGGGGGCCAGGGTTCGAACCAGCGTGGTTCGTAGTGGACTCCGTCGAGTGCCAGATTTTGTTTCAACGTGATCCCGAGAATTTGTTGGTCGTGCACGACACACGCGCCATTCCATGTTTTTCCACCGAAGTGCACCGGCATCCCGATACAGGCCACGATTCCCTGTGTATGGGGGACAATTTTTTCGAGCTCTTGCCACGCGCGGTCACTGAGCCATTCGGAGAGGTGTAAGTCTTCGCAACCGTAGCCAGTAATGCAGAGTTCCTGTAGGCAGACGATGGCAGCTTTTCTCTGGCGCGCTTCCGCGATGGCGCCAATGATCCGCGAGGTATTGCCCTGCCAATCAAGCGGGGTTTGGTTGAGGCTCGCGCCAGCGATGATTAGCTTCCGATTCACGTCAGTATTTACTTGTGGATAAAACCCTTCGCAGCGAGCGAAGGTTCATCAAGCAATTTCAAGCATGTCGCAAGTCTTTTGGGCGGCATCCTGTTCGGCTTTTTTCTTGGTGAAACCGAAGCCGAGTCCATAGGGCTGCTCGCCAATAAAAACTTGGGCAGAAAACTCGCGTCCATTGCGGGCTTTCTTCACGTTCAATATTTCAAACTTGATTTCCTTGTTGTTGCGTTGCGCCCATTCGATGATGCGACTCTTATGGTTTCCGTTCGATTGGATCACCAGGTCCAAGTCGAAATGGGGTTGGATGAGCTTGTCGATCACGAACTTCTTGCAACGGAGGTAGCCTTTGTCCAAGTATACCGCGCCCACGAGCGCCTCGAGCGTATTGCCGAGGATCACCTGTTGGAGTTGTGAGTTCTTGTTGTCGAACTGGACAATGCTACCGATGCCGATTTTTCTTGCTAGGGCGTTCAGCGATTCACGGTTGACAATGCGGCTCCTGATTTCCGTGAGGAAGCCCTCGTCCTTGAAGGGATATTTTTTAAAGAGATAGTCGGCAACTGCGGCGCCGAGGATCGCGTCGCCCAAGTACTCTAGACGTTCGTTCGATTCCCGGAACCCGTCTTTTTCTTTGGCACGCGAACTATGAATGGTGGCCAGTTGATACAACGCGATATTGGAAGGGGTGAACCCGCCAATGGTTTTAATCGCGTTAACCAGTTTTTCCTTTTCCTTTTTAGAAGCTTGGTTCGATCGTCTTAAGAGGCTCCACACACGTTCACTCAGCTTTCTTTAAGATAATAGAGAAGTTGTGACCTCCGAAACCGAAGGTATTGCTCAGGGCGATGCGGACATCGCGCTTCTTGGCCTTGTTAAAAGTGAGATCGAGACGGGTGTCCAGTTCCGGATCGTCGGTGAAGTGGTTGATCGTAGGCGGTATGACGCCTTGATTGATTGCCATGAGGCATGCGATAGCTTCGATGGCGCCGGCTGCACCCAGCAAGTGTCCTGTCATACTCTTCGTAGAGCTGATGCTGACCTTATACGCGTGGTCGCCGAATACTTTCTGAATGGCACGAATTTCACCCACATCGCCGAGGGGGGTGGAGGTGCCGTGTGTGTTGATGTAGTCGACATCGCTCGCGGCAATGCCAGCTTCGGCGAGGGCTTGTTCCATCACCTTGGTAATGCCCAGCCCTTCGGGATGTGGCGCGGTGATGTGGTAAGCATCGGAGGTCATGCCGCCACCGATGATTTCGCCATAAATTTTTGCTCCGCGTTTCTTCGCGAACTCGTACTCTTCTAGGATGAGACCACCAGCGCCTTCGCCCAAGACGAAGCCGTCGCGATCTTTGTCGTAGGGACGTGATGCCGTTTCGGGCGACTCATTCCTTTCCGAGAGTGCTTTCAGCGCGTTGAATCCACCCACGCCGGCGATACAAATGGCGGCTTCCGAGCCGCCCGACACGATGGCGTCGGCTTTTCCAAGCTTGATGTAGGTGTAAGCGTCGTACAACGCGTTGGTCGACGATGCGCAAGCGGACACTGTCGCATAGTTTGGACCGCGGAAACCGTATTTAATAGAGATATGACCTGCACTCAGGTCGGCAATCATTTTGGGGATGAAGAAGGGGTTGAAGCGAGGGGTTCCATCGCCGGCGGCGAACGCTCGCACCTCTTCTTGGAAGGTTAGCAACCCCCCAATTCCGGAGCCCCAGATCACGCCAACGCGGTCGGGGTTGAGCTCGGAAAGGGGAAGGTTTGCATCCTTGATTGCTTCGTCTGCGACGACCAGCGCATACTGGGTGAACGGGTCGAGTTTCCGGGCTTCTTTCCTGTCCATAAAGTTGGACGGATCAAAACCCTTTAGCTCGCAGGCGAACTTGGTCTTGAAGAGAGTAGTATCAAACTTCGTAATGGGAACTGCACCACTCTGGCCATTTTTTAGGCCTTCCCAGTACGCTTGGAGGGTGTTACCAATCGGTGTCAGCGCACCTAGACCGGTGATCACTACTCTTTTGAAGGTCATAAATAGGGTTTAGTGGCGTACAGCCAATTATTTCTTCGCGTGTTCCTCCAGGTAAGAAATCGCCTGACCTACTGTAGCAATGTTTTCCGCCTGATCGTCCGGAATGGAGATATTGAATTCCTTTTCGAATTCCATGATCAGCTCCACAGTGTCGAGCGAGTCAGCACCTAGGTCGTTGGTGAAACTTGCCTCAGGGGTCACTTCAGATTCTTCCACGCCCAATTTGTCGATGATGATCTGCTTTACTTTTTGTGCGATTTCAGACATGTTATTTAAGGTTTAGAGATTTAAAAAACAGTGCAAATAAAGAGATTTAGTGCAATATTGTCAAACTTTTTAAGGCGTCGGGAAACTCGTGTTAAACGCATGAAAAAGAGGCGGTTAGAAGTTGAGTTTGCGTACGATTTTGACCTAATGGGGTTCGCTTCCTCCGCGCGGGGTTACAAGCTGGCGTGGGAACTCAACCGGGCCCTCACCATCAACCTGGTCAAACAAGAGGACCTCAAAATATCGACACGCGACGGCGACTTCCTCTTCGCCTGCTACGAACACCAGTCTACCGTCAACACTGTCAAACTGTTTCGCAACCGCTCCAATGATGGAGATGCCCGGTCGATGTTTCTCGTCCCCGAACATCCACACCTAGATTATATATTGTATTCGCGTGGCGACGAAGACATGGACAGCAAACGTTTGCAGGAAGTCTTGCGCAATATTCCTTCCATAGAATTGGTTGCTTTTCTACCTTTGGCCGCTCTCAAATCGAAAGACAATTTCATTTTTTAATGTGTAGCTGATACACATCGTTCTGGAACCTCGAAACCCCCCTATGGAAAAGACCATTTACAACAAAACGAAGATTGTTGCGACCGTTGGCCCCGCATCGAATAACAAGGAAATGCTGCTGGCGCTGGCCCGGGAAGGTGTCGATGTGTTCCGGTTGAATTTCTCCCACGGCTCGTACGACGATCACCAGAAGGTGATCAACTTCGTTCGGGAAATCAACGCCGAACACGGGTTCCAAATCGCCCTCCTCCAAGACTTGCAAGGCCCCAAAATCCGCGTCAACGAAGTGGAGGATGGCACCCAGATCGTTCGCGGCCAAGAACTGGTGATCACCACCAAACAATTGAAAGGTAACGCCAACATCGTGAGCACGTCTTACGAAGGGTTACCCAAAGACGTGAAAGTCGGCGATATGATCCTGATCGACGATGGCAAACTGGAACTGAAGGTGAAAGAAATTCGCGGCCACGAAGTCGTCGGCGAAGTGGTACACGGCGGTTCACTCAAGTCGCGAAAAGGTATCAACCTTCCATTCTCAAAAGTGTCTGCGCCGTCTCTGACGGAAAAGGATGCAGCCGATCTCGAATTCGGCCTCAAAAACAATGTAGAGTGGGTGGCATTATCGTTCGTGCGGAAAGCGAAAGACATTGAGTACCTCAGAAGTATCATCGACAAACACCAGTCGAGCACACGTATTGTCGCAAAAATTGAAAAACCAGAAGCGCTCGAGAACATCGACGCGATTGTGCAAGCAACCGATGCGCTCATGGTAGCCCGCGGCGACCTCGGCGTGGAAATCCTCATGGAGGAAGTTCCGATGGTTCAAAAAATGCTTGTTGAGAAGTGTAATAAGGCGGGCAAACCGGTAATCGTGGCGACCCAGATGATGGAGAGCATGATCGAAAACCCACGACCCACGCGTGCAGAAACCAACGACGTGGCCAACGCCATCATCGACGGTGCCGACGCCGTCATGCTGTCCGCCGAAACCGCCGCTGGGAAGTATCCCCTCGAAGTTATTCGAAGCATGGTTCGCACCATCAGCTCCGTCGAACGCCAAGCCCACATCTTCTACAAGTTTAAAGACGTCGATCGCGATAGCCCGATCTTCATTCACGACAGCATTATTTTGGCCGCCTGCAAACTAGCTAAGGATGTAGGAGCGAAAGCAATCGTGAGTATGACCAACTCCGGCATCTTCGTTTTCACCGGCAACAAGTCTATCATCAACACGATGAACCTCGTGTGGGCCACCCGCTCATATTACTACGAAAAACAAGAGAGCACCGACGCCACCATCGCCGATGTAGCTATGATCCTGAAACGCGATGGCCACGTAAAAACCGGCGACATATTCATCAGCTTGGCCAGCATGCCAATCCAAGAGCGCAACCGCACGAATATGTTGAAGGTGAATGTGGTTTCGTAGTTCGTTACTCGTTGATTCGTTACTCGTTATTCGTTACGCGTTATACGTTACTCGTTAAGCGTGGTGCGAGTTTGTTACGTGTAACGTCTAACGAGTAACGAGTAACACCTAACGCGTAACGCCTAACGGTCTAACGCCTAACGATTTCCACCCAACGGTTTCACAAGCACCACCTCCTCACGCTCGACCACCACTTTTCCAGCGGGAGCCCCCTTACGCTTGCGGACGAACTTTTTAGGAGTCACGATCACCGCGCACAGGGTTTCGGTCTTTCGTTTCGAATGGGCGGCAGCCAAGCTTGCGGCGTACTCAATTACATCCTTCGGAAACGGTTTGCCAGCCTGGTGTTTTAGTAGAACGTGCGATCCGGTGTCGTCGCGTACGTGCAACCATAGGTCTTCCTTGAAAGAGTATTTCAAGGTGAGTTCGTCGTTGGTGCGCGCGTCTTTGCCAACCCAAATCCGGAACCCCTTAAACTCAAACTCGCGGTAAGGTACTGCTGGTCTATCTTCGGCACGGGTCAGTTCTTTCGATCCAGACGCGAGTTTGTCCAAGGTCGCTAGGTCTTGCGCGGCCTCCACTGCTGCCAGCATTTTGCGACGTGTGTCAAGTTCGAGGGTACGCGACTGCAACGACTCATTCAGCTTGGTCACTTCAATTTGTTGGTTCTTAGCCTTGCGATAGAAACGTTCCGCATTCTTCTGAGCCGAGAGTCGTGGGTCGAGCTTAATCAGGACTTTTTTTCCAGCGTGGTAGAAGTCATCTAACTCCACGGTACTCGATTCGGGAGCGATGGCATGCAAGTTGGCCATCACCAAATCGCCCCACTGCCGGTAGTGGTCATCGTGGGTCAGTTCGCCTAACTTAACGTTCGTTTTCTCTAGCCACGATTCCGTTGCCGCGATCGAAGCCTTCAACTGGCCCAACATCGACGACCTCTTGCGGTCGTACGACACCCGGCCGACATAAGAATAGTAGAAATGGTTGACCGCCTCGAACGGGTCGCGGAAGGTCGTTGCTGATGTTGTGAAGGGTAGGAGCGTGAGGTAGAGCTTCGAACCCTCGCCGGCCACGGAATACGTCGGCTCCGACAAGTCCTTTAAGACACGTTGCAACTCCTCCCACCTCGCGTCGATGGTAAGGTTCAAATCCAAAATCGCTGGGGCGTGGGACCAAACACGTTCGCCAAAGGTGATGTAGAGTTTTCTGAGGTCGCTTTGGTGGGCAACGAATGCTTCTTTCGAGAAGTCGATCACGCGATCCATTTCATCCTCGCGACGGCTGAGGTCGTGGACCAGGCTGTTCTTGAATAGTTGCGTGGGTACGCCATCGACGGTGAGGATCACATTCGATTTGTTGCCATGCATCTTGAATAAGATTCCAAGCCCCTCTTGGAGGTGGATGGAGAAGGCCCGTTCATTCTCGAATTGCCGAATCGCCACAACTTTTTTCATGACGACGGGTTCAAACAAATCGATGCTGTTTTTGCGTGCGCGGTGGAAGGTATGCGGGAAGGTGAGGCAGGAGAAATCACCCCGTAGGTCTGCCTTAAGAAAAAACGAACGGCTCGCATCATTAAACTCAAGGACGAGTTCATCCTTGTTTTGACTGAAACAAGAAACGACGGTGAAGCCCGTCAACTGGGTATTCAGTTGGCGACTTATTTGACGAAGGAAGTAGAAGTTGTTGTGCACTTACAGCGCGACGGTCAATCCATCGTACGCCAAAGCTAGGGATTCGGGAAGTTCTTTCGATACTGTTTTGTGCAGACCGAGTTTATGGCTGATGTGGGTGAAATATGTTTTTTGCGCGCCCACCTTCTTGGCGACTTCGATCGCTTCTTGTAAGGTGAAGTGCGAGACGTGTCGTTCTTTTTGGAGGGCATTCAATACCAACACCTCTGTGCCTTCGAGCAGTTCGAATGTCTCGGCGGGGATCATGTTGGCGTCGGTGATGTAGCTGAAGTTGCCGAACCTGAATCCCAAAACCGGGAGGCGCATGTGCATCACTGGTAAGGGGATAATATCGACTCCACCGATTCGGATTGGTTTTTCTCCGATCGCATGAAGTTGAAGTTGGGGAATACCGGGATACTTATTCTCGTCGAAGGCGTAGTAGAATTCTGACTTGATCTGATCGAGTACCGCTTGCCTTCCGTACAACGGCATGTCCATATTCTGGAGGAAGTTGAACGCGCGCACGTCGTCGAGGCCAGCGAGGTGGTCGCGGTGGCCATGGGTAAACAGCACCGCGTCGAGCCGATTAGTTCCTTCGCGCAACATTTGTTGTCGAAAGTCGGGGCCGGTATCGACGACGAAGTGATGCCCTTCATATTCAACAAGAATGGACGATCGAAGTCGTTTGTCTCGGAAGTCGAGCGAGCGACACACCTCACACGTGCACCCAATCACGGGCACGCCTTGTGATGTGCCGGTGCCGAGGAAGGTGACTTTCAAGATGCTCGTTTTTTAAGGAAGTCAGGCTTTCACTTCGGCCTGCGCCAATTCTTGATATAACTTCAAACTCTTGTCGGAAAATCCCGAAGTCTCCAGGCTCACACCCTTCAAGATGTCGAGCAGCGCGTTGATCTTACCCTCCACGGCAAAGAACTTATTCACGATCATGATCTTTTGGTCTTTGAGGACACAATAGCCAGATTTGAAGTTTCCTTTTTCGTACCGTAGGACGTAGTCGGATTCCGCGATCAGTTCTTCGAGTTTAGTGAGGAATTGATTCGTGTACTTAATCATTCGTAGTGGCGAATTTGAGGCAAAAATATCGAAAATTGGTGAACCTGAAAGCGCCCTTTTGGCCATGTTTTGGCCCTCGCCCGGGAAACAAATCTTAACTTTCGACCTTTTATTTCCCCGTGTCAGGAATCGCAGACAAGACCCTCATCTTAATCGCAGGTCCAACGGCCGTGGGAAAGACTGACCTCGCGTTGCGGTTGGCGCAAAAACTCGGCACCGAAATCGTCTCGGCCGACGCCAGGCAGGTATACCGCGAAATGGTCATCGGCACCGCACCTCCGTCGAAACTCCAGTTGGACACCGTGCGCCATCATTTTATCGGCTCCCATTCCATCCATCATCCACTGAATGCCGCACAATATGGTGACCTCGCGCTCGCCGTCATCCGAGAATTGTTTTTGACCCACAATTATGTGGTGATGACCGGTGGCTCTGGACTTTATATCAAAGCAGTGCTCGAAGGATTCGACGACATGCCGCCAGTGAAGGCAGGAATACGCGAAGGGCTCTTGGAAAAATACGCGCAGCGCGGACTCGATTGGCTCCAGCAGGAATTGAAGAGCGCCGACCCAACGTATTACGAAGTAGTCGATATCCGGAATCCCCATCGTCTGATCCGCGCACTCGAGGTGATCATTTCTACGGGCACACCCTTTTCGCAGTGGCGGAAGAAATCTACGCGCGCATTAGATTTTGGCGTCGTCAAAATTGGTTTGACACTGCCCATGGAAGAATTGTATGCCCGGATCGACCAACGAATGGACAACATGATCGAAATGGGTTTATTCGAAGAAGCGAAGTCGTTGTATCCGCATCGAGCCTTGCAGGCTCTACAAACCGTGGGCTATCGAGAAATTTTTGACTTTTTCGAAGGCAAATACGACCGCGACGAAGCGGTAAGACTCTTGAAACGGAACTCTCGACACTATGCCAAACGTCAGATGACATGGTTCCGTCGCGATACGGCGTTCATTTGGAAGCAGCCCGACGATTGGGATGAAATCGTTAATCTTGTGACCAGCCCATGAGTTCGAAACGCGTTCTAATCATCACCTATTACTGGCCTCCGTCCGGTGGAAGCGGTGTGCAGCGATGGCTCAAGTTTGTCAAGTACTTGGATCGACTCGGATGGGAAACATATGTCGTCGTCCCCGAGAATCCATCATTCACCACACAAGATCCTTCCCTGTTGGCCGACGTGCCTGCGCAAACAGAAGTATTGAAGCTGCCAATTTGGGAGCCGTATCAGGCTTTTCATCGACTGTCGGGTTGGTTTGGCAAGAAAACGACACCAAGCGACTTCATTTCGACGTCCAAGAAAAAGTCGGCCTTTGCTCGAATCGCCAATTGGGTTCGAGGCAACCTGTTCATTCCAGATCCCCGCGTGTTTTGGGTGAAGCCGGTGACCACTTTCCTCGCCGACTTCATCCAATCGAACCACATCGAGAAGATTATTACCACGGGGCCGCCGCATAGTGTTCACCTGATTGGCTTGCGTCTGAAAAAGAAGTTTCCTGCCTTAAAGTGGATAGCGGACTTTCGCGATCCGTGGAGTGAATGGGACTTGTTAGATACGCTCGACCTGACCGCACTCGCACGCAGGCGCCATCAATCTCTTGAGCGTCGGGTGTTGCAAGTAGCAGATCGAGTAGTCACCATTGCGCCTTTCCATGTGCAGCGTTTAGAGTTGCTGGGTCAACGCAAAGTGGATTTAGTGACAAATGGTTTTGATACCGAAGACTTCGCTAAGGTGAATCGAGTGCGGACCGATATCTTCACTATTCGTCATACGGGAGTGGTGGATGAACTCCGAGACCCCCGTCCGATGATGGAAGCGTTGAAGCGGGCATTCCTGGCGGAACCTGCGATGCAAACCCGCACTAAAGTGGAGTTTATTGGTAACGTGAACAGTTCGTTTCAAGAATTTGTCAAGGCCGATTTCGAGTTGGCGAGGGTGGTACGTTTCATTCCCAACATCCCACACGCCCAGTTGCTCCAGTTGTACGGTTCTACCGACGTGTTGTTGTTGATCTTGGCCCATACGGCCATCGCCCCAGGTAACCTACCCGGGAAGTTCTTCGAATATCTTGCGGCGCGAGTCCCGATCCTGGCGAGTGGCCCGGTTGGCGGCGATGCTGATGCGGTGTTGCGCGAAGTGAATGCGGGCTCTTTGTTTAGCGTTGACAACATCGACGGCATGGCCCACGCGATACTGGAACAATTTCGAACATGGACCAAGGGCGGCGAACCGGCGCCGACTGACCCATCTGCCTTTACCCGCGAGCGACTCACAGCCAAGTTGGCTTCCATCTTGGAAGAACTGGGCTAAGGGCGATCCTGCTATCCCAAGCTCTTTAGTCTTGCCTTCAGAAAATTATTGATGTCTGGCGATACCTTCGTCGCCAATATCAGCGACGAATAAATGACGGTGACCACCCCTGAGCGCACGATCATGTCGACGAGAAGGTGATCAAAAGATGGAATCAAAAAGTTGATACCGAAGGTCGCCGCGGCGATGGTGGCGACGAGTAAGGTACTCCAACTGAATGGTTGAATTTTCAGAGTGATACGGATGAAGACATATTTCACTACGTTGAATAGAATCAAGGCGAACGCGACGCCCATGGCCGCACCGTTGATCCCGTAGATCGGTATAAGGAGGCGATTCATTGTGATGACGCTCGCGGCGAGGAGGAGTATCAGCACGATGTTGAACCAAAAATATTTGGACAATACCACGATCTCGCTGCTCGGGCCGAAGGCCATGTCCACCAACTTGCCGATACCCACAAAAACAACAACCCAGCGACCGGCCTCATAAATCTCACGTTTGGGCATGATGGAATACATGCTATCGAGATTGATCACGATACCGATCAAAAGTAGACTGCCGATGATGAATTGATTGATCGACGTCTTGCGGTACAACGTCGCGATGTGTTGCATGTCATTTTTGTCGAACGCCTGCGAAATCAAGGGCATGGTCACGGCCGACAGGGCACGCTTGGGAACTTCGATCACACTCGCCATGTAGAAGGCGGTGGTGTACACCGCTACGGCAGGCAGACCTAGCATGGGTGCAATCATCAAGCTGTCGATCTTCCCGATGATGATCATGCCAGCGGCACCGGCGAAACTCAGCAGCGAGTACAGGATCAGTTCTTTTTTCTTTGCCGCCTCGATGAACGAAAATTGTAGGCTCACCGAAAGATTGCGACTCGCCATCAAGTACGCCACGAGAGCCAGCAACGCCAGCAGGTAGGCGAGGACCGTGCTGATAATAAAAGCGTTGAACGACAGCCAGCCAAAAAAGTAGGCCGTGACCAACAATGCCAGCATCCCACGAATGGCAACTTCACGCATCAGGTTGGGAAACACCGTCTTCAGCAACGATCGCGAATAGGCTTCCAGCAACGCGGTGATGAGCAAGATGAATGTGAGCCACAGAACGACAGGTACGTACTCGATAACAGCAGCTGCATTTTCACTGAATAGGTCTAAGATGCTCCCTTCGAAAACCTTGAAGACCACGAGAAAGATGATGAACCCGCCCAGCGCCAGCAATAGGATAAGACTGATGAAGCCCGGCTGAAATCTTTTTTCCCGAACGACCTGTGGATAGTAGCGGATGATGCTTTGTGCCAGACCAAACTGGGCGAAGGGTGAGAATAAAATGGCCGCGTCTTGAATCGTTCTGAGGAGGCCCACTTGACTTGGATCTAAGAACCTCGGAAACAAGTAAAGCACATTGACGTAGCCGATCAAGATGCCGGCATAAGTGATCACGGTTGTGGAAATACTTTGCCGGATGACGATCCCCATGAAAGCAAAGTTATCGAATTAAACGGGCAACTACTTCGCGAAGGGTCTTTTGGTTCGTTTCGGCATTCAGTTCGGCAGCGGCAGTCGATGCCCTTTGCTTGAACCCCCGTATCTCCTCGGAAGAAAGACTTTTGAGTTTTGATGCAAGGCTCTCGGCAGTGAACGACTCCGATACAACGCCGATCCGATATTTGTTTACTATCTCGGCCATTTCGGGTGTGGGCCCAATGGCGATCGCCAACCTCGCCTGTATAAAGTCAAACAGTTTATTTGGTAGTGTATTCGCGTAATTGAAATTTACCGGTGGCAGTAAGAACACGCCAATATCGTAGTGGTGTATCGTGGCAACGATCTCTTGACTTTTGACGGGTGGTAAAATTCTGACGCGGGGTGTCCGCGCGGCTTTGGTTTTCAGTGTATCTAGGTACGCGCGTGTTTTCGGATTTGCGACGGTAGGGGTGATGAGCATCAAGTCCAGCGAAAACCGCTCGTCGAGTAGAGACATCATGTCGATCATAATTTCCAATTGTCGACTGGGGTTGGCTCCACCATGATGAATCATTCGAATACGATCTTGTTGCATGGGGCTTGGGTCGAGCGGCACAAAAGGCGATGCGTTGGTCACAACGGTGGGTGTTACGCCAAAATGTTTCGCATACTCGTCTGCCAGCGCGCGACCGACCGTGGTCATGGCCGAAGTTTTGGGAATGTACCGCTTGCATAGGTATACATTCATCGGTTGGAACAAGAGCCGCCACATCAACTTATCCTCGAAATGGCGCGGAGCGTATTCGTGGGCGTCGAATAGGACTTTCGCCGGCGCATAATCGAACGCGAAGGGCAAACTTTCGATATCGTTCGCGATCACTAAGTCGAATGACCTATTTCCAAGTTGTTTTTTTACCTCCGAATAATCATAGAGAAAACGATGCGCCGAACGATATAGACGCAATAACAAAAGCAACCCCACGATCGCCTTACGCCAAAACTGGAGTTTAACGTGTTGGCCTTTGATGGCTTCAAAACCCGGTGCGCCGTTCGTTTCTTTGCAAATGACGGTAACCAAGTATTCTGCCTTGAGAAATTCAATCTGCCGCGCGATGCGTGCGTCGTGCCGTAAGTCGCTAAAAGCAAGAATCAGGATCTTCTTCATCCCTTTCGACGAGCTTCCACGATATAATAACGCGGCGTAAAGCGGCGAAGCAAAGGCCTGATTCCGTTGAGTGTCACGGGACTCGTCCACTTTTCGCGTCGCACAATCTCCCAACCGGCTTTCTCTAGCAGCCAGTCGAACTGCCAGTCCTCGAATTCGTGAAAGTGTTGATCCCAACGATTGGTCGGATGGCGGTATGCTTTCGCAAACCAAAGCGACAACGGGATACTAGCGACCAACACCGGTGCTTGAATAGACCTCAGCACGCCAAGGGGATTCAGCAAGTGTTCAAAGATCTCGAACGCAGTTGCTACTTGGGTGTTGAAGTTTGCTACCGTCTCCGGGTGATCGTCTAGGTCCTCGCCGGTGGTGTTGTAGACGGTTAACCCTTGTTTCTTCATGTAGTCAGAAAAGGCGTTCTCCGTCCCGATGTCGAGCACCGTCGTCCCCGATGGAGCCACCTGCTGAAGAAATGCCCAAGTCTTGTCGTACCGTCGTTGATGGTGGTTTGCCATACCTAAATCCTAAATTCTAAACTCTAAATTCTTATCCTTTGATTCTCTTCGGATTCTCCTTCAAAAAAACTTCCCACGAACTCGTCTTTGTTTTCTTGCCATGATCACGATGTTGGTAGTGGTGACACATGGCTACTGCCAACGCGTCGGTTGCGTCCAACAATTCGGGCAGTTCTTTGATTTTGAAGTAGGTCATGAGCATGCGCGCGACTTGTTCTTTGGAGGCGTTTCCGTTTCCAGTTACGGACTGCTTTACTTTCTTCGGTGCGTATTCCACGATGGGTAGTCCTCGCGACAGGGCTGCAGACATCGCGACGCCTTGTGCCCGTCCAAGTTTGAGCATCGACTGCACGTTCTTGCCGTAGAAGGGTGCTTCGAGTGCCACTTCGTCGGGTGTAAACTCTTCAATAAGGGACAAAATCCGATCGAATATTTTCTTAAGCCTCACTTCGTGTTCGCCGTACCTAGTCAGGTGAAGGACACCGTATTGAAGGAGCGTCACTTGTTGTCCGCGCACGAGCACCACGCCATATCCCATCACGTTCGTGCCAGGGTCTAACCCTAAAATGATCTTTTCATTTATCGTGACCGCCTTCGCCATACCACCCGCAAGTTACCACCCCGAAGCTAATTAATTAAGAATTTTGAGGACCCCTAATCCTTTCGTCCCCTCGTCCCCACATCCCCTCGTCCTTATTTCTCCTATTTTTGACCCGCCCATGTTTTTCATCTTTGTCGCATTTTTGTACGCCTTGTTGCTATTCGCGTTGGCATTTGGTTTTGCGCGTTTGGGTGAAAGTGATTTGCGCAATCCCGAAGTTGCGGACCCTTTCGTCACTGTGGTGGTACCCTGCCGGAATGAAGCCAGGGTGCTGCCCACGCTCTTGCAGGATCTGGCCCAAGTCGATTATCCATCCGACCGTTGGGAGGTGATTTTGGTGGACGATGGTTCCACCGATCGCACGGAGGAAATTGTTTCGCGGCTACCGCGGCCGGCATCGACGCGGGTGCTCAAGCTCGAACACAAAAGCGGCAAAAAGGCGGCGATCACTTTGGCTGTCGAGCACGCCCGGGGCGAAGTTATCATAACGACCGATGCGGACTGCCATGTGGCGCCCTCCTGGCTTCGGGCGATGGGGCCATACTTCGGCAGCAAAGAAACAAAGATGTGGGTAGGTGGTGTTCGGCTAGCGGGAGGTTCGTCCTTGTTCGCACGGCTGCAAGAAATGGAGTTCGTGTCTGTGATAGCCACTGGCGCGGCCACCATTGGGTTGGGAGTTCCCACGATGTGCAACGGCGCTAACCTGGCATTTAGGAAATCGGCATTCATCGAGTGTGGCGGCTATGAAGGAACCGAACATGTTACTTCCGGCGACGATGAAACGTTGATGAACAAGATCCACGAGCGTTGGCCAGGTGCAGTAGCGTTCCTCTTTCAGCCCACCTCTGTGGTATCGACCCAGCCCGTGACCTCAATGCGTGATTTTTTGCAACAAAGACTGCGGTGGGCCGGCAAGTGGAAGTCAAACCAATCCGTGTCGACGAAAGTACTGGCGTTGGTTGTGTGGCTTTTGCATTTGGGATGGCTGACGCTGCCGTTCGCCTGCGTTGCTGGGTACGTTACGTTTCAATGGACGGCGGGGCTGCTGGGCGTCAAGATGTTTGCCGACTGCCTTCTTTTGATTCCGGCCGCCAACTTTCTGGGCGTACGTTGGCGTTGGAAATATTTTTTTATCCTACAATTCACACACTCCTTATACGTTGTTACGGTGGGAGTTATGTCGCAAGTCCTGCAACCAACTTGGAAGGGGCGTCGGGTGGAGGCGAAGGTCTAGGCAGGATTTATTATTTTTACCACGCCCCCTGGTCGGCCACACCGGGGTTCCTGTATGACCGAGCAGTTGCTGAAGAAACAAGTTGAAAAGAAGGAGCTGGAACTCAACGCGTTACTGGAGATCACCCAGGCGATAAACAGCAACCTACCCGAAGAATCTCTCTACAAGATTTTCAATTTCACGTTGCGGTCGAACTTGAATCTCAAGAAGATGGCGCTCTTTGTCCTCGACGAGATTTGGAATTGCAAGGTCCAGTTTGGCACCCAAAAGAACTATGCGAAGACCCGCCTCGACGACCGAGTAAAACTTGTCAGGAGCATCCACCAGATGTCGGAGTTTAAGGACTGCGAGTTCGATGAGTTTGATCTCGTCATCCCAGTGGCCCATAAATCTGACACCCTGGCATTGGTGTTTATTTCGAAGTTGGATGAATCGCTGTCGGTTCACGAACAGACCGAAAGCCTCAAGTTCATCCAAGCACTCAGCAACATCATCATCGTGGCGATTGAAAACAAAAAGCTCGCCCGCAAACAACTTGAACAAGAAGCGTTTCGAAAAGAACTCGAAATCGCCAGCGACGTACAACAGTTCCTATTTCCCAAAAAACTTCCCAATACCGAGCGCCTCCGGGTCGAAGCCAGCTATCTGCCGCACGATCGTGTGGGCGGCGACTACTACGATTACGTTCCCATCAACAAGAACCAGTTCCTAATCTGTGTCGCGGATGTGAGCGGTAAAGGAATCCCCGCAGCGTTGATGATGTCTAATTTCCAGGCGTCGCTGCGTACCTTGTTGCGCCAAACACCGAATTTGACTGAAATCGTCGAGGCACTTAACTACCAGGTGTTGGAAAATACCAAAGGGGAGAAGTTCATCACTTTCTTCGGCGCAGTTTACGACTTGTCGCTCCACACCATGGTGTATGTAAACGCTGGACACAACCCGCCCATTCTATACACCCCTGAAGATGGGATGCGGTTGCTAGAAGAAGGTAGCACCGTGCTTGGCGCGATGCATCCACTGCCTTTTATGAATGAAGGCTTCATCACAGGATTGAAAAACTTTACCCTGTTTGCGTACACCGACGGTCTCACCGAAACCATGAACGAACAGGGCGCCGAGTTCGGACTAAGTTCCTTGCAAACCTACTTCGAAACCAACCGCGACAAAGACCTGAAGACGATCCATCAAGATATTATTGTTACACTCGATGGTTTCAAAGGACGCAACGGCTATCGCGACGACATCACCATGTTGAGTTGTCGAGTGTCCAACCCTTGACCCGTGAGGTTCTTTCGAACACCAGCTTTTCTTCCATGGGTGTACCCAACTTTGAGCTGGCGCGAAAAGTCGAGCCATTCATCCACCATCTATCTCACCTTCGATGATGGGCCCATTCCCGGCCCCACAGAATTTGTACTAGATACGTTGCGCCACTACGACGCGCGCGCTACGTTCTTTTGCATCGGCGACAACATCGGTAAACACCCGGGTATTTTCAATAAGGTGGTTGGCGCAGGGCACGCCATTGGCAACCACACTTTCCATCATATGAATGGATGGAAGCATTCGACAGAACAATATGTGGCCGATACCCAAGCATGTTACCACCAGATGGAGCAAGCGGGTCACACGCCCGGTCGCCTGTTTAGGCCTCCGTTCGGTCGAATCACGAAAAGCCAGGTAGCCGCACTCGCACCTAGGTTCAGAATTGTGATGTGGGATGTCCTCACATTCGACTACGATCGCTCATTGGATTCCGAGCGTTGTCTTCAGGGTGCCATTCGCGCTACTCGGCCGGGTTCCATCGTCGTTTTTCACGACAGCCTCAAAGCTGAGAAAAACTTAGTGTACGCCCTTCCTCGCTTCGTCGAGCATTTTAAGTCGCAAGGTTATACCTTCGACTTACTTTCATAACAGACCAGCCATGGCACAACCGCATGTGTTAGTTTGCCCACTCGACTGGGGCTTAGGCCATGCCTCGCGTTGCGTGCCAATCATCCGCGCCCTGTTGAAGAGAGGATGTCAGGTGTCCATTGCTGGTTGCGGGCCGAGTCTCGAATTGCTACGTGCCGAGTTCCCCCAACTTGCTTTTCACGATCTGGCTTCCTATCAGATTCGATATTCGCACACCTTGCCGGTCACAGTCGCATTGTTGTTTCGAATACCTCGGATACTGCGTGCCATTCGTAGGGAACACATTCAAGTGCAGGAGATTGTTCACCGCCACAAGGTCGAGTTGATCATTTCCGACAATAGGTATGGATGCTGGAGTCGGTCGACACGCCAGGCGATCGTCACGCACCAGCTCACGTTACAAATGCCCAGCGGGTGGGGTTGGCTTTCGTCTTGGGTCAACCGCCGTTTGGCGCGATGGCTCGTGCGATTCGATCAATGTTGGGTGCCGGATTCACCCACACGACCCTTCAGCGGTGAGTTGTCTTTTCCAACAGAAGCAGCCATTCACCCGAAGTTTGTCGGGGCGCTGTCTCGGATCCAGCACGATGCAACAGCCGCTAGAAAGTATAGACTATTGATCGTGGTATCCGGCCCTGAGCCACAACGCACCATCTTCGAAACGTTGGCACTCCATCAAGCGAGGCAATTGAACGTAGACTTTCGAATGGTCCGAGGACTACCAGCCGCGCCGACATCTTCCGACGCCCGGATCGCGAACCATTTGTCGGCACAGGAATTTTCCAGGTGGATCAACGAGTGCGATGTCGTGCTGAGCCGTCCGGGTTATAGCACGCTCATGGACGTGGCGACTGCCGGCAAGAAAGCGATCTTCGTTCCCACACCAGGGCAAACAGAACAGTTGTACCTTGCACGGCGTTTGGAGTCGTCGAATCAAGCTGCCGTTCAATACCAAGACCGGTTTGACTTGAGCTCCGCCCTCTTACAAGTGGAGGAGACAAGCGGCTTTGAACCAACCGACAACAAACAGTGGCTCGAATCAACACTGGACGATTTTTTGAAATTGAAATGAATTACTGGATTGATACACATGCCCACATTTTTTCTGAACAGTTCAAGAACGATGCGCGTGATATCTTAGGAAGGGCCGAGGCGGCAGGTGTGAAGAAGATGTTCATGCCCAATATCGACCATACTTCGATCGACGCGATGTTGGATTTGGAAGATCGCTACCCACAATCGTGTTTCAGCATGATGGGACTCCACCCGTGTTCAGTTAAAAAAGACTTCGAGCGCGAACTATACATCGTCGAGGAATGGCTGACAAAAAGAAAGTTTGCCGCTATCGGAGAAATGGGGACCGACCTTCATTGGGATAAGACATTTTGGGAACAACAGAAAGAAGCCTTTCGCATCCAGGTGGAATGGGCGAAAAAGTACCGCCTACCGATCGTGATCCACTGCCGCGAGTCGATGAACGAAACCATCGAACTGCTAGAAGCCCTATTGGGGGATGGACTCACGGGCGTATTTCATTGTTTCTCAGGTACACTCGAACAAGCACGAAAGATCACCGAGATGGGCTTCTACCTAGGTATCGGCGGCGTCGTAACCTTCAAGAATGGTGGACTCGATAAAGTGGTGCCCGACTTAGAACTAGACAACTTGGTACTCGAAACGGACAGTCCTTACCTAGCGCCAGTTCCCCACCGTGGTCAACGCAACGAACCATCGTACATTCCGCTAGTCGGCCATAAATTGATGCAGTTGAAAAACATTTCGAGAGAAGAACTTCAACAGGTAACGAGTAGGAACGCGGAGAGATTGTTTGGGGGGAGGAGGGGATGAATAGATGAGGGGATGAGGGGACGACTAACGAATAACGGCTAACGACTAACGAATCAAAAAGAGTAATGTTCAAATCGCAGCGTATCAACACAGCTACTCCTGGGCAGCCGAAGTCGAGGGTGATGATTATTTACACAGGGGGGACATTTGGTATGTCGTACGACCAACAAGGGACGTTGGTGCCGTTCGACTTTTCGTTGATCTTAGAACACCTTCCCACACTTCGTAGTTTGGCTCTCGACTTGACGGTGATTTCATTCGATACGCCGGTCGACTCCTCGAACATTGATCCCACTCATTGGCAAGCGGTGGGACGAATCATCAAAGACCATTACCTCGACCAAGACGGGTTCGTGGTGCTGCACGGCACCGATACGATGGCCTACACCGCCTCGGCTTTAAGTTTCATGCTCCGTGGGTTAACGAAGCCCGTCATCTTAACGGGTGCGCAGTTGCCGATTGGGGAGCCACGATCCGATGCACGTGAAAACCTGATTACAAGTTTGGAGATCGCGAGTAAGTATGTAGATGGCCACGCCGCGGTACCGGAAGTGTGCATCTATTTTGATTACCAGTTGCTCCGAGGAAATCGGTCGCGAAAGGTGGAAAGCGAGCACTTCGACGCGTTCGAGTCGGGGAATTACCCGCCCCTCGCAACCGCCGGCGTCAAAATCGACTATAATTATGCGTCCATTCGTTCACCCAGAGCAGGGGAGACGCTTTCACTCCACTCGAATTTCGATGCCTCGGTGGCGGTGTTGAAACTTTTCCCCGGCATTACACCGATGGTAGTCGACGCGATGCTCGGTATCCCGGGCCTCAAGGCGCTCGTGTTGGAAACCTATGGCTGTGGAAATGCGCCGACGGCGACTTGGTTTGTCGAGGCCCTCAGGCGAGCCATTTCGCGGGGGCTCTTGGTGTTGAACATCTCCCAGTGTTCGGGTGGTATGGTCATGCAGGGACGTTACGAAACCAGCCGCCAGTTGCGCGACATCGGCGTGATCGCCGGCGCCGACATGACAACGGAGGCCGCATTGACGAAGTTGATGTTGTTAATCGGGGAATCTGGAGTCCAGGGGGCTAGGGGAAACATCACCGCCTCCCTTTGCGGCGAGCTCTCGGAAGAGCCCGGCTCCTAACACTAGTTCGGATTGCAAAAAGATGCGGAGAGAGAGGGATTCGAACCCTCGATCCGTGTTACCGGATACACGCTTTCCAGGCGTGCCAGTTCAGCCACTCCTGCACCTCTCCAAAAAAAGCCCACAAAGAAATGGATAAAATCGCCAATACCAATCATGGCGCGGCCATTTATATGCCAACCAAGCGTGTCAAAAAAAACTTGGTGAAATTCAATTGCACAAAAAATTGAATAAATTTCTTTACAAATCGCCAAAACGTTTAATTTTGGGCGACTTCAAGTTATCTTAAACCTTAAACCATGAAAAAACAACTCGCTATTTTCGCATTTGTGGTAGCTACTCTCTTCAGTGCAGGTTCAGCTTTTGCACAAGAAGCAGCAGCCGCCGCAACCCCTGAAGGAGATCAAGGATTCCACCAAGTGTTGAAAGACTGGTTCATCGCAGGTGGTGCCCCCTTCATGTGGCCTATTTTGATCGTTTTCATTATCGGTCTTGCCATCAGCATTGAGCGTATCATTTCCCTCAACTTGGCAAGAACCAACACTAAAAAATTGCTTACGCGCATCGAAGACGCCCTCAGCAAAGGTGGCGTTGATGCAGCTAAGGAAGTGACCCGCAGCACCCGTGGCCCTGTGGCCTCAATCTTCCACCAAGGTCTCTTGCGTGCGAACGAAGGTGTTGACATGGTTGAAAAATCGGTTACCTCTTATGGTGGCGTAGAGATGGGTAAACTCGAAAGAGGCCTCATCTGGATTTCGTTGTGTATCTCCCTCGGACCGATGCTCGGATTCTTCGGTACTGTGGTCGGGATGGTGCAGTCGTTCGATGCGATCGAGGCTGCTGGTGATATCTCTCCTCAAGTTGTGGCTGCCGGTATGAAAGTCGCTTTGATCACGACTGTCGGTGGTCTTGTTGTAGGTATGGTGCTCCAAGTGTTGTATAACTACCTCGTGTCGACAATCGACGGCTTGGTCAACAGCATGGAAGATGCATCTATCTCCTTGGTTGACATCATCGTGAAGCACAACATGAAAAAATAAGAAATCATGGATTTAATTGATATCGGTATTTACGCCCTCTATGTACTGTTCGCCGTGGTCCTTGTTGGCCTGGTAGTAATGGAGGCGTTCAACTTGTTCAAAGACCCTAAGGCTTTGGTACGCGCTGGGATTCTGGCGGCCGGGTTTGGACTATTCTTCTTCGTTACCTACAGCGTATCTGTCGGTAATCTGACTACAAAATGGATTGCTTACGGCACCACCGAAAATGCATCAAAGTTGATCGGTGCAGGATTGTTCATGCTGTACGGCTTCCTATTTGCAGCGGTCATTGGAGTACTCCTTTCGGAATTGTATAAACTCTTCAAGTAATGGCACGCCCTACTCCGGAAATCCCCAACGCGTCTATGGCCGACATCGCGTTCTTGTTGCTCACCTTCTTCTTGGTGACAACAACGATCTCGAACGACCGTGGACTTCAATTGCTGCTCCCGCCTCCGCCGGACCCCAACCAGCCCATCCAAAAGTTCCAAGATCATAACCTGTTTACGATCCAGTTGAACTCGTCGGATGCTTTGCTGGTAGAAGGAAACCCGATGGATGACGTGTCAGGATTGAAAGATGAGATCAAGAAGTTTATCCTGAACCGCGGAGTAGACCCCAATAGTTCAGACAGCCCTGAAAAGGCAGTTGTGACCTATAAGACCGACCGTGGTACAAGCCAAAAAAGGTTTGTCGAGGTTCTCGACATCATTCAAGGTGCGTACTACGACATCTGGGCCGAACGCGCAGGTGTGTCCAACGCTCGCTTCCGTGAAGCAGCGTCAGACCTGCAGAACCCAGAAAACAAAGCGATCTACGACAAAGGTCTAGGGAAACGCGCCGACGGATCCAACGAGATTCCAATGGCTATCTCGATCGCCGAACCTACTAAGATCGGTGGTTAACCTTTAAAGCACAGAATCATGTCAAAATTCAAAAAGAAGGCCAACGTAAAACAGGAAATCCCAACATCGTCAATGCCCGATGTGGTGTTCATGCTCCTGTTCTTCTTCATGGTGACAACCGAGATGCGCAAGAACTCCATCGAGGTAATGCAACGAATTCCCGAGGCAACGCAGCTTCGTAAACTCGTTCGCAAATCCTTGGTGACCAACTTGTACGTCGGTGCGCCTACCAAAGCAGAACAGTATGGCACCGAACCCAAAATTCAGGCAAACGACGCTTTCATCGAAACGACCGAAATCATCCAGTGGGTCAATTCGGAGAAGGGAAAACTTCCTGAAGCTGAACGCGACCAGTTGACCATAGCGTTGAAGGTCGATGCCGAGGCTAAACGAGGCATCTTGGCGGACGTAGAAACCGAACTTCGGAAGGGCAACGCCCGGAAAATTCTCTACACAACCCGCGAAAAGTCTGAGAGTCGATAGAAGTTGTTTTTCATGTTTTAGATAAATTAGTCCCGACAGTTTTGTCGGGACTTTTTTTATGACCCCACCCCCCAGCATCATCCCCGACCAGCCGAGGATTATCAGGGCCTGGTGTATGTACGATTGGGCCAACTCGGTCTACAACCTCGTCATCACCACCACCTTCTTCCCAATCTATTTCGCAGGCGTTACCGCCGCCGCGTATGGCGAAAACACCGTCCCCTTCCTAGGACTTACCTTCAAGAACTCGGCCCTGTACCAATACGCCCTTTCGGCCGCCTACCTTTCCATCTCCCTGCTGCTACCCATTCTTTCGTCAATCGCCGACTACCGCGGTAGCAAAAAGCGGTTCATGCAGTTCTTCTGCTACCTCGGAGGCCTTGGCTCCATCGGTCTCTTCTGGTTCAGAGGGCCCGAGCCCAACGTAGGGTGGGGCCTGTTTTGCTTTGCTTGCGCCACCATAGGCTATTGTGGTAGCCTCGTATTCTACAACTCCTACTTGCCCGAGATCGCCTCCATCGAAAACCAAGACCGGGTGAGCGCCCGCGGATTCTCCATGGGATACATAGGCAGCGTCATCCTGCAATTGGTGGGTTTCGGCCTCGTCATGTACTTCAGTTCAAAAGGTGACAAAACATCCGGACCCCTAATCACTTTCTTGCTTGTCGGCGTCTGGTGGATCGGCTTCGCCCAGTTTACGTTCGCGCGACTTCCCAACCCAGCCCGGCGACATAAGGAAAATCATAACGTGTGGGTCGACGGATTCACCGAGCTCAGAAAAGTGTGGCATAAACTCAAGGAGATGCCCAAGTTGCGTTCTTACTTGTTGTCGTTTTGGTTCTACAGCATGGGCGTTCAAACCGTGATGCTTGCTGCGACGCTCTTTGGTCAGAAAACCCTCGGGTTGCCCACCGAGAAGCTGATCATCACAGTTGTATTAATTCAACTCGTCGCGATCGCCGGCGCCTTTCTCATGTCGCGTATGTCGCGCACGTTCGGCAACCTCAACGTGCTCATTACCGTCGTGTTGTTTTGGGTGCTCATCTGCGTGTCTGCCTATGAAGTTGCAGAATTGAAAGAAGCGGGCTACTCGGCCGAATACTATTTCTACGGGCTGGCAGTGGCGGTGGGAACCGTGATGGGCGGAATTCAAGCACTGAGTCGAAGCACCTACAGCAAGTTGATGCCCGAAACGACAGATACCGCTTCGTTCTTTAGTTTTTATGACGTAACCGAGAAGACGGCGATCGTCATTGGTACATTCACCTTTGGCTACATCGACGCACTCTTCAGTATGAAACATTCCGTGCTCATGCTCATCGTGTTCTTCGCACTCGGCTTAACAGGATTGCTCTTCACGCGCAGGTTAAAACCCGACGCCGCCATACGCAGCTAAATTGCTGGAAAGTCGGGGAAGGAGGGCGCAAACTTCGCTTCCTCACCAGGTTGCGGAGCCAAACAGCAATAGTGCACCATCCCGTTCGTCACCGCCAAGTACATCGCGCCGACTGTCATATTGTATACGGCGATCTGGTTGAATGCTTTTTGCGTGAGCTTAATCGTAGGGGACTTGCATTCTACCAACATCCACGGTTTCCCTTCCCGGTTACGAACCAAAATATCCGAGCGCTTTTGCAGCGTGTTGTATGCCAGCGCACCCTCAATTCGGAAGAGCGCCCGCGGGTATTTCAAACCGTTGATCAAGTAGTGGACAAAATGCTGTCGAACCCACTCCTCCGGCGTGAGGACCACGTATTTTTTTCGAATGATGTCGAAAATATATACTTTGCCTTCCTCTTTCTTCAAGGACAGTGCCGCCTCCGGAAGATTCAATTGATACACACCCAAAGAAACTTTTTTTACCCATGAAGAGCAAACAGGAAATCGTCGAGAACTGGTTGCCGCGTTACACCGGTATGCCACTCAACATGTTTAGTAAGTATATCCTGCTCACTAACTTTGACAACTATGTGAAGTTGTTCGCCGAGTGGAACAACGTTCCGGTATATGGAACCGATCGAGCTTTCCGCTGTGCAACCGCGGAAGGAATCACCATCATCAATTTCGGAATGGGTAGCCCCAATGCAGCAACCATCATGGACTGCCTTACAGCGATCAAACCCGAGGCCTGTCTCTTTCTCGGCAAGTGTGGTGGCCTGAAAACAAAAAACGTGATCGGCGACTTTATTCTACCCATCGCCGCCATCCGAGGCGAAGGTACATCCAACGACTATTTCCCTCCCGAAGTGCCATCCCTCCCTTCTTTTGCCTTGCAAAAAGCCACGTCGACCACGATCCGCGACTATAACCAAGACTATTGGACAGGGACGGTGTATACCACCAACCGACGCGTGTGGGAGTGGGACGAGGACTTCAAAAACTATCTGATCAAAATTCGAGCGATGGCGATCGACATGGAAACAGCAACGATTTTTTCGACCGCGTTTTACAACGAGATCCCAGCAGGTGCATTGCTCTTGGTGTCCGATTCACCCATGAGTCCCGACGGCGTCAAAACAGAGGCGAGCGACAAGCACGTCACCACCAACTTCGTCGAGCTACACATCAAGATTGGAATTGGCTCGTTGAAACAGTTGATCAACAACGGCCTCACCGTGAAACACTTGAAGTATTAGGGCGGGGATGGTTGGTGGTTGATGGTTGATGGTGGGTGGATGATGGTTGGTGGTTGATGGTTGGTGGTTGATGGTTGATGGTTGGTGGTTGATAGTTGGTGGTTGATGGTGGTGTGGGTTGCGATACAACATCCACCAAAGCTTATTCGACAGACACTATCAACTACCAACCATCCACTATCAACCATTAACTACCAACCATCAACTATCCACGATCCACGATCCACTAGCTTCCCAAAAACTCCTTCACGTCGGTGAACGGAAGGTTGAAGGCGTCTGCAACGGCCTTGTATACAACTTTTCCATTGATGACGTTGAGTCCTTTGCGGAGGTCGGTACTTTCTTGTGCGGCTTTCTTCCAGCCGTTACCTGCCAGTTTGATGGCGTACGGTAAAGTAGCATTGGTCAATGCGAGCGTTGACGTGTAAGGTACTGCTCCGGGCATGTTGGCGACACAATAATGCACTACATCGTCGATGATATAGGTCGGATTTTCGTGCGTGGTTGGCTTGCAGGTTTCGATACAACCACCTTGATCGACGGCTACGTCGACAAGGACGGTGCCCGGACGCATGGTCTTGAGCATATCGCGAGTAATCAGTTTAGGAGCTTTTGCACCTGGAATTAACACGGCACCTACAATTAAGTCGTGGGTCTTCACCAAGTCGCGTATCACGTAGTCGTTTGAGACCATCGTGTGCACGTTTTTCGGCATTACGTCGTCGAGGTAACGCAGGCGATTGATGTTAACATCCGTGATGGTCACGTCGGCACCCATACCCGCAGCAATTTTTGCCGCGTTGGTGCCTACGACACCACCACCCAAAATCAAGACTTTCGCAGGCATCACGCCGGGTACGCCACCCAACAATATCCCACGACCCTTCAACGGCTTCTCCAAATATTTCGCTCCCTCTTGGATTGACATACGACCTGCTACTTCACTCATCGGAACGAGAAGGGGTAAGCTTCCGTCGGAACGCTCTACCGTTTCATAGGCTAAGCACACGGCTCCGGTTTTAATCATGGCGTGCGCCAGGGGTTCGTAAGATGCAAAGTGGAAGTAGGTAAACACCAACTGGTCCTTGCGGATCAATTCGTACTCTTGCTCGATTGGCTCTTTTACCTTAATGATCATCTCGGCGATAGCGAAGACTTCTTCCGCTTTGCCCAAGATCTTCGCGCCAGCGCCCACATATTCTTCATCGCTAAAACCACTTCCGTCACCCGCTTTGGTTTGGATGTACACGGTATGGCCGCGCTTCACTAGCTCTTGCGTACCTGCCGGGGTGAGCGCCACCCGATTTTCATTGTTCTTAATTTCCTTGGGAACACCGACGATCATATGCGATGAAGTTTAAAGTTTCTAAGATCGATTTAAAAGCCGTAAAATAGGCTCGCAAATATAGCACTCGCCCCCGATGCAAAACACAAACGCATTTGCATTTTATGGTTCCCTACGCCGGGGCATGGAAAACCATCACTTGCATGCTCCGCACTTGAAATACCTTTTTTCGGCGCGCCTGCGTGGTTTCTCATTGTTTTCGCGCGGCCCTTTCCCGGTTGCAGTGCTGTCAGGGCAAACTACCGACTCTATGGTGGTAGAGGTGTTTGAGATTAAAGACGCCACAACCCGCGAGATGATTCATAAACTGGAAATGGACGAAGGGTATTACCTCCATCACGTTCAAGTCGGCGACGTCACGGCAGCGATTTACTTGTTCAAAACCCCGGAAAATTATCCGAAGGTCAACGGTGGCGATTGGGTGAGTTTCTTCCGCCAAAAGGTTTAATCGAAGTATAATATTAGGCTTTCGCCGAGGGCTTGGTTGCAAGGATCAATTTTCCCTATTTTTGATAGGAAACGGATCCTATTGAGCGCCTCAAAAACCATCACCGTCGGAAAGTCCGAAAAGAAAGTAGCAGCCATTCTAGCTGACTACCGCCTCGCGTGCGAAAGCCGCGAAGCCAGTTTGCTCGGACGAAAGGAAGTATTCCTTGGGAAAGCCAAATTCGGAATCTTCGGCGATGGTAAGGAAATCGCTCAAATTGCCATGGCCAAAGTCTTCCGTGATGGAGACTTCCGCGCCGGCTACTACCGGGACCAAACTTTCATGCTCGCCATCGGCGAACTGACGCTCGAGCAGTATTTCGCCCAGCTTTACGCGCACACAGACGTCAACGCCGATCCCGCGTCAGCCGGCAGGCTCATGAACGGTCACTTTGCGACCCGTATGGTCGACGATCAAGGCAACTTAAAAGAACTCTCGAAACTCAAGAACAGCAGCTCCGACGTGTCGCCCACGGCAGCACAAATGCCACGCCTTCTAGGGCTTGCCTACGCGTCAAAGCTCTTCCGTCAAAATCCAGCTCTCGCTGAATTCAAAAACCTATCAAACAACGGTAACGAGATCGCGTTCGGAACGATCGGTAATGCCTCCACTTCGGAGGGTATGTTCTTCGAAGCCATCAATGCGGCAGGCGTGCTTCAAGTACCGATGCTCACATCCGTGTGGGATGACGACTACGGTATTTCCGTGTCCAACGAATTCCAGACCACCAAAGGAAGTATTTCTAAAATTCTCGATGGGTTTCGCCGGACCGAGGATGAGAAAGGTTTTGACATCTTCTTGGTGAAGGGTTGGGACTATGAAGCACTCTGCGATGTCTATCGCCGTGCCGAGAAAGTTTGTCGCGAAGAACATGTCCCCGTCATCGTACACGTGGAGGAAATGACCCAACCCCAAGGTCACTCCACCTCTGGTTCACATGAACGGTACAAGTCTAAAGAACGCCTTCAGTGGGAAACTGAATATGACTGTATTCGGAAGCTTCGTGAGTGGATTGTAGAGCAGGGGTTTGCCTCCGCGGAGGAAGTAGATAAGATCGCTAAAGAAGCAAAGGTTCGCGCGAAAGCAGCCCGCGACAACGCGTGGAAAGCTTTCAACGACGACATGAGCGGAGATCACCTCTCACTTTTGAAAATATTGGACGATGCCATCGAACTGAATAGGGACGTCGAGGAAGTGAAACTCAACCTCACTCAGGTAATCAGTCCTATGCGTCTCGACGATGCGAAGGCCGCCAAAGCAGCCTATCGACTCATTCGAAACATCGATCATCCAGTTAGAACAGTTTTGGCGGAATGGATTCGCCGCACCGGGGTCGAGAATTTTGATCGTTATAGTTCTCATTTGTACAGTCAATCCGACTATTCTGCCTTGAAGGTTGAAACCATTGCAGCTGCGTTCTCGGATCAATCTCCAGTCGTCGATGGGAGGGAGGTCTTGCGTGCTTGCTTCGAGGCGGCGTTGAAGAGAGATCCCCGTGTCTTTGCCTTTGGCGAGGATGTGGGTAAAATCGGTGACGTGAACCAAGGTTTCGCCGGGCTCCAGAAGAAATTTGGCGAACTGCGTGTCACCGACACGGGCATCCGGGAATGTACCATCGTCGGTCAAGGAATTGGCGCCGCGCTCCGTGGCCTGCGTCCGATTTCCGAGATTCAGTATCTCGACTATCTGTTGTACGCTGTTCAAATTTTGTCCGACGACTTAGCTTGCTTGCAATACAGAACACGCGGCGGTCAAAAGGCGCCCCTCATCGTTCGCACACGCGGACATCGGCTCGAGGGCGTGTGGCACGCCGGATCGCCTATCGGCATGATCCTGGGTTCTTTGCGCGGCATGTACGTCCTTGTTCCCCGCAACATGACACAGGCCGCCGGTATGTACAATACGATGCTCCGCTCCGACGATGCGGCGCTGATCATCGAATGCTTGAATGGCTATCGCCTCAAAGAACGGATTCCAGATAATGTGGGAGAGTTCACCGTTCCCCTCGGTGTCCCGGACGTGCTTCGCGAAGGTTCCGACGTGACCGTGGTGACCTACGGATCTATGTGCCGGGTAGTTATGGAAGCCGCCGACGAGCTCGCGAAGGTTGGGATCTCATGCGAAGTAATTGACGTACAAACCCTGTTGCCCTTCGACTTGCACCATGTAATCACCGAGTCTGTAAAGAAAACCAACCGCGTGGTGTTTGCAGATGAAGATGTACCGGGAGGCGCATCGGCTTTCATGATGCAGAAAGTTCTAGAAGAACAAGGCGCTTACCAATACTTGGACTCAAAACCGAGGACCATCGCAGCAAAAGAACACCGTCCCGCCTATGGTAGCGATGGCGATTACTTTAGTAAGCCAAATGCTGAGGATGTGTTCGACGTAGTGTACGGCATCATGAATGAGTCGGACCCCACCGGGTTTCCCGCCCTGTACTAATCTTACAGTCTTCTAAAAGTTGAAGTCGTTGGAGTAAATCTCGTTACTCTTGTTCAACGCACGGTCCTCGATGTAAATTTTAAGACGAAGTGTCTTTGCTCCGAAGACTGTCTTAAAAAAAGCGGAAGCCATGGCATATCGAATCTCTCCTTCGAGCGGTGTGCCGTCGTTTGGGTTGTCCTTCATGATGGGAAACCTGCCATCGAACCCTTGCGCTTCGCACGACGGGAAGTTTAGGAAGGCACCCCAATCGAACGAGGTGTAAGAATTGTCGCCATTCTTAGTTTGGAAATCAACTTTGATGTTGCTGTAGTGCGGGTTCAAGGTAAAGACCAAGGTGTCCACGACAATCCCTTTATCGTTGCGAACCACTTCCCACTTGGTACAGTTGTACGGTTTCACGAACGTGCTGAGCGTATCAAACGGCGCTTTGGCTGCGCGCTTTAGGCCATAGTCGATGTATTTATTGAATTCACCTGTCGACGTCACGTCATAAAACCAGCAACGGTGTTGGCTTGCGTAGGTATGACAATCATCGTCCAATAAGATGTTTCGCACCAGCGGCGCCCGAACATAATACCAACGCGCGTTGAAGGGGGGACCATTTTCCGAGGGCGCGATCCCCAAGTTCCCGTCTCCATCCTTGAACTTGAGCGTCAGAATCAATGAGTCGGTGCCAGTTTCTCCAGTCGGTGAATCGGGGATGTCGATATAGCGAAGGCTTTTGAAAACAATTTCCGGCACGTTCGGGTAGTCCGGAGGTTCGAAGCAGGACGACACCAACACTGCGCAAAAAACCGTCACCAACAGCCGCCTGAACAACATCATTCTTTCTACTTTTACAATGTGAAAATTAATCAAACCGTTGGATACTTTTGAGCGTTTCGAGCAAGTTTTACACACCGTCAACGAACGTTCCTTCGATGAAATTGCGCTCCAACTATTCCATTTTCAGGCGAAGCACAATCCAGTTTATTCGGAATACCTAGGCCATTTGCGTGTGGAGCCGGAGCGGGTTCAACAGGTGTCGCGTATCCCGTATTTACCGGTATCTTTTTTCAAGACCCACGAGATCAAGACGGGTACTTGGGATTCGGAAGCCACATTTACCAGCAGCGGCACCACAGGGTCACAACCAGCGCGTCATTCCGTTCACCGGATCGGCTTTTACCTCGATCACGCCAGCAGGTGTTTTCAACATTTTTACGGCGACCCATCTCAGTTTACCTTCCTCGCTTTGCTCCCCTCGTACCTGGAACGGCAGGGGTCTTCGCTCGTCGCGATGATCGACGACTTTATCAAGAAGGGTGGTGGTGGCTTTTACCATGGTCGGCCCGGTGCCATCACAGGCGCTGCGAGAGCCATCCCGGGAAAGGTGATGGTTTGGGGTGTGACCTATGCCTTGCTCGATTTGGCCGAAGCGGGCGCAGACCTACACGGCTGTCTGGTCGTGGAAACGGGTGGGATGAAAGGCCGGAGGCAGGAGATTACCCGCGATGAGCTCCACCAGCAATTGCAAGCCCGCTTGGGTGTTCCGACCATCCATTCCGAGTATGGCATGACGGAGTTAATGTCGCAGGCTTACGCCACGCAGGGAGGGCGTTTCCAGTGCCCGCCGTGGATGCGTGTCACGCTCCGCGATTTAGAAGATCCCTTCGACCTGACCCCTGGACGGCGGACGGGTGGGGTGAATGTGATCGACCTGGCCAACATCCGTAGTTGTGCCTTCATCGAGACCCAAGATTTAGGGAGAAGCGCTGAAAATCAAGCATTTGAAATTCTCGGACGAATCGACAATTCCGACGTTAGGGGATGCAATCTTATGGTCGAGTAGACGTTTTTTTCGGTGAACGGGAATTATTGCACCCTGGCGTTTGTTTTATTCACTGGGACCCTTATTTTTGCTCATTACCCAAAGAAAATCATGAAGAAAGTATTTGCCATCGTCCTTCTGGCCGCATTTGTATCCGCTTGCAGCACTTACACTTGCCCCACCTATAGCAAGAAGGATGTGAAGAAAAATACGACCGAGACCCGGATCTAATTTCGGTTTTCACGTCGATTTGTTAGGCCTGTGGATTCAGGCCTTTGTTGTTTATACGTACTTCTTTACGTCTTCCTCCGTGATCTTGTCATCGCTCATGATCACCAGTCTCTCGACTACGTTGCGTAACTCACGGATATTGCCGGACCAAGGCTGACGCTTCAATTCTTCTTGAGCCTTCTTGTCGATCGGCTTCTTCTTCGCCCCATACTCTTCCGCCAGATCGCTTAGAAACTTGTCCGTCAAAAGGGGGATATCCTCGACGCGATCTTTCAGCGGTGGCACCCGGATGATGATGACGCCCAGACGATGGTACAAGTCTTCTCGAAACCGATTTTCTACGATCTCCTTTTTCAAGTCTTTGTTTGTTGCAGCCACCACGCGCACGTTTACCGAGATATCCTTTTCCCCACCTACACGCGTGATCTTATTTTCCTGCAACGCGCGCAGCACTTTCGCTTGCGCCGAGGCACTCATGTCGCCAATTTCGTCGAGGAAGAGGGTGCCGCCGTCGGCTTGCTCGAATTTGCCCAACCTCTGTTTGATCGCAGAGGTGAACGAGCCCTTCTCGTGACCAAACAACTCACTTTCGATAAGTTCGGAGGGAATCGCCGCACAGTTTACTTCCACGAATGGGCCATGCGCACGTCCACTGTTTTCATGAATTGACCTGGCTACGAGTTCCTTCCCGGAACCATTGGGCCCCAATATCAATACCCGCGCATCGGTAGGTGCCACCTTGTCGATCATCTCTTTCACCTCCACCATTGCCTTCGATTCTCCGATCATCTGAAACTTGTTCGCGACTTTCTTCCGGAGCGTTTTTGTTTCTCGCACCAAGTTGCCCTTGTCGAGGGCGTTGCGGAGCGTGATGAGCAAACGGTTCAAATCCGGCGGCTTTTGCAGGAAGTCGTAAGCGCCCATCTTGGTGGCATCTACCGCCATTTCGGTCGAGCCATGGGCGGAGATCATAATGAACGTGGTGGCAATTCCTTTCTCCTTGGCTTTCTGCAATACCTCCATGCCATCCATCTTCGGCATCTTCACGTCGCAAAACGCCAAGTCGTAGTTTTTGCTGTCGAGCATCGCTAAGCCTTCTTGGCCATCGCGCGCTTCGTCTACTTCCAACTTAAGTTCTTTCTGGTCCTTCAGGATATCTTTTAACACTGCGCGAATGCTGGCTTCGTCTTCAATGAGTAGGATACTCGGCATAGTCTCGGTGAGGATAATGATCCCTAAAGATGCGCAAAAATGGTGGGTGGGAAAAAATGCAAGCTCGTAAGCCGGGTTCTGTTTTCCGTCCGAATGAATTCGTTCGGTATCCTATCATTTATCTGGTCCCACCTTCACAGGAGGGATCTAGCAGCCTACCCGCCCCAACGCACTGTCGCCAATGCAGACCGAGCAGGTCATGATCGGGGCCTATTTGGCCTTACAACTCGTAAGGTTTACCATGCCTCCAATGTCACCATCGAAGCGGTGGGCTCTTACCCCACCTTTTCACCTTTACCCCTGTAGCAGAAGTTACGGGGGAAGTCTGTTTTCTGTGGCACTTTCTGTTCCTCGGCACGCGGCCTTGGACCTTCCCGTTAGGAAGTACGACGCTCTATGTTGCCCGGACTTTCCTCCCCAGCTTGCGCTAGAGCGATAGAACGGCTTGCGATGGCAAATGTAGGGAAAATGGGGATGAGGGAGATGAGGTTACTGGACGTCGGCGCCAGTGATTTTCATCTCGAATTGGTCGGCCACGTTGGCTACCTCTTGAATCATTTCTTTCACGGTCGATTCAGAAATACTATCAAGGGCGGTGCTGGCTTGAACTTGAATGTAATTTTCTTGAATCACGAAACGGCTATAGTTAAAGAAACTTGTCTGCGTCAACAACGAGCGATAATCGATTTCGGGCGCAGCCGGACAAACCTTAGAAGTAAAGGAGATGAGCTTGCGGTTGTAAAGTTCATTCTCGCGGATATCCGCCAAAACCGTTTGCGCCCTGCTCCCAGGCACCGGCACAATGATAATGATGTGCTCGGGTGAATACTCGCTGTAGTCACCACCAATTTCCTCGGCGTAACGCTTCATGAAATTTTTCAGGTCCATAGGTTTACGATTTCAATCATTAAGATACGAAACATTCGCGCGTGGTTGCAACGGAATTGCTCACCGACCTGATTAAAAATAGATCCAATGGCCCTCAATGCCCCTTTTAGAGAATTCAAGGGTGGGTGCCGGTATCTTAATGGTATTGAGTGCCTTCAATAACCCTTTTACAAATTTGGAACGGGTGCGGATGGAGGTCAAATCCACATCCACACTCAGGTAATATTGACGGTAAGGCTGAAATCCGGCCGCCGCATTTTGATTATCACGGGCATACAACATGCCGTTGGCGCCATACCCGATCGAGACCCCAAGCCACCGCGGCCACGTCGGGTTCGACCCAAACTTACCAGCGTCGATTGTCCACCAGTAGGTTTGACCGTTGTAATCCTTCAATACTTCCGACAGTCCGCTTCCCAATACTTCCGGACGCTCGCGCGCAAGAGAAGTTCGATGAAACGAAAACTTGGGATGAATTCGCACTTCCTTCCAAAGCCACGACTGGCCCCAATACAACATCGTGCCCGTGACATTGGCACCGATGTCGGATAATGAAGCCCCGTAGGCAGAAGAGAACCCATCGAATACTTCGATGGAAGAGAGGATCAATGTCCCAGCCACCACACCCACCACGTCCGATTTGGATCGCGTCAATCCGCACGAGCGGTACAAAGCAGAAGCATTGTCGGCCACATGAAAAGCAGAGAACATGTGCCCGGCCTTATCCATTTGTTTCCACTCTGGGAGGTCGTTGAAGAAATGAAAACTAGACTTCGCTGCGTCGGAGTACCATGCGTGCCCGAGTACAGCCATCGATCCCGCATAAGCGGTGCCCAGCACGACCGACGTTCCGATCACCTTGCGCCGTTGCACAAGTGAATCAGAAACCTGGGCATGCGCGACCACGGCACAGGCTGCGAAAAGAATCGTGAGTTTGGTCGATCGCATGACCTACATTATTGTTTGGATCCACCACTCTTGCTTGGTGTCTTGACGTCGTCTTCGTTGTTGGTATCGTTCGGGGCGGCACCGTTTTCGATTTCCTTGCGCCGTCTGTCGCGCGCGAAACGAAGGAGGTCTTTCACCTCATTAAAATTCTGGGTGTGCATTAAGCTCACGCCTGTGGTCACGGCCGTTTGCGACCCGAGCGAGTTCGAGAGGGCATTGAAATTCGACCTGCTGTACATTTTCACCCGGAACTTACCGTCGGGTGTCAGAAGATAATCGACCGTCCAATCGCCGGCAATCGAGGCGACATTCTGTTGCTGCTGATTCTGTGGCGAGAACGTGCCGTCGCGCGTAATCCGAAGGCGGCCGTTCAAAAACGAGTACGACAGGCGCAATTGAAAAGTGTTGAATGCTTCGGCATCGAGTGCGCCTAAGTCAAGGTCGATTTCCAAGTTCTGATCCATTTGTGTGAGCCAATAGCTGAGCTGATTGGATAACAGTTCGCTTACACTATTCGCCAAGGATCCACTAGTACTAAACGCGTCGAGGGGCGAGAGCTTTCGCAGGATGATGAGCGAGAATACCTGGCGTTTCAACTCTTGCTCATCCAACCGAGCTTTGAATGCGTTGAAGTCAAACCCAAGTCGGACGGGAGGGCGCCCATCAACAGGAACGCTGTTCGGTAAATCGATACCTACAAGATCAAATGCAAATTGTGGCGTCAGCATCGGGCCGTCAAGTTTTAGCTGAACTTCGATCGGATACTTTCTCTTAATGGCGGGCTCCGATTGAAGCTCCACGTCTTTATCGTAAATCGGTGCCAACGACGTCAGCTGGCGGTATGCCGCGGTGATGTTCATAATACCCGCGTACGGATCGCCATACCAAATCAAAGAACTTCCCGGTTTGATGGTAAATTCTTTGTTGATGATATCGTACAAAGTGAAGTTGTAAGCACCTTCGGTAAACTGGATACCACCAAACATATTGAATTCACCTTTGGTGTCGAGTTGGAGTCGAATGTCCCCGTTGCCACGACCCCTGATGATATCACCAGCCTTAATGTCGAAGATGATTTCCGCGTAAGCGGCCGGCGTGATGTCGAGGTTGATGTCGACGCTAATGCCTGTCAGTTCCTTTTTCTTGGCAACCTTACCCGTTGTCGTAGACGCTTTCCCAATGCTGTCGGTGAAGTGGGCGAACTTGATGAAGTCTTTTTGCTCTACTTCCGCCGTGCCACTGACCGGGATGAAAATCCTCGTATTCTTTTCGGTACGCGCGGTTGCCGAGATGCGAAGGTTTGAGGCAGGTCCAAAAATGTTCATCGTTCCAGTGCCGTAACCTTGACCATAGAATAGGCTATTGTCTTTCGCAGTCGTGTTCAGTACTTGGAAGTTGTTGAATTGGCCATCGATGTTTAGGACAAATTTTTCAAAATTCTTGTGCGCGATGTAACCACTAAGCGTGCCCTTATTGTTCGCTGCATCGACCATCTCTATGTTGTCGAAGATCATTTGGTTGGGCGACATACCTAGTGTCCCTGCGAACGAATAGCGCGTTCGCAGGTAGTCCACCAGGATCTTGCCACCCGCGACTTCCCCCTGCCCATCGATGATGGGTTTCAAAAAAGTGCCCCTTAAGTTGTAGGTGCCCGTGAGTTCACCGTCGATCTCTGAAAAAATTCCACGAAGAACGGGTTCCAGCATTCGAAGCCGCGCGTTGTTGAACGTCGCCTGTACGTCTAGCGGACTGGATTCATCGGAAGGGTCGTAGATGCCGACGATGGTCATGTTCTTTTCCTTTAACCGTTCGATTTCAAAATTGATGTCGAATCGTTGCTTGTCGGGATTCCACTCGTTGCTTCCATTCACGTTTCCAACCAGAAAGTCGTTGATGGTCAGCGCGCGCATCTCAATCTTATTTTGAATAAAGGGTTGGTGATGAAGGTCGCGGCCAATCAACTCTGCGTTGAGTACTCCAAGGAATTTCTCCGTGCTGAAAGTGTTCAGGATACTCAGTTCCAGATTTTGGACGGTCATCGTAAGCTCTTTGCGTGGGTCTTCCGATACGAACCCGTTTAGCGAGACAGACTGCTTATCATTGTGAAACCGCAAGTGGTTGACGAAAAACTCCTTTCCTTGGAACAGGACGAAGTTCTTCTGGTCGATGACCCACTCCTTGTCCAAGACAACAATTCGCGAGGGGAGAATCTTCAACCGTGTGCTGTCTTCCAGAAAATCGACCTCTGTTCGCAGTCGCAGCTTATTGTCGTAGCCTTCTTGGTCAATATTGACTGCCACGTCGACGTGGTCACCATTCCAAGTTCCTTCTATCGACAGGTCTTTGGTCTTGAGCGCCTTCGACAGGTCTTGTCGAGCCGATCGGATCGTGGCTAAGGCAAAAACGTTGGCCGTATCACGGACCTTCGACCCGGTGACTTCTAGCTCATTCTGAAAAAAGTGCTTGCCGGCGTAAGTCACCGTGTCGATGGTTCCAAAGGCTTGCAAAATAGAGGTGTTGCCGTTGGAAAATCTACCTTGAATGTGCGTCGCCCTGCTGATCTGAAGGTCAATCCCAACCAAATCGATCAGGTCGTTGACGTCATGGAGGTCGATCTGAATGTTCGCATCATATTGCTGAGTGCTTTTCCGCTTGGTTGCGTAATAATTTGTAATGGCTGCCTTATTGTTTCGAATGCTCAACAGTAGTTCCGTGTACAATTTCGTTAAGTCGTTGAATAGGGTAGAATAGTAATAGTTCCCTTTCATCGAAGCGTCGAAGAAACTACTTCGAAAGGTGATCTGACGCTCGTCATCCTTTTTTTCCGAGATGAGGTGCATCGAATCAATCATCACGTGCTTTTTGTTATACGCCACCCGCGTGTTCTTGAAGAGAGCTTCGCCGAACAGACTATCAATTTGCAACCCGTGCGAATTAATGTCGACATACGAACTGATCGCGAACTCTTTGTTTGAGAGCCCGAGTTCATGAACTAAAACTGTGTCGAGGTTTGCTTGGATTTGAACGATGTCTTGCTTGCTTCGAAAGTCGATTGACCCTTCGGCGTTAAAACGTAGGTTGGGGTCGTTGATCTTAAGCGATCCCGCGAAGAACTGACGTGCAAACCGCGCGTTGCTTGTGATGTTCGCATAGTCATAGCCCATCAAACCAATGGATTGGATGGTGCCCACCAGCAAGAAGTCGGCGGTTTCATATGTTAGCCCTCTCCCGGTGATGTTGCCTTTCATGGTAACACGCTGGAAGTTCGTGGTGTCTTGGAAGTAGGTGCCAAGGTCAAAGTTTCGAAGTTCGAGACCTCCTTTATACAATGTCTGATCTACGTCTTGTTCATTTACCTTTAAGTTGATGTTCGATCGAATCCATCCGAGCCGCCCTTCGAGTGTGGCATCCGCGACAAAATCGTTCACGAATCCTGTAAAAGTTCCTTGGAGTGCCACGCGCTGCAGCGGCTTCAAACGATCGTACGCGAAGTCACCGATGGCAAATCTAAAGTCGGCCATATCGACGCGGCTGTTTTCGAGTTTCAGCGTGATAAATGTTTCATTGATAGCCGGAAGTCCGTCCAAGTCCAAGCTTCCTTCCAGCGACGTGTTTCCAATGGCCACACGCATGTCACTGTAGTGAAGTCGGTTAACCCGCCCGCTCACTTTTCCGCTTAATGTTAACGGTTGCCTGATTGCCTTCGCACCCGGGGCGAATAACTCAAGATCTTCGGGGTCGAGGTATGTATTCTTCAGCAGTGCCTTAAAGGATACTTTTTTGTTGAAGTCCGAGAAATCGCGTTGACTTTTATAGCTGAAGATGACGGTGTCGGCAATGGTACTTTTTCCAGCTTCCAATTTCACGCCTAAGAACTCCATGTTTGTTTGCGAAATACGAAAGAACGTCTTCATGTTTTTCACATGAAATTTTGTCGCGCGATCGTCGGCGGACAGTGAATGGAGGTTGAACTGGATCGTATCTCCAATCACTTTGAAGTTCGTCAGTTCCCCGTCATTTAGATCCAGCGTGAAGTGATTGTAGTCGAACCCACGTTTGATCGAGTCGGCTAGTTTTTGGTTGTACACGAAGATGGACCGGTCCAGTACGATCTCGCCGATGTTGACTTTTGGACTTTGGGGTGGCCCGGTGGATGCTGGTTGGAGGTTGTTGATCCGATCTATGAATACCGTGAAGTTCAACTCGCGACTAGTGTCGGATTCTTGAATGTCGGTCAGGTTGACGTACGCGCTATCGAGCGCCGCGCCATCTATGTTGATCTCACCCTTCTCCCAGAGGTTGCTGATTCGGAAGTTCACGTTCAACTTCGATGCCCGGATCATCTGGTTATGTTCTGGATCTTCCACGACGAGGTGGTCTACTTCCAATCGATCATACCATTTCAGGTACACCGATTCGAACGATATCTTGAATCCGATTACTTCATCCAGCTTTGATGTATAATGGGAGAGGAGCGCTTTTTGAATGGCTGGAATCTGAAGGAGGAGGAAGGCAGTGAGGAGCAGCACCGTGAGGATGTACAAGCCGTAGATCACGACGTTCCTAGTCCAACGGAGAGCCCGAATTTTGATAACTTGCCACCTCATTTGTTCATCGTATGCAGCCTGTGATCCTTGCTATTGAATCTTCGTGCGACGAGACGTCGGCTGCGATTATTCGGAATGGCAAGGTACTCAATAATGTTATAGCGTCGCAAAATGTCCACGGGAAATACGGGGGTGTCGTTCCCGAATTGGCGTCGCGCGCCCATCAAAAGAATATCGTCCATGTGGTGAACGAAGCGATGTCTTCTGCTGGTATCCACGCCACCGATTTGAATGCCATCGCTTACACCAAAGGCCCAGGCCTGATGGGCGCCCTGCTGGTGGGTTCCGCTTTTGCCAAGGGAATGTCGCTGGCACTTAACGTCCCGCTGGTGGAAGTGAATCATATGGAGGCCCACGTCCTCGCACATTTCATACCAGCCGACGACGGAAAGCGCCCTGTACCGACTTTCCCGTTCCTGTGTTTGACGGTGAGTGGAGGGCACACGCAAATACTGCTCGTGAAAAGCCACGACCAACTCGAAGTGATCGGCGAAACCCGCGACGATGCCGTCGGAGAAGCATTCGACAAGGCGGCGAAGATTTTGGGGCTGCCATACCCCGGCGGTCCACTCATCGACAAGTACGCTGCTCAAGGAAATCCCCACCGTTTTTCATTCCCCGGTACGTCGATTCCCGGGCTCGACTTTTCATTCAGCGGCGTGAAGACCGCCTTCCTCTATTTCATCCGCGACTCGGTCGCCGCCGATCCGAAGTTTATAGAAAATAACTTAGCCGACATCTGCGCTTCGTTGCAGCGACACCTCGTGCAGATGCTCCTCGACCGATTGATCGCGGCGGCACATCAGACGGGCGTGAAACAGATCGCCATCGCGGGCGGCGTATCTGCAAACAGTGGCCTGAGACATGCTCTTTCGCGCACGGCACAAGAAAAAGGGTGGACCACCTATACTTTGCCCATTGCCTATTGCACCGACAATGCTGCGATGGTAGCCATGGCCGCCCATTACAAGTTTATCCACGGCATTTTTGGAAGGTTGGAGGCGTCGCCGGTTCCGAACCTTCAAATCGGCGATTAGTCGCGGCACCCGTCGTGTATTATCTTTGTCCCGAATGGCTATGGCGAAGGACCGATTTTCGAAAGAGGTGAATGTGCGGAACAAGCGAGCTTCGTTCGAATACGAGCTGCTCGATAAATACATCGCGGGAATACAACTTCGTGGCACCGAGATCAAGTCGATACGGGAAGGAAAGGTGAACCTGCAAGACGGGTATTGCTACTTTTCGAATGGCGAAGTGTTTGCGAAAGGGATTAATATTTCGGCCTACGAACAAGGAACGCACTACAACCATGTGCCGGAGCGAGATCGGAAGCTCCTGCTGAAGAAATCGGAATTGAAAAAATTGGAAGGGCGTGTCGAAGAAAAAGGACTTACCTTAGTACCTGTCCGATTGTTTATTAACGATAGAGGGTACGCGAAGTTGGAAATCGCCATCGGACGCGGAAAGAAACTTCATGACAAGCGAGCGTCGATAAAAGACAAAGACATGAAACGTGAGCTCGGTCGTATCAAAATGTGATATGTCATCAGCGATTGACTTTGGTGTTTGCCGCCTTTCGATTGTTACGGTGCGTCGCGAGCCCGACGTGAAGAGCGAACCCGTCACCCAGCTATTGTTTGGCGATCATTATCAGGTGGTGGAGTCGTCGAAGGACCAACGTTGGCTGCATATCGTCATTCACGTCGACGATTCGTCCGGGTGGATTGATCGGTTGCAGCACCACTCTATCAGCCCGGAATATCACGAACAAATTGGTCTGGCCAACTTTAAGATCACGACCGACGTCGCCTCAACGATTCTTTATAAAAAGAGTCAACTCAACATTGTGATGGGAAGCGTGGTCCCAATCTCGGGATCGGAATTGTTCAAGATGGAAGAGCAGTTCGCCTTCAATGGTGAAGCCAAAACACTCGGACAACGCCGCGACTTCGAGTTCGTGAAATCCGTCGCCCACAAGTATCTCAACGCACCTTATCTGCCGGGTGGAAAGAGTCCGTTCGGCATCGATGCCGACGGGTTCACACAGATGGTTTTTCGGATCAGCGGCTATTCCCTCCCGCGACCTGCCGCGTTGCAATGTGGTTCGGGACGGCCCGTAGCATCGTTCGACGAACTTCAACCCGGCGACCTGGTTTACTTCGAAGCCAAGGATGCACCGTTGCACGTAGGCATCGCGCTCGACGATGAAAAAATCATCCATTGTCACGGCCGCGTTCGCGTCGACTACCTCATGGAAGACGGCATCTTGGCGATGGAATCGAAAGTATATACCCACACCTTCTCAGGCATCCGCCGGATTCTTGCGTAGACCGCGCACGTCAGACATCTCGTTTTTCTTGTTTATATTAAGACCATGGATAACCGGGTTTTGGTTCTGAATCAAGACTTTAGTCCACTGATGGTTTGCTCGGTGGAGCGCGCCTTCGTGCTCGTGTTTTTGAACAAGAGCGAGATGGTGCGCAGCGCCAACGGTCATAGGATACGCTCTGTGTCCAGTTCCTACCCAATGCCCTCCGTCATCCGGTTGAATAGATATGTGCAGGCCCCGTATCGTGGTGTCAACCTCACGCGGCAAAACGTGTTCAAGCGCGACAACTTCGAGTGTCAGTACTGTGGCACGAAAAAGGACCTGACGCTCGATCACGTGGTGCCCAGTTCGAAAGGAGGGATGCACGCCTGGACAAACCTCGTCACCGCGTGCAAGCGTTGCAACGCCAAAAAAGGCGACTATATGCTCGAAGAAGTGGGGATGAACCTGCCCCGCAAACCCTACAAGCCCTCTTATGCGCTGTTCCTGCGCGACATCAGTGGCATGAAGCAAGAGGAGTGGGACGAATTTTTACGCGGCGCCTAACTTACCTTCCGCTCGCCACACCGATCTACGGAGTAAATAACCAGAAACGGGTATTGAACTTTAGCGCCGATTGGGCTATTTTTATCGATTGTATTTGCCCCTTTTCCCACATGAGAATATTTCTACTCGCGTTCTTCGTTTTGACCGCATGTGACACTATAGCCCAACGGCTGGAGAACATCCGCGCCGAGGCCATCAACGGCGGTGAAAGCGTCATTATCACCTACGACTTGACGGGAGGTTCCTCCTCGTCGAAATACAAAGTCGCCATATACAGCTCCCACAACAACTTCGCCACGCCACTGACTCAAGTGACTGGCGACCTGAACGATGTCACACCCGGCAACGGCAAACGCATTGTGTGGAATACGCGCAACGAAATTTCCGAATATTCGGGCGACATCACCTTCGAGCTCCGCGCCGACCCGATCTTGGCACCACTCTCCGTCAAGACCCCCGGCGGCGTGAAGAAGGGCAAGTCCACCACGGTGGCCTGGGAAGGAACAACGGGTGAAAGTGTACGCTTGGAACTAGTGAAAAACGGTGTCGTCGTCAACCAGATCGGGACCACGAACGACCTCAGCAAATACATCTGGAATGTGCCCCCCGACTTAGAGAAAGGCTCTGGGTACCAAATTCGACTCACGGCCAACGGACGCTCGGTGAACAGCGACGCCTTCTCGGTGAAGAATAAGGTCAAGCCGATTTATTACATCATCCCGGGTGCAGTGGTCGTCGGTGCCGCCGTATTTCTGGCCACGCAAGGTGGCGGCGCCGGTTCGAAAGATCTTCCCACGCCCCCCGATGTATCGACATACCAGTAAACAAGCTCATTGACTTTTGTAGTAGGACTCTGTTGACACGATTTTGAATATGAATAGACTTTACATAGCGGCGTTTCTTGTACTCTCAGCGTCGAACACCCTTCTTGCCCAAGTTGTGCCCCAGATCCAATGGGCGAACTTCGTCGCTGGATCATCCGACGACGTGATCACTTGCTCGACGGTCGACGCATCCGGTAACGTGTACATAGGTGGTGGATTTTCCGGAACGGTCGACTTCGATTCTGGCTCCGGTATCAACAATCAGACAGCCTCCGGAACAACGGAAGATGCGTTCATCGCGAGCTACACGTCAGCTGGTGTTCTTAGATGGGTGGTCACCTTCGGCAATAGCGCCGACTCGGACTACGTTTACGGAATCGCAACAGATGGAACAAGTGTCTATGTCACTGGGTACTTCAACGGAACAGTCGACTTCGATGCGAGTTCGGGAATTCAAAATCGAACCGTCGTTGGTGGCTTTGACATATTCCTGGCCAAATATTCGGCAGCAACAGGCGCATTCGTGTTCGCCAACACGATGGGCAGTTCATCGGACGACTATGGTTCTGCCGTCGCGCTGGACGCCTCTGGAAATGTGTACCTAGGAGCTAATTATCAGAATACGGTCGACTTCGATCCGGCAGCCGCCACCGTGAAAAACCTCACTTCATGGGGTGCTTACGACATTGCCTTGGCGAAGTACACGAGCGCCGGCGTGGTCGTATGGGCCGACGGCCTCGGGTCCATCGGAAGCGATGCGATCAAGGGTGTGACAGCTGTTGGCTCCGACCTATGGATTGCAGGTTACTATTCCGGCTTTTTCTACGGCGACCCAACCTCCACCGCCGTGGGTCTTACCAATAGCGGGGCCTCCGATGGTTTCTTGGGCAGATATTTTCAATCAACCGGCGGGCTCTCTTGGATTGGCTACCTATCTTCTACCGGAAGCGATGCCATCAACGACATTTGGGCAGACGCGACATCGGTCTACATCGCTGGATCGTTCAGTTCTACTGCGACACTGTATGGCGAAACGTCTACCTCTAAAACCTTAACTAGCAACGGACTTAGCGACGTAGTCGTGGCACGTTACACGGTGGCCGACAAAAAACTCCAGTGGGCTAATACTTTCGGTAACCCTGTTGAAGACTTCGGCTTGCGCGTGTCGGCCGATGCAACTGGCGTGTGGGCGACAGGCTCATTTCAGAATTCGATGGATGTAGACCCAACGGCGGCTACGAAAACCCTCACCTCGGCGGGTAGCTATGATTTGTTCGCTGTCAAGTACACCACTACCGGAACCCTTAGCAACGCATTCTCTTCAGGCGGAGTGTCCCTCGACGAAGGAGAAGCGCTAACCGTGAGTTCCGGTGTCCTTTACCTGGGCGGCGTCTATAGTGCTACGTTCGATGTCGATCCGTCTTCTGGAACGCTGCAATTGAACAGTTCTGGTGGTTACGATTCTTATATGGCGAAGTTTATTGCCGGTGAACCCACCGCGTCAGCAACAGGTCTCACATTCTCCAACATCGCTAATACGAGTGTGTCACTTGCTTTCACCGCCGCCTCCGGTACACCAGACGGATACCTAGGGGTTTACCGAGTAGGTTCGGCTCCTGTCGGCACACCCACAGATGGCACGGCCTATAATGTGGGTGATGCAGTAGGCACAGGTACAGTTCTTTTTGCGGGTTCCGGAACGAGTTATAATGTCTCGTCGCTCGCGGCGGGAACTCAATACTTCGTCACGATTTATCCCTACAACGGAACAAGTTTAGGAACGAACTATCGTCAGACGAGCCCGTTATCTGGTAATGTTACCACTACGGGTGGCGTCACTGAGCCAACGGCATCTCCAACTGGTTTTTCAACGAGTGGCATTTCAGCAACTGGCGGTATTGTCAGCTTCACCGCAGCGTCGGTAGCCCCGGCAGGTTACATCGCCATTCGTGCTACCGGTACAGCGCCGACCACCGATCCTGTGGATGGCGTGTCTTACACCACCGGCGCCACGCTTGGGAACGGCATAGTCGCTTTCGTCGGTTCAGGCGTGACCTTTACGGAAACGGGACTCACGGGAGGCACCTCGTACTCCTATAAAATTTATTCTTATAACGGCGCGGGCGCTACGATCAACTATCGCCAAACCTCCCCCTTAACCGGAACGCTCACCACCCTCGCAGGTTTAGCCGCCGAACCTAGTTCCAATCCGACGACACTCACGTTTTCAAACATCACCGCGACAGGCTATGGTTTCACTTACCTCGACGCCGTAGGCGGTGCCGCAGGATATGTGGGTATCCGGAAAACCGGCTCGGCACCAACATTCGTCCCCGTCGATGGCACGGAGCTCGTCGCTGGAAATACCAACGCCGACGGAAGCGTCGTGAATTTCTTTGGGTCGGGTACCGCCTGGTCGGTATCGTCAGCAACCTCGGGAACCACGTACTATTATGCCATCTACGCGTATAATGGGAGCGGATCTACTGTCAACTATCGACAATCATCGCCGCTGACTGGCAACGTCACAACGCTCAGTCCCTCTTCTGACCAGACTGGACCTGTAATCGTCGACAATACCACCGTGTCAACACCCATCAACAATACCGTGGTGGTAACGGCTAACATTACCGACATCGGTACCGGTGTCGACCACGCTTACGTCGATTATTATCCCGTCAACAGCACACGCTCTGGGTACGGCGACATGGTGAATTCCTCCGGCAATACCTGGAGCTATTCAATTCCAGCCGACTACGTCACCGAACAGGGTGTCGAATACACGATCACGGCTTACGACGTTGCGGGTAATTCAACCGTCACGTCGTTTAAACAAGTTCGCGTCATCTACGCCGACAAAGGGTTGTTGATTCCTTATTCCGCAGGTAGTGATGTGACCAAGTACCGCATCATCTCGATTCCACTGGATCTCACCAAGAAATCGGTCAGTGATGTCTTCGGTGATAACCTCGGCGACTACGACAAATCGAAGTACCGACTCTTCCGATATCAGAACGGGGGCCTTTCGGAACTGACTGGATCTTCGTCAATAGAAATCGGAAAGGGTTATTGGTTTATCTCCACGCAAAATCCCAACATCGATACAGGCCCTGGCTTGACGGCCGATGTGGGCGAAGGGAAAGATCGCTTCAGCCTCCCGATCGTACAAGGATGGAACCAGATTGGCAACCCGTTCAACTTTGCGTTGAAATGGTCCGATATCTCGGGGCACACAGACAACGCCGACTTAACCCTTGGCGACTACATCAGCTACAACGGCTCGTTTAGCAAGCAGACCAACATCGATAAATTTGGCGGTGGTTTCGTCATGGTTCAAAATGTGGGCGACGGTAAACTCGTGTTCCCCCACGTGGCCTTCTCTCGACGCGACTTGCCACCACCCGTCAACTTTGAGCAAACCCTTAACTCCGACATTTGGGCCGTAAACCTGACGCTCAAGTCGGGCGGTCAAGTCAACGACATGGGCGGCTTTGGTATGCACCCCGATGCGCTCGAAGCCAACGACCGTTACGACGGTTTCACCGTTCCCCGGTTCATGGACTACCTCGAGTTGAACTTCAACAAAAAATTCGTCGGTTCTAGTTTCAACCGAGACATCGTGGCGACCAGTATCAACCATATGTGGGAATTCGAAGTGGCGTCAAACTTGGGCGACCAAGTGGGGCAACTCGCGTGGGACAATACCTACTTCGGATCGTCCGACCGCCAACTCGTCCTTTGGGATGTGGCGGCCCAACGTGCTATCGACATGAAAGCGGAAAATCAATACACCTTCGACATGAAAACGACCTCTACGTTCAGGGTGTATTTCGGTGACGAGAAATTCGTCAAGGCCGAAACTTCCCCGCTGCGTGCCGTGTTCCATTCCGTGTCGCCCGTTCCGGCCGACGGTAATGTAACATTCGAATTCTCCCTCCCGGAAACGGGCGGGGAACAGGCCACGCAACTGGCCGTTTACGATATGACCGGCCGCCGGGTGGCTACCGTTGTCGATCAACCCCTGCCGGGCGGTTACCAACGCGCTGTGTGGAACATAGAAGGAGGTACAAAACCCGCTGCCGGTGTGTATATTAGTGTACTGAAGTTCGGGAACACCACCCTGCAAAAACGTTTGATGATTCGTTAGAAACACCCCAAAATTCAGAAATATGAAAAGGCTGGTAGTGATTCTTTTGGCGCTGACTTTGGTCGCACCATCGTTCGGCCAACAGTTAAAGGGTCGAAGCAATGCTGTCCGCGTAGACCTAGCAAGTAAAGACAAAACGCCACCACCGGTGGTCAACTCCTCGCCGGTGATTGTATGGCTATCCCCAGAACAAACATCTTCCGTTATTACCGGCGCCGAAGTAACCATTAAAGTGGGCATCAACTCGACGATTACCCTGAAAAATGTGACGGTGTTGATCAACGGTCAAACCCAACAGTCACGTGGTTTCGGCGTCACCTCGCCAGATGCCTCCAAGTTTGCCAAGTTCGTGGAGCAAAAAGTAGCGTTGTCCCCAGGACCCAACGAGATTAAGGTTATCGCTGTGAATGAGAAGGGAGAGACAACGACCGAATCGCGGATCGTCAACATGACCATGCCCTCGATCGTTGCCAATTCAGAAAAGCGCACCGACTACGCCTTGATCATTGCCACCAACGACTACAACGACTGGACCGACCTCACCAACCCGGTAAACGATGCCAAAGCGATCGGTGCCGAATTGGAAGAAAACTATGGTTTCAAAGTCGAGCGTTTGTTCAATCCGACGAAGTCGGAGATGATCACGAAGATTCGTGAATACGCCCGGAAGAATTATGGCGCCGACGACCAACTGTTCATCTTCATCGCCGGCCACGGTCAATTCGATGAAATCGGAAAAGACGGTTACATCGTCGCAAAAGATTCACAACTGAAAGATGAGACGTTCGATACTTATGTGCCTTTCTCGGTGCTCCGTACCACCATCGACAACAATCCAGCGAAGCATATCTTCCTAACCATGGACGTGTGCTTTGGCGGAACCTTCGATCAAGCCATCGCCAAGCGCGGCGACGATCGTGATCAAATGTATACCGACATTCCTCAGAACGAGTACATCAGCAAGAAACTGAAGTTCAAAACCCGTATGTACATGACTTCAGGTGGAAAACAATACGTTCCGGATGGCCGTCCTGGGAAACACTCGCCATTTGCATCCAAATTCTTGGAAGCCCTCCGTGGATATGGTGGAGCCTACCGGGTGCTCACAGCAAGCAAGATCTGGTTGTCGGTTGAAACCGCGAAGCCCGAACCCAAATTTGGAACTTTCGGCGACAACGAACCTGGCAGCGAATTTGTATTCCAAGCTAGGTGATCCAACGTTCGACTTGTTTTCTTTTCCTAGTCTTTCTCGCTTCTTCCGCATTTGCGCAGGATGACTACGCGCGTGGTCTCGTGTGGGACGACGCCCGGTATGTATCATTACCCCTTCGCTATTCGTCGACCGCCGTGTTGCCGGGTGCCAAGAGCCTGAAGGCCTACTATCCTAAGGTGGTAATCCAACCGCCGGGGGATATGACCGGGCCCGCGTGGGCAACCGTGTGGTCGGCACGTACGGCCGCCGATGCTTTGGCGTGTGGTGAAAACAACCCGCAAAAGGTTCTTCAAATGGCGTACTCGCCGTCGTACAATTACGGCTTGTTGCGCAAAGGTCAAGACTGTCAGGACCCTGTCAACTTAATCGACTTGTTAGAGTCGTTGGTGAAAAATGGTGGGGTGTACTTCAGCGAGTTTAGGGAGTTCTGCCCAACCGAAGTACCAGCCGACTTGTACCCCATCGCCCGGTTAAAGAAACTCGGCGGCTATTCAAAACTTTTCAATCCCTCCGACGATCAAGTCATGAAGATTCACTCAGTCAAAGGAGCCATCGCGTCGAACCAGGCAGTAATTGGGGGCCTCATTTGCCCACCCTCGTTTCACCTGGCGCAAGATTCCTGGCAGCCGAGGGAGCCAGCACCCGATCGTTCCTATGGGGGCCATGCCGTTTGCATCGTGGGATACGATGACACCAAATTCGGGGGGGCATTCGAGGTATTGAACTCCTGGGGAAAAGGATGGGGCGTGCAAGGATACTCCTGGATTCGGTACAAGGACTTCGCGGAGTACTTCCCATACGCGTTTTCATTATTTCAACCTGGCACGTCGTCTTGTCGCGTCAACTTTGAGGCTTCCATCAATTTTCGACTGTTGTCCGGTCAGGAAATGCCCGTCACACTCGAGTCCACCGCGGGCCACTACAAGTTTACCACCCCGTATCCTACGGGCACGACGTTCTCCATTCACGCCTCGACCAATTTGCCAGCCTACATCTACCTCTTCGGTGTAGACCCAGGTGGAATCATGTTTCCCCTTTTTCCTAGAAGCCCTTCCACGATACCGATCAGTTTTACGTCGCTCAAGGCCCCCGACGATATGGGTGCCATCACCCTGACAGATCCGCCCGGTCGAAATCAAGTCTTTGCGATCGTTTCACCCGAAGCGATCGATCTCGGAAAGTTGTTGGATAGGCTCAAGAACAAAAAGGATTTAACTGCTGCGCTGGTTCAAGTCGAGCTATCTGCGTCGACCATGCAGCCCAGATTCTCGGAACGAACCATTGGGTTGTCAGGCAACTTGCTCGCCCCGGTAGCCATTAAGGTGACGCTCGAACAAACAAAAAAGTAACCTTAGAATTTCAGACTAAAGGTTGTCTGCACGTCTGGCTTACTCTCGACGGTGAGGGTGCCGTTATGCATTTGCATGATCTGTCGCGACAAGCTCAATCCGATGCCAGACCCCGATTTCTTGGTTGTAAAGAACGGAACAAAAATCCGCGCCAACGCTTCCGGGATGATGCCCGGACCATTGTCGATCACGTCGATCACCACACCTTGATCGGTCGCGCGACCCCGTAAGGTGATTTTACCACCAGATTTTTGATGGAGCGACTCTATGGCGTTTTTGACCAAGTTGATGAGTACCTGTTCGATCATTTCTTCGTCCGCCTGAATCGTCAGAAATTCAGACTCGCACGAGTATTCGAATGTGATCGGAGACTTTTTTAGCTGTGTTCCCATGAATTGGCCGACGCGCGTGATCAAGTCAAGAACCCGCACCGTCTTGATTTTCGGTGTGGGCAACGACGTGTATTCTCGGTAGGCATCAATAAATCGAATCAACCCTTTACTTCGCGATTCGATGGTGTCGAGACCTTCGCGCAAATCGTCGGCACCCTCGTCCTTCAACTCATAGCCGTTCTCTTTCTTTACAAGGTCGTAGTCAAGTATTTCGCGCAGGGTAGAGGTCAACGACGAGATCGGGGTAATCGAATTCATGATCTCGTGGCGCAACACCCGCGTCAGGTTTTGCCACGCTTCGAGTTCCTGCTTCTGTAATTCCGTTTGGATGTTCTGCAACGTCACCAATTTTACGGCGCTTCCGCGGATGCGCATCTCCGTTACCTGGATCGTCAGTTGAAGTTCCGTTCCCTCCTTGTAAAGGTTGCTTTTGCCCGGCAATGTCGAATCGATCATCTCGTACAAAACCGGATTGCGGTCCTTCAATTCGGTGATGTTTTTGATCGTGGAGGTAACACCCAAGAATTTCTTCGCGTTTGTGTTAATCAACTGCACATTCCCGTCCGTGTCGTAAGAAAAAATCCCGGTGCGCACCTGTTGCACCACGGTATTGAGGTACTGCCAGTGTTCTTCCTTCTCCGACCGCGCGCGGCGGAATGCCTCTAATACTTCGTTGAATGCTACGTTGAGATCACGAAAACTTCGACCCAACCGATTGTCCGAGTTGAAGCCAGAGATGAAGTCTGAATACTTAACCGATTCAAGGAATCGCGTTAGTTTACGATTGGTCTGCGACGTGAATCGATAAAGTTCAAGAAGCTGCAGGAAGATGATGATCGCCGTAAGGCCGGCCGCAAACACCATGTTCGGACGACTGACCATGTACACCATCAACGACATCGTCAAGCCGATCAAGACCACGCGAAACGCTACCCGGAACCGAAAGTCGTTGAATGCCATCTCGAATTCGTGAATTTAGAACTAAGAATTGAGAATTCTAGTCCACATCCGGCACATGCGAAACGCGAGAACAAAACCTGCCTGTCCCAAATCCTAGAGCCCGTGTTTCTCGAGCCTCCGGTACAACGACGACCGGGTAAGTCCAAGTTCCGACGCCGCCTGCGTAATGTTGCCGTTGTATTTCTTCAATACTTTTCGAATCAACAGTTTCTCGACTTCGTCCAAGTTGTATTGATCCAACAGTAAGTTTTGGTCCGTCTCTTTGGTGGCACCCACCGTGAAATTGAAGTCTTCCGGCTGCAACACGGAGGAGTTGCTCAGGATGATGGCTCGTTCCAGCGAGTGTTGAAGCTCGCGAATATTGCCAGGCCAAGGGTGCTTGTGCATCCGAGCCATCGCCGCCTCGCTAATCTTCGTGATGTTCTTACCATACTTCGTCGAGTATTGCTTCAAGAAATGACCCGCAAGCACGGGGATGTCTTCCATACGATCGCGCAACGGCGGAATTTCAATCTCGATGGTGTTGATCCTGTACAGGAGATCCTGTCGGAACCGGTTTTCTTTCACCATGTCATACAGGGGCATATTCGTCGCACAGATCAAACGAATGTCGACCGGTACCTCTTTATTGGCGCCCACACGACTTACCCGCCGGTTCTGCAAAACCGTGAGAAGCTTAGCCTGAAGCGGCATCGAAAGGTTGCCAATCTCATCTAAGAACAATGTTCCGTTGTGCGCCATCTCAAACCTGCCGGGGCGGTCTTCCTTCGCGTCGGTGAATGCTCCTTTTTTGTGACCAAAGAGTTCGCTCTCGAAAAGCGTCTCCGTAATCGAACCCAAGTCAACACCCACAAACGTTTCTGCCTTGCGCGGCGAGTTTCGATGGATCGCCCGCGCAATCAGTTCTTTCCCCGTTCCATTCTCACCTAAGATCAACACGTTTGCATCGGTGTGGGCGACGCGGTCGATGGTTTGAAAAATCTTTTGCATGGCGGGACTGCTCCCGATGATGTCGGCATACTTTTCATTTTGAACCGCGTTGAACTCCTGGTTCTTGATCCGCAGCGTGTGGATTTCGTCGCGCGATTCGCGTAGCCGCATCGCAGAATACAGCGTGGCCAGTAACTTCTCGTTCTCCCAGGGCTTCAGGACAAAGTCGGTTGCACCCGCCTTAATGGCCCGCACTGCCATCTGAACATCGCCGTATGCGGTAATGAGGACCACCACCGCCGAAGGGTCGATCTGGAGAATGCGCTCGAGCCAAAAGTATCCTTCGCTGCCGCTGCTGACGTCCTTCGTGAAGTTCATGTCCAGCAGGATGACGTCGTAGTTGTCGTTGCCCATGAGGGCAGGAATGGCTTCGGGGTTCTTTTCGATATCTACTTGGGCGACATGCCGCTTTAAGAACATTTTGGCGGCTTTCAAGAGGTCCTCGTTATCGTCGACGATGAGGATTTTGCCCTGTTTGTTTTCAGACATAGGTGGTTGAAATTGGTCAGTACCGTCCGGAGCCGGGCAATTCTAAGGCCGAAATCGGGGTTTTTCGAATTCTGGCCGATTTAGCACCTTTTTGCTTCCGAATGCGGCGGAGGGCGTCCGATTGCGGACAGCTTCGTTCAGTGCTGAACGAAAGCAGATGTAAAAAATCGTCTGTTGTGCATCAAAAATGCCCAAAGGGCCGTTGGCACGCTTGTTGGCAAGACGCCACGAAATTCATTATACCCGTTTTCATGGACAAACAGATAAAGAAGAAGAGGTTTACTGTCAAGAAGGTGTTGACCTGGGGTGGCGGTGCGTTGTTGATCGTGTTCATCGCCTACCAGTTTATTTGGGCCGACCGTCGCTCCACCCTCAAGATCGATAAACAGAAGATCACCGTTTCGGAAGTGAAGAGAGGCGTTTTCCAAGAAACCATTCCGCAGACCGGCGAAGTTCGTCCTGAGAATACCGTATACCTCGACGTGATCGAGGGTGGTTCCATCAAGCGCATCTACAAGGAATCGGGTGCAATGGTGAAAGCAGGTGAGATCATCATGGAGCTCACCAACTTGAACCGTGAACTGAGCGTCTTAACGCAAACCGCCCAACTTAATGAAAGTATTAACCGCGCGCGGGAAACGCAGATGAGCATCACGCGGATCGATACCGAACAGCGCTTGATGCTGGCGACGATCAAACAACAGCTGGAGGTGTTAGGACCCCAGTACAACCGCCAAAAGCAATTGTTCGACAAGCGCCTCGTATCACGACAAGATTTTGAACAAGTAGAGTCTAACTATAAGTACAACGTATCACGCTACCAGATTCAGTACGACGTTTATAAGCGTGACTCGATCGACCGGATTCGCTCCATGACGTCCACCCGCTTGTCGGAGCAACAGATGATGCAAAGCCTTGAAGGCCTCCGCACAATTCTAGACCAATTGTCGGTACGTTCCCCAATCGACGGTCAGCTATCTTACCTCCAGCATTGGGATGTGGGTCAGGCGGTGAACACCGCTCAGCGCCTAGGCCAAGTGGACGTGTTGGGTAGCTATAAAGTCCGTGTGCCAATCGATGAATTGTACCTGCCACGCATCACGACAGGCCTGCACGCTACCACCGAATTTGCCGGTAAGCAGTTTGGTTTGATCATTACATATAAGTATCCCGACGTTGTCGCGGGTCGTTTCGAAGTGGATATGCAGTTTGAAGGTGCCATGCCGGAAGGGATTCGCCGCGGTATGTCGTTGCGCTTGAGAATCGAATTGGGCATGTCGTCGGAAGAACTTCTCCTCCCGGTGGGTGGATTTTACAAAGACACTGGTGGAAACTGGGTGTTCGTACTCGACGCCGAGAACCACGCCGTTCGCCGGAACATCAAGTTGGGTCGGAAGAGCCCCGACTACTACGAGGTGCTAGAAGGCTTAGAACCTGGCGACAAAGTGATCACTTCGTCGTACGAGAACTTTGGCAACAACGAGGTACTTGTGTTGAACTAGTAAAAACTTGAACATGAATTTACACGGTTTCGATGCAACTATTTGACAGTTCAGGCGTCTAATGAACCAGATATGTTGACCTACCGGGTAACCTTTCGTAAATTAAACAGTAATCCATAAAACTAATTCCGATCCTCAACCATCCAACTTTAAATTAGCAACACGCATGAGCATGATTAAACTCAAAAACCTCGAAAAGGTCTACACGACGGAAGAGGTAGAAACCACCGCCCTCAATAGCATTAACCTCGAAATCAAAGAGGGCGAGTTTGTGGCCATCATGGGGCCCTCTGGTTGCGGTAAGTCGACCCTTTTGAATATCCTCGGTTTGCTCGACAACCCGACCAACGGCGAATATCATTTTGGTGAGCATGAAGTTTCGAAGTATTCGGAACGCCAGCGCGCGCAACTCCGCAAGGGCTCGATCGGCTTCGTGTTCCAAAGCTTCAACTTGATCGATGAATTGACCGTGTACGAGAACGTGGAATTGCCCCTCTTGTATATGAAGGTCCCTTCCGATGAGCGTAAAAAGCGCGTGGAAGAAGTGTTGGAGCGCATGAACATCATGCACCGTCGCAACCACTTCCCCCAACAGTTGTCGGGTGGTCAGCAACAACGCGTCGCCATTTCGCGCGCCATTGTCGCGAAGCCTCGCGTCATCTTGGCGGACGAACCGACTGGTAACCTCGACTCGGCAAACGGCGAAGAAGTAATGAAGCTTTTGTCGCAGTTGAACGAAGAGGGAACGACCATCGTGATGGTAACACACTCACCTTACGATGCCAACTATGCGCACCGCATCGTGAACTTGTTCGACGGCAAGGTCGTCACCGAGAACATCAAGGAACATTTCCATATTTAGTTTTTTCCAGCAGCTTACCCAGCCTGGTCCTCCCGGCACCACCGCGAGGATTCAGGGCGCTGCAGTCAAGTGATTTAAGATTTCAGGGTTTCAGCCAGTCCCGTTTCTTGCGGGATACATAACCCTGATGCGTTCTTCATAGTTTAGGTTTAGGTTAGGAAAAGCCCCGGGTCAACCGCCCGGGGTTTTTTATTTCGCTTACGTCAGTCCCGGTGAACACGCATGAACAACAAGCTGTTCAGGGATGAACATTTTTTTGGCGAGACCGCTGAATTTGGCGCCCAATCGAGGTGGTATATTTTTGGCAGCGTGCAACCAATCGTGTCCCCAAGACGTCTATCACGCGAACCCGCCGAACCCAATGCTTAAAAACTACCTCCTGATCACCTTGCGAAGCATGATGAAGAGCAAGGTGTACTTATTCATCAACCTGATCGGATTGGCCATCGCCATTGGATGTTGCATCACCGCATATTTCAATTGGCGGTTCAACATGGCCTTCGACTCCAACCACGAAAATGCGGCCCAGATCTACCGGATCAATTCGGTCCGAAGTTTCGAGGGCCGCGAAACGGCTTTTGGCATTGCGCCCGTTCCGCTGGGCGACATTGCGCGCGACAACGTGAAGGACTTCACCGCCGTGTCCCGGTACAACGGTTCCTACGCCGATGTACGAATCGGAGACGAGGTGTTCGATAACAACATCAGCTACGTCGACCCCGATTTGTTCAAGATGTTCACATTTGAATTCTTGTACGGCGATGCTTCCGCCCTCAACGATAAATCTAAGATCATCCTCAACGACGAAAACGCGATCCGTTTGTTTGGCACCGCCAACGCCGTCGGGAAGACCATGACGCTGGTTCGCAATGGACGCCCGTGGAAAGAGTATGAAGTAGGGGCCGTGTACAAACTTCCTCAGGTGAATTCCAGCTTCAGCGATAGGTCGTTTGCCCTCTACGAAAATTATTTCGACCTCGATTCAGTGTTGCAGCGGGGAACAAACTGGAAGTACCGCACGAACCTCTTCGTGATGCTGCCGGACGCCAACCGCATTTCGGCGGTCGAATCACAACTGAAGCCTTTTGCCGAGAACAACAACAAGGTTCGCGAGGACTTCATCATTACCAAATACCAACTCGATCCATTCGTTGGTATGGCTGTCCGCGATCAGTACGAAGATCGGAGCGGTACATGGACGCGCAGCGGAGCGCCTCGTGCCGCCATCGTGGCTACGCCGATTATGGCAATCCTCATTCTCCTCATTGCATGTTTCAACTTGACGAATACAACCGTGGCAATGTCGTCGCGGCGCCTGAAGGAAATTGGTATTCGAAAAGTCATGGGCAGCATGCGCAAACAACTCATACTCCAGTTTCTTGGCGAGACGTTTTTCGTTTGTTTCTTCGCTTTAATCCTAGGGTTCTTGGTGGCCGATGCGTTCCTCATTCCGAGCTTCAATGCCCTATGGCCATACATGAAGATAGAGACCAATTACTCCGAGAACCTTCAGTTTGTTTTCGTGATCGTGAGCGTTTTGTTCTTGACCGCTCTCCTCGCTGGAAGTTACCCGGCACTCTATATCAGCAAGTTTCAGCCGACGGCCATCCTGAAAGGAACGCTTAAGTTTGGCGGCACGAGTGTGCTCTCGAAAGTACTGTTGTCGTTACAGTTCGCCATTTCGCTGGCGGCGATCGTCGCGAGTATCGGTTTCATCGACAATGCTCGGTACCAGCGCGACCTCGATATCGGTTTCAACCGCAACGCGACGTTGTTTACATGGGTCAATTCCGAAGATGAATACAATGCGCTGAAAAATGTGATGCTCCAAAATCCTGACGTAAAGTCGGTCGCAGGTTCGCAGCACCAAATTATGGCGAATAGCTACAGCGACCCGATCAAATCGGGAACGAAGGAAATCGAGGTCGATATTTTACACGTAGGTCCAGAGTACCTCCCTACGGTCGGAATGACACTGGTCGACGGGCGGAATTTTGAAAAGGATTCGGAGACCGACCGTACAGAATCTGTGATCATCACCAACAAGGTGGCGCGGCAGTTTGGCTGGGAACAACCTATCGGGCAGGAGATCGTGTGGATGGACACCGTGAAGCTATATGTGGTAGGTGTGGTGAAAGACGTCTACAACCGCGGCGTGTGGCGTGAAATGGAGCCGATGATCCTCCGGTATGCATCGCCGAAAGACTACAAGCACCTGAGCGTTACGGCTAGCGCCGAGAAGCTTTCCGATGTGAACAAGTATATGGAAGCTCATTGGAAAGAGATATTTCCAAACCGTAAGTTTTCGAGCCAATACCTAGACGACGAATTGGCGGAGGCTGCAGAGGTGAACAACAATATCGTGAAGATGTTCGTGTTCTTGGGTGGCGTCGCTTTGCTGCTTTCGGTCACGGGCTTGTTTACACTGGTATCTTTGAATATTATCAAGAAGATGAAGGAAATTGGCGTGAGGAAGGTGTTGGGAGCTTCGATTGCCAACATTTCTCGGGTCATCAACTTTGAGTTTCTCGTGATCCTGCTTATTTCTTGTGTGATAGGCGGTGCGCTGGGCTTTGCATTATCTGGTGCACTGATGGGTTCGATATGGACCTTTTACCAAAAAGTAAGTGTGGTGACCATCCTGTTGTCGTCTGCGATCATGTTGGTGCTATCGGCGCTGACTGTCGCACTCAAGACCTACAACACGGCCAAAATGAATCCTGTAAAAGTGTTGCGCGACGAGTAACATCCCGGATGGATAGTCGTCTTCGCGTACGAGTGACTTCGCACGCACGGAAATGTTTTGCCTTTACCCTAGTAACTACTTACCCAAATGATTCGGAATTACTTCAAGGTTGCTTTTCGAACGATCCTGAAAAGCAAGTTTTATTCAGCTTTGAACATCGCCGGTTTGGCAATCGGATTCGCCGCCTGTATGTTGATCGGGATGTACGTGTACGACGAGCTGTCGTACGACAAATTCCACCACGACCACGCCAACTTGTACATGGTTGGATTGCACGGAAAGATTGGAGGACAGGAACTCCATACTTCAAACAGTTCTCCGCCCTTGTCGCCAGCAATGGTGTCGAGTATTCCCGGCGTCGAAGAGGCGATCCGAATCTCCGACCGTGGTGGATTGGTGGTGAAGTTTGAAGACAAAGCTTTTACCGAGAAGTTCATGCTGCGGGCTGATAGTAACTTCTTCGAATTTTTCGACTTTAAATTGGTGGAAGGCGAGCCGATCACCGCGCTGAAAGAACCCAATACCCTTGTGATTACGAAGGCTGCTGCTACGCGGTATTTTGGAACCACGTCGCCCATGGGTAAAATCCTTACCGTGGGAAATGGGAACGTTGCTTACACCGTCACCGGCGTGGTGGAGGAGGCGCCCAGCAATTCATCGATACGATTCGATTTTGTGTTGTCAGGCTCGTCCGATCCTAATTGGAAGAATGGCAATTGGACGAACAACGGTCTGTATACCTTTATCCGGAAGACGCCCGCGACGACTGTCGAAAGTATCAACGCCAAATTGGATGATTTGGTCGTCGAACACGTGGGCCCCGAGGTGGAAGCTGGATTTGGGGTGTCGTTCTCGGACTTCAAAAAGAATGGTGGGATCTATGCGTACTACGTGTTTCCATTCGAACACCTGCACCTGTTTCAGTCGGAGATTATGGATTACGGAATTGCTCCGAAGAATGACATTAAGTACATATATATTCTTGGGGCTGTCGGAATTATCATCCTCGTGATCGCCTGCATCAATTTCATGAACCTTTCGACGGCGCGATCGGCGAGTCGCGCGAAAGAAGTAGGTCTTCGTAAGACATTGGGATCCCAGCGCAGTAGGTTGATTTTTCAATTCTTATCCGAATCGGTGATCTATACCCTAGCGGGTGTCGTGATCGCGTTGGTGGCCGTATATTTTTTGATCCCGCCGTTTCAAATTCTCTCTGGAAAACAGGTGAATTTCGGGATTCTACTTCAGCCGGTGATGCTGGTGGGCATCGTAGTCGTATTTGTGACCGTCGCCTTTTTGGCGGGCAGCTATCCGGCGTTTTATCTCACCTCGTTTAAACCTGTAGACGTGCTGAAAGGCAAGGTGAAAGCTGGTATGAAAACCAAAGGTATCAGAAGTGGTTTGGTGGTCGTGCAGTTTACGATCTCGATCACCCTCATTATTAGCACAATCGTCGTCTACGACCAACTTACCTACCTGCAGGAGAAGAACATTGGCATGGACAAGCATGGCGTGATCGTACTCCGCAACACGAACCGCCTCGGTCAAAACATGGAAGCGTTCCAGCAATCGCTGGAAGGGCAGGCGGGCATCGTAACGGCGAGTTACTCCAACAACGAGTTCCCGGGCGTTAACAACAGGACGGTCTTTCGCGCGGCAGGCACAGACCAGGATCGGTTGGTGGGTACCTACTACTCCGACTACAACCATGCAAAAGCATTAAAACTAGAAATGGTGCAAGGAGAATTCTTCACTCAGGGGAAAGTGGCTGATTCATCGGTATGTGTGATCAATGAGGCGGCCGCGAAGGAGCTTGGTTGGGAAGGGGATGTGATCGGCAAGCGTATCCTCAATAGCAACAGTGAGGTTCCGTACAACATGACGGTCATCGGCGTGACGAAGGATTTCAACTTCGAGTCGTTTAGGATGAAGGTTGCACCTTTGATTATTCAATTCGGACGTTTCCATAACAACATGATGATCCGTTACGAAGGATCTCCCGCCGAGGCAATCGCCAAGGTGGAGGAGACGTGGAAAAAGACGGCGGCAACCGAACCATTCGAATACTCATTCCTCGATCAAAACTTTGAGCAATTGTTTAGGGAAGAGGAGTTGTTGGGCCGCGTGTTCACAGTGCTCACGACCATCGCCATCTTCGTAGCCTGTTTGGGGCTTCTTGGGCTGGCATCCTTTACTGCGGAACAGCGGACGAAAGAAATTGGTATCCGCAAGGTAATGGGGGCAACCGTTTCTTCGGTCAATGCCTTGTTGTCGAAAGAGTTTATGATCCTTGTGGGGATCTCGTTCGTTCTCGCGTCTGGTTTGGGCTGGTACTTGATGACGAACTGGCTAGCATCATTTGCCTACCGGATTGAGATGGGAATTGGCGTTTTCCTCATAGGAGGAAGTGTGGCCGCCCTAATCGCGTGGCTCACGGTTAGTTACCACTTCATCAAGGCCGCTCGTAGCAACCCTGCCGACGCCATTCGATATGAATAAGGCCTATTGAGTTTCACTGCGCTCCTGACGAAGTTTGAACTCTTTGGGTTCATACTTCTTGGGAGCGTAGAGGAAACCGAATGCTTCGCAGTCTTCCTTCGTATGGCGACTGTGGTGCACGTAATGGGCGTTGATCATCCGCTGCAAGTACTTGCTCCTTTTCTTCGGACGCCAACGGAGTCGCTGGTGCACGATCACATCGTGAAAAACCAGGTAGAAGATACCATAGCACAAAATTCCTAAACCTACGGCGATGATATAGGGGCTGTAGCTAACAATAGATCCGTAGTAGAAGAGTCCAATAGAGGGTACGCTAAAGACCACAGCGAACCAGTCGTTGCGCTCCAGCGCGTGGTCGTGCACCGTGTGGTGCGAACGATGCCATACCCAGAGGAATCCATGCATGATGTACTTATGTGTAAACCAGGCAACAAATTCCCAAAACAAGAAGGTGCCCACAACAATTGCCCCACACACTGCTATCGTAATCCAATCCATATTTTCTTAATGATAATACAAAGATACAATTCCTATTGCTGTTGCTCCAGCGCTGCTTTGTAGGTAGCCAAGACGCGCTGTCGCGCGAAAGCGTGATCCACCACAGGCCGCGGATATCGGTCGGAGCCCAACTCCGGCACCCATTTCTTGATGTAGACGAGTTTCGGGTCAAACTTTTCGGTTTGAAGCACTGGATTGAACACCCGGAAATAAGGAGCTGCATCACATCCAGAACTCGAAGCCCATTGCCACCCGCCATTGTTGGCTGCTAGATCGAAGTCCAGCAGTTTGCGCGCGAAGTAGGCTTCGCCCCAACGCCAGTCGATCAACAAATGTTTCGTGAGGAAACTCGCCACGATCATTCGCACGCGGTTGTGCATATACCCCGTGGTATTGAGTTCGCGCATGCCCGCGTCGACGATGGGATAGCCAGTTTGGCCATCGCACCATTTCTTGAAGTCAACAGGGTTGTTCACCCATTCTACCTTGTCGTATGCTGGTTTGAAGGCGCGGTCTACGCGAGGGAAGTGCCACAAGATCATGTGGTAGAAGTCACGCCAAATCAACTCGTTCAGCCACACGTCGTTTTTCTTTTGAGCGATTCTCACCAATTCGCGGATGCTCACCGTTCCGAACCGCAAGTGTACACTTAATCTCGACGTTCCTTCTACGCCGGGGAAATCGCGGGTTTGATGGTACTTCGCGACGATTTCTTGTTTCACTACCCGTGGCGGGAATTGGATCGCGCTTCGTGCGAAACCCAAGTCTTCTATAGAAGGCATCGTGACCGGCGCAGTCTTCAGCAGGTTTTGCTGATACTTTTCGACAGGATAACTCTTGACGTAAAAATTAGTAAGCCGCGATTTCCATTTCTTGCTATAAGGCGTAAACACGGTGTAAGGCTTCCCGTCGTCTTTTACGACCTCGTCTTTTTCAAAGATCACTTGATCCTTGTACGTGTGAAAAGGAATCCCATGCACGCTCAACACCTGACGAACTTCTGCATCGCGCTGGCTTGCATACGGCTCGTAGTCGTGATTTGTGTAGACGGCTTTGGGGCGTAACTTTTTGAAAATCTCGACTGGGTTTCCATGGAGTACCATCAACGAACTGCCCAACTTTTCGAGGCGCTCTTGTAAGATCACCAAGGAGTCGTGAATGAACGTTATGCGGCCATCGTCGCGATCTTCCAGTTTATCCAAGATCTGGGTATCGAAGATGAAGATGGGAAGAACCCTTTCATTGGCCTTCAAGGCATGGTAAAAAGCCGCGTGATCGTGCAAACGAAGATCTCGTCGCAGCCAGACCAGCGTGGTCGAGGAATCGATGTTGTTGGCGTGTTTTCCCACGTTCGTTAAACAGCCACCACCCTAAATTGTTCGGGTTATTTCCGCTTGGCGGTGAAGACTCCGTTGGGCTGATGGGACACCAATTCCGTGACTTTTCCAGCGCCATCGACGGCAAAGTGGAACTCGAAGCCTTTCAGCCCTGGGCTGGAGAAAACGTGCTTTTTGGAAGGTCTAAGCTCATATTCCGGCTGTCCGGTGACCAGTAAGAATAGGCTGTTGCCCCGGGTAAAGACTTTCGCCCCGAGACCCCCGAAATCGTAGTCGCCCACGTATAAGGCTAGCTCCTCGGCGGACATCTTGACCACCTCTGGAACCCGGTTGAAAACGATGTCGTCTAAACTGGGTTCCAGGGGAAGGCTTACCCGATCGACCTCGCCTTTCAGGTTCGATGAAAACCCAACTTTTTCGCGGTTGAAGTAGCGCTCATCCGTGGCTTCAAAAAAGTCGTAGTGGTAATGCTTCAACTTCGATTTGAGACCGTGCACATCGACCTGCAGGCTATCGCCTTCCATGGTGATCTCTACGACCCCATAGCCAGGATGCTCATACCGGCCTAAGTAAGCTTTCAAATCGTGGGAGGGATGGGTGCCGGCCACCTGCGACGAGGCGGTCTGCTGCTTATTTTTCTCGGCTGCGTCCTTCGCTTTTTTCACGTCGGCGAGAAGTCGGCCGTTCCAATCGACCGCTCCAAGCCCCAACAATTGGTCGATGGCATAGTTCCTAATCAACGACGTGGAAGCAGACCCGTTCATATTCGTGAGCACCACCACGCCCACAGAATCCCTTGGCAGGAAGCAGGTCGAAGCCGAAAAGCCGTCGATGTTCCCGCCGTGTTCTACACGGATGTGTCCACGGTAGCTCGCGATCGACCAGCCTAAGCCATAGGTTCCAAACCCAGTCTCGTCGTAGGGAAGCGGAACCACCGCGGGTAGTACCATCGTTGGCGTCTGAATCTCACGGATCGTTGCAGGCGACAACACTTGGTTTCCGTTGTACTTACCACCGTTCACCAGGGCGATCACCCACTTGGCCATGTCGTTGGCCGTCGAGTTGATCGAACCAGCGGGGCCGATCGCGTCGATATTCATGTAAGGAATCACTTCCACTTTATCCTTGTTTTCGACATAACCCAGACTGTGATCTGCCGACTTCTGCATGTCGCTGATGGAAAAGTTTGTGGACGTCATACCGAGAGGATCGAGAATTCTTTTCTTGGCGAAGGACTCCCAACTCATACCCGACATTTCACCTACCAAGTATCCCGCCGTCATGAACATGAGGTTTTGATATTGATAGGTAGTTCTAAATGGTTTGGTAGGCGGTAGGTACTTGAGGCGTTCGACTAGCTCCGCGCGCGTAGCGGAAGCTCCATACCAAACGAGATCGTGGCGTGGAAGCCCGGACCTATGGCAAAGCAAGTCGCGGGGTGTGATGTTGTTGGAAGTATACTCATCGTACAACGCGAACTTGGGCAGATACGTCTTCACCGGTTTGTCCAAGTCGATGAGGTTATCCTCTTTCAAAAGGCATACGGTCGCCGCTGTAAATGCCTTGGTGCAGGAACCAATGGCAAATTGAGTCTGCGGAGTCACCGGTACCCTGTGTTCGGCATCGCGAAACCCATACCCTTTGGCAAGGATCACCTTGTTTTTCTCAATGATGGCGACGGCTACTCCCTGTACCTTCCAGCCGGCCATGATTTTGGCAACGGTTTGATCGAAGGCTTTCAAACGCTTGTCAACAGACTTGTCTTGCGCGAGGGCCGACGATACCGCCAGCAACACGCATACGAGGAGAGTAGAAGTTTTCAAGAGGATTTCCCTTTTTGGTGCTTCCTAAGATAGCCAAAAAAGCCGCTTAGATTTCGGGGGATTTACTAAATTGACTGATCTTAATCACTTCGTATGAAACTGATCACCATCTTACTTTTGATCGTGGCACTTCCATTTCAAACAGCAACCAAGAAGAAGGTTGTCTTCTTTGGCGATTCCATCACACAAGCAGGTGTCCAACCCAAAGGATACATTACTAAGGTAGGCGAGATGGCTGCCCAAGAGAAGAAAGGTGACCAATACGAATTCATCGGCGCAGGGATCGGTGGCAACAAGGTGTACGACCTGTACTTGCGGGTAGAAGACGACGTCCTCGCCAAGAATCCAGATGTCGTGGTGATATACGTGGGCGTGAACGATGTGTGGCACAAGCAATCGTCTGGAACAGGTACCGACTACGACAAATTCGAAAAATTCTATGTCGCGTTGATTAAGAAATTCCAAGCCAAGAATATTCGCGTGATCCTCGCGACGCCTGCCGTGATCGGCGAACGTTGGGACAACACCAACCAACTCGATGGTGACCTGAACCGGTATAGCAACCTCATCCGTACCCTCGCGGCTAACAATAACGTGACCTTGGTAGACTTGCGGAAGACATTCATCGACTACAGCAAAGCGAACAATCCAGACAATAAAGAATCGGGCATCTTGACGACAGACCGCGTGCACTTGAATGACAAGGGTAATGAAATGGTAGCCGCCGAAATGTGGAAGGCGATCAAAGGCTAACCTTCGCACTCTTTCCCCCCGGCAGATGTCCCGGGCTAGTCACGTTTATAGCTTCGAGTTAGAAACGAATGCGATGTACTTTCCGTCGGGCGACCAAGAAGGCACATTGATCGTCCCTTGCCCACCAAAGATATACGCAATCGTTTTTGGAACGCCGCCGCTGGTCGGCATGATTCGTAGATAGACTTTCTTGTAAAACGGGTGCGTTGTCGGATCAATTTCCTTGGGGAAAGCTTCGAACAAAACCCATTTGCCGTCGGGCGAGAAGTGCGGGAACCAGTCGTTGTATTCGTCGAAGGTCACTTGTTGCTGATCGGAACCATCGGGTTTCATTTTCCAAAGCTTCATGGTCCCCGTTCTTACGGAATTGAACCAAATCGATTTACCGTCGGGTGTGTATTCGGGCCCGTCATCTAGCGCCACATGTTCCGTCAAACGGGTTTCCTTTTTCGTGGCCACATCGACCGTATAGATATCGTAGTTTCCATTTCGTTGCCCCGTGAAAATGAGTTTTTTCCCATCCGGCGACCACCCATGCAAATAAGAATGGCCAGCCTTTTCATCCGTCATTTGTGTCGGATGATCGGACCCTGTGATGGGAAGCGTAAAGATGGTTGATGTTCGTTTTTCGCCCACATGATGACTGATACCAATCATCTTTCCATCAAAGGAAAGCACATGATCATTGTTGTTCGAGGTAGCTGGCCCTGTGTTCAAGTTCGATATACTACCGTCTTGTAGGTTGTACTTGTACAACAAGCCTTCGGAGTTATAAATCAAGTAGCGGTTGTCGGGCGTCCAATTAGGGGCCTGCAACGAATTGGGTGCACTGTGGATGATCTTCCGCTTTCCGGTGGCCACTTCCATGATTTCGATGTGACTTCCGATGTAGTCTCGGTAGGGTCTGTAGTCGCGATCGGGCGGAATGATGATTTGAACATTGGTAAACACCGCCGTCTCGAGTATATCTTCGGCATGCGAGCAAACGAATAAGCCCACGAAGAGTTCATTCGCCAGTGTTATCTCTTTCGTGATCGATTTGTAGTTTTCCCCGAAAGGAGCAGCCGAAAACCGAAAGGTGTTTCCCACTCGTTCCAACTCGATTTCGGTCGGGTTGTACGACGAAAGGACAAGCTGTTCGGTGTCACCTCCCGCCGTCGATCTGGATTGTATCGCCGTTAGCGTGTTGCCATGGACCGCCGCGTCGACGTAGGGTGATTGACCGGTCAACTGCTCGCGTGCCATGATCCCCATCTTTCGATGTTCCGACGTGCCACCGCCAACAAATCTAATCGTGGCGCGAACCATAAAATCACCTTGAACTTTCTTCCAGAGGAAGTGAAACTGATCCGCCCCGGCCCACATGTTAGCGCCACCACCTTTTATGGTGTAGGACTGATCGCCCGGATTGTATTGCGTGGTTCCACTCAGTTTTGGATTGCCAACATCTTCGTAGGATTCAAAGATTCCAACAGGTTGATATTGCGCCATTACCGACAACGGGAATAGGCAACAAACGAACAATAGGGGTTTCATCGGTCGAGGGTTGAAACCAAATGTAGGCAAGGAATTGCATTGTTCGGTAAACGCCGACCCGTACGCACAACCGTTGGTCACAAACCTTGCAACAACGCGGGAGTAACTCGGTTTTTGGACGGAGTTGAGAATGCAACTCAAAGAGGTTGCATACCTACTCGATGCGCTTGAAAATGCGATTGAATCGAATGGAATGCAGCAAGCCTGCTTCCTGGTCGATCGACAACCACACAAATAGGGGTTTACCGACGATGTGGTCGTCGGGAACAAAACCCCAGTAGCGGGAGTCGAGCGAGTTGTCGCGGTTGTCGCCCACCATCATGAAATGGTCTTGCTTGAACGTATATTGAGTCTGCACCTTTCCGTCAATGGTGAGCTGGCCACCATCGATTTGCACATCGTCATTGTGTTCATACAGGCGGATCGTCTGGCCGTACAAGCCCATGGTGGAGTCATTGACCGTAATGGTCATACCTTTTGCCGGGATTACAATAGGACCGTAGTTGTGCCCGTTCCATTGGCTGTATTTCGATGAAGGAAAAATAGAAGCCTCGGGTTCGTGGTCGCGTTCAGTGTCGAGAGTAATCGATTTGATGTAACCGACTTTCCGAAGGGAGCCCACTTGGTCCTGTGTCAGGAACATGTTGTAATAGCCTTGGCCACGTGAATCGGTTCCAAGAAAGTATTGGTCATTGGAGCTTAACTCCAGTTTCTTTAAATTCTTATCACTGATCTTCTCCGTTGCAACCACGATATAATTCCACTTCATCGTAGACGGGTTGGGCAAGGGAGCGCCGTTCACGTATATCTGCCGATCGCGAATCTCGAACCGGTCGCCACCAATGGCCACGCATCTTTTTACATAGTTGTTTTTCAACGTGATGGGGTGTAGTTCGCCGTCGTTCATCTTCAGGTCTGGAACATTGAAGACGACTACATCGCCGCGCTTCACTTCGCTGATGCCGGGAAATCTAAAAATGGGAAGCTCGATCAAGTCTGTGTACGCCGGGATTTCTGTGCCCCACACTTTTTGGTGGGTGAGGGGAATTTGTAGCGGGGCGCTCGTCGTGCGCGTACCGTAGTGGAACTTGCTGACGAAAAGGAAGTCGCCCACCAACGCCGTATCCTCCATGGAGGGCGTCGGGATGACAAATGCTTCTACCGTGGTCCACCGGATCAGGCTCGCCGCCACGATGGCGAAGGTTAGGGAATTGATCCATTCGCGCGCGGCCGACACTTTCTTCGGCGCGGGTTTCTGTTTCCGGGATAGGAATCTCATCATCGCTTTTTTGTTCCGTGTAACGCTCCCCGACACGTTTCGATGATAGCTTTTACACCAAAGGCTTTACATGGGTTCGCATCGCGAATTTTGCATGTTAAGTCAATGTTACTTGTGTGTTAAAAAAATAACTCTGTGGTAATATAAATGAGGCTAATTTTGCCTCAGAAACACCTAAAAACCACGTTTTCGCGATGTTTAAGAGATGTCTCCCTGCCCTGGTCGCCCTCGTGGCAGTACTCGGATTAACATTCACGAAATCTTTTGGGCAAGGGCGCGCCATCGTCACTCAGCCCCTCGAGTGGGCCTCGACCAATTTCAACTTCAAGCTTTCTAAACGGGTCACGCTGTCGTCGGAAGGGCAGTACCGGTTTGTGGGCTCATTCGAACCTATGCAGTTTCAATTTCGAAACCTGGTCGACATCCAGTTGAACAAGAACTGGTCCGTTGCCCCGGGTTACGTGTACACCTGGAATCCTACCTACGGAAAACAACCCAACCAATTTGTCAATAACGAACACCGTTTCTTCGAACAAGTCATTTTCAAGCACCACAACGGTCGGTTGTTCTTTTCGCACCGGGGTCGATTGGAGCAACGATACATTCAAGTCCACGTCGATAACAACGGCGAAATCGTAAACAAGGGCTACGATTTTTATGCAAACCGGGCTCGTTACCGGATGATGTTGAACGTGCCGCTGAACAAAACGGAGATTTCGGCGGGAACCTTGTTCGCGAGTTTTTATGACGAAGTATTCCTGAGTTTCGGCAGGCAAGTAACATATCACAATCCGGATCAAAACCGTGTATTCCTGGGTTTGGGATACCAAGCTTCGAAGCATTTCAACATCAACACGGGTTTCCTCTATCAGATGCTTGTGAAATCAGGAGGAACGAAGCAGGAAAACAATGTGGGAATCCAAGCGATGCTCACCTACAATTTCGACCTAACGAAAGCGGAGTAGTTTACTTTCCACCCGCCGCCTTTAAGTCAGCCAAGCAATTAGCCTCCAGTGTAGGGATCGCGCTCCCGACCAAGTTGCCCGCGATGGTGTTGGTCTGCGCTTGGTAATACATCAGGCACTTCGTGTCGGAACAGTGCCCGGAATGGGTATCGTCGTGGTGAGAGGTCACCATCGAGATCCCGTTGTTGACGAGTCCCAGCACATGTCCAAATTCGTGTCCCAGGATGACGCTTTCTAGAGAGGCGGCGCTGGGCCTGCCGATTCCCCCGGTGAATGATTTAATGGTGGGTCCGAATACGCAGATGGCGGATGCTCCATAGGTGACGCCCAATACTTTCGATGTGGAGGTGCTTTGCGAATACTCCGCGTCGATGAAGAAAATGTAAGCGGTGATGGTTTTGCCCGATGTGGTCTGACGGCGGTTTGTTTTCTCCAACTCCCGAATGACGTCGAGGTCGACGCTGGTCCGACCGGGTGACGAAATACTTCGTTGCGAAATGGTGATTCCCCCCGACTTGTTTAGTCGTTGCCCCAGGAATGTGCGGAGGTTGTCCAGCGCGTCGACGGTCGGTTGGTAGCCCGCCACGTAGACGACTTCAATGTTTAAGGTAGTGTAGGTTTTTTCGGTTAGGAAATCGCCGGGAAGCACCGAATTGTTGACGATGAACGCCGACGGTTGTTCATCCTGGTTACAAGAGGTAAGAACCCAAATGAGGAGTATCAAAAGCCCGAGCCTGGGCCTGTGTGCGCGCGTCAATGGAAAATGATTTACTGCGTGTCGAGCAACAATAACGCAAAAAAATAAGATTTCGTACGGTTAGGCAGCTTTCAATTCAGGATGTTCCAGGATGAGGCGGAACCAGTAGGTAAAGGAATGGGGTTCCTTCTTCACCGAATGCCGAAGGCTGTCGAGATCCACGAATTGCCAGTCTTCTACTTCGTCGGGATTGATCACGGGCTCGCCATCAAAACGCCCCACAAAGACGTAGTCGAGTTCGTGCTCGATCAGCTGGTTCTCGAGGTTTGTTTTGTATATGAACTTGTGGGAAAACTCTGTTTCCACTTCAATCCCCATTTCCTGCATCAGCTTTCGGCGGGTTGCCGACCGCATGTCTTCGTCAGGAAGAGGATGGCTGCAGCACGTGTTGGTCCACAACCCTCCGCTATGGTATTTTTTTGACGAACGACGTTGCAGGAGGAGCTCACCCTTCGAGTTGAACACCAGGATCGAGAAGGCACGATGAAGCACGCCGCGACGGTGCGCCTCCATCTTTTCCATTCGGCCAATGACGTTGTCCTGTTCGTCGACAAGGATGACCTCTTCCATTAAATCAAGTTCAATTGGTGCTTTAGATAAGAAAAGCAGAGGATCGAAAGTTTTTGACGATTCCGGATCCGGATTCGTTCCTTCAACACGTAACTCGAAGGCGTGTTCTTAATTTTTTTGAATAGGGAGAGGTAGTAGACGTACGCTACGTACACACCCAGCTTCGAAGAGCGGGGCAGTTGTTGGATACCTTCGTACGCGATGTCGAAATCCTCCTTGATGCTCGCCTCAATTTTTCGCTTCGACTCTTCATCGAATCGCTCCAAGTTCAATTCGGGGAAATATGTCCTTCCCATCCCGACGTAGTCGGCGTTCAGATCGCGCAAGAAGTTTATTTTCTGAAACGCTGACCCCAGCTTCATGGCATATGGCTTCAAGCGCGCATACTCCTCCTTGTTGCCGTGGGTAAACACATGCAAGCACATAAGCCCGACTACTTCGGCCGATCCCAGCACATACTCTTCGAACCCACGTTGATCGTAGGATTTTTCGGTAAGATCCATTTCCATGCTTTTCAAAAACTGATGGATCAACTCCATCTCAATTTGAAACTGGTGCACGGTTGCTTGGAAGCTATTCAAAATGGGGTTGAGGCTGATTCGTTCTTCGATCGCTCGGAGTGTGTCCGCGCGGAAGCGAACCAACAATTCTTTCTTTTCGAAATCGTGAAAGGAGTCGACGATCTCGTCTGCGAACCGGACGAAACCATAGATCGCGTAAATAGGATTTCGAAGTTCTTGACCCAAGCAGCGAATGCCGATGGAGAAAGACGTGCTATAAGCACGCGTCGTCATTTTCGAAGTCTCGATCGACACGTGGTCGAATAGCTGCTTACTAGTCATGCAGATATAAATTAATCAAAATGATCGTTTCGGGGTTATCGGCTACTAGCACTTTTTGTCACAACCTTGGCGACTACTTGCCCCGAAATGATCGAAGGAGGAACTCCGGGGCCAGGCACTGTCAGCTGTCCTGTATAAAACAGATTAGACACCTTTTTGTTTAAAATGGATGGACGTAAATGAGCCGTTTGCATCAGGGTATTCGCCAGACCGTAGGCATTTCCCTTCCAAGCGTGGTAATCTTGGATGAAATCGTTGTGCGCATACGAACGCTGGAAAACGACGTGTTCTCGGACGGACTGTCCGGTCAATTTTTCCAAGCGATCGATCACCAAGTCGAAATACTTGGCGCGCGTGTCGGGTTCGTCTTTCAAGCCGGGGGCAACGGGGATTAAAATCACCAAGTTTTCGTGACCGGGCGGGGCAACGGTTGGGTCCGACACCGAGGTGCACGAAGTATAGAACTGCGGCGACTTCGGCCACCGGGGCGTTTTGTAAATTTCCTGGGCATGGGCGCCAAAATCCACGTCGAAAAACAACGTGTGGTGCGCCATGTCCTTCAACTTTTTGTTCAAACCGATATAAAACAGTAGGCTTGACGGCGCCATGACGCGTTTTTCCCAATACCGTGGAGAATACCGACGGGCGCTGGCCGGAAGGAGGTGCTGTTCAATGTGTTCGTAATCGCCAGCAGCGACCACGTAGTCTACTTCGATTTTCTCGTCCCCAATCCAGATCGCGTCCGCCTTCCCGCCGGCAACCGAAATGCGGGTGACCTCGCTATTGTATTGAAACCTGACACCCAGTTCTTCGGCAAGGCGCACCATCCCTTCCACCACGCTGTACATGCCGCGCTTGGGATACCAAGTACCCAATGCGATGTCGGCATAGTTCATCAGCGTGTAGAGTGCAGGGGTATCCTGCGGTGTAGCGCCCAAGAAGAGCACGGGGAACTCCAACAATTCTACCAGCCGCGGGTGCTTGAAGAATTTTCGAACGTAGCTGGAGACGGACGAGAACACGTGCAACTTCAACGCGTTCCGGACCAAGTTCCAATCTGCAAACTCAAGCAGCGACAAACCGGGCTTGTACACAAGTTCGTTGATGCCGATGTCGTACTTCACCTTTCCTTCGGCCAAGAATGCCGCGAGTTGCTTGGAACTGCCAGGTTCCAGCCGGTCGAACATCTTGCCCATGGCGTCGACGCCGGCGGGCACGTCTAAATAGTCGTTTTTGTCAAAAAAGATGCGGTAGGAGGGGTCGAGGCGCTCTAACTCGTAATAATCGGAGACTTTCTTTCCGAACAGCGCAAAAAACCGTTCGAAAACTTCCGGCATCCAGTAAAAACTAGGACCTAAGTCGAATGTGAAACCATCCGATTGATACCGGCGGGCGCGACCGCCGGGGATGGCATTTTTCTCGTAGACTGTAACTTGAAAACCAGCTTGAGCGAGACACGCTGCCGCCGACAGGCCAGCGAAGCCCGATCCAATCACCGCGACCTTTTTCATTTGCAGGAAAGATAAGGAAGGAATCTTGCGAATCGCTTCTTCAATAACCTGCTAATTTTTTCTGTACTTCTTTCCGAGCCTGGAAGATCCTGTTCTTCACCGTGCCGATGGGAATTCCGAGGTGTTCCGCAATCTCGTGGTACTTGTAGCCGGTGATGTACATCTTGAACGGAATCAAGAATTCCTCCCGGATCGAGTTCATGTTGTTCCAAACTTCTTTGAATTCCATTTTCTCGACGGGTCGGTTAAAGGTGTATTCGTCTTCGACGTTCAGTCGGTACAAGTCGCGCGTGTCGTCGTGCGTGGTCCGCGCCTTCTGGTTCTTCCGGTAATTATTGATGAAGGTGTTGCGCATGATCGTAAACAACCAACCCTTCAGGTTCGTGTCGTTCCTAAACTTGTCTCGGTAGGTGAGTGCCTTCAAGATCGTGTCTTGAACGAGGTCCTGCGATTCTTCCCGATTGCGGGTGAAACGATAGGTAAACTCCCTCAGAGTAGGCCGTAAATCGGCGATTTTCCCAGTAAATTCGTCCCGCATAAGTGTTTAATATTTATGTTCAAATATTAAACAAAAAGAGATTCAAGACAACAAAACCACCAAATATTGTTTAACTATTTGTTTCAAAGGTTAAACAGAATGATTTAGGGCTTTTTGACGAAATCCTTCACCTTCAGGATCTTATCGACCATGTAGAAGTTGGGGGGGAAGCTGAGCGCAATTCTATTGACCGCTGCCCCTGTCGCAATAATCGTCGCGTTGGGGAAGTCGGCCGACAGGTTGTTGAAGTACGCCTGCACTTCTTTCGGAGGGCGTTCCGACACCATGGAAGTAACCAAGAAATGAGGCGGGTGGGTATTGCCCACCTTTTTGAGATCGCCGTAAGGGACCATTTGACCGAGGTAGATCACCCGAAGGCCTTCTTTCTTCACCAGGTAGTGGCAGAATAAGAGGCCAATTTCGTGCAATTCATTATCCGGGAGGAAGAGGATAGCGATGCGGGCATTCTTCGACGGCAGCGGCAGGGCGTCGATGGCGACGATTAGCTTTTGCCTTACCAAGTTGGAGATAAAGTGTTCCTGTGCGGGGGTAATGTTTCCCGTCTGCCACAAGATTCCGATTCGATCCAAGAAGGGATAAATCACTTCCGTGATCGTGCGTTCTATCCCGAACTTCAAGGCGAGCCTTGACAAGTGCTGGTCGAACATGCCTTCGTCCATGTCGACCATCGCCACCATGAGTTGGTTGATATAGGCGTCGGCGTCGGTTTTCTTTTCCGTGAATTCGAGAACTTTCTCGACTAGCTGGTCGGAGTCCAACTCAGCAATTCGGGAAATCTTTAGCCCACTATTATTAAGGAGGGAGACGTTGATAATCTTCTTGAGGTCTTCATCCGAATAGAAACGGATATTCGTGTCGGTGCGCTGCGGCTCTATCAATTGGTGCCGTTTCTCCCAAATGCGGATGGTGTGCGCCTTGATTCCGGAGAGTCTTTCTAGTTCTTTGATCGAATACTTGCCCATGGTGTCTTACTACTTTTCGGCTTGGTACGAGCGGATGGTCGGCAGACCACGCCAAGAATACTAACAACGACCCCCAAATTTTGTTTAAGTTTTCCAGAAAATTGGAAAAATCTGTCGGGATGGTCGAAGAGGGCGTGAAATGGTTCGAAAGTAATGGCTGGGAGCCGTTTCCGTTTCAAATGGAGGCATGGCGTTCGTACTTGGCCGGGGAGAGTGGTTTGGTCAATGCCCCCACCGGCAGCGGGAAAACCTATTCGCTGGTGGTGCCGATCCTTTTGGAATTCTTACGAGATCATCCCAAGAAACCCAAGAACTCCGGTTTGAGGGCCATTTGGATCACGCCGATCCGTGCATTGTCCAAGGAGATCGAGCACGCTGCGAACCGGGCCATTGAAGGGTTGGGGCTTCCGTGGAAGGTGGGTGTACGGTCTGGCGATACATCGGTGGCCAAGCGTCAACGACAGCGCGAGCGTCCACCGGAGTTTCTCATCACCACACCAGAAAGTCTGCATCTGTTGTTGGCGTCGAAGGGTTACGCCGAATATTTCCAGCACCTGCAGGCTGTCGTCGTCGACGAGTGGCACGAATTGATGGGATCGAAGCGGGGTGTGCAAATGGAACTCGCGCTGTCGCGCTTGAAAAGGCTTGCCCCCGGTTTAAAGGTGTGGGGGATTTCGGCTACTATCGGGAACATGGAACAGGCGCTCGACGTGTTGATGGGCGACTATGCCGGGCGCCAAAATACGCGTACGATTCGCGCCGACATCAAGAAGAAAACGGAAATCATCTCCATTTTTCCGGATGAGGTGGAAAGGATGCCGTGGTCTGGACACCTTGGGATTCAACTATTGTCGAAGGTGATCCCCATCGTGAAGAAGAGTAAGAGCACACTCATCTTTACCAACACCCGGTCGTTTGCAGAAATATGGTATCAAAAGATGCTCGATGTAGCACCCGAGTTGAGCGGGCAGATCGCCATGCACCATGGCTCCATTAGCCAACAGCTTCGGCATTGGGTAGAAGACCAATTGCATGGAGGCAACCTGAAAGCGGTGGTGTGTACGTCGAGTTTGGATTTGGGGGTCGACTTCCGGCCGGTGGAAACTGTAATCCAAATTGGAAGCCCGAAAGGCGTTGCGCGGTTTTTACAACGGGGTGGGCGCAGTGGTCACCAACCGGGAGCCACAAGCCGTATTTATTTCTTGCCCACGAATTCGTTGGAGTTGACCGAGGGTGCAGCGCTTCGCGAAGCCATGAACCGCGGCATCATCGAGGAGCGTGTTCCATACATCCGGTCGTTCGATGTGCTCATCCAATACTTGCTTACGCTAGCCGTATCCGATGGCTTTACCGCCGAAGAGGTGTTGACCGAGATAAAAGGGACCTTTAGTTTTTCCAGCATCACCGAAGAGGAGTTTCATTGGTTGCTTAGTTTTATCACCACGGGAGGATCGTCGCTCACCGCGTACGACGAGTATCGAAAGGTGATATACGAAAAAGGTAGGTATCACATCGAGAATCGGATGATCGCGATGCGCCACCGGTTGTCGATTGGAACGATCGTTGGCGATAACTCCCTGCTCGTCAAGTTCGTGACCGGCAAGTACCTCGGCATGATTGAAGAATACTTTATCGCCTCTCTAAATCCCGGCGATGTATTTTGGTTTGCCGGCCAAGCATTGGAACTCGTTCGTGTGAAGGAAAATGAGGCGCACGTGAGGAAATCCAAACGGAAGTCGGGTCGTGTCCCTTCCTGGCAGGGTGGACGCATGCCTTTGTCGTCGCAGCTGAGCGAAATGATCCGCGTGAAGATTGACGAGGCGGCACGCAACGTAGAGAACGACTCCGAAATGACATTCATCAAACCATTGATGGAGTTTCAACGAACCCGCTCACACCTACCCTCCAAGGATGAGTTCTTGGTCGAATACTTCCACACGAGCGAGGGCTATCACGTGGTCATGTATCCTTTTGAAGGGCGGAACGTGCACGAAGGAATGGCAGCCTTAGTGGCCTATCGGATTGCTCAAATCCAGCCCATCACGTTCTCCATCGCGATGAATGACTATGGTTTCGAGCTGTTGTCGGATCAGGAGATTCCTATTTACGAGGCAATCGAAACCGACGTGTTGGGTGCGCACGATTTGCTTAAGCACATCCAAGCGAGCGTGAACTCCACAGAAATGGCGCGGCGCAAGTTTCGAGACATCGCGGCTATCTCGGGGCTTGTATTCAAAGGATTTCCCGGAAAGCCAATCAAAGACAAGCACCTTCAGTCGTCGTCGCAATTGTTCTTCAACGTCTTTCATGAATACGAATCGAACAATTTGCTTCTGTTGCAAGCCTACGAAGAGGTGATGGATTTTCAATTAGAGGAAAGCCGCCTCCGACGCGCACTCGAGAGGATCAAGCATCAAAAAATCATCGTGAAAGAACCAGAAAAACCGACACCCTTCGCATTCCCCATCATGGTCGACCGAACCCGTGAGAAGTTAACTTCAGAGAAATTGGCCGACCGCGTGAAGCGGATGATGTTGGAGTTTGAAAATGAGTGAATCTAGAATCTAGGTTTCAGAACAGTCGAATGCTCCCAATCTCAGGATTCCCTTTTGTGAAGATAGATGAGCCACGGATTAGCTATCTTGAAATATGAAAAAAATTCTGGCACTCTTTCTCCTTCTCCTTTCGTGTTCGCCGAAAAATGCGGAAACGGTTCAAACCCGCGAGCAACAAATCGACAACAGCCTGGCACGCGACGTGTACTTCCGAGGCGAGCAGCTGTGGAACATCCGCGAGCGAATGGAACACTATGGCGTTCCGGGTGTGAGTATCGCTGTGATCTACGACGGCGAAATCGTGGCGTTGAAGACCTACGGGATCATGGACAAAGAGACGAACGAACCCGTCACCCCAACCACGTTGTTTCAAGCGGGCTCGATCAGCAAACCGGTTGCCGCTTACGGTGCGTTGAAACTCGTCGAACTGGGTAAGTTGGATCTGCGCGGCGATGTGAACCAGTTCCTCACCCGGTGGAAGGTGCCGGAAAACGAGTTTACAACCAAAGACAAGGTGACGCTCGAAGGAATTGTGAGTCACACTGCCGGAATGACGGTGCATGGATTCCTGGGCTACAGTCCCGACCTGCCCGTGCCAACAACCTTGCAGATACTAGATGGACTTCCGCCCGCCAACTCACCTGCGATTCGTGTCGACAAGCAGCCCGGCGAAAGCTTCCGCTATTCAGGAGGGGGCTATACCGTGATGCAGTTGATGATGGAGGATGTTTATGGAAAACCTTTTGCTACCATCGAAGAAGAGTTGGTGTTAGGCCCGATAGGGATGAAGAACAGCACGTATGCGCAACCACTCGACTCGGTCATGATCAAGCGAGCGGCGACCGGATATCTTCCCGATCATACGCAGACCAAAGGGAAACGACACACCTATCCAGAGATGGCCGCCGCCGGTTTGTGGACCACCGCCGAGGACCTCGCGAAGTTTGCCATCAACGTACAAAGGTCGATTGCCGGTACCGAGAACTCCGTTCTGTCGAAAGAGATGGCCAACCGATTCGTGACCAAGGTGCTGCCGGATGGACCGACCGGCCTCGGTATCTTCGTCGTCAATGATCATGGATACGTGGGGCACGGTGGCTGGGACGAAGGCTTCTCAAGCCAGTTGGTATTTCATACGACAAAAGGGTATGGCGCTGCAGTTTTGACAAACTCCAACCACCCCGACTTGATCAATGAAATCATTCGCGGTATTGCCGTGGTCTATGAATGGGACGACTACCTACCCACCTATGACCCGCAGCCGATCCTTCCCGAGAAGTTGACACCGATGCTCGGTCGTTACCGGGGTGGCCCCGATTGGTCGCTCACCGTTTCACAGGATGGCAGCAAGTATTACGCGAAGTATACCCGCGGAGAAATAAATGAGTTGGTCCGTGTCCACGATTCGCTGTATACGACCGCTCGAATGGATCATGCTTTCGGTTTTCGGCAATCGGGTGACAGCCTAGAATGCGTCTTCTATTCGAAGGATGGAAAAGTGTTGGAGTCGCTCCCTCGAATGGCAGCGGCGACCAAGGTTCCGTTCGAATACATCCTAGATGGGGACGTGGAAGGTGCGGCATCTGCCTATCGAGCCCTGTTGAAAGCAGACCCCAAGTCGAATGTCGGTACCGAGAGTTACATCAACAACGATGGCTATGACCAATTGTCGCAAGGGAAAGTAAAGCTCGCGCGAACAGTCTTCCAGGTGAACATAGTGTTGTATCCCAATAGCGCGAATGTGTACGATAGTTACGCCGAGGCATCACTCGCCGACGGCGATAAAGAAGAAGCGATCAAGAATTACAAGAAGGCATTGGCTCTCGACCCTTCGAAAGAAAGCGCGAAGAAGAAACTCGAGGAACTGAAATAGATTCTAAATTCTGAATTTAGGATTTAAAATTTAGAATATAGCTCTGAAAAGTAAGAACAAAGATCCCGACATGATCATCACGACAGGTAGTGTGAGGAGCCACGCCAAGAGGATGTTGCGTACGGTTTCTGCTTGAAGGTTCTTGATCCCTTTGCTAGCGACCATGCTACCGGCGATGCCTGAGCTGAGCACGTGGGTGGTGCTCACGGGCAAACCAAATTGGCTGGATAGTCCGATAGTGATCGTGGCCACCATTTCGGCGCTGGCCCCTTGCGCGTAGGTGAGGTGTTGCTTTCCAATTTTCTCGCCGATGGTTTTAACAATCCGTTTCCAACCAATCATGGTTCCGAGACCGAGTGACAAAGAGATCATCGCGATCACACCGAAGGGCGCGTAGTCTGTTGCCTTGCGAATCAATTTCAGATTGTCGGTGATTGTTTTTTTGTCGGCAACACTCACGCGCAGTTCTTCTTTGCCTAGTACGGACTTCAGGTTGCGGTCGATGAGCAATATGTCTTTGCGTACTTCGAAGCGTTGCTCGCGTGGAATGCTGTTGATGGTTTGCACCGATCCCAGCACCATTTGAAGTTCCTTGTTCATCGCTACGGACTGAGCCACTTTGGCACTGTCGGTCGACGACAACGGCCGGGTATCGATGGTGTTCACCACCGCCTCGATTTTTTGAAGCGCGGGTACGATCGCCTCCGACTTCACGGCCACATTCAAGGCAAAGAAGCCCGGGACGATACCGATCAGGACAAGCATGATCAAGCCCACGCCTTTTTGGCCGTCGTTCTGGCCATGGAAGAAGCTCACACCCGTACATGTGAGTAGCAGAATGCCGCGGATCCAAGTGGGCGGCGGCGAGTTTTTCTTCGGCTCCTTAAACAGGTCTTCACTATTTTGGCGCCCTTTCGTAAGAACGCGGATCAAGAACATGATGATGATGGTGAGGGTGAAACCAACCGCTGGCGACACCAACAACGACATCCCGATTTTTGAGGCTTGCGACCAATCGACGGCTACGCCGTTTGAATCGGGGAGAAGCGAATAAGCAATCCCGACACCGAGGATAGATCCTATGAGCGTGTGGGAACTGGAGCAAGGAATGCCGAAATACCAGGTAAGCAAGTTCCAGAAAATGGCACTGATTAGCAAAGCGCCAACCATGGCTAGGCTGTGGGCAATGTTTTGATCGACGAGTGATTCGACGGGAAGCAGGTTCACAATCCCCATCGCCACGGCGATCCCACCGGCAAATACGCCCACCGAGTTCATGAAACCCGACCAAACAACGGCCACCCAAGGCTTTAGGGAATTGGTATAAATAACTGTCGCTACCGCATTGGCGGTGTCGTGGAAACCATTGACAAATTCAAAAGCGCACGCCGCAATAAGGCACACGATGAGCAGAATGGTGTACGAAAGCTCTAACTCAAACATGCGGGTTGGATAGGGTGGTTTGGGTATTGTAGCCCGCAAGTTATGCTGGGCTTTCTCTCCCAATGTTATGATAATGTTAACATTTAAGGTAGAGGCCTCAACTAAATTTTTTCGAGGGTCCGATATTGAGATAACGCATTGATTGATAGTTGGTTATATCGTAAAAAATGCTCGACCCGATTTTTTCGAAGGGCATATTTTTTTGCTATCATTCAGGATCGAAAAAGCCTCAATTGGGGCTGATACTTTTTGAACTAGTCGATGTTTGTCACGATCAACCAAGTCCGTTTAGAATTGCTTCCGAACCGTGCCGTTCACTGGGCGGATCAGCGCATTTTGCTGTTGGCCGATCTGCATCTCGGCAAGATCAACCACTATAGGAAGGCCGGGTATGCGGTGCCAACGAAAGCCAACGACGAAAATACATCGGTACTTATCGATTTGTTGACCAAGTATCAGCCAGCCAGGATGATTTTCCTGGGCGACCTATTTCATAGCCATTATAATGAGGAGTGGGAGGTGCTTGGACAAGTGATTCGACATTTCCCGCATACTTCCTTTGAGCTCGTGATGGGAAACCATGACATCATGAGTGGGTTGCAGTACGAGCGGCACGGCATGCAGGTGCACCGCGAGGAATTGCAGTTGGAAGGGCTGCGCTTAACCCATGAGCCACGCGAAGAACACACCGATGGGTTGTACACGCTGAGTGGGCACATCCATCCAGGCGCGAAACTATTCGGGCTCGGGCGGCAGGCCCTCTTATTGCCTTGTTTTTACTTTGGAAAGAAGCAAGGAATTCTTCCAGCCTTCGGGTCATTTACAGGCCTTTATCCCATCAAAGTTTTGAAGGGAGACCAGGTGTTTGTCATTGCCGACGGTGAAGTCATCGACGTAGGACGAGAAGCAGCGATCAATTAATTATGATGCGTTCCACAATTGGATGTTTGCTGGTGGTTTGTGCCATGTCAGCGTCCGCGCAAGCGCAAGACACGACACGGCTCTCACTATTATTCATCGGCGACGTCATGCAACATGACACGCAAATTGCGGCAGCCTACCAACCGGCATCAGGCACTTACGACTACCACGCATGTTTCGCGGATGTAGCACCCATCTTCGAATCGGCCGACCTCGCCATCGGCAACTTAGAACTGACCTTGGGTGGACCGCCTTACAAGGGATACCCCAACTTCAGTGCACCCGACGAAATTGCCCGCACCTTGCAGTCTAGTGGCATCGACGTGTTGGTGACAGCAAACAATCATTGCCTCGACCGTGGAAAGAAAGGATTGCAAAGAACAATTTCAATATTGGACACACTGGGCATCCCGCACACCGGAACGTTTGTCGATTCTACCCAAAGAGCGAACATGTACCCGTTGGTGATCGAGAAGGATGGCTTCCGTTTGAGCTTACTCAACTACACCTACGGCACGAACGGAATTGTGGTCACCAAACCGAACGTCGTGAATTACATCGATACGGTAACGATTGGACAAGACATCGCGAGAGCGAAACTGCAACAGCCCGACGCCATCATCGTTTTTTTGCATTGGGGTGATGAATACCAACGAATGCCCAACCGTTCGCAAAAACAAGTAGCTAATTTTTGTTTTCGACACGGCGTGAAGTTGGTCATTGGGGCCCATCCACACGTGATCCAGCCCATGGAGTGGCGGCGTGAATCGGACCAGTTGGTCGTGTATTCGCTGGGTAACTTCGTATCGGCACAGTCATCTCGATTCCGCAACGGTGGTGCCATGCTGCAAGTGGAACTCGAGAAAGTGAGACGCGACTCGACTTCGTCGACGGCGATCCACCGCGCCGAATACATGTTGCAATACGTATATCGCGATGCAGCGTCCAAGTATCATATTTTGCCGCTCCCAGAGTTTGAGGGCGACACGACGGTGGTTCGGGAAGCCCGTGCGCGCACGTCTCTGACAAAGTTTGCCGCGGACTCACGCGAACTCCTGAATCAATATAATGTCGCGATCCCTGAACAGCCCCTTCACGAGCGCATGTCGTTCTCAATCTTAGTAGAGGCATTGGATTCGACCCAACAGACTTTTCATCCGCTTACCGACTCGGTCGTTCAACGACATCCATCCTTGAAATTCTTCGGAGCCACAGTCGAAAGGAAAGGAGAGCGCGAGCGTTTATGGGTTGGGGAATTCTTCGACCGCGACTTGGCGGTTGAGGCGTTGAAAGTAATTCAATCACAGCTGCCATTCGCGAAGGCACAGATCGTGCGTAAGCGCCGACGGTAGCACGCTAGACTTCTACATAGTCGAGGTCTCTTCCAAAAGTTTCTTTGGTGAAGATCGCTGCCGGGATGGCGAGCGCAAAAAGGATGGCGCCAGTTACCCAGGCTCCCGTGAGGTAAGCTCCGAACAGGTGACGACAGAACTTGAAGAGTAGAATGATCAAGGGCAGCGCGCCACGAACCATGTTGGGAATGCTGATGGCTGCCGACGCGCGAAGGTTGGTTCCAAATTGCTCAGCGCTCATGGTAATGTAGACCACGGTGAAGCCCGCGCCGTACCCCAATCCCGCGCAAATCCAGTAGAAGGTAGTGAGCGAACCGCCTTGCTGCGTAAAGTATAAAGTCATAAACAGAATGGTGACCCCGTAAAAAATGAACAGGGCCTTCTTTCGACTCTTTAACCATTGCGAGATGAGTCCGACGGTGAGGTCTCCAAAAGCAATGGCTAGGTAGAGGTACATGATGGCACGACCGGGATCAACTCCTTCGATGCCAAGCTCCTTGGCAAACTGGTCGGAGAAGGTGACGAGCACGCCGATGATATACCAGGCAGGGATCCCGATAAGTAAACACTTGATGAAACGTGAGAAACGCTCTCGGTTGTTGAAGAACATCAAGAAGTTTCCGCGTACGACGTTGCTCGCGGCAACTTGGTGGTAAAGGCCGCTTTCGCTGACGCTGATGCGTAAGGCTAGGAGTGCCAGACCGAGCGCGCCACCGATGTAATAACACATGCGCCAGTCGAAGAAAGTGCTTAGCACAAATGCAGTCACGGCGCCGAGGATTCCAAATGATGCGATCATCGCGGAGGCCAACCCACGTTTTTCCTTGGGAAGAATTTCACTGACCAGCGTGACGCCTGCCCCTAGTTCTCCCGCAAGCCCAACACCCGCTATGAAACGAAGCGCCACATATTGCGGAATGCTGGTAACCATGCCGTTCAGGATGTTGGCAATGGAATACATCAAGATCGAGGCGAAGAGTACTTTCAAACGACCCTTCTTGTCGCCCAGAATTCCCCAGATCACTCCACCCAACAGCAAGCCAATCATTTGAACACTGATGATCAACTCGCCCTGCGACAGGATTTCTTCTGAGTTCAGACCTAAGTCGGCGAGACTCGTCTTCCGCACGATGCCAAACAAGAGCAAATCGTATACGTCGACGAAAAAACCAAGGGCACTCACGATGACCGCGAGTTGGAAAAGGCTATTGGAACGTTGAGTCATTTTGATTTCGCGTAACCAGGGTTGACGAGGTTGGGGACAACGCCGTTTCTAAAGAATCCGATGATGTTTTCTGCCGCGAGGCGTGCCATGCCACCCCGGGCTTCGATCGTGGCGGACCCGATGTGGGGGAGTATCGCCACGTTTTCTAGTGACAACAAAGGGTTGTCCTTGTCCATCGGTTCCGGGTCCGTTACGTCTAAGCCGGCGCCCCAAATGGTTTCATGGACGATGGCATCGTACAGATCTTTTTCATTGTGGACAGGGCCCCGTGCGGTATTGATGAAAATAGCAGTCTTCTTCATCTTCGCGAATGCCTCGCGGTTAAAGATGCCACGGGTGTCGGGCGTAAGGGCGCAATGGGCAGATACGATGTCGCTGTTTCTGAGCAAATCATCGAACGACACCAGTTGGGCCCCAAGTTCTTTTTCGGCGGCTGCGTTGGCGGTACGGTTGTGATACAACACGTTCATTCCGTAGGCGCCGTGACAACGGCGCGCGAACTCGGTACCGATCCTTCCCAGCCCTAAGATTCCAAGCGTCTTTCCCTTGAGTTCGATCCCCAGCCGCTTATTCGTTTCGAATGCCTTCCATTCTCCCGCAAGTATTTTCTTGTGATGGTAGAGCGTCTTCCGGGCAACAGACAAGAGCAAGGCGAAGGCCGTGTCGGCTGTCGCATCGGTGAGCACACCAGGTGTGTTGCCCACAGCTACTCCATGCGCCGTGGCGGACGGCACGTTGATGTTGTCGTATCCCACACCGAACTGCGCGACTACTTTTAGGTTAGGGCATGCGTCGAGGAACTCAGGTGTTACTTTGTCTGTGATCGTGCACAGAACCGCGTCCACCTTTTGCGTATGCGCCAAAAACTCTTGCGCCGTCATGGGCCGAGGTTCGGGCCATTCCACTACTTCAAATCCATGCTGTAGCAACAGTTGTTTGGCAATGACGGGATACTCCCTCGTCAACAAAACTTTCGGCATGTGCGGTTAAGTTAAAGGTGGAGCGAATGTACCAATTCGCACGACACGATGCACCTATTCGCTTCTGAGTGTGTCCGCCGGATTTCGCGTAGCCGCGCGCCTGAGTTGCCCCATCAGTGTGGCCGATGCCACAACAAGTACAATCACCATCGGCGTTACCAAGATCCACCATTCGATGTCGACCCTGTCCGCATAGGCTTGTAACCATTGGTTCATTACCCAATAAGACACGGGCACCGCGATAAGGAAGGCCACTACGATCAGGATCGCATATTCGCGCGAGACAAGTGTCATGATTTGCCATTGGCGGGCACCAAAGATCTTCCTGATCGCCAACTCCTTTAACTTCCTATTGACAACGAATGAAAGCATGCCATAGAGCCCCACACAAGACAAGAGCAAAAAGACCCAAGCAAAAAACTGCAGCATCGTGCTAAGCCTACGTTCTTGCTCGTACATCCTAGCGATGTTCTCGTCCAAGAACTTGTAGTCGAAAACAATGTTGGGAAAGGCGAGATGCCACTTTTCCTCCAACGAGGTGATCACCGCCAACAGGTCGTTCTGCTCGCGACGGACCTTGATGTTCGCTGTCATGAAGAAGTTTGGTTTCACCACGAATAGCATGTTTCCCACGCGTTCGCGACTCGAGTTGTTCATAAAGTCCTTGACCACGCCAACGATGACCCGTTCTTTCTGATCCTCCATCACTACCTGGCCAATGGCGTCGTCTAGCGAACGAAACCCCAACGAAGCCGCCAGTGTCTCGTTGATGATCGCATTTCCTGCCGTGTCCGCCAAAACAAAGTTGCGTCCCCGGATAATCGGTATTTGGTATAAACCAAAATAGGCGGTATCAACGGATTGGTACTCTGTGTCGACGAGCGGTTGGTTGGGCAACGCCCGCTGCCGGATGCTCACGAACCAATGATTCCGGCTGTAACCCGAGGGGGAAGATGACGAAAAAGAAACCCGCTCCACCGACGAACTTGACACCAAGAGGGATGCCAGGACATTTGATTGCGATTGATTAGATGGGTCGATTGCTGCTGTGATGACCCAGTCTTTTTGAAACCCTACATCGCGCGATTGAGAATGATTCAGTTGAAACAAAACGACGCCGGCGCCGATCAAGAAAGCTTGCGTCGTGGCGAACTGCACAACGACCAATGTGCGTCGGAAAGCAACGCCTCCCTGTCCTCGATGATTGAGACCCTTGAGGGCGCCCAATATGCCAAACTTGGAGATGACAACCGCGGGATAGATTCCAGCGAGCAAGGTGACGACAACTACCAACACTACAATCCACACCCACATGTTTAGGTCTGTGATCAACTCAAGGGGCTGGCGGATCATCGTGATACTCGTGAACTGGAGCAACACAATTTCAGCAACCACCAAGGCAAGAAAGGCAGAGGTAATGACTACCAAGAAGGCCTCGGTGATGAATTGGACAATCAACTGGCGGCGGCCGCTGCCCAACACCTTGCGTACTCCAATTTCGCGGGCCCGGAGCGTGGCATTCGCCGTGGCGAGGTTGATGTAATTGATGCAACCCACGACGAGCAGCAGGGTTCCGACGAGCATCATGATCGCAATGGCCTCTGATGACATAGTGCGATGTCGGAAGTTTCCAAGCTCCGAATCGCGGTGGAGTTGGGCGAGGGGCTGCAGCCTGAATTTCTGTTCAGCAGCCAGTGCTGCGTCGACCAAAGAGGCATGCACGCGATCGAATTGATCTTCGGTTTCCTGAGGCACCGAACCTTCGGGAATCACAACGAAAACTTGATTGTCGTGGTTGACGGAGCGCCAATCGTCGCGCATACGGTCTCCTTCGATTTCATAGAGGGTTGCGTACGAGATCAGTACTTGGAAAGGGAAGTCAGAATGATCGGGTAGGTCGGTGATCACGCCCGTGATGAGGCACTCTGCCTGTGCTTCCAATACGATTGTTTTTCCGAGCGGGCTCTCATCACCAAAGTATTTCTTGGCCATTGACTCGGTGAGCACCACTTGAAACGGTTCCTCCAATGCCTGGTGTGGTTCTCCGGAAATCCAACGAAAGGAGGTACCCGCAAAATCGAAAATTTCGAAGAAATCGGCGTCGACGAAGGCCGCCCCGCTCATTTCTTTGAATCGCCTCACGTCCTGCCCGTGCGGGATATCTATTTGAACCGCACCATAATATTGCACGGCGGTGGAACGCTCAATGGAAGCAACCCTGGATTTGATCATGGTTGCCGTTGGTCCGGGCAGGCCACTTTGTAGTTGGGCACCTTGCGGTGTCGCGACCAAACGATTTACCCGGTATGTACGCGCGGATCGACTGTGAAATTGATCGAAGCTCCTTTCGAAGTGGGCCATGGAGAGCATCACCAACATGCAAGACAGTCCCACGACCAAGCTTAGTATCCCGATCACGGAACGCATCTTGCCTGCCAATAGATTTCTAATCGCAATGGTGATGTAACTGTTGATCATAAAGTTGGTGGGTTGAGGTGGGCGCCGACGAAATAGAATCCCAGGACGCAGGCAACAGATCACGTTCCATAGAAACCGCCATTGTGCACGGCGCAGCCCGTACTTTGGCACGTCACGATCGAATCGATGAAGCAAGTCTCCTTCGAGCTCCTCCGATAAATGACGGGGAACGAGCCTTAGCAGGCGAGAGAAAATTTTCGGCGGTTCAATTTTCATGGGACGTTTCCGCGCGACTTATTCCGAACGAAGGGCTTGCGCTGGATTCGACGTAGCGGCTTTTCGTGTACCTACGGCAATGATCAAAAGGGCGAGCCCGATCAAAGCAGCGCCTGGTAATATGAAAATCCACACGTGCAGCGGCGAGCGAATGGCAAAGTCCTGCAACCAACGATTCATTGCATACCACGACAATGGCGTTGCCACCACGAACGCAATCCCGATAATCCATAGGTATTCAAGGGCAAACAATTGAACAATACCGCTGACGGAGGAACCGAGGACTTTGCGAACTGCTATTTCTCGCCAACGACGAGTGACTGCGATGAGCACCATGCCCAGCAGTCCCACCACGACGATCACGGTCATGATCGCGGTTCCAATCGTCGTCGCTTTCTGCAGCCGAACTTCCGATTTATACAATCCTGCAACTTGATCTTCCATGAAGATGAATTCAAAGGGATCATCGGGAAATGTCTCCCGCCACTTCTGCTCGACCTTCGCGACAGCTTCAACTAAGTTTCCGGGTTGCAAACGAATGGAGAAGAAACGATAAGCCAGTATTTCCCGCGGATGGATAAAACCCACGGGACGGACTGGATCGTGCATCGACGTGTAGTGAAAGTCTTGTACGATGCCTCGCACAGTGAACGTGACTGAATCGACCGACGGTGTTTTCAATTGGTCGCCAACACCTACTTGAAGAATTCGGGCTGCCGATTCACTGAGAACCACGTCGTGCGGACGCCATGGGTTTGCCTCGTCTTGGAAGAACACGCCATCTAGTAGTTTTATTTCGAATACTTTATCGTAGTCCTCATCGGTAGTGAAAAGCGGAAGGCTAAGTGTTTTCTCGCGATCGCCCCCGAGTGGATACAAGTCGGTGTTCCCCGACACGTTTCCGTTTGGCACCTCCCACGACAGGCTCATGCTCTCGACCTCAGGGATGGACAGGAACTGTTCTTTCGCTGTGAGCATTTTCGCTACGCCTTCTACCGACCAAATCCTCGGCGCCGATGGGATGGTGAGCACCGAGGACTGATTGTACCCCAAGTTGCTGTTCAAGAATATGGTGATCTGCTCTCGAACAACCAGTGCACTCACAAACACGATAATTGATACAGAGAATTGAATGATCAACAGCGTGCGTGTAAAGGCATGTCGACCGGATCCCGTGTTAATCTTTCCCTTCAATGAATCCACCGACCGAAAACTTGATAGCCTAAAGGCGGGGTAACTTCCTGCCAACAGGCCGAGGGAAATCAAACCAAGGACGTAGTAGACGAAAAACGAGACGGGAAATTCGACCACGCTGAGGAGCGGCGTGTTGAAAGTCTCCGAAAAGAATGGGCGACCGATTTGATAGGCCAAAATTGCGAATGCTCCGGCGATGATCGCGAGGGAAACCGACTCGGAAAGGAATTGAAAAATGATTTGACTTCGAACACTGCCGATGACCTTTCGGACGCCTATTTCTTTCAAGCGTGCTGCGGCCCCAGCAATCGAAAGATTGATGAAGTTAATGCCAGCCAGCAGCAAAATGAAAACTGAAATACCACCGATGATCGAAATCATCTTTATCACCGAGGCATTGCCAAACAACAGGTAATAATTAGAGAGGGGCCTCAAGACGAAGCGATCGGCACCTTGTACATCGGCAGGTCGCCGTTCGCGGGTAATCTTGTTAGAGAGTTCTTCCACTTCCGTGGGACTGACGCCTGGTTTCAATTTCACGTAGGCAATGCAGTTGCCGTTGTTCCACTGGTCTGGGTCGGGTAGGAGGAAGTCGGGAGCGTTGGCGAAGGGGAGAAAAACCTTCGCGTCCATATGCAGAATGTCGGTAACGGAATTGCTCACCAACTTGGGCAAGATCGCCTTCACTTCGAACGTGGTTTTTTGGTTTGTTCCGCTAGTCAAGTCGAGGTGCTCGCCCAACACATCCGTGCGTCCAAACATTTGCTGGGCGACATCTTCAGTGATCACGATTGAGTTTGGCTCGGCCAATGCCGTGGCGGGATCACCAGCCTTGACGGGAAAACCCATCATGGTCAGCAAAGTCGAATCACCTAGGATGGATTGGTAGATCACATGGCGGTCGCCGTTAGAAACTTTTACGCGGCGGTCATACAATCGAAAGTAGTCTTCAACCAAGTTGGGATATTCCGTTCCAAGAACCTTCGCGAGCGGCATAGGAGCAAAGAACGGATAGTTGTTACCCTCCGATTGCTGGAACTCGAAGATGTAGAGCCTGTCAACATCTTTCAGTTCCGAATTGACACGCATCTCCGACCAGACATAAACGCCTGTGACCAACGCAAAGGTGATACCCGTGGTTAGCCCCAGCACGTGGATGGCGGTATTCAACTTGTTCTTAAACATGTGACGTTGCATCACTTTCAGGTAATTGCCGATCATATCCATGTTGTTTTTTGTGTGAATCGTTTGGTGGGTTTTTCTTAACAAGATGCCGGGGCGGAAGAAACGCACGACATTCCACGCCAGCTTGCGGCGTGCGACAGTTCTCCCAAACCGCGAGCGATCGCGATCGAATCGCTGCATCAAATCGCCTTCGATCTCTTCGATCAAGTGGTTCGGACAGAACAACTGCAGAACTCGGTGAACCCAAATTTCTTCTTTCGACCGCATGGCTGCTCCTTTAACGACCGCCGTTTGCGAGCTTCAACTGCGGAACCATTTTCCATAAGTCGACACGCACCTCTTTCATGGCGCGCAATACGGCCATACCCGCCGTCGTAATCGTGTAGATACGCTTTCGGCGACCGCCCCGTTCGTTCGTGCCTCCACCCAAACTCGACTTGATGTATCCCTTGTCCTCCAACCGATACAAGGTGACGTGAACCGCACTCAAGTTTACCTCGCGCTTCAGGCGGGTTTCAATCTCGTCGGCAATAGCGGCACCATACGCCTCTTCCCGCATCGCCGCTACCAACGTCAAAATCACCTCCTCAAACTCACCCAAATATTCTTTAGCCATATATATGCTTATATTTTGTTAAGCAAATAAGGTAATTTTTTGAGAAAGTCAAACGATAAAGAAGGAAAGAATGAACAACCCAGTGGCAGGCGGTTTCGTTCACACGCAAGGTGTTGAAATCAAAGTCCTTCCGTCGCATTGTCTGGGCACTCTGTGGCCTTTTCTTGGCTATGAACATAGTTGCCGCTTTTCATGCCTATCGCTTTACCCATTTTTCTGGCGTCGGCGAGCGGACTGGCGACCCGAAGGAACTTTCTTTCGTCGATAAGTTTGAGGCGCTGGTTTTTGGCATCAAGCACCCACATCCGACGCATCGCCAACTACCATCGGTCCCGTACGAGACCGTCAGAATAGACACGGGGGTGAGCCTGGAGGGATGGTGGATCGATCAACCTCAGGCCATCGGAACAGCAATACTCTTCCATGGTTATTCAGGAGAGAAGTCTTCTTTGTTAGAACGGGCCGAGATATTTCGATCGCTGGGTTACCGCACCTTGTTAATTGACTTTTCCGGATCTGGTGGGTCGGGCGGAAATCAGACGACCATTGGTTTTTACGAAGCAGACCAAGTGGCCGACGCCGTCGCTTATGTACAAAGCAAGGGCGAAAAAAACATCCTCGTCTTCGGCACATCGATGGGAGCGGCCGCCGTGATGAAAGCAGTCGCCGATCAGTTAATTCAAGTGCAGGCGCTTGTCTTGGAATGCCCATTTGCGACAATGTTGTCTACCGTGCAGGCACGATTCAAGTTGATGAACATCCCTTCTTTTCCCATGGCCAACTTATTGGTTTTCTGGGGCGGTTTTGAAAATCGTTTCGATGCCTTCTCGCATAATCCCGTGGAGTATGCCAAGGCTATTCAAACACCCACTTTGTTGATTTACGGTTCGGAGGACAACAAGGTATCGCGTGCCGATACGGACAGTATCTTTGCGAACTTATCGGGAGAAAAGGAATTGGTCGTGATCCAAGGCGCAGGGCACGAAGACTTCCTTGACCATTTCCGGAATGAATGGGTGGAGCCGGTCAGGGCTTTCGCGAGCAACCACTAGCGGCGTTTTTTCTTTTTCGCTGGACCACCACCACCGGTCATGTACACCCCAATTGATACCTCGAGACCTGTAAAGTCGATCTTGGCATCTTTGAACGACGCGTCTCGCACCGTGTTGGGTCCGCCCAACGAGCCACCCAGATATTGACCTGTCAGCGGAAACGCGGACGCCCCCATGAGGTAATTCACTTCGATCGACACGCCGAACTGTTGTGTTACATCCACACTTAGTTCAACGCCTGTGTGCCAACCAAACCCAGGGGAATTTCCGAATGATAGATTGGAGTTGGCCACGGCCCATGATTCCATTTGGGCCAGCGCCCGATCAATATTGCCATAGTTAAGCTTTTGATTCAGTCCATAGAATACGAACCCGCCCCCTTTGATGTCGAACTCGAAACCCCGTCCGGGAAATTGAATGACCCCTTCGACGGGAACGAAGAACGTAAAGTTCGGGCCGACCATTGAGTTCTTGGTTTCAAAGGGAACGTCTCGTAGGCCGAGGCCCGACATGCGATACAAGGTGATACCGGTTTCAAGGGCGAAGTATCGATTAATATTGATGCCGACACCCCGAAACGAAAAGGGACTGATGGGAGTTGAGAAATCGCCGTTTCTGGGAATAAAGTAAGAGAACGAAAGTCCAAACTCTTGCGCCGACGCCGCCGAAGAGAGCCCACTAAAGACTATTAGCATTAACCAAAATCTTTTCATGTTCTTCATTATCTCCTGTTGTAATCGCTAAAAAGTTCCTGCATAAACGCCTTGGCTCGATCTTCTTGATCGCCCTTCTTGCTCACATAGTCCTCTAAGTCGAAGTCGTATACGTGTTCATTAATGCCATCGACATACCCGTAACCATTGTGAAATACGTACACGGCATAGGGATTCACCTTTGGATCGAGCAAATTCTTACTAAAAGTAAAGGATCCATCGCGCTTTGAAACTTGTGAGAGCAGGGTATTCACGATGTCGACTTGACTGCCGGTGGTGTGAATTACGGTGTCACGCTTGGTGATAGCCCCGCCGATCCAGAGCATAGGAATATGAAATCGGCCTTTTTCTTTCAATTCGGTTGCGTCTGGAAAACGATGGCCGTGATCGGCCGTAATGACGACCAAGGTATTCTTCCACCATGACGATTGTTTGGCTTTTTCGATGAATGCACCGAGGCTCTTGTCGGTGTAATGAATCGCATTGACGAACTGATCTACCTCCGCAGTTCCAGATCGAAACGGAGGATCGAGCGGAACATCAAACGGTTCGTGGCTGCTCAACGACAACATCACCTTGAAAAAAGGCGCGGCAGCGGTATCGCACTCTTGGCCGAGCCGCTCGAATACGTAGTGATCGTGGACGCCCCACTTCGAGGCGTTCCATTCCGATGGAAAGTCATCGTCTTCGGTGATGTGTCCAAAGCCAGCCGTGGTAACGTAAGATTCCATGTTGGCAAAGCCAATGTCACCACCATACACGAATGATGTATGGTACCCCAATTTCTCTAGCGCTCGTGGCAAGTAGGATAAGCTTTGTGTTTTCGCTGGATACTTGATGATCGACGTCTTGGGTTGCGCGGGGTAGCCGCTCAATATGGCAACGATTCCTTTGTCCGTTCGATCACCACTCGCGTACAAACTGTCGAACAAGATTCCTTCGTGGACAAGTTGATTGATGTTGGGTGTGACGTCTGCCAGCCCGCCGAGCGGCTCAATGACGCGTGCTGTGAAGCTCTCCAGTACGATCAACAAAACGTTTGGCTTGCGATCTCCGACTAGGATCAGTGTGGAGTCAGACCCCTGATTCAAGGAACGAAGTACTTCCCCGGCACGGTCTTGGTCAAAGAATGATTCCGGATACATTTTCTGGTGGTTGTCTGCCACGCTCTCGAAAAAGTTCCAAACCACGTTGATGCCGGCGTGATTGGCGAACGGATAGGTCCGATGAAAGTAAACAACCCCCGTGTTGAGTGGGGCCACTGAAAAACTACTGCGAATGGGGATGAACAGTAATGCGGTAGCGAGAAACATGACAATCGCCGACGACCCTTGGGTAGGAGGAAGCTGCGAGAAGCGCGGGGCGATGTAGCGAAAGTACATCCAAAGAAACGGTCCGATTAAACCCACGAGTAACAACCCGAGGAGGATGGCCACACCCGGGCTCACGCTGCCGGCGCCTTCCGAACCCAAGTAGAGTAATGGCGTGCTATCCATCCGAAATCCCCAGTGCCGATACAATTCCAGATCGGCGATCACGATCACCGTCGAGATGAGTAGGAAGACCACGACAATCAAATGATTCACCACAGCGATCCAACGACCGTTCTGCAGACAAGAGATCGTGAGCAAAAGTCCGGTAAGAATGATGCAGTCGGCGCTGATGGCGGCGTCCATGCGACTTCCCAGCCCCAAGATCTTGACGAAGTCGAGTGCTGATAGCTCCGCGGCCAATGCGTGGTGGTACATTAAGAAGAGGACACGGCTGATCGTAAAAAAGACCATCCAGAAAAGCCCCAGGAGCCCGAACAGCGCTAGTCGTTGCTTCATTTGACGGCGTGAAGATAGCACAGAATCACACCTTTTGTCTAAATCCAGAATGGAATGCCACCAAATCGGTTTACTTTAGATTCCTATGCGTTACCTCAATATTTTTATCCTGTCGATCATTTTGATTGGCTGCTCAAAAGTTCAACCCGCCGACTCGATCATTTCGGGCGGTACAATTTATACGATGGATCCACGCCAACCGACCGTGGAAGCGGTGGCGGTACGTGGTACCAAGATTGTTTTCGCCGGCACACAGGCCGACGCGATGAAATACAAGGGCGATCAAACCAATGTGATTGACTTGGCAGGGCGCACGATGACGCCCGGTCTGATAGAAGGCCATGGTCATATCATGGGGCTCGGTTACACAGAGCTGACCCTCAACTTAAGCGACATCAAAAGCTACGAAGAGCTAGTGGAGCGCGTGAAGGGAGCCGTCGCGAAAGCGCAACCCGGCCAATGGATATTAGGGCGTGGATGGCATCAAGACAAGTGGACAACGAAACCCACTGTCATGGTGAAAGGCTTTCAAACGCATCAGCTCCTGAGTAGCGTATCGCCGGATAATCCCGTATTGTTATGGCATGCCAGCGGCCATGCGGCTTTCGCGAACGCGAAGGCCATGCAGATTGCGGGTGTGAACCCTTTGTCGATCGAGCAACTCGAAAAGAACTTGGGTGAAGGCGGCGAAATCATCCGCGACAACTTAGGCAACCCCACTGGCATTTTTAACGAACGCGCGCAAGGCCTCATCTCCAAATACGTCCCTGATAATTCTGAGGAAACAGATTCGCAGGCGCTGGAGTTGGCGATGAACGCATGTGCGAAAGCGGGCATCACGAGCTTTCACGATGCAGGTGCGTCGCGCGAGAGCATTGAACTGTTCAAGAAGTTCAAGGCGAATGGAAAGTTGAAGTCACGCCTGTACGTGATGCTCACGGGCTTCGATCGTCCCATGTTGTACGAATGGTTCAAGAAAGGACCGGAGATTGATTCGACGGGTTGGCTCACCATTCGGTCTATCAAGTTGAATTGCGATGGGGCCTTGGGATCGCGGGGAGCCTGGTTGCTCGAACCGTACGCTGACCGCCACGAGACGGTTGGGATGCCGACCATTTCCATGGATACTGTTCTGAAAACGTCGCGTGAGGCATTGAAGGCAGGCTTCCAAGTATGCTCGCACGCGATTGGCGACCGTGCAAACCGAGAAGTACTCGACCGTTATGAGATCGCGTTCAAAGAAAATCCGTCGGTACGAGATCACCGCTTTAGAATCGAACATGCCCAACATTTGCATCCCGACGATATCCCACGCTTCGCGGCGTTGGGCGTCATCCCGTCGATGGAGGCGATTCATCTTTCGTCCGACCGTGCGTGGGCTATCGAACGCCTTGGCGAAAAAAGAATCGTAGACGGAGCCTACATGTGGCAGACACTTCTTAAGTCGGGTGCTCGCATCGTAAATGGAACGGACGTACCGGTCGAGCCGATCAATCCGATCGCCTGTTTCTACGCGTCGGTGACACGCAAGTCGCTCGATGGCCAACCACCCATGGGCTACGAGCCCGCCGAGAAAATGACGCGCGAGCAAGCGCTTCGGTCGTATACACTGGATGCGGCATACGGCGCCTTTCAAGACGCAATCAAGGGGTCGATTGAATCGGGTAAGCTGGCAGACTTTACCGTGCTGTCCCAAGACATCATGACCGTGGACGAAGACAAGATACTGAGCACGCAGGTAGACATGACGATCGTAGACGGCAAAGTGGTCTACCGCCGCGAGTAGGCAGAAAAAAAACTGGCTCCTTCGGGAGCCAGCTTTTTAGATCAGTAAAGAGATCGTAATTATTTCAGAAACTTGTGTGCGCGTTCGGAAAGTAGTTTGCGATCGGCGGTAATGCTCGGGTCGCTATAAATACGTGAGGAGAGCTCGGCTACCACGCCTTTCTTGTAACCGAGTTTCTCGGCGATAGATTCGCAGAAGTTGACTTCGCTCTTGAAGACCTGACCATCGGCTTTCATCAATTGGATCAGGTGGTAGAGGTTTTCAAACTTTTGGTCTTCGCTAAAGCTGGAAAGATCGCCGATGGGGCGGGGGGACTTTAGCATATTTTCAATTTCGTCCTTCGATATGCCATTGGCTTTGCCAATCATGTGAATGACTTTGGCTTCCTTCTCAGCAACCTTCGAGTCACTCGCTGCCAAGTTAATTAGGACGTTTAATTGTTCTTTGATCATAAACTTTTCAGAATTTTGTGCGAAGTTATCGCAGTGACATATCGAAATTTAGGCAAAAAACGCTAATTTCTTACACCGCATAAAAAAATCTTACCCTCCTGTGAACGCACGGAAGCAACCCTTTTGTTAACACGCGGTCTTTCCCGCAAATTTGAATACGCCTATGAATAAGTTGAGCCTGGTCTTCCTGCTTTTGTTATCTGGATGGACGGCGGTAGCCCAAGAAACTGAAACGCGACCCTTGGAATCCTTCCGTGGCGTGCGCGCCTCCGAAGCGATTGATGTCTATCTGAAGAAAGGTGATAAAGAGAGTGTCAAAATCGAAGTTGAAAATGTTCAATTGTCAGACGTGTTGACGGAAGTAAGCGGTGGCTATCTGCGTGTTCACATGCGCGATGGAAATTACCGCGGAAGGCGAGTAGTCCGGGCGTATGTCACGTATGTCGCACTCGAAAAAGTTTCCGCGACTTCTGCTTCTAACATTTTTTCGGAAGGAATCCTGAAATCATCGAAGCTTACGATTACCGCTGCCAGCGCAGCGAGTGTCGAACTCCAAATTGACTCCGACAACGTCTCTGTCGATGTGGCCAGCGCTGGCGACATTACGCTGGAGGGCAAAGCCAAATCGTTGACGGTTGAGGCAAGCAGCGCCGGCTCAGTTGATGCGTATAATCTAGAGTGCGAGACGGTAGAAGCAGCTGCTTCGTCTGCCGGCAGCGCAAAAGTGAATGTCACCAAGTCGCTCGACGCGCGGGCGAGTAGCGGTGGAAGTATCCGTTACAGGGGCAATCCCACCAACACCAATACAGACTCAAGTTCAGGAGGATCGGTGAAAAAGAGCAGCTAGTAGCTTTCCTGCAACCATCTCGCGAAAGGGAGTGTCTAAAACAAAGGCACTCCCTTTTTGTTTGGATGGTTACCGGGAACCGGGTTTGGGGATGGAAATGGGTGGTGCAGGCGTCGAAACCGTTTGCTGGCGCCGACTTCGAGAAAACTCGATCACATGAATCGACTTTTCATCGACAAATAGGGCGAATTGGCACAATTTTTCTCGCGTTTCGCAAACTAAAAACCAGGAGGTTTCGTCTTTAGACATGTTACACCAAAACTTGAGAATATGATCAATTTCAGGTTAACCAAGACCACGTGGCCCAAGTTGCCCCAGTCCGATCCGTCATTCTACAAACGCTTTAACCGCGCTTGGACCAACCTTCAGGAAAACGAAGTGGAGGCCCGGCTGCGCAACATCGTTGGCGACAAGAGCCGCGCGAAACAGGTTTTAAAGACTGCTTGATTTTTTTGTGGACGTGATTTTTTGCTCTCGACCTGCCTACCCCCGGTTCTGAGTTAGTCCAAGGGAACAAAGGTTCCCCCATCGATAGATCCACTCTTTACTTTATACACGACGAACCCCGACTTCATTTCGATGTCGCCTTCGCCGCCATTTCCAACAATCGCGGCAGTCTGTTCGAAACGTGTGTTCTGTCCCGTGCTTTCATAACGAAAGATTTGACGCGCGTGAAAATGACCCGCGAGCGAAAGGGGATGGGGATGCGTCTGGAGTATCTTCAATAATTCCTGCGCATTCGACACCACATGTCGATACTGCAGCACGCCATTCACCCGCTCCAAGGTTCTGCCAGGTCCTGCCTCTTCATACGGTCCTAGACTGAGGCCGCCGGAAAACAGGGGCATGTGCTGAAATGTTACCACAGGTGTGGAAGCAGGTACACTCGCCAGGTCTTTCTTCAACCAAGCCACCTGCGCTGAATCGACGTGGCCATAGTACCACGTGTCGGCAAAATCGACATCGTCGAGCCCCACAAAGTGAATACCGCCGTAATTGAATGAATAGTAGTTGGGACCCAAGTACTGAGCGTACATCTTCTTGCCATATAGCGGGTGAGATGGGCTCACCAGCGAAAGATGCCGCTCGATACCAAAGATCTCGTGATTGCCAGGTACACTCCATACCGGGACAGAGAACTTCTTCATTTCATCGACATATAATTGATAGTAACGTCGCGCTTCCGCTTCCGGTACCCGAAGAGCGTCTCGTGTAAGGTCGCCACTCACGATCATGAATGCAGGCTTCAGCGGATCAACCAGTTGTCGAAGCTTCTCGGTGCGAACGACAGACTGTTCACTCAGGTGCGTGTCCGATGCGTGCACAAAACTCCATTCTTGGGGCATGGGGCTTTTCGCCAAGGCAAAGTCTAGAGGCGCGCCCGTGCCGATGGTTTTCCAGAAACCATGGGTGGCTCGAAATTGATTGGGCACCGAGATCATCACGACGGTCTTGCCGCTCGTAGGCGTGAGTTCGAACCGACCCGACGCATCCGTCAGTACCACCAACACTTGATCCGACACCGCCACGGACGGAACCCCACTCTCGCCCGCATCGAATTGACCATTGTTGTTTTGGTCGATGAAAACATGACCTGAAAGCTCTTGGGCCAAGCCTGCGCATGCGCTCCCCGCGATGAGCATTAGAGAAAGGATGGATCGAAGCATGCGATCAAATTACCTAAAATCCGCCGACCTCGCGTGGGGTATTTTTCGTGTTGGGCGGCATCACAATCCTTCCTAATTTGCGATCAGATGAAAAAGATTGATTTTACTCGCGATGTTTTCCCGCACGCAGTTGCCGTCGTAATCTTCTTGGTGCTCACCATCCTGTTCTTCCGCCCTTTGTTTTTTAACAACATGGCGTTGAATCAAAGCGACATCACCCAGTTCCTCTGGAGCAGCAAAGAACTTCGCGACTTCCGCGACGCCACGCATCAAGAAGGCCTTTGGGCCGGGGCCATGTTTTCGGGTATGCCTGCGTACATGATCAACCTCGACTGGAGCGACGAAGCTGTTAGTCTCATCAAGCGCATCTTTTCCTTTTATCTGCCTCACCCTGTCAATGGTATTTTCTGGGCGCTGTTGTCGTACTATGTCATGCTCCTCGCATTTCGTGTACGGCCTTACCTGGCCATTGCCGGCGCCATCGCCTTTGCCTTCACTTCTTACATGATTATTGGCTTGTCTGCCGGTCATAACTCGAGAATTGGAGCCATCGCCTTCATGCCGCTTATTGTCGCGGGTATCCATCTGGTTTTCTCTCAGCGTAAGACGCTTGGATTTGCCGTCACGACCCTCGGAATGGCCCTTCACCTGCGGGAAAACCACTTGCAGATTACCTACTATCTCATGTTGATCGTGATGGGTTACGGACTCATGCAATTGGTGTTTGCCGTTCGCGAAAAGAAGTGGAAGGAATTCTCGTTGAACATCGCCGTGTTGGTTGGCGCCGTGCTTATCGCGATCGGTTCTTTCTTCGGTCAAATGTGGGCAGTAACGGAACTCGCGAAGTATTCTACCCGCGGAAAATCTGAACTCACCGTTGTATCCGCCGATGCGTCAGGTTCCGGCCTGCCGAAGAGTTACGCCTTTGAATTCAGCTACGGCATCCTTGAACCGATGACCATGTTGATTCCAAACTTCTATGGCGGATCGAGCGGCGATCTCTTTGTGTCCAACGACAAAAGCGCATCGTACCAAGCGTTGATGAATTCTGGCGATCGTGAGATGATCAACCAACTCGCGCAGTTCACCAGCGCCTATTGGGGACCACAACGCCTGTCGTCGCCCTACTACGCAAGCGCCATCATCTTTTTCTTGTTCATCTTGGGTGCGATGGTCGTCGAACGGAAGTACGTGGCTTGGTTGGTGCCGGTCGCGATCTTGGGCATCCTATTTAGTTGGGGAAGTAGTTTTCAATCGTTCAACTATTTCATGTTCGATCATCTACCCGGCTACAACAAGTTTCGTTCTGTCACCTTCGCCATGATTATGGCCTTCTTCGCAATGCCCTTACTGGCCATGTTGGGGCTCGAAAAAATCTTACAAGAGGGTGTGAACCCCGCCATGAAAAAGAAACTGTGGATTGCGTTCGGTGCCACAGGCGGACTTTGTGCCTTGTTCGTGATCGCACCCGGGATATTGAGCTTTACGCGCGACTTCGAAGATCGTTTACCCACTTGGTTCTTGCATGCCCTGCAATCTGACCGCAAAGATCTCTTGCGCGCCGACGCCTTTCGCTCCCTCGCATTTATCGGAGGTATCTTTATTTTACTATTCTTCAATGTCCCCAAGAAAATATCGCCCAATGGCTTCTTCGCTTTCTTGGGATTTATGGTTGCCGTCGATTTGATGGTCGTAGACAGTAGATATTTCACGAAAGAGAACAACTATGTGCCCGCGACTACGGCCAGAAACTATACACCCTCCGCCGCCGATGAACAAATCTTGATGGACAAGACATACTACCGTGTTTTCAACTTGCAGGGCTTCTACGAAGCCGGTACATCTTACTTTCACAATTCACTGGGTGGATATAGCGCCGTACGCCTGAAACGCTACCAAGAACTTTACGACTCGTGCATCATACCGGAATCTGAACGTTTGCTGAGCGATGCCCAGGCCGGTCCCCTGAATATGGACAACTATGGCGTGTTGAATATGCTCAACGCCAAGTACTTTGTGTATGGTGAAAGCGCCAACAACGTCTTTTTAAATACTTCAGCAAATGGAAATGGATGGTTCCCCCGCGAAATCGTCACGGTCAATTCTCCCAATGAAGAACTAAGAAAAATTGCTGATGTCAATACTCGACTGGTCGCGGTGGTCGATCAGTCAAAAATGAAGTTGCAGAGTACCGCGACCGACAGCACGGGTGTGATCCATTTTCTGGAGAAGAAACCTTATTGGCAGAAGTACGAATCGCAGTCTGCGAAAGATGGGCTCGCTGTATTTTCGGAGATCTACTACCCGGAAGGATGGACCGCTACCATCGACGGTAAGGAAGTTCCAATCCTCCGGGCAAACTATGTCCTCCGCGCGTTGGAGGTTCCTGCTGGCAGCCATACCATCGAGTTCTTGTTCCAACCCAAATCGTACGTAATTGGCAACAAGGTGACGATGGTCTCTTCGTTCCTAGTGGTGCTCATCGTGGTGGGGGCCCTTGTATTCGAACTACGAAAACGACCCAATGAGTAAAGTACTCGTGCTCGCGTGCCTTCTGCTGCCGGCGCTGGCGTTCGCACAAAAAGCCGATACGGCATCGTTCCAGTCCTTCGATGGGACAAGGATTTACTACGAGACAATCGGCAAGGGCAAACCCGTCATGCTCATCCACGGGTTCATTGTGAATAGCGAGTCTTGGAAACGCACGGAGTTGTATCGCGACTTGATCGCGCGGGGTTACCGTGTGATCATCATGGACCTTCGTGGCAATGGACGTTCGGCGAAGCCACATCACAAAGAAGCCTATTTGGACGATGCCGAGTCGAAGGATCTGATGTTGTTGGCTGATCGATTAAAGTTGAAACAATACAGCGCCGTCGGCTATTCCCGAGGAGCGATCATCGCGTCGCGCTTGTTGTTAAAGGATTCACGGGTACAGGCAGCTATCCTCGGTGGGATGGGTTCCGACTTCACGAACCCTTCTTGGCCACGCCGTATCATGTTCTATCAAGCGCTGAGTGGTGAACCAGTTCCCGAACTAGAAGGCCTCGTGAACCGCGTGAAGAATGATCCCACCCTCGATCAGGCCGCGCTAGCGTTCATGCAGAATGGTCAACCATCTACAAGCGCTGAAGACTTCGCGAAGGTAAAAAAGCCAGTGCTCGTGATTTGCGGCGACAAAGATGAAGACAACGGATCTTCGGCAGCTCTTGCCGCCATGATTCCCGGATCTACCTACAAGCGTGTGCCCGGCACCCACAACGACACTTCGCGTTCTAGAGACTTTTCGGCGGAAGTGATCACGTTCCTAACCGGACTTCGTTAGAACTCGATTGATACGAATCCGTACCCGTCGGCGGGTTCTATTCCATGGATGCGTGCTGGGAGCCATTTCGGGCCTTTCAAAAGAATTTCCTTGGCGCGATCATCCAACTCTTTCGTCACGCTCTGCTCGATTCTGATGTCGACGATTCGACTTTTTACGGTCACGCGGAACGACAACTTGACCACACCGTGCGTGTCCGATCCCTTGGTCTGCGAGGCAAAATATTCATTCAACTTTTTGACACCCACTTCTGGAAGGGCGTACAGAGTGCTCTCATCATAGACCGCCTGCCGGTTATTGGAGCGCGCTCGTCCATTGAGTAGTCTCCCGTGAAGGTAGTTTTCTTCAAAATAAAGACTGCCGTCTTCGTGGCGCCCATACCAGTATCCTTCTTGATAGCCATCGATATATTGACCTTCTAATGCAACGACTCCATTTGGGTATCGATGGATTTCCGTTCCGTTTCCATCCTTCACCATTTGGACACCGGTCGAATCCCAATAACTCTTCAGGAAATATCGGTCTCGGAAGTACACCTCGCTTTCGATTTTGCCATTGGGGTGGAAGTTCTCCCATTTGCCGACTCGGCGATCTTCTCGATACAATCCGGCAGCCTCGTATCGACGACGATCGCGGTAGTAAATAAACACACCATCACGGCGGTCATCTTTGTAGTGACCTTTCATTTGCATCGTGCCGTCCGCGAAATGATCGAACACAGGACCTTGCCAACGATCAATTGAATCTCTCGTTCCGATCCGGTAGTAGGGAGCCGGCGGCAACGGCACTTCCGACCAGTTGCTATCGTACCAAATCTGAACTGCCTGAAGCTTTGATTCTGATACTTCTTCGTCTCGATTCTCGGGTGCAGGTCGGATGTTAAGCGGGTAGTCGAGCTGTGTGTATTTCCGCAGCGAGTCGGATGCTGCTTCGATGCTGTCCATGTAGATGTACGATTCATTTGCCACCAGCGTCGTCCGGAAGCGAGTTCGATCTTTTTGGTACTGAATGTAGCGGCGCAGGTTGAACGTGTCGCGATGGAGTGAGGTCGGCAGGTAGTCGATGCTATCGAGTTCAAGCATGGTGGTATCCCAGAGACTTAACACACGTTGTGACTTAGCAATGAATTCGTCGTCTTCCCGGTAGTCAAGCGACGCCGAAGTTGAGTCTTCGGCCGCCAGCACATCTTGAAAGAAGTTGAAGTAATGGAGTTGGTATCGTGGAAGGAAAAGACACGCGAAGCACAAGACGATCGCTAGCCCGATGTCGGAGGGTCCAATCTTTTGTTCCTGCCCGAAGGCGATAGACAATCCGGCCAAGGCTGCGCCACACAACAGACCGCCGATGTGCGCGGCGTTGTCGAAATGTAATTCCGACTGGAACACGATGCCGATTGCGAGGAAGATGGAGAAATTGATGATCATCGGCACGGCGCGGTACCGTTCTTCCTTTCTGACCAGAAATTGGATCACGTTATATCCAAACACGGAGAACAAGGCCCCGGATGCACCAACACCAATCGTGTACAGGTTGAACCACATACTGGCGATTCCAGCAGCAACTCCACCCAAGATGTAAACTGACAGTGTTTTTCGGCTTCCTATGGCGAACTCGACGGCCATCCCAAGAGCTATGAGGGTGTACATGTTCACCACCAAGTGAAGGAGGTGCCCGTGTAAAAATTGGTGTGCCAGGAGCCGGTACCAATCGCCGGCCAGTACATACGGAGTGAAGAGAGCTCCATGATCTAGGAGGTAGAACATCCATTCACTCCCTGACGTAGCCGGCGCCCGCAGGTACAAAGTCACAAAAATGGCGACGTTCAGAATCGCCAGCGAAAGCGTAACGGGTGCGCGAAGGATGGCTTTCATCAATCCAAAGCTAATGAGTATTCTTCATTCTGTCGGCGATTTGAGTTTATATTGCGCGTAGATCAATACGCCGTGAACAGAGGAGATATCATCCGACTTTTTCAGTCTAAGTTTGAAGGGGAGCCATCGATTTTTATTGCACCGGGCCGCATCAACTTGATCGGAGAGCACACCGATTACAACGAGGGCTTTGTCATGCCTGCGGCGATCAATGCCCACATCACGTTCGCCATTCGCCCAAATGGTACCGACGTGTTTCGCTTCTTTGCTACCGACTACGCGGAGCCTGCTTCTTTCGACTTGAACTCGTTGCAGCCAGGACCCGGTTGGGTGAACTACCTAATGGGTGTCGTGGCCGGAATGGCACGCCAGGGTCGCACCCCTAAAGGAGTGGATTGTGTTTTCGGAAGCACCATACCCGTGGGTGCGGGGCTGTCGTCTTCTGCAGCGCTTTGTTGTGGATTCGGCTACGCGCTGTCGCAACTGTTCGGTTGGGGTATAGACCGGCTATCGCTTGCGAAAATTGCCCAGTTCTCGGAGCATGAATATGCCGGTGTTCGTTGTGGCTTAATGGACCAATACGCTTCGCTGTTCGGCGTGAAGCATGCAGCGTTGTTGCTGGACTGTCAAAAGCTGACGCACCAAGTTCTTCCGGTCCACTTGGGCGACTTTGCCATCATGTTGATAGACACGAAGGTGAAGCATAGTTTGGCCTCCACTGCCTACAACGACCGCCGCGCCGCGTGCGAGCAGGGCGTGCGCGTCTTACAACGCCGACATGAACAAGTGAAAAGTCTGCGCGATGCCACTCGGGTAATGTTGGATGCCCAGCAAGACGAAATGGGAGTGGAGGTCTACACAAAGTGTCGATTCGTGGTCGAGGAAATTGCGCGGACGCAATTTGCCGCTAGGCTCCTGATGGCTGGCGACCTCGCGGGATTTGGCACACTGCTGAACGAAACACACTGGGGACTCAGCCGTGCGTACGAGGTGAGCTGTGAAGAGTTGGATTTCCTGGTCGCGACCACCGAAGACGACCGCGAGAGTGTGCTCGGTGCCCGAATGATGGGGGGAGGTTTTGGCGGCTGTACCATCAACCTCGTGAGAAAGTCGCGCGTCGACTTCATAAAAGGTTTCGTTCACGAGAAATATCTTGCTACATTTAAAAAAGAACCTGATTTTTATTTGGTGGACTTAGCGGATGGAGTTCATCAAGAGTAGACTCAAGTTTTTACCTCAAACCTTAAAAAAAACCGCGGACCGCTATGCGAAGCCTCCAGTTTCCGGACTACATCGTCTTCTTCATTTATTTTATCATCGTGGCTGGTTATGGGTACTGGATCTATACCCGTAAGAAACGCGCGGTCACAGACTCTAAAGATTTCTTTCTAGCGGAGGGCTCGCTTACGTGGTGGGCAATCGGTGCTTCTTTGATCGCTTCCAACATTTCGGCTGAGCAGTTTATCGGGATGTCTGGCTCAGGGTTTGCGATGGGCCTCGCCATCGCTTCGTACGAATGGATGGCAGCAGCAACCCTGCTCGTCGTAGCCATCTTCTTCCTGCCCATTTACCTTCGCAATAAAATTTACACGATGCCGCAGTTCTTAGCACAACGCTATAGTCCTACGGTCGCCACTATCATGGCTGTATTTTGGTTGCTCGTGTACATCTTCGTCAACTTATCTTCGATCCTTTATCTCGGGGCCCTCGCGGTCGACACCATCAGTGGACTCGGATCCACGACGTGTATCATTGGCCTCGCGATCTTCGCCGTATTCATCACGCTCGGCGGAATGAAAGTAATCGGCTACACCGATGTGATCCAAGTACTCGTCTTGGTGATGGGTGGACTTGTCACCACATACCTCGCGCTCGAAAAGGTCTCGGTCGAGTTGAACCTCGGCGGTGTGGGCGAAGCTCTCGGGTTCATCCGCACAGACGCAGCCGACCACTTCCACATGATCTTGGGACAAGGTCAAGTGATGATGCCCGACGGCAAGGGCGGACAAGCCGACGCCTACCAAGCACTGCCCGGTGTCGCCGTGTTGATCGGGGCGATGTGGATTGCGAACCTGAACTATTGGGGTTGCAACCAGTACATCACCCAGCGAGCGCTCGGCGCCGATCTGAAAACGGCCCGAAGCGGTCTCCTCTTCGCCGCCTCGTTGAAGTTGTTGATGCCGATCATCGTCGTGTTACCAGGCATCGCCGCCTATGTTCTATTTAAGAATGGCATCTTCTCCACAGAAATGATGGGAACGATCACGCTCGACGATGGAAGCATGAAAGAAGTATTGAAATCGGATAAGGCGTATCCCGTTCTCTTGAACTTGTTGCCCGTCGGATTGAAAGGTCTTTCGTTTGCGGCACTCACCGCCGCCATCGTGGCCTCTTTGGCAGGCAAGGCCAATAGTATTTCGACAATTTTCGTATTGGACCTGTATAAAAAGTATTTCAAGAAAGATGCATCTGAAAGCCACCTCGTCAACGTGGGTAAAGTTGCCATCGTAGTCGCTATGATCATCGCGATCTTGGTCGCACCGGCGCTGAGCCGCTTCGACCAGGCATTCCAGTTTATTCAAGACTTCACCGGTTTGATTTCACCTGGCGTCGTCGCGATCTTCTTGTTGGGAATGTTCTGGAAGCGCGCCAACGGAGCCGCAGCGCTCACGGCGGCGTTACTCACACTCCCGCTGGGCTTGGCGTTTAATGAATGGCTACCCACCATCCCTTTCCTACATCGAATGGGCTACGTCTTCTTCATTCTCGTGGCGGTGATGGTGCTCATCAGCGTCTTCATGCCTAAGAAGGAAAACGAAGGACACGTGGACGTCGATGCTGGCATGTTCCGCATCAGCGGCGCGTTTGCCGTAGGTGTGATGTTGGTGTCGGGTGTGATCGCCGCCCTCTACATCGTGTTCTGGTAAGTTCATTCGTCGAAAGACAGAACCTCCGACTTCGGTTTTTCGTGTAAATTTATTGCATGAACAGAATCGATCGTCTCACGGCCATACTTATCCACCTGCAAACCAAGCGGATCGTAAAGGCCGAGGAGATCGCCGATCGGTTCGAGATCAGTTTACGCACAGTCTATCGCGACGTGAAGGCCCTCATGGAAGCAGGTGTGCCCATCGGTTCCGAGGCTGGGAAAGGTTACTTCATCGTCGATGGCTACCACCTTCCACCCGTCATGTTTACCCAAGACGAGGCCAGTTCTATGATGCTCGCGGGGAAGTTGGTGGAAAAAATGGCCGACAAGTCGATCCAGGGCGCGTATGCCTCGGCCATGCATAAGATCAAAGCTGTATTGAATGAATCCGAGAAAGACCACCTCCAAAACTTGGACGCTCATATCGAGGTATTTCTGAGGTCGCGCTACGAAGTCAAAAACAGGGAAGACTTCCCCGATCACTTCATGACCGACATCCAGAGAGCAGTTGTAAAAAAGGAAGTGATCCGAATCGACTATTCCAACAACGAAGAGACAAACAGCCAACGCGAAGTCGAACCCATTGGCGTCTTCTACTACAGCATGGCGTGGCACCTGATTGGATGGTGCCGACTGCGAAATGGCTATCGCGACTTTCGAGCCGACCGCATCAAGGCGCTCGTGCTGACGGGCCAAACATTCGAAGGCCGCAACCTCATCTCGCTGAAGGAATACTTCCAGTCCATGTTCCAATCCAACGCGAATCTTTCTAGGGCGGTCGTCACCTTCGATAAATCGATCCTCCGCGGGCGTCCCCTATACGGCAGCATCTCGCAGGTAGACTTGGGCGACAAAATCCGCGCTGAATTCATGCTCGATAGCATGGGCATGATGGCTCGATGGCTCCTCGGCTACGGGACAGCCGTGGAAGTCGAAGAACCTGACAGCCTCAAAACCATGCTGGGCGATCTGGTCGCCGAACTCTACGAGCACTACCACGCGGCTGAAAAGGTCACCTCCTGACATAGGGTTGTCAGTGATACCTCACTCTGACCCCAAAAAAACTCAAATTTTTTAGAGAGTTGTCCATCTAACTGCCATAGGGTTGTCATAGCTCGGATGTTGTTTCGTACCATCATCCACAACAGACTATGACGACTACCATGGAACTACCCCTGCCCACAATTAGAGAAGTGAAACCTATCAACTTCTTGTACTTCAGAACCGAGGCACTCTTGCAGGACTTGCATAAGTTCCTTCCCGTAGCAAAAGACCTCCACCGAGAAGCGGCTGCCTACCAGTTGCATGTCACAGGGCCCATTCAGTGGCATTACTTTGGATTCAAAGGTGATCCGACGCAACCCTTTGTACTTGAGGTCGCCCTCCCCGTCGCCGATATCGTGCAAGGCTACGACGGAAGCTTCCACTTTAAGCGAACAGAACCGTTTCGTTGCGTGACGATGATACACGAAGGCCCTTGGGAACTGTTGGGCGACACCTACCAAAAGGTGATGAGTTTCTTAGCAGCCCGAAACATCGAACCGATTGCGATGAATCGAGAAGTGTATATCCACACCGACTTCCAAGATCCATCGGCAAACGTCACGCAGGTGCAAGTAGGAATACGTTGATTTTTTACAGCTATGAGAAGAGAGCATCGTAAAACTTGTCTGGTATTCATCTTCGAGGGATTCGAAGATAGCGGGGTCACCCATGCGATGGCCGGCATTCGGAAGAGTCAACGCTTCCATGTTAAGACGATCGCATGCTCGAAAGATCCTGTGACGTCTTTAAGTGGCTTGACGGTTGTTCCGGATATTGACTTTCTCTCCTCTGCCGACCTCGCCGACATCGAACAGGAAAATACCGCAATGTTGATCTTGACAGGCGGGGCAGCATGGGAACAACACGCCAACGACATGATAACACCTCTTGTCGCACACTGTTTTTTATTGGGGATACCAGTGGCGGCCATCTCGGAGTCGACGAATTTCCTCGCCGAGCTGGGCGTTTTGAATCGTTCCGTTCACACCAGCAACCGGCTCGATGACTTGTTGGCGATTCCTTCGTATCGGGGGCAATGCCTTTTTCAGGCACAGCATTGCGTCAGTTCCGATTTACTGATCACGGCCTCGGGTGCCGGTGCAGCGCAATTTGCGCAGCAGGTGTTCGAATTGCTCGACATTCGTGAGCAGTCATCGCCGCCCGTTAGAATTCAAGATTTGCTTCGCGATGTGGCCTGAGTGGGAACGCAAGTGGGACTTCAGCCATTCAACAACAATGAGAAAACTAATTTTAGGAGTAGCAGTGAGCCTCGATGGATTTATCGAAGGCCCCAATGGCGAGTATGATTGGTGTTTTACCGATCAGGACTATGGCCTCAAAGACTTCTTTCAGGGTGTCGACGCGATTTTCATGGGGCGTAAATCTTTCGAAGTAGCGCAAGCGATGGGCGAAGAGTCACCATGGAAAGGATTGAAAATATATATATTCTCGCGGTCGTTGGCTGCGGCGCCATCGAGTCATACAGAACTCGTGCGAAGCATCGAAGAAGCAAGGGCGATCCTCGAACAACCTGGCAAGAGCGTGTGGCTTTTCGGCGGCGCGGAACTATTAACGGCCTTCCTGAACCGCGGTTTGGTTAGCGAACTTTGGCTTTCGGTACATCCCATCTTGTTGGGATCGGGGAAACCACTTTTTCAAAATGTAGATGGCCGGAAGAATCTTCGGCTAACGGAATCCAAAACGTATGACACCGGCTTGGTGTCTCTCAAGTATGCACAGGAAGGGTAACGACAATTAATCATTGGTAAGATGTACATCGCAAAGAAATCGATTATCATTGATGCGCCGGTAGCAAAAGTGTGGCAAGCCATCGTAGATCCGGAGATGGTCAAGAAATACTTCTTCGGAACTAAAGTTGAATCTTCCTGGCAGAAGGGCGCAGCGATTCGCTGGACCGGAGCATGGGAAGGCACTACGTACGAAGATAAAGGTGTGGTCCTCGACGTTGAGCCCAATAAGTTTCTTCGATATAGTTATTGGAGTTCGTTCTCCGGCAAACCGGATGTTCCAGAGAACTATCGGGTGATCACCTACCGAATCAACGAAGTGAACGGAAAGACGGAGTATTCCATCGAGCAGGAGTCGACCACGGAAGAAGAGGCTGCCCATTCAGAATCTAGCTGGGGCAACATTCTTGAGGGAATGCGACAATTGCTTGAACTGGATCGTTAGCGTTTATACATGGATTGAATTCGAGCGCTCAGCGTAAAGCGGAAGTCGACCATTTGCACGAAGTTGTTGTATAAGTATCCAACGTGATGGGGATGCACCACTTGCGTATCGGTATTGATGAAGTCGGCGACCACGTCTTGCGCCCGTCCTGCGCCGTTGTGCTGGGTGGTCGCGGATGGGGGATCCTCACTCATATACTTCACACGACCGCCTTGTAACACCTGCGAGCTCAGGTCTAGAAAGAAGCGGTTTTTCTCGATGCGGCTAAACATCCACCCAAGGTCGACGCGAACACCACCGCCTGCTGCGTACGCCAGGGTGCCATCGCGTGAAAGAACGTCGCTTTCGACCGGATGACAAGAATCGGTTTCGTCCGGATCGAAGATTCCGAGGTTGGTCGCGAAATGCGTGTAGCCGCCCTTGATGGTGGCATAGGGAATCACAGGCCCGCGCATCAAGAGGTTGATACGGATGGTTCCCATGATGTTTGTGTACGTATTGTCGACCACCACTTTCATCGGCGCGGTGGTGCCGTCAGGGAACGTGTAAGTTTGCATCGATTTGGCCTGCCCATATCCCACAACCCCAAATTCGAACCCGGGAAAAACGCGCTGGTCTGCCTTCCCGAAGTACGCCGACAGGTGCGCACCGTTTCCGTATTGGATCGTCTGCTTCATGCCGCCGCTGGGGAGAGCAAAGATGTAGCCGGCAGAAAGAAAGGAATTGTTTTGTGCTTGGCTAGCGACCGACCACAAGACGAGCACCAGCAGTGGGAGCTTTTTCATATTCGGGGTTGGATTTTGAGGTGGTCTAAATTACAGAAACCTGGACGGCGACACGATACTGGCGAAACTGCCGTAACTTGGTTGAATGGAAAAAATCGAAGTACTGAAGCACACGCTGATGGAAATGGCAACGATGACGGATGCCGAATTTGAGCTTTCACGCACATTTTGGAAGCCCAAGCAATTCCAGAAAGGCGAGTTCTATAACCAGCACCGCCAAGTGTGCAAGCAACTGGGCTTCATCTTTGAAGGCGTTTTCCGCACCTACTACTACGACGACCAAGCACAGCAAGAAAAGAACGTATTCTTTTTCTCTAAGCACCAGGTAGTTGTTTCTTATCAGAGTTTTATCGCGCAAGCGCCTTGTAACTACTTCACCCAATCGATGACCCAATCCGAGGTTCTATCCATCCACTACGACCACCTACAGGAGTTGTATCGGAAATCGCATGGGTGGGAACGATTGGGTCGACTGCTGGCCGAGATGGCGTTCAGTTTTTCCATGAGCCGCACCGAGAGCTTCTTGTTCCAGACGCCCGAACAGCGTTACCTCGAGTTGGTTCGGCAACATCCGGACATCATGAATTCTGTTCCTTTGTACCATGTGTCTACCTACCTCGGGATTCAGGGGCCATCGCTGAGCCGCATTCGCAAACGACTTGCAAAATAGACTTTCGATTTTAACTCAGGTTAAAATCTGCGCGCTAGGCTTTGCCGTTTTTTGTATCAGAAAGTCACACACCTACTGATATGAAAAATCTTACATCAAAACACATCGTCTTCGTGACAGGTGCTTTTGTATCACACCACGGATGGCGCAACTGGCAGTCATTTTTCGAAGCGCGGGGGTATACCACGGTAGCACCTCCATGGCCCCACAAGGATGGGACGGCCGCCGAATTGAGGGCGCTTCATCCCAACAACCGGGCCCTGGCTGACCTCACGCTTAGCGAGTTGGTCGATCATTACGCGAACGTGGTGAGAAGCCTTCCAGAAAAGCCGATCTTAATTGGTCATTCGTTGGGTGGGTTGGTGACGCAAATCTTGCTGAACCGAGACCTCGCCGAGGGTGCCATCGTACTACATTCGGTACCGCCGTTGGGTGTCATCCCATTCGAATTTTCTTTCTTAAAAGCAGGGTGGAAATCGCTCGGGTTGTTCACATCGATGAAAGAGACGTACATGATGTCGTTTAAGGACTGGCAATACGCGTTTGTGAATGGTATGCCGCTAGAAGCGCAGCGGGCTGCCTACGAAGAAAATACGATTCCAGAGTCGAAGCGTGTTGCGAGAGGAGGGTTGACGTCGGCAGCGAAAGTAGATTTTCAAAAGCCACATGGTCCCCTTTTGTTCATCGGTGGGTCTCACGACCACATCATTCCGGCTTCGATGAACCGGCGCACGTATGTTCGATATACCGACAAGAACTCGATTACCGAGTACCAAGAACTGCCGAACAATCATTTTGTCGTGGGCCTACCCAACTGGGAGGAAACGGCCACACGGGTAATGGAATGGATCAAGGCTTAGACGAAGAAGGACCTCACACATAAATCGACTACATTTGTTTTCCCTGGTGTCTCATATTTAAAAAAGAAAAAGTTAATCCCATGAAAAGAACAGCAACTGCCGTTTGGAACGGCACAGGAAAAGATGGTAAAGGCGTCCTCAGCACAGCAAGTACGGTGTTGAATAAGACACAGTACTCTTTCAATAGCCGCTTTGCCGATGGCGTTGGCACGAACCCGGAGGAGTTGATTGCTGCTGCGCACGCGGGTTGCTTCGCTATGAAACTGAGTTTCGTGTTGCAAGAGGGTGGTTTCAATCCCACCGAGTTGGCGGTGACTTGCGCGATCAATTTCGAAAATGGTGCGATCACCAATTCCCACCTCGTGTTGAAGGCCACCGTACCTGGCTTGAGTAAAGAGAAATTCGATGCAGCTGCCGCGGATGCCAAGGCTAACTGCCCGATCTCGAAATTGTTGAACACCAACATCACGCTCGAGGCGACCCTCGCCTAATATGACCAACGGCCACGAAACCCTCGTCAGGAAGTTCTACGACGCTTTCGCACGCAAGGACTTCTTGACGATGCAGTCGTGCTACCACCCGGATGCTCGATTCAGCGATCCTGTGTTCCCAAACCTTTCGGCAAAGGAAGTGAAGGCGATGTGGCAGATGCTGCTGACCTCGTCGAAGGATCTACGAATTGAGTATTCGTCTGTGGTGGCCGATCAGTCAAAAGGGTCATGTCATTGGGAGGCTTGGTATACGTTCTCGCGTTCCGGTCGCCCGGTGCACAACATCATTGACGTATCGTTCGAGTTCCGTGACGGACTGATTTTTCGCCACACCGATCACTTTAATTTTTATCGATGGTCGCGCCAAGCGCTTGGACTCTCTGGAATTGTCCTCGGGTGGACACCATTGATTCAGAGTCAGGTGCGCGCCACCGCTGCGAAAAGCCTCGCTAAATTCGTGTCGTCGCTTCCATGAACGACGTCGCCATTACCGTTCAGCAGGTCGAAGCACTATTCGAAAAGCTCGACCAAGAAATCGCCAGTTTCCAAACACGCACCCAACTGCATTGCGCTTTTGGTTGCGGAAAATGTTGCTTCAAACCCGACATCGAAGCAACGGCACTCGAGTTTCTGCCCTTCGCCCACCACCTCTACCACGCCGGCCAAGCGGAGGCTTGGTACGAAAGATTGCGTCAGCATGAAGACCCAATCTGTCTGATCTTGAACCCCACCCAAGCCGGGGCGGGACTTTGTAGCGAATACAAACATCGAGGGCTCATTTGTCGCCTGTTTGGCTACTCGGCCCGCACCAACAAATACCAACAGCGAGAACTCGTCACATGCCAAGTCATTAAGTCGGAACAAGCGACCAACTTTGCGGCGGCTTCGGCAGGCATCGCGGCCGGTGAACCGGTACCCGTGATGGCAAACGTGTACATGCAACTCCATGCGATCGAGCCAAGTCTCGCCACGGAGTTCTTTCCCATCAACCGCGCCATCCAACGGGCACTGGAACTCGTCATGCATTACTACGCCTACCGCTAACAGCGGGATTTGCCGACTGTTTAGTAACCATTCGCGGGCCGTGTGGTATTCCACGAAACCTGCGCCATGATTCTACATTATCTCACGATTGCGTATCGTTCATTTATCCGCAACAAGGCATATTCGATCCTCAACATACTCGGGCTCACCGTCGGAGTTTCCTGCGCTTTGTTGATTTTTGCCTTCGTGGTCGATGAGCTCATCTACGACCGTTACCACGAACGCGGAAACGACATCTACCGGCTTAGTGCGGCCTACCATTTACCCAACAACGCGGGCTTCGAACAGTATGCTGTTACCGGACCCGGTGTGGGCGAGGTAATAGGTGGCGACTTCCCCGAGATCAAGGAAGTCGTCCGCATTCGGCGCAATCAAAACGTGATGTGGGAACACCCGGCATCCAAAGAAAAATTCTACGAGACCGTCGATGCGGCAGACTCCAACATTTTCAAGGTGTTCACCTTCAAATTCATTTCGGGAAATCCAGACAACGCGCTCCACGACTTGAATACGCTCGTGGTGAGCCGAAGAATGGCCGAGAAATATTTCGGAACCGCCGACGCACTCGACAAAACCCTACGAAGAGCTGGCGACTCGGTCGACTTCAAGATCACAGGCGTCTTCGAAACCCTTCCTTCGAACACGCACTTCCATCCCGACTTCATTACGTCGATGGAAACCTACCGCATCGCTTCCAAAGTAAGCTTAAACAACTGGTGGATGTTCAGTTTCCATACCTACCTGTTGCTTGAGCCAAATGTCGACATTGCGGCGTTGGGCGAGAAGGTCAAGCTCATCTCCCGGAAATACATCGCCGACCAAGAGGATGGGAGCGGCTATCGCCAAGAATTCACGCTGACGCCACTGTATGACATTCACCTCCATTCGAACCTCCGCGGCGAGATGGAAGCAAACAGTAAGGCCCAATACGTGTATATCTTCGGACTCGTCGGAATTTTCATCCTCGTGATGGCTTGTATCAATTTCATGAATCTCGCTACCGCGCGGGCGGCGATGCGGGCCAGGGAAATTGGGTTGCGCAAAGTAGCAGGCGCCATCCGACGCCAGCTGGTGTTCCAGTTTCTTGGCGAAGCATTGCTTGTGACGCTCGTCGCCGTGGCGCTGTCGGTCGTCGTATCACTTTTGTTGCTGCCCGTTGTAAATGAAGTATCGGGTAAGAATCTGTCCTTAATGTCGTCGAAGTTCTTCTTGCCCGGTCTCGCGGCGATCACCTTCTTCGTGGCAATACTCGCCGGAAGTTATCCATCCCTTTTCCTTTCTGCTTTTCGACCATCCGAAACACTGAAGGGCTCTTTCAAAAGTTCTGCAAAAGGCAACTTACTTCGACGGGGATTGGTGGTCTTCCAGTTTGCGATCTCTGTTTTCCTCATTGCGGGCACATTGATCATCATTCGACAGATGAATTTCCTACGCTCGATGGATCTTGGCTTTTCACAAGAACGAATTGTGAACGTCCCCATTCGGCAATCGGGTCATAATGGACGAGCGGGCGTATGGGCTGCTTCGCTCAAAGAATCACTCGAACGACAGTCTTCCGTGGTATCGGCGAGTTTGTCTTCCGCTGTGCCAGGTCATGAAATGGGCAACAACGTGGTGCGCCTAGGGTGGGCCGAAGATGCCAAGTGGAGCGACATGCGTTTCCTATCTGCCGATTTTGATTTTATAAAGACCTACCAACTTGAGCTGGTGGCCGGTCGTGCGTTCGACAAAACCTATACGACCGATGAAAAGGAAGCATTTATGCTGAATGAGTCCGGCGTAAGTCGTCTTGGGTATGCTTCCGCCGAAGAAGCAATCGGTCAACGTCTGGCGATATGGGGTCGAAAGGGCTCAGTCATTGGTGTATTGAAAGACTTTCACTTCATGTCGGCGAACACCGCGATCGAACCATTCATCGTGATGATGAACTCACCCGGGCTGGTTGAAGAACTGTCGGTAAAAGTCACGGGACCAACGGAGGCAGCCATTGCTCAAATTCGAGACACATACCAATCAATCATGCCCGATCCATTCGAGTACCGGTTTCTTGATGAAGACTTCGATCGCCAGTATAAGTCGGAAGACCGTTTCATGACGCTGTTCTCTTTCTTCGCCGCCACGGCCATCTTGATTGCTTGCTTGGGCCTCTATGGACTCGGCATGTTTATGTCAGAACTTCGCTTTCGCGAAATCGGCATTCGAAAAGTATTGGGAGCCAGCAACAGCAGTATTCTAACGCTGATGACCTCGGGGTTCATGAAACTGGTGATGGTGTCAGTCGTGTTGGCGATTCCGGTTTCCTACTGGGCTATGAGTCTTTGGCTCGAGTCTTTTCCTTACCGTGAATCGATCCATCCGATGATTTTCGTGTTGGCAGCTTTCAGCGCATTGGTCATCGCCTTGCTAACGGTGAGCTATCAATCGTATCGCAGTGCGACCACCAATCCGGTAGACGCCCTTCGAGCATAAAACGCGTAGCAATGGCTAGGTGTTGGAGGCAGTTTTCCTCTGCGGGAGAATCTCCTTTTTCACTTTCGCCGCGGCGGCCGGTTCGCGGTGCGCCAGCGTGGTGAGCGTAATCACGACGGCAACCAGGATACCGATGAAAAGCAGCAAGTCGCGACGGGAGAATTTCATAAACGTGGTGTGATAAAGGAACGACATCCCTTTCAACATCGGAATCGGGCAATTTGGGGTAATTTTCCCCGTTAACAACTCGTTAAGGCCAGCCAGCCCACGGTTACTTTCACCAGCCGCGGAAAATAAACGTGAACTGGACCTCTTTTCTTGCTAGATTTGTTGAGTTCTGGAATCATGAAACGAATGAAACTGGGAAGTATCCTTTCAACTACTCTCGTGGCAGCATCGCTGGCGCTGATGAGTGCACCGGCCAACGCTCAAACCCAGCCAAGTGGTGAACCGGCCCAAAAAGGCACGGTAAACTGGATGACGTGGGAAGAGGCCGTTCAAAAGAATAAAACAGAAAAACGAAAGATTTTCGTCGACGTATTCACCGACTGGTGCGGGTGGTGTAAGGTAATGGACCGAAACACGTTCGCCGAAGCTTCTGTCGCAAAACTCCTGAACGAAGAGTTCTACGCGGTGAAGTTCAATGCAGAACAAACAGCTGATGTAGTCTTTAACAACGTCACATTTAAATACATCCCCATGGAGGGCGGTCGTGGCGTGCACCAGCTAGCGGTAGCACTCCTCAACAGCCAAATGAGCTACCCTAACTTCGTCTTCTTGGACGAAGAATTTCGAATTATTCCAGTGGCGCCCGGATACCAATCCCTTCCGGGATACAGAAAGCCCGAGGAATTCCACATTTTCCTGGACTACGTTGGAAACGACGGGTATAAGAAGATGAGGATCGAAGATTATCAGAAAACAGAGTACAAGTCGCCCTATAGCCAGCCGCCGGCTTCCGGTCAAGGCGATAAATAAAGAACACGTGTTTGCAAAAACAAAAAAGACAGGTCAGCGCCTGTCTTTTCTTATTTAAGAACGATCGTTGTCGTGAATTAGAACGGCCGGTTCTGCTCGTTTTCTTTTTCCGTCTTCCTCGAGTCGATGAATCCAAGGGCGGAAACAAATCCAACCACAACTGCGATGATGATCAGGAAGGCATTAGCTCCACTTCCTACAATTTGTTCGAACATAACGGCTTGTGTTTAAAGTGGGCTAAAATTAGCTTTTCCTCTCGAATCGTCAAAGACTTGGATAGTGGTCAAATACCCAGTTCCTCGCGGTGGTTCCTGAGGACTTCAATGATGAAGGCGATGTGTTGGTCCAGGGGAATCCCGATCAACTCCACGCCCTTGTAAACTTCGTCGCGTTCCACTTTGGCTGCGAAACCCTTGTCTTTCAGCTTCTTGACCACGGATTTTGCTTCCAAGGTGGCGATTCCTTCCGGTCGTACTTGGGCACAGGCCACGATAAAACCCGTGAGTTCATCGCAGGCAAGGAGGTACTTGTCCATCGGGGTCTCATACGACACATTCCATTTTGTATAGTGTGCAGAAATGGCATGTGCGATCTCGTTTTTGCCCATTCCAAGCAGTTTCTCCACAATTACCTTGGGGTGTTGGTCCGGGAATGCCTCGTAGTCGGCGTCGTGCAATAGACCGGCTACCGACCAAGCCTCGGCATCTTCACCAAGTTTTTGGGCATAAGCTTCCATGACAAGTTCGATGGTCCGCATATGCCGGAGGAGACTGGCACTTTGAGTCATCGACGTGAGGATTGCCCTCGCTTCATCGCGTGTCATATGGGGCGCTTGCGTCGGGTGTAGAATAAGTTAAAGCCTGCAACCACGATCACGATGCCCATGATGGTTAAGGTGATCACGAGCCGCGTTTGGCGAAGTTGCAGCGCTTGAATCTCGTTGTCGCGTCGAACACTCTCGACTTCTTTTTCCTTTTCTTGAAGGTCGAGCGCCATTTCCATTTGAGCGATCTTCCTACTGCTTTCTTGGCCGTAGACTTTTTCTTTTGCTTTGTCGAACGCGACCATCGTCTCGTAGGCCTCCTTCATCTTGTTCTGCCGCGCATAGTTGTCGGCCATGCTTCGAAGAATTTGCGGTACGAAGAAATCTGCCTGCATCTCTTCGGCCAGCGCTTTGGCGCGGTCTAGAAATTGTTGCGCCTGCTTCGGTTGATTGGCCCGCACGTATACTTCGCCGAGGTTTGCCGTAATGCTCAAGATGCTCACCTTGTTGTTTTCCTTTTCCGCCATCCCCAACGCACGCTCAAAGTATTCGACCGCACGCTGGTAGTTTCCTTGTTTGAAAAAAAGGTTACCGATGTTGCTCAAAGGATCCGACGAAGGAGTCCCCATCTTCTCACTCAATTCCCACGCGTCTTTGTAAAACTTCAGCGCTTGGTCAAAGAGTTGCATCTCGCTGTGCAGGTTTCCCAAGTTGTTCATGGTGCCCACCATGCGACGTTGGTCGCCCATCTGCGACAGCATCGCCTCGGACTCTTCAAAATACTTCATCGCTTGCGCGTAGTCTCTTTTCAAAGAATAGATGTTGGCAATGTTGTTCTTCGTGGTAGCAATGCCTTCGTTGTTGTCGAGGTCCGTATAGTTCTTGAGGGCGACGAGGTAGTACTCTAGTGCTTTGTCGAGCGCGCCTTGGTTCTTGTACGACACTCCTAAGTTGTTGTAAGACGCCGCCAAGCCCCTTCGATCGCCTACATTGGTTGCCAGTTCCAACGCTTCTTTCGCGAAACCGATCGCCTTCACCGGATCTGTATTGATATAAGCCCTGAACAATTCGTTGAGGGTCTTGACTTTCTTGTCGCCCTGGGCAGTCTTCAACAGGTTTTCTAAACTGTCGATCTTCTGGCCGAACGCCAGCGAGGAAACAACGACAAGTAAAGCGGTGGTAAATAGTCTCATGGACCGTGCATTTGGGAAGGTTAAAAATAACGTTTTTGGCGCAATAGTTGCCACTGAGCGGCTTTCGCGGCAATTCAGACAGCATGATGCGTGTCGTCAGCCGGAAATTTCCTTTCTTACCGAGTCAAATTTGTTTCAAGGATGAGAAAAATACTATTCATTGCCCTCTTGGCGGTCGCCCACACGACGCTCGCCCAAACTGCCCAAGACAACAAGGAAATCCTCGAACCCATTAATGCCCTCTTCAAAGGGATGAGTACTGGCGACAGTGCCCTCGTGCACGCCTCGTTTGCTCCCGATGCATCGCTCGCGAGTATTTCAAAAAATAAGGAAGGGGTGACGGTCGTCCGTCGCGACGAACTCTCCAAGTTTCTCGTTGCAATCGGAACTCCCCACGAAGAAAAGTGGAGTGAACCCATCTGGGATGTAAAGATTCAAATGGACGGGACCTTCGCTCAAGTTTGGGCTAAGTACGGTTTCTTCATCGGCAAGCAGTTCAGCCACTGCGGGGTGGATACCTTTCAATTGATCAAAGGCACGGATGGAAAATGGAGAATCTTCTACCTCGCCGACACCCGCTGGAAAGATGGCTGCAACGTGCCGCCCGCAATTGCCGCTCAAGCAATCAAGTAATGGGAAGCACGCAATGTGTCTCGCGTCATAACTAAACCAAAATCAATGAGGTTCCTGCTGATTATCGGCCTTCTGCTCTCGACCACATGGGCGTCTGCACAAAATTCACCCGAAGCCACCACATTCATCCTAGTTCGACACGCGGAAAAGGAAGTCGGCGGTTCAGACCCTATGATGGCGAAAGATCCACCACTCGCGGCCGCAGGACAGGCCCGGGCACTCAACCTCGCGAAGCTCCTCGAAAAACAGTCCCTTCAACTTATCCTGTCGACCAACTACAAGCGAACCCAGAACACCGTAAAACCGACAGCAGAGGCGAAGGGGCTCACGATCCAAAACTATGAGTCACTGAAAGCGCCCGACTTCGAAAAGCTTCTCGCCGCGCATCCAGGGGGAACGATCCTCGTGTGTGGACACTCCAATACAATTCCAGCCTTTGCGAACATGCTACTGGGCTCCAACTCGTTCTCCAACTTCGACGACTCCGACTACGGAAATATCTTGGTGATCACGTTGACGGAAGTAGGGAAGGGGAAGTTGGTGTGGTTGAGGTATTAGGGAGGAGGGGACGAAGGGATGAGGGACGAGAGGAGGAGGGAACGAGAGACGAGGGGATGAGGGGATTAGAAGGTGATGGGGTGGATGACGATGTCGACGCGGCGGTTTTTGATGCGGCCACGCCATGAGTCGTTGGAGTATACTGGGTTTTCGAGTCCCCAGTCTTTAACTGAAATTCGTTTCTCGGGAATGTTCTGCTCGACAAGCAACCTGAAAACGGCGCCACTTCGCATTTGTGAAAGCCACTCATTGTATTCGCGCCCGCCAATTGGGTCGGTGTGGCTAATCAATTGGATTTCATATTTGTCCAACAGGTTGGGGATCGAATCAATCCAATGGGCAAGTTCCATTGCCTGAAACTCGTCGATGTCCCAACTGCCCCCATCGAAGTAGATGCTTTTATGGATCTGCTCCTGTTGCGCGCAGGCGATTCCGGCAACGAACAGGAAGCAAACAAAGACCAGTAGCCTACCCATTCCACCAAGTTACGACGACGCCAGCCGTTGAGCCTACGGTGTTCGGCGGGATTTTTCAGAATCTGGCGATCGCCCGATAGCGGACACCTTTTTTCATCAGCGGACGTAAAAACGTGCAACCAATCCCAAATTCGCACGTCTAATCCCTAAATTGCCTGTGGCACCATTATTGGCTAACCGGACGCGACTTATATGATCAAACTCAGAAACATCGATAAGTATATCGATTCCCGCTTTCAGCGGACATTCATTCTCAAAGGCATCGACATCGACGTAGAACAAGGTGAATTTGTCACCATCATGGGCCCCAGCGGCTCCGGTAAGTCGACGCTCATGAATATCATCGGTATGCTCGATGAACCCTCTGCGGGTGAGTACTACTTCTTCGACGAGCCGGTGCACAAGATGAAGGAGAAACAGAAAAGCGACATGCACAAGAACTACATCGGGTTCATCTTCCAGGCATACCACCTGATAGACGAGCTCACAGTGTACGAAAACATTGAGACCCCCCTGCTGTACAAAGGCGTGGGCGGGAGCCAGCGGAAGAGCATGGTCGCGGAACTCCTCGATCGCTTCAACATGGTTGCCAAGAAGGACCTTTTCCCCGAGCAATTGAGCGGTGGACAACAACAGTTGGTCGGCATCGCGCGAGCCATCGTGGGGCAACCCAAACTGTTGTTGGCAGATGAACCCACGGGGAACCTCCACTCGGAGCAAGGAAAGCAGATCATGGATATTTTCGAAAAGCTGAACGACGAGGGGATCACGATCATACAAGTCACCCACGCAGAGGAAAACGCCCAGCGCAGCAAGCGCGTGATTCGCATCGCTGATGGCGCCGTGGTGAGTGATCAAAAAACCAGATAGAAGTTGATAATGAATATGAAAAGGAGTCTGTTGTTTGTAGTCGGATTATTGGTCGCCGCCGGCGTTCTGGCTCAAAGCCAAACCCCGCGGGTGATCACGTTTGAAGAAGCTATACAAATTGCGTTGAGGAACAGCGTGCTTCTCAACACGGCGCGTAACAACCTAGAGTTAGCGCAAGCGCAAAAACTTTCGGCCATTGGTTCTATCGGCCCTAATGTGAATGCCACGATATCGGCTTCGCAGTTCGATGGTAACTCTTTCAACCAACAAGTTGGTCAGGTCGTGAACGGTGTTCGCGACAACGTGTCGGCCTCCCTCAGCGCCAACATCCTAATTTTTAACGGTTTTAGTACAATCAACTACCTACGTGCAGCGACCGAACAGCTCGACGCACAGACCTACTTGGTTCAGCGGACCACGCAAGACGTCATGAACACAGTCGCCGTTCAATACCTACAGGTACTGTTGGATACGGAACTTCTTACCATCGCGCGCCAGAACTTCGAGGCTCAATTGAAGTTGTTAGACCAAGTGCAAGCGCAGGTAGAGCTTGGCGCCAAATCGCCGGTCGACCAGTACAATCAAGATGCTTTGACGAAAGGAGCGGAGTACCGCGCCGTATTGGCCGAAGTGACGTTGGACAACGATCGTGCTCTGTTAGCGCAAACGCTGCAGCTCGACGCCAACGAAACATTCGATGTTCAAAAACCGGTGTGGGATCCGGGCGCCGTAATCCAATCGAACTTGCAGATTGACTCACTCATCGAGGTGGCAAAAGTTCACCGCGCCGATTACCTGCGCGCCGTGAAGATGGAGAATGCAGCGCACCACCAGGCGATGGCGGTTATGGGAAACATGCTTCCCTCATTGGTCGGTTTTGCCAACGTGGGTTCTAGCTACAACTACCAGCACAACGTCCCTAAGACCGTGCTTGACGAAAATGGTGTCGAGATTCTAAACCCTGAGTATCCCCGTCCATTCTCGGATCAGATGAGGACCAACAACTTGTACAAACAGTATGGCGTGCAGTTGAGCATTCCAATTTTTAATGGGCTCCGGAATCGTGCGACCTATGTTCAAAATAGAGTCACGTTCAGAAACAACAAGATTCAGCATCACAACTTGGATATCCAGATTCGAAATGACGTCTTGCGTAGCGTTCGCACGTACGAAGGGTCGCGCAAAGCATACGTCGTGAGCTTGGACCAAGCGACGGCGGCACAAGCTGCGTTTGAGTTTGAAACAGAGCGATACAACCTGGGCGTGACCAACTTTGTTGACTACACGAACGCGAACCGGGCGCTGGTACAAGCTCAGACCGACAAGGCGCAGGCAGAGTACCGCTTGGTGTTCCAGAAGATATTGATCGACTACGCTATTGGCACCCTCCGCCCCGAAGACGTGATCGGGCAATAAGTTCAGAGGGCACTCGAAACAAGCGCCCAGAATTGGTTAAAAACCCGGTATTTTTCTTAAATTTGCAGCCCCGTCGAGTGACGGGGCTTGTTTTTTAGGTGAAAACAGGCTTTTCAAACCAAGTTTGCCGCAGGCCGCCCAACTGCTGCATGTATCCCGGGCAAGAAAATCATGGCTAAACAACCAGTAAAAGGTACCGGTCCAAAGACCGACGCCAAGGCATCTAAAGTCGCCAAAGACACCGCATCGGATAAGCCGGTGGTGCCCGATGAAAAAGACGAATTGGCTGAACTTAGAGCTAAGAAAAAAGCCGAAGAAGAAGAAGGCATCAGCCGCATGATCAAGGACGTAACCGCCCGGAAAGCTGCTGCTGCCCCCGTATCCCTCGACAATTTCGATTGGGATGCGTACGACAAGAAAGGTTTCGGCGAAGGCTATTCGAAGAAAGAAAGAGAGAGCATGTTGAACCTGTACTCTGGTACGGTGACAACTGTCAACGAAAGTGAAGTAGTGCAGGGTGTCGTGGTGGGTATCAACGACCGCGATGTGATCCTCAATATCGGTTTCAAATCTGACGGTCTCGTACCGTTGGCTGAATTCAAGGATACCCCCAACCTCAAAATTGGAGATACTGTCGACCTCTTCATCGAGGAGCGTGAAAACGCGATGGGTCAATTGATCCTGTCTCGCCGGAAAGCGAAACTCGTGAAAGGCTGGGAGCGCGTACAAACCGCGCTTGATAAGGACGAAGTGATCGAAGGTTTCGTGAAGCGTAGAACGAAAGGTGGTTTGATTGTCGATGTGTTCGGCATCGAAGCGTTCCTCCCTGGTTCACAAATCGACGTGAAGCCGATCCGCGATTTCGATGTGTACGTGAACAAGGCCATCGAAGTGAAGGTGGTGAAGATCAACTACACAAACGACAACGTAGTCGTATCGCACAAGGTCCTCATCGAGAAAGACCTCGAACAACAAAAGGCCGCTATCCTCACCAACCTCGACAAAGGTCAGGTGTTGGAAGGTGTGATCAAGAACATGACCAACTTCGGTGTGTTCATCGACTTGGGTGGCGTGGACGGCTTGCTCCACATCACAGACATCTCTTGGGGTCGTATCAACCATCCCGAAGAAGTCCTCAAACTCGATCAAACCGTCAAGGTGGTGGTGCTCGACTTCGATCAAGACAAGAAGCGCATCTCCCTCGGCATGAAGCAACTCACGCCTCACCCTTGGGATTCACTCCCGGCCGACATCCAAGTTGGTTCGAAAGTGAAAGGTCGCATCGTGAACGTGGCCGACTACGGTGCGTTCCTCGAGTTGCAACCTGGCGTTGAAGGTTTGATCCACGTAAGCGAAATGAGCTGGTCGCAACACCTGCGTAACCCGCAAGATTTTATCAAGGTTGGCGACGAAATCGAAGCTGTTGTCCTTACCATCGATCGCGAAGAGCGCAAGATGTCGTTGGGTATCAAGCAACTGACAACCGACCCTTGGACGCGTCCCGACGTACTCACCAAGTACGCTGTGGGAACGACACACACTGGTATCGTCCGCAACCTCACCAACTTCGGTCTCTTCCTCGAACTCGAAGAAGGCATCGACGGCTTGGTACACGTCTCCGACCTCAGCTGGACACGTAAGATCAAGCATCCTTCTGAATTCACGAAAGTGGGTGAGAAGATGGAGGTGAAAGTGCTCGAACTGGATGCGGCAAACCGCCGTCTCGCGTTGAGCCACAAGCACATGGAAGAAAACCCTTGGGATACTTTCGAGACAATCTTCACGCCTGGTTCGATTCACAAGTGTACACTCGTGAACAAGAACGACAAGGGTGCGATCCTCGAATTGCCCTACGGTATCGAAGGCTTCTGCTCGGTGAAAAACCTGGCGAAGGCCGACGGATCGAAAGGCGAAGTAGGCGAGAGCCTCGATTTCAAAGTACTCGAGTTTTCGAAAGACGACCGCCGCATCGTATTGAGCCACAAAGCAACGTGGTCGAACGAAGAGGAGGACAAAGTCGTAGCGAAACCTGCTGGCAAGAAGCCCGCTCCGAAAGGCAAGACCATCGAGAAAATCAACAACGAGACTGAAAAGTCGACCTTGGGTGACCTCGACGCGCTCGCAGCCCTGAAAGAGAAAATGAGCGGCGGCAAGAAGCCGGAATAATAGAATAGTCGTTTCTGTTGATCGTTGTTCGTATCTTTACGGCACGAACACGATCAACAGATTCATGGTCTTGTGGCCGAGTGGCTAGGCTGAGCTCTGCAAAAGCTCCTACAGCGGTTCGAATCCGCTCAAGACCTCAACCGATCAAGCCCTTTGACGTAGTCAAAGGGCTTTTGTTTTTTAGAGCAATGCAAGCTTGCTTGCGTGAGCGATAAAAAAACAAAAGCAGAGCTTGCGCAGCAAGCGGGCTTGATAAGGTTGAAGCGCCCCCCCTTCAGGATCAGCGCAGCTAATCCGCTCAAGACCTCGATGAATTTAAGCCGCGTCGGCGATAGCCGGGCGGCTTTTTCAATTTATTGTGAGTCCAAGACACACGAACTTGTCCGAAGGACTTACTCCAAAAACCTGCACTGCTCTTCTTGGAAGTTAATATGTGTCTTGAGTGAGCTATAAATTGGAAAAGGCGACGCACGCGCCAGCGGGCGAAGCGGCCTAAGTTCGTCGAAGCGCCCACCCATACCGGATCGCCGCTCAAGACCTCCCCGCCCGCCGAAGCACTTAGCGAAGGCAGGCTAAAACATAACCCGAACTACTCACATGGTTCTGGTTTTTGTTTGCCTCGAACTCTCGAACAATGCTTCCAGATCTTACGTCGCATTTGCAGAGCTGGCTCTGCCTTACTTTTTTTCCTCCTACAGCGGTTCGAATCCGCTCAAGACCTCCAAGCGTACAAAAACGTCAAATTAAATGTTTGACGTTTTTTTTATGCCTTGTGGCATACAGGATAGTCGCGGATGGTATGAAATGAGTTGAAAATGGTTCGAATCCGCTTGGTGTGTCAATGTCAGAATCCTATTTATCTGCATCGTCTGGCTTGTCTGATGACTTCTTGTCCTGCTCTTTGAGATAGTTGGAGACCGTGATGTCAGCCAACATCTCGAGGAATTTCAGGATTTGGATTGCTTTTTCTACGGTTGCTTCTATGCCGTCTTTTTTAACATTTCTTTGAAGCGCTCAGGCGTTAGATTTTCCATGGTCGTTTACCGTGAGTCTAAAATCTTAAGAGAAGGTAACTGCGGGAGGATAGTTCAGGTAGGTCCCGCGTATTTGAAAGTTCTGATAGAGTATTTACATTCGTACTGAGCCCATGCTCCTTCGAAGAGGGAGGTGGGCTTTTCTATTGTGTTTACTCATAAATTGCGCAGTAATAATCAAAGAACAATAATGATCTCAAATCCAGATTTCTTTCTCACAAGGCTGGTTAATGATTATACCATTGCGAGGCTATATGCATTGGGAATTTCAACTCCGCTATTGGAGATTTTAGATAATGGCGATCTCCAGAGAATGATTGAAAGAAACGTTTTCTTTTCGATAATGCATTCCCCGGCTTCAACATCTCAGATAAAAGTTGAGATACCAAGGGGTAGCCATTTAATTAATTTAGAAGAAAATACAATTGAGCCCTTTGTTAAGCCTGAACACAGGGTTGTCATAGTTCTACATGAAATAGGTCATGCGATGACTGAGCTCTCGATTGAGCAGAAAATTGAACCAATGAGGTCGGAATTTTGTTGCTGACGATTTTGTTGTGCTGAAAGGATTTGGAATAGAGCTCTTTGAAGCCATGATAACTGGAATTGAACTTATGCCTGGGAAGTTTGATACAACTTCGAATAGATCAAGAATAGTACGACTAAGGAGCATCACACTAAGAGACGGGCAATAGGTGTGATCAAATAATATTGTATGTAAAAGGATTGTGGTTGCGAATATGAACAGTATTAATTGGCAGGCATATGATGATCAATGGTTCCAGAGCTTCAGCAACGCTTTGTTAAGCTTGGAGGTTTCAAAGAGCTTTGAGCCTTTTTCAGCGCCTGGTAAGGATGGAGGAATTGACGGTGCTTTTTCTGGACGTTATGATGGAAAAGCCGGATCATGGAGATTCCAAAATAAGTTTCATAAAACGGCGCGGAAGGAGGCTTATAATTCGATAAAAAGGGAAGTGATCGGTGAAATACAGAAGCTGAACAATGAAGACCACTTTGTTATTCTCACTAACGTAGCGATCCTTCCGCAAGAGAAGAAAGAGCTATTGGCGATAGGTAACGAGGAACTTAAGCGGCTTAATAAGTCAGGTGTGACGTTTGATGTTTGGGATGACGCTAAGATCCATACAGTTTATATTCAGCATCCTATTTTGCGACTTTGGGTTGAGGATGGATTACAAACGGCGCAGCTAATATCGTACAAACAGTATTTTGGAAAGCGCTTAACAAGCGGAATCGAAGATGCCGGAACACTTGCCAATGAATTTATTGCGCGTAGTTCTGATTTGGAGAAATTGAAGCAGTTCATTGATTCCGAGGATGAGACAATCGCTGTGATCTCTGGAGAAGCGGGGATTGGCAAAACGCGGCTAGCGATTGAATTTTTTAAGTCACATGTTGACGCGTTAGCAGACTGGCAGGCATTAGTCCTCACCACTCATCGTATTAATCTCGATAAGGTTGCTTTTGGATTATCGGGAAATACCAACACGGTTGTATTGGTTGATGACGCCCACACGTACGAGCCTGAGGTGATTGCAGATCTACGGAATCTCGTTCGGCTGCCCCGTCCGAAAAAACTGAAGTTTATTTTAACTGGCCAAACGCTCCTGATAAGAACGGCGCTTGAATTGATTTCTTCGGTGGAGGAGAGGTCCATCAGACCTATTACGTTGTCTAAGCTATCACCGATCGAGACGAAGGAATTATTTGAGAGACAGGAAAATATTGGAGCTTACCGAGGATATATTCCAGAATTGGTCACCACATCGAATGGGAGGCCGATTTTAATTGTTGCGCTCTTAAGGGCGATACATGAGGGAACGCCTATTCCTCAAATAAAAGATAAAGACGTTCTTAAGGAATACGTTCGTAAATACTTCAGCACGGTTGTCAAAGTTACTGCTGATCATACTGGCGTTAGTAAACTGAAGTTGGAAAGGCTTATTCGAACGATATGTCTGTTGGAGCCATTGCCGGTGAGTGATGATTCACTACTTCCGGGTTTATCTCAGTTTGTTGAGATTGGGGTTGCTGACATAAAATATTTATTCGACGAATTAGTCAGAGAGGGATTAGCGTTGAGGAGATACGACTTCGTAATTTCTCCGGACTACTACAGCGATATTATGCTGGCCACTGGCGACCTAGAGTTTGTCATGGCAGCGATCGGTTCGTTTCCGAAGCTTATGTCTAATGTTATTCTTAACCTATCTGCTGTCGATGAAGCTTACGATGGAGATCATAGAGATCGGTTAGGTCTTGGGCCGATTTTATCATTTTATATTTCGAGGCTAGAACAAGTTCACGCAACTGGGATGCAGGACATTTTAGCAACGGTCTCTGCTATAGCATACCAACGACCAGATTTTGCAAAACTTGCGGTTTCGTTTTTAATCAAACGTCTTAATGAAGCGGATTCTGACTCCCTCAAAAATTTAATGCGGTTTGACATTGACAATCGGTCGACCAATCGTAAAACGGTTTATGGATCTGTTTCGTGGCTCCTTCACGATCTGCTTTATAGGCCAGGTAATGAGAAATTTGTCTTTGATGCACTTGTATCTATCTACGTTTCTGTGCCAGACATGGGCTTGTTTCAAAATACATTTGGTCTTGGCAAAAGGAATGTCATTGGTGGTTATAATTTCGGTCGGCAGGAAAGTTTTATTGCATTTGTATCAGAAACAGTGTCCCTAAAACCAGAAGTCCTTTTTTTCTTTGTCGACGCATTCAAAAACCTCCTTCAACTAGAATATAGGGTTACCTCACGAGATCCTTTTAAGGATCATCAGATAAATATTACCACATTTTATCTGTCAGCTGACCCGGTAGTTGTGGAATTCAGGAGGGGAGTAATCGGTGGCTTGATGGCAATCTATAGCGCGTCGGATAACGATGAGGTAAGGACACGTGTAATACATGAGTTGATAGACGTTCCCAGAGCAATCTCAGCTTCTAAGCGTTCTCAGAATCCATATGTCAACGTGGACGAGATATTGAGAATATTAGAGTTTATAAAGTCGATTGCCGGGACCATGCCATTGTCTGCCAATCGAGAAGTGATTGACCGCTTTTATTGGATAGAAAAATGGGGTACTCACCAGTCGGTCATTGCATTAATTGCCGATGTAAGGAAATCATTTGAACCGAAGTCATTGACAGAAAGAATTTTGTTTTTGTTGAATGACGCCGAAACCAGACTGGGTCTCGACTACAAGAAAGCAGTGCTTAACGTCGAGAGAAAGGCGACGGAAATATTTTCTAAATATGATGCGAAAGAGATTGCTCGAAGTCTTGCTGAGGTGCGTGGAGTTCAAGGGAATCAGAATATGCAATTTTTGTGGGCGGTGAACCGCGCGTTGTACGATGTTTATTCCGAGAAAGCGAAGGTGGTGTATGAGGATCTATTACGCGAAGATCCCGACTACATATATTATTACGGATCTTATTTTCTGACTTCGCTCAGGTTTAGACACAAGGAAGTTGATTTCTATTGGAAGAAGATTGAAGAGCTTGAATCAGATGGTAGTGCGGAAGCATTAAATGTAGTCCTATTCTGTTACATGAAGCCGGATGAGTCAATAGAGGCGTCTGATGCTGATTTGGTCGAGAGAATATTTTTAAGCCACAGAGACAATTCACAGATTTCATTCAATCTCCTGATGGCATTGGAATCTGTTCGATCTGCTGGCTATGATGTATCCAGGCATATTGCATCGTTGTTTGATTCCTGTCCCCAGCGATCCATTGACAACTTCCTTACTTTAAACCGTGAGAGCGACCAGTCGTTTCTTAAAGACCTTATCCTTAATCACACCGCTCGACTCGGTTTAAGTTTCGAACTTGAACATGCGATAGGGTCTCTACTTAAATCACAGGTAATCTCTGTAGATGATTTTTTTGACTACTTGCTTCTTCGCTTTGAGATTAAGAAAAATGAAGTGGCCAATCGAAATTTTGGCTATTATCAGTTTCTCCCGAATGAGAGTTTTGATCTGTTGCATGCGTTTGATGAGGATGGAAAGGAAGCACTTTATATACGGGCGCTAAGGTGGTACATCGATGGAGAATTTTCAGGCATGGAAGAATATTATGCGAAGGATCTACCGGAATTTCTGCAACCAGGTAAGTCGCTTTCATCATCGTTGGTGGGTAGTTACGGCCAGGAAATTGATCGTGCGACGGTGCCCAAACATTTGTTTCGATTAGCCTCTTCTTTAGCAGCATTCAAGAATAAGACGAGGGAACAACTTGACTTGGTAGTCGCAATTCTAAGAAAGGGCTCAAATGTACCGAATCTTGATTTTGCGCGACTTCAATCAGAGGCTTATACGGCGATCATACAAGTCGGTGTCAAATCCGGGGCTGTCGGAGAACCGTTTCCCGCCGATGTTGAGCTCAGAGGTCTTATTCTTGAATGGATACAGGAGCATCCGAAGGATTCGTTCGCGGCAGACTTTTTTAACAAAGTGGTCAACAGCTTGGACGAGGAAATAAAACGATCAACCGATAGAAATGAAAAGTTATGGTGACCTCTAGCCACTCGATTGTCGACATTTCTTCTATCAAGAATGCGTTGATCTTAGAGATCGACAAAAAACTTAGCGGAAAACTGTTAAGCTATCGAAATGATGATTATCACGATAAGCCTTATCCGATTGAAATAAACAAGGCGGAAATAGAAAATCTCTTAAACGGGGTTGATGCAAGATTGCGTAACGCACAACAATTAAAGCTTCAATTTTTTGATACGTTAGACCACGATTTCATTTGCGGAGTCGTGCCCATGACCAGTTTTGGTGTTCGTTGCTCTTTTGTCCTCCCTGGGACGGCAATAATGCGAGAATTCGAAATCACTGATCGTGGCGCGTATCTCGACGTGGTGAATACGGAATTCAGAGATTTTATTCTCACCGTCGCGTCATTGCTTGAAAACTTAGTTCGGTTGACTGAGACACTCGTAACAAAAGTGATTGTGAATGTACCGAATAAACGTGGGCAAACTGGATCTGAAACCCTTCACGCCTATCGGGAATTCATGAATATTCTGATTAAGCTGGAATATCGGACGAAGGATGACTTACCCGTTACTACTGCACACGCGAGAGCTACAATTCCACCCTCCGAATCTAAAATGGGGGCACCGCTGCAACCTTCGTAATCTGCTTTGTCGAGGATTATTTCGGGAGCGAGAAACATATACATATGGTCTTTCTGACGATGAAATTTTAGGCTATGCTTAAATGTCGGTGTCGATCGCAAAACTCTTCCCTCGTATTCCAGCCTTATTTTTCCATAAAATCCATAAGTTTCCTCGCCATGAGGTAACACGGCATTATCAAGATATAACCGAACTTTTTCTCCTGCCTCAACTCTGAAGGCCGGAAAATCAATTGCCGGTTGAAGTAACTCTATAGTATCCTTTAGTTCGGCGAAGGCGATATCAAGACGTTTTCCTGTGCTTGCAAGGGCTTCGAAATCCTGTAGTGATGTCCCTTCTTTAAATTTTAGCTGGTCGAAGTAACAGATGCCCCCCACAGGACTCAGAATTTGGCCACGCTCATCGGGCGGTCGATTTGTCTCCAGGCATGTAACCAATCCATTGTAGTCAGTGACGTGAGAAACTGACACAAAGAAAGTTCGGCCTAAATACATGACTAGACACCCGGACCCAAAACTCACCGGCATTTGAGTTGCTGGATCTAATTGGAATACTTGTATCGAAGCTCTAACTATAAGTTCCGCAACAGTCATATTCTTGCACCCGGGGACAATGATTGCCAAAGCAACGGTATTAATTGCGCACTTACAATTACCCGCGCCTAAAAGCCCTCGGCAGCATAGAAACTAAGTCAAGCAACGTCAAACGGTATGGGAAGCAGAGGTTTTAGACAAATGAGGAGTATATTTACCCGACATTTACATTAGACGGTTAAATCGGCCAATCTCTTAAGGTCAGCGGTGAAGTGGTTCGAAAATTGTCCGCTTGGGACCTCGATGAATTTAAGCCGCGTCGGCGATAGCCGGGCGGCTTTTTTAATTTATTGTGAGTCCAAGACACACGAACTTGTCCGAAGGACTTACTCCAAAAACCTGCACTGCTCTTCTTGGAAGTTAATATGTGTCTTGAGTGAGCTATAAATTGGAAAAGCCGACGCACGCGCCAGCGGGCGAAGCGGCTTAAGTTTGTCGAAGCGCCCACCCATACCGGATCGCCGCTCAAGACCTCCCCGCCCGCCGAAGCACTTAGCGAAGGGCGGCTAAAACATAACCCGAACTACTCACATGGTTCGGGTTTTTGTTTGCCTCGAGTGATCGAAGGTGGCTTTGTTTCTTTTAACACTTTCGCAGAACGGACATAACCATAGTCGATGCGTTCGATTTACTTAGTGTTCATTTCTGATTTTCTAGAGACCGGTAGTTCGTTCGAGATGTTCCGGGTAGCGATCGCCGACGATGGCGACTTGCGAAGTCGCATAGTCTAATGCTTTTAAATCAGAATCGGTCAGTGAGATTTCTGCGGCACCGTTGTTTTCGTGTAGCCTGTGAAACTTCGTGGTGCCGGGAATCGGTACGTACCATGGCTTCTGTGCCAGGATCCAAGCCAAGGAGATCTGTGCGAGGGTTGCTTCTCGTTCCTTGGCGACTTGATTTAACAATTCGATAAGGGCTTGGTTTGCTGCGAGGGCTTCGACGGTGAATCGCGGTAAGATGTTTCGAAAGTCGCCTGCATGGAAGGTTGTCCGCTCATTCATGGTACCGGTCAGGAAGCCCTTTCCGAGTGGACTAAATGGGACGAAGCCGATTCCGAGTTCCTCCAATAGCGGTAGTATCTCTTTCTCTGGTTTACGCATCCACAGGGAGTATTCGCTTTGTAGCGCCGTTACAGGTTGGACCGCATGCGCGCGTCGAATCGTATTTGCCCCAGCTTCAGAGAGACCGAAGTGTCGGACTTTACCCTCTCGAATGAGTTCTCGCACCGTGCCGGCCACGTCTTCGATTGGAACGTTCGGGTCCACGCGATGTTGATAGAATAAGTCGATCACATCCGTCTTTAATCGCTTCAAAGAGCTTTCCGCCACGCGACGGATATTGTCTGGGCGACTGTTGGTGCCCGTATTTTTTCCGTCAACGATTTGAAAGCCGAACTTGGTGGCAATGACAACATCCTTGCGGTGGGACTTTAACGCTTCACCGACCAGTTCCTCGTTTGTAAAAGGGCCATATACCTCAGCTGTGTCGAAGAAGTTGATTCCTTGGTCAACAGCAGCTTGTATGAGCTTGACCATTTCTTTTTTGTCGGGCAGTGGTGTGTACCCAAAGCTCATACCCATGCAGCCAAGTCCCAGTGTCGAAACCTGCAGGCCACTTTTTCCGAGGAGTCTTTTATTCATACTACAAAATTAGGGTTGAGCGCGGCGTCTCGCTAACTCAAATCAAACGAAAGCTTACTAAATTCAAACACCGCGGAACTTCGTGGGGCTGACGGAGGTGTGTTTTTTGAAGAAGTTATTGAAGTGGGTTACCTCGGAGAAACCAAGTGCATAGGATATTTCTCCCACACTCCACTTACTGTGTCGAAGAAGAACCTTGGCTTCTTGCACAAGGCGTTCCGCAACAACCTGTGTCGTTGTTTTTTGGAATGTAGCTTTAATGGTGCGATTGAGGTGGTTGACATGAATATTCAGTTTTTCCGCGAACTCCGACGCTGACCTGATTTGAATGCAGGGATGTTGATCGTCGATCGGGAATTGCCGTTCCAGTAGTTCTAGGAATAGTGCTGAAATTCGTTCGGACCCGTTGGCCGCCTGTCTTTCCTGTTGGATACCGGGCTGAAGTTTGACGCCAAAATGCAACAATTCAAAAATCAAGTTTCGAAGGACGTCGTACTTGTATTTGTATTCGGAGTCGAATTCCCGTTCCATCCGTTCGAAAATGCTGGAAACAAGAGTGAATTGTTTCGCATTCAACTCAAAAATGTGCTGCCCACCCGGTTGAAAGACTTCGTATTGCGATAGCAGACCAAACTGATGAAAAAGCTGCTGGTTGAAGATGCAGTAAACACCGTCCCGAACCTTGTCAAGGTGTTCCCATTTGTATGGGATTAGTGGATTCGAAAACGACAGCGCGTGTTTTTTGATGGCAACTGTTTTGTCTGCAAAATGCACTTGACTTTGGCCTGTTACCAACATGATCTTGTAAAAGTCGCGCCGGCGGTAGGGAATGCTTGTCGGCTGACCGTCGATATAAGGTTGCAAGCGGAAAAGGTTGAAATGACCAATGTCACCCGTAAATGTTCCGGGGATCTCAGCAAACTTCCTCTTGTAGAATTCCTGAAGGGTTTCAGTCTTTTCCATGTTGATTTTCAACGTAAATAAACGAGGTCTGGCCGCTATTTCAATACGTATTTCAAACCCATAGTTACGATTTTCAAACAAAGCCAACTGAATTGGTCGATTGTAAACCGGTCGCGGTGCCATGACATGTTCGCTACTGTTTAACCCGAATGTGGCGTGGTGATTCAAAGCCCTTTTTTTATCTTTGATATGAGCCCAAACTTTCGTCAACGACGGAAGATTTGGGCTTTTTTTATTTACCCACACCAAAACGAAAGCGCAATGGAACCCACCACTGTCAACTTTAAGGAACTCTTCGAAATTCTCCCGGCACTGCTCAAGTTTGGGATTACTGGATTTGGAACGGTGATCGCACTGTTAGCATTTATCTTAATTACAAGAGAAGGTTTGTCCGCCTCGGCGCGTAAGTACTTAACGACTGCATTCATGGTTTTTGGCTTGGCTCTTTTTGCGTTGGGCGTCTATAGTTTTGTGGTAGGCATACCGACGGCCCCTTCGGGCTCCGGTCGAGAAGACTCCACAGCCCATATTCTTAATTCTGGTGTTCCAATCGCCAATGGGAATTTGCCGGAAAAGCAACAGATTAACTTTTACACCGAGGACGAGTTATGGTCGTACATTGATTCCCATAAGGATGAAATAAACGAACTATACATCGCCGGTGCCCATCTCCAGAATGGCGTTGGAAAAATTCTGGAACCTCTCACGCAATTGCTTCAACGCGGAGCCAAGGTGAGTATCGTTTTCATAAACCCGGCGGATTCGATGGTCGTCGCCTCGCAAGCGGAAAGAGACGTAAACCCTAATTCTGAGAGTATCAAATTGAAGATAAGACGAACGAACGACCAGCTATCAAAGTTGCGACTGGACATACCGACCGCGAAGCTTGAATGGAGGGTGATCGATTGGCCCATCGACGAGCGCATTCACATCATTAATCCAAAAAGTGATGGGTCTAGGATTTATGTGAAACTGTATCCGTTCAAGCATCAATTCTTTCAAGGCGTCGACATTGGCGGGGTATTTTTTTATACCGTGAAGGATTCTCAGAGCGCCCAGTTGTATAACTATTACTTGGAGAAATTTGTGCGGTATTTTGAGGCCGCAAAACCCGTCTCGCAAAACTAGAACGGAATTCTTCTCTGAACGGTGGGAGTTTTGTAAAATCTCAAAAAAAACTCCCATCTTCATCAGACCAATGAAGAAGATCCCCCTCACACGTCGCCAGATGTTGAAGGCGACGTCGCTCACGGCTTTGTCGGCCGTCGTTCCCACCGCGTTCACCCGCTCCCAACCATCGACTACAGGATCTGTTCCTCCTGTCGATGTACCCGCCAACGCAACGGAGCTCTGTTTCACAAAGGCGGTGGATTTGGCACAACTTCTCAAGACAAAGAAACTCTCCACACGCGAGGTAATGCAAGCACACCTCCAACAGATCGCGAAAGTGAATAGTAAAGTCAATGCCTTCGTCACGCTCGTGCCGGAAGATGAGCTGATGGCGCAGGCAGCCGCTGCAGACGAGGCGATCGCAAAAGGTAAGAGCTTGGGCGTCCTGCATGGACTTCCCATCGCCGTCAAAGATCTCGCCAACACCAAGGGTATCCGAACCACGTATGGATCGCCAATGGCCAAGGATTTTGTGCCTACGCAAGATTCCCTTTTCGTCGAGCGCCAGAAGAATGCTGGAGCGATCGTTCTCGGCAAGACCAACGTGCCTGAGCTGGGGATGGGGTCGCAGACCTTCAATCCAGTGTTCGGCCCAAGCTTTAACCCCTACGATACCAGCAAAACCTGTGGCGGGAGCACGGGTGGGGGCGCGGTCGCCTTGGCGTGTGGGATGGCACCCTTGGCCGATGGCAGTGACATGGGTGGCTCCCTGCGCAATCCAGGGAATTTCAACAATGTGGTGGGACTTCGCCCATCACCCGGGCGGGTTCCGTCGCCGGGATCTAAGATGGGATGGTTGGGACTTGCCGTTTCGGGACCGATGGCCCGCACCGTGGCCGACTGCGCACTTCTGTTAAGTGTACAGGCGGGTCCCGATACCCGCGCACCACTGTCGATCATGGAAGATCCTCAGCAGTTCGCGAAGCCACTCAACCGGAGTATGAAAGGCGTGAAGGTGGCGTTTTTCAAAGGAATGGGCTTGCCGTTCGAAGCAGAAGTCCTAGAGACCGTTTATGCCCAGCGTAAGGTTTTCGAATCCTTGGGCTGTATCGTGGCGGACGATGAACCCGATATGTCGGACGCCAATGAGTGCTTCATCGGATTTCGCCATTGGCAATACGAGGGCGAGTATGGCGACATGTATGAAACGCGTCAAAGCCAAATGAACAGTTATTTGAAGTGGCACATCACCGAGGGGCGTAAGTTGACTGGACCCTACCTCGCCCGGTTAGAGGCAAAACGATCGGCGCTCTTCCAACGCATGCAGATATTCATGCAGAAATACGAGTTTCTGGTCATGCCGGTCAATCAAGTACTCCCGTTCGACGTACGTACTCCGTACCCGACTGAAATCAACGGCGTGAAGATGGAAACCTATCTCGATTGGATGCGCTCGGCATACTACATTTCAACAGTCGAAAACCCGTCTCTCGCCGTTCCATGTGGCTTCTCAAAAAGTGGTTTACCCATCGGGCTACAGATCGTAGGGCGCCACCAAGCTGATTGGAGCGTTCTCCAAATGGGCTACGCTTTCGAGCAAGCAACGCAAGTAGGGAAAAGGCGGCCCGATATTGCGAATGGTTAATCGGATAAATTAGGTGAGTCAAATAGTCAGTTTCTATTTCCGTAAATGCCGCGTTGGTTGACGGGGAGGTTAGATTTCGCTTTGTGCTCATAACTTCACACCCGATGAAAAAACTGCTTGTCATCTTTTGGTGTGCCGCGAGTTTGACGACGGCCTATTCGCAACCAAAGATTAACTTCGATAGCCTCATACGAGCCAATACGTACACCTTCTCGCAGGGACCAACGTTCTCGGGAAAAGGATGGGATCAACTCCTCGAGAAGGCAAAGCGCACCAACTACGTATTGATTGGTGAGGATCATTTCACCAACGAAATTCCGATGTTCACGCGGGCATTTGCCCAGCAATGGATGCCAGCCAATTACATCTGCGAAGTCGATCCGTGGATGATGAACATTTTTTCAGCCAAGATCAATTCTTCAACCAACGACCAGCTAAATGCTTGGATCGCGTCGAACTACAATGGGTTCTCGTTCTTTCAAAAGAAGCCCGAGTTTGAGTTGATGACATCGCTCTTGCAACAAAAGACCCGTCTCTGTGGGATTGAACAAGTCGGCTTGATGTCGACCACGATCTTGTACCAGTATTTAATGGACCACGGCGCACCCAAGAATAGGAGCATCTATCAATTGCTGCGCGACTCTTCCACCGCCGTGAACAGCCGAACATTCGCCGACCTTTCGAAACCGTTTTTTATGCTGAATCCGTTCTTTCAAGAAAAGATGGATAAACTCGACCGGACAGCCATGAAGTCCGAAGAGAAGTCGTTGGTCGATGACATGTTGCGCAGCGCGAGTATTTACAAGACGGGTAGCCATCGAGCTCGGATCAAGTTGATGCAACAGAACTTAATGGCTCTGTATCCAACTGCTCTAAAGGGCAAAAAGAGTCTATTTAAGTTTGGTGCAAACCACACGATGAAAGGGGAAAGTTACCTGCCCGTGTACGACATCGGAACTACGGCCCACATATTGGCGCAAGCGGAGAATCAAGATTCATTCCACCTGATCATCTTGCCGAAGTCGGGTCAACAAGCGGGGTTTCTTGGGGGGTCCCAAGATATTGACTTTAAGGAAGGAATATACTTGGCCCTTCAACCGTTGTTCGTGGCCGCGTCTTCGAATGAATGGTCGGTCATTGACCTAGAGGCCGTTCGTGCGGCCATTCGAAAAGCCCAGCATACCATCACCGACGAACAGCTCCGAAAGACCATTTTCGGATACGACGCACTGGTGGTGTTTCCGAAAGCAACACCTGCCCAAGCGCTGAGGTAGACGGTTGCCTAGTCTGTATACAGGCAGGCGAACTCCAACCTCTGCCACACAATTTTTCTACCTTTGGCGAATGTGTTATCACAAACAGTCGAAGGCTACCGCCGGGCAACTCGAGGAGTACTACGAGGCGGTAAACCGCTATCCCGAGTACCAACCGAATTTTTACGAAAACGGTTTTGACTTCAAGGCCGACCCGGTGCTGACCACCGAGCACCCCAAGGAGTTGTTGCCGTGCCAATGGGGTCTCGTGCCGTGGTGGACGAAGTCGGCAGACGACCTACTGCGACTCCGGGTCCAAACGCTAAACTGTATCTCGGAGGAAATGTTTGAGAAGCCTTCCTTTCGCGACGCGGCCCGTGAGGGGAAACGGTGCCTGATTCCTGCCACAGCTTTTTTTGAATGGCACTGGGATAATCCGACGAAGGCAAAAAATAAAACGCCGTACCTCGTTCGGGCGAAAGACCAGTTTATCTTCTCCATCGCCGGACTTTATTCTACGTGGAAAGATAAGTCTACAGGTACGGAAATGTTTACTTACACCGTCCTCACCACGGCATCCAACCCGATGATGAGTTGGCTCCACAATAGTAAGAAACGACAGCCGGTCATCATTCCTAGATCTTATGAACGCGATTGGTTAAACCCGAATCTTACCGAAAAAGACGTGTTGGAATTGTGTAAGTCCATGCCCGAGGATTTTCTGACCTATTATTCCATAGGCAAACAAATTTCTGGCAACAAGTTGTCGAGTGACGAGAAAAATACACCCGACATCGAGACGCCGGTACACTATACACCCGAGGAGATCGATGGAACGACCGCGACCGAACCGACCGCGACGAAGTCTAAACCTAAGGGAAAGAATAAATCAGATACAAGTGGGCAGCAATCTCTTTTTTGAGAATGGACTTGGATAAATTTAAACAGGCGGCGACTGGAAAGTCGAAAGAGAACAAAAAGTTCTTAACCTCTTTGTCAAAGGAAGATGATGCTGATCTAGACGAATGGTTTCACACCGCCCATGACGAAGTTTTTGCGGAGACCGACTGTCTCACGTGCGCCAATTGTTGCAAGACCACAAGTCCAATTTTTTATCCGACCGACATTGAACGAGTCGCGAAAGCACTTCGTATCAAGCCTGGTGAGGTGATTAGCACGTATTTGCGAATCGACGAGGACAATGACTACGTATTGCGCACGGCGCCGTGCCCATTTCTCCAAGAGGATAACCGTTGCCGTATTTACGACAGCCGTCCTAAGGCATGTCGCGAATATCCACACACCGACAGAAAGAAGATGAGTCAGGTCTTGGACCTGACGTATCGGAATACGCTTGTGTGTCCAGCGGTGTTATCGATTGTAGACCGCGTGAAGGCCGCCGTGAAGTCTAAATGATGGCGTTTTTGTATACGTGGGTAATGAGCTCCGCCGTATTGGCAACATTTACTCGCTTGATCAATTGATAGCGATATGTTTCGATTGATCGGTAGCTGAGCTTGAGTTCGTCGGCAATCTCCTGCGTGGTTCTTCCTTTCGACATAAGCAAGATCATTTGAAGTTCGCGCTCGGAGAATCGCACTTCTGGAACTTGTTTTCGCAAACCGGAAAGCAGCCAACCTTTGATGGTCTCGTCAAACTGCGAATGGTAGTAGTAGTCGCCCTTTAACGCAGCATGCATCGCCGCTTCAATCTCGTTTCCTTCAATGTTCTTGGTGAGGAACGCTTTCGCCCCGGTTTTGAACATGTTTAAGATAAGTGGAATTTCGTCGAATTGACTCAGTACAATGATCGACGTTTTGGGTTTCGACCGGAGGATGGTTTCCGCTGCCTCGTAGCCGTTCATCTCTGGCATGTTGATGTCGAGGAAGACGAGCGAGATGGGGTGTTGAAGACACGCAATAATGGCCTCTTGACCATTACTTGCTTTGTGAATGGTGGCGTGGGCAAACGAGGTAGTCCTAATGATTTCCTCTAATCCTTTTCTAAAGAGTGGATGGTCGTCGGCGATGAGTATGTTGATGGGATGCGTCCTTTGGTTCATCTAGTCGGTTTGTCAAACGAAACGATGTAATGATATGGCTTTCGATTTCACTTTTTATTGATGCTAATCCACTGAAATTCAGCTGCTGGAGCGGAATCTATCGTGTTTACTCGATAAATGGATGATGTAAGATTTAATTGTGGGTTCGAGACCTTCGGTGGTAAAAACATGGCGTCGTTCGAGTGTAATTTTGTTACTTTAAAAACCTTGGATAGATATAGTTGGTATCAAGCCGAAGATAATGAAGTTGAACTTCAAACAAGGAGTGGTGAGCGGATTTATCATCACAATCTTGACCATCGGCGCATTAGGAGTCTATTCTTACATCGGTATTGAGAGAGTCATTGAGGGCGGCATCGAACAAAGTCATAGCTTGAAGATTGCTAATGATGCAGAACGTTTGTTGGTGACCATGATCGACTTGGAGACTGGCCAACGAGGTTTTGTGATTACCGGTGACTCAGCATACTTAGAGCCATACGACGTTGCCCTTCAATCACTCGGTGAAGGAATGTCTTCTTTAAATGCCTATGGAACCACCGCAACGAGGGGCCAAAACCTTGAGTTGCTTTCGGGGCTGGTTGAGCGAAAAATCGCTATAGCCAGGGAAATTCTGTTGCTCAGGGCTGTAAGCTTGGAGAAGGCAAGTGCTCGGATGGAGCGCGGCGATGAGAAGCAAGTGATGGATTCAATCAGGTCTGTCATCGACGTGATCCGAGGCGAGGTGAGTAAAGACTACGATGCTGCTCGCGAAGAAGCAGAGAAAAAACTTGGCGTCGCTCGATACTTGGTTACCGTGGCACTGGGTGTGCCAAGTTTGGTGTTGATCGTGTTGTTTTATAAGATTTTTCGAAATCAAGAGCGACTTGAAAGGACAAATGAACGGTTGGAAAAGGCAAACCAAGAGATCATGAAACTGAATTCGGATCTCGAGTCGTTCACGTATTCAGTGTCGCATGATTTGCGCGCACCGCTGCGATCGATCAACGGCTACGCGGCCGTGCTGACGGAGGATCATAGCGACGGTCTACCAGATGAGGCCGGTCGAATCCTTGGCGTGATTGCTAAGAACGGTAAACGAATGGGGCAGCTCATCGACGACTTATTGGATTTCTCGCGCTTGGGTAGAAAAGAACTGGTAAGAACGGAAGTATCAATGGATGATTTGGTGCGGCGTGTGGTGGAAGAAATGCGGAATCATCCACCCGCGGGAAACAATTGGAACATCGAGATCGGGTCGCTGCCCAGGGTAACGGCAGACGCCAGAATGATGGAGCAAGTATGGGTGAACTTGATTTCCAACGCCGTGAAGTATTCCAGTCGGCATGAAAAGCCGATGGTAGAGATAGGGGCCTATACAACAGATGATTCTACATGCTTCTTCGTTCGCGATAACGGCGTGGGATTCAATATGCAATACGTCCACAAACTTTTTGGCGTGTTTCAGCGGCTACACAAGCTAGATGAGTTCGAGGGAACGGGTGTCGGACTTGCATTGGTGAAAAGAATTGTCGATCGCCACGAGGGGAGAGTTTGGGCGGAGGGCGCGATCAACGAAGGTGCAACATTTTACTTTTCAATACCTAAATAAATATGGAGCCTGTGGACATACTTTTGGTGGAGGATAATCCCGACGATGCTGGGCTTACCATCCGGGCATTGAAAAAGAACAAGTTGGCCAACAACCTTGTTCATGTCAGTGACGGCGAAGAGGCACTCGAGTTTTTGTTTGGGGATGAGCAGCGGGAAATGCCGCGTCTAATCTTGTTGGATTTAAAAATGCCAAAGGTCGACGGTATTGAGGTCCTGCGACGGATCAAGGAGAGTGAAGAAAAGCGGGTCATTCCCGTGGTCATCTTGACGTCGTCGAAAGAAGAGCGCGATATTGTGGAATCCTATCGGCTGGGTGTAAACGCCTACATCGTCAAGCCAGTCGACTTTGAGAAGTTTGTAAAAGCCGTTTCAGATGTGGGACTGTTTTGGCTCGTGCTAAACCAACCACCCAAATAAAATATAAACGTTCGTCATTCTTAATGATGTTCCTTTAGTCAAATATGGAAAAGGTGTTGCGGATATTGATGCTGGAAGACATCGCAGAGGAAGCGGGCCTCATCGAACGAGTGTTGAGGAAAGCAAAACTACCGTTTGTCGCCATGCGCGTGGACGGCCCCGAAGAATTCGTGAAGGCACTCGATACTTTTGGGCCCGATGTAGTTCTTTCCGACCATGCGCTGCCCCAATTCAATTCCATTGAAGCGTTGAAGCTGTGCCGGGGCCGCGGCCTGATGATACCGTTTATCCTTGTCACAGGAACGGTTTCCGAAGAGTTTGCCGTGAATTGTTTGAAGCAAGGAGTCGACGACTATATCCTCAAGAGTAATCTTTCGCGTTTACCTGCTGCCATCTTGAATTCCTTGAATCAAAGGGAGATGGAGTCTCGCCGCTTGGTGACAGAACTGAAACTCCGCGATCAGAACGAAGAATTGATCAAGACAAACGAGTTGCTCCGAAAGATCAACATGGAGTTAGACAACTTTGTGTATAGTGTGTCACACAACTTGCGGGCCCCGCTGATGTCAGTGCTCGGGTTGGTGACCATAGCACGCATGGAGGATGAAAAGGCTGGAAAACGGATGGTGGATTTGTTCGATATGATTGAACATAGCATTCACCGGCTCGATGATACGCTAAAGGAAATTCTGGATTACTCACGCAACGCGAGAACGGAACCTGCCGTCAGTGAAATTCGACTCGAATCGGTCTTCAACGATACATTAGAAAGGTTGCGTTACCTCAAGGGCTTTGATCGTATCCATAAGGAGATCATGATCGACGGTGACACGCCAATCTATACCGACCTCTACCGACTATCTGTCATCTTTCAGAACTTGATCTCGAATTCAATCAAGTACCAAGACGTAGAGAAGGAGCGGAGCTTTATTCGGATTGAGGCCGAAGTGACTCCTTCCGACATTCGCATTCAATTCTCCGACAACGGCATGGGCATCCGGCAAGAATACCTACCTCGAATTTTCAGCATGTTTTTCCGAGCCACCGAGCGGAGCGAGGGTGCCGGCTTAGGACTGTACATCGTGAAGGAATCGGTGGGAAAACTAGGTGGTACCATTACGCTCGATTCTACTTTCAACGAAGGGTGCACGTTCAACATTCGACTGCCGAACCTGGTGCCGGGATCCCGGGTAAAGGAAGTGGTTCCCATCGAAAGAGCATAAAAAAAGCCCCCACCTAACGGCGAGGGCTTTGAATTTTTTGGTTCGAAAACTAGGCTGTTACCTGCGCTTCAAGTTTTTGTGCCAAGACAGACTTCGGTACGGCGCCAATTTGCTTATCGACTACTTGACCTTTACGGAACACCAAAAGAGTAGGGATGTTTCGCACGCCAAATTTTGCTGTGGTTTCGGGGTTGAAGTCCACGTTCAGTTTGGCCACGACAGCCTTGCCTTCGTATTCATTAGCCAACTCCTCCACCACGGGACCGATCATCTTACAAGGACCACACCACTCGGCCCAGAAGTCAACCAGGACGGGTTTATCAGAATTGATGGCTTGGTCGAAGTTTGCGTCGGTGAGTTCTATTGTTTTTCCCATAATGGTATTTGTTAAATAGTTTCTGTTTCCAATGGTTCCAACACAAAGGTAGACGAATTTGTTCCAACTTTGGCCGCGGCCGCAGAACCTTTGTTTGCTTTGTCCGCCAACCAGCGGATTTCATTCTTGTCGGTGATGACGCCCACCTCCACCTGCATTTTGCGCAGGGCCGAAATCAGCGCGGCAGACGTTTTCACTCCCTTCGCCCGGGCGGGGATTTCGGTAGCGTTTACCCCATCGAATCCGGAGAGCGAAACCTTCAAAAAGCCTTTACCCGAGTGTTTTTTGAGCAGTTTGTCCAGGTCTTCAAATTTCTCCCGAGTCAAGGTTTCCGGGTCGGCGCTCAAGTGGATCGCGAGCCCGCTCACGCGTTTCTCTGACACGTCTTGCAACAAATCCAAGTTGCGAATCTTGAACTCGAGGTTCTGGTCCCCCCACGTGTTGCGCATCACCGTGCCTTCGATAAACAAGTGGTTGCCAGGGATGAAGAAGTTCTTGCGGTCCACGTATTCACGCCCAAACATTGTAAAGGTGTAGGCACCACTGTAATCTTCCACAGTCATCCTCCCGAATGGATTTCCAGTTTTCGTTCGACGTTCCTCGACGGACGAGACGATACCGACCATTTTGCAGTCTTTCCCTTGCATCGCCTCCAAGTTGTTGAGGTCAGCGAGTTGGGCGGTGACAAACGTACCAATGATGAACTCGTAGTTGTCCAGGGGGTGCCCTGAGATGTATACGCCCACCACCTCTTTTTCAAATTGAAGTTTCTCGATTTCGGAGAACGGTTCCAAGACATCTACCTTGGGCAGGGGCATTTCTGTTCCGGTAGAACCTCCAAAGAGGCTGGCCTGCGCGCTCGCAGCTTCTTGTTGGAGCTTGTTGGCGTATCGAATCACTTTCTCAATCAACGACACGTCGCCATCCTTCGCGGCCACGTACTGCCTGCGGTGGAACTCGGCAAAACAGTCGAACGCCCCGGAGAAGGCGAGGCATTCAAAGGTCTTCTTGTTGACGGGCTTCCCGCTCAAACGCTTCGCGAAGTCGAAGATGTTTTTGTAAGCACCATGAACGTCGCGCTCTTGAATGATGCTCTCCACGGCCGATTCACCGGCACCTTTGATTGCACCCAACCCGAAGCGGATTTCTCCATTTTCGTTTACTTCAAAGAACACTCCCGATTCATTCACGTGAGGACCTAACACCGCCAATCCCATTCGCCTAGACTCGTCGATGAAGTAGGTCACGTTGTCCAAGTTGCTCTGCGAGTGAGTCAACACCGCAGCCATGTACTCCGCCGGGTAGTTGGCCTTTAAGTAAGCGGTCTGGTACGCGACGAGTGAATAACAAGTGGAGTGGGATTTATTAAATGCGTATTGAGCGAACGCCTCCCAGTCCTTCCAGATCTTCTCGGCAATAACTTCATCGTGGTTGTTTTTCTTGCACCCCGCGATGAACTTGTCCTTCATCTTGTCTAGTACGTCTTTTTGCTTTTTACCCATCGCTTTACGAAGCACGTCTGCATCACCTTTCGAGAAGTTTGCGAGCTTCTGCGATAGCAGCATGACCTGTTCTTGGTACACGCTAATACCATAAGTGTCCTTCAAGTATTCTTCCATTTCTGGTAGGTCGTACTTGATGGCTTCTTTCCCATGCTTACGGGCGATGAACGCCGGGATGTATTCCATTGGCCCCGGACGGTACAATGCGTTCATGGCGATGAGGTCTTCGAACTTGTCCGGCTTTAACGCCTTCAGGTAATTCTGCATCCCTTCACTTTCAAACTGGAAGGTACCCGTCGTCTCGCCTCGTTGATAAAGCTGATATGTTTTTTGATCATCCAGCGGGATCTTGTCGATGTCGATGTCAATCCCCCTTCTTTTCTTGATGTTCTTTAACGCAGTTTTGATAATCGTCAGCGTCGTCAGACCGAGGAAGTCCATCTTCAACATACCAGCGCTCTCGACGACGCTGTTGTCGAACTGTGTAACGAGCATAGACGAGTCGCGCGCAGTCGACACGGGAATCAACCGCGTCATATCCTCTGGTGTGATGATCACCCCGCAGGCGTGTGTGCCTGTGTTGCGCAGCGAACCTTCCAAAATGATCGCTTGGTTCAACACTTGAGCTTTCAGATCGCTGCCCTTTTTCACACCCACCAATTCGGGAACTTCCTCAAAGGCCTTTTCGAGTGTGGTGCCCGGGCGATCGGGAACAAGCTTGGCGAGGTTGTTGGCATCGGCAAGGGGAAGTTCCATGACACGGGCACAATCACGAATGGACGACTTCGCCGCCATGGTGCCATACGTAATGATCTGGGCTACCTGCGTGCTCCCGTACTTTTCAATGACATATTGCAAGACCTTGTCCCGCCCTTCGTCGTCGAAGTCGATATCAATATCGGGAAGCGACACGCGGTCGGGATTCAAGAAGCGCTCGAACAGCAGGTCGTACGCGATCGGGTCTACATTCGTGATGCCAATGCAATACGCAACGGCGCTTCCCGCGGCAGATCCCCGACCAGGTCCCACCGACACACCGAGTTCTCGCGCCTTCGACGTGAAGTCTTGTACAATCAAAAAATACCCCGGATACCCCGTCTTTTTGATCGTCTCTAACTCAAAGTCGAGGCGTTCCTTGATTGGTGGTGTGAGCTCTGGATACTTCCGCTTCGCCCCTTCATACGTGAGGTGCCGCAGGTAGTCATCTTCGGTCTTGAACTCGGCTGGTATATCGAAACGCGGCAGTAGAACCCCACGCTTCAATTCATATGTTTCAATCTTTCCAAGGATTTCGCCAATTGTGATGATGGCTTGAGGTAGGTCGCTGAAGAGTTGTTTCATCTCGTCTTGCGACTTGAAATAAAACTCACCGTTCGGCAAACCAAATCGGGTACCACGACCTTCGCCAATCGGCGTCGACTTGAATTCTCCCTCTTTGATGCAGAGGAGAACATCGTGGGCATTCGACTGTTCCTTTTCCAGGTAATACACCTCGTTGGCCGCGAAATATTTCACTCCATACTTCTCTGCAAAACGAAGCAGCGTATCGTTGACTCGATCTTCTTCCGGAATTCCGTGACGATTCAATTCAACGTAGAAGTCGTCTCCAAACGTCTTGTGCCACCACTTGAATGCTTCCTCCGCCTGCCGTTCGCCGACATGAAGAATGAGGTAGGGGACTTCGCTGGTGAGACCACCGGTGGTTGCGATCACGCCTTCCTTGTATTGAGTCACCAGCGCTTTGTCGACGCGCGGATAGATGCCGTAAAGTCCTTCGATGAACCCGATCGAGCTGAGTTTCGCCAAGTTGTGATAACCAGTCTTGTTCTTGGCGAGCAACACCTGGTTGAATCTTTTGTCCGGGTTATCTTTTGTGAACTTTAGTTTCTTCCGTTCCTCGGCTACATAAAACTCGCAGCCCACAACAGGTTTGATCTGTTGCTTCAGCGCTTCCGTCACGAATTTGAAGGCACCGTACATGTTTCCGAAGTCGGTCATCGCCACCGCGCTCATGCCGGCATCCTTCGTTTTTTGGATGATCTCCTTTACGTCGGCCGTAGCTTGTAGTACCGAGAACTGTGAGTGCAAATGCAGGTGCGCAAAGGGGACATCCGCAAGAATCGCCAGCGCATTGTCGTCACCATAGGTGGAGCGACGGACCTTCTCACGTTTCGTGGAATTCCCGGAGTCGAGATTGGGCTCTTCGTACACAACATCGGAGGCGGGTGTCGCATCGGCCGTTGGAACGACGTTCTGGGTGATTAACCCGAAGAAGCAGCGCGCCGTCGCCGCCACGTCGTAAGATGCATCGTGGGCATCTTGAAACGGATGGCCAAAGAGTTTCTCATGGAGTTCTGTCAAGCGTGGCATCTTCAGCTTTCCGCCGATCCCGCCCGCGAGTTGACAAAATTCGATCGATGCCAAGCCCGTGTCGACCTTCGACAGCCCTAGGAACTCCTCGGTAGGGATTCCTTGACGAATGAATTCGGCACCGATGATATTGATGTCGAACTCTATGTTATGCCCCACAAGCTGACGCGTGCGCGCCATATCCTTCAAGAAATGATCGAAAGCGACTTTTAAGTCGACTCCTTCCTCTTGTGCGCGACGTGTGGAGATGCCGTGAACTTGCTCCGCTTTAAATGGAATGTCAAATCCGTCGGGCCGAATGATATAGTTGTGGTTCGACAGGAGCTTACCCTTGGCGTCGTGCAGTTGCCACGCCAGCTGAACCAGCCGGGGCCAATTGTCAAGGTCGGTGATGGGCGCACTCTTATTATGCGGAACCCCGGTGGTTTCCGTGTCGAATACTAAATACATGTATGAACTCGGTAGTGGTTAACACGCAATTTACTCATGCGCACGGCAGTTCGAAACGCTGCGCTTCAGTAAACAAAGTCGCCCCCCGAAAAGATCCCATAATTTCCCATATTGGGAATTACTAGCTTGAATGGGAGTTGTTCCCATTTCTGATCATATGTCAATGCGTTGATTTCCAAGTGGTTGTGGTAACGGGCAGGGATTTGCTATCAACAGCCCCGTCTCTCAAGAAAAATGAAAAACTTGCTCCGTTGGCTGGTGGATTACGTCAGGAAAGAATGGTTCCTGATGTCGATGGTGACCTTAATTTCAATGGTGATGGCTTTGTTTGCCGTCAACTAGTGGACAACAGCAGATGGGGCGTCTTGTTCACCACGTTCATACGAATTTCTCCGTTCATCTCTACGCGCATAATAGTTGTTCGTAAATAGTATGCTTGCATTTTGGTGGCTGGCGTTTGGGGTGTATTTTTGACTCGATCCAACAGCCCGCTAACCTATTATGAAGTGGATAATTGATCTCTTTGCTAGCACAATCGGTCGGAAATTATTGATGAGTCTTACGGGGCTCTTCTTAATCAGCTTCCTTATTGTTCACTTAATCGGAAACTTCCAGCTTCTGAAAGACGACAATGGAGAATCCTTTAACCGGTATGCTGAATTCATGGGGCACAATCCCCTCGTCCAAATAATCGCGAAGGGGAACTTTGCTTTTATCTTGTTGCACGTAATCGTGTCGATCGTGTTATCGCGACGGAACCGAGATGCTCGTGGGCCTGAGGGCTACGCCGTGTCTTCCGGCAAGTCGTCGATTTGGGCATCCCGCAATATGGGAATCCTTGGTACCCTGATCTTGATCTTCTTAGTGATTCACCTGAAAGACTTTTGGGCGCAATCGAAGTTTGGAACCTTAGCAGTAGCCAACTACGATGGTGAAGAATTTGGAAACCTTTACTTGACCGTTGCCGAGTGGTTCGCGAAAGGTTGGTACGTGGCGTTGTACGTATTCTGTATGTGCGCGCTGGCGTTTCACCTATGGCATGGCTTTGCGAGCGCCTTCCAAACGCTTGGCCTGAAGCACCAGAAATACAATCCGATTATCAGTTTTGTTGGAAAGGCATTCGCCATCGTCGTTCCAGCGTTGTTCGCATGGATCCCGGTAAGTATGTATTTCCATTTATAATCTTGCACTTCTATGATTAAGCTCGAATCAAAAGCTCCGGAAGGACCTCTTGCCGAGAAGTGGACTAAGCATAAGTTCAACCTCAAGCTGGTGAACCCAGCCAACAAAAGAAAGTACGACATCATCGTTGTGGGAACGGGTCTCGCTGGAGCATCCGCTGCCGCCTCACTCGCCGAACTCGGCTACAATGTCAAGGCATTTGCTTTTCAGGACAGCCCTCGCCGCGCGCACAGTATTGCAGCGCAGGGTGGCATTAATGCTGCGAAGAACTATCAAAATGATGGCGACAGCGTGTATCGCCTCTTCTATGACACCATTAAAGGTGGCGACTATCGTGCACGCGAGGCCAATGTGTATCGTTTGGCGGAAGTCAGTGTGAACATCATCGACCAATGCGTCGCGCAGGGTGTTCCCTTTGCCCGCGAATATGGTGGGCTTCTAGCCAACCGTTCTTTCGGGGGTTCGCAAGTGTCTCGCACATTTTACGCTAGGGGTCAAACGGGGCAACAGCTCCTCCTCGGAGCTTATAGTGCTCTCAACCGCCAGATTGCGGCGGGCAAAGTGAAGATGTACAACCGTACCGAAATGCTCGACGTCGTTTTGGTCGATGGTAAAGCGCGAGGTATTATTACTCGGGATCTCATCACGGGAAAGATTGAATCACATGCTGCCCATGCGGTGCTTCTCTGTACCGGTGGCTACGGTAACGTGTTTTATTTGTCTACGAACGCGAAGGGTTCCAACGTAACGGCTTCGTGGCGTGCACACAAGCGAGGGGCACTATTTGGAAACCCTTGCTTCACGCAGATCCACCCGACCTGTATCCCGGTGTCTGGAGATCATCAATCGAAACTTACTTTGATGTCGGAGTCGCTCCGCAACGACGGCCGCGTGTGGGTACCGAAAGTCGCGAAGCCCGGCCTCACAGCGAAAGACGCCGTGAATATTCCGGAATCCGAACGCGATTACTTCCTTGAGCGCAAGTACCCTTCCTTTGGAAACTTGGTGCCGCGCGATGTGGCGTCGCGTAACGCAAAGTACATGTGTGATGAAGGGCGTGGCGTCGGCAAAACCGGACTCGCTGTGTTCCTCGACTTCGCAGATGCCATCAAGCGCGACGGAAAGTCGACAGTAGAAGCCAAGTATGGCAACTTGTTCGACATGTATAAACAAATCACCGGCGATGATCCATACTCGGTGCCGATGATGATCTACCCGGCCGTACACTATACCATGGGTGGACTTTGGGTCGACTACAACCTCATGACGACCGTTCCTGGCTTGTACGCACTGGGTGAATGTAACTTCTCCGACCATGGTGCAAACCGATTGGGTGCCAGCGCGCTCATGCAAGGTTTGGCCGACGGATACTTCGTTATCCCCTATACGGTCGGTGACTACTTAGCGGGTATGTCGAACGAGAAGATCACCACCGACCGGCAAGAGTTTCGCGACGCCATCGCGGCCGTGAACGAGCGCATCAACAAGGTGCTCTCGATCAAGGGCAAGAAGACGGTGGATCAACTTCACCGCGAACTCGGGCTCACGATGTGGGAATACTGCGGTATGTCGCGCAGCGAACAAGGACTGATCAAGGCGAAGAAGAAAATCCAGGAATTGAAGAATGAGTTCTGGACTAACGTCAACGTCCTTGGAGGCACCTCGGAGCTTAACCAAGAATTGGAGAAAGCCTTGCGCGTTGCCGACTTCATTGAACTCGGAGAGTTGATGGTCGACGACGCTTTGATGCGCACAGAATCTTGCGGTGGTCACTTCCGTGAAGAATCGCAGACTCCAGACGGGGAAGCGCTTCGAAAAGATGAAGAGTTTTCGTTCGTGGCTGCTTGGGAATACAAAGGCGAAAATACCGCCGAGGAACTCCACAAGGAAACCCTGAAGTTTGAAAACGTGAAGCTGACGCAAAGGAGTTATAAATAAACATTGTTCACCGTCTGCGTGTTTTTACGGCGCGGACTGAAACACTCGATGTTATGAAAGTATCATTGAAAATCTGGAGGCAAAAAGACAAGAATTCCAAAGGGACGTTCAAAGACTACCACCTCGACCATGTGTCGTCGGATATGTCTTTCCTCGAAATGCTCGACGTCCTCAATCAAGATTTGATCATGAAAGGGGAGGAGCCCGTGGCGTTCGACCACGACTGCCGTGAGGGTATCTGCGGTATGTGCAGCTTGTACATTAACGGCCGCCCACATGGACCGCTGCAGACCACTACTTGCCAGCTCCACATGCGGTCGTTCCAAGATGGCGCTTCTATCACGATCGAACCCTGGCGGGCGAAAGCCTTTCCAGTGGTGCGCGACCTCGTGGTAGATCGTTCGGCGTTCGACAGAATCCAGCAGGCGGGTGGTTATGTGTCGGTAAATACCGGCGGCGCGCCCGATGCCAACGAGATCCCGATCCCGAAGAAAGTGGCAGACGAAGCCTTTGACGCGGCCACATGCATTGGCTGTGGGGCGTGCGTGGCTGCCTGCAAGAACGCTTCCGCGAGCCTTTTTGTGAGCGCGAAGATCTCGCAGCTAGCCCTATTGCCACAGGGACAAACCGAGCGAAAGGAGCGTGCCGAACGCATGGTGGCGCAAATGGACGCCGAAGGATTTGGTTCCTGCACCAACACCTATGCTTGCGAAGCGGAATGCCCGAAAGGAATTAAGGTGACCAACATCGCCCGAATGAACCGTGAATACCTATCCGCCATGTTCTCCTCCTACAAGGTCGAGGTTGGCGGCGGCGAAGGTTAGTAGACTATAACCCGTGCAAAGCCGGCTGATATATCGGCCGGCTTTTTTATTTTTATCTGTAAGAAACCCTGTTTGGGTTTCGTTCAAGTCGGGGAGATGAAAGACTACTATACAATCATGGAGGTGTCCCGTACTGCTTCGGAGGCCGATATCAAGAGGTCTTTCCGCCGTCTCGCGAACCTCTACCACCCCGACAAAAATCAGTCGCTCGAAGCCGAAAACCTGTTTAAGGAGCTCAATGAGGCCTACGAGGTCTTGAGCGACCCGGTACTGCGATCGGAGTACGACCAACAATTCAGTAACCCGCGGTTTACGTACGAACAAGCTCGTTCTGCACCGCAAACCAACTATAAACGCGGCCCTTCCGAGAAACAGATGTTTCAGGCAAGCCTGCTGAGATACTCGCGCCTCTTATTCTATTTCGGTTGGCTTTGGTGCGCCGTGTTGGCAGTCGATTACTTGGCCCCGGAACAAAGACTGGACGCACACGTCATCGATTCGGGAGGCCACGGTAGGGTCACCGGGATGAATCGTCCCAGAAATCCGCTCATCACGGAGGAGGGTTATAGCTTTAATATAGACATTGGCGAATTGAGACACTTTCCGCCTCAAAGCGAGATGCACATCTATCGGTCGAGCCTTTTGTCTGCTTTAATCCGCGTAGAAAATAGCGATGGTTCTTTTGTGGTAAACAACTTGGCCACGATTTATCGGAACTTCGCTTTTGCACCCATCATGCTCTTTTTGGGTTGTATGGTTGGAATTTTGATCAAGGGTGGCATCGAGTTTCACATTAACTTGGGAATCGTCGTATTTTTATTGATGGTTTTAAATATCGTATTGCTGTATACTTCAAGGATATGAAATCGAGTAAGAAAGACAACGATTGGAAAAAGAGAGACGGGATCGTGTTCTCGACCAGCAGCGATTTTGAGTATCAATACCAGGGTGATTCTGAGGCGGAAACCCTTTCCCCGGCACAGCAGTCGCTGCGGGTGTTGCTCGACAAAAGCGGCCGGGCCGGTAAAGTCGTGACGCTCGTAACTGGATTTGTTGGAAGTAATAATGATCTAGAAGCATTGGGGAGACTCCTCAAAACCCGCTGTGGGACCGGCGGTTCTGTCAAGGATGGCGAAATCCTGATCCAAGGAGATGTTCGCGACAAGTTGGTCCAAATCCTCCAAAAAGAAGGCTACAAGGCCAAAAGAGCCGGGTAAACTCGGTCACCAACCCTGCATTTAGGCTATTCACGGACGCGATAGCAAGTGGGTAAGGTTTGGTCCGAATTAGCGCAATTCGTCGCTAGTGGCATGGATAATTTTATCCCAGCTAGTCATTTTTTTGCTCCATGCGACTGCGATTCATCATCGGCTTTTTGCTTGCCTCCGTCTCCCTCCATGCATGGGGAAGCGATCTTGCCGTGCCTGCCGAGCAGCCCAAGGAGGACACGGCGCACGTGAACCTGCTGAATCGTTTGGCGATGTCGATCCGCGAATCCGACCATGAACTCGCCGCCAAGTACGCCCAAAGTGCACTCGAACTTTCCAACAAACTTGGATACCTGAAAGGGAAAGCGGCGGCGCTCGGGAACTTAGGATGGGTGTGCTATCGCAAAACAGACTTCGTCGGTACCCTCCAATATTCCATCGAAGCGATGAAGATCAGCGAGCAGATCGGCGATAAAGCGGAGATGGCCCGTAGTATGAACAACATCGCCGCCGTATCCTATGAACAAAAGCAATACGACAAAGCGATCACAGATTTTCGATATGCCCTCAAGTACGCCTATGAGTCGAACGAACCACGTGTCATCAGCCGCTCGCTCAACAACCTGGGGTACATCTACTTCAATTCGAACCGTAACTTGGACTCTGCCGAATATTTCGCCACGAAGGGTGTTGAGATCAGCGAACGTAACAAAGACAACTACTTGGTGGCATTTGGACTTCGCACGTTGGGTGACGTCCATGCACAACGGCATTCCTACCAAGCAGCGCTGAAACTGTATCAACGTGCGTTGGCGCTAGCCGATGCCAGTCGTAACAACTCGATGCGCGCCGCCACCAACCACCGAATTGCCAAGGTTTATGTGGCGCTTGGCCGAAACAACGACGCGATCGACATCTTGATTAGAAATGCAGACGAATCACGCAAGAAAAACTACCCCGAGGAGTTGGAACGCACTTATAAGGTGTTGGCCGAAATCTATCACCATACCGGTAATCCGTCAAAAGCATATGAGTACCTCGATCGTTATACTTCCTTGCACGATTCCATCTATTCTATGCAGAACGGCAAACAAATCGCACTCATGCAAAATGAGTATGATCTCAGTATGAAACAAGCAGAGATAGAACTGTTAACAAAAGATACGGACCTACAAGCGAAAGAACTAGCGACCCGGAAGGCTCAACTTTATGCAACGATCCTGGGAGCAAGCTGCGTCCTCTTGCTCGTGATCGTGATGTTGTACAGCTATTCAAAGGTAAAGAGAGCAAACCGCCAGTTGGAACAACAAAAGGCCGAGTTGGCTCGCAAGAACTTGGAGGTCGAGGAGAAGAGCAACGCCCTTGAATTGCTGAATACCACGAAGGATAAGTTGTTTTCGATTATTGGTCACGATTTTCGAAGCCCACTCCATAGCTTACGCGGACTCTTGGAATTGATCGGCACGCGCAGCATGGGTCAGGAAGAATTTCAGTACTACAGCCGCGACCTGAGAAACAAGATCGACGCAGTCTATAGCAACCTCGACAACTTACTCCACTGGTCGGTGTCGCAACTGAACGGCATTATCGCTACACCGGTGAATGTGAATGTGAGAAACTTGACGGTTGAAGTGATGGAGTTGTACGAGGAAATTGCGCGTGTGAAGAAAGTGAAACTCACGAACCACGTAGAGTCCGGAATCCAGGTGTTGGCAGACAAAGACCACGTTCGATTGGTCATCAGAAACTTGGTGAGCAATGCTTTAAAGTTTACGTCGGCGGATGGCCACGTCATCGTTGCAGCTTCGGTCGATCGCGACTCGGCCCGAATCTCCGTGAAGGATACGGGCGTCGGTATTGCGGGCGAAGACATTCAGCGCCTGTTTGTCAAGCAGACTCTGTGGTCGGCGAAAGGCACCAACAACGAGAAAGGACTGGGACTCGGGCTGCTGCTCTGCAAGGAATTTGTTGAAAAGAATCATGGGTCGATTGACATCCACAGTGTCGAGGGGGTAGGGACTACGATCACGTTCACCTTGCCGCTGTATCACGAGTACGGCGCCGATGTGCGCGGGTTCGAGTTTGCCCCATCTTCGTTCCAGTCCAATTAAAAAGAGCACACGCCTTATCGACATGTGCCCTGGTAATGGAGGTACTTTTTGACTTAGTTACCTTCTTTCAACTTCTTGAGTTCGGTTTCCCACACAGAACGATTTCCTTCTTGCCCTTGCGGGATGTTCTTCAAGGCAATCTCCCAGTTTTTGATTGCTTCCTTCTTATTGCCAACTGCCGTGAACCCACGGGCGAGTCCAACAAACGTCGTGAATTTTTCCTCGGGATGAGTTTTTGCGTTGTACTTGAATACTTCAAGTGCTTTTTCGTTTTGGCCGCCTTGAATCAAGCTACGACCGTATTGATGAATGTCCGTCATGGTGGCTGATGGCAGCTTAATGGCTTTGTCCATCAACTGAGATGCTTCTCCGCTTTTTCCCATCGCCATGAGGACACGCGCCTTCACGCCGAGGGCGGTGAAATCTTCCGATCCCCCGAGGTTGGGATCAATGGCTGCATCTGCCCAAGTCAAAGCTTCTTCTAGGTTGATTTTGTTTTGGGCGCAGAATGCGGCGGCCGTGGCATAGTTGCGGGCATCGAAACCGGTAAACGACCGGAGTTGATCACGCATCATATCTACATAGATACCATTCACATTCGGAACTTCAATTTTGAATGGGAACCGTTTCTTTTCCCACTGCAGGAATGCCACTGTAGAAGACGGAAGGCGATCACCAAAACTGTACGTCAGGTATTCGGTGTACTCCGCTTCGGACGGCGTGGTGGGAACACGCAACACATCTTCTTTCGGGTTATAGTAATAACTGCCCCAGCTTGAACTATTCTTAGAAAAAATCCAGGTTGAAGGACCATCTTTTGCAAGCTCCAGAAAGAGTCCATAAGTACCCGCGGCGATGTCTTTACCTTCGACTTTTACGGGATGCGAGAATGTGACGATCGTGTTTTCATTCGCGCCTGCTCGCCACGGAGCATTTTTCGAGGGGCCAAATCCTTGGTCGATGAGTCCGTAGTGGACGAGTTCTCCCCAAATGTGTCCCGTGCGGTCGGCGCCATTGGGTGCGTGCACGTTCGGGCTGTTGTAGGTGATGGTTACTTGAACCGGCCCGATCCATTGCGTCACGGCCGATTTTTGGTTGTCGCCGTTCGGAGGTTGGACAAGGCTTTGCGCACCAGCCTGAAAACATGCCAGGATGAGCGCAAATGCGTAGACTTTCTTCATGAATGTGTGGGTTAGTACTTTGGAACAGACGACTTTAACGTAAGCCCGGAGCAGGGGGCTAGCGCAACGCGGGGGATTTTTACGGAAATCTTAGACCCTATGGTTCACGCTGTCGGGAACCAGCATTTTCACGTGACCGGGTCGTATTGTGACCTCGAACCGGTCGGTCGGATCTTGTGGTTCGCCATCGATGTGAAAGGCGACGGGCGTAGCGAACTGAAGGGTGATGTTCTTCGCCTTCCGCATTTGTACCAGCGAGGAACGATCGAGAGTACCGGTAAACATTTTGGTTGCGAAGCCAATCGCCCGACTAAAGGGTACTTTCTTGATGAAACAGACGTCGATTAGCTGATCGCACACAGAGGCCAAGGGCGCCACTTTGGCATTGTTCCCAAACTGCGACGAGTTGGCCAACGCGATGATGAAACTACTTGCCGAGATGGACTCGCCGTCCACCACGACTTCAGCGGGATTTTCCCGGTAGGAGACGAACTCTTTCAACACCAGTTTTGTGTAACCCGCGAGCCCACGCGTTCCGTTTTTTCCAAATAGGGATGCGATGTGACCGTCGAAGCCGATGCCCGAGACATTCACGGACAACTTGCCATTGATGGACAGGGTGTCCATGTCGATCTGTTTCCGCGTGGTTAACAGGGAGAGCGCCGACGTAAACTTCATGGGGATACCCAAGTGTCGTGCGAGGCCATTGCCAGATCCCTTGGGCAGGATACCCATCGCCACCTGGCTTCCGGCCAGACCTTGCGCGACCTCATTCACGGTGCCGTCGCCGCCAACGGCAAACGCCATGGCAAATTGTTCGGCTACCGCACGTCGCGCCAGTTCTGTGGCGTGCCCGCGATCGCGTGTGAACTCGATCGTACATGGCAGCCCTAAGGCCGCACAGGCATCGATGATTCGCCCTTCGATCGCATCCTGGTAACCCGTTCCCGAGAACTTATTGATAATGAAGAATACCTTCTTATTTTCGCTCATCGCCAATTGCAGCCACAAATTTAGACAATTGTTTTTGTTGGTATGAGCTTCCCATTCAAACAGCGTAAGATCAAGTTCAAGGCATGGAACCGGGATACTCGTCTATTGATGCGATTAGACTCAATCGACTGCAACAAGGGCGAGCTGATAAAAAAGGACCACGAGTTGTTGCAATTCACCGGTCTGTACGACCGGGAAGGTGAAGAGATCTACGACATGGATGTGCTGCTGATCTATACCGATCGCTTTGTCGTGTTTTGGAATGAAGAACGAGGGGGGTGGTTCTATTCGCCCATACAGGCACCTGCACAGGGACAACAATTGCTGGAGTCGCAATCGGCCAAGATGAAGCGCTTCTGCAGTTTTTTCGAGCTAGAGACGTAGCCCTACTATCCTTTCCCTTCTTTCAACTTACTTTCGATATAGGCGACGGCCTGACCGATGGTTTGCATTTTTTCCGCATCGTCATCCGGGATCTTGATGTCGAAAGTCTGCTCAAATTCCATCACCAGTTCGGCGTAGTCGAGCGAATCGATTCCGAGGTCTTTGACGAAGCTAGCATCGGGTGTGATTTCCGACGCATTGATGCCTAATTTATCTGTGAGGATGGAGGAAATCTTCTTTTGGACGTCTTGCATGCCGCAAATTACCAAAAACCCATCCAAATTCAATTGCCCGGGTTCGGGGCTTAAAATCGAAGGACGAACTCCGTTCCCTCGCCAAGTTTCGACTTAACCGTGATGCGACCTTCGTGCTGCAGCATGATTTGCTTCGACAGACTCAGGCCAATTCCAGAACCGGTCTTTTTCGTCGAGAAGAACGGGATGAAAATCTTCTCCAGCGCTTCGTTGTCGATACCCGAACCGTTGTCTTTCACGCTAATGATCGCCCGACCTTTTTCATTGCTGGTCGCGGTGAGGTCAATCCGCTTATCGGGTTGCTCGTCGAAGGCTTGAATGGCGTTCTTGAACAAATTGATGAGCACCTGTTCGATCATCGTTTTGTCGGCCGAGATAAACAAGTTTTCGGGCTCTACACTGGTCGTGACGGTGATGCCACGATCGGCAAGCTCCTTCTTGTGAAGCATGGCCAGTTCTTCGAGCAGCGGCTTGACGGGCACATCTGCCAATCGTGGTTTGGGGATATGGGTAAGATTCCTGAATTCCTTCACAAAGCGAATAAGACCTTCGCTACGACGGCTGATGGTTTGCAACGACAAATGCATGTCGCCTAAATCCTCCTTTGGGATATCTTCTTGATGGCGGATGCGCCGCTCCAAGTCTTCTTCGACAATGCCAGCCAATGAACTAATTGGCGTCACCGAGTTCATGATTTCGTGGGTGAGCACTCGGACGAGATTTTGCCACGCCTCCATTTCCTTTTCCTCCAGTTCACTTTGGATGTTGCTCATCGAAATCAACTTCACTTCGTCACCGCGAAGGGTGAGCTCGATGGCAAAAATCGAAAGCTGAACAGTTTCGTCGCCAGTTTTTAGCCGGATCAACTCGCGTCCGCCGGTCTTGAGTTTCAGGAAGGCGTCCACCAGCGCGTCGTCTACTTCGCGTAGGTCTTCGACAGTTTCGGCGCGCGTTATTTTCAGCAGACGTTTCGCCGCGCTATTCATGATCTGAATACTGCCGTCGCGCTTGAACGTTAGAATTCCAATGCCAACGTGTTGTACGATATTCTTGAAGAACTGGTACTCCGAATCTTTTTCGCGCCTCGACACCCGGAGCTTCCCAATCGCTTCATTCAGTTCTTGGTGTAGTCGTTGAACGGTTGGGTCGTTGCTGTCGGTCTTGAAACTCGAGGAGAGATCGTCGAATCGGATGGAGTCGAGGAAACTCGTGATGTTTTCGTTCGAGCGTTCTACCGCTTTCACCAATTGTTGCACTTGAAAAAAGACCGCACCAGCTACGGCTAGCACTAGGACCCAGTTCGTGTCTTTGCTGAGTAATAAGATGCACAGAAGAAAGATGGTGACCACCAAAATCCCCACGCGGGTTACTAGCGGGGATTTCAGATTAAAGTCCATACTTTTCCATTCTGCGATACAGAGACGCGCGGGTCAGCCCCAATTCTTCGGCTGCCTTCGAGATGTTACCGTTGTGAAGTTGGATGGCCTTGGCGACAGCAGCTTTTTCTACTTCGTCGAGATTCAAGGTGTCCGCCGTTGGCGAGTCGTTGCCTTTCCGACTGAACAAAAAGTCGCTTTCCTGGAGTGTGGCCGAGTCGGCCATAATCACGGCGCGCTCGATGGCGTGTTGCAGTTCGCGCACGTTACCTGGCCAAGGATACTTTTTCAACTTGGTGAGCGCATCAATCGAGATACTCAAAACTTCCTTACGATACTTCCGCGCGTAGTAGCCCAAGAAGTGATTTGCCAACAAGGGGATGTCGTCCACTCGCTCGGCCAACGGCGGAATGTGAATCTCTACGGTATTGATCCGATACAATAAGTCTTGGCGGAACCTTCCTTCTTTCACCATCAGGTGAAGGGGCATATTGGTCGCGCAAATCAAGCGGATGTCGACTTCGACCGCCGTGTTGGAACCCACGCGGGTAACCTGTCTCGACTGCAGCGCGCTCAGTAGCTTGCTCTGCAAATTCATACTCAGGTTGCCGATCTCATCCAAAAAGAGCGTGCCACCGTTGGCGAGCTCGAAGCGACCTGGGCGATCCTCACGTGCATCGGTGAACGCCCCTTTCTTGTGACCAAACAACTCGCTCTCGAAAAGTGTCTCGGTAATCGCGCCCATATCGACCGCGACAAAGGAATTGTCTTTCCGCAGCGACTTCTGGTGAATGGCGCGAGCAATAAGTTCCTTGCCAGTGCCGTTTTCACCTAGAATTAAAATGTTGGCATCGGTTTTCGCCACCTTGTCGATGAGCGTAAACACTTCCTTAATTGAGTTGCTGTTCCCAATGATGTCCCGGAAGGGTTGACTGATTTGCTCCTCCAGCATTTGCTTTGCCTTCCGAAGCTTGTCGACCTCATTGTATGACTTCTTCAACTTAATCGCTGTCGAAATCGTCGCGATCAGTTTTTCGTTTTGCCATGGTTTCAAGATGAAGTCGGTGGCACCCTCTTTCAGCGCCCGCACCGCCATTTCCACATCGCCAAACGCCGTAATCATGATGACAACCGCTTGAGGGTCGCGTTCGCGAATCTGACCCAACCATTCAAAGCCCTCCTTCCCGCTCGTCGTATCCTTGGTGAAGTTCATGTCCAACAGGATAACGTCGTATGTGTCGTTATTGAGTAGGAACGGAATCTTGTTCGGGTTCTTCTCGATGATGACGTGGTAATTGTACTTCTTCAAAAGCATCTTGGCCGCGAGCAATACGTCTTCATCGTCGTCGACCATCAGAATTTTACCGATCTCGTTCACGCTCAGTAGAGGTTAGTGGGTGCTGAAAAACGAAAAAGTGTGCCAACGCGTAATTCGCTTGAAATGCATGTTTTTACACTTTTAAATCGCAAATATGTTCATTTTTGAACACTTTTCTAGTGCAAAAGTGGACGATGTTTTTGGTTGATCGTTGGTGGTTGATGGTTGGTGGTTGATGGAGGATGGAGGATGGTTGGTGGTTGGTGGTTGGTGGTTGGTGGTGGCGTTACGGTTGAAATTCCAAGAACTCAATCTTCGAATTCGACACCAGGATCATGCGTTCGTCGGTGATGAGGGCGAACGTGGCTGGGTGGGGGAGTTGAATGATTCTTTTCTCTGTGGTGAAGAGATCGACGAGTTGCAATCCCTGCGCAGTGGGAAAATAGATCTCTTCGCCGATGAAGCTAAAGTAGGGCAGGTTAGGTTCTTCAAACACTTTTACTTCTCGCCCGAGGTTATTCAACACGTGAATACCTTTTTCGCGATCCAACACAAACAAGAAGTTCTGGTACTCGCGTAAATAACTTACTTGACGAACGTTGGCTTGACCCTTCACGAAAGACGCTTCATACGCGATGGCCTTCCCTTTTTCCCGGGTCTTCTTCAGCGAGACATCCGCTGAATCGAGGAGCCAGTATTCGTTTTTGGAGGGGCAGACGAGCCAGGCACTGACGGCAAATTCTGGATGCAACGGCGTTTCTTCTAGTTCCGATAAGTCGGGCGCAATCGAAGCGGTTGCTTGTCTCTTCCGATCGTAAGCAAACACCCGCACGCCATCGCGCGGGTCGAACAACGTCGGCACAGAGGCAAGTTGGCGCGTCGCGAGTTGCTTCCCATTCTTATCGTACTTGATTACAATGGCATTGTCGAACACAACATACAGATCGCCAGGTCTGTCGACGGCGGCGTACACCGGTTTGGCGGGCAGGCTGACGTCGGCTACTTTCTTTTGTGAAAAGCCAGTAAAACCGATCAAGCAAAGACAACAAGCAAAGAGTACTGACTTAGTCATTTTTTTCAACAAAGCTTTTGAGTTGCATGACACTTCCGTCGAAGACGGCGTAGGGCGAAAAGTTAACCCACTCCCCGAGGTTGATATAGCGACTATTAGGTCCTACGGGCAAGTCCAGTGGCAGATGGCGATGGCCAAAGATGTAGAAGTCGTGGTGTTCCTTCTGTTCTGTTTGCTGACAATAGGCGAGGAGGAACTCGTTCTCGGCGCGCTGAAACTTTTCGCGCTCCATGTTACTGATCCGGCTAGACATGCTCCACTTGTGGGCAAGGAACATGCCGATGTTGGGGTGTAGCCACTGGAACAGCCATTGAAAGAAAGGGTTGTTGAACATCCCTGCCTTGAGAATCTTGTAGAAGCGATCGCCAGGGCCGAGGCCGTCGCCGTGCCCGACGAGTATCTTCGTGGTTTGGGTAGATGCTACGACTAGCTCTTGTGGGTCGTAGAATATTTCGACACCAAGTTCATCTACCAAGTAACGTCGCATCCACAGGTCGTGGTTGCCGGTGAAAAAGTAGATCGGGATACCAGCGTCTCGAAGTTCTGCCACCTTCCCCAGGAATCGGACGAATCCCTTGGGGACCGTGTACTTGTATTCGAACCAAAAATCGAACAGGTCGCCGACCAAGTAGATCGCATGGGCGTCGTGCCGGATGGACTCAAACCACTGGACCAACAATTTCTCCCGGGCAATGGTCGTTGCCTGGTTGGGTACCCCCAGATGGAAATCTGATGCGAAGTACAGTTTCTTTCCGGGTGGGAGTTGAAGGTGGGTGGCGGCCATAAAAAAAGGACCCCGCAAAGTTACTGTTCTTTATTGGATGGAACAGTCTTTACGGGGTCGATCCCTTTATTCAATTTCGACTAATTCGATTCCTGCTGCGGCGTGGGCAGTTGGCTGTCTTCGTGCGGCAGCGGGTTTTCTTCTTTTTGCTGACCATTGGTAAACTTCTGATACGTGGTCTGCGTGGCGAATGGTCTTTTTCCGATCAGGCGTTCCAAATCCGATTGGAAGAGGATTTCCTTCTCGAGCAACTCCTTCGCGATAATCTCGAGATGTTCGCGATGTTCGCGCAGCAAGTTCTTGGTGCGTTCGAAAGCATTGTCAATGATCTTTTTCACCTCCACGTCGATTCGTTCAGCTGTGGCTTCAGAATACGGTTTATTGAAGTTGTATTCCGACTGTTTGCTGTCGTAAAACGAGATGTTGCCGATGGCAGGGTTCATACCGTACACGGTCACCATGCTGTAGGCCATCTTTGTGATTCGTTCTAAGTCGCTCAAGGCACCGGTCGAGATTTTGTTGAAGACGATTTCTTCCGCGGCACGTCCGCCGAACGTCATACACATCTCATCGATCAATTGTTCTGTTTGATATAGGAACTGTTCTTTGGGTAAGTACTGTGCGTAACCCAACGCGGCAACACCACGAGGAACAATACTTACTTTAACGAGCGGATCTGCATGTTCGAGGAACCATCCTGCGACGGCGTGACCGGCTTCGTGATAGGCAACGATTTTCTTTTCTTCCGGTGAAATGATCTTGCTTTTCTTTTCAAGACCTCCGATAACACGGTCGATCGCGTCTTGGAAGTCTTGCATTTCTACCTCTTTGCGATCGCGGCGTGCGGCGATCAGTGCCGCTTCGTTACATACGTTGGCGATTTCGGCGCCGGCAAATCCGGGGGTTTGCGCGGCGAGTTTCTTCACGTCAACTTCCTTCGACAACTTGATTGGTTTCAAGTGCACTTTGAAGATGTGCTCGCGGCCGGCGATGTCTGGTTTGTCGATGCTAATCTGACGGTCGAAGCGGCCGGGGCGCATCAATGCAGAGTCGAGTACATCGGGGCGGTTGGTGGCGGCGAGGATGATCACCCCACTGTCTGTGGCGAAACCGTCCATTTCCACCAGCAACGAGTTGAGCGTATTCTCGCGCTCGTCGTTGGCGCCGGGTAGGGAACCGCGACCACGTGAGCGGCCAATCGCGTCGATTTCATCGATGAAGACAATGCAAGGTGCTTTTTCCTTGGCTTGTTTGAAGAGGTCGCGTACGCGGGCAGCACCCACGCCCACGAACATTTCTACGAAGTCGGAACCTGAAAGGGAGAAAAAGGGCACACCGGCTTCTCCAGCTACGGCTTTAGCAAGCAGAGTTTTGCCAGTACCTGGAGGTCCTACCAGCAGTGCCCCTTTGGGAATTTTACCACCTAGTTTTGTGAACTTCGATGGTGTCTTGAGAAAGTCGACAATCTCTTTTACTTCTTCTTTTGCTTCATCGAGTCCGGCAACATCTTCGAACGTCACCTTCACTTTGTTTTCGGCATCGAACAACGCCGCTTTCGATTTGCCAATATTAAATATCTGACCACCGGGACCACCACCGCCGGTCATGCGGCGCATGAGCATCCAGAAACCGAACAAGACAAGGAAGAGGAAGCCCCAGTTGAAGAGTACGTTTTGAATATCGCCTCGTTCCTCTGGTTTCACATCCACGCGTTGTTCTGCCGGAATGTCTTTGGTGAGTTCTTCATATCGCTTGTAAAACAAATCGATCGATGGGATGCGGAGCATGTAGTGCGGTCCCGCTTGATTGACGCCAAAGGACGACTTGGATTCTAGCTCTTGTTTATAGACCGCATTTTGTAATGCTTCTTTGGAGAGCGTGATCTCGACGATCTGCTCATTTTTGACGAGTACCAGTTTTTCAACGTCCTTTTTGCGGACCATGTTATCGAACCGGTTCTGACCAATCTCGACGAGTTCTCGAGACCGCGTCACGTAACTTATGATCAATATGACCGCGACAAGGCCAAGGATGATCCACATTTGGTAGTTGGGCCTTGGAACTTTGTTCCGGTCTCTCTCTTTGTCAGCCATTTCTAGTGTTTGTCTAAAGTAATCTTTTCAATAACGGTTCTATCGGCAAATGGTTCTAATCCTCAATTTCCGAGATTTCGGCATCGCCCCAGAGTTTTTCAAGGGCATAATAGGAACGTCGATCCTTGCGGAAAACGTGGGCGACCACGCTGGTATAGTCGAGAATCATCCACTCTTTATTGTTCTTTCCCTCCACGTGCCAAGGGTTTTCTTTGAGGGTTTTGTAAACCTCTTGGTCGATCGAATCGGCGATGGCGTCGAGTTGCTTATCCGAGTTTCCAGAGCAGATCACGAAGAAGTCGGCGACTGCATTCTTGACCTTCCGGAGATCCATTAAAACGATGTCGTTGGCCTTTTTTTCCTGCATTCCCTTGACGATTGCGTCGCTCAACTTCTTCGAACCGTCGGAGGAATCCTTTTTTCGTTTACCCATTAAACTATCTTCGGGGTTTAATTCATGGTCGAGACCACCTGATGGGCGCGCGCTGCGCCCTTTACCGAGGTCCCACACCTTATAGAACCTGCAAAATTAACCAAAAAACCCTTGTATAAAATCCCTACCAGCACGCTTTTCTTAGGGAAAAACTTGGTTTCTCTGCCGGAATGCCCCTCCACGAACACGCTTGCCCTCGAACTCGCCCAGCAAGGAAGGGCTCCCGAGGGAACGGTGGTGGTCACCCGGCACCAGACCGCCGGTCGCGGCCAACGGGGAAACACATGGGTTGTGGGTAAAGACCTGAACCTGACGCTTTCGGTCGTGTTAAGTCCTGAATTTCTGACGGTTGGACGCCAGTTTGAATTAAACAAATGTGTGTCGTTGGCTGTGTTCGACGTCATTTCAAAACATGTGTCACCCGCGCCCACCCGTATCAAATGGCCCAACGACATTCTCGTGGGTGACCTCAAGGTGAGCGGAATCCTGATCGAGAATACGATCGCAGGAACGCGAATTACCCGTTCTGTCGTAGGGATCGGACTCAACGTCAACCAACGGGAATTCGAGTTTCCGAACGCCACCTCCCTGGCTCGCATCACGGGTAAAGAGTTTCCTTTGCCCCAGGTATTCGAGCAACTCCTCTTGTCATTGGAGTGGCGATACCTCGCCCTTCGCCGGGGCGACATGGCTGCGCTGCACTCAGATTACATGAACGTGCTGTACCGCCGTGGTCATAGGCATCTGTACGCCTCCGGAGGTCGTTCTTTCGAAGGAATCATTCTGGGTGTGAATGACGAAGGAAAACTTGATGTGGAAGTGGATGGACGTGTCGCGAGTTTCGACTTAAAAGAAATTAAATACTTGTCTTAATGGATTTTGGAAAAACGAGTCGCGTGGTGATCACCTGCAACAAACGGCTTGCACCGATTTTGGAGGGTGAAGTGAAGGCGCTTGGGCTCACGCCCACGGAAGTGTTTGCGACGGGTGTCGCGCTTCAAGCCACATTGCGCGATTGCATACGCCTCAACTTGCACCTGCGAACGGCAAGTCAAGTGCACTACTCCCTGCGCACATTCAAAGTGAGGAACCCAGACGATGTGTACCGGGAAGTCTTGAGGTTTCCCTGGGAGGAAGTGATTGCGAAGGACGGATACTTCTCGGTCACGAGTCATGTCGATCACTTCACCGTGAACAACCCACTCTTCGTGAATGTAAAAGTGAAAGATGCCATCGTCGATCGGTTCCGTCGCGAGGTCGGCTCGCGTCCCGATTCGGGTGCTTCTTTAGAAGGTGTCGTCGTGCACCTGTATTGGAAAGAGGATCAAGCTGAGTTGTTTATTGATACATCGGGTGAAACCCTGGCCAAACACGGCTATCGAAAAATTCCCGGCAAGGCGCCCATGCTCGAAGCACTTGCGGCGGCGACAATCTTGGCGTCCAAGTGGGACCGGAAGTCAACTTTTATTAATCCCATGTGTGGTTCCGGAACGCTCGCCATCGAGGCCGTGACCATTGCCACGGGGCGTAAGCCCGGCCTATACCGCGACCACTATTCGTTCATGGACGTGGTTGGATTTTCTGAACGCGATCGCAGCGAGGAGCTAGAAAAGATTCGGAGCAGCGTCGACGATGGTGCTGTCGGCGTGGTGATCGCCAGCGACATCGGCCGCGATGCCATCGACATTTCTAAAGTGAACGCGCGGCAGGCGGGTGTCGAGCACTTGATTCAGTTTCAACAATGCGACTTCGAACAAACCAACATACCGGCGTTGGAACCCGGACAACAGCCGGTGGTGTTTTTCAACCCAGAGTACGGGGAACGGTTGGGTGAGTACTCCCAACTAGAAGGAACGTATGAACGGGTCGGTGACTTCCTCAAGAAGAAGTGCGAAGGGCACCTCGGTTATATCTTCACCGGCAATCTTGAACTCGCCAAGAAGATAGGCCTCCGTGCCAGCCGCCGAATCGAATTCTATTCTGCGAAGCTAGATTGTCGGCTGTTGGAGTATGAGATGTACTCGGGAAAAAGAGAACAACGATCGGTGTGATCTATCCTTGAGAATTCAGAACCTTTGAAAGAAATAAGATTTAAGATTTACGATTTAGGATTTACGATTTGGCGTAAACTTTGTTTGAACTTGACTTACCCGCAAATCTTAAATCTTAAATCTTAAATCCTAAATCCTAAATCCTAAATCCTAAATCCTAAATTCTCATTCGTGTTTCAACGCTTTCACAGGATTCGCCATCGACGCCTTCAAAGACTCGTACCCGACGGTGACCAACGTGATGAGGACGATCGTTCCCACGGCGAGGGCGAAAACGGGTACTCCTAGTGGAGTTTGGTAGACAAAGCTCTCGAGCCATCGCCCGGATAGATACCAAGCCGTAGGCACGCCGATGATGCAGGCGATCGCTAACAGCTTCCCAAACACAGATAACAATAGTATCAAGATCTGGCTGTTGCTAGCGCCGAGTGTTTTGCGAATACCGATCTCTTTCGTTCGTTGCTCGGATAGGAAGGACGCAAGGCCGTAAAGGCCCACACACGTGATAAGGATGGCCAGTGCAGAAAACTTCTCGGTGAGGCCAGCCACTTGCTCTTCATTTTCATACATGCGACCAAACTCGTCGTCGACAAACCAATAATCGAAGCCGAAGTCGGGGAACACTTCTTTCCATGCGCGTTCCAGTGCCGGTATTTTTTCACCAATCTTATTGGCGGGCAAGCGCACATGGATAATGCGGTCTTGTTCATGAGGCTTAGGACAGATCGCCAGAGGATCTATCTTTTTGTGCATCGACTTGTAGGGGAAGTCCTCGACTACGCCGATGACGATCCCGGTAATGGGCGCCGCGGTTGAGTCGGGTTGCGAATAACCCATGGTAAAGGATGGACGGATGATGGTTTTGCCGACAAGTTCGGCGGGCGTCAACTTGAGCGACTTGGCGGCACTTTCGTTCAACAATACCGCGGTCGAGTCGCGCACGTTTGCCGGGTCAAAATCGCGACCGGCAATGATGTTCATCTTGAATGTCTTGGGGAAGTCGAAGTCGCCATTGAGTTGGAACCATTCATGTTTCTCTTCACTGATGTCAGGAAACTGCATGGTCATGCTCACGGGGCCAAAGTAGTCGAGTCGGGGCAGGTGGTTCGCCAAGGTGACAGCTTCGATTTCTGGATCTTGTTGTAGAAGGTTCTTTAACACGCGGTACTTGGCGTCGTCGGCAACGCCCGTAAAACCTCCATATCTGATCGACACGATCTGGTTTCCAGCTTCGTTGAGTTTACTGTTGCGCATCAAATCCATTTGTCGCACAACGATAACGGTGCCCACGAGCAAGGTAACGGCAACAACAAATTGAATGGTGGTCAGGAATTGGCGGAAGAAGTTTGACCCTTTCTTGAAGCCGAACTTTCCTTTTAGAACGATGGCAGGTTGGAAGCTGGACACGAAAATCGCGGGATAGCTCCCGGCCAGCACCGTCACGAAGAGAATTACACCGGCGATGATCAACAACATCGATGGATCGACGAGGTGCGTCCAGTGAAAGGTCTTATGTGTAAGTTGGTTAAACTGCGGCAGGAATAACAGTACGAGAAGGACCGCGATGATCGAAGAAAGGAACACCAGTAAGAAAGATTCGATCATGAATTGAAAAAAGAGTTGCACCCGGAACCCGCCAAAGGTTTTTCGAAGCCCTATCTCTTTCGCGCGTGTCGCGGACCGCGCGGTTGACAAGTTGACGTAGTTGATGCATGCGACGACTAGGATCAAGAGCGCAATTGTCACGAATACTAAGACATACTTGCGATCGGCAGGTTTGTGCGAGATCGACCAACTGAGTTCTTGGTCGAAGTGTACGTCCGTGATTTTTCGAATCAATGGCTTGAACTTGAAGTCTAGGTTGAAACGTGCGATGATTGCGTTCGCTCGTTTTTGTAAGTCTTCTTGAATAAGCGGAATCTGAGCGGGGTCCGTACATGTAAAGAGGGATTGCGTCCAGAAGTTGTTGTCGCCGTCACCCATCGACGTGGTGAGCAGTGTTTCCAGATTAGTAATAAAAGGCTTTAGTGCTAAGAGGTTACAGATATACTTGGGTCGGATATGGGTATTGGCCGGAAAGTCCTTATAAACGCCGGTGACGAGCATCTCTACTTTCTGCCCGTTGGTCATGAACGCGTGGGACATCGTCACCGATTTGTTGAGCGGGTCGATTGTCCCGAACAGTTCGCGGGCGGCGGTTTCATTCAAGATAACGCTATTGATTTCGCGCAAGGGGTCGGTCTTATCTCCCTCTACTATGTCGATCTGCAAAATGTTACCCACATTCGACTCGGCCCAAATGATATCTTCGGTGAGCACGATCCGGTCGCTGGGTGCATATTGGATGCTGGTTGGCATCCCCGCACTCGAGAAGCTGGTGATCGCCGAAACACTGGGGTAGTTATCTTTGATGTAGTCGTCCCAACCAGCGGGGACGGCAGGAAAACCATCGGTGTCGCCATTCGGGAACTCTATTTTGTACCCAAGGCGATAGGTGTAATCTGCGTTCGGGTGGTGCCCGTCGAAGGTCATCTCGTCGCGCACGTATAGAAAGATAAAGAGTGCGGAGGCAAGCCCGATGGCGAGGCCAAGCATGTTGACGACTGTGTAGCCGCGTTGCTTGCGCAAATTGCGGAAGGCGAGGAGTAGGTAGTTCAGGAACATCTTATATTGGACGTTTGCAAGAGAGAAGGAGTTGTCATTAATTGTAAAAAGTTGTAAACGTGCTCGCAGTCCAAGATCTGACATATACCTACAATGGACGTAGGCCCCTTCACTTCAACAACTTCAAGGTTGAAACAGGCGAGCATTGTCTTCTGCTGGGTCAATCAGGGTCCGGAAAAACGACCCTTCTCCACTTACTCGGCGGCCTCCTCCGTCCCACGCAGGGAAACATCCAAATGAACGACACGAATTTGGGATCATTGTCCGAATCCCAATTGGATATTTTCCGGGGCCAACACATCGGCTTCATTTTCCAGAAGAACCATCTTGTTTCGGCCCTTTCCGTGGTACAAAACCTCATGCTAGCGCCCTACCTAGCGGGGAGGGAGCCTTCCACCACTCGTGCTATCGAGGTATTGGGTCGACTCGGACTAGCTGGCTACGAGCACTCAAATGTACATGCGCTTAGTCATGGGCAAGCGCAGCGCGTGGCCATTGCGCGTGCGTTGATGAACCAACCGCCATTCATACTTGCCGATGAACCGACTTCCGCTTTGGATGATCATCATTGCGACGCGGTTGCGAACCTCTTATTGGAGGTGGCAAACGAAGCCAAGGCCACGTTGTTGGTTGCCACCCACGATGCCCGGTTGAAATCCAAGATCCACCGCCAACTCCAAATTTCATGAACCTGATTCGGCTGGCGTGGAGTTACTTGAAGTCAAAACCACTCAATACGGGTTTGAACATTATCTTGTTGTCGTCGGGGATCGCCGTCATCACCACGCTGATCATTTTTAGTCACCAGTTTGCCGAGAAGACCACTTCCAATTCAAAAGGTATTGATTTGGTGGTGGGAGCGAAGGGGAGCCCTTTGCAACTGGTTCTATGCAACGTCTTTCACATCGACTTCCCGACGGGGAACATCAAGCTTTACGAGGCGGAAGCGCTCGCGTCGAATCGAATGGTGAAGAAGGCCATTCCCCTCGCGTTGGGCGACAGCTACAACAACTTCCGTATCATTGGTACCGACACCGCATATGCCCACCTGTTGGGTGTTGAATTGGAACAAGGGAAGTGGTGGAGCGAAGACTTGGAGGTGGTGGCGGGTGCTTCGGTGGTCAGCGCCCTCCAACTCAAGTTGGGCGACACGTTTGTGAGCGCCCATGGTTTAACGGACGAGGGCGACGACCACCAGGAAAACCACTATGTGGTGGTGGGAATTTTGGCACCGGCCCAAAATGTAGCCGACAACCTTTTGATCACAAATATTCCAAGCATTTGGCGCGTGCACCAACCGCACGAGAAGGATTCGACCGGGCAAGAAATCCATTCTGACATCCTTCGACCTTCGAAGCTGGTCGCCGGTGCAGATGCCGCCGATAGCACGCGTGAGATTACTTCGATGCTGATTCGCTATCGCAATCCAATCGCCGCGCTCCAACTTCCACGTATGATCAACGGCAACACAAAGATGCAAGCCGCGTCGCCCGCCTTCGAGTCGGCGCGTCTCTATTCTATTGTAGGCGTCGGGGTTGACGTACTCGTGGGTATCGCCACCACGATCATTTTCATGTCGGCGCTCAGTATTTTCATCGCACTTTACAATTCCCTGAAAGAACGTCGATACGATATGGCGATCATGCGGTCGATGGGTGCTCGACGAGGCAAACTCTTTGCCCTGGTCATCTTGGAGTCGGTCTTCTTGACGGGCCTCGGCAGCGGCATCGGGATCGTGTTCGGGCACTTGGTCGTGACAGCGTTCACCGCGTGGGTACCCGCTGGCGCCCAGACAGGATTCACGGGTAGCGTCTTCTATTCCACAGAAATCTGGCTTTGGGGAGCAAGTCTTGCCCTCGGCGTGGTCTGTGCGATCATTCCAGCAGTCCAAGCCTACCGCACAGATATTCACAAAGTCCTTTCCGGGAATTAACCGGAGAAGTATATTTCGCCCGGAGTTCCCAAATGATGAAAACGCTGTTGACGATCGTGTGCTTATTCTGCGCCTCCGTGGCGGTGCAAGCACAACCTGAAGGTTGGTCTCTTTTTGCAAAAACCAAATTCGACGCCAAGTACAACGAAAAGGCCGCCGAGTATTTTCTGATGCCCTCCTTTCCGGACGAATTGAAGGCGTTGGTGGGAAAAGAAATCAGCCTTGAAGGTTATTTTCTTCCGATCGACGTGGAAGGCGATGCCTACATCATCCTTTCCAAGTTTCCCTACAGCCAATGTTTCTTTTGCGGTGGTGCAGGCCCTGAATCTATCGCCGAGATTATCTTCAAAGGAAAACATGAAAAGTTTGTGGCCGATCAATACCTCAGAATCAAGGGCAAGCTAAAGTTGAACGAAGGTGACATCGACCACGGCAACTTCATCGTCGAAGCTGCCGAAGTCGTGTCGAAGTAGTCGCTACTTAAAAGCGATACCATTCGGGGCAATCCCAACCTTTAAACTGTTCACCAGCGTTCCGTTCACTTCGTACAAGTAGATCGTTCCTTGCGAGGAAAAGTCCAACGCTTCGCAACCGATTATTTGGTTGGCGTAAGGATCGAAAGCTAAACCGTAAAAGCTTTTCCTAATTAAAGGTGTCGACGGTGCGCTGGTCGCTCTCACGCCCATCGTGTAGACAGCGTCGTCGTACAGAAAGTAAAGCTGGTCTTTGGCAGCGTTGATCTCCAACGATCCAATTCCTGTGTAGCTGATCTTGTCAAACACCATGCGTGTCATTACCGATCCGGCGGCATCTAGTTTAACCAGCGAGGGTTTTGTACTCTTCGCTTCATCGATGGTGAAATCGCTGTTGTACGCCAGCGCCCCGCTACAGGCCACCCACAAGTTCCCGTCTTGATCTACTTGAAGACTGTTGGGGTTGTCGTCGACAGCCAACATCTTGCTCATCTGGTCGGTAGTCGGGTCGATCACCGCGACCCTAGCGTCTTTTCCAAAGCCGCCATTTTGTGCCACGTAAACCATCTTGTCCTTCAAGATCATCTTATTGGGACCCGATCCAACCACGATCGACTTGTTCACCTTCATGGAGGCGAGATCGATGACTCGAATCACACCGGTAACACCATCCGCGCCCCAGTCCGACACGTATCCTTTGGTCTCATCGACCCCAATAAAATAACGAGGACTCGCTAAGCCTTCGATGGTGGCGAGCGACTCGAACGTGGAGGCATCAATAACTTCGACCTTGCCCGAATGTTGAACCACCACATATGCTTTCCCTCCGAACACGGTAACGGACTGAGCTTGGTCTCCTAGGATGCGTCCGTTCGTAATTCCAAACACGTTGTTCGTCATCGTGCCGTTCTTGCGATCGTAGAAGGAGATCGAGGTATTGCTCCCGTTGAAAGCACCTTCGTTCACGACGAAATATCCGTCGGCGCCAACAGGTATGTCTGGAGAAGGGTCATTTTCACACCCGACGTATGAGATTGATATGAGTACGTATAGAAGGAGCCCCATCATTCGGGTTGCCCAAGTTGCACGTGCCTTTCCTGGCTTCATTTTTTTTGATTTTGGTTGAAGTTGACAGTTAGTCCCGCCTTCACATTTCTCCCCGGGAGCGGGTAGCCGGGTCTCGCGAGTATGTCTTGATCAAAGAGGTTGTTGATCTCCAACTGGAAGGAGATTTGACGCCAGTTGTATGACCACCAGAAATTTGAGACGTCATAGGGTTTCATCGCGAGGTAGCTGGTGTTGCTATCGTCGGTGTATTGGAGGCCAGTATAGGACGTTACCAACGACCAAGTATGTCGACGCCAGGTTGTTCGCCAAGTACCAGAACCTTCATGGCGGGGCGTGAAAAATAGTTGTTTGCCAATCTCGTCTTGGTGCGTTGGATCGTACACCGCTTCGCTGGTGGACTTCGTGAAGCTGTACCGCACAACGAATTCCATTCTCACTTGTCCAATGCGGACACCCATGGTGCCATTCGTTTCGAATCCGCGGGACCAAACTTTCTTGATGTTGTCGGGGGTCCATGACGAACCGCGGGGTGTCCATTGAATCCAATTTTCCACCTGGTTGCTGAAGGCGGCGACCTGTCCTTCGAAGGCAACGGGCGGTTCCGGTAACGGTGTTTTCCAACGAAGCCCCAGTTCTTGACTCCAAGAGCGCTCGGGTTTCAAAAGAGCGTTGCCTTTCGCGCCTGCTCCCATCCAATACAAGTCATTGAATGTTGGGATCCGATAGTTTCCAGACGCGTTGCCGTATGCCGCCAACCAAGAACGCACTTGAACTTGAGCCGAGATGGATGGGGCCCAAGGCGTGGTTCGCCCATTGACTAATTCTTCTCGAATGGCGATGACAGCATTCCATTTTTTTTCTCGACGCTCCAGTGTCGTGTACAGCGCCGTTCTGTCGCGCGACTGTCGAGGCGTTACGTAGTCGTCGCCACGGGCGACTTCCACTTGATGTTGAACACCGGTCGTATTCTTATACTTCTCTAGCCACGTAAGTGAATGTTCGACGGTTTGCTGAAATGTGTCGAACGAACTTTTTGAAATCATCGCAAGCACTGGATTTCGATAATCGTACCCGTGGTGGACTTGTGCTGTTTGAATGAATAAATGTCCGTTCGAGTGATCCCAATCCCAACCCAACATCGACCGGATGAATCGATCGCCCTGTGTTTCTCGCGACGGGGTTGCCACCGTCGTTGGACTGGGGATTTGGTGGAGGTTGTCCTGCGCCCATATCCGTAGACTTAGAATTTGAGAAGAGTTTATTTGCCAGTAGTCTTGGTGGAGGACTCCCATCTGTCGATAGCCGCTGTGTTGCCGCCTTTCATCGCGTGCGGGCACCAGGTTGCGGTTCGTGTACTTGAAGTTGTTGTCGGTGGAGGTATAAAAGACTTTCGTGGAGGTGGACCAGCGACGATTGCTCCATCCTATGGCGCCACCGTGAAATTGGGAGTTGAATGAACCCCAGTTCTCCGAGAGGGATCCCTGCCACCCTTGACGAAAGGATGCGCGGTTTGAAAAGCGGAGTGTTCCGCCAATGGCGCCGCTCCCGAACAGGGTTGCAGATCCACCGGTTTGAATCTGGACGGCGTCGGTGAAGAATACCGGCAGCAGGCTGAGGTCCGATTGGCCGTTCAGGGGACTTACCAAAGAGAGTCCATTCCAGAGTATTTGCGTGTGGCTTCCGCCGCTTCCGCGGAATGAAGGACTTGTCACGCCGCCAACGCCGTAGGAACGGATATGACCGAATCCAAACTTGCGCAAGAGTTCGGCGGTGCTCCCAATGGATGAAAGCTTCAGTGCCGACGAGTCGATCACCACTTGAAAATGACCAATCGCATAGTTCGACAAACGCGATTGCGTGACCGTGACCTCTTGCAAATGCACCAGCGAATCGGCAAATGCGCCTTCATTGGATTGGGCGGAAGCCGTTCCTGCGAAAGCAATCACCGATACGCTGCATACCCATGTAAACAGCGTCTTCAGGACAAAAATGTTTAGTAAACCACCAGTCGCCTCTTGTCTTTCTCCCGAAAACGTCGAAGCATCAATGTAATGGCAGGTCTCCTGGCTCGTCACCCTGTTGCCCTGTCTTCCCGTCTCCCAAAGAGACAGTGACTGAAGATTGGTGGCAACGCTTTGCGATGTACTCGCGGTGCTTACAGTAGCGGGAACTGCTCCGGATTCTCACCGGTATTCCCTTTTAATCCCGACCGTTCAGTAGAACTTCGGGAACCAATTACAAGCACAAACATAGCGACCTGTTTGGAACAATCCAACGACCGTGTGTCCGAAGTGTATTGGCAATCATGAACGGGAGTGTTAATTTTCCATCCTAACCTCTTACCTATGAGACTCGTGTTGTTCGCGTTGTTGTTGATGTTTTCGATACCAACGTTTGCCGCTATTCCTGATTCTGTCTACGTCGTGATGAACTACGACAAGATGGAAGTGTCCATCCCGATGCGCGATGGCGTGAAGCTGTTTACCTCGATCTATGTTCCCAAAGACAAGACACGTAAGTTTCCGTTCTTGATGCAGCGTACCTGCTACAGTGTGGCTCCCTATGGTGCAACAAAGTTCCGCAAGTCGTTGGGACCATCGTCTTATGCGATGCGCGACGGATACATTTTCGTCTATCAAGATGTGCGTGGCCGGTGGATGTCGGAAGGCACGTTCACCAATATGACCCCGAATATTCCAGGCAACGACAAGAAGAATAAGACCGCCGTCGATGAGTCTTCAGACACCTTCGATACCATTGAATGGTTGTTGAAGAACATCAAGAACAACAACGGTCGGGTAGGGCAGTGGGGCATCTCTTATCCTGGATTTTACACGGCGGCTAGTTTGCCCGACGCACACCCGGCGCTCGTGGCATCATCACCGCAAGCTCCGATCTCCGACTTCTTCTTCGACGACTTTCACCATAATGGCGCATTCTTACAAAGCTATTTGGCCGCCTTCGGCGTTTTTGGATACCAACATGCGCAGCCGACAGACAAATCGTGGTACGACGCGGAACTGAAGCGTTTCAGAGAACAGAGCGTGGCCGATGGCTACGACTTCAATCTTCGCCTCGGACCGCTCAAGAATGCCACCGAAAAATACCACTATGATAACTTCTTCTGGCAGGAGATTGTGAACCATCCGAACTACGACGATTTTTGGAAACAACGTAATCTCTTGCCGCACCTCACAGGTGTGAAACATGCTGTGATGACCGTTGGCGGTTGGTTCGATGCGGAGGATTTGTACGGCCCCCTAAATATTTACAAGACCGTTGAGAAGACTAGCCCGATGGCGAAGAATACCATCGTGATGGGGCCGTGGGCGCACGGTCAATGGTCGCGCAAAGACGAGGGAGCCTTGACCCATAACAATATTTACTTTGGAGATTCCATCAATACCTTCTATCAGCGCGAGGTAGAGCGTAAGTTTTTTGGCTATTACCTGAAGGGTGAAGGCACGATGACACTTCCCGAGGCGCTGGTTTTCGATACTGGCAAAAAAGACTGGAAGAGTTTCACGGCGTGGCCCCCTAAAGACATTCCGCCGGTGCGCCTGTACTTCGGAACGAAAGGTCGCATGTCGATCAATCAACCGCTCGATGAAAAGGCAGCCTTCGACTACGTGAGCGACCCTGCGAAACCGGTTCCCTACACTTCACAAATTGAAGGGCTTGTCTTCACTCCTCGATTGTTCATGAGCGACGACCAACGCGATGCTGGAAGACGTCCTGATGTGCTCACGTTTGAGACCGAACCACTAACAGAAGATGTGCTGGTTGCTGGCGAGATCATGGCCAAGTTGAAAGTCGCCATGACGGGAACGGATGCCGACTTTATCGTGAAACTTATTGATGTCTATCCCCAAACTCATGAGAAGTATGCGCACAACCCATCGAACGTCGTCATGGGCGGCTATCAACAAATGGTGCGAAGCGAAGTGATGCGTGGACGCTTCCGAAACAGTTTCGAGAAGCCGGAACCGTTCGTAGCAAACCAACCAACGGACGTCAATTTCCGACTCCAAGATGTGCTGCATACGTTCAAGAAAGGTCATCGCATGATGATTCAAATTCACAGCACGTGGTTCCCCTACATCGATCGCAACCCGCAGAAATACGTCGACAACATCTATAAAGCCAATGAAGAAGATTTTATCAAGTCGACCATCACCGTGTATGGCTCGTCGGTTATCGAAATTGGCGGCGATAAGCTCGATACCAAGCTGGAAATCAAAAAATAGATGATGACCCGAGCCGCCTCCTTCTTGTGTGTATGTCTGGCGTTTGCACCATTCATGTCAAACGCGCAAGAGAACGCCCGCACGTGGGACACCTTGCCACGGCTGGTGGAACATTACCAACAGAAGGTGGCGGCTTTCAAGAAAGAGAAAACGATTAAGACTAAGATCCTCTTCTTAGGCAACAGCATCACCGAAGGAGGAAACTTCAAGAAGTTGCTGAAGGACTCTTCGGTCGTGAATCGGGGCATCGGTGGCGATATCACGTTTGGCATCTTGCGCCGACTCGACGACGTCACCCGATTTCAACCCTCCAAACTCTATCTTCTCATCGGGATCAACGACCTGTCGAAGGGAATACCTGAAGACGTGATTTTGGAAAACATGTTCCTGATCGTCACTCAAATTAAAAAGGCATCCCCCAAGACGCAGGTATTTGTACAGAGCATTCTACCGGTTAACTCGTCGTTCAAGAACTTTCCGAAGGGATACGACGTGATGGAGGGGATCTCGGTGATCAACGGGCAACTCTCAAAGATTTCTAAGCGATTTGGCTATACCTATGTCGACCTGTACAAGCACTTCACCGACAAGGATGGGAACTTGGATGCGACCCTTTCTTACGATGGTCTTCACCTCAATGCAGCGGGCTACCAACGCTGGGTGACGGTCCTTAAGGACTACTAACTTTTTTCGGGACCCCAGAAACCTTGACAAATTCGATTTTTAAAGATTGAAAACACTCATAGATTTGTCTTTTGCAAATCCATAGTATGAGAGGTTCGTGGTTGTTTGTCGTCCTGCTGGGTGTCGCTTTCGCAGCGCCCGCTCAAGTAACCAGTCAGAAACTAACAACCCGCGACGCCAACGCCGCGCAGGGTGTTTCCATTTCGGTAAGTTTGAAGAACCCCAAGTACATGGTGACGTGCGCCACCGGCAAGTTGATGTATTCGGAAGACAACGGGGTGACGTGGATGAACTCGTCTTCGACACTTCCCCCGGCAATTGCTGGAACGCCCGTCTTGGCTAGCGACTCTAAAGGAAACTTTCATCTCATTTACAGCCTCGATCCGTCTGGAAAGTTGCTAAGTGATCCAGGGTGGGTGGGTCAACTTTTCGCCCGCAGTACCAGCGATAATGGAAAAACATGGGAAGAACCGGTCGCTATTTCACCGGGGACCAACAAGGCTCAGTATAATGGAGCGTTGGTCACGCACCCGAAGAGGGAAAGCTTGATCGTGACCTGGACAGAGTCGGATCAATTTCAAAGCCAGGCGGAGGACTGCCATTCCAACATCATGCTCAGCAAATCGGGAGGTGGTAGAAAATGGTCGAAACCTGTTCAAATCAACCAGACGAGCGGCAATTGCATCGACCAAGATTTCACCGTCCGCGGTTCGTGCCCACTTCTCGCGCTAGATGGAAAAATATTCGTTGCCTGGGGAAACGAGGGATCGATGTTTTATGACCGCTCCTACGATGGCGAGATGTGGATTAGCACCGACCTTCCCATCGTGGATCAATCTGGAGGTTGGCTCCTCGACATGCCTGGGTTTGGACCTGTTAACAATGCGGCGGTGGTGGCCGTCGACAACAGCCCTTCGCGAATCCACGGCACGTTATTCATGGTCTACTCAGACGTTCGGAGCGGCGAGAAGGACTCCGATATCTGGATGATTCGATCCGTTAACCGTGGTGACAACTGGACCGTACCGGCGCGCATCAACCAAGACGAACGGGGCAGCGAACAATTCCTACCACGAATCGCGATTGATCCGGCAAATGGAAATGTTTACATCCTCTACTACGACCGGCGAAACTACGAGAACAACAACACCGACGTTTACTTGGCCTGGTCGACTGATGGCGGTAATCAATTCAAGGAGAAGAAGCTAAACGATCGGCCCATTGAGCCGGCGCTTACATCGGGCTCGTCGCTGGCCGACTACATCGCTCTCGTCGCCAACAAGGGATTTGTGGTCGCAAGTTGGACGTCGTTTCAAAATGGGCAGCAGGAAAGCTGGGTGTCGATCGTCAAACAAGCCGACTTAGACAAAGAAAAGTAGACGGACTCAACACACTTTCGTATCCGTGTCGCATGCTGCGGCAGTTTCTACTTCCTTCGCGACGCCCGTTAAGATCTGGACAAATGCCTCGCTCGGTTGCGCTCCAGACACCCCGTATTTCTGGTTGATGATGTAAAAGGGAACACCCGAGATACCTCGCTTATAGTTCATTTGTTCCATAGCCTTCGTTTCGTCAACACCCTCGTTGGACGCGAGGTATGCGCGCGTGGCTTCTGCCTCCAGCCCACAGGCCACCGCAATTTCGACGAGGTTATCGCGCTTCGATAAGTCGACACCCTGTTCGAAATAGGCCTTCATCAAAGCTTCTTTGATCGCTCCCTGCTTGCCAGAGGCGGCCGAGTATTGGATGAGCCGATGTGCTTCAAAGGTATTGGGCATCACACGTTGCCGGTCGAATCGAAAATTCAGGCCTTCACCGGCGGCCACTTGCGTCACATGTTGATGGAGTTGTTCATACCGCTCTTCGCCCCCGAACTTGTTCGACAGGTAAGCACGGTGGTCAACGCCAGATTTGGGTGTATCAGGATTTAGTTCAAACGGAAGGAATCGGACTTGTACCTCGTATTCCGGAGGCAAGGATGCGAGCGCCTTCTCTAGCCTCCTTTTGCCGATGTAACACCAAGGGCAAACCACGTCGGATACGACGTCTACCTGTAGTTGAATCTTGTTCATTCGTTTGAATTTGTGGTTTCAACAACAAAGTGTTTCGGATCGTTCACGAAGACCCTCAACAAGCGACAAGTGAGTCACCAAATTGGAGTATTTGTGTTACTTTTGTGGCACTAACACTCAAAAAATGGTAGCTGAAACGCTTAAATACAAAGTAAAGGACATTAACCTCGCTACATGGGGACGGAAAGAAATCAAACTAGCGGAGGCAGAAATGCCCGGTTTGATGTCGCTCCGCGAAGAATTTGGCAAGCAAAAGCCTCTCAAAGGCGCTCGGATTGCGGGTTGCCTCCACATGACGATCCAAACCGCGGTTTTGATCGAAACCCTCATTGAACTAGGGGCCGAAGTGACCTGGTCTTCTTGCAACATCTTTTCCACCCAAGATCACGCGGCTGCTGCTATCGCGGCTGCAGGCATTCCGGTGTACGCATGGAAGGGCATGAACGAGCAAGAGTTCGACTGGTGCATCGAGCAAACCCTCCACGCGTTCGAAGGTGGTAAGCCTTTGAACATGATCCTCGACGACGGCGGCGACCTCACCAACATGGTTTTGGACCGCTTCCCAGAGCTCGTGAAAGGAATCCGTGGTATTTCTGAAGAAACGACGACCGGTGTTCACCGACTGATCGAAAGAATGCATGCGGGCAAACTTCCCCTCCCTGCTATCAACATCAACGATTCAGTTACCAAATCGAAATTCGATAACAAGTATGGTTGCAAGGAGTCACTCGTCGATGCGATCCGCCGCGCGACCGACGTGATGATTGCCGGTAAAATTGCCGTTGTGGCCGGGTACGGCGACGTGGGTAAAGGCTCTGCCGCTTCCTTGCGTGGCGCAGGTGCCCGTGTGATCGTAACCGAAATCGACCCCATCTGCGCGCTGCAAGCTGCGATGGATGGTTTCGCAGTAAAGAAAATGGATGACGCCGTGAAGGAGGCTGATATCGTAGTGACCGCTACCGGCAACTGCGCGATCGTGTTGGGTCGTCATTTCGAGTCGATGAAAGACAAGACCATCGTTTGTAACATCGGTCACTTCGACAACGAAATCGACGTAGCGTGGCTGAAGAAAAATGCTTCACGCGATGAGGTGAAACCACAAGTTGACTTGTACACCCTGAAAAATGGTCGTCAAGTAATCTTGTTGGCAGAAGGACGCTTGGTGAACCTAGGCTGTGCCACTGGTCACCCTTCATTTGTGATGTCGAATTCGTTCACAAACCAGACGCTGGCTCAAATCGAACTTTGGACCAACCATGGCAAGTACGAAAACAAAGTGTACATGCTGCCGAAACACCTCGACGAGAAAGTAGCTCGCCTGCACTTGAAAAAAATCGGTGTCGAGTTGGAGCAATTGACCGAAGACCAGGCCAAGTACATCGGTGTGACCACGTCGGGTCCTTTCAAGCCAGACTATTACCGCTATTAATTCTCGGTAAGCACATAAAAAGAGACCCGGCTACAACCGGGTCTTTTAATTTTATCCGAATCAGTTGCTCTTGCAGGGTGCCATTACCCCGAGGCGCCCGGAAGACAGAGCCTTGACGTATGCTACCCCGATGTTTCCTCCTGCGAGCACGACATCGCGGCCGACTCCGGCGTCGGAAAGGTGAATCTTGACGCAGGCGTCGAGGTTGGCCAAATCGGTGTACCGCACCGGCGTATCGTCGGCCAGGCGGTCCAACACCGTCTCGCTAAGGCCGGTGCTAGCCCTCACGGGTGATAGGAGGGCGGCTACATCGGCTTGCGCCTTTCCTAGGTTTCCAAGATGTAGGTGAACCGGGTGGAGGGCGTCGCCGCTCGTGCCCTTGAGCGCCACTACTGCGGTGGTGAAGCCGTCGAACCTTTCCTTGAAAGTAATGGAACCGCTGATCGGGTAGGCCGAACCGGCTACCAGTTCATAGGTAGTCTCGTTCCCTGTAAACTGTTGAACGCTTTCCGAATCGTGGCAGGCAGCCAAAAGCGCAATGGTAAAAATCGTGGCAATTTTCTTCATAACCCCTTCACATTCAATTCGTTTCAATGCTGCCGGAGAGACAGCGCAACCAATCCTCCAAATTAGTAAAAAACAACCGAACACCGAGCAACCTATCCTGCCTTGAGTCGTTTGGGTTACCGTTCTGCGACCATTGGCATGAAAGTGGCGTATATTTGAACGGATTTGTCGATATATTTATTCTGTGAAGCCCCTTCGGATTCTTTTCCTCGTCGCCTGCGCAGCTTGTTCTCCCGCAGCCGTTAACACAAGCCTCAAGACCGATTTTCAAAACACGAAGCCAGGTTGGCTATCGGCGAAACCCGCCGAGGATGCCTACTACATCGGTATCGGCCATAGCGTGAAGGATGGTACCAACAATTACATCCAGTCCGCCAAGAAGAGCGCACTCGAAGACCTCATCTCGGAGATCAAGGTAAACGTGTCGTCGACCAGCGTGTTGAGCCAGTTGGACGTGAACAAAGAGTTTTCGGAGAAATACGAGCAAATCATTCAAACGACTGCCGCCGATGAGCTGGAGGAATTTGAACAGGTAGACGCTTGGGAAGACGAGCGCAACTATTGGTTGTACTACCGCCTGTCGAAGCAGCGCTATCACGAAATAAAAGAGCAACAAAAGCGAGACGCCGTTGCTCTCGCACTTGACTTCTTCACGAAAGCCAAACAGTCAGAAAGGTCGGACAAGACGGTTGAGTCCCTTGGCTTTTACTTTCAAGGATTTCGGGCCATCGAGAAATACTTAGCGGAGCCCATTCGCCTCGAGTTCGAGGGAAAGGAAATCTTGCTGACCAACGAGATCATCGCGAGTATTCAGCACCTACTTGAGAATATCAAGATCGCCTGTGCTCCCAACACCATCGACATCAACCGACGCGTGGCGCAGAGTGGTCAAACGGTCATCGCCACCGCCGTGTACAAAGACTCGGGCAAGCCGGTGGCGGAACTCCCGCTCCATGCCATGTTCGACAAAGGAGCTGGCGACGTGTTTCCAACCTATAAGACCGACGCCGCCGGAAGTGCCCGGATCCTTTTGACCAAGATATCTTCCAGGGACCTCGAACAGTCGCTGGCCGTCAAGGTGGATGCTCTGGCATTTGCAGGACAGAACGCTTCTGACATCTATTCCTTGGTCGTTCAGAAAATGGTGGTACCCACCGGCAGCGTGATTATGAAAGTTCAACGGCCGTTGGTGTATGTGACCTCGCAAGAGAAGAGCTTAGGCGTTGACAAGTCGAACCGGCAAGTGACCAACAAACTCAAAAACTACCTGGCGACGGCGGGGTTTGAGTTTACCGACGACAAAGACAAATCGGAGTTATGGGTAGACGTGCAGGCTGATTCCGAGAAGGGAACCGCTTCGGGTAGCATCTACATTACATACGTCACGGCCATCATCAAGGTCGCAACCACGAAAGACAATAAAGAGATTTACGCCACCACCATCGACCGGGTCAAGGGCTACAGCCTCGACTACGAACGGTCGAGCCAGGAGGCGTACAACAAATCCCTCGAAACACTCGAGAAGGACAAGCTGCCGGAGTTGCTCAACGCGATTCTCCAGTAACCAAGGCACAAAAAACTATGAAGGAGCTCAAATTTGTGGGTTTGATCCAAGGAACCGGTAGCCGGAAAATCAAAAAAGGGCATGTGGCCCATTAATTGCATTCATTAAATTGCACACCAAATCTCAAACGTTGAATATGAAAAAGTTAACCAACCTTACTTACCTGTTAGTCATTGCTGCGGCTGTAGCGATCGACGGCTGTAAAAGCAAGGAGAAACTGCCCCAAGGTGAAACCGAGGTAGTCGTTCCCTGCTCCGGCTCAGAATTCTTCACCACCAAAGATGCTTTCCGTTCCAACTCAGTTGGTGAAAGCATGGACCAAGTGACTTCCAAGAAAAAAGCTTTGACCAACGCACGCAATGAACTGGCACAAGCCATTCAAACTACCGTGAAGACCGTCACCGACAACTACGTGAACTCACGCACGATGAACAACAAGGAAGAACTCGAGCAACGTTTCGAGAGCCTCAACCGTGAAGTAGTAGATCAAACCCTGTCGGGCGTGCGCACCATCTGCGAGAAGCTGGTAAAGACACAACAAGGTAACTTCAAGACTTACATCGCACTCGAATTGTCAGCTGCCGACCTCGTGTCGAAATACAACGAGCGCCTATCGAAAGATGAGCGTTTGAAAATCGACTACGACTACGAGAAATTCAAGCAGACCTTCGACGCAGAGATGGAGAAAATGGGCAAAGGAAACTAAGCCTTCAACAACCCATCTATTCAAGTGCCACCCGTTGTTGGGTGGCATTTGTTTTTTATATTGTAATATAACTGCCCGATGTCGAGAGTATTTTCTCTGTTCGCCCTTGTCTCATGTTTGACGACACTCCCTGTAGAAGGGCAAATTCGCGTCAGTGACAACGGTCGTTTTCTATCGGATGCCTCCGGCAAACCTTTCTTTTGGCTAGGCGACACGGACTGGGAGTTGTTCCATCGGCTCACCCGTGAAGAGGCGGTTCAATTCTTGTCGGTGAGAAGCCGCCAGAGTTTTAATGTCATACAGGCCGTCGCATTGGCTGAATTCAACGGTATCCGCCAGCCCAACCGATACGGCGACTGGCCCCTGAACAACGAGGATCCTACCCAACTCGCCACGACCCCCGGCAGTAATCCCAACCACCCCTACGAGTATGACTACTGGGATCATGTGGATTTCGTGATCGATCAAATCATTGCAAAAGGCATGTACGTGGGGCTTCTCCCCACCTGGGGCGATAAGGTGGCTCACCTCTGGGGTGATGGCCCAATCATCTTCGACGAGAAAAACGCCTACGCTTACGCCAAGTCGCTAGCGACCCGCTACCGCGACAAGAGCCAACACATTATTTGGATTCTGGGTGGCGATCGACCGGCGGTGTATCAGGCCAAAAGCAACGGCGCCGACGTTCCCTACGACGACCGTGCTGTCTGGAGAGCCATGGCCCGTGCCATCGAGGAGGTGCTGGGGCGCGACGCGTTCATTACCTACCATCCCAATGGAGGTCAATCGTCGTCGCCACACCTGCACGAAGACGAATGGCTCGACATGAACGCAATCCAATCTGGACATGGAGCCAGAGAAGCGGAGTCGTGGACCATGATCCTGCAGGACCTATCGCTGAAGCCGACCAAACCGGTGATCGACATGGAGCCCTGCTACGAAGACCACCCTGTTAACCCATGGGACGGCCAGTGGACGCGTGCAGGCCGTGGGTACTTCACCGCCTACGATGTGCGTGCCCGAATCTATCGCGGAGTATTCGCCGGTGGCGCGGGAGTGACGTACGGTCACCACCAAGTCTGGCAGTTCCTAAACAAAGACCTCAACGAACCCATCAACGTAGGAGATACCCTGATCCCTTGGCAGCGGGCCATCGAAGCAGCGGCGGCAAATCAAATGAAACACATTAAGGCTTTGATGCTCTCGCGGCCGTACTTTACACGCACTGTGGATCAAACGCTGATCTTATCGAACGCGGGAAGCAATTTCAAAGACCTGTTGGTCGCCACCCGAGACCATGAAAGCACCTACGCCTTTGTCTACCTACCCAACCTTCAGCCGGTCACCATCGACGTCTCGCGCCTAAGCGGAAGCACGAAGAAAGTTTACTGGTACAGCCCAGAGACCGGACAGGTCGTGGTCGGCCCAACAACGAAGTCAGGACAACACACCTTCACGCCTCCCACCCACGGGAAAGATTGGGTGCTCGTCATCGACGACGCGTCGAAGAAGTACCCGCTTCCAGGACAACCCTTCAATCCCTAACGATGGCAGGCTATTCGGGTACACCACTCTTGAAAAAACTCGGAGTAAAGCCGGGGTTCAAGTGCTCGGTCAAAGGGGCGCCAGAAGCCTACTTCGACTGGCTGAGTCCACTCCCCGAGGGTGCAGATTTCGTTGAGAAGGGAAAAAATCTCGACTTTATTCACATCTTCGTCAAGACCAAAAAGGAATTCGAAAAGGGATTTCTGGAATCGAAGAAGGTAATGGTGACGAATGGCATGCTGTGGGTATCATGGCCCAAGCGTGCTTCGAAAATTGAAACCGACCTCGACGAAAACATCATCCGCGACTTTGGCCTCAAGAATGGACTCGTGGACGTGAAAGTTTGCGCCGTAGATGAGGTTTGGTCGGGGTTGAAGTTTGTGGTGAGGGTGAGGGAACGATAGGATGAGGGGACGAGGGGACGACTAACGAAGTAACGAGTAACGAGTAACGACTAACGATTATATGTCAGGTACAGCGATTCGCAATTCGGTAGTAGCGGCTTTGGGTGGTTTCCTTTTTGGATTCGACACGGCCGTGATTTCAGGTGTGGAAAAATCTATTCAAGGGCTTTGGTCGTTGAGCGATTTTTGGCACGGGTTCACGGTGGCGTCGGCGCTCTTCGGAACCGTGTTGGGATCTCTCGTGGCAGGATACCCCGCCGAACGTTTCGGCCGGAGAAGAATGCTTCAGTTGATCGGCCTCCTATACCTCATCACCTCGTTGGTGACCGCCTTGACCAGTTCATGGGAGATGTTCGTGCTGTTCCGCTTCCTAGGTGGAATTGGCGTGGGCGCGTCGTCGGTGGTCGGGCCGATGTATATTTCCGAGATATCGCCCGCAGCGCAGCGAGGTCGTTTAGTCGCCCTGTTCCAATTCAATGTGGTGTCAGGAATCTTGATTGCGTTTGTGTCCAATTATTTCCTATTCGGCGTAAGCGAGGAAGCATGGCGTTGGATGCTGGGTGTTCAAGCAATACCAGCCGCTCTCTATTTCGGGCTCGTGTTTCTTGTGCCGGAGAGTCCACGATGGTTGGCGAAAAATGGACAGCCCGGGCAAGCCTTGGATGTGCTCAAGAAAATCGGTGAGCCAGAACCCGAAAAGGCATTGGCAGCCGTGAGCGCCTCGTTGAACACTGAACAGAGCAGTGAACGTTTGTTCACCTCCGCCTACAAGGCACCGGTATTTTATGCAGTTGCCATCGCGATGTTCAATCAGTTGGTGGGAATCAATGCCATCATGTACTACGCGCCGCGCATTTTTGAGATGACCGGCCTCGGCAAAGATGGGGCACTCCTTCAGGCGGTGTCCATCGGGGTCACCAATATGGTCTTCACTATTCTGGCCATTAGCGTGATCGACAAAGTGGGGCGCAAGACGCTTATGATGGTCGGATCCGTCGGGATTGCCATCGCACTAGGGCTCGTGGCGCGTGCTTTCTTTACGGGCGATTTCGGGAGTTACGCAGTGATGGTGTACTTGATCGCTTTCATCGCATTCTTTGCGCTATCGCAAGGTGCTGTGATCTGGGTTTTCATCTCCGAAATATTTCCCAACAGCGTACGTTCGAAAGGTCAAACATTAGGGAGCTTTACCCATTGGGTGATGGCTTGGATCGTTTCGTGGGCATTCCCGGTGATGGTTAAGTCAGAAACCGCTGGGGCGTGGGCGTTCGCCACCTTTGCGTTGATCGCGGTGGCGCAGTTCTTTTTTGCTTGGAAGCTGATGCCCGAAACCAAGGGCAAGTCACTCGAGCAGATTCAGACCCTTGTGATGCACTAGGATTCTCTATCGATTCGGCGCTTGAATGCTGTCGAGTTCTTCCGCAAGTCCCTCGGATGTGTCGACCACCAAGCGTGAGAACTTTTCTTGCACGATGGGCGATAAACTGCCTCCGTTTTGGTTCAGGGCGCTCTTGACCTCGTCCACGACTTTGAGCAGCTCTTGGTCGCCCAACATGGTGAGCGTGGTGCGACACTTGTGTGCCGCCGTGTTGAATGGCGAGGGATCTCCCGTGGCGAGCGACGACTTTAAGGCCACTTGAAGTTCCTCAAGATTTCGAATGAGGTGGCCGATCAACTCCCGTTTGAAGTCTAGGTTGCCCTCCGTGTACATGTCTAGGCTCTCGCCGTAGTTGTGATAGATTCCTGCGCTCTTTTCCGGCGACGCGTACTTGACGATGATCTGCTGCAGCTCTTCCGGCTGGAACGGCTTTGTCATAAAGTCGGTCATACCCGATGCCATCACCTTGTCGCGCATGCTCGTCATTGCCGAGGCCGTCAGCGCCACAATGGGGAGCTTGTGGTAGTAGGAATCCGGGATTTGCCGGATCGCGTGAGTTGCCTGGTAGCCATCCATCTCCGGCATCTGTAAGTCCATAAACACAAGGTCATACATCTTTCGTGTCACCATGTCTACGGCTTCGCGTCCGTTGTTCGCGATGTCGTACTGCACGCCCCAGCGTCGGAAGAAATTGGTGGCAACGACTTGGTTGACCCGGTTATCTTCGACCAACAAAACCAAGATATTCCTTCCTTTGAGGAGGTCTTTCGTTCGATCGTTGTTGGCGATGTGGTGCTTTGGAACGCGGCCCTTCTGCAGTTTCAGGGTAAAAGAGAAATCGGAACCCTGCCCTAACGCACTGGTGACTTGTACGTCACCACCCATCAAATTGACCAAGCGCTTGGTGATCGTGAGGCCCAGGCCCGTTCCCCCGTACTTACGCGTTGTGTCGCTGGCGGCTTGTGAGAAGCTGTCGAAAATCGTGGCAAGCTTGTCGGTAGCAATTCCGATCCCCGTATCTCGCACATGAAATTCGTAGTGGTGATAGGGGACTCCATTCACCTCTTCTGAATCGGCGCCCTCGCGTACTTCGATGGACACGCTGCCGTGGGAGGTGAACTTGATCGCGTTGCTGACCAAGTTTGTCACCACTTGGTTAATCCGAACCGGATCGGCCTTCACTTCATTTGGTAGGTGTGGATCGAATGCAAAATGAAGTTGGATGGCTTTTTCCTGTGCCCTTGGTTCCAGAATCTTCACCACATTCTCGATCGACTCGTACAGGTCGAAATCAACATGTTCCAACGTCACCTTGTTGGCTTCAATCTTTGAGAAGTCCAAGATGTCATTCAAGATCGACAATAGGTTTTGGCCGGAGAATTTGAGTAGTTCCAAACTGTCGATTTGATCTTCGCGCGGGGTGTCGCTCAGCAGTAAGTTTGCCAGTCCAATCACCGCATTCATAGGTGTCCGGATTTCATGGCTCATCATACTTAAGAACTGGCTCTTGGTTTTGGTGGCTTCTTCCGCCCGTTCTTTCGCTAAGATTAATTCTCGTTCGAATTCCTTCCGTTGCGTGATGTCGCGGGCGGATGTTTGGAATCCTATCATCTTTCCGCTTGGATCGAAGAACGGGTGGGAGAAGGATTCCATCCAGATGTAGGTACCATCTTTCCGACGAATGCGGTACTCGACGGATGCAGGTCGTCCGCTCAACGTGACAGGATGGGTTTCCGTCCTCATCTTCCGGGCGTCGTCGTCGGCCATGATTTCGAATGCCGACTTTCCAATCAGCTCTTCAGGTGTGTAGCCAAGGATTTCTTTCACAGACGGGGACACGAACACGCGTGTCGCTTCATCGTCGGCCTTGTAGAGAGTAATGAGATCCTTCGAGTTGGTTGCTAGCAAACGATAAAGTTTTTCGCTTTCAGCGAGCCGCTGTTGGGCTTGTTTCAACGCCGTAATGTCGATGGCAATACTCAGGTGACCAATCATAGCCCCTTGTGCGTCATAGAGGGCGGTGGCGCGTGCATTCACCCAAACTTCGCCGTCGATTGGATTATTCAACCGCACTTCCGTTTCCAGTTCCTTGCCGGCGGCGGTCGCGTCGGCCCATGCCTTTTGCACCCGCTTGAGCTCTTCGGGTTCGATCACGGAATTCCACCCGTCTTCTTTTGCCTGCTCTTCGCCGATACCAGCAAGTTTGCACCAGCGCTTGTTAACATATTTGCACTTCCTATTCAAGTCGCTTTGAAAGATCCCGACAGGCGCATTTTCGGCCAAGGTGCGGAATAGCTGTTCACTTTCAGCGAGTCGTTGTTCGGCTTCTCGCAAGCGTGTGACATCGCGCGCCACAACGCTGACTTTGTACGTCCAGCCGCCACGGAAAAACATCCGCACGTTCTGATCGACCCACACCCGCACCCCCGATTTTGTGATGATCGAAAGGCGGAGAAACGTGTGTTCTTGCAGTGTTTTTCGCTGGTTGAAATAGAATTGCACAACGCGCTCCCGATCGTCGGGATAGACCAGCTCCCAGTAAGGCATCGCCATCAACTCCGTCTGGCTATAGCCGGTGACACTCTGGAGGACAGGATTCACAAACGAGAACTTGCCGTGCTCGTCAAGTTCATAGATCATGTCCGAAGCGGTATCGACAAGTTCTCGCAGTTGACGCTCACGTGCTTCCAGGGTCGACTGCAGGTCGCCGATTTGCTCTAGTTGGGCTCTAATTTCTTCCTCGGAAGCCGCCAAATCGTTGTTCGACTCGACCAACTTCTTGTTCAGCTTCGACAACTTAATATTCGTCGACCGAAGCCTATTCAGCATCGGCAAAAAGAAGAAAACAAACTCGAGTAGAAGGATCACCAACGCCACACCCGCTAGAATTAGCTCAATCTGCTTGATGGCTTCCAGCTTCTGTTCAGCTTCCCTCTGGTATTGGTTCACCGTTCGATCCATCGTCAGGAGGAAGTAGATCTCCGTGCGGGTAATCTTCTCCACCGCAGCCTTGATCGTCGCACTATCGGGTGTTTTGATCACGTCTCGACATACCGTGACTATCGGTTCGAGGTACGCCGTGTTCGCCGTCAAAAGCGAGTCAATCCTCGCACTATTGGCCCCTTCTTGTGAGCGTTCGAGTAACGTTCGATGGACACCTTCCCATTCATTCACAATTTTTTCGAGCGAGTCGACTTGATGCCACTGTGGATTGATCTCCCCATTTTGCTCCACGCTATTCTGCATGTAGAGCACTAACTTCGAGATGCGCTGGCTCAGCATCCGTTGGCGGCCAGCCACGTTGATCAGGCGGGCGTCTTCGTTTTGTTGCCGCAGGTCATACTGAACAACCGCTTGGGTGGCAAGGATCACCAACACGATGGAAGCGATGAAGATGGTATATCGTGCCTTGAGCGATCCCCGCGTGGTTTTCATAAATGAAATTTAAGGAATAAGGGAGTGTATTCACCCCCGCGGTAGTATGAGCGGTGGCCTCTATGTAATAAAATACCGCGATTTGCGGAAAAACGGGCGCGACCGGAAAGGATCACGTAATCGTTTCCAAATGCAGAATCTCCGCTCAAATTTCTGATATTAGCGGTGATGAGGTCCTTTCTCAGAAAAGCAGAACCATTCTTCGAGAACATTGTTATGGGCCTCGGCTTCGCTTGGATGGGCTACCTATTTTTCTGGACGTTCAACCGGAGTTGGCTGGGGTTCTTGGGCATGCTAGCCGTCCTCTACGCTGGGTATAAGCTGCTCATCGGCGCCATCGTATACGGCGTATACCTGTACGCGCTCATTTTTCGCCGTGATACCCTGAAAAAAAAGGACAAGGAAGTTGAGACAAGCGTGCCTGTCGAAGCCGAGGGACTGGTGGTGAAAGAGCAAATGCTCGGAGCGACGATCAAGAACACCGCGCCCCCCGAACCCAAACCAGAGACGACTCCCGATCCACCCAAAACTCCGCTCGAGTTTCTGAAAGCCCACTGGTTTATCCTGGTTGAGATCCTAATCCTCGCGACTGGATTTACGATCATCGTCGTCGTCCGCAATGGATGAGTACACGACACCTCGCCCGCGGTGATCGTCCTATTCCACGTCAAACTTAGAAATGATTGAGCCCTTCGGAGAAGTCTGCTGAACAGGAAGGGAATTTTCCTCGGCGCTTACGCACTTTGGTATTTTGAGAGCGGGAAACGAGGCTCGAACTCGCGACCCTCAGCTTGGGAAGCTGATGCTCTACCAACTGAGCTACTCCCGCTTATGTGTGCGAAGATACACAAATAAGAATTTAGAATTCAGAATTTAGAATTTAGAATTAAGGTTTAGGGTTTAGGTGGGCAAGGCGTTGAAGGAGTGGGGGGTGCGAATAGTGAAAGAATACGTAGGCGGGATGCGGGTAAAGATTGCTGAGCGTATCGACCGACAGGCGTTTGAGGGCTAAAGCCAGCGCGTCGCCGCTGAAATGATCGCGGGCATAAGCGTCGGCTTCGAACTCGTGGCGGCGACTGAGAACAGATAACAAGAGGCCCGTCACGGCGGAGATAGGAGAGAACAAAATCGCAAAGGCAATCAAGTTAAGGTGAACTGCATTTTGATGACCACCAAGTGCCAACGAGAGGTTCTCATTGAACAGCATCAGCGAAAGCATGAAGAGCACGAAAAAGACCTGCACGATGGAGAGCACGTACATCGATACAATGTGCTTGCGTTTGAAGTGGCCAACTTCGTGTGCCAGCACCGCGACGAGCTCGTCGGTCGAATGTCTTTCAACTAAAGTATCGTAAAGGACAATCTTCTTTTTCTTGCCAATCCCGGAAAAAAATGCGTTGGCTTTGCTTGACCGTTTCGACCCATCCATCACGAAGATGTTGTCGAGTGGGAAGTCTACCTTTTTACTAAATGCTTCGATCGCTGTCTTTAATTCTCCGTCCGGTAAGATCGATAGCTTATTGAACAACGGGAGTATCCACGAGGTGTAAAACATGTTGATCAATAACATGAAACCGGCGGCTACCAGTCCGAACCAGATCCAAAAGTTTTCTCCGAATTTTTCGATCAGGTACATGAACGTGGCAAAGAGCGCAGTACCCACCAGTGCACCGATGGCGTAACCCTTCAACTTGTCGATAAGAAAGGTTTTTCGGGTGGTCTTGTTAAACCCGAACCGTTCTTCTATCACGAAAGTAGAATACCATTGAAAGGGTAGCGACAGCAAGTCGGAGCCAACCATGATGATCCCGAAAAAAGCGAGGGAAAGTAAGAGTGGACTTTCGATGTAGGGGCGAAGCCAACCGTCGATCATGCCAAATCCACCGAATGCCAACATGCCGATAGAGACCAGAAAGCCAAAGCCACCTGACAGGAACGAGAACCGGGTCTGAACCCGGTGGTATTCAAGCGAACGGCTGTATTTGTCGGAGTCGTAGAACCCGGCAATTTCTTTCGGAATATCAGTTCGTTGTGACTTTAAATTGAGGATCTCCAGCACCAACTCGAATACGTAACCGAGCGTGGCGATTCCAAGAATCGTGAGTAAGATCAGATTTGCGTTCACGATACGAGCGCTTTTTCTTTCGCCGTGACACGATCGAAGTCGAACGAAGCAAGTGCGCGCTCCATCATTTGACGGATGGCGTCGTTCGATAAGTTGCCGATACTACCCTCGTGCGTATGTTGTACCGTCGTGGCGGGTTGGTATTTCCCTTTTTCGATGTCGAGCCCAACTTGGCGGTACGCGTCTCGGAAAGGTATGCCTTGTAAGACCAATCGATTAACTTCTTCGACGCTGAACAAGTATTTGTACTTGTCGTCGGTCAAGATATTGTCCTTTACAGAGATGTTTGAAATCATCAACTCCGTCATGGCGATACATTGTTTCAGCTGCTCGATGGCTGGAAACAGGATTTCCTTCAGGAGTTGCAGATCTCGGTGGTATCCGGAGGGCAGGTTGGCGGTTCCCAGTGCGATCGCGTTGGGCAACGCGACCAGTTGATTGCAACGCGCGCGGATGAGCTCGAACACGTCGGGGTTTTTCTTATGCGGCATGATGCTCGAACCGGTGGTGAGCTCGTCGGGGAATGAGATGAAGCCGAAGTTTTGATTCAGGAACAAACAAGCGTCCATGGCCAATCGACCAAGGGTGGCAGCCACGTTGCTGAGGGCTGCGGCGGCAATGCGTTCGGTCTTACCGCGCCCCATTTGCGCGTACACCACGTTGTAGTTCAAGTCTTCGAACCCGAGCAGCTGGGTCGTCATCGTTCGATTGAGTGGGAACGACGATCCGTATCCAGCGGCTGAACCTAGCGGGTTTTTGTTGGCTACGCGATAAGCTGCATGCAGCGTAATGACATCGTCGACGAGACTCTCGGCATATGCTCCGAACCACAAGCCGAAGGACGAAGGCATGGCGAGTTGGAGGTGCGTGTAACCGGGCATGAGCTTCGCCTGGTGTTCGTGGCTCTTTTCGAGAAGTAAGTGAAACAAGCTTTGCACCCGGTGCACGACGTCCATCAATTCGTGACGGAGGTATAGCTTGATGTCCACCAACACTTGGTCGTTGCGCGAACGGCCACTGTGAATTTTCTTGCCGACATCGCCGAGCCTCCGCGTCAGCAAGAGTTCGATTTGCGAGTGCACGTCTTCGACGCCACCTTCGATAGAGAAATTACCTTTTTCAATTTCGACGAAGATCGCCTTCAAACCAGCAGTCAGTTGACTCCATTCTTCCCGTGTGAGCAACCCGATTGACTGCAACATCGTGATGTGAGCAATAGAACCCAACACGTCGTAGGGGGCGAGGAAGAGGTCCATTTCACGGTCTAGGCCCGTGGTAAACCGTGTCACTTCTTCTAGGGAATCTTTGTCTTTTTGCCAGAGTTTCACGTTAGCGTCGGTTGAGCTAGTAATATTACGTCAAATATTTTCTTTGTTCATGCCTTAGAGGCCCTCGACGATCCTCACGTAGGTGTCGATGCCTTCGTCAATTTCGCGAAGGTAGATGAACTCGTCAGCGGAGTGGGAGCGGGCCGAGTCGCCCGGCCCAACTTTGATCGATGGTGCAGGGATCAACGCTTGGTCAGAAGTTGTCGGCGATCCATAGAGAGTGCGACCCAATTTGGCTGCCGAGGTTGCCAAGGGATGGCGACTATCGATCCCGGAGGGCCGGAGGCGAAGCGACCGCGGCGTGACGGCGCAAGAAACATGGGCCTTTACCTCATCTAGGATTTCTTCCAAGGTATAGGAGTCGGTAACGCGGACGTCGACCGTGAACTTACACTCCGGAGGAACTTGGTTGTGGGCCTGGCCTGCTTGGATCACGGTTACCGACATCTTTACCTTCCCTAAACTGGTCGACACTTTCGGGAAAGAATAGGTTCTGAACCATTCGATGTCGGGCAACGCTTCGTATATGGCGTTAACGCCTTCTTCTCGGGCTGCGTGTCCGGCTTTACCTTTTGCGACACAGTCGAGAACCATCAGTCCCTTTTCGGCAACGGCGATGTCGGTCAAGGTGGGTTCGCCCACGATCGCGCAGTCGATTTTGGGTAGCCGCGACCAGATGCTTTCGATCCCGTTGGTTCCGGATATCTCTTCTTCTGCGGTTGCCGCGAGCACGAGGTTGTGCGTCAGTCGTTGTTCGTAAAAGTGAATGAACGTTGTGATGAGCGACACGAGCGGTCCGCCGGCGTCGTTACTTCCAAGGCCATAGAGTTTTCCATCTTCCACTGTGGGTGCGAATGGGTCGCGGGTGTAAGCGGGGTTGGGCTTTACGGTGTCGTGGTGAGAGTTCAACAGCAACGTTGGCTTGTCGTCACTGAAGTACTTGTTGAGTGCCCAGACGTTGTTGCCATGCCGGTGGGTGGCGATGCCGTGTGCCTGAAGGAATGCCTCGATGGTGGAGGCGGTGCGATCTTCTTCGCGGCTGAAAGATGGTATCGCGATCAGCGTTTTAAGCAAAGTCAATGCTTCTTCGCGGAGCTGTTGCGATACGGTACTCATATTATTTGGTGATCAGTGTTCCTTCGGTTTCCTGCCCTGTATTGCGGGTGAGGTGTGTCGCATCGCCAATGAGGACTTCGCGCACGCCTGCATGGATGGCTTCGAATGCGTTCTCAAGCTTGGGTAAGATGCCGTCGGCGAAAGCCCCCTCGTGCAATAGGCGCTCATACGAGGCTTCATCCAATTGCCTAATGACAGAATTCTCGTCGGCAACGTTTCGGAGGACACCCTTTTTCTCGAAGCAGTAGATCAGTCGCACATCGAAGTGTTTGCTGAGCGACACCGCCAACACTTGCGCGATCGTGTCGGCATTGGTATTCAGCATGACACCATCGGCATGTGTGAGCGAAGCGAAGACGGGAATGACATTCTGCTTCAGTAAAAAGTACAGGAGTGTGGAGTTGACGCTCGCTGGCGTAATGTCACCGACAAATCCGTAGTCAACCTCCTTCACGGGGCGTTTCACGGCTTTGATCATATTGCCGTCGGCGCCGGTAACACCCATGGCGTTGCACCCCAGCTGCTGTAGGCTGGCCACAATTTGTTTGTTGACCAATCCACCGTACACCATGGTGACGAGGTCTAACGTAGGTGCATCGGTGATGCGACGGCCTTTCACGTAGTGGGATTGGATGCCCAATTGTTCTCCAAGTTTCGTGGCGATTTTGCCACCGCCGTGGATCAAGATTTTCGGTGCTTGGATGGATGCAAAGTCTTTCAAGAAGATCCTCAACGCGTTGTCGTCGTCGAGAACATTGCCTCCGATCTTGATGATGTACAGACGGTTCATAATTCTTTACTCAAAGTTCTTTCAAAATCTCACTCAGTACGGCTTGCGCCGCCCACACGCGGTTCGACGCTTGTTGTGTGACAATGCTGTTGCCGCTATCTAGAATTTCGTCGCTCAACTCCACGTTTCTTCGAACGGGAAGGCAGTGCATGATCTTCGCGTTGTTGGTGCGCTTGATCTTATCTTGCGTCAACATCCAGCGGGGGTCGTTGCAATAGATTTTCCCGTAGTCGTCGAAGGTACTCCAGTTCTTCACGTAAACGAAATCGGCTCCTTCCAGCGCTTCCTCCTGGTCGTATACGATTTTGGCGTTCTGGGTAAATTGCTTGTTGAGTTCGTAGTCCTCCGGATGGGTGATCACGAATTCCGCCCCGCCCCAGTTGGTGACCCATTGGGCAAAACTGTTGGCTACGCATTGGGGCAAGGCTTTCACGTGCGGCGCCCAGGTGAGCACGACCTTTGGTTTGCGCTTTTCGCGATAGACTTCGCGCATTGTGATCAGGTCCGTCAAGCTCTGCAAAGGATGTAACGTGGCACTCTCCAAACTCACGATGGGAATACCCGCGTACTTCATGAATTGTTTGATGTACAGTTCACTGTAGTCTTCTTCTTTGTTCTTCAGGGAAGGAAACGTACGGATGCCGAGCACATCGAAGTATTTGCCCAGAATGGGGGCGGCGTCCTTCACGTGTTCGACGGTGGTACCGCTCATGATCGCTTCGTCTTCAAACTCTAGCGCCCATCCATCTTGTCCAACGTTGAACACGATCGACTCCATACCAAGATTCTTGGCGGCGAGTTGGGTGCTTAGCCGGGTTCTCATGCTTGGGTTCAAGAAAAGCATGCCCATAGTTTTGTCTTTGCCGAGGTCGCGGTCTTTCAGAGGCGCCGACTTGTAATCCAGCGCTTGGTCGATCAGTTGATCCAAATTTCTGACATCGCCGTAGGAGAGGAAGTTCTTCATGAAGCCACTGTGAGATTGAGTTCGAGGGTAAGTGCTTCTATCAACGCGGCAGCTTCTTCGGCTTTAAGTGCGAGCGATGGGAGTAAGCGGATGGTGTTGGGTTTTGCTTCGCCTGTGAAAATATGATGTTTAAAGAGCAAGTCTTTTCGCAACGACGCGAGGCTTTCGGGTAGATCGAATCCTATCATCAAGCCTCTCCCCCGGATGGCGGTCACGGCTGGAAACGTGGCCAATTCTTTCAGCCAATAATCACCCAGCACTTGGGCGTTTGCCGTCAAGTTTTCTTGCTGAATGACTTCGAGGACGGCGAGACTGGCAGCGCACGCCAAGTGGTTTCCGCCGAACGTGGTGCCCAGCATTCCGTGCACACCTTTGATGCCCGGTTGAATGAGCAATCCACCCACAGGAAAGCCGTTACCCATTCCTTTGGCAATGGTAATGAGGTCGGGTTTAACGCCGGCAAATTGATGGGCGAAGAACTTGCCAGTCCGTCCATAGCCACTCTGCACTTCGTCGAGGATCAAGAGTGCACCGACTTCGCGGCAGTGTTGTTCCAGCGACCGCAGGAAGGCGTCGCTGGGAAGCTGTATGCCGCCTACGCCTTGTATTCCCTCGATGATGACGGCCGCTGTTTGGCGATCGATCGCTGACAGCGCGGCCACGTCGTTCATGGGGATGAAAGTGATGTCGTGACCAGCGTTGAAAGGCGACACAATCTTTGGATTGTCCGTAGCGGCAACTGCGCCGGAGGTCCTTCCGTGAAAGGCTTTTTTGAAGGCTACGATTTTTTTTCTGCCTGTCACAAAAGAGGCCAGCTTCAAGGCATTTTCGTTTGCTTCCGCGCCCGAGTTGCACATGAAGAGTTGGTAGCCGGGGTAACCCGACACTTCACCAAGCTTTTCGGCGAGGTGGTCTTGAAGAGGGTTTTGTACGCTATTCGAGTAAAAAGAAATCTTGTGAAGTTGATCTTGGAGGCGTTTCACAAAGTGAGGATGACCATGGCCGATGGAAATGACCGCGTGGCCCCCGTAGAGATCCAAGTACTTTACACCCTTATCGTCCCACAACCACGAGCCCAATGCCCGAACCGGTTCGATGGGAAACAATGGGTATACGTCGAAAACTTTCATGGTCGTTACTTCTTAATGGTATTGATTTTCTCGAACGACGTGATGATCCCTTTGATCAAAGCGGAGCTCAACCCTTGGTGCTCCATTTCGTTGAGACCGGCGATCGTACAACCTTCCGGCGTGGTCACTTTGTCGATTTCGATTTCTGGGTGGCTGTGGTGATCGAGCAGCAAGGAGGCGGCACCACGGGCTGTCTGGCCAGCGATGAGTTGTGCTTCTTCTGCATCGAATCCCATTTGAATACCACCTTGGGTTGCTGCCCGGATGAAGCGCATGTAAAAGGCGATTCCGCTGGCGGCCAAAACCGTCGCAGCTTTCATCAGGCGTTCTTCGATCACGAGGGTTAGGCCCACGCTGTCGAAAAGCTTCTTGATTTCAGCCAGTTGCTTCTCGCTGGTGTCTTTTGCACAAAGGCAAGTCATGGATGCCCCAATTGCGATGGCGGTGTTGGGCATGGCGCGTACGATGGGGACCTTTTTGTTTAGCAAGCCCGCAATTTCTTCGGTAGAAATACCGGTGATGGTCGACACCAAGATGTGTTTGTCGGTCACGACACCGACGATCTCTTGTATTAAGCCCGAAAGCTGCTTGGGTTGTACCGCCAGTATGACCACGGTTGAGTCTTTCACGGCGGCGACGTTGTCGGACGTGACGTTAAACCCGTCGAACTTGAATTGATCAAGTTTGGGCAGATGCCTACGCGTGATCGTGATTGACGATGGCGAGGTGAGACGCGATTTAACAACTCCGCGTGCAATGGCGGCTCCCAGATTCCCGCCGCCCAAAATGGCAATTTTTAAGTCCATGGTTTTATCTTTCTTTAGTTCAATTTTCCTTTCCCTCATCCCCTCGTCCTATCGTCCTATCATTCTATCGTCCCCTCATCCGTCACATCCCAATCCCCTTCATCCTCAACCCTTCGTCCTCCTTTAATCCCAGCATCAAGTTCATATTTTGTACAGCTTGGCCGCTTGCCCCTTTCACCAGGTTGTCGAGTGCTGAGTGCACCACGAGCTTGTCGCCTTCTTTTTCCAGGAACACGAGGCATTTGTTTGTATTGACCACCTGTTTCAAGTCGATCATGGTATCCGCCACATGCGTGAATGGATGGTCTGCGTAAAAGTCTTTGTACAACTTCACCAAGGTGTCGAGAGAATCGGTAGACGAAACGATTGAGCTCACGAATATTCCCCGTGTGAAGTCGCCGCGCCAAGGCACGAAGTTGACGAGGTTCTTTGCTCCTGGCTGCAATGATGACAGCGTTCGGCCGATTTCACCCATGTGTTGGTGGGTGAGCGTCTTGTAGGCTGAGATGTTGTTCGCGCGCCACGTAAAGTGAGTTGTTTCTTGGAGCTTTTGACCTGCGCCGGTCGATCCGGTGATACCCGTCGCGTATACTTCCTTTAGTGAGCCTGTTTTGGCCAACGGTAGGAGTCCGAGTTGGATGGTGGTAGCGAAGCAGCCTGGGTTGGCGATGTTGGATGCACGCTTGATGGCGTCGCGCTGAAATTCAGGAAGCCCGTAGACGAACTCGCGACCGGGAGCTGTGTCGCCGAGTCGGAAGTCGTTGCCGAGGTCGATAAGTTTGATATTCGCTGGGAAGGAAGTCTCGGCGAGGAGTTTCTTGCTTTCACCGTGACCCAGGCACAGGAAGATCACGTCTACGTCGTGCGACACGTCGGCAGAGAAACGCATGTCTGTGTCGCCGATGAGGTCGGTGTGCGTGCTCGAAAGTGTCTTACCCGCCTGACTCCGACTCTGGACAAACGCCAGCTCCACACTGGGATGGTTGAGCAGTATTCTCACCATTTCCCCACCCGTGTACCCGGCTCCACCAATAATCCCAACCTTTACCATAACGCAATTCCTAAATCCTAAATCTTAAATCCTAAAACTTACTTATTTTCCGCTTTCACCTGATGATAAATCCCAACTTGGTTGCCGAAGATTTTCGTGAACCCTTTCACATCGTCGCCCGTCCATCCAAGGTTCATTTCACCGTATTTGCCAAACTTCGATGACATGAGGTCGTAGGCCGACTCAATTCCATTGATCATGAAGCGGTAGGGGAACAGCGTGACGGAGACAGTACCAGAGGCGTGTTGCTGGGTGCTGGTTAAAAATGCTTCGATGTCGCGCATCACCGGGTCGAGGTATTGTCCTTCGTGGAGCCAGTTGCCATAAAATTGGGCGAGTTGGTCTTTCCACGTGAGCTGCCATTTGGTGAGGACATGCTTTTCGAGAGCGTGGTGCGACTTGATGATGATGACGGGGGCGGCGGCTTCGAAGCCCACGCGGCCTTTGATGCCGATGATGGTGTCGCCCACGTGTATGTCGCGACCGATGCCGTAAGGGCCGGCGAGTTCTTGAAGTCTTTGAATCGCTTGGGTGGGGTGCGCGAATTGAGTGCCGTTCACGGAGACGATCTCGCCTTTTTGGAAGCCGAGTTTCACCTCTTCGCTGCCCTGCTTCGACACCTGGGTGGGCCAAGCTTCTTCCGGGAGCATGCCCATCGAGTTGAGGGTTTCCTTTCCGCCGACCGACGTGCCCCAGATTCCTTTGTTGATGGAGTACTTAGCCTTTTCGAAGTTCATTTGCACTCCGTGTGCCTTTAGGTACTCTATTTCTGCCTCGCGGCTGAGGCGCATGTCGCGAATGGGTGTGATGATCTCGAGTCCGGGTGCCAGGATTTGGATCACCATGTCGAATCGAACTTGGTCGTTGCCCGCGCCTGTGCTGCCGTGGGCGACGGCGGTGGCACCGATTTGCAGGGCATAGTTCGCAGCGGCCAGCGCTTGCGACATCCGTTCGGCGCTGACACTGAGGGGATAGGTCCCGTTCTTCAGTACGTTGCCATACACGAGGAAGCGGATCACCTTGTCGTAATAGTTTTGCGTTTCCTCGACGGCTTTGTGCGATTTGACGCCTAGTCCGAGGGCACGCTTTTCGATTTGGGCGAGTTCATCCTTGCTAAACCCACCTGTGTTGACCGTGAGGGTGTGCACCTCGTACCCGAGTTGCTTGGTGAGGTAAATGGCGCAGTAGGAAGTGTCCAGTCCACCGCTAAAGGCTAATACGACTTTTTTCATCGTTTAAAGATAGATATACAAGTTGAAGTTCAGGTCATAAAACGACTCGTGGCCGCGGCCGGTCCTCATGTAGAACTGGTCACGACTGATCGGATCCGCGCGAGCGTTACCGATTGAAATGAGTCTTCAGAGTTGATTGTGGCCTACCAGAAGAAAAGCAATCCCAAGATTCCTTTTTCTTGGCCCTCGGCCGACTTTTTCCTCCAATTCTTCAGCAACACGAATTGTTTGAATTTCACCCAGCGGTCGAACAACCTGAGGTTTTCAGCCATGAGCCTCTTCTTGCGCGGTTCGGCGGCGTTGCGCTGAATGGCAGGAAGGGGAGCCTGCTGCTTTTGTGCGGCTTTCTCTACTGGATCGTACAACATGGCCGTGCAGAGGCAGTTCTTACGATTCTTGCTGGTGAGGATATCGAAATTGACGCAGCTTTGGCATCCTTTCCAGAATTCCTCGTCGTTCGTGAGCTCCGAATAGGTGACGGGTTCGTACCCGAGGTCGGAGTTGATTTTCATGACGGCAAGGCCTGTCGTGAGTCCGAAGATTTTCGCCTCGGGGAACATTCGGCGTGAAAGCTCAAATACGGTTCTCTTGATTTCCGTCGCGACACCCGTCTTGCGGAAGGCCGGCGACACGATGAGCCCCGAGTTGGCCACGTATTTTCCGTGTTCCCATGCTTCGATGTAGCAAAAGCCAACCCAGGTGCCATCGCCAGTGTGGGCGATGACGGCTTTGCCTTCATCCATCTTCTTTTCTATATATAAAGGTGAACGCTTCGCGATGCCCGTTCCGCGCGCCTTAGCCGATTCCTCCATCTCTTTGGTGATGGTTTCGGAATAGTATTTATCAGCCGGGGTAGCTACCCGAACTGTGATTTTCTGGTCCAATTCTCTAAGAAATTTGAAAGTAGATAATAATGATCCTCGGCTTTTTCTTTGAAAAAGCACGAAAAGAGCACTTCGCCACCGGCAAAGCACTCAAGGCTTTGGAAGCCCTAGTATCAAATCCGGATCTGCCTTCGGAAACTTCTGATCACCTGCGGGAGTGAGGTGAAGCGGCTGCTGAGGAGGCTTCCTTGGAAGCTTGCGAGCGCTAAAAGAAGAGAGGTGTTTTTCAATTTCGTTGTTCTGCTTTAGTGGTTGTTACAAGTCGTGCAAAAGCATTCAAGAAACATTTTTACAAAATTAAATCAGTTTGAAATGACTTAAACAAATTTTGGTCAGAATATTTTTGATTCAACGAGTTTTTCTTCACCAAGTTGCCTAACGTTCGGTCGGCAGCGCGTGACTCACATCAACGAGTGGCAATCAACCGTCGTCGTCGACGCGCTCAGCCAATCGTTACACGTTTTTTCTCCGCGATGGATCGATAGACCGCTTCCACCACGCGAATATCTTTCAATCCTTCTTCGCCGGGCACCAACAAGGGCTTGTTGTTCATAATCGACACGGCGTCGTCGTCCATTTGCTTGGCCTGCTGATTGGGAATAGTGGCGTTAAAGAGCTTGCCGTCGCTTGCTTCGCCATGTATTCCGGAGTAAGCCTGGAAGGGAGAGAGCTTGTACCACCCTTTCTCGCAAGTCACTTCGAGGTCGTTCATGCTTTTGCCGTAGCTGGTTTCGCAGCGTGCCGTGGCACCGCTGGGAAAGGTTAAGTCGAAGACGATGGTCTCGGCCACCTCCCGATAGATTTCTGGGCGCGTCGTCGATTGGGTTGCCAGAACCGTCTGGGGTTCTTGACCTGTCACATAGCGCGCAGCATTCAGTGGATACACGCCCATGTCGTGCATCACACCGCCACCCATGGCTTTCTTCTGTTTCCAGTGATCGGTGCGCGGATCAAAGTAACCGGCAGCCGCCGTCAGGCTCTTGATCTTTCCGTAGGGGAGTGACTTCGCATACTGCATTACCGTCTGGGTGTTGGGCTCGTGGTGCATCCTGTACCCGATCGAAAGCGTCACCTTGTTTTGCCGGCAGGCATCGATCATCGTCTGACACTCATGCGCCGTCACCGCCATGGGCTTTTCACACCACACATGTTTGCCCGCTTTGGCGGCACGGATCGTGTATTCGGCATGCATCGAAGGAGGCAGCACCACGTACACCACATCGATGTCGGGATTGTTGGCGATGGAATCGAAGTTTTCGTAGCTATAGATGTTCTTCTCTGGAATCTTGTATTGCGCGCGCCATTTCTCCGCTTTTGCAGGCGTGCCGGTCACAATACCCGCGAGGTAGCAACGAGTCGTCAGTTGCAAGGCGGGCGCCAGCAGGTCGGTGCTGTAGTAGCCCAGTCCCACGAGGGCAACGCCAAGTCGATCTTTCTTTTGTAAGATATTGGGAAAGGCGTCGAAGGAAAGACCCAACCCGGCAACGCCGAAGGCTGTTTGTGCGAGAAATCTTCTGCGGTTCATGTCTCGAATTTGGTTTTAGATCAAGTTACCGACTTTTCCGCGACGACTGCAACTTGTTCGACCAAACACGATCGAAGGCCAACCAACGACGCTTACTCGCTCCTCAACGAACTGGCTGGGTTGGCTTTACCCGCCCGAATCGCTCGCGTCGAAATCGTGCCGAACGCAATCGCCAAGGAGATGCCGATCGCGAACAGGAATACATCGGCGCCCACGGTAACTCGGTATTCGAAGTCATTCAGCCATCCCGCCATGAAGTACCACGCGAGGGGCACGGCGACCGCTCCGGCTGCCAGCACCAGCACGAGAAACTCTCGGGACACCAACGTCACGATATTGGCGACGGTAGCGCCCAATACTTTGCGAACGCCAAATTCTTTCGTGCGGCTTTCGATCGAATAGGAGACGAGGGCGAAGAGGCCCAAGCTGGCGATGCACACGATGATCACCGAAAAGGTTAAGAATACCTGCCCGCGTTTTTCGTCCAGGCGATAGAATCGGTCGAACACGTCGCTGTCGAGGAACGTGTACTCCAAGGGATTCAACGGATCGATCTTCGTGTTCACGGCCTTCAATTTTTCCAGTGTCGCAGGTAAGTCGCGGCTCTGCAACCTCGCCGTGTAGTAGTCGATCACTTGGATGGGCGTATTCGGAGCACCAAAAATGACGGGTGTCATCTTCGAGCGGAAAGACTCGAAGTGAAAATCCGAAGCCACACCGATCACTTCAACTACGAATGGTCGACCGAGTTCCTCCACCGAGCCACCCCACCGGATCGACGGAATTTCAATTTGAGCGCCCACCGGGTTCGCCAGCCCAAGCACTTGCACCCCGCTCTCCGTAAGAATGACCTTGGTGCTATCACTTTCACCGGGAAGGAAGTTGCGACCCGAGACCAACTTGATTTCGTACGTAGAAAGGAAATCTTGATCGATGCCGACAAAGATCATTTCGGGTTGCGCGGTGGCACCCGTGGCTTTCACCGTGGCAACGGGAAAACTCTTCCATTCGCCGGGCACACGCGTGGAGGCAGCAATGGATACCACTTCGGGGATCGACGCGAATTGAGCCTTCACTTGGTCGAAGTTCTTCCTGAGCGCGCGGCTGTTGATGTCGATCACCAATAAGTTATCCTTGTGAAAACCTAGGTCCTTCGTCTGAAGAAAATGGACCTGTTCGTAAATCACCGTCGTGCACGCGATCATGAGAACAGAGATCATGAACTGTCCGCCGACCAGGATCTTGCGCATAGGAATACTGCTTCTACCCATGTGCACATTTTTCTTGAATGCCTCCACTGCCGATACCCGCGAGATAATGAACGCTGGATACAATGCTGAAACCAATCCACACAAAAGGATGGCAGCCAACAAGCCGAGTCGCCACTGTAAAGGCAATGAGGTAAGCGACAGGTCTTTCTCGGTAAAGGAGTTGATGGAAGGCAACAACACCTCCAGCAAGGCGAGCGCTAAAACCATGGCGGTCACCGAAAGGATGATCGCCTCCCCTGTGAACTGCAAGATCAATTGCGTTTTCATCGCGCCCAGTGCCTTGCGTGTTCCGATCTCGCGCACCCGACGAAACGCCGCGGCGGTCGAAAGGTTCATGTAGTTGAGACACGCAATGAGCAACACGAGCGCGGCCACGACGCTGAACATGTAGACGTAATAGGGTTTGATACTATTCGACTCACCACTATTCCCTTGCAAGTGACTCGAATACATGTGAATGTCGCCGAGGGGTTGGAGCCCGAACGAGGCACGAAACTCATCCTTGGCAGGATAGTTTGCCTTCACCATCGCCGTGATCTTCTCTGCAGTTTGGGCGGCATCGGCACCGGCTTTCAACTTGAGGTAGGTCACAAAGTTGTTCGACGTCCAATCCCGAGAAATGAATTCGTGTGCGCGAGGTAGGGCAGTCCTCCATGTATCTTCGCTGAAGACGGTATTGAGGACGAGGTGCGAGTTTTTCGGAAGGTCTTTGAACACGCCGGTCACGATAAAGTCAACCGGTTTACCATCTCGTTCTACACTCGACCAGATTCGTTTGCCCAAGTACGGGCCCTCGCCAAAGTATTTGCGCGCCTGAGATTCGGAGAAAACGACACCGTCGGCTTGACTTAGCGCGGTTTCTGGAGTTCCCTCGACGAGGGGGAAGTTAAATAGTTTGAAGAAGGCTTTGTCGGCGGTGTAAGTTGCCTCATAGCCTCGTGCGGCCGGATCATTCCCCATGGTGATACGCCCGAACGCGTACAAACGCACTGCTGCTTCAACGTCGGGGATTTGGTTCAACGCCTCGGGGCCAATTTTGGCGGCCACCATCATCACATCGCGGGCACTCCCCTCGGGCGTTGTCTCGTGGTAGGTAACGCGATAGATCCGATCTGCATCGAAATGGAAGCGATCGAAACTTAACTCGTCATACACGTACAAGGACAAAACGGTAAAGCAGAGGAAGCCAATCGTGAGTCCAAAAAGATTAATCGCAGAGAAGAGGCGGTTCTTCAGTAAGTGGCGCGCCGCGATGGTGAAATAATTCAAAAGCATTTCCAGGTGGGATTATTCTGTTTTCAGTACACTGGCTGGGTTCATCCATGCCGCTTTGAGAGCTTGCACGCCAACGGTTAGCAATGCGAGCAGCATGCTTGTGCCTCCCGCTAAGGCAAATGGTTTCCATCCGATGGGCACGCGAAAAGCAAAAGCTGAAAGCCACTCGGAGATTCCGTAGAAGACGATGGGCGTCGCGACGACTAAGGCAATCATCACCAACGCGATGAACTGTCGGGAGAGTAAGAATACTACGGACGACGACGATGCGCCGAGCACTTTCCGGATGCCGATTTCTTTCAACCGTCGTTGTGCGGCAAAAGTGATCAGTCCCCACAATCCTAAGCATGAGATGAGCATCGCCATACCCGAAAACACCTTAAAGAGTTGGTAGATCCGCTCCTCGGCTTGGTAAAATGCTCCAATTTGCTCGTCCAAGAAATGGTAGGAAAACAATCCATTGGGATAGGCTTTCGTCCAAGCTTGGTTGATGGCTGCAATAGTCGCGGGGATGTTTGCTCCCGGGTGGAGTCGAATGCCCACAGTATTATATGTACTCCGCTCTTGGCCGATGATCGTGGGCTTGATATCCTCGTGGAGCGAGGAGGTATTGAAGTTGGCGACCACGCCGACCACTTCAATATCTCCGTTGCCCATCCCAAACCAGAACTTCCGACCGACGGCTTCTTCCGGTGTGCCGAAGCCAAGTGTCTCGACGAGCTTTGCGTTCACGACCGCCTTCATCAACATTTTTTCTTGTGGGAGTCTTTCAGAAATCAAGTTTGTGTCGGCAGCGATCGGAAAACGACCCGCGAGCAATTTGAAGTTATATAACTTGCAAAAGTTCTCGTCGCCCAGTACAAGCATCACGGGCTGCCTCGATGGATCTTCCCTCGACTCCTTGCTCATGACGGTGCTCCAATGCTGGTCGGAACTGGGGCTGGCCGTTGAGTAGGACCAACTTTCAACCTGCGGTATTTTGTCGAGTTCGGCATTGAAGGCCGGCGATTCGCCACGTGAACCACTTCGTACCATGATGATGTTATCCTTGTTGAACCCGAGGTCCTTGTTGCGGATGAAGTTCACCTGCTCGGAAATCAACAACAACGAGATGAGCAATCCCGCCGAGATCACAAACTGTACCACCACCAAGGAGTGTCGCAGCCAAGATGAACCTGAATCGCCTTGAGTGGAAAAAGAGGACCGAAGCGAGGTTGCCGCATTGAATCGGGTGATGATCCAGGCTGGGTATAAGCCAGCCAAGAGGCCGGTAGCAAAGATTCCGATCGCGAGTACCGCTAGGATACCCACAGAATTCATGATCTCGAACGTGATCCGTTTTTCCAATAGAGTGTTCATCGAGGGCAGCGCCAGCTCGGCAGCACCAACCGCGATGACGCCTGCAATTCCTGCGAGCAACCACGCTTCGCTTAGAAATTGAAATAGGAGCGTGGATCGACCGGCGCCGACCGCCTTTCTTACGCCTACCTCGCGGGCGCGGGTCAACGCTTGCGCCGTGGATAGGTTCACGAAATTGATGCAGGCGAGCGCCAACACCGCGATGCCAATCGCTCCGAAGAACCACAGCCACGATACATTGATGGCCGGAACCCACTGGCTTCCCGAGTTGGCCATGTTGAAGTGGATGTTCGACATAGGTTGGATGTCAAACCCCGCGCGAACAAACTTGGGTAGGTGTGGATCGCTATTGATGTGCTCGTCAGCGATGCGGTCGAGTTGTGCCTGCAAATTGGCGAGATCATAGCCTTCCGGCACGACGACATAGGCGCTGGTACCCGACGTGTAGGACCAAGCGTCGGGACCGTTATCTACGTAGTCCTGATTGGGCACATAAGAAAGAATAATCGTCGCAGGCAGGTGGGTGTTCCCCGGTAGATCCCGGATGACACCTCCGACGGTAATGTCGAATTTCGAATTGAACTTGAATGTCTTTCCGATGGGATCTTCGCTGCCGAAAAATTTGGTGGCGATGGATTCGGTGAGAAGTGCTTGGTACGGGCGTCGCAAAACGTCATAGGGGTCACCCTTAACGGCTTCCACATGGAAAACGTTGAGGAACTCTGGGTCGGTGAACATCACGTGCGACTCCTCAAATCGTTTGTCTGGCGCTACGTCGATCAGCGGTCGATAGGCGGGATGGGCAAAGGCAACATGATCTAGTCCAGCTGCCGATTGACGCAGCGTAGCAGCCATGGGTAGTGGTGTCGCGAAGTAGGGGCTCGACTTGCCGTTGTCGGTCCAAATTTGGTTGATTCGATAGGTACGATCAGCGAACGGCTGGTATCGATCGAAACTAGTCTCGTATCGAATGAACAGGCCGATCAATAGGCAAACCGTCATGCCTAAGGCGAGGCCAGTGATGTGAACCAGCGAGTTCACTTTCTGCGACATCAGGTGGCGAATGCTGGGACGAAAATGGCGGATCATAGGAGTCGGTTAATGTTGGAAAGTTTACTGTTATTCATTCCGAAGGTTACGGATGGGATCTGCTAATGCGGCGCGGGCCGATTGAAAGCTAACGGTGACGGCAGTAATCAGCATGATCAAACCGGCCGATTGTAAGAAGATCATGGGACCCAACTGCACGCGGTAAGCGAATTGGTTCAGCCAGTCGCCTGCGACCATATAGACGAGCGGAAGCACTAGTGCGCAAGAAATGAGCATCAAGCCGAAATAACGCTTTGTCACGAGCATGAGCAGCGAGAGCAAGCCAGCTCCGAATACTTTTCGGATGCTGATTTCCTTCGCCCGTTGATTCACGGAGAATTCAACCAGGCCAAATAAGCCCAAGCATGCTACGGCAATAGCGAGGTAGGTGAAGACGATGAACAACTTCGCCAGTCGTTCTTCCGACACGTACATTTCACCCAATTTTTCATCGAGGAATGAATAGGTGAAGGTCCATTCCGGGTCTAACGATTGATAAACTTTTTTCAGATGATCGAGCGTGCCTGTGATGTCGTCTCCTTTAATTCTCACGGCTAGTTTCCAAGCGGCGCCGGGAAAAATATGCAACACCACAGGTGTTACTTTGTCGCGTAGACTTTTAAAGTGGAAGTCTCGGACGACTCCTACGATCTTCCCGTGTTTGATCCCGCGACCATCCCATCGTTGCCAATTTAGCTTCCGTCCCACCGCCTCTTGGGGCGCACCGAGTTGGTAGGTTGCCAAGAACGTTTCATTTACAATAAAGGCGTCGCTCGAATCTGAGGTGAATTCGGGTGAAAAATCGCGGCCTGCTATCACGTCTAACCCAATCGTTTTTATATAGTCATGATCAATGCAGAAAAGGCTGGTCGTCCATTCGGTATTGGAAACTGGATCGATCACGCCATCTCCGGCAATGATGTCTCCTGGTAGACCAAAACCTATTGTGGCGCTTAACACATTTGGATGGTTCAAGTACTGCTGCTTGGTAGTTTCTTGATTGGCGAGTTGGGGGCTTCGAAGCGGAACGATGACCACGTGGTCTCTTTTAAATCCCAGATCCATTGTTTGAATAAGGTCGTTCTGCGTGAGCACGACGAGGGATGCCGTCACTAGGAAGAACGAAAGCATGAATTGAACAACGACCAGCGCCTGTCGCAGCAAACTGCCGCGCGTACTCTGGCCATGTTGTTTGGCGAGCACCGACACGGGCCGATAGCCAGACAGGAAGAAAGCAGGGTAGACGCCGGCGAGTGCGCCCAATAGCAAACACAACGCCACGCTTCCGAGAATGGAGACAGGTGTATAATTGATGAACAAGTCTTTTTGAACGACGGAGTTTAGCCACGGAAGCGAGGCTTCGGCGATCACGAGAGCGAGGCAGAGGCCAATGGTGGTGAGTAGGATTGACTCCGAAAGAAATTGAACGACCAACTGGACTCGGTTGGCGCCGGTCGTCTTTCTGATGCCGACCTCTTTCATTCGCTTCATCGCTCGGGCGGTCGATAGGTTGACGAAGTTGAGGCATGCGATCAAGAGGATCATGACCGCCGTTACTGCCAAGATGTAGACGGTTTGTGCGTCGCCCCGCTTGGCCAACTCCCATTGAAAGTTTGACGAGTGAAGGTGGATATCGGCGATGTTTTGGATATGCGGAATGAACCGCGTGTTGATTTCCTTTAGCTGAGGGTTTGCGTATTTGTCCGCGAATGCCGCGAGCTTACTTTCGAAAGCACGAGTGTCTGTGTTGGGCTTGAACTTGAGGTAGGTGAAGATCTGTTGTCGACGGAAGTTGTCGCCAAAACGTTTCTCCCAATTTGTTGTGGACAGTGATGTGATGTATTCGATCGAGAGGTGTAGGTGTTTTGGAGGATCTGCAAATACAGCAGTGATTTCTCGATCGATGTTGTCGATGCGAAGGGTCTTTCCCGAGACTGCCTCGGTTCCGAATAGTTTATTCGCCAGCGATGCGGATAGTGCGACAGTTGAAGGACGATCGAGGGCAGAGTCGGGTTTTCCCTCGATTACTTGTAGCGAAAGCATGTCGAAGATGGCCGACTCCGATATGATCCCATGCTCTTGGGTGAGCTTTTGATCACCCACTTGAAAAAGTTGTGCTTCGTAGGTATCCAGTATCCGGAGTGTACTTTCTATTTCTGGGAAGTCTCGTTGTAGATAGGAGGCGTAAGGGTAGGGTACGATGGGCAGTTCGCTGACGACACCTTCTTGGATGACTGTGTTGTACACGCGGAAGGTACGCGCTCCATCGACGTGGTGTTGGTCGTACGACCATTCATCGAATACGAAAAGTGAAATGAGGAGAAAGCTGGCAAGGCTGATTGCCATGCCGACCACATTGATCGCACTGAATACCCTGTACTTGGCAATGTTGCGGAGGGCGATGACCAGGTAGTTCTTCCACATAGGCTTTGATGACGTCAAGCCCGATTGCCAATAATCGAACCAAAGCCAATGGCGTAAAACGCGTTGATTTCAGGGGTTCTAGATCTTCAATTGCGCGCATACGTGCGGTCGTGTTCGCATGCGGTCAACGATGAAACCTATTTAAGTGAAAAGGACGTCGGCCCATTCTGGATGCCGTTTGAATTGGGCGTTGGCGAATGGACACAAGGGAACGATCTTGAAGTTGTTGACGCGTGCGTATTTAACGCCTTCTTCCACGAGGAAGACTCCGACACCTTTTCCTTTGGCTTCGGGATTTACTTCCGTGTGGTCGATGATGAATTTATCGATACCTGCCCACGAATAATACATGCGTCCGAGTTCGACACCGTTTTCAAGTGCGGTGAAGTACCCTTTTGTCCGGGCGTTGTTTTGTTGGAGTTCAAGCATAGGTGTTCAATTGTATTCAAAAGATACGGAAACTGGCGATGATGGAGCGCTTGGTATAGTTGAATGTGAAGGAGCCATAGTCGTCGCGGATGGTTCTTTTCGAGTGTTGACGATATTCCAGTGAGAACCGCCCCAAGATGGCGCCGGCGCCCACGGCTACATTGGCGCGGAAGGAGTTGGAGGGGAACACCGTGTTGGGGGCCAGTTCCATTTCGAAGTTGAGAGGGATGTCGCCGATTCCCATTCCTTGTATAAAGAACCCATTGTATGCGTTCAAGAAAAAGTTGCGACGGAGGCCGACGGCAGTTTCGATGGAACTGTATTCAACGGGGTAGGGAGCTGCGGCTGTGTACCGTTGGTAGGCGGGTTCGAAGAGGGGGATCCACTTCGGGGAGCGGGTGTTAAATTCAAAAGCCGCGCCGATGCGGAAGTTGTTCCCATTCGGGAAAAAGACAGACGTGCCGTTGGAGTCGCGGCCGCGCAGCGTGGCGAAGTCGAGACCCGGGCTGAGTGAGAGGTGCCAACGCTTGGGGCGCATTTGCGCCGTCGCAGCGAAAGCGCTCATCACCAACAAGCCACCCAGTATCCAGCCCCTCCATTCCATCCACCTAACTTACTCAGAAAATTTTGAAGGCGAGGAGAGTACACAAATCGATTTTAATAATTCGGGTGGTAGCCAGTCAAGGAAGCAGCTACACGAAAATGTCGCCGATCAAATATGTCTTCGCCTTTCCGCTAATGAGCACGCGTTCGCCTAGGTCTTTACAAGCGAGGAGCCCGCGGCGTTTCGATAGCTGCATTGCTGCCAAGTCGGGGCGTCCAAGTCGCTTCGACCAGAATGGAATCAGGGTGGTGTGGGCGGATCCCGTAACGGGGTCTTCGTCGATTCCAAACTTAGGCGCAAAGTAGCGCGAGACGAAGTCGACGATCGAGCCCGGCGCGGTCACGATCACGCCACCCATCGGGAGTTTCGATACTTCCGGTAAGTTGGGGAGGAGGCTGACAACTTGTTGCTCACTTTCGTATACAAACATCAGGTTCGTTTTTCCTTGGTACACTTCGACGGGTGCAAGGTTAAACGACGCGACCATGCCGGGCGTTATTTGAACGGGCGCAAATACGTCGCTGGGAAAGTCTAGGACCAATAGGTCTCCTTGTCGATATACGTTTAAGGGCCCGCTGTAACGCGAGTGAAAGGAGATCATCTCTCCTTGGTAACCGAGATGTTGGAATAGCACGTGTGCCGAAGCCAACGTCGCGTGTCCACATAAATCCACCTCCTTGACGGGAGTGAACCACCGAATTTCGAAGCCAGTACCTCTCGGCACAAAGAAGGCAGTCTCTGCGAGGTTGTTTTCCATCGCAACGTTTTGAAGTTGAGCATCGCTGATCCACTCATTAAGTGGGACGACGGCAGCTGGATTGCCAGTAAACAGTTGTTCGGCAAAGGCATCGACTTGAAATAGCTTCATATTCGTAGTGAATTCTTTTTAAAAGGTTCGATGTAGTGCTGAATCTCACGTGTATTTTCATGGCGGACTCCCAAGACTGTGATTGTTTGCAACACCAACGCTTGCAAATATAGACGACCACTCCGACATTCGATGTATGAGCAAACAAAACTCCGATTATCACATCGACCTTACCGTGCGGTATGGTCATCAAGAAGTGATCGACGTCAACTCGATCGTAGCAGCCACCACGTTAAAGTGGTCGAATCAAACCCTCACACAAGTAAACGACAGCGTTGTTCGTCTCGGAATTGTGGAGGGTGAATTCCATTGGCACAAGCATGACCATGACGACGAATTCTTTTTCGTCACCGAAGGCCAGCTATTCATTGACTTGGAGGACAAGACCCTAGTTCTGAACCCCGGCCAGGGTGCGACCATTTCCAAGGGTGTCATGCACCGACCACGCGCACCGAAGAAAACGGTGATCTTGATGGTCGAGACTTCGGCGATCCAGCCCGTTGGTGATTAGTTTAAAGTAAGTTGGGCGTTACTCGCTAGGCGTTTCGACGCATTTTCGTTAGATGATCGTTTGGATTTCAATCGACGTGTTGGTGGATGGATGGTGGTTGATGGTTGATGGTTGGTAGTTGATGGTGGATGGTGGATGGTTGACCGTGGCGAACGTGGTTTGCGAGAAGGCGATAAAGCCACAACCAGTTAGCAGCTGGGATGATGCGTTTTCCCTACCTTCGCACCATGAAATATTTGATCGCGGGGCTGGGCAACATCGGCCCCGAGTATGAGCTTACCCGCCACAACATCGGCTTTCTGGTGTTGGATCGCTTCGCAGACGTGGAGAAGGTCGAATTTAAGACCGAGCGGCTGGCAGATCACGCCGAAGTTAGGTTCAAAGGGCGCCAATTGCATTTGATCAAGCCCAATACGTATATGAACTTGAGTGGGAAGGCGACAGCATATTGGTTGCAAGAACTCAAGATTCCCAAGGAGAACTTACTGGTGATCGTCGACGAGATTGCGTTGCCATTTGGTGCGCTGCGCATGCGAACGAAAGGAAGTTCTGCTGGTCACAATGGCTTAAAAAACATCGAGTTACTGTTGAACGGACAGGACTACTGTCGACTGCGGTTCGGCATCGGCAGCAACTATTCAAAAGGTCAACAGGTGGATTACGTATTGAGCCGCTTCACAGACCAAGAGTTCGAAGAGCTACCGCCCTTCATGGATAAGTCGATCGAGATGGTGAAGTCGTTCGCGACCATCGGCCCGGAACGGACGATGAGTTTGTTTAATTCGTAGAAAGTGCTGGTGGTAGAACGGGGCGGGGAGGGCTAGCGCTGTCGTTGGATCTCACGTACGATTGTTTTGTGTCTAGATTTCACCCCATTGTCGGTGTTAAGCTGTCCCTGAGAAACACAAGAACAACCAATTCAATATGCCCGTCCGGGAAAAACTCCACGCCCGAAGAAAAATTTTCATCAAATGATCAATTTTTTTTATTGAATACCGCGATTCGATTTTGCTGGGAGCGTAGGTTATGGTGAAGCCCGAGCTCGTGACGAAAAGTTTATCCTGCTCTTGAGCGCGATGTCGAATTTCAGGTGAGACCTAAATAGCTGATCTACAATATCTCACGGATGAAATATCGTGTTTCCACGATATGCCTGTTTTTGTTCTTTCAATTGTCGGAACGCGGGGGTAGCCTTTAGCTGGTGCCGCTCTCTTCACGGTGTTTGCAGTGATGTGACAACGCTGGTTACTGAAATTTCTGTCACAAATCCAAGTTTTTCTACCCCTTGTTTTTCTTTGAAGAGCTGCGTTAGATTTCTTTTACCAACGGCGACACGAATGACGCCGTCGTAACTGCCTTAAACCTAAACACCTCCCATGAATTCCGCCCATCGTCATCGTTTCGAAACGGACACCCACTGCTATGCTTCGAAAGTTAAAGTACCAACAGGTTTAATTACCGGGTGCTCATAGTCGAACTGTAGGTTAACCGGGTAGCGAACAATATTCCTTTCCTTTTTCTGAAATTTCCAATTCTCCCTATGCGTAAGTTTTTCACAATCGTTGTCTTGACGCTGTGTATCAAGATGTCATCTTTTGGACAACCCGAAGATGCAAACATTGACAAGTTGCGGAATGTTATCCCGCCTTCACCGAATTCGGCAGCGTTTGCCAAGTATGGTGATTGGCCTGTTAATCTGTATACGGGAGTGCCTTCGATCGACATACCCTTGCTTTCGGTGAAGGGTAGGACGGTGAGCGTGCCGGTTTCTCTCAGTTATCATGCTTCAGGAAACAGGGTGGCAGAAGTTGCCTCGTGGGTGGGCCTCGGCTGGAGTTTGAACACTGGAGGCGTTATCAGTCGTTCGGTTCGCGGGCTTATCGATGAAGGTTCTTATTTCGCTTCGGCGTCAAGCTACAGCAACCCCAACGACTTATCGTCTAATGTTTCGACGGCAATCGACCAGTCTCGAATTGTGCAGACGGCGAGAAATGAAGCGGACAGCGAACAGGATATCTACAATTTTAGCGCGATGGGAAAATCCTATCGTTTGCTAATCATGGCCGACGGCTCGGTGAAGACATCGCCACACAGCAACTTAAAGTTTATGGCCAACCCCATTCAAGGAAGTTTTACATCGCCCGGAGATTGGGAAGTTCTTATGGAAGATGGGACCAAGTTGTTGTTCGGAGGAAGCCCGGCATATAGAGAAGAGACGACGAATCCGCTTTCAGGCGGAGCGGGAAACAAGTATAACTCTTCTTGGATGTTAAAGTCTGTAACGTCTGCCAATGGCGAAACGATCACGTATACCTACGCCGCCCCGCTAAGTATCGAGCAGGATGCTTATTTCTCACAGACCGATAACATAAAATACCGGACATCTTTCGCGGCTCAGACTGGTTGTGCCCTGATCGTGGAGTCTGTCATACCTACCACGAGGCCGAACATTTCCATCGTGTCTACACTCAACTTGGCATCTATCGAATCAGACTTGGAACGCCTCGATTTTGTGACAGTTTCAGGTCGCCAAGATCTGTTTGGTGGAGTGGCGCTCGCCGAGGTTAAGTTATGGTCCAAGGTGACCAACCAGTACACGGATCGATATGTGTTTAACACTACATACTCGACTGCGACTAGTTCTAATGCTTACCTCGGAGGCACCACGAATTTAAGTTACTTTAATAAGAGGTTGAGGCTGGTGAGCCTTGAGAAAAAAGATGTGATAACGCCCACGAATGAATCCATGAAGTGGACGTTTGACTATGATCCCCAAAACCTTCCTTCGCGCCGGTCCTATGCCCAAGACTATTGGGGCTACTACAACGGTGAGGACTTTGCGGACGGCATTATTCCCCGTGTGAACTTTAGCTTGCCAAACGATGCGGCGTTTGACGCCTTTCGCAAGTACACTGGTTTTGTGCCTCCAAAACATCTCTTGGGGGCACGTAAAACTCCGAACGCGACCTTTATGAAGGCGGAGATGCTTACCGGTATTCACTATCCCACAGGAGGATTTAGTCAGTTCAATTTCGAACCTAATGGTGTGCAAGAAACCGTCGAGACTTGGCAAGACGCAAACGAGAGTCTGCACATGTACTGGACGGCCAATCAAAATCCTTTTGAGCAATCGACATCTGTTTCATTTACTATGACACGCAAGGCGTATGTCAGAGTAGTCTTATCCAGTACGATAAGTCAACGAGTCAAAGACGACCGACCGAATGCGAAAGTGATTGCTTCTATTGCTACGGCGTCTGGATCACTTGTTGGTGGTGTTGATATTGATGGGACTTACTACTACGTGCTTGATGCGGGTGCGTACACTTTTACTTTAAAAACAAATTTAGGGAGTGGGGATTTTTCAGATGCGAGCGCGAATATCGATGGCAACGCCACACTCTTATATGAAAAGTCAAACGGCGTAACAAGTTTTATAAACCCTACCGGAGGATTAAGGGTAGCGTCTATTGTAGACTACGACGGAACAACTGCCTTTAACGCTAAGTACTACGAATATGCCAATCCACTCGTAATCAGTCCGATTGATCCAGACCGAGACTTTATCACCACGCAGAGTAACACGTCCTACAGCCAAGAGACAGGTCTATGTATATGCACGACAGTGTTCCGTAGCTCTTCGAGTAAAGTTTCGGGAGGATCCATTCAGGGAGGGTCGACTGGTTATGGAACTGTCACAGTTAAGAATGGCTTGAATGGAGTGAACGGATATTCCGTGAGCACTTTCAACAGCGTCCCGGATGAGTACTCAACCGATCCGCGGGAGTTTCCGTATCCTCCACCGGTAAACCGCGACAATCGGCGAGGATTGCTCCTCACACAAAAGGACTACAGCGCCTCCAATGTACTCCTTCGACAAGTTGACAACACTTACGACTTCGCCGAAATCAATTCGGTTACTGGATTCAAGGCGGGGTACTACGAAACGACGGACAATTGCCAGAACATGTACAACAATTGCGGCATCATCCGTGTGTTTGTTCCCATCATCGCTGAACAAACTAAGCACCTAACTTCCCAGCAAACCATGTGGGATGAAAATGGCGCTAACCCGATCACGACAAAGACCTATTACTACTATACAACTCCCGCAAATCTGCAGCCCGTTCGTACTGTGACTTTTGATAGCCACGGAGATTCCGTCACCGTCGTAAATAAAACGGCATTCGAGATGAACGCCGGGGATGTGATCATCAGTGCCATGTTGACAAAGAACATGATCACCCAACCTCATCAGCAGCAGACCTACAATAACGCGACCCTTATTAGTGAAACGACGACTACGTATGCCAATACGTGGCCGCTGAGTAAGATCTTGCCCGCGAAGGTGGAAACCAAAATCGGAAACGGAGCCACGTACACGTCCGTCATGGTGAACGCCTATGACGAGTATTGCAATCCCGTACGCGTGACGTCTGTCGAGGGGGTGAGCAAGGGATACATTTGGGATTATAAATCGTCGCGGCCCATTGCGGAGGTAACCAATTGTCCGCCGGTAGGTTTCGCTTATACATCTTTCGAATCGGATGGCACGGGTAATTGGAATTTGTCGACCACCGCCCGCGACGTGAACAACGCGTTCATCGGAAGTTCCAGTTTCTTTATTTCGGCCAACTGGATGAGCGTTTCCGGGCTGAGCAGCACGGCGAGTTATGTCGTTTCACTATGGTGTAAGGCGGGAGGGACAATAAACATCAATAGCCAAGCGGTTACGGCCAGCGATTCACGCAATGGGTGGAATTTCTTCCAAAAGACTATCACAGGTGCAACGACCATCACCGTACTCGGAACTGGATTCGTAGACGACGTCAGGTTGCATCCGGTCGGTGCCCTGATGTCGACCTATACGTATGGTAGCTTTGGAATTTCGACAGCTACGTCGCCCACATTCCAGACAACCTACTACAGCTACGATGGCCATGGTCGACTGACATTTGTTCAAGATCATCTTAAGAACGTGATCAAAAGCTCTTCATACCATTACAAGGCTCAATAACGAGCGAACCACAATCGGTTAAATCGAAAAAACTTCAAGAAAACCATTGGTATGAAAAACCAACTTACACAAGCATCTCGCGGTTGTATTCTGGGCGCCGCACTCCTTTTAGTTGTCGTGTCGAATACGACCCTATTCGCCCAGTGCGAAGTAAGCACGTCGTCCATTACCGTTGCGGGGAACTCGACGGTTTGTTCGCCGGCTACAGTTTCTTTGTTGATTTCAGACGCACAAGATGATGTGTTGTACTGGCTCGTAAAGAACGGCGTCGACCTTGAAACCACTACGGCGAAGTACAGAACAGGAACCAGCGTCTCGTGGACGGTGAGCAGTTCTGGAAGCTACTCCGCGCGGGCAAGAAAGACCGGTTGTTCCACATTCTACGATATGAGCGGCAGTGCTACGGCCACCATCGCAGAGCCAGGTAACCTAACGATCACCCCCAATGCTCCCGCACCAGTCTGCCAGGGAGCCCCGACTGTCACGCTGACGGCAAACGGGGCAACCGGTGGTTACACATGGTCGTCGAACGATGCAACCATAGATGGTCCTACGAACATGGTGTCAGTTACCCCTGGTGCGACGGGCCACTATCGCGTTACTGCTAATGTGGCTGGTTGTGGTTCGGTTACAACGGACTACGTGTTCGTCGAGTACTTGGCTGCGCTCGCTGCCGGAACCATTTCCGGCAACCAAACGGTCTGCGCCGGCACTTCTCCCTCCACACTCGCGAGCACAGGAGCGGCGGCTGGGAGCAGCGGTAGTTACAGCTATCAGTGGCAGTCGCGTCTTCTCGCTGGGTCGTGGAGCGATATCAGTGGTGCCACTAGCCTGTCGTATTCGCCATCTGCTGTTTCTGCCAGTACCGAATTCAGGAGAAAAGTATCGACCAGTTATTGTACTGACGCAGCCTACACCAACGTCGTCACCGTCACCGTTTACGCGGCAGTTTCGCCGGGCACGATTTCTTCTGGCCAGACCGTATGCAGTGGTGGAACGGTTAGTTTTTCGAGCCTCGGCGCTGCCTCAGGCGGGAATGGGTCTATCACGTATCAATGGCAAAGTTCGGTCGACAATTCAACTTGGATCGATGTGAGCGGCGCAACTTCTTTGAGCTATACAACAGGAACGATTACGTCCGCAACCTACTTCCGCCGTAAGGCAACCTCTTGTGGAGGCGCTTCCTATACAAACACAGGCTTGGCCGATGTGTTTCCCAACGCTACCGGTGGTGTCATCAGCTCTGCTCAGTCTATTTGCCCCGGGACGACACCCGCCGCATTGGTCAACACGACACCTGCAGGCGGTGGCGACGGCGCTTACGTGTATCAGTGGCAAAATTCAAGCGACAACTCGACTTGGTTCGACATACCCTCGGCAAATACCGACAGCTACGCTCCAGGCGCTCTTAGTTCTACCACGTATTACCGCCGCAAGGTGACATCATGCAGTTCGATTGCCTTCAGCCCATCGGTGAGTATCGTTGTGTTTGCATCCGTACAAGCAGGCACTATTGGCCCCGCGCAGGCCATCTGTTATAATTCAGTTCCATCCACACTGGCGGCTGTGAACCCACCCTCTGCGGGTAGTGGGACATACACCTATCAGTGGCAGAATTCTACGAACAACACGGTTTGGTCCGACATAGCGGGCGCAACAGGAGCTACCTATGCGCCCAGCGCTATGACGTCGTCGAGTTATTTTCGAAGGAAGGTCACGTCGTGCGGGGTGTCGGCGTTCACGCCATCGATCTTTGTGACCGTGTACCCACTTCTCGCGAGCGGAAGTATCGGCGGTGGACAGACCATTTGTGTGGGTAGCACACCAACGGCACTCCCGAGTTTGTTCCTACCTACCGGGGGCACGGGAACCTACACCTATCAGTGGCAGCAATCTCCGAATACAACGACATGGTCGAACGCAAGCGGTGTCAGCAACCAACCGAGCTACTCGCCTCCGGCAGTCACGACAACTACATACTATAGGAGGACGGTTACCTCGTGCGGTACCACGGCAACGGGCGCGGTGCAGGTGGCAGTGAGCCCCACCACCGTTGGCGGAAGCGTATCCTCCGTCGAGGCATACGGTATTTCAACCGGTTCGATCGCGGTATCAGGACAGGTGGGCGTTATCGTGCAGTGGGAAAGTAAGGTAGGCGCCGGTGCGTGGACGTCCATCGGAGGTACAAGCCCCACGTTATCGTATTCCAACGTTTCAACCACGACTAACTATCGAGCTCAAGTAAAAAGCGGCGCATGTGCGGCAGCATACTCCTCCACGGGCACCGTCACCATTTATGCAATACCGTCTATCGCTATCCAATCCCGCACCGCGATAGCTCCGGGCGACAGTACCCAGTTGACCACCACGGCAGGTCTTTTCAGCTACATCTGGTATAAGGATGGCAGCGTCATTACCAACTCAGGGCCACAGCCCAATTCCCTTAAGGTGAAAAAGCCTGGCACCTACAAAGTGGCCGTCAAGCAGATTTCGACGTCGCCCACCTACACAACTGGCGACGCCGTCATCTCTAGTTCTATCATCAACCAGTTCAGCGACATGAACTATGTGATGAACACCACTTTCAACATCCCGGGCGTCACCACGTCGACCGACCTTTTTGACTTGAAGGCAAAGGATATCTCGCAAGTAGTGGGATACTTCGATGGACTTGGCCGACCTGTACAAACCGTTGCCGTCGGCTCATCACCATCCGGTGGTGATGTCATACAGCCGACGGCGTACGATCCCTTTGGGCGCGAACCGAAAAAATTCCTCCCTTATGCCACCTCCGCGCGTGATGGTCGTTATCAACCTACGGCGCTCGCGGATCAACTGACTTTTTACAATGGCACTTCCAAGGTTGCCAGCGACCCCAATCCATTTTCCTTGACCAATTTTGAGGCATCACCGTTGAGCCGAGCCAAGCAAGACTACGGACCCGGAAGTGCCTGGCAGACCAACGCCAAGTATGTCCAGCATACCTACCTCAACAACGTTCATGGTACTGCCGCGGGTCAAGAAAAAGTCATCTCCTGGATCGTGAACGGAAGCGGTATGCCGGTGAGGCAGTCTCCCGTGGCCAACTACGTCGTCACCGGCGGCTACTATGCTTCGGGACAACTCGTTGTAAAGAGCACGAAAGATGAACAAGGGAACGAGGTGCGCGAGTATTCCGACAAAGAAGGTCACACCGTCTTGAAAAAGGTTCAAGCAGTGGCTGGGTCGACGAATCTCAACAGCGTGACCGAATGGGCGCTGACCTACTACGTGTACGACGACTTCGGAAGCCTCCGTTTCGTTTTTCAACCTGAACTCTCCAAGACACTTCATGCCAATGACACAAACGTTCCGGACGCCACCGCACTCGCGAACTTTGGCTTCCAGTACCAATATGATTCGCGGTTGCGGATGATCACGAAACAGGTACCCGGTGCGGCTGCCGTATACATGGTGTACGACAACCGAAACCGGCTGGTCCTTACCCAAGATGGCAACCAACGTGCTTCCAACAAGTGGACGTTCACCAAGTATGACACGCTCAATAGACCGGTCATGACGGGTCTTTACACACACGGAAGTAGTGTCACGCAGACAGCCATGTCGGCGCTCGTCAGTACCACCAAATTTGCTGAAGCCGTGAATACCACGTTGGCACATGGTTATACTACGAACGTATTCCCAACCACGAACCTCGATGTGCTCACCGTGACGTACTACGATAGCTATAGTTATATTCAATCGAACTGGGGCGCCTCATTCAATTACGCAAATGATGGACTAACAGTGGGCTCTTATTCGCAACCTACTACAGCCTTCGCACGAGTGACCGGCGTGGTGACTGGAACGAAGGTGAAAGTGTTGGACGGGGGGACCACCTACTTGAGAACGATTTCGTACTATGATGATCGAATGCGCGGGATTCAGTCGATCGCTGACAATGCTAGATCCGGAATCGACCGAGTGAGTACCCTTTACGATTTTGCTGGAAAGGTTCTCACGACAAAACGCATTCACATGCTTGGCGCCAGTCAAAAGACGGTCGTCGAGTCGTTCCAGTATGACAATTCGGGGCGGGTTGTCAAAGCCCTGCATTCGATGAATGGAGGTGCTTCCGTCGTTCAATATGCGAACGAATACAACGCCCTTGGCCAGTTGGTTGACAAAAAGTTACACTCGGACAACGGCGGTACCAACTACAAGCAAAGCATCGATCTCCGGTACAACATCCGCGGTTGGTTGGTTCGCATGAATAACAGCGACCTTTCCACCACATCGAACTTGGCCGAGGACGACGCCAGCGTTCAAACGGACCTTTTCGGTTTCGAACTTGGCTATGAATCAGCGTTGGGTTCTGGCAATACTGGGCTGTATAACGGAAATATCAGCGGTATGAAGTGGAGCAAGTACTTGTCCCTCGACCCCGACAACCGTGAAGTTGGCTACAACTACAGCTATGATGCATTGAACCGGATCACGGCCGCAAGTTATCTCTCCAACGGTTCCGGCACTTGGGCCAACGCCACTGGGGCGTTCAACGAGAGCGGGTACATCTATGATTTGAATGGAAACATCTTGGGGCTCACGCGTAAGGATGCGATGGGCGTTTCCATGGACGTTCTCGCGTACGACTATGGTGCGGTATCGTCCAACCAGCTTTTGAAAGTGAGCGACACAGGCACGAAGACCAAGG
>JBGAGH010000010.1:0-243651 GCA_044226825.1 Cyclobacteriaceae bacterium
GAGCCCCCTGTCGGAATCGAACCAACGACCTACTGATTACAAGTCAGTTGCTCTACCAGCTGAGCTAAGGAGGCTTAAATTCTGGTTTTTCAGCGGGTTTTTACCCCGGAAAGGCTGCAAAAATAGGTGTTGATTCCGTATTTGCAAAGGCGTAGGCGCCTTTATTCCCCTACCCAACCGTCCGCAGCAGCTTGAGCTGGGCTTTCAACGAATTCAGCTGCACGGTAGCCGCATCGATCTGTTGCTTGATTTCGGCCTTGTACGATTCCGCATTCTTCGAGCGTCCGAAGAACTCCATGTTGTTGCGCAGTGTGGCGATGTCGTTCTCGATCTTCGTCATACGCTTGCGGATCCCCTGCTCACGTTGGTACAGTTTGCGTTCCCCTTGCGGGTCGTTCTTCAGGTTTCCCAGCTGCACCTCCAACGACAGGCGTTCGCGATCGTCATCGTTCAATCCTTCGAGTTGGGCGATGAATTTATCCACGGCCGCCGTAAAGCGGTTCTTGGAGTCGTTGATGGCCTTCTTGGGAACGAACCCGATGGCGTTGAATTGGTCGACTATTTCCCTTAGTTGCTCTGGGGTACCCGATTTCGTGGCCGCCAGGTTTTCCAACTGGGCACAGAGTTCGTCCTTCTTCTTCAGGTTGAGCTCTTGGTCGTTCTCCACTTTCTCAAACTGCCCTCTGCGTTGGGTGAAGAAGAAATCGCACGCATCCTTGAACTCCTGGAACACTTTCTCACGGAGCTTTTCGGGCACGGGGCCAATTTCCTTCCATTGTCTTTGAAGATCTTTCAACGCGTTTGCCGTCGCGTTCCAATCTTGGCTCTCTTTCAACTCGAGTGCTTGACGGATGAGGTCGCGCTTGGCTTGCAAGTTCTTGTCGCGTTCTTCGTCTAGTTTGCGGAAGAACACATTCTTGCGGCTGAAGAAGGTCTTGAAGGAAGACCAAAACTTCTTATTGACTTCCTTCGATTTCGAGCGCGCCACAGCACCGACGCCCTCCCAACGTTTTTGGATGGCGAGGATCTCTTGCGTCTTTTGGTTCCACTCTTTGATCCGATCTGTTTCGAAGGTCGCGAAAACCGCCACTTCCTCCGCGATACGTAGCTTCTCTTCTAAGTTCTTGCTTTGTGATTGGCTGAGTTGGTCGAGGAAGGCATCACGTTTCGCATATACTGCGTCAGAGGCCGCTTTAAAGCGTTGCCAGATGGCATCCTTATCATCTTTCGGAACGGGTCCGACATGTTTGAATTCGTTGTGCAGCTCGTTGAGTTCGCGAACGGCATCTTTCAGTTTTTCTACTTCGAGTAGTTTCTCTGCGCGGATGGCCAGCTCAACTTTTGCTTCCAGGTTTTTCTTCCTGTCGAGTTCTTTCAATTCGAAGTAGATGCTTCTGTTGTCGTAGAAGCGATCCACCAGGGCGGTGTAGTTTGCCCATACCTGCTTCGCTTGTGCATTGGGTACGGCGCCGATGCTTTTCCAGGTCTTTTGAATTTCCTTGAAGGCATTGAATCCTTGTTCGGTATCTTCTGAGTCGACGACCGCGCGAAGTTGTTCTAACAACTCCGTCTTTTTTCGGAGGTTCTCGTTCTTTTGCTCCTCTTGGTTTCTTAGGTGTTGATTTCGACGATCGCGGATCAGTCGATAGCTTGCATCGAAGGCGTTGTCGAGATCGTTCGCACGATATTCGAAGTCGTCGGCATTGCCACCACCCTCTACGAAAACGCGGAGGGCTTCTTCTCGTTCTTTGTCACGAATCTCGTCGAACAACGGTTTCACTTCTCGCAAGATGAAGTCGACCTTGCGGAAGTCATTTTCGGCGGTCAGGTTCTTCAACAGCTCGACAAAGTCCTTCTTGGCGAAAGTTGAATAATCCGGGTGTTCTTCGTGTTCGAGGTGTTCTTGTTCCTCGGGCGCCGATTCGTGTTCTTCACCCACGTTGCGTGAGGAATCGCCCGTGGTCGCGTCGGTTGGTACGTCAACGAAACCCGCCTCCTGTTTAGTCAATACATCTTTTCCGTCTTCCATACGACCTACGACAAATTGCTGGTACGGCTCAAACGCGGAAAGGGCGCCAAATAGGCATCCAGCCCACGGAAATGAGCGAAGTGTAAAAATAACAAAATCTCAATTTAACCTTGGATCCTGGGGATAATTCGAATAGACAGAAAACCGGCCTCCCATGCGTTTGAGGGCATACTGCCACATCGCTTCCGCCTTAATGTCGAAGAGCAATTCTTCGTTCACCTTATCGCTCACAATCCACGAGTCTTCTTTCAGTTCTTCATCGATCTGCCCGGCCGACCAACCACTGTAGCCCAGGAAGAACTTGATGTCGCTCGAAGCCACTTGCTTCGTTTCGATCAACGAAACCAGCTGATCAAAGTTGCCTCCCCAGTAGATTCCTTCGATTACCTCGATAGAATCTTCCAGGTCCGGAAGCCGGTGAATATAGTGCAACGTGTCCTGTTGCACAGGGCCACCGATAAACACCGGGGCATCAATTTCTTGCAGGTCTTGCATCACGTCGGCCAATTTCGCGACGCTCGGTTTGTTCATGATGAAGCCAAAAGAACCGTCATCGTTGTGCTCGCATAGTAAAATGATGGTGCGTTCGAAGTTTGGATCCGGAAGGTATGGTTCCGAAACAAGTATCCTTCCCTTTTGTGGGGCAATCTTGTTCTTGTAACTAAAGAATTCCATTCATTCTTTTTAACCCGGACTTCTCGCCTCTCGCCAACAACGTTTCACCCTTTTAAATGTTGTACCTAATTCCATCCTGGGAAACATCCCAAGGTGATCCAACGCGATGGCTATGCCAATAAAACATAGTCGTGAGATAGATGCAAATACTGCGTTCCATTATTTTTCCCTTATACGGTGCTATATGTTAAACTTGCATCGTCAAGCGAACTTCAATCGGTAACATGGAAAACCTGGCAGATTTAAGAAAAGAATACACGCAGGCTACACTGGATGTCAAGAGTGTGAGCGCCGACCCTTTACAACAATTCTCGAAATGGTTCGATGAAGCGTTGAAGTCCAAGGCGTTGGAACCCAGCGCGATGACGTTGGCAACGATTTCGGAAACGGGCCGTCCTTCAGCACGTGTGGTGTTGCTCAAAGGCGTTCATGAAGGTCGTTTCTACTTTTACACGAACTACCAAAGCAACAAGGGGCGCGACCTAGAACATAATCCAGCGTGTGCGATGACCTTCTTCTGGCCAGAACTAGAAAGACAGGTACGAATCTCGGGGGTAGCAGAACGCGCAACCGCCGCTGAATCGGAGGCGTACTTCCAAAGCCGCCCCCTCGCCAGTCAAATCGGCGCATGGGCATCTCCGCAGAGCGTGGTCATCAAAGACCGGAGCATTCTTGAAGCCCGCGTGAAGGAGCTCGAGAAGAGGTTCGAAGGCAAAAAAGCACTACCGCGCCCCAACCAATGGGGTGGTTTCGCAGTAGCTCCTTACGAGATCGAGTTTTGGCAAGGTCGCCGCAGTCGCCTCCACGACCGAATCCTGTACACTTGGATAGATGGTCAATGGGCAATCAATAGGCTTGCACCGTAGCCCACTGTTATCTCAGGTTGAATAGCGAATCGACGCCCATCCACCTTCGCACGGTGAACCCTTCGGCGTAGCGAGCGCCGATCGCATGACCAAATTCTGTCGCGCGCGCTTCGATCATACTTAGAAAAGCGGGACTGGAAATGTATGTATCCGGTTCCTTGCTATTGGGATCGTAGAACTGGCTTCGGTACGCACGGATCGACTCCATTTTTTGACCCCATTCAGCCGTTACATCTACGACAAAGTCGGGTGTAAGGAACTGGCTTTGGATGAAATGATACATCGCCTTCGTCTTCCATGCCCGTTGAGCGCGTCCGTCTTCCACGGTTTCGATTTTTGTAAGTCCAGCGAGGAAGGCAGCCTCAAACACGAGGTCGGCGCCACGGCCATGGTCCGGGTGACGATCGTAGCGTGCGTTGCCCAGGATGATCTCGGGTTGGTACTTACGAATGGCTTGCACTACCGCTAGCCGATGGTCTCCTTCGTTGCGAAAGAACCCATCCGGCAGCGCCAGGTTCTCGCGTACGCTTAGGCCCAAGACTTTGGCAGCAGCAGCCGCTTCCTGTGCCCGCGTCTCCGGCGTACCCCGGGTGCCCAGTTCACCGCGCGTTAGATCCACCACGCCTACCTTGTGACCAAGGGCTATGTGCTTGAGGATGGTTCCACCACATCCAAGCTCGGCGTCGTCGGGATGGGCAGCAATGACGAGAATATCGAGTTTCAATTCAGTAGTCTTTCTGTTGTTAAGCGCTGGCTAGTTCCATCTCCTTGGCAGCTAGGAATCTCTCGGCGTCCAACGCCCCCATGCACCCTGAACCTGCCGCGGTCACCGCTTGGCGATACACACGATCGGCTACGTCGCCCACGGCGAACACACCTTCGATGTTGGTATGGGTCGAACCAGGTTGCACTTTCACGTAGCCTGCCTCATCCAAGTCGAGTTGTCCTTTGAAAATAGATGTATTGGGTTGATGCCCAATCGCGAGGAAGAAACCTTGGATCTTCAGGACGGTCTTCTCACCTGTCTTATTGTTGAGGAGCCGCACACCGTTCACACCGTTCTCGTCGCCAAGAATTTCGTCGGTTTCAGAGTTCCAATGGATCTGGATGTTGGGTGTGTTCAACACACGTTGTTGCATGATCTTCGAAGCACGCATCTCGCCGCGACGGACGATCAAATGCACTTTCGTGACGAGCTTCGATAGGTATGTCGCCTCTTCGGCAGCGGAATCCCCTGCACCCACAACGGCCACGTCCTTACCACGGTAAAAGAATCCATCGCAGACAGCACAGGCAGACACGCCGTTGTTGGCGAACTTCGTCTCTGAAGGAATCCCTAGGTATTTGGCGCTTGCACCGGTGGCGACAATCACAGCCTCGGCGAACACCGTCTCCTTTTCATCGACGACCACTTTGTGCGGGTAGCTGGAGAAGTCAACCGATGTCACCATGGCAAAGTGCACCTTGGTGCCGAACCGTTCGGCTTGCTTCTGAAGATCGACCATCATGGCTGGGCCATTGATTCCCTCGGGATATCCGGGGAAATTCTCGACGTCGTTGGTGATGGTCAGCTGGCCACCGGGTTGGCCACCAGTATAGAGGACTGGGTTTAGACCTGCACGGGCAGCGTAAATAGCGGCGGTATACCCGGCGGGGCCAGATCCAATAATGAGGACTTTCACTTTCTTTTCATTCATAACGCGTATATAACCAATTCTGGCAAAAAAAAGGTCTCATTTCTGAGACCGTTTTCTATTTGTTGGATTTCCTCCAATGTTAACCCAAGTAAGGTTTTAAGGCCTTGCTTCGCGACGTATGGCGGAGGCGGCGGATAGCTTTCTCCTTGATTTGACGTACGCGTTCTCGGGTTAGGTTGAACTTTTCACCGATCTCTTCCAGGGTCATGGCGTGTTCGCCGTTGAGGCCAAAGTAGAGGGTGATTACATCCGACTCACGTTGCGTGAGCGTAGACAGGGCGCGTTGCACTTCGCGGCGGAGCGAGTCGGTCATCAACCCTTGATCGGGTGTTTCCTCGCTATCGTTCTCGAGTACATCGAGCAGGCTGTTTTCCTCACCTTGCACGAACGGTGCATCCATCGACACATGGCGACCTGAAATCTTCATGGTGTCGACCACTTCGGCGGTTGTTACTTCGAGTACTTCGGCCAATTCTTCTGGAGAAGGTTCGCGTTCGTACTTCTGTTCCAATTCGGAGAACGTCTTCGAAATTTTGTTCAACGACCCGACACGGTTCAGTGGGAGTCGGACAATGCGCGACTGTTCTGCCAACGCCTGCAGGATGGATTGACGAATCCACCATACGGCGTACGAGATAAATTTAAAACCCCTTGTTTCGTCGAAGCGTTGAGCGGCTTTGATCAAACCGAGGTTTCCCTCGTTGATCAAGTCACCAAGAGAAAGCCCTTGGTTCTGGTATTGTTTTGCCACGGAAACCACGAAGCGCAAGTTTGCTTTCGTCAGTTTCTCGAGCGCGATTTGATCACCCTCCTTGATCCTCTTCGCCAACTCCACTTCTTCGTCGGGGGTCAACAGATCCACTTTGCCGATTTCCTGGAGGTATTTATCCAGCGACTGGCTCTCGCGGTTCGTGATTTGTTTGCTGATCTTTAGCTGTCTCATCCGGGCTAGAATTCTTTAAGCTAACACGTAATATCGAAAAATTAGTTCCAAAAGCCTAACGTACAAAGCCCCCGGCCAAAGCCGAGGGATTTTTTCTGCGAACGGTTAGGCGGTCGGTGCCTCCTCCTTTTTCGGAGGTTTCGGCAGGATGGCCTTCCGAGATAGACGGAACTTACCAGTTTTCTTGTCGACCTCGATCAGCTTCACCTTAATTTCTTCACCTACTTCCAGGACGCCGTCCATGTTCTCGAGGCGTTCCCACTTGATTTCGGAGATATGGAGCAAGCCGTCTTTGCCAGGCATGAACTCGACGAACGCGCCAAAAGGCATGATCGACTTCACTACTCCGTCGTAAATGGTTCCCACTTCTGGGATGGCGACGATGGCTTTGATGCGTTTCACAGCAGCGTCCATCGATGCTTGGTTGTTCGCGAAGATGTTCACAACGCCCTTGTTGTTTACTTCTTCGATCACGACGGTTGCACCGCTCACTTTTTGAATTTCCTGCACCACTTTTCCACCAGGTCCGATGACGGCGCCGATCATTTCTTTCTCGATCACGATGGTGAACGCTCTTGGGGCATGAGGCTTGAGGTCGGCATTTGGTTTCGAAATGGTCTTATTCATTTCGTTGAGGATGTGCAAGCGACCTTCTTTTGCTTGCATCAATGCTTCCTTCAACACGTCGTAGGTCAGGCCGTCGACTTTCAAGTCCATCTGGCAAGCCGTGATTCCTTTGGCTGTACCTACAACTTTGAAGTCCATGTCACCCAAGTGGTCTTCGTCGCCGAGGATATCAGACAAGATTGCATAGCGCTTGGTTGCACTGTCGGAGATCATACCCATGGCGATACCGGATACGGGGCCGGACACGGGTACACCGGCGTCCATCAGGGCGAGTGAACCCGCACAGACGGTAGCCATCGAAGATGAACCATTTGATTCAAGGATGTCCGACACCACGCGGATGGTGTAAGGGTTTTCCGCGTCTGCGGGAAGAACTTGCTTCAAGCCGCGCAGCGCGAGGTTGCCGTGGCCTACTTCGCGACGTCCTGGTCCGCGGTTGGGTTTCACTTCGCCGGTAGAGAAACCAGGGAAATTGTAGTGGAGGATAAACTTGTTCGATCCGGAGAACATCGCACCATCGATCATTTGTTCGTCGAGTTTGGTTCCCAACGTGACGGTGGTGAGCGACTGAGTTTCACCGCGGGTGAAGACGGCCGAACCGTGAGCAGAAGGAATATAATCTACCTCTGTCCAGATCGGGCGAACTTCGCGTGGCGTACGACCGTCGAGGCGTTTGCCTTGCTCGAGCGCGAGGTTGCGGCACGCCTTCTTGTTGATCTCCTTGAAATACTTTTTCACGAGGTCTTTCTTCTCGGCGAGGACCTCTTCCGATAGGGTGGCGATGTACTCATCGAGGATCTTCTTGAACATGTCCGAGCGAACGTGTTTGTTCGGGATCTGTTGGGCTGCTGCCTCGAACACCTTCTTGTACAGTTGGCTGTTCATCTGCTCGCGGAGTGCCTCGTCTTTTTGCTCGTGCTCGTACACGCGCTTTTGAGTCTTGCCAGCTGCTTGGGTCAATTCGAGCTGCATTTGGCATTGAACCTTGATTGCGTCGTGCGCTTGACGCAACGCTTCGAGCATGTCGTCTTCGCTTACTTCTTTACACTCTCCTTCCACCATGAGGATGTTGTCGAGTGAGGCAGCGACGATCAAGTCGATGTCGGCTTGATTCTTCTGTTCTAATGTGGGGTTGATGATGAACTGGCCGTTGACGCGTGCGACGCGTACTTCCGAGATCGGACCTTGGAACGGGATGTCCGACACAGCCAACGCAGATGACGCTGCAAAGGCAGCAAGCGCGTCTGGGAGCGCCGATTCATCGCCTGAGATCAAGTACAGGGCGACTTGAGTTTCTGCATGGTAGTCGTCCGGAAACAGGGGACGGATGGCACGGTCAACGAGGCGGCTGATCAGGATTTCGTAGTCCGACAGGCGGCTTTCGCGTTTCAGGAAGCCCCCGGGAATTTTACCGCGGGAAGCGAATTTTTCTTGGTAGTCGACCGACAGTGGGAGGAAGTCGGCGCCCTCGACGGGGTCTTGGTTGGCTACTACGGTAGCGAGGATCATGGTGTTACCCATGCGGAGCACGACCGAGCCATCGGCCTGGCGGGCAAGTTTGCCCGTTTCGATCGTAATTTCCCGACCATCGGGAAGTTTACAAGATTTGGTAATTACGGTTGGTTTCATAAAAAAGTAGCTTCAATCGAGGCCATTTGGATTCTGGCCCATGTCTGGTAAAAAAGAAGACAGGGAACCAAGATTAGTTCCCTGTCGAATATTGCCTGGAGGCGATTACTTCCTCAGCTCGAGTTCCGAGATGATGGACCTGTAACGCTTGATGTCGGTCTTTTGGAGGTAGTTCAGCAGCTTTTTACGCTGTCCCACGAGGCGAAGGAGGCCTTGTTGGGTCGAATAATCCTTTTTCTTGTCCTTCAAGTGCTCCGTTAGGTGGTTGATCCGGAACGTAAAGAGGGCAATTTGTGACTCTGGAGAACCGGTGTCAGTCTTTTTCTTGCCGAAACCGTGCTTGGTGAACAGCTCTTGCTTCTTTTCTGCGGTCAAATACATCGCTATTGTGCTTTTCTTTTCTTTATAATCGGCGCAAAAGTAAGCAAACGGTGCAAAAAAACCAAATTTGGTTTACATTCTCCCGCTGGAAACCACGACTTCCGGGCTTTTCGTAAAACGGCGTTTCAGGCGGTCCACGATCACCATATAGAAGTCGGCCTCAAACAGGCGTGCGTCGCGGCGGGCCTGCGCCAAGAAGAGGAATCCGATCGCGAAAAGGATGGCGTTCGCGAGCCAGATACCGACGGGCACGGAAACAGTCCCAGCCTTCGCCCACTTCTCGCCGAGCAGGCTCAGCACGTAAAACAGGATAAAGAAGATGATCGATACCAGCACCGGCATCCCTAGCCCACCCTTCTTGATGATCGCCCCGAGCGGCGCCCCTATCAAGAACATGGCCATACAGGCGATGGCGCTGGAGATGATTTTATGCCACTGAACGCGGAACACGATTTCATCATCACCGAATTGGCGCATCCGTTCGTTGATGTTGAGGAGCTGACCCGCCGAATTTCGCGCCGTTTGCAATGCCTGCGTAATGTCGTTTTGCGTCACGGTAGCGATCCCGAGCACGGATTCGGCTTTCGTCATGGTCTCAGGCGTGACGGGGTACTTAACCAGGTACCTGCGTGAGGGCGGCGTGGGAACCATCCCCGGGTTTTGAACCAACACAAGCGAATCCCTCTTCTTCTTGGCCTTTTCCAGTTGCTGGGTCAAGGGGATCGAGTCAGCTTTCCGATGGTAGCGGAAAAATCCCTCCTTCACTTCCAGCACTGACAGCTTTTGCTTGTCTTGTTCATAGGAAAGCGAGTCGATGTCGCGGTCGAGTTGACTCAGGTTACGCATGATGCGGTGGCCTTGAAACCAGCGCTTGTCCGTGCGGTCGAGCCGAAACGAGGAAAGGTCAAAGACCATCACCGACTTGTCGAAGTGGGTCTTGCTCATCGTTTCACCCGAGTTCTGGGCCACGTCTTGTTCATTGCCCCCCTCCGAATAATTGTACCCGCGATAAAGCTCTAACCGCAAGTATTGGTCGCCAAGAATCGAATACATCTTACCCGAGTCGGCAATGATCACTTCCTTGTTGCCACTTTTCCCACGGTAGTCATAAATGATCACGTCTTTGATGGTCTTGCCATCTGGAAACTTGCGCCCAACCTTGATGCTGATGTCGGGAATTGAACTTGTGAAGGTGCCTTCCTTCAAGTCCAGCGCGGGCTTTTTCTGCTTGATGTCGTACAGCAAGCTATAGGCTTCCAGCGCTGCCTTGGGGACGAGGTTGTTACCGGTATAAAAAGCAAACGCGGTAATAAAAATGACGAAGACAAAAATGGGAAGGAGCGCACGGGTTAGTGAAATCCCAAGGCTCTTGATGGCCGTGAGTTCGAAGTGTTCTCCCAAGTTTCCAAATGCAATCAGGGCCGATAGCAAGACGGCGAGCGGCAGTGCCGAAGGTGTGTTGAAAATCGCGAAGTAAAAAAAGAGCTGGGCAATGACGTCCCAACCGAGGTCTTTGCCTATGATGTCGTCGAAGTATTTCAGCATGTGGATGTTCAGGAGAATGAACACCACAACGAGGAAGGTCATGACAAAAGGGCCCAGGAAGGCGCCCAAGATCAGCTTGTCAATATTCTTCATCGGGCGCCAAAGTTAACAAAAACGAGGCCAGAACGAGAACTGGATAAAATACGGAAACGGGGGTCGATGGTGGCGAATTGGGAAAAGTTTGTAAGTTTGCGCTCCCATTCGGTCAACGAGACGGCGCGGTAGCTCAGTTGGTGAGAGCGCAGGATTCATAACCCTGAGGTCGGGAGTTCAAATCTCCCTCGCGCTACTTTCTCTCCTCTCCCCTTTCCTTCTTGATTTTGTAGTCTTTTACTCATTCATGTTCGTATTTCGAGCACGGATTTCCAACCGGCGTTTGCGAACGCGCTGCATCTCAACTTCAGACGCGCGTTGAATTAGTAAGTCTAATTGCAGAGGACCGAAAAATGCCATATCTTAAAATTTGAACGACCGGCGTGTATGGCGAACGTGTCAAAAACAACAAACAAGAAACTCTTCACATCCGACTTCGAGGTGCACGCCTCGGTGAAGATGTTATTTCCATACATTCAAACCGCTGGCGGACTCTCTGAATGGTTTGCCGACAACGTCACGATCAGTCCCGAAAAAGTTTTCACGTTCGTTTGGGAAACAGAAGTGCGCCGTGCAAAAATGGTTGGCAATCGACTTAATCACTCCTGCAAGTTCGAGTTCCTACCCGAGAACGATCGCGACGCCAACGATCCTTACTGGTTCGAACTGCGACTAGAAACCAACGAACTCACGCAAACGACGTTCATCAAAATTTTTGACTACTCCGACTTCGAAGACCTGGATGAACTCCAAGATTTGTGGGAAGGGCTCGTTGAGAATTTGAAGAAGGTGGTGGGGGGATGATAGATAAGGGGACGATGGACGAACGACGAGGGGATGATGGGACGAGGGGATGACACGTTAGGAAAAATCCTATTTTAGTGCGCCCAAATCCAATCATTGAATGAACTTTCCAAGTACTAAGCCCATTGATACGGCTGCCTGGCGTTTGTTAACAGCGCACTACCTCGACATGCAAGCAACGACTCTCCTCGAGTTGTTCGAGTCCGATCCCGAGAGATTTAACCGCTACCACGTTCAATTCAACGACATCTTGGTCGACTACTCCAAGAATCATGTGAACGAGGATACGATTAAGTTCCTGATGCGCCTCGCCGATGAGTGTGACCTCGCCCCTGCCATCGAGGCCATGTTTACCGGAGAACGCATCAACCAAACCGAACGCCGCCCTGTGCTGCACGTTGCCTTGCGCAACCGAAGCAACACGCCAATCCTAGTGGACGGTGCCGACGTAATGCCGGAAGTCAATCAAGTCCTTGATCAAATGAAGCGCTTTTCCCAAAACTTGATCAACGGAACGTGGAAAGGTTTTTCCGGGAAACCCATTAAGTCGATTGTCAATATAGGCATCGGAGGTTCCGATCTCGGTCCTTTGATGGTGACGGAAGCATTGAAACCCTACCACCAGGGAATCAAACCGTACTTCGTGTCAAATGTCGATGGCACCCACCTCGCCGAAGTATTGAAAAACGTCGACCCCGAAACCACGCTCTTCATCGTGGCTTCAAAGACATTCACCACACAAGAAACCATGACGAATGCGGAGTCCGCAAAAAGATGGTTCTTAGAACAGACACACGGAAAAGGTGACGTCGCGAAACACTTCGTGGCGGTATCCACGAACACGAAAGCAGTAGCGCAGTTCGGGATCGCCACGGAAAACATGTTCGTATTCTGGGACTGGGTCGGGGGCCGCTATTCACTGTGGTCGTCCATCGGCCTAAGCATCGCGTGTACGATCGGGTTCGATCATTTTGTAAAGCTGCTCGAAGGCGCCCACGAAATGGATCAGCACTTCAGGACAACTCCTTTCGAGAAGAACATCCCCGTATTGCTGGCGTTGATCGGTATCTGGTATGGCAATTTCTTCGATGCTCACACCGAGGCGATTCTCCCCTATGACCAATATCTCCATCGATTCGCTGCCTATTTTCAACAAGGAAACATGGAAAGCAACGGTAAGTCGACCGACCGTACTGGCGACCGAATCTTTTATCAAACAGGGCCAGTCATTTGGGGCGAGCCTGGCACGAACGGTCAACATGCCTTCTATCAATTGATCCACCAAGGTACCCGGGTCATCCCGTGCGACTTCATTGCGCCAGCCATCAGCCACAACCCAATTGGTGATCACCACCAGAAACTTCTCTCCAATTACTTCGCTCAAACCGAGGCGTTGATGATTGGAAAGAATGAAGGTGAGGTCGAAGCCGAATTGAAGGCAGCAGGATTGTCGGAAGAAGAAATCGAGTTTCAAAAACCGTTTAGAATATTCGATGGCAACAAACCCACCAACTCCATCATGTTTCGGGTGCTTGATCCGAAGACATTGGGATCGTTGATCGCCATGTACGAGCATAAGATCTTCGTTCAAGGCGTCATCTGGAACATCTTCAGTTTCGACCAATGGGGCGTTGAACTGGGCAAGGTGCTAGCGAAGAAAATCCTACCTGAATTGGCTAGCGAGGAGTCTGTTACGACACACGACTCATCGACGAACGGGTTAATTAACTATTTCAAACGTTTGAAAAGCCAAGCATCCTAGAGCTCTTGGAATCTATCGTTGAAGCCTTAATTTTGACAGCCATTTAGAATGAACGAGAAAATCTCCAAGATCGGTGTATTCACCTCGGGCGGTGATGCTCCAGGAATGAATGCAGCCCTTCGAGCGGTCGTTCGCGCCGCGATTTATTACAACAAAGAAGTGTTTGGGATCATGCAAGGTTACGAGGGCATGATCGACGGCGACATCGTCAAACTCGGTGCGCGTTCGGTGGGTAACATCATCCAACGAGGCGGCACGATCTTGAAGTCGGCCCGTAGCCAGGAGTTCCGAACCCCTGAAGGTCGCGAGAAGGCGTATCAAAACTTGAAGAAGCACGGCATCGATGGTTTGATAGCCATTGGTGGCGATGGAACATTCACCGGACTTCATAAATTCTATCAAGAGTTCAAAGTTCCGTCTGTCTGTATTCCGGGCACGATCGACAACGACCTTGCTGGAACGGACTACACGATTGGTTACGACACGGCGACGAATACGGCGGTAGAGGCCATCGACAAGATTCGAGACACAGCGCTGTCGCACGATCGATTGTTCTTTGTTGAAGTGATGGGCCGCAACTCCGGTTATATCGCGCTGAACGCGGGAATAGCGGGTGGTGCGGTCGCTACGATCATTCCAGAAGAAAATACCACCTTCGACGAACTTTACAGCGTACTCGTTCAGGGAGGTAAAACGAATCGAAAGTCAAGTCTTGTTGTGGTCGCCGAGGGTTCAAAAATCGGAGGCGCCAATGAACTCGCGAAGAAAGTAGCGGAACGTTCAGACTATTTCGACATCAAGGTAACGATCTTGGGTCACCTTCAACGTGGTGGATCCCCTACTTACTTCGACCGTGTGCTAGCGTCGCGCATGGGCGTAGCCTCAGTCGAGGGATTGCTCGGCGGTCAAAACGACGTGATGGTGGGCATTCGCAACAACAAGATCGTTTACAATAGCTTCGACTCGATCATGAGTCAACACCACGAAATTGACAGCGAATCTCTTCGCTTGGCCAAAATTCTTTCCATCTAAAAAGATCATCATGAAAGAGGTAACCGTAGGCATCGATATCGGCGGCACGAACACCAAGTTCGGTATCGTTGACCGCGAGGGCAACGTTCATTACCAGGGAAGCATTGCTACCACCGACTACGAAGACTTCAAAGACTTTTTTGATGCGATGGCGGATGCCATTCGCGAAAGTATTCACCACGCGGGGAGCAACCTGAAAGTGGTGGGTATTGGCGTAGGTGCAGCCAATGGAAATTATTACACGGGAACCATCGACAAGGCAACCAACTTAAAGTGGAAAGATGAGTTGCCGCTCGCAAAGATGTTCACCGACGAGTTCGGTATACCTTGCATCCTGACCAACGATGCCAACGCAGCGGCGGTCGGTGAAATGATTTATGGGAACGCGAAAGGAATGAAAGACTTCGTCGTGATCACACTGGGTACGGGCCTAGGGAGTGGTTTCGTATGCAACGGCATTCTCCTAAACGGCAAACATGGGATTGCCGGTGAAGTGGGACATACTTCGGTAAACCCTACAGGACGTTACTGCAATTGTGGTAAACGCGGCTGCCTCGAAACATACGTGTCAGCCACTGGCATTAAGCGGACGGTCTACAAACTTCTCGCCGACCATTTGGAACCCAGCGAACTCCGCGGGATCAGTTTCGATAACTTGAACACCAAGATGATCACGGAAGCCGCCATGCGTGGTGATGTGGTCGCAAAAGCAGCATTCGAGTATACGGGTCGTATCCTCGGGATGAAACTCTCCGAAACTGTCGTCCACACCGACCCGGAGGCGATCTTCCTCTTTGGTGGCTTATCTCAAGCGGGCGACCTGATCTTCAAACCCACCATCAAACACATGGAGGCCAACCTGATGCCTCTGTTCCAGGGTAAGATCAAAGTTCTTCCGTCGGCACTCCAAAACCAGGCAGCCCCGATACTCGGTGCAAGTAGTTTGGTGTGGGACTATCTCGACAAAAAACACCACCTGAAGCTGGAGACAGCCGAGTAGAACCTCAGCAATACTTTGCCGGAGTGAGACGAACTCACGTCACACCATTAATTCACTTGTTGACGTTACCGATTTGTCAGTGCAAACTGTAAGGCAGCTTCTGCGTCCGCACGTTTGTTGAAATCGGGGTTTTCTCGCACGACGTAGTCTTTGATTTTCTTCTTTCTGTTTGGAACCAACTTAAGCAGGGTGCTCGCACTCGCCGGCATTATCCGGTCGTCTTTATAGTAATAGTACGATGTCTCCATTAAGATGATCTTCCGGCCCGACTCCTGGACTGGATGTTCAGTGAGACGTTTCACCATCGCGAGTCCGAGGTTTCCGTGGGTAAGTACTTCGAGCCACCCTAGGTATGGATGGTTGTAGAACGTCTTTCCATCCAGAACCGCGTACGAAATCGGATCGGAGTTGTCTAACTCCGTGGTGTCGCCCGCCGCCGTGATCATCTCTAACGTATTCGTCTGGCGGCTAAAATTCACTTTAAAATTTGGGTTTGTTCTCTCGCCGTCGCTGTACTGTAGTACGGCGTTGGTTGTGAAGGTTGGCAAGCTGTACACACTGTCGCCGAGGACGGTCTCTTTCATTTCTGTGCGAAGTGGGACGTACAAAAGGGTCCTTTCCTTCTTGGGTAACTTGATACTTTTCGAATTGCAGAACCTGATAACCTTTAACAGGTCGTCTTTACTCCGAAAGTTGATTTGTTCCAATGCTATGTAATCAGTCACTTCTTGCGAGATCGATGGCAGTAGTTTGGGAAGCGCTTGCGGACTTGCACGAAGCACCTCGTTGTCCGGACCAATGATGAAGTATCTTTCGCTGGTCCAATAATACCGTGTGCCACGGACGGTAGCGTCTCGGTTCTCGAGACCGATGATTGCGGTTTTCAACCCATTGCTATCTTCCAACAATCCGTAGATAAATGTTTGGATACCGAGAGCCACGTTGCCTTGCTCGATTACCTCCATGAACCCATGCCGATGGTCGAACAGGAACTTATGGGGTCCCATCCAGACATACTTGATTTCGGTCGATCTCTTCAGGGGCGACCAACTACCATCTTCGGTCCAAACATCAACCGTTTCGAAAAACCGGTTGTAGTTTAGTTTCAAATTGCTCTCCGTGCTGAACCCCGTTGCAAACTGTATCCGACCTTCTTGGAATTCGGGAAACCGGTAGAGTTGGTTGCGCCAAGGTTGTTGGAGCCACGATTCGTACGGAGGAATCGTGAAATTGACCGAATCGGTATTCGGCTTCGGTAGCACGTTGCCGTGAAAGCCGGCAGGCCCATAACTCGGGCCGAAACTCGGCTGACCCCACGCCACGATTGGAAGCATGAGGAATAACATCCACCATTTTCTGTTTTTCATGATGGAAGTTGGCCGCAATCTGAGTGGTTTAAAAATATTGGCTTAACTGCCACTATTCAACTTTGACTCCTAGATTGTCGCCGAGCAGCGAGAATTGCTCCAACCATTCACGGTCATCGTCGGACGTCGTGATCGACTTGTTCTCTACGGAGATCTGGAAATACACGTTTTGTGACTGATGGATGTTGGGGGTTAGTCGGAACTTACCCAGCAACGGGAATAGGCGATTCAGGCGCGTAATCCTCCTTAGGTTTGATCGTTCCTCCCCTACGCGTTTGATTTCGCGGAAAATGGCATTGGCGGCAAGCCTCGAGACATTGTCTGGGTCTTCGATCTTCATTCCCCACTTCTGTAATTCTCCCAGGATCCGTTCCAACGACTTGACGTTGAGTTTTTCTGCCTGAAATGCGTCTACCAGGTCAGCGTTGAGAATGTATTCGAAGGTGGTCCGATAAGCATTCGGAATCGGAATTTCGTTGTTAGCCAACGCGTTCACCAGCGGGTAATCGCGGTTGTAAGTCCTTCGGAGTGATTGCTCCAATTCTTCTAGGCTTTTTCGAGCGATGAGGTCCAGAATCTTGCGCTTTTCATCTTTGAAGAGCTGCCAGATGGTGTACTTATCGGGACCGAAATACGTTTGCATGATCCCGATTACATCCCCAAGGCGCCCCTCGTCGAAGGCGTGGGTGGCCCGGTACTGCATGCTCGCAAACTTATCCGGTTCCATGTCCAGCGAGATGTTACCGATGATATTGTGCACCCCGATGCAAACCACGGCGAAGGCAAAGCGCTTTTCGGATCGCGTAACGAGTGACTTTACCTTCGTGATCCCGAGCACCAACTTCTGCTCGCCGGCTTCTTTCTTCAGGAAGAAATCGTTCGTCGCCGTATAGTTGAATAAAGGCAAAGACTCGGGCTCTTCTTCAAAAATGGAGGATACCGCGTAGTGCATGCCCACGCGCTGCAAATTGGTTTTCGCCGGAAGGACGTACTTGCGGTACACGTTGCCTGCGTTTTCGAGCGCAGGCACGTTGCTGGGGGCGGCTTCCAATCGAAGTTGGAACTCGGTCTCGAGTTCGATGTCACCATTTTGGTTAGCCAGCTGAATCACGCGACAAGCGTATTGCATGACCTGCGCCGTCTCGATACCCGACACTTCGTCGAAGAACCAACCACAGCTCGTGTACATCAGCATGGCGTGCCGCTGCATTTCCAGGAGTCGGAACACCTTACTCGCGTCGACGTCGGCGAGCACATGGTCTTTGAAAAACCTTTTTACGGTCCGGTCGCTTCTATTCAAAATCACGCTGATGTATTCATTGCGAGCTTCCCAAGGATCTTTCAAAAACTTGGATCCTTCGCGTTCGAATAGTTCTGCCGCCTTGTCGCGGAGCCAGTCGAGTGAATCGCGGAGAGGGCCGCGCCATGCCTGATGCCACCCGGGGTGCGCACCTGAATTGCAGCCACAGTTCGCACGCCAGCGTTCCACACCGTGAACACAACTCCACGAGCTATTCTCGATGATTTGTGCTTCGTAGAGCGGTGGGCATTTTTCGGCGTACTCAGCGTAGTTGGTAAGTTGAGCCTCGCTGAACTTTTCGATGTGGTTCAAGCAGAAAGCCAGGGCCATGTCGCCATGGCGGTGGTGATGTCCATAGGTCTCGCCATCGGTGGCAACATGGACGAGTTGAGGTGCTTCCGAATCGATGAAAGAATCGAGGAGGCTCTGGGCAAACCTTCGACCGTCGTTCAAAAGGCCAGAAAAAGCAATGGCTTGCGATACGTTTCCATTGTAGAAAAATACCACGATGCTTCTCCCCGAGGGAAGAACACATTTGTATGCGTTGCGGGTATCGATTGAGCCTTCGTCGACGGGGCGCCATTCCGACTCGCCCACCTTGCGTAGGGCCTTTGCCTGACGAGGCGCCAGTATCGTGAACTTGATGTCGTGGTCAACCAAAATTTCCAAGGACTCGGTGTCGACCGCTGTTTCGGCCAACCACATTCCCTCTGGTTTCCGATTGAAGCGTTTCTCGAAGTCGCGAATCCCCCAGATCACCTGCGTTTCCTTGTCGCGCTTGTTCGCCAACGGCAAGATGATGTGGTTGTACACCTGCGCTATCGCCGACCCGTGGCCGGAGAAATGCTGCATGCTTTCCTTGTCTGCCTCTAAAATGGCTGCGTATGTCTCTGGATCGTTGGTCTCCATCCATGACAATAGCGTGGGACCGAAATTGAAGCTGATCCTCGAGTAGTTGTTGACGATATTTTTTATGACCCCCTTCTCATCGAGAATTCGCGACGCTGCGTTTGGGGCGTAGCACTCGGCACTGATGCGTTCGTTCCAGTCGTGGTAGGGATGCGCAGAATCCTGAACTTCAATTACTTCCAACCATGCGTTCTCACGGGGAGGTTGGTAAAAATGTCCATGGATGCAAATGAATTTTTTCTTCTCAGTCATGCGTTCGTTAAGAGCCCAGGTGGAATCCGGCTTCTTCCTCGTTCAGTTTTAAGACGATGATCGCCAACGGCGGCAGCGTCAATGTGAATGAATAGTCCTTCCCATGGTACTTCACGGGCTTTGTGGTGAGCAGGCCCTGGTTGAGGACTCCGGAGCCGCCGTACCGCAAATTATCAGAATTGAATACTTCTTTCCAAGTTCCTTTGATGGGTGCCCCGATCCTATAGTCGTGTCGAGAGGTCGGCGTAAAGTTGCAAGCAACGATGAGGGTATCCTCGTTCCTCCATCCCTTCCGCAGGTACAACATGACGCTGTTGTCTCGATCGGAATAGTCGAGCCACTCAAACCCTTTGGCCTCGAAACCAAACTCGTAGAGGGCGGGTTCGGTTCGATACAATTGGTTGAGGTCTTTCATCACCTTGTGAACGCCTTGGTGATAGTTGAAATCCAACAAGTGCCAATCCAGGCTGCGGTCGTGGTTCCATTCGGCAGACTGTCCAAACTCACCACCCATAAACACTAGTTTTGTACCTGGATGGGTAAACATATAGCTAAACAGCACTCTCAAGTTGGCGAAGCGATTCCACTCATCGCCGGGCATCCGACCGAGCAAAGAACCTTTGCCGTGCACCACTTCGTCATGCGACAGTGGCAGCATGAAGTTTTCCGTAAAAGCATACATGATGCTAAACGTGATGTCGTTCTGGTGATACTTGCGGTGGATCGGATCTTTCTTAAAGTACTCGAGCGTGTCGTGCATCCACCCCATCATCCACTTCTGTCCGAAGCCCAAGCCACCGAGGTACGTAGGGCGCGATACGCCGGGCCAAGCGGTAGATTCCTCTGCGATGGTGACCACTTCCGGGAAGTTGCCATACACCACTTCATTAAACTCTTTCAGGAACACGATCGACTCGAGGTTCTCGCGTCCGCCGTATTCATTGGGAATCCATTCGCCATGTTTCCTTGAATAGTCGAGGTACAACATGGATGCCACGGCGTCGACACGCAGTCCGTCGATGTGGTATCGTTCCACCCAGAACATCGCGTTGCTGATGAGGAACGACCTTACCTCGTTACGACCGTAGTTAAAGATGTAGCTGCTCCAATCTGGGTGGAAGCCCTTGCGGGGGTCGGCGTGTTCGTATAGGTGTGTGCCATCGAATCGATACAGACCATGCGCATCGCCGGGGAAGTGCGACGGCACCCAGTCGAGGATCACACCGATGCCCGCCTCATGGAATGCGTCGACCATTTCCATCATTTCCTCGGGCGAGCCGTAACGACTGGTCGGTGCAAAATATCCCGTGAGCTGGTAGCCCCACGAGCCGTAAAAAGGGTGCTCCATGACTGGCAGGAACTCGACGTGTGTGAATCCGAGATCTTTCACGTATGCCACAAGTTCCTTCTTCATTTCGGCATAGGTCAACGAGCGGTTGTCTTCCTCTACCTTCCTCCGCCAGCTCCCGAAATGTACTTCGTAAACCGAATAGGGTTTCGGTTGACCCACCTCACTCCTCTGCTTCGTTCGCCATTCGTCGTCTTTCCATTCATGTGAAGGCTCCCACACGATCGATGCCGTCTTAGGAGCAACTTCGGCATAAAACGCGAACGGGTCGGCTTTCTCCAACAGTTCACCTGACTGCGCCGTAATCGCGTATTTATAGGCTTCGCCTTTATGCACACCGGCGAAAAACCCTTCCCAAATTCCCGACTCGTCCCACCGTGGCGCCAGCTTGTTTTGACCCGGCTGCCAATGGTTAAAGTTGCCAATAACCGAAACTTCCTTTGCATTCGGCGCCCACACGGCAAAGTACGTTCCCGTTTTGCCTTGATGCGACACAGGGTGGGCACCAAGCTTTTCATATAGCTTATAGTGTTTACCCGTTCTGAACAGGTGGATATCGAAATCGGTGAGCAGCGAGAAATGGGTAGGTTGGTCCTCGTGCTTGTTTGCCTTCTTCGCCATAAGCTTAGTTTTTCTTTTTACGTTCTTCCTTTTCTTGGAAGTATCGATTCACCAAATAATAAATACCGCGCAAAGGGATGATCACCCAATCTGGCCGTCCATTCAATTCGTAGCCAAGTTCGTAAATGGCTTTCTCAATTAAGTAGGTGCGGATTAAGATATCGTCCTCCTGCGGAAGTTTCTGGCCCTGCCCCATTCGTTCGAGATAGGCACCGAGGAAAAAGCGGCTGATGTAGTGCTGCCACTGTTCTGCCCATTGCTCCAGAAACTCTAGATCCTGCTGCCGGTAATTCTCGTTCAACAAGATTTTCCCAAATGCTGCGTAATGAAATGAACGCATCATCCCAGCCACGTCCTTATAAGGATTCTTCTTCAACCGTCGTTCGCTGAAACTGAAACCAGGTTCACCTTCGAAATCGATAATGATAAAGTCCTTACCTGTAAACAAGACTTGTCCCAAGTGATAGTCACCATGAATTCTTGTCCGCACCGCATCGATCTTGTGTTGATAGATTTCGGCGAATGAATCCAATATCGTATCCTCCAGTGCCAACACCTTTTTGGCGAATTCGCGCGTGTCGTTGGTCAATTTCGGAAGGGACTGTTCGAGCAGTTTGAAACGATCGCGCAAGAGCTTTCGAAGTCCCGAGTACAACGAACGCTGATAGTTCGAGGTGAATGGCTCTGGAACAAACGCTGGGTTGGACTGATCGGAAGCCAGCGCCATGTGCATTTCGGCGGTGCGCTGACCTAAGCGGACAACCCTCTCGTAAAATCCGCGTCCGATAAACTCCTGGATCATCTCCGGAGATTCTTCGAACGTGAGCACGTTTCTGTTGATCAGTTTCGGAACCTTTTCCTTCTTCGCCTTCGCCATCACCCGTTCATAGAAGCGCCCGACGCTGTCTGTCGTCATCACCCAAGCATCGCCCTGGTTTTCAACCTTTTCTTGGAGCAAGCCCAAGACAAAGGCGGTGTCGTCCGTATCTACCAACGAAATACTTCCTGCGTAGCGTGGCGCATTTCTAAAGCTTGTAGCTTCCGAAAGGTAGCGAACGATCTCCAAGTCGGGGTTGATCTCCTTCTCGAGTTTGCGATAGAACTTGAAGAAGTATTGATCGTTGTATATAATCGAGGTATTGCTCTGCTCTGCCTTCAGGATTTTCGACTCGACATTTTCGGGGTCGAGTTTCGTGTAGACGCTAGACGTAAACTCGAGTGTGCCATCGTCTTCGCGTATTCTTTGGTTACGCGCCATACTAGAGAACAAGTAGTCGCGGAACGCGCGGTCGTAGGAGCTATCAACGACGAAACCTGTTTGCCCTTGGATTTCAGCACGGCATACCACGCTCTGCACGTTATATTCGACCCGGTCGAAGACATTGTCGGCCGGCACAAAAACCATCGGCAAGAAGTATAATTCAGGGAGTCGCTGCACGTAGTGAACTTCGATGATACACAAGTAATGCGTATTGCCATCAACCTTCAGCGGAAACGACTTCTTGATTGCTAGCTTGCTAATGGCACGTGCCTTACCACCAAACCAGCGGCATTTCTTCATGAACGGCGGCAATATCTTCCGCTCTAGTACCCTAATTTCATTATAATGGTTGAACAACTTCTCCCAAGATGAAGTAGTCTTCACAAGCGGAAGTTCACCGCTGCCACCAATCGATTCCTTTTTATCGTTGTCGTCGACTTGAAACCAGAAGTATCCATAAGGACCGATGGTGATGGGGTATTCACTTCCCTCAACCGAACGGAAACGATTCTGGCTGAACACCTCGGTCACGTCACAGTCGCGGAACTCGGACAGGTCGAGCGTTGTTGCTTGGCTGAACTGCGACAGGTTTGCGACCACCACGATCTTTTGCTCTTCGTCGTGGCGGACGAAAGCCAAGATTTTCGCATTCGAGCTCTCGATAAATTTCATTTCGCCGTGACCGAACACAGTCAGGCGACGGCGCATGGCAATGATATTCTTGAACCACCACATCAATGAGGAAGGGTTCTCCTCCTGCGTAGAGACGTTCACCGATTCGTACCGATAGACGGGGTCGCTAATGACGGGTAGGTATAACATCTGGGGGTTTGCTTGCGAGAAACCCGCGTTGATGTTCATATTCCATTGCATGGGAGTGCGCACGCCAAAACGATCACCCAAGTAGATGTTGTCTCCCATCCCGATTTCATCGCCATAGTACAGCACCGGTGACCCAGGCAGCGAGAACAAAATGGTATGCAGCAATTCGATCTTACGTCGATCGTTGTTCAACAAAGGTGCCAAGCGACGCCGAATACCCAAGTTATGCTTCGTGTTGGGCTCATTGGCGTATGCCTTAAAGAGGTAGTCCTTTTCCTCTTCGGTCACCATCTCCAAGCCTATCTCGTCATGGTTCCGAAGGAAAAGGGCCCATTGGGTGCCTTTCGGCGACGGCGGAGTTTGATCGATGATATCAATTATCGGATAGCTGTCTTCGGTTCTCAACCCCAAGAACAAACGAGGCATCAACGGGTAGTTGAAGTTCATGTGGCATTCGTCGCCATCCCCAAAATAAGCCGCTGCGTCTTCCGGCCACAAGTTGGCTTCCGCAATCAGGATGCGATCCTTGTAGTTCTTGTCGATGTGGCCCCGAAGCTTCTTTACAAATGAATGGGTTTGAGGTAGGTTCTCACAGGCGGTACCTTCCTCTTCGAATAGGAATGGCACAGCCGACAGTCGGAACCCATCCACGCCCAACTTTAGCCAAAAATCGGCCACCCGGATAATTTCAAGTTGAACCTCGGGATTTTCAAAATTGAGATCCGGCTGATGTCGATAGTATCGGTGCCAATAGTAGGCCTTGGCTTCATTGTCCCAAGACCAGTTGGTCGACTCATCATCGGTAATGATGATGCGCGCTTCTTTGTATTTCTCGGGTGTGTTGCTCCAAACGTAGTAGTCTTTATACCGCGACCCAGCCCTGGCCTTACGCGACTTTTGAAACCACGGGTGTTGATCGGATGTATGGTTTAGTATCAACTCTGTAACCACCCGCAGCCCACGACGGTGCGCCTCTTTCAAAAACAATTTAAAGTCGGCCAGCGTACCATAGTCGGGATGGATATCGCAGTATTCCGTCACATCATATCCATCATCCTTTAGTGGTGACGGATAAAATGGTAAGAGCCAAATGGTGTTAATCCCTAGGTCCTCGATGTAATCCAGCTTCTGAATCAGACCTTGGAAGTCGCCGATCCCATCGCCGTTGCTATCGTAAAAGGCGCGAACACTTAGCTCATAGATGATCGCATCTTTGAACCAGAGGGGGTCGTTGTTCTTGATCGGTACTGCCATGTTACATGTTTGAGTCGTAAATCGATACTTGGAACAAGTGGAATGGCATCTTGTGCGGATTGAGCGAAACGAAGTTCCATTCCTGCGTCCATGTATATTGTTCGTCGGTCATTAAGTCTTTCAACTTCAAGTTGATCTTGTCGCCAAGTTTAAGCGCATGTTTGGGTATCTGTACATAACCTGTTTGCACCGCATGAGGGTCGAGCGTGACGACGACGAGCACGATATTCGATAAGTCGTCGGTAGCCTTCACATACGCGATCAACTGGCTATTCTCCAGGTGGCAAAAGACGGTGTTCCATGTTGTCTGGAGGGCAGCATTCTCGCGCCGGAAGCGGTTCACCATCGTGATGATATCGGTCATTCGATTAGTCTTTTTCCAATCGTGAACCTTGATTTCATACTTCTCGGAATTGAAGTATTCCTCCTTCCCTTCCATTGGCACATTGTCGTAAAATTCATACGCAGGTCCATACATCCCGTAATTCGACGACAACGTAGCAGCAAGGGCGTAGCGAATGATGAAGATGTTTTCGCCTTGGTGCTGCAACTGCCACGGTAGGATATCAGGCGTGTTAGGCCAAAAGTTCGGCCTGAAATAGTTCCTCGACGGAGTGTGTACCAATTCATTCACGTAATCCATGATCTCCTGCTTGCTGGTGCGCCAGGTAAAATACGTGTAGGACTGGTTGAAGCCTATCTTACCCAGCGACGCCATGATCTTCGGGCGAGTAAATGCCTCGGCCAAGAAAATGGTATCGGGATAGACTTTGTGTACCTCAGAAATGGCCCACTCCCAAAAAGGAATCGGCTTGGTGTGGGGATTGTCGACACGGAAAATAGTCACGCCTTGTTCAATCCAGTAAATGATCACAGACTTCAACTCTTCCCACAGCTCCTTCCAACGCTCGGTCTCGAAGTTGAAGGGATAAATATCCTGGTACTTCTTTGGAGGGTTCTCGGCATATTGAATGGTTCCATCCGGCCTTTGCTTGAACCACTCGGGGTGCTCCTTCACATACGGGTGATCCGGTGCACATTGAAAGGCCACATCGAGTGCGATGTCAATTCCGAGCTTAGATGCCTCGGCAATCAGTGCTTTGTAGTCGTCGAGGGTTCCCAACTCGGGGTGGATAGCTTTGTGTCCCCCTTCATCGCTACCGATCGCCCACGGCGAACCGGGCTCTCCGGCTGCCGCGCGCACGTTGTTGTTCTTACCCTTCCGGTTCACCTTCCCAATGGGATGGATCGGCGGCAAATACAACACGTCGAAGCCCATCGCTGCCACGCGTGGGAGCAACTTGATACAGTCTTGGAAAGTACCATGCCTTCCTTTTTGGAGGGACGCCGAACGCGGAAACAGTTCGTACCAGGTGCTGAACAACACTTTGTTGTATTCGACCTTGATCGTATACTCGTCGGATTCGGAAGCATGTTCTATCACTGGGTGATGGTGCACCACTTGTTCAAAATCGCGTGACAAGACCGCCGATACCGCGCCACCATAGTTGGATCGGTCGCCTAAGGTCGCGATGAATGGAGCGACTTTGGGGTCCGAAGAGAAATGCCTCAAGAAGTTCACGCCTTCCATTAATTCTGTGGTCACATCCACCTTGGCTTCCGCCTTCTTCTTGAATCCATCGTACCAAGTATCGAAATGGTCGATCCAGGCATCCACTTTGAAGACGTACTGACCCTTCCGAGGCACATAAAAGGATGCCATCCACTCGTCGTTAAAGGTACTCTTCATCTCAACGGATGTCCACGTCGATTCCGAAGCGTGTCGGTATTGTACTCGGGCGCGGATGTGGTCGTGACCATCGGCAAAAATATTGGCGGTGACATCCACACGTTCACCCACGGCGCGGCGTGCTTGATATCTACCTCCGTCGACGACGGGTTGGATGTGTTCGATGATAACTCTCCTTTGTCCTTTCATTTAGTCCTTGAAAATAGCGGTGGAATGTGCGGGCATCACAACCTCGGTGTCGCGCACTTCGATCCGAGGGTTCGTGGAATAATCCAGTCGATAGAGTTCGTCGAGGTCGATGGGAACCGTCACTTCGACGTCACTGATGTTGTGCACCACGAAAAGCTTTTCATCGTCCTTGATACGATAGAACGATACGATCTCGCTTAATTGAATTGGTGACAATTCAATTTGTCCATAGGTCAATGCTTGGCTGTCATTGCGGTATTCGATCCAATCGCGATAAAAATTATACATCGATTCCGGGTCAGTCTTTTGAACTTCATAAGGAATCACTGTCTGCGGGGTCGAGTACCGGGGTTCCTCCCAACGGGTTTGTACGGGATAGGTCCCGGTTTTGTCCCATACAAATGGTTCGCGTATGTACTCGTCGGGCTTCAAACCCTTCATGCCGATCTCCTCACCATAGTAGACGTAAGGGGTTCCAGGCAAGGTCATGAGAATGGACGCCGCCACACGTGCTTTCGCCTCGTCGTCGTGTAGTTCGCTCAAGATTCGATTTTGATCGTGATTCTTGAGGAAGGTAGCGTCGATGTAATCGGATGACGCCGCGTTATAGAAGTCGACTATCTTTTTGTATTGTGTAATGAGGCCGGCGGTATCTTGCCCGGCATTCACGGCCGACGTAATGGCATATCCTAAATCGAAGTTGAACAAGGCGGGGAGCCCTTTCAGATAGGGCGCTACATCCTCGGCGCGCGACCATACCTCTCCCACCAAGTACACATCGGGTTTGATCTTCGTCATCTCTTCGCGGAACCACACCCAAAACGCGTGGTTGTCGGCGGCGCGGTCGGTCGGGAAGATGTGCTTGGCCGCGTCTAATCGGAAGCCATCGACCTGCATGTCGTTCAGCCAGAACTTGCCGATGTCGACGAATTCTGCACGTACATCCGGGTTATCGAAATTGAGATCCGGCATGCCTCCCCAAAAGAAGCCGTAATAGTGCCCCGAGAGAGTATCTCCGTTCACGGGATGCCACTGCGTAATGTTGTCCGAATCGAACGATGTCTGCTTCTTGGCGATCTGATCGCGGATCGAATCTTTCTTCGCCCACACATAGTAGTTGCGGTACTTACTGTTCTTGTCACGAATCGCTTCTTGGAACCACGGGTGATCGCTTCCAGTGTGGTTCAAGATTAAGTCGACCAATACCTTGATGTTGCGCTTGTGTGCTTCGGCTACGAACGCTTTGAAGTCGTCTACCGTGCCGTAGTCGGGATGAATTGACTTGTAATCAGTAACATCGTATTTGTGGTACGTCGGCGAGTTCATGATGGGCATCAACCAAATTCCCCCTACTCCTAGCTCGGAGAAATAGTCGAGCTTCTGGGTAAGGCCTTTGAAGTCGCCCTTGCCGTCGCCATTGCCATCGGCAAACGAGAGCACGAACACTTCGTAATTGACACCATATGGCCAATGATTGACAGGCTTAGGTGTACAACTAACCACCCATATGGCCAGTAGTGCAAACCCGGAGATAAACTTGCTTCTCACGTTACTTGATCTTTAGAATGAGGACTGAATATGGAGGAACGTCGACTTCAAATTGAAACTGTTCGTCTAACCCTACATCCGTCCCGCTCCGAAGCAGGTCGCGCCCCACGTATAGGCCGCCACTTTGGAGGCCCATCCTCTGTACGACTTCGGGTGTCAACTTCACCTTGATCCTTTCAACCTTGCTGGCGAAACCCGCGATCACCACCAAGTTCTCGGTTCCGTCCGTGCGGGAGAATACCACGAAGCGATCGCTGCAATTCTTCATACTCACGTTAGGCTGCGTCAGGTCGAAGTAATCGCCGTGTACGATCGCTGCATTGCTACCGGCAAATGTCAAAAGGTCTCCATAAAACTGGCGTAGCTGTTTCTGTTCATCGGAAAGTTGACCACCATCGTAAAGCTTGTTGTTCACCCATTTTTGATGTTCGGTGACACCCCAATAGTCAAACACGGTAGTTCTTCCGTCGTCTCCACTAAAGCCTTCGTTGACACCACCGGGTTCGCCGACTTCTTGACCGAAATAAATCATGACCGGCGCTTTGTCGATTAACGCACTTACGGCCATCGCAGGAACAGCTTTCCATGGGTCTCCGGCAAAGAACTTTGAAGCGATACGTTGCTCATCGTGATTCTCTAAAAAGTGAAGCATCCGATCGTTGATTCCATTAAGGCTTTGTTGGATGCCTGCGACATCCGTCGACGATGCTTTCTGATTGACGAGGAGTCGAAGCGTATCATACAACTGCACTTTATCGTAGAGGTAATCGAACTTGCCTTCGTCGATGTAACTGCGATAGGCCGCTGGATTATAAATCTCGGCAATAAATATCACGGCAGGTTGTGTTGCCTTTACCTGCGGGATCGCCCATTGCCAAAATTCTACTGGAACCATTTCGGCCATGTCACAGCGGAAGCCATCCACGCCTTTGCCTGACCAAAAAACAAGTATGTCAAGCATCTTCTTCCATGTATCCGGTACGGCGTCGGGTCTATCTGCGGTTCCTTGAAAATACTTTTGGTTGCCGTGCTGCACATCCACACCGTAATTCAACTTAATCGCTTCAAACCAGTCATCCACGCTAGGTGTAGGCGAGAACACGTTGTTGCCCGTGGCCTTCGCGGGAACTTCTTCAAACTTGCCGTCAAGGCCGGGCACTTCCTGTCCTCCGAGCGGCGAGTAGTTTCTGGGCGATTTAAACTCTTGGCCAACTAGGTAATAGAAGTTGTTGTCCCGCGCAAAAGCGACTGTCTTATCGTCGGAAGCTCCTAGGTCTTCCACACCCGATGGTTTCGCGTCGGATTCATACCGGCGAGCCACGTGGTTCGGGACGAAGTCGATGAGGACTTTCAGTCCATTCTTATGCGTGCGCTCAACGAGCAGCTCGAATTCCTTCATTCGATTGGCCACATCGACTGCCAAGTCGGGATCGACGTCATAGTAGTCTTTAATCGAGTACGGTGAGCCGGCACGCCCTTTAATGACGTCTGGATCATCGGGGCGAATTCCTTGCGCGGAATAGTCGGTCATCGTGGCGTGTTCGATTACGCCGGTATACCACACATGTGTGATCCCTAGTTGCTTGATACCTTGGAGGGCTGCGTCGTTGATGTCGTTAAACTTCCCCACCCCGTTTTCTTGGAGGGTTCCGAAACGTTTGTTGGTCGTGGCTGTGTTTCCGAATAGCCGGGTCATCATTTGATAGATGACAATGCGGTTGGTGGAGGAATTTGAGGTGGGCATTTGGTCTGGGATTCTTTCTTTCGGACTCGAGCACGAGCCCAAGACGGCAGCGACAAATGTCAATACGAGAAAACGGTTTTTCATTGATCCTAAAGATAATTAAGAATTAAGATTTCCGAACTCACGTTCGGCAAAGGATCTCTCAACAAAACCGGGACTTTGGGCGGTCAGGCCTCCGTGCGGCGACGTTGCTTTCTCCAGTCAAGGAAAAAGTAAAATAACAACACGACGATGTTGATGAGCAGACCCATGAATTCACGTGCTTCCTCTATGTAGAGGTGGTCCATCTTTGCAATATCGTCGAACAGCAAGCTACGATCGGCCGAGCCAAGCCACTCGGCGAAACCGTTGAAATATTGGATGGTGAGGACGAGGTATCCTGCAGCCATCACAATCATAATTCCGGTTGGGTAGCGTTCGAAGATGGTCATGATCGACACAACCACCATCGCGCCATAGACGATAATCCAAAGAATGGGATCGGGGTCATTGATCTGCCAAGCAGCAAAGGCTAGGAATATCAACGAAAGGACAATCTTAACAACTCTCATTGGTTAGGTTCCCTGGGAAGGCATCCTCCGCGGGTGTTCCAAAGATCGCAAAACAAGTCGCAAATTGACTTTTCGGGCTTAAAATATTGCACCTGCAATGGTGCCGGTCATCATGGTGGCTAAGAAGGCCGCTAGCATAGCTTTCATCCCTAAATTCGAGAGGTCGCCCTGCCGGTTGGGCGCCATCCCACCGATTCCGCCGATCTGGATGGCAATCGAGCTAAAGTTCGCGAATCCACACAATGCGTAGGTCGAAATGATCACGGACTTCTCGCTCAAGAAGCCGCCAACTTTGTAGGCCGTAAGGTCGCTATAGGCGAGGAACTCGTTCAGGACCATCTTCTTGCCCAACAGACTCCCGACCTGCAACGACTCTGACCAATCGACGCCCATCGCAAACGCGAAGAAGCGAAAGACCTGTCCGAGCAGGTATTCGAGGCTCAGACCCGTGTAGGCATTGTCTGTGCTGCTGCGGATCCATTCGTTTACACCTACCAAGTCGCCCAATCCCGACAAGCCCCAGTTGAGGGCGAGGATGATGGCGATAAATGCCAGCAGCATACCGCCAATGTTGAGGGCGAGTTTCAAGCCGTCTGCGGCTCCAGTTGCAAGCGCGTCGACCAGGTTGGAGCCAATCGCCTCCTTATTGACTTTCAAACTCGAGTCGATCTTTTCAGGCTCCGTCTCGGGGAACACGATCTTCGACATCACGATGGCCGCAGGCGCATTCATAATTGACGCGCACAAAAGGTAAGTCGCGAACGTCGCCCTGCTCTCCGCGTCGGCTCCGCCCAACATTCCCACGTACACGGCAAGCACGCTTCCGGCGATGGTGGCCATCCCCCCTGTCATTAGGCAGAACAGCTCCGAGCGGGTCATGTTTCGGATAAATGGTTTCACGAGCAAGGGCGCCTCCGTTTGTCCCATGAAGATGTTTGCTGCCGCCGAAAGGCTTTCGGCCCCCGAGAGTTTCATGGTGCGGGTCATCACCCACGCAAACACATACACGATCTTTTGCAGGATGCCAAGGTAGTATAACCCAGTAGTAACGGCAGAGAAGAAAATGACCGTGGGCAGCGCTTGGAAGGCAAACAGGAACCCAAGACTATGGTGCGCAGTAGCATCCTTGGTGCTGTCTTTTGCGAGGTCGCCAAATAAGAACATCGCACCTTGGCGGGCAAAGTCGAGGAATGCTACAAACTTCTCGGAGACCCACGCGAACCCATCGTGGACAAATCCAACTTTAAAGATGGCGACACCAAAAATGATTTGAAGTAAGATTCCGATGGCGATGGTTGACCAACGGATTGACTTGCGGTTGGCAGATAGTAGATAGGCTACGGCCGTTAAGAAAACAAGGCCAATGAGTCCACGCAGGATGTCCATCGAAAGTCTAGGTCTAGGTTAGTTCCGCTTTCCCAACTCGTCGCGAATCTTGGCGGCTTTCTCGTAGTCTTCTTTCTCGATCGCCTCCTTCAATAGCTCGTTGAGTTTTTCAACGGAATAGTTCTTATAGTCTTCAGACTTTTTCGACGACACTTCCTTTTTGACCTTTGCTTTGGGCTCCTTGGTCTCGGATTTTTCGCGTTCGTCCTCTTCTTCTTCGTCGGTTAAAACAATACCGGCTTCCGCTAAGATGTTCTCGTAGGTATAGATGGGTGAATCGAAGCGCAGGCCGATGGCAATGGCATCGGAGGGGCGCGCATCGATTTCGGTTTTCTTCAACCCGTCGGTACACACGATCTTGGCAAAAAAAACACCTTCCTTCAAATCGGAGATCACGATCTCTTCCACATGAAAATGAAAAGTGCTGGCGAAGGATTTGAACAGGTCGTGGGTCATCGGTCTGTTCGGAATGATTTTCTCGATTTCTATCGCGATGGCTTGGGCTTCGAACATACCAATGATAATGGGAAGTCTCCTATTACCTTCCGTTTCGCCCAACACCAACGCAAATGAACCAGTAGTCGACTGGCTGGACGAGAGACCTAGTATTTCAAGCTTAATCTTTCTTTGTGCCACGCGCTAAATTCCCCTTCTGTGAATACGATATTAGAAAAAAACAGTCTTTAGCCAGTTAAACTAAGAATATTTTATTTCGCCGCCTTGATGGCAGCCGTGAGCTTCGGAACTACATCGAATGCATCCCCAACAATGCCGTAGTCGGCCGCCTTAAAGAAAGGTGCCTCTGGATCTTTATTGATGACGACAATACACTTCGACGAGTTCACGCCGGCCAAGTGCTGAATCGCACCGGATATCCCGACGGCAATGTAAAGCTGAGGCGCCACCTTCACGCCTGTCTGCCCTACGTGTTCGTGGTGCGGCCTCCAGTTCATGTCGGACACAGGTTTACTGCAACCCGTGGCGGCATGAAGTTCTTTGGCCAGTTCTTCGAGAATACCCCAATGCTCTGGGCCTTTCATGCCCCGGCCGCCGGAGACAACGATGTTTGCCTCGGGTAAAGATATTTCACCACTTGCCTTTTCGGTAGATGTGATCTTGGCGTTGAACTCGCTGTCGGCGACGCTTGCGCTAAACGGTACCACGGAGCCAGCCGCGCCGACTTCTTTGAGCTCGGCCGCATTTTTCTTCAATGTGATCACCTTCTTCGCTGACGTCAACTCAACGGTCGCGAACGCTTTGCCCGTATAGATACTGCGCTTTACGGTAAAGCCCGAACTTGTATTTGGAAGTTCCACCACATTGGTCGCCAGCGCAGCACCTGCTCGGATGGCTACTTTCGCCGCTACCGGCGTACCCAACGATGAGTTGGCGAGCACCAGGACATCGGCATTCTCGTCGGCCATCGCTTTAGCGATTACCGACGCATAGGCTTGGACGATCGGTTGATCAAACTTGGTGTCGGAAGCGTGCAACACTTTAGCAGCACCGTATTTTCCCAACGACTGCAACGCAGCGCCGTCCGCGGTTCCCAATACGATGGCCACCACGGGAGCACCCAACGCGTGGGCAAACGCAACAGCTTCCAGCGACGTAGACTTTACCTTCCCTTCGGCAATCTCAGCAAACACTAACGTACTCATGTCCTTTTTTCAGTTTGATGAATTCAGATTACAATACCTTCGCTTCGTTCTTCAACAGTTTCACCAGTTCCGACACATTGTCGGCAGCGATCATCTTGACAGCACCCTTCGGTGCCGGTAGGTCGAACTTCTTCAACTTTACGGCAGCCGCTATCGCCTTGGGTTCGACGACCTTTAACGGTTTAGTTTTGGCACTCATGATCCCGCGCATGTTGGGAATCTTCCATTCGGCAATCGGTTCTTGACAGCCCGCGACCAACGGCAAGTTAGCTTCCAGGTATTCCTTTCCACCCTCGATCTCACGTGCCATCTTCGCAGTCCCACCCTCGATATCCAATTTCATTACGGGTGAGAACGACGGGAGTCCGAGCAATTCACCAACCATGGCGTGCACCACGCCACCGTTGAAGTCGATCGATTCACGGCCCATCAACACGAGGTCGTAGCCTTTCGCGTGCTCCGCAATTTGCGTGGCAACAAAGAGTGAGTCAGTCGGTTCGGCATTCACTCGGATCGCGTCATCCGCACCAATCGCCAAAGCTTTGCGAATGCTCGGTTCAGTATCGGCAAGTCCCACATTCAGGACGGTGACGGTCGACCCAGTGGCTTCTTTTAGCTCGACGGCCCGCGCCAACGCGTAGTCGTCGTATGGACCGATGATAAACTGCACGCCGTTCGCATCGAAACGAGTACCATTGTCGACAAAGGCTATCTTCGATGTGGTATCGGGAACGACGGAAATACAAACCAATATTTTCATAACCGAAAGGTACTTTTTAAGGGATCGCAAGATACATTTAAAAATTTGAATTCCAGGTCATTAAAACCTTGGAGCGAAGTACTCCCGAACCACGAGACAGTCATTCTAAGTTGAACTTGAAATCCGACCAAGCATTGTTCAACTCTCGCATCGCCTTGGCGTCTTGCGCATGGCGCGCCACCTCCACGCCGGCGGCAAAGATTTGCTCGGCACGCGCGTACTCCTGAAGGTCGATTAACAAGTGAGCGAAGGGGTAGTAAGTAGGTAAATACCGTGGGTGATCCACGACCAATTGCTCGAACAAAACCAGCGCCCGCGCGGGTTCCATCTTCAGGTATTCGAGCGCCAAGGCGTAGAGATTGAACGGGTCGGTAGGATCTTCCTTGGCAAAAGCTTCTAGTTGCCGCACGCGGTCATTCATGCCCACAACGTACATTATGGATTTACCATGAATACGATCTTGCCAACCTTGTTGGGACGGGTGATGTCGGAAAATGACTCAACTATCTTCGCAAAGGGCCGGATGGAATCTACCATTGGTCGAATCTGGTGCTTGCTGACAAATTCTAGCATCTCTGTAAACTCGTGGTCATTACCCATCGTGGTCCCTTGCAAGGTGAGGTGATGCCAGAACATCCGGTACAAGTCAACCTTCGAAGGGTTTCCGTTCGTCGCTCCGTAGAAAACGATTCTTCCGTTGGGTCTGAGGACCTTGATGAAATTGTTGATCTGATCGCCACCAGCACTGTCGACCACCAAGTCGAATCCGCCCTTTGTTTTCCAAAGGTCGGTATAGTTGTTTTGCTTCTTATAATTGTACGCACCCTTTGCCCCCATCTTGATCGCCTTCTCCACCTTTTCATCGCTGCCCGAGGTGACATACACGTTTGCACCTGCCGCTTGGGCAAACAGGAATGCGAATTGGGCGACGCCGCCGCCGAAGCCAGAGATCAATACGTTGTTGCCTGGCTTCAAATTTCCACGACGAAACAAAGCCCGAAACGCTGTAAGTCCACCCAACGGCAACGTAGCAGCCTGAAGGAAGTCTAGGTGAAAAGGCTTATGTTGGAGGCGGTCGGTGCTCACCAGAGCATACTCGGCAAAGGTACCGTCTACCGGCATCCCCAAAATGGTGTATTTGATCGACTGCACTTCCGGGTCGGGCCCCCAATCGATGTTCGGGTTGATCACCACAGCTTTGCCGACCCATTCGTGGTCCTTTTCGTCGCCGACTTTTTCGACGACGCCGGCTCCATCGCTGCCCAGTGTTCCACCGAAACGGATGTTTGGATACTTGCCTTCGCGTATCCACTCGTCGCGGCGATTGAGCGACGCCGCTTTAATCTTCACCAGTGCCTTACCCGGTGTAACCAGCGGAACGGAAACTTCTTTCAGTTCAATCTTACCTGGTCCTGTCAGTACTAATGCTTTCATTCTTCGAACACAACTTCAGTCCTATTGAAAGGTACAAAGGGAAGTTGTCAATTGAAAATACGTACCGCCTTACTTCTGTTTCGTCACGACCCCGCCCTTTCTACTGTCGACTTTGATGGAATACTTACCGGCATTGGACACGATCCAACGAACGGTCACCGAGCCCATCCCGGGAACGTTGTCTACCTCGATGGTAGCCGGGTTGTTCTTCTGTTCCGTGGTTAAGTTGAGATCCTTATTTTCGACGATCATCGCGGCGATCACCTTCGGGCCAGCAATGGATATATAGTCAGGGCGTTCGATTTTGTATTTCAAGTCTTGGCTGGCGTGGGTTGGAATCATGCGTGTGTTGCTCACGGTGGCCGTGATTTCCGTTAAACCACCGCCGAGGGATTTCTCCACCACGTCGGTTACTTCAAGCTTGGGTGTGTTCCAAGCGTGGTACAGGCAAAACGCCATGTTGCGATGGGCATCGCTCTCCAACAGAAAGCCAGGGTTCGCCCGCGTGAAATTCTTCTTCGGCCCTCCTACCTCAATCTTGCCAAACTGGGGGTGGTTAAACTCCTTCCACTCGACCACCGCGTCACCAAACAGCAGCTCCTTGTTGAAATCAAATGCCTCTCCCGAAGCGAAGTCATCGTCGTCGCGTGTCTTGTGGTAGTATTGATAGGAATTGAATAACTCGTTGGAGAAGGTGTACACACCTCTGCTTCCATAAAACCAGTCGAGCTCGCCACCCCACACCGTGTACAAATCGCGGTATACAACCATGTACTTGTAGCCGGGAATCAACATCTCGCCTCTCTTGCCAATGGCATCGTAAATGCGAGAATCTTCTGCGTTATATGTGGCCGCGTCTTCTTCCGCCCCCGGTCCGCGCAAGATCATGCCTCCCGAGTTGTGGAAACTCTGCGCACCCGCTATGTTGGGATGTGCCATCACGAAATCGCGAATGTTGCGATTCTCGGGCAAGCTAAACGGGTACTTGTAGGCACCGTTCTGAATGTAGTTGGGTTGCCATTTCCATCCCCAATCGCGGTTGGGATCATAGTATCCAGTGCCATCTTCATTCACGCGACCATCACCGTCGTTGTCGATTCCTTCGTTACCTAGTAGGTCGTAGTCGCCCTCCTCATCGGGTTTTACGGGAACAAGTTTGCGCGGGTCGCTCGGGTCTTTCTTATAACGGCCGTGCGGGTTCTTGCGAATCATGTTGGTGATATGACCATCGCCGTCGAGATCGTTGAGGCCGTCTTCGTTGACCAAGCCGTCACGGTCATTATCGACTTGGATCATGCCTGAACGCGGACTGTGCGGCGTGTTCGGCTCCTTCATGAAGTTATCACGCGCATCCGGGTTAATTGTCGGTACGATATAGAATGTCTTATCGGCCAACAATTCACGGATGTAAGCTACGTCTTTGAAGCTCTCCGCCAGGTACCACGCTGTATACAGTGCGAACTCGGCACCTTGTATTTCATTGGAGTGTATGTTTCCATCGATGTACAGCGCTGGCTTCTCCTCCGCCTTCCCTTTCTTGAAATCGGTGATCGTCATCACCCACATTTCACGCCCTTGATAGCTCTTGCCCATAGACGAGAGTTGGACGAGGTCGGGATGGGCGGCTGCAAGTCTCTTCACGATATCAGTAATCCCGGCGTGGTTGTTATAGTGATTCCACGATACCTGCACTTTCGGGTTCTCAGGCGACCCTGCCGCACGAAACACGCCGTCGGGCCCCTGTGCACGTGTGTAGGTCAACGTGAACATCGCTATCCCCAACAACACTACTTTGAATGATGTCGTACTCGGCTTGATATATTCTTTGAAAGTCTTCATGATTGTCGTCGGCATTTTAGAGGTTGGCACTTACTTGCTTGGTACCCGTTTGAGGAGCGCCCGCATCAATTGTTACTTTTCCTTTTCCTTTGATCAACCAACTCACCTCCTTCGATTCTCCTGCCTCCAGGTTTGGAAAAAGAACCACCTTTCGACCACCCACAATCGACTGATCGCCCGAGGTGGTGACTGTCAACTTCACGAGTTTGATCCAGTTGTTGTTCTTCGCGATGTCGGCCACCGCAGGGAAAGAACCGGTGTTTTGAACCGTGATGGTCACGCGCGTCACGCCGCCGTCCAATGGCTCCGTTTTCATGTTCACGAGATCAACCCGCGGTGCCCTCTTCGCCAGTGCAACAATGAACTTGGCATGCTCGGCGGTCAACTTATCCACGTACGCAAAGGGAGGGTTCGTTTTAACGAAGGGCTTGAAGCCTCCCACTTCTGCATTCTTGCCCACGAAGTCGGGATGACTCACCTTCTGCCAATCGGTAAACACATCAACCTTTTCCTTATCGGCCCATCTTACAAAGTCTACATCCGTGTTCTTGTCTTCGTTAGCCTTGAACTTCTTTGCCACCGCGGTGTCTTTCGGGATTTCGAATTTTGGTGCCCACCAACCCGGCGTGCTGTAGCTGTGTCTACCGTAGTGAAAATAAGCCCACTGCGACACGTCGCCTTTTTGCGGCCCAGCGCTAGGTGGATCTTTCAAGGTCACACTCTTCTTGTATAACTCGCCAGCCAACTTTGCTTGTCTCGCGTCTGCCTCGGTAATCCCCGCGGGAATTCGCGTGCTGTTCTTCGACTTGTCGAACTTCCATGGCTCCGACAGGTTGTTGGTCGGCCCAAAGGTTATCACTGCGAACACGTTGAAGCGCTCGTACAGGTAATCCAGTACTGCGCGGTTTTCGATTTCTGACACCGGGTGTTCTCCCGCTCCCGCTGCGAAGTAAGGATGATCGAAGGTGAGGCTCTTGTTAAAGTGTACACCACCTTCGCCATCTTCATTGAACTTTCCGTCCTTATCGTTGTCGGTTCCTTCTGAAAACAGGAGATACTTACCAACTTCGCCTTTCTCGACGTTGGCTTGTACCATCACGCGGTTGTCGGCAGGATGCGTCTTCCACTTGCCCGTTGCATCTTCGACCCGGAGCCACGTCACCTGTCCATCACCGTTTAAGTCTTCAAAAGGATCTTCATTCAAACGCCCGTCGCGGTCGTCATCGGTTGGTGTCGCATTGCCGCTTCTCTCGTATTTCAACTTGGCAAAGAACTGCTCACTCGCGTCGGGGCTCAAACTCGGGAACACATAGAAGGTGGTCGTCGCCAGCAGGGTCTTGACGCTATCGGACGTTTCGGACGCCAAGAGCTTCTCGGCAAATCCAAGTGCCAGCTCCGATCCGAGCAGATGGGAGCCTTCCACCCCGCCCAACACGACGACGGCAGGATGCGCGGCGCGGTCGCCCGTGCCGAGTTCTAACAGCCAGACGTCTTTACCGCCGGTCGTCTTGGCAAGAGACGTGAGTTTTGCTGCTTGCGCATGGGAACTCTCCAGTGTTTTTAGCCTTTGTGTGATTTTGGCGTGGTCGCTGTAGGTCTGCGCGAGAGCGCTCAAAGACCCTAGACAGGCCATGAGGGTAAACAATTTCCGAATCAAGGATGTTGGATTTAAGATGTAAGAGTTTAGGTCGTGAGGCCGTTCCATTCGCGGCGACATGACGACCCAATTCTAGATTCTTAATTCGACATTCCCAATTACTAGAACGGTGTTTCGTCGTCCGGAGGGATGGGCGGCAGTGGCGGCGGTCCGTCGTTGAAGCTATTCAAGCGACTCTCCTTGGTGATCATCCCGGAGAAGGGATTTTCGTTGGCGACCGGTCCGTCGAAGTCGGCAAACTTGGTATACTTACCGATGAACTTCAACTTCACGTTTTCGAGCGAACCGTTTCGGTGCTTCGCGATGATGACCTCTGCCATCCCTTGGGTCGGCATCCCGTCTTCATCGACAGTAATCTTGTAGTATTCAGGTCGATACAAGAACATGACGATATCCGCATCCTGTTCGATGGAACCCGATTCGCGAAGGTCCGACAGTTGGGGACGCTTGTCACCGCCTCGTGTCTCCACACCCCGACTTAACTGCGACAGAGCTATCACGGGGATGTTGAGTTCCTTGGCGACACCCTTGAGCGCGCGCGAAATCGAGGCGATCTCCTGCTCGCGGTTACCGCCTGCCTCGCCTTTCATCAACTGGAGGTAGTCGATCACCACCATTTGAATGTTGTGTTCTGCTTTCAAACGGCGACACTTGGCGCGCAGTTCGAGGATGGACAACGCTGGCGTATCGTCTATGAATATAGGTGCGCTCGACAGACGGGTCGTCTTGTGCACCAGCTGCTGCCATTCAAATTCGGCGAGGTTGCCCTTCTTTATTTTGTCGGACTCCAATTCCGCTTCCGCCGAAATGAGACGGTTCACCAACTGGAGCGACGACATTTCCAAGGAGAAAATCGCGACCGGGTAGTTGAAGTCGACGGCAGCGTTGCGAAGCGCCGACACGATGAAAGCCGTTTTACCCATACCAGGTCGAGCGGCGATGATACAAAGGTCGGAACGTTGCCACCCTGAAGTGACACGGTCGAGTTTCGAGAATCCGCTAGGGATGCCAGTGAGACCGTCTTTGTGATTCTTCTTTTCCTGCAACTCTTGAATCGCCTGGAACATCAACGACTTCATCGTATCGTAGTTCTTGCGAAGGTTGCTATCGGATATCTGAAAGATTCCTTGTTCCGTCTTATCGAGGAGCTCGAACACGTCGGTAGTATCCTCGTACGCGTCGTGGTGGATTTGAGACGCGATCTCGATCAAGTTTCGCTTGATCGCCATCTCGATCACGATGCGTGCATGGTACTCGATGTTGGCAGCGGAACTTACTTTCGACGTCAGTTCCGCAATCTTATAAGCGCCTTCAACCAATTCCAGCTTGCCGTTCTTCCGCAACTGGTTCACCACCGTGCGCATATCAACCGGCTCCGAATTCTTGAACAGGTCGACAATTGCCTCATAAATCAACTTATGGGCTTCCGAGTAAAAATGCTCGGGTCTCAAAAACTCGATTACCGCCGTGAGCGCGTTTTTCTCCAGCATGAGCGCACCCAATACAGCTTCCTCCAGATCGAGCGCCTGAGGTGGTAACTTCCCCAAGCTCTCGGAGATGTCTCTCGCCAAAAGCTTGGTTCTGTTGCCCGCACCTGCACCAGCAGCTGCCCTCAGTGACGTCGATCTTTGCTCCATACTTCGTGGTTGTTGTACGAGTTTTTTAGGGGAGACAAACGTAACGCGCACATCGATCGCGGAATCCCCAAATCAGAAAACTTGTCAACAATCAATAAACATAACATTTTGTGTATAAGTTGTCGCCACCATTTCATATCAGCAGCGTACAGCGAAAGCAGAATGGTGGACACCAGCGATAAATCATGGGAGGTAAGTTGTTGACTGCTACCTTTTTTTAAACGGAACAAATTCTGTTACTTTAAGCTGGAAAATCTACCGTGAACCAGAAAAAAAAATTTCACTTCATCGCGATAGGAAGCAGCGCCACTTACCACCTGGCCGAAGCGCTCCGCAATCTTGGTCACACCATTACTACCTCCGACGACCACATTCCTGTTGAAATTCATGGGAAATTGGCGGAGTTGAACCTGCTCCCCGCCTCCGACGGATGGCACCCCGAGAACATGGATCGTTCGCTCGACGCCGTGATCATCGGGATACAAACCAATCGCAATAACCCGGAACTTCTAAAAGCACAACAGCTTGGTTTAAAGGTGTATACCGGGCCTGAGTTCATTTATGAGTTCGCTAAGAACAAACAGCGTTTGGTGATCGTTGGCACAAGCGGTCGCACCGAAATCGCCTCCATCATTGTCCATGTCCTTCAATCCCTCCAACGGGAAGTGGACTATGTATTCAACGACGACCGCCCCGGTTCCACCCGTCTCAGCGAAGCACCCCTGGTGGTAATCGTAGGAAGCTCCCGACGCTCATCGGCTGTGTACCACACACCGCAATTCATTAAATACAAACATCACATCGGTATTTTAGCCGAGGTGGAGTACGACCCGAAAGGTTCGTTGTCGGAAAATGACTTCATCCGCCAGTTCGACTTGTTTGCCGACGCAACCCCAAAAGCAGGTATGCTGATCTATTGGGAGCTCGACAAGATCGCATCGGTGATTTCCAATAAGGAAAGGGCCGACGTTTTGTATGTGCCATATAAAGCACACCCTGGCGCCATCGAAAATGGGAAGGCTTACATCCTCAACCACAAGAAGGAACGTATCCCCATGCCGTTTTCGGACAACCGGTCTTTCCTACACGTCAGCGCCGCGCTCGAAGGGCTCAAAAAGATAGGCGTCACTCCCGAACAATTCTACGGCGCGATTGCTTCGTTCTCAGGAACCCTGTAACCCGGGGCCTCCTCTACTCACATTGCCTATGAAACTCAATCTCAAGATACCGGTTTGCTTTTTTGATCTTGAAACAACCGGCACCAACATTCAACACGATCGAATCATTGAGATTGCCGTCACGAAAATGATGCCCTCCGGTGAATTGATCCGGAAGTCGAACCTCATTAACCCAACAATTCCGATCCCAACCGAATCGATCGCGTTTCATGGAATTACCGACGACGACGTCAAGGACAAGCCGACTTTCAAAGAAGTTGCCCGCGATTACGCCAAGTTGTTTGAAGGAAGTGATTTGTCAGGTTTCAACATCATGAAGTTCGACGTACCCGTGTTGGTCGAAGAGTTTCTGCGCGCAGGTGTCGAGTTCGATTATGGACGTAAGCGGATCATCGATTCGCAAAAGATCTTTCACCTCATGGAAAAGAGGACACTGAAAGCAGCGTACCAATTCTATTGCCAGAAAGACCTCGAGAATTCTCATTCGGCGGAAGCCGACACCGACGCAAGCATGGAAGTCCTCCTCGCGCAAATCCAGCGCTACGAAAACCAAGAGGTGACCGACTCGAACGGCAACAAGATCGGCGATATTCGAAACGATATGGATACGCTTTCGAAATTGACGTCGCAAGGAATGGTCGATCTCGCCGGCCGCATGGTCCTCTCCCCTAAAAACGAGGTCATCTTCAACTTTGGAAAACACAAGGGAAAAGAGGTGACTTCCGTGTTGCGCGATGAACCCGCTTTCTACGATTGGGTCATGAACGGCGACTTCTCGCTCGACACCAAACGTAAGCTTACCGAGATCAAGCTCAGCATGCTCAAGAAAAAGTAGGACTAAACCGCACGAAAGGCCTGAATCCAATCGATTGCAGCCATTTTGCCTTCTTTACCTAGTATTTCGATGGGAATTGAGTATTTTTGCAGTTCTGGTTCCGTGAATCGTACATGAAGACACTGGAGGAAGTGAAATCGGCCCTAGAAAGCCTCGGCCCCGAGGAGGGGTTGCGTTGGCTGGGCGAAAATCTTGGAAGTAACGCCCGGTTTTCTACCTCGCTTGGCCTCGAAGACCAAGTCATCTCCTACTGGATTGGAACCCAACAACTCCCGATAGAAGTATTCAGCCTCGACACGGGTCGCCTCTTCCAAGACACTTACGATGTGTTGCAACTCACCCGCGTCAAGTACAAATTGCCCATCAAAGTTTACTACCCGGAAGCATCGGTCGTCGAAAAAATGGTTCTCACGAAGGGCCCGAACAGTTTTTACGACTCGGTAGACAATCGGAAAGAATGCTGCACGATTAGGAAGGTGATGCCGTTGAAACGTGCCCTCGCGGGTGCGCAAGTGTGGATCACGGGCATCCGGGCAGACCAATCGAGGAATCGTCAGAGTATGTCGTTGGTAGAATGGGACGACGCGCACCAATTGATTAAGTACAACCCTCTTTTAAACTGGTCTTTCGATCAGGTGGAAAAGTTTATTGAGGCGAAGAAAATTCCCGTGAACGCGCTCCACAAGAAAGGGTTTCCCAGCATCGGATGCGCGCCGTGTACCAGGGCCATCGCGCCGGGCGAAGACATTCGTGCAGGGCGTTGGTGGTGGGAGTCGTCGGCAAAGGAATGTGGATTACACGAATCAGAAAGCAAAAAGAACTAGTAGTTATTGGATATGGCGATCGATAGAAAGAAGTTCCCAGCAGATCTCGAACACGAAGCAATCAGCATCATGCGCGAAGCCGCTGCGCAATTCGAGCGGCCGGCGATCTTGTTCTCCGGTGGCAAAGATTCGATCACACTGGTTCGCCTGGCAGAGAAAGCGTTTTACCCCGGGAAGATTCCCTTCCCACTCATTCACATTGATACCGGCCACAACTTTCCAGAAACGATCGAGTTTCGCGATTGGCTTGTAAAAAAAATCAACATCGATCTCATCGTCGGCTACGTGCAAGACGACATCGATGCGGGTCGGGCAATTGAAGAGAAAGGCAAGTACGCCAGCCGAAACACTCTACAGACAACGACCCTTCTCCGGGTGATCGAAGAAAACAAGCTCGATGCCTGCCTAGGAGGTGCGCGACGCGACGAAGAAAAAGCACGTGCGAAAGAAAGAATCTTCTCGGTGCGCGATGAATTCGGGCAGTGGGATGCCAAGAACCAACGGCCCGAACTGTTCGACTACCTCAACGGCCGTATCAAGCCAGGAGAAAACGTGCGGGTGTTTCCCATTTCAAATTGGACTGAACTCGACGTGTGGAACTATATCCGTGAAGAGGAGCTGGCGATCCCTTCGATCTATTTTGCACACGAACGTGAAGTGATCGAGCGCGACAGCGTTCTCTGGCCGGTGTCAGATTTTATCTACCGCGACCCACAAGAACTGGTCGTCCGCAAAAAGGTTCGCTTCCGTACTGTGGGCGATATGTCGTGTACGGCTGCCCTCCCCTCCGATGCCGACAACCTCAATACGATCATCGATGAGATCATCAGTTCGGTTGTGTCGGAGCGGGGAACGCGCCTGGACGACAAGCGTGCCGAGGCGGCGATGGAACTACGCAAAGTGAGCGGCTACTTTTAACCCAGACCCATGGAAGTACTTAGAATATCGACCGCAGGAAGTGTAGACGACGGCAAGAGCACGTTGATCGGTCGCCTCTTGTATGAGACCAACTCGATCACAGTCGACAAGTTAGAAGCCATTGAACGTGCCAGTCAACGCAAAGGAATTTCATTTCTCGACCTGTCACTGTTGACAGATGGCTTGATCGCAGAACGCGAACAAGGAATTACCATCGACGTAGCCCACATCTATTTCCATACCAACAGGCGAAAGTTCATTATCACCGACGCGCCCGGCCACGTGGAGTATACCCGCAACATGATCACAGGCGCCAGCAAGGCCGACGTGTCGATCATCCTGGTTGATGCGCGTAAAGGTATCCTCGAACAAACGCATCGGCATTACTACATCTCAAACTTGTTGCGGATCAGTAAAGTGATCGTGTGTGTCAACAAGATGGACTTGGTGGGTTTTGCCGAGGAACCATTTCGGGCTATCGAACAGTCTTTCCTCGAGTTTGCGCGCCAAATCCAGGTCCCGGGCCAAGAAATCACCGTGATGCCCGTCAGCTCATTGTTGGGCGACAACATTACGCAGCCTTCGTCGTCGATGCCTTGGTTTCAAGGAGAACCGTTGCTCGACATCTTGGAAAAGATTGAAGTAAACACGGATCTGGACCAGCGACCCGCGCGCTTTCCCGTGCAATATGTGATTCGTCCTAGAAATGAATCGCACCACGATTTCCGCGGCTACGCGGGTCGGTTGCTCAGCGGTACCCTGCGGGTTGGCGACGATATCGTCATCCATCCTTCAGGTAGAAAAAGCAAAATCAGTCGCATTAGTTTCTTCGACCAGGAGTTGCCGGTGGCGTCTGCGCGTGAATCGGTCGTCGTAGAACTCGCCGACAACGTGGATGTAAGCCGTGGTGACTGGCTCGTGCCAGAGTCGGAGACCACGACACTAAAGACCGAATTGGAAGCATCCCTCTGCTGGCTAAACAGCGAGCCCTTCAATCCAAGCAAAACGTATCTGCTCCAGCATGGGGCATCCACGACAAAGGCGAAACTGACGCAGGTGCACTACGTGCAGGTTCCCTCCACCCTGGAGAAAAACTCAGCCAGTACACTAAAAATGAATGATATTGCCAGTGTACGGGTGAAAGTCGCACGTCCCCTTCTCATCGACTCTTTCGACCAAAACAAGGCCAACGGGGCCTTCATCTTGGTCGACGAACACTCCAACAGCACCGTGGCGGTGGGCGTGGCGAACGGGTAGCCCATTTTAATTTCGACTTAAGGTCTTTCCAGCGATGCGTTGGTTCGCGACCTCGTTTACACGAGAAGTTAACCAACGTAAACTATGAAAACCTACATCCTTCCAGCGGTGGCCTTACTCCTCCTCACGAGTTCGTGCGCGATCGTTCGGCCCGGGCAAGTCGGCATTAAACAAACCCTAGGAAAAATCCGTCGCGAACATATGGACCCCGGCGCCTACGTGTACAACCCATTCGTTACCACTGTTAAAAAAATCAACACCCGAACGGTCGAAGCCTTGAACGACTTAGACGTTCCGACAAAGGAAGGACTCACCGTGCGGTCCGAGATCGCCTTGCTCTATCACGTTAAACCCGAAGCAGCGAAGGAAGTCTACACACGCTATGGCATGAACTACCAAGAAGTGATTGTCGAAAGTAACTTCCGAGCGATTGCACGACATATCTTCGCGACCTACTACGCCAAGGAACTCTTCGCCATCGACCGTAAGAAGATCGAAACCGAAATCTATAACGAACTCGTTGCTGGTATCGACGAGAAGGGATTCACGGTCGACGCGGTCCTTCTCAAGTCAATTACAATGCCTCCCCAAATCTTCCAAGCGGTCGAAAACAAATTGAAGAGTGAGCAAGAGGCACTCCAAATGGATTTCATCATCGCCAAACAAAAGAAGGAAGCAGAACGGATGCAGATTGAGGCCGACGCCATCAAGAAGTATAATCAAACCGTGGGCGAAAGCCTGACGGACGCGCTTATCCGTTGGAACGGCGTGAAAACCCTGCAGCAATTGGTGTTATCCAACAATGCAAAAGTGATTGTTACGGATGGTAAGAGTCCGATAATCAATCAACCCTGATTGGGAATTCAGAATTTAGAATTTAGAATTTAGAATTTAGAATTTAGAATTTAGAATTTAGAATTTAGAATTTAGACTTTAGAATTCGGAATTTAGAATTCGGAATTGGGCTTCCGAATATGGTAAGGTTACCGATTAGTGTAGTACTGCATCGCCTCCGGGATCCATCCTTCCAGGTCCTTCACACGAGTTTCGTGCGAGGGGTGGGTGGAGAGGAACTCGGGGGGTTGTTGTCCGCCGGACATCGTCGACATGCGTTCCCAAAACTTCGGAGCTTCCTTAGGGTCGTATCCAGCCATCGCCATGAAAATCAAACCAATATGGTCGGCTTCTGATTCGTGCTCGCGAGAAAACTTGAGCATGCCGACATTGGCGCCAACGCCCAACGACTTGAGGAGAAGTTGCTGCGTGAGTGTCGGGTTTTGGCCCATTGCCGCGCCCAACGTGCCCAGTAAACCATTTGCGACCATGGCTTCACTCATACGCTCGCGACCATGATTGGCGATTGCGTGTGCTACCTCGTGGCCCATGACGATTGCGATACCCGTTTCGTCTTTACAGATTGGGAGAATTCCGGTGTAGAACGCAACCTTGCCACCTGGCATACACCACGCGTTCACGGTCTTGTCGTCTTGAATCAGGTTGAATTCCCACTTGAAACCTACGAGTTGGTCCGAGAGTCCTTTCTCAGCCATGTATGCTTCTACGGCTTTTTGGATGCGCGCACCCACGCGGCGGATTGTCTCCACTTGTTGTTGGTCGGTCGAAAGTTTCCCACCAGTTAACACCTTCTGGTATTCGACTGCAGATTGGGAAACGATTTCGTCGTTCGATACTAGGCTGAGTTGACGACGGCCCGTCACCGGAACAGTCGCACAGGCATACAACACTGAGGCGGCGAGCCAAACGGATACTACTTTCTTCACCATAGTGGGAACAGGTTTAAGGGACAAAGGTAGGCAGCACCGACCAAAAAATTCGCAAAAAAAGGGCGAAAATGAACCTCCGCCCGATCGAATGTTCCTAACTTTGGACGTCTAAAAAACGGGTTGTTATGAGAATTTTCGCCATCGGTCGCAACTATGCCGAACACATTAAGGAACTGAACAACGAACGTCCGGAAGAGCCGGTGATTTTCACGAAGCCCGACACGGCGATCATCAAAAACAACGCCCCCTTCTATTACCCCGACTTCAGTAAAGACATCCACCACGAGGTAGAACTCGTACTTCGAATCTCGAAGGAGGGTAAAAACATCGACCCAAAGTTTGCTGCCAACTACTTCGACGCAATTGGGGTTGGCATCGACTTTACCGCGCGCGATTTGCAACAAAAAGCCAAAGAGAAAGGCCTCCCTTGGGACATCGCCAAAGGCTTCAACGGGTCGGCACCGATCTCCGATAAGTTTTTGCCCGTTTCAGCGTTCAAAGACTTGAAGAACATCAACTTCAAGTTGGAGGTGGACGGGCAATTGAAACAGCAAGGCAATACGAGCCTGATGTTGTTTCCGTTCGACGTCATCATCAGCTACCTGTCGAAGTTCTTTACACTGCGCACGGGTGACCTTATCTTCACAGGCACGCCAAAAGGCGTCGGAGCCGTTCAGGTAGGCAACAAACTTTCTGCATATATCGAAGATGAGAAACTGCTGGAGTTCGAAGTTAAGTAGGGTTAGTTTCACCAGTTTTCTTCTCTGCAGCCAACTGGCTTTCGGCCAGGCGCCACTCGATGCCCCACGGGCCTCTTCGTCTTCCGGCTATTTCTTTCCGCTCGACGTAGGACGCAGGGCGATGTTGACCGGCACGATGGGAGAATTGCGTGCAACGCATTTTCACGCTGGACTTGATATTAACACGCCGACGATTGGTCAACCCGTCTACGCCGCCAACGATGGGTACATCTACCGCGTCACCATCACCACGGGTGGCTACGGAACCGTGATGTACATCCGTCATCCGGACGGGAAGGCTACCCTCTATGCGCACCTCAACGAACTGAAAGGACCTGTCGCCGACTTCGTGCTACAAGAGCGCTATCGACGCAAGCAATCGGAAATCGATTTGAACTTTGCTCCCAATCAATTTCCTGTTCGCAAGGGTATGCTCATCGCCAAGTCGGGCAATACGGGTGGTTCGGGAGGGCCCCACCTTCACTTCGAACTCCGGAGTGAGCGAGACGAAGCTTTGAATCCAATGACTTTGGGTTACAGCGAGATTCAAGATGATACTCCGCCCCTACCACAACGGATCGCCTTTCGTGCCCTCACCATCGACTCGCGCGTGAATCAACAGTTCGGGCGGTTCGAATACCACCTTCAGAAAAAAGGTAAAGACTTCTTCGTAACACAACCGATCGATGCCAATGGCTGGGTGGGTGTCGAGATCCTGGCGCACGACAAACAAAGCAATTCTACTTTTCGGTTCGGAATCAGTCAGATAGAGATGTTCGCAAACGGCGAGCAAGTCTTCCGTCAAAAAATCGATCGCATCAATTTCAGCGAGAGTCGCAACATCCTCGCCCTACTCGACTATCGAACCATGGAGGCACGCGGGGTCCGCTTCAATAAACTGTACATCGACGACGGCAACAGGCTCGACTTCTACGCGGGAACGACGGCTCGTAAAGGGATAAAAGTAACCAACGAAGATGTGCGCCTCGAAATCAAACTCACCGACTTTCACGGTAATGCGACGTCGGTTTTTGCCACCCTTCGCGCTGCCGTGATCGAACGCGAGACAATGACCGACGTTGGGGCGCGTCCCATCGTCGCCGACGTCACAGGAAGCGTGTTGACGTTGAATGTGGGACACTGCCGCCCGGTCGATGAATCTGCCATTGGCGAAACGGTGCAGTTGTTCGAGCACGGCGCCGTGTCGACAGTTTCACCCGCATACTCCGGTGGCGGACGGCATGTCTATCTGATCGATCTTCGACGCGCGCAGCCGGATTCCATTACCACTTGCAATGGCACTTGGATATCCAACTTCAAAGACCGTGTGCCGCCTGCGACGAGCTACAAATACTATGGCGATTGGGCCGAGGTCGAGTTTCAACCCTATTCCCTGTATGACACACTGCATCTTACTACCAGTTACGATTCTACGATCTACGAGACCTTTACCATCGGCAGCCGGAGCACGCCACTACAACACTCGGTAAAGATTCAACTGAAACCGTGGCGCACATATACACCGACCAAGTCACTCGGTGTGTATCGAGTAGACGGTGGCGGCAAAACTTACATGGGAAACAATTGGAAGAACGGTAAAGTAACCTTTCAGTCGCAATCGCTTGGGCAGTTTGCGATTATGTATGACTCGATGGCCCCATCGGTGCGACCTATCACCGTCAATCGCGGGATCGCGCGACTTAGAATACGAGATGAACTCTCTGGAATTTCGTACTTTGAGGCAAGCATCAATGGGCAATGGCTTTTGATGACTTACGACTACAAAACTGGAGTCGTTTACTCCGAGAAGTTGGACGAGTCAGTGCCCCTCAGGGGAGACTTCGAACTGAAAGTTGTGGACAACGCCGGTAACGAAACTCTGTACAAGCAACGAATACCTTAAATCCAAAAGCATGAAACTACAAGTTGGAGACGTGGCTCCTGCCTTCACCAGCAAAGACCAAGATGGCAAGCCTGTGAGCTTGTCCGATTTCAAGGGAAAGAAGTTGGTCCTCTATTTCTACCCAAACGACATGACACCGGGTTGCACGCTGGAGGCATGCAGCTTACGCGATAATTATAAACTGTTGCTCAAGCAAGGTTATGCTGTGTTAGGCGTCAGTTCGAACGACGAAAAAAGCCATCGCAAGTTCATTCAAAAGGAAAAGCTCCCCTTTAGCCTTTTGGCCGATACCGACAAGAGTGTGCACAACCTCTATGGCACGTGGGGCGAAAAGTCGATGTACGGTCGAAAGTACATGGGTACGCTCCGTGTCACTTTCGTGATTGATGAGGGCGGAAAAATTGCAGAGATCATCGAGAAAGTTGACACGCGAAATCACGCACAACAGTTGCTCGGCGCTCCCAAAAAGCAGCCATCACCTAAGAAGGTGGCCGTTAAGAAAAGGTCCGGTTCTCGCCAACCCATTCGGAAGGCCGCCAAGAAGAAAAAATAACAAACCCAAATTTTGGTGTGCAACCCTCGTCGAGTTGCACTCAATTCGTCAGACCTCGCACTACTGGACCGCGACGTTTGCTATATTCGCAGCACAAAAGTATACCTCATGGCCGCCCAACCCGACATCGAACAACTCAAGAAAATTGCATCGCAAGTTAGACGCGACATTGTACGCATGGTGCACGCCTGCCAGTCGGGCCACCCGGGTGGATCCCTTGGCTGCACCGACTATTTCGTAGCGCTGTATTTCAAGGAATTGCGTCATCAGAAGAGCTTCAATTTCGATGGCGTGGGCGAAGACCTTTTCTTCCTTTCGAACGGGCATATTTCGCCGGTGTGGTACTCCACCCTAGCTCGCTCAGGTTATTTCGATGTCAAAGAGCTGGCCACCTTCCGGATGCTGAATACCCGTTTGCAGGGGCACCCCGCGACCCACGAACATCTACCCGGAATACGTGTTGCGTCTGGCTCGCTCGGCCAAGGGCTCTCCGTCGCCATCGGCGCGGCGCTGAGCAAGAGGCTCAACCAAGACGATAAACTGGTGTACGTCTTGATGGGCGACGGCGAACAGCAAGAAGGTCAGATCTGGGAGGCTTCGATGTATGCAGCACACAACAAGGTAGATAACCTCATTGCCACCATCGACTACAACGGTCAACAAATTGACGGTCCAGTGAAAGACATTCTCGACCTGAAAGACCTGAAAGCGAAATGGGAAGCCTTTGGTTGGGAAGTCATCACCACCAATGGCAATAAGATGGAGGAAATGGTGGCCGCCCTCGAAAAAGCAAAGACCCTCACCGGAAAAGGCAAACCCATCCTCATATTAATGACCACTGCTATGGGTTTCGGGGTCGACTTCATGATGGGCTCGCACAAATGGCATGGCGTCGCACCGAACGATGAAGAGTTGAAAAAAGCTCTCGCACAACTAGAAGAAACCCTCGGCGATTATTAATCCACACTCCGCAAGACACTGATATGACGAAGTTTACATTCACCGAAAAGAAAGATACGCGGTCAGGATTCGGAGTTGGACTCCACGAACTTGGCAAAGCCAATCCGAATGTAGTCGCGCTGTGCGCAGACTTGACCGGCTCCCTCAAGATGGACGCCTTTAAAAAAGAATTTCCTAACAGGTTCTTTCAAACCGGAATCGCGGAGGCCAACATGATCGGGCTCGCCGCAGGTATGACCATTGGTGGGAAGATTCCATTTACCGGTACTTTTGCCAACTTCAGCACTGGACGCGTCTACGATCAAATTCGTCAGTCCGTTGCGTACTCCGGAAAGAATGTGAAGATCTGCGCGTCTCACGCAGGCCTCACCTTGGGTGAAGATGGTGCAACCCACCAGATTCTTGAAGACATTGGGATGATGAAAATGCTCCCCGGTATGACCGTGATCGTTCCGGCCGACCACGCACAGACTCGTGCCGCTACCATTGCGTTGGGTGAACATGTGGGCCCTACATACCTCCGGTTTGGACGCCCGAATTGGCCAATCTTCACTGCCGGCCGCCCCTTCATTATCGGGAAAGCCGATAAGATGATAGAGGGCTCGGATGTGACCATCATCGCCTGTGGCCACATGGTGTGGCAAGCCATCGAAGCCGAAGAAAGACTCGCAGAGAAGGGCATCAGCGTGGAACTCATCAACATGCACACCATCAAGCCGCTCGACGTAGAGGCTATCCTCACGTCGGTGAGAAAAACGGGCTGCGTCGTTACGTGCGAAGAACATCAAATCAATGGAGGCTTAGGCGACAGTGTCGCACAAGTTCTTTCACGCTTCAACCCCGCGCCGGTTGAGATGGTCGCGGTGAACGATTCGTTCGGTGAAAGCGGAACCCCCACACAACTGCTGAAAAAATATGGCCTCGGCCCTGAGAACATCGTAGCAGCAGTCGAAAAAGTGATTCAACGCAAGCACACGAAGTGATCTAAACATCTAAAGAACCTGGCTATGGGATTCGTAGACATTAAGAGCATTCCCGCGAAGGAAACATTCCCCGGATTCAAAGGACAATTCTTCCACACCCAATCGATGACGATTGCCCACTGGAACATCCAAAAAGGTGCCGCAGCTCCCGTACACACGCACGTGCATGAACAAACCGTGTCTGTAATTGCTGGCCAACTGGAACTCACCATCAACGGTGAGACACGCGTGCTCGGCCCGGGCCAAGGAGCTGCCATACCATCCATGGTTCCGCATGGTGCAAAAGCCATCTCCGACTGCTACGTGATCGACACCTTCTCACCCGTTCGAGAGGATTACAAATAGAGCGCACGCTCGGTCGTCAGGAAAAAAAACCACACGCGTAAGGGATGTAGTACCCGGTACCAGGAAGGGTGCGATTCACTATCTTTCCTGTCAAACCTAACCCACATGCGTGCACGATTTCTGTGGTTGGCGATCTTCGCGACAACCATATCCTTCGCCCAAAACAAACCCATCACCGGCTTCTCAAAGGAGAAATCCGAAGCCGAACTTCAAGCGGAAAGCAAGTTCGACAGTTACCTCAAGGCGTCTAATCTGAACGATTGGATGAAAAAGCTCACTGCGCGCCCCCACGCGCTTGGGTCTCCAATGTCCAAACAATACGCCGAGTTCATCCGCGACCAATTCAAAAGCTGGGGCTACGAAGCCGAGATTGAAACCTACAAAGTTCTTTTCCCAACCCCGAAAGTGCGCGTCCTCGAACTCACTGGACCAACTAAGTACAAAGCGTTGCTGAGTGAACCCACGCTGAAAGAAGACGCTACGTCCGGTCAGACTTCCGAACAGCTGCCCGTGTACAACGCCTGGTCTGCCGACGGCGATGTGACAGGCGACCTCGTGTTCGTCAACTACGGTGTACCTGCCGACTACGAGCAACTTGAGCGTCTCGGAATCGATGTGAAGGGCAAGGTCGTGATCGCCAAATACGGCGGCTCCTGGCGAGGGATAAAGCCAAAGGTGGCACAAGAACATGGCGCCGTCGCATGTATCATCTACTCAGATCCCATGCAAGACGGCTACTTCCAAGGCGACGTGTATCCTAAGGGCCCCTATCGCAACGAATTTGGCGCACAGCGTGGGTCTGTCCTCGATATGCCCATCTATCCCGGTGATCCGCTCACACCCAACATCGGCTCAACAGCTGATGCAAAAAGATTGGAGCGCTCTGAGGCCAAGAATCTGATCAAAATACCCGTGTTGCCCATCTCCTATAAAGATGCTGAACCTTTGTTGCGTGCCTTGACGGGGCCCGTGGCACCCGAAAACTGGCGTGGCGCCCTACCCTTCACATACCATGTGGGTCCTGGTCCCGCTAAGGTGCACATGAAACTCGAGTTCGATTGGAAGTTGGTCGATTGTCACAACGTGATCGCGAAAATCCGCGGAAGCGAACTTCCAGATGAATGGGTTGTTCGAGGCAACCACCACGATGCATGGGTGAACGGGGCCGCCGATCCCATCAGCGGGATGGTGGTGGTGATGGAAGAAGCTCGGGCCCTGAGCGAACTGATGAAAACAGGTTGGAAACCAAAAAGAACAATCATTTACTGCGGTTGGGACGGTGAAGAACCTGGGTTGATCGGGTCAACCGAGTGGGCGGAACACCATGCTGCCGAGTTACAACAAAAGGCCGTCGCGTATATCAACTCGGATGGAAACGGCCGAGGCTTCTTCGATGCGGGTGGCTCACACTCGCTCGAACGGTTGGTCAACGAAGCAGCGAAAGACGTCATCGACCCGGAAACAGGAATCAACGTACTCGAACGCCGCAAATCCGCCGAGGCTGCCAACGCGTCCTCTGCGAAAGCTAAAAAGGAGATCCTCGATCGGAACACGCTCGCCATAGACGCGCTGGGTTCAGGCTCCGACTTCACCCCATTTATCCAACACCTGGGTATCCCTTCCCTGAACATCAGTTTCGGTGGTGAAGACGGTGGTGGCGAGTACCACTCAATCTATGACTCTTACGATCTCTATACCCGTTTCAAGGACCCTACTTTTGAATATGGAGTGGCACTCGCCAAGACTGCTGGTCGAATCACCATGCGGTTGGCCAACGCCGATGTGCTCCCCTACGACTTCAAGCCGTTCTACAAAACTGTTGCTGGTTACACAGATGAAGTCATCCAACTGCTCAATCAAATGCGAGAGTCGACAGAAATCGAGAACAGGATGATTGAGGAGAAACGTTACCAGACGGCGGCGGATCCAAAAAAGAAATACGTGGCGCCGACGAAAAAAGACGCTGTCCCTTATCTGAATTTCGCGAGTCTTCAAAATGCAGTCTCAGGCTTGGAGCATGCGGCTAGTCAATATACTGAACTGGCTGCAGCCAATCCTTCACCCAACACCAACGTGGCATCGCTGAATAAGATGTTGGCCCAAGCCGAACAGAAACTGTTGATCGATCAAGGGCTCCCGAATCGACCTTGGTTCAAGCATTCCATCTATGCGCCAGGTTTCTATACGGGTTATGGTGTCAAAACGCTACCGGGTATTCGCGAAGCCATCGAACAACGTGACTGGAAACAAGCGCAAGACCAAATTGAGTTGGCCGCGAAAGCTTTGAATGCCTATAGTGCCCAGATTGAGGCCGCATCCAAGTTGCTGATGCTCCGATAAAAGGAAATAGCTAGAAGCTTACGACATCTTTTGATCGTAGAAGCGGAGTCACCAAGTATTGGGACTCCGCTTTGTTTTTGAATCCTTCGTGAACCGCTGAGTCTTACATGCGATGCCACCAAGAGACCCACAAATCCTAGTTTGCCTGTAGATTTTGTAAGACACGCCACCGAAGACTACATTTACGGCTTCATTTTCCCGCATGAAACCCAATAAGTACTTCGTAATCGATTTCGATAGCACTTTTACTCAAGTTGAAGCCTTTGATGTACTCGCGGAGATTTCGCTCGACAGCCATCCCGACCGGGAAGAGCTGAAACAAAAGATCAAAGACATCACCAACCAAGGGATGGATGGAAGCCTTTCTTTTCGCGAATCTTTGGAGCAACGATTGAAGATTTTGGCGCCGAATAAACGGCACTTACAACAACTGGTGTCGGCCCTCAAGGGCAAGGTGTCGTCGTCGTTTGTGCGGAACAAAGACTTCTTCAAGGACTACAGTGATCGCATCTTCATTATTTCAAACGGTTTCCACAGCTTCATTGAACCGATTGTGACGGAGTACGGGATTCGTGCTGAAAACATCTTCGCCAATCAATTCGTATTCGACGACCAAGGCAACGTGGTAGGGTTTGATAAAGAGAACCCGTTGTCTTCGAACAATGGCAAGGTGGAGCAACTGAAAAAACTGAACTTGCCTGGCGACGTATACGTTATTGGCGATGGGTACACAGATTACGAAATAAAGAAATCGGGTTTAGCGAATAAGTTCTACGCGTTCACCGAGAACGTGGAGCGCGAAAGTGTTTTGGCCAATGCCGATCACGTGGCTCCAAGTCTCGACGAATTTCTCTACCTCAACAAAATGAATACAGCCATCTCTTATCCTAAAAACAGGATCAACGTACTGTTGCTAGAGAACGTCCATCCAGTAGCCGTGGAAGTATTGCGGGCCGAAGGTTTCAACGTTGAAACCTACCAGGCGGCTATGACTGAAGATGAGCTCTGTGAAAAGATCAAGAATGTCTCGGTGTTGGGAATCCGATCCAAGACCCAAGTGACCGCCAAGGTTCTAGAGACTGCGAACCGCCTCATGGTGATCGGCGCGTTTTGTATCGGCACGAATCAAATTGACCTGAAGACAGCCACGCAAAAAGGCGTCGCCGTTTTCAATGCACCATTTAGCAACACGCGCTCGGTTGTCGAACTCGCGGTTGCTGAGATGATCATGTTGATTCGAGGTATCCCCGACAAATCGAACAAGATGCACAAAGGCCAATGGGACAAGTCGGCCAAGGGCAGTTTTGAAATTCGGGGCAAGAAATTGGGCCTGATCGGCTACGGAAACATCGGCACACAACTGTCGGTGATCGCCGAATCGCTCGGCATGTCGGTGCTTTACTATGATGCCGAAGAGAAGCTTTCACTTGGCAACGCGATCAAGTGCAAGTCGATGAAAGAAGTTTTGGAAAATGCCGATGTCATTTCCCTTCATATCGACGGCCGCGAATCGAACACCAACCTCATCGGAGAGCGAGAATTCGCCTTGATGAAAAAAGGTGTGATTTTCATCAACCTGAGCCGGGGCCATGTCGTCGACATTCAAGCACTCAAAACCAACATCTTGAATGGCAAGGTAGCTGGTTGTGCCATCGACGTGTTCCCATACGAGCCCGTCAGCAACAACGAAGAGTTCGTATCTGATCTATGCGGCCTCCCCAATACGATCTTGACACCACACATCGGTGGAAGCACTGCCGAAGCACAGGAGAATATCGGAAACTTCGTGTCGAGCAAATTCCTCGATTACATCAATACGGGTAGCACCTCGAACAGCGTCAACTTCCCGAACTTGACATTACCAATCCTGAAAAATGCTCATCGGTTGATTCACATCCACAAGAATGTGCCCGGCATCTTGGCGAAGATCAACCAGACACTGGCTGAGGGTGGCATCAACATCGTAGGGCAGTATCTCAAGACGAATGAAGAAGTCGGCTATGTGATTACCGATATCAACAAAGAATACGACAAGGACGTGATTGGGAAGTTGAAGGCCATCGACAACACCATCAAGTTCCGCGTGTTGTATTGAGGTGGCTTGCAGGAGGTAAAAGAAAAAACCCACCAGATCTGGAGAGGTGCTGAACCCCTAAAAGACAAGTTTTGGGCCGCCTTCAGCCGCAACCTTCCACCGTTAACCTGCTTTTTGGGCGAGGACCTGAATCGAGATTGCTCTGTTTCAGGGTGAGGCCTGGTTTTGTCCGTCGACTTAACCCGGTATTGGTTTTATTGTTCGGTTCAGCGAACATGTCCCAGATCCGAGTGGGAATTTCTATGTCAAACGTACATAAATCTTCGATCGTTGTCCATCTTGATTTCTTTATCTTTTTTTATTACTTGCCGCCGCTTAAACGCAATGGCCATAGCGTTTTGGTTCATTCTCACCGCTTGACCTGACACCCGTGAAAATCAATTTTACTCCCGGCCCATCGCAGTTGTACGTCACGACCGAATCGCACATTAAAAATGCGTTGCGCGAAGGGATCCCTTCTATTTCCCATCGGAGTAAGGAGTTTGAATCGATATACGCCCAAGTAGTAGAAGGACTCACCCACCTCCTCGGCATTCCCAAGGGGTTTCACATCGTTTTTACCGCATCTGCCACCGAGATTTGGGAACGGTCCATCCAATCCCTCGTGCAGCATGAGTCACTCCACCTTGTGAACGGTGCCTTCTCCAAAAAGTATTACGAAACGGCAACGCAATTGGGAAAGGCTCCTGCCTTAATTGAAGTACCCGACGGTCAGGGTTTTGAACATGTGTCGTTGCCGAACACGAATCCGGAGTTGGTGGCGCTCACGCAGAATGAAACGAGTACCGGCGTCGCCCTTCCGGTCGAGTTTGTCCACTCGTTCCGAACCCGTTATCCCGGCGCCCTAATCGCCGTCGACGCAGTCTCGTCGTTGCCACACCCGAAATTCGACTTCAACGCGATCGATCTTCTGTTCTTCTCCGTCCAAAAAGCGTTTGGGCTTCCCGCCGGACTCGGCGTTTGGATCGTGAACGACAGGTGCGTCGCAAAAGCCGAACAATTACAAGCAGCTGGAATCTCCATAGGCTCTTACCACTCCCTCCCATCGCTCGTCTCTATGGCTGCGAAAAGGCAAACGCCAGAGACCCCCAACGTGCTGGGAATCTATCTGTTGGCTCAAGTCACCGCCGATTTCCTCCGCCGCGGAATTCAAGTCATCCGACAAGAGACGGCATACAAGGCGACACTCCTATACCAGACACTCGATCAGCTTTCGTTTGCCCGTCCTTTCGTGGCAACTCCAGCAAACAGGTCTCAAACGGTGATCGTGGCCGAAACAGCCAAGGCAGGAGAAATTGTGAAGGCGCTCCAACCCAAGGGGCTGTTCCCCGGCGACGGTTATGGGAAAGCGAAAGCTTCCCAGCTCCGGTTCGCCAATTTCCCCACCCATTCCAAAGAACAGTACGAATTGCTGGTCGATAGCCTACAATCTTTAGCCCTGTAAACTTTTTTGGCCTGCGTGTTTAAACTTTCAGGTGCGCCAAATGTCTAAATTGGGTCACCTAACCGGCGCTGCTTGGAAGACCGAGAGCTGTTAAGCAAAATCCGAAACCCGGAAACGAGGAATTACGGCATCAACCTGCTCGTACGTGCCTACCAGCAACGAGTGTACTGGCACGTCCGTAAAATGGTTATCGACCACGATGATGCCGACGACCTCACTCAGGAGGTATTTATCAAGGTCAACCAGGCAATCGATCGGTTCCGGGAAGACGCGCAATTGTTCACTTGGATTTACCGGATAGCCACCAACGAGTGCCTTACTTTCTTGAATAAGAAGCGTCGGAGGTTCTTTTTGCCAGTCGAAGATATCAGCCACGAGTTGGAGGCCAAGATCGACTCCTCCCCCGACATCGATGGCGACGAAATCCAGCGCAAGTTGCAGAAAGCGCTATTGAAACTACCTGATAAACAGAGACTTGTGTTCAATATGAAGTATTTTGACGACTTGCCCTACGAACAAATTGCGGACATTACCAATACCAGCGTGGGGGCTTTGAAAGCGAGCTACCACCACGCGGTGAAAAAGATTGAAGAATTTATCAACGACTAGATTAAACCCCGACCTCTGGACACTGTCTAAACGACTAGTTACCAATGAAGAAACTCGACGACATACCGAAGAAAACCATCTTCACCACCCCAGATGGCTACTTTGACCGGCTTCCGGGCGTCATTCAGACAAGGATGGCCCGCGAATCGGAGAAAAAACCCGCGCATGTCTTCCTGGTAAACGCGATTCGAATAGCGGTGCCGGTGGCAGCCCTCGCGGTCTTCGCCGTGATCTGGTTCAAACCCGCACCATGTATTGAATGCCAAGTCGAGGAGATGGACGTAGACCAGATCGCGCTGTTCTTAGATCAGACCGACTGGCCTTCGGACGATCACGTAGAGATGAATGAATTCACAAGTGGAGAACTAGATGCCATCGAAGATGAAGTTTACTCCGACTTCGACGCGAACGAAATAGATGATCAACTCCTGGATGAACTCGATCCAGACAACTTATAATAGCATGAAAGGATTTTTGATGACCCTCACCCTCATTGTTTTGGCCTTCGGTGCGTATGCACAAGAAGACCCGGAACCACAGTTGGATCCAAAGGCGCAAGAGAAGATCAATAACTTACGAATCGCTTACCTCACCGAAAAACTCGGGTTGACGACCGAACAGGCCGAAAAATTCTGGCCTTTGTATCGACAGTTCTCGCAAGAGCGCAAGGAAATCCGCCAAGAGTTGGTTCACAAGCAACAAGAGATCGATCCAAAGAACCCGGATCCAAAGAAACAACAGGAATTGGTCGATCTCTCTTTGAAGGTGAAACAGAGATTGTTGGATCTTGAGAAGGATTACTCGGGGAGAATGATGAAAGTGATCACGGCTCAGCAACTCATCAACTTGCGACAGGCAGAAGCCGACTTCCGGGATATTCTAAGGAACCAATTACAACAACGAAGGGCGAACCAGCAGCGAAGGGAGAATTTTAGGGAACGGAATCAGCGCCTGCAACAACGCAATTAACGCTTGAAAACATTTTGTCTCTGCCTGGTGTTGGCGGTCTTTACTTGGGCCGCAGCACGGGGGCAGTCCCTCGATTCCACCGCACTCCAAAGTGATCGTGAGTTGGCCGAACTGGACTCGATCCTGCATTCGGCCGATTCTCTTTCGATCCTTGACTTGATAGATAGCGTGATGTTGGCAACCCCAGCACCGCTGAAATCGCAGCTCGCGTTAAGGGTTGGTTACAACAACAACGTGGTGTCTAGTAGCACACCCGGGGTCAACCAGTTCGGGTTCAATGGAGGGCTCTCCTACTACCACAAGTCCGGCGCATATTTAGACGCATCTTCTTATTACAGCAATCAATACGATCCGTCTTGGTATCTCACCGTAGCGGCGGCAGGTTACCTAGCCACGATCAACCGGCACTGGTCGATCCTAACGGAATATGACCATTACTTTTATACCCCTGCGCCTGCCGGTACCGAGGTATACACACCCTATACGAACAACGTCTACATTTCGAACTACTTCAAGGTGAGCAAATTTGTTTTTCGAATGGATTATAACCTGTTCTTCGGCGACTTGGTATCCCATCGTTTCGCGCCGGCTGTGGGTTTGAATTTCACCTTCAAAAAATGGCTCGGTATCGACCGGATCACCCTTCTCCCCACTGCCTCGATGTGGTACGGCAGCGACACGATCACCGACTACGTGCCGAACTTTAACACACTGCTACAGCGAAGGTTGCTGATCATTGCAGGCAAACCGCTCTTCACCGAACGCAAGCAAACCGTTTGGGGTATCTTGAATTACTCGATCTCCTTACCCGTTTCCGTGAGCCACAAGAACTGGTCTCTGATGGTGAGCTACAACTTGAACTTCCTTAAAGGCTTACCTGGCGAAAGTGTGGAATCCTCGCGCACGGGCTACCTCGGTGTAAACCTAACGCGTTACTTCGACCTGTAAGTGCCCGCCCATGCGTCTCAAATCTCGTTTGAAACCAACACGAGTTTTGATAATTTCCGCGCTGATAATCCATCCCTCATGAAGACTTCGATTTTTTGGTTGCTTGCCCTTACTTCCGCTTCGTGTTTTGCGCAAGATTACCGATGGCAGCAACGCGTAGAATACACGATGAATGTGGCACTCGACGACAAGTCGCACCTCCTCACGGGCACCCAAAAATTGGTGTACTACAACAATTCCAACGACACCCTGAAGAAGGTCTACTACCATCTTTATTTCAATGCTTTTCAACCCGGCAGCATGATGGATGTGCGCTCCAGCACCATCGCCGACCCAGACAGGCGAATCGGAACTCGGATTTCGAAGTTGAAGCCAGACGAAATTGGATACCAAAAAGTGAGCAATCTCCGGCAAGATGGTAAGTCGACGACCACGCGCGTGAACGGCACCATCCTAGAGGTGGATCTTGCAAAGCCGATTCTCCCGAAAGGAAAGACCGTGCTCGAACTTCAGTTTGAAGCTCAGGTCCCGATTCAAATTCGTCGGAGCGGCAGGAACAGCGCCGAGGGCATTGCTTACTCTATGACTCAATGGTATCCTAAGCTTGCCGAATATGACTTCCAGGGTTGGCACGCATACCAATACGTCGCGCGTGAATTCCACGGCGTATGGGGCGACTTCGATGTGACCATCACCATGGACTCCTCTTTCGTGGTCGCTGGCTCGGGCGTGCTGCAAGACCCAGATAAAGTCGGACATGGATATGGCAAACCCGGGAGCACGCCGGCGCGCAAGGAAAAGAACCTCAAGTGGCGATTTATCGCGAAAAATGTGATCGACTTCGCCTGGGCAGCGGACCCCGACTATGCCCACGACCAGGTTCAAGTTCCGGGAGGCCCAGTCGTACATTTCTTCTACCAGCCAAACGACAAAACCCGCAGTACATGGAAGGCCATTCAACCGATCGCCATCGAGACATTTAGATACTTCAACGAGCGCTTCGGCAAATACCCCTTCGACACGTATTCGGTCATCCAAGGCGGCGACGGAGGGATGGAATACCCGATGTGTACACTCATCTTGGGCGAGGGAAAGTTAGACGGCGTGGCCAGCACCATGGTTCACGAAATCGCCCATAGCTGGTATCAAATGACCCTCGCGTCAAATGAATCGCTACACGCCTGGATGGACGAAGGCTTTGCCGATTTCGCTTGCGACGAGTTCCTGGCCCATTACACGAACACCCCGAATGACCACTCGGCAAGCTATAAGTCATACTTCTCCGTCGTCAATGCTGGCGCCTATGAAATTCCAGACCTGCACTCCGATCACTTCAATACCAACAAAGGTTACAGAACTGGTTCGTATGTCGCAGGTGCGTTGTTCGCCCACCAAATGAAGTACATCATCGGTGAGGCCAACTTTTACAATGGCTTCAAACGTTATTACAACACGTGGAAATTTCGACACCCCGAACCAAATGACTTTATCCGTGTCATGGAAAAAACTTCGGGCCTGCAACTCCATTGGTACCTGAGGTATTGGACCCAGACCACCAAGAAAATCGACTACGAAATCGATGATGTACTCGAGGCCGGCGATTCAACCAAGGTGATCCTCCGGCGCAGCGGAGAGATCCCCATGCCCATCGACTTACTCGTGCACTATAAAGATGGCTCAACAGAGTGGCGGTATGTTCCTCTAAACGAAATGATGGGCATCAAACCCGCCGAAGACCCAACGACCAAGCGCGTGGTGGAGACTGATTGGCATTGGACCAACCCCACCTACACCGTGATTCTCAACAAAAAAATCTCGGACATTCAAACGCTAGAGATCGATCCCTCCAAACGCATGGCCGACGTGAGCCCCGCCAACAATGTTTGGAAAGGCTCCGATATTACGATTACGAATCCGGAGGAGGGGAAGAATTAGGGATGAGGGGACGAATTGATGCGGAGGCTTAGAGTTGTTTGCCTGTTTTGTCGAGCGTGATAAGTTTGCTTTCGCCACCTGGGCCCGTAATCTTGACGGTGAGATCTCCTGTGTCTGGGGACACAACGAGTTCCGACGGGAGGTACTCAAACTTGTAAGACTGGTTCCACACCATTCCTTCAGGTTTGTTCACGCGCGTAATGTTCACCGGGAACTTGTCGCCCACCTTGGTCTCGCTATAGATCAACGCATAGTAGATCGTGCCTCCCTCGTTGGCTACGGCAAAGCTCTTGGAGACTGGCAAATTCTTCTTTGAAAATACGGTCTTATCCACTGGGAATGAGGCCTTTAGGTCAGGAGAGCGACTCGGTGTGATCGTATAGAAAAATCCAGTTGCCACCGAGTCGGCCCCGAACTTTAATCCAGCCATAAATCGCTCTGGGTAAATCGCCAAAGGAAAGTGGTTCGGTTTCTTTTGCTTCGCTTGCCCCATGGCAACAGAATCCCTGTCCACAACCAGCCAATTAAGTGAGTTGCCTAGACGTTGCAACACATCTTCACGGCGGTGTTTTTCGTGTTCTGAAAATTCTTTCGTCGCGCTAATCAAGCTTTTCAACATCTTGGTACTCCCATAGGCATTCGTGACGAAGTGCTGGTAGTTTTCGGTTTCCTTGTCGATGTCCTTGGCTGCCAAGATTCCAGCAATGCTGTCGAGGCGTGTCAACGAAGCAAGTTCGGATTTGATGGCCTCCATTTTCACCATGATGTTGGTGGTGTCGCGAAGCTTTCGGTTGTCGATGTGGAAGGAACTAAACTTGAGTTCTTCGATCTTCATCTTGAACACGGTTAATGGCATCGGGGCGGCATCGAATCGAGCGACCGGGTTAACCTTAACCTTCTCTTCTACCCCGGGAATTAGCTTGGTTACGGACGACGAGTCTTTCCGGATTTTGTCAAACAGTTTATTGATCTCGACGTCGTAAGAGACAAGTTTGTCCCGGAAAGGGATCACCTCGCGTTGTATCTCTTGGATGTGTGCCAGTGCCCAGTCTCCGAAATTCCATCCCTTAACATCGTCGGCAAAGAAGTCGGGCGTACCTTGGCCGTCATCTTTAAATTTCTCGATGCGACGGGCATTGAAGTTTTGCGCATAACCAGGTTTGTTGACTTGCTCCAACGCGCTGCGATATGATTTGTATTCACCCGTACACGAATCGAAAGCCTGGATTACTTCGGAAAGTTTCGCAATGGAATTCTCATCCGATTGAAGCAGGAACTCCTTCTCTCCTGCATAGGCACCTTGTAAAGACTTAAACAGGTTCGAACTCCTTTGGTACAAGCGAACCCATTCATCGAAATGAGTCTTCAACGTGCTCACCTTTTGCTTCCTGGTCTTCAACGACGCTATTCGATCGTCGATGTCGATTTGTATATCCGACAGTGCAATTCCAAATTCTCCTGTCCTTTGGTTTCGACGGCTATAGGATTGATAATACTCGTCGTTGCGTTTAATCTCTTTTTCGGTAATTCCTTTTTTCGCTAACTCTAGATAGAGAACGGCAGAATCGGCGAGGTAGGTAACAATTTGAGTCTCCTTCAAGACATCCGACTTTTGGCATTTCTCCTGCAATAGGAAGCCCATGAACAGATGGGCATTGGGATTGTCGGTATTTTCCTTGATATACTTTCGAAGGAAAGGTTCGGCATCGTTGAAGCGACGCGAATCCAGTAATACGAAGAGGTCCTTGTACTTCACCTTTTGCGCAAAAGTCGCTGTAGCGAGGAGCAAAAGGATGAAAAGCGAAACGTAGCGTTTCATCATTACTTTTAGTTGCCCGAATTTATCAATTTACGGACATTTGGTAAAACTATCCAAAACCGGGCCAGCCCGCTGATCATGCTAGTAAAGGTGTTTAACTGGTTCAAACCGCTCATCGCTGCCTTCATCCTGCTGGCCCTCCTGCAGGTAACTGGGCTTCTCAGCAGCGTGTCGTATTACTCGCAGTCGGCCATACTGGCGACCGGCGTCCTCGACGCATCCGGTAAGCCGATAAAAAAGGGAGAACCCTTCGATTTCAACTTCAGCATCAAGAACTCCGCCGGCGAACGATTTTCCTTCGAACAATACAAGGGTAAGGTGGTATTCCTAAACCTTTGGGCAACTTGGTGTGGGCCTTGTCGGGTGGAAATGCCAACCATCCAATCGCTGTATGAAGAAATGGACACAACTGGGATCGCCTTTGTAATACTTTCGATCGACCGCGATTCGGACAAACCAAAAATTGACGCGTACATCGCTAAGCACAAGTACACGTTCCCGGTATATCAACCGTCGGGTGCGCTCACTTCTCAGTTGGACATCCCTTCCATCCCAACCACGTTTATCATCAATAAAGAAGGTAACATCGTTGCGAAGGAAGTGGGTGCGAAAAACTTCGACAATGCCAAATTCAAAAAGTTGTTGAAAGGATTGATCGCGCAATAAACTCACCGCGCGGCGAGTAACCTTTGCTTTAGGATTTCCATTCCAACACTCGCCTTCTCCAGAATAAACTCAACGTTTGGACCGCCATCGACGCTCGGCTTGTTCGGGTCAATGATGTATTTCTTGATTTCGCGGCGAACATATTGGATCAGACCAGCCGCCGGGTACACCACCATCGAAGTTCCTGCCACCACGAACACATCGGCGGTCGCGGCCAAGTCGGCTGCTATTTCAATCATGGGCACCAACTCACCAAACCACACGATGTTGGGTCGAAGTTGAGAACCCAGTTCACATCGGTCGCCCATCTTCAGTTCCCAGCCCTGAATGGGATAAACCAATCTTTCATCTGTCGTGCTTCGCGATTCGAAGAGGCTGCCATGGAGGTGGATCACGTGTGAGGAGCCCGCCCGCTCATGTAGGTTGTCGACGTTTTGCGTGACCACTGTGACCTTAAAATATTCCTCTAGTTCCACGAGTACCTCATGGCCACGATTGGGCGCCACTTCGAGTGCCCGCTTTCTGCGTTGGTTGTAAAAATCGAGTACCAGCTCGGGGTTCTTAGCCCATCCTTCCGGGGTGGCGACATCTTCTACCCGGTGCCCTTCCCACAAGCCTCCTGAGTCGCGAAACGTGGGTATTCCACTTTCGGCGCTGATGCCCGCACCCGTTAAAGCCACCAACGTGGGCTTCATTTCGCGTTCTTCAACTGCCGATCGAAAAAGTCTTTGGCTGCATCGAAGGCATTCGACCAAGTCTCGTAACGGAGGAATCCGTGGACTTCATCGGGAAAGACGAGAACCTCGACATGCACCTTCTTGTCGCGTAATCGTTCGGCCAAGTCGGTCGTCTCTTGAAACGCCACATTGCGGTCGTCATCGCCGTGAATCATGAGCACGGGTCCTACCCATTTCGAAAGGTCCGACACCGGCGAAGACTTATAGGCCACATCCATTTCGTTGGGGCCAATTCCCCACCACCCGCCGGGCGCGAAGTCTTTGGCTCGGTACGCCCAGTCATGAACGCCGTGCACGTCGACACCCGCTTTAAAAAGTTCTGGGTTTCGCGCCAGCCCCATGGCGGTCAAGTATCCACCGTAGGATCCACCCCACAAGCCGATCTTGGAGGGCTCGACTTCGGGGAGGCCTTGCAAGAATTTGCCACCCGCCACGATATCTTGATACTCTTCCGCGCCACGTGGTCCTTGGTTCTTGATCCGTCTAAAGTTGCGGCCATAACCCGTCCCACATCGATAGTTGACCGCGAGCACGGCATAACCCTGGCTGGCCATATATTGATTGAAGGCGTAGCAGTTCGAATAATACTCACTGTAGTGAAATCCCAATAGCATCTGACGGACGGGGCCACCATGCATAAACACAAGGCCCGGCCTCTTTCCTGTGAGCGCGCGGTTCACGAACAGTTGCCCATGTATGAGTGTGCCGTCTGCTGCTTTAAAGGTGACGGGTTCCGGCTTCACCAACCCCGTGGGTTGAAAAACCGGCAGTTTCTGTGGAAACACTTGGGCTGTGATCTTTTGAGTTTCCTCGACACGCACCAGCGTTCGGCCCGAGGTGGCAGTTGACCGGAAACAAAAGAGCAAGGGACCGGCAAACGCAGGGGCTGTCTCGATGCCATCGCCCGTTGTCACCGCAACCGGCATCCCCTTGGTGACATCCGACTTCCAAATGTGTCGGCGGTTGATGTCTTCGCGATTGCCGTCGAAGTATACGTTCATACCTGAGGGATCTATCACCATGTTTTCGACCTCCCCGTCGCCGGGTGTGATATCCTTCACATCTCCACCGCTGGGTGTCATCGAGAAGATATGGTTCCATCCTGTGTGTTCGGAAAAGAAAACGATCCTTCCTGCTTTTGTCCACGCGAGGGCTGTGTTGACGTAAGACTGTGCGAAGCCACCGTCGTCTGCTGGCGACTGCCATACAACATTGCCCTTTCCGGTTTTCGGGTCGGCTACGACGATCGAAAACTTGTTGCCACCGGTTACATTGTTAAGTTCTCCCTCCTTGATACCGGGCGTTCGGATGAAAGCAACTTGATCGCCACCGGGTGACCATGCCGGATAACCGTCATTCGTTACCTCCGGTGCAATCCATTTGATCGACTTGCTGTCGAGGTTGTAAGCGCCGACGAAGGAGTGGTCGCCACGGGCACTGGTGAAAAGCACGGTGCGTCCGTCGGGGGAGAATACGGGTCCAAAGTTACTGCCACGTGCCGTGAACAACGGCTTGGGACTTGCATTGATGTCGAGTGGTGATTCGAAGATTTGACCGTCTTTGCTGAATAGAAACTTGATCCCATCCTTAAAAAAAACGGGGTCACTTCCTTTTGTGATTCTAGCAGGCGCACTTTTCGACGTGAGGTCCTTGAAGTAGATCGCCTGTTCCACTCCCTCGGCGAGGCTTGCCGGATTGGGTGATTGACCTTGTCGGTTTGCGGCACCACCGCGAACAAACAAAATGATCGTTCCATTTGGGCTGAAGGTGATTTCCGAAATCTCCTGTCCATCATCTTGGGTAAAGTTGGTGAGTAATCGCGGGATGTCGTTGCCCATCTTCACGACGATGTTGCGTTTACCATGATCGTTGATCACCCACGCAAGGTTCTTGCCGTCCATGGAAGAGGCAAAGCCAGACTCAAAGGGATGGCTGATGAAGCGTTCAAGTTCGGGTGACTGGGCCCAGGCGAAGCCGCCAACGAATAGGAAGGCAAAAAGGGCAAATTTCAATTTCATCGTAGGTAAGGAATTTGGTCGAATATCGCAGGCTGGGATGGACATCCCAACTACCGTGTCGACACTAAATATACAACGATGAACGAGCCCGCCGAAAACGTCGGGCTCAAAGTTGTCGGGTTTAGGTGGCTAAGAAGCCTTTTTCTTAAAGAACCTGCCCTTGCGTTCTGGTGCTTTCTCGGCGAGTTCGACGCACTCTTCGAGGGTGAGTTCGGCAGGCACCTTCCCTTTCGGGATCTTCACGTTTTTCTTACCGGCTTTGATGTAGGGGCCGAAGCGACCGTTCAGAATTTGAATGTCAGGATTTTCGGAGAACAGCTTGATGGTTTTGTTCGCATCTGCGATTCGCTTTTCCTTTATCAAGTCGACAGCACGTTCCGGTGAGATAGTATAGGGGTCTTCCTCTTTCGGAATAGATACAAACTTCTTATCGTGCATCACATAAGGGCCAAAGCGACCGATGTTTACGACAACGGGCTTCTCTTCGAATTCGCCCATGTCGCGTGGCATCTTGAACAGTTCCAACGCGTCGTCGATGGTAATGTTTTCGAGGAACTGTCCGGGTCGGAGGCTCGCAAACTTGGGCTTACCTTCCTTGCCGTCTTCAGGGTTTTCACCCAACTGGACGTACGCGCCGAATTTTCCCAACTTGGCGTAAATCTTCAATCCGGATTTTGGATGGACGCCTAGTTCCCGAACCTTATTCGCCACAGAAGATCGCTCCACCTTTTCGGTTTTCGACACCACCTTGTGGAAGGGCTTGTAAAATTGGTCGATCATCCGATGCCACTCTAGTTTCCCGCTGGCGATTTCATCAAACTCTTGTTCGATCTCCGCGGTAAATGAATAGTTCGTGATATCGGGAAAATGCTCGACCAAAAAGTCGTTCACGATCATCGCCATGTTGGTCGGGAACAACTTATTCTTTTCTGCTCCAGTAATTTCACTTTCGGCTCGAGACGTCACTTGGTCTGATTTCAATTGCAGGACCTTGTAAGGACGCTCTTTGCCATCGCGGCTCTCTTTAATAATATAACCACGTTTCTGCACCGTTGAGATAGTAGGTGCATACGTTGATGGTCGGCCGATGCCCAATTCTTCCAACTTCTTCACCAAGCTTGCTTCGGTATACCTCGGTGGGTGACGTGTGAAGGTCTGCGTCGCCGTAAGTTCATTCAATGCGAGGTCCTGCCCTACTTTCAGCGGAGGCAATACTTTGCCGCCCTGTTCTTCGTCGCCATCTTCTTCGTCTTGCGACTCCATGTAAACTTTCAAGAAGCCGTCGAACTTAATAACCTCGCCGGTTGCTTGCAGTTGCCGTGGGCTTGTTGATATGTTGATGGTGGCTGTTGTCTTTTCGAGTTCTGCGTCTGCCATTTGCGAGGCAATGGCGCGCTTCCAAATGAGGTCGTACAAACGAAGGCCGTTGCGATCCATGCCCGGATCTGTTACAGAAAAATCTGTCGGTCGAATGGCTTCGTGGGCTTCTTGTGCGCCGCTCGATTTCGTCTTGAAGCGACGGTTGAACACATATTCTTTGCCGTACGCGGATTCAATTTGTCGTGAGGCACCAGCAATTGCTTCTTCCGACAAGTTCACCGAGTCGGTACGCATATAACTGATCTTACCAGCTTCGTATAGCTTTTGTGCCACGACCATGGTTTGAGAAACCGAGAACCCGAGCTTGCGCCCTGCTTCTTGTTGCAAAGTGGACGTAGTGAACGGCGGCGCGGGCGATTTTTTGCCCGGCTTCTTCTGGAGATCGCCAATCGTAAACTTCGCTCCGACACACGACTTCAAGAACTCTAGCGCTTCTTCTTCCGAATCGAACTTACTGGGGAGTTCGGCCACCAATTGCTTTCCCTTCCCGAGGTCAAAAATTGCCACAACACGGAATGACGATTTCGCTTCGAACTTGTCGATCTCACGTTCGCGTTCCACCACCAGCCGCACCGCGACAGACTGAACACGTCCGGCCGACAAACCTGTTTTGATTTTCTTCCACAAAATCGGCGACAATTCAAAACCCACCAGACGGTCGAGGATACGACGAGCCTGTTGTGCGTTGACGAGATCCAAGTCAATTCCGCGCGGGGACTTCAGTGCATTCTGTATCGCGTTCTTCGTGATTTCGGTAAAGACAATTCGACGCGTGTTATCGTCGTTCAAATCCAGAACTTCCTTCAAGTGCCATGCAATGGCTTCACCCTCGCGGTCATCGTCGGACGCTAGGTAAACCATCTCGGCATCGGCGCTTAGTTTCTTTAGTTTCGAAATGACCTCCTTTTTATCGGCGCTCACTTCATAGGTGGGTTCGTAATTATTCTCGATGTCGATCGAGTTGTTTCCTTTCGGCAGGTCACGCACGTGTCCCATGCTAGAAGTCACGGTAAAATCCTTACCGAGATAACCTTCAATAGTTTTCGCTTTAGCCGGAGACTCAACAATAACGAGATTCTTAGACATGCTTAGAGTTTTGCAATAAGGGGTTCAAATATCCGATTTTTTTTACAATCGCAAATTTCGAGGGAACGCGCGATCGCATTAGAATGCATTTCACAACCGCCTCCAGCTTGCATCAAGTGATATGATTGTCAGAGAGTTAGTACACGAATCGACCGATGATTGACACAACTTGTACATTTGTTTTATACGAATGAAACATCTCATCCTAGTTCGTCATGCGGAAAGCGGTGAAAAAGTAACCGGGCAAACAGATAAAGAGCGTGAATTGACGACGACAGGCTTGCGGCAAGCTGCCTCCGTTGGACGTTTTTTAAAGCACTCGTCGTATTCAATCGATTGGTTCATTGTGAGCTCCGCGACGCGTACCATGCAGACCACGAAACTCATCACCGAGCAACTCGGATTTGAGCGATTCCAAGATCGAATCTCCGTTGAAGAAGATCTCTATCAAGGTTCCGTTGGAACGATGTTAGAGCTATTACATCAAGTCGATGCGCACGCTTGCATCGCGATCGTTGCCCACAACCCAACGATCAGCTACTTCGCTGAATTCGTTTGCACGAGCGAAGTTGAGGAACTCGCACCCGCCCACACCCTCGTGTTCAAACTCCCGATCGGTAGCTGGAAAGAAATTCAAAAGGCCACGGCCACTCTAGTCGAACGCTTCGAACCGTAGGTCTAAACCGCATCTATTGCACTTCAAAAGTATTTCACTTTATTTGGAAATACTTAACAGCGTAGACATGGCGGAAACTTCCTTCCTGGCTGGCATCAGTCAATTGATTTCGAAAACAGCGGAACATGTCTGGATTGTCATACTGTTTCTCCTGATTCTCGGTGGTATTTTCTTCCTGCTTTATTCGAGGTTTATTCACTATCGCTATTTCGGTCACGCGATCGCCATCCTGCGTGGAAAATTCCATAACCCAAATGACCCGGGGCAAATCAGTCCTTATGAGGCGCTGTCCACCGCGTTGGCATCCACCGTCGGGATGGGCAACATCGCAGGCGTAGCGGCCGCGATCTCCATTGGCGGACCTGGTGCGCTATTCTGGATGTGGGTGACCGCATTTGTTGGCATGTCAACGAACTTCTTCACGAGCACTGCCTCGGTGATGTTTCGTGGAAAAGACTCTGCCGGAACGGTTCAAGGCGGTCCCATGTATGTGATCCGCGAAGCGTTCCCCAAACTCAAACCGTTGGCCATTTTATTTAGTGTCTGCTGTTTGATCGGTTGTTTACCAATTTTCCAAGCCAACCAGCTCACCCAAGTAATCATCGATATCGGGATCCGCTCGGAATCGTTGCGAGCCCAAACGATCTCCATCGGTGGTATTGAGATCAACGTGTTGAAGTTGGTCATCGGGACCACGTTAATGGTTATTTCTGGCTTCGTGATCATCGGTGGTATTCAACGCATTGGTCAATGGGCTGGAAAAATGGTCCCACTCATGATAGTAGTCTACTTCGGTTCGGTGTTGGTTATCTTAATCATGCATATCACCGAGGTTCCTCACTACCTATGGATGGTGATCACCGACGCATTCAGCGCAAGTCACTATCACGGAGAACCCGCGTTGGGTGGCATTGTAGGCGGACTTATCGTAACGGGTGTTCGTCGTGCTTCTTTTTCCAATGAAGCAGGGATTGGAACCGCCCCCATGGCCTTGGCTGCTTCGCAAACTGCCGAACCCGTGCGAGAAGGTCTCGTGTCGATGCTCAGTCCCGCGATAGATACGCTGCTCGTATGTACGCTCACAGCAGTCGCCATCTTAGTAACAGGCGTGTGGGAGACCTCTGGTGCCAGTGGTGTCACACTAACGGTGATGGCCTTTGAAAGTTCACTGGGTGAGGTCGGTAAATTCCTGTTGCTTGTTTCTGCTTTCTTCTTCGCTATTACCTCGCTATTCTCCTATAGTTATTACGGAAATAAAGCGATCTCTTTCATGTTGGGTGTGAAAGCTGGAAGATGGTACGACTACTTCTACTTGATCACGATCGTGCTGGGTGCTATCGCGTCGATGGCCGATGTGATGAACTTAATCGATATCGCATACGCGTTGATGGCGATCCCCACCATGCTCACTGGATTCCTCTTGGCAAGGAGAGTCATGACGGAAGCAAAGGACTACTTTGCACGAATGAAAAAAGAAAACCTCCTTTAGTGTCAGGAGGTTCTCAGTGGTGTGCCCGTGGTGGTGTAGACCTAAATTAACTTCCGACTGCCTCGCGGTGGTAATCGAACAAGTTGTGGTCCTTGATCGCTTCTTGCACTTTCCTAGGTACGAATTTCTCCCAGCCTTCATCACCCTTTTTGATCATGGCCAACACGTTGTCGGAGATGATATGTAGGTTATTGACATTGGCATCTTTGATATCCTCCACCTTATTGTTCTCGACCAAGTAACGGAAGAGACTTCGGAGGTTGACCGGGAGTGTTTCTTCGAAGTCTTTCAGCGTAAACAAGTCGCTTGAATCACGTTTCCACGCCGGGTAGATATACAGTTTCACGTTGGTTCCGAAAAGGGTACCGAAGCTTTCAAGGATTCCGCCTTTTAGATTTTCATAAGTCTTTTCTTCGAAAATCTTTTGGAGGGCATAGATACCAAGGATGATCCCAATCTTCTTCCCCTTCGTTATTTTCGAGAGGTAATCGACCAATCGATAGTACTCGAAATAGTTGGATACCAAAACGGTTTGTCCCAGTGAGCAGATAATATCGGCGCGGTGTAAGAAATCCTTCTCATCAATTTTGCCGTCGGCGCTCAGGTCGGTAAGCGTCAGTTCGGTGAGCACCACCATCTTAGACTTATCGACGTCGGGTTCGTTCTTGAAATGGCGCCGCGAGGTGAGAAGCATATCAACATTGACGTGCGTGACGGGGCGGAAACGACCGCGCAACACGAGCACGTTCTTCTTATATAACACCTCCGACGGTTGCATGACAGTACCGTCGGGACCAAACATCGCCGCCTTCGTCAAACCATTCTTAACGAGTTTGAGCGCCATCAACCGGTTGTCGACGGCCTTGAAATCGGGGCCGGACAGGCGGAAGGTATCGATCTCAATCCTGCGGGTGGTCAACCCATCGAGAAGCGACATCATGATGGCTTCAGGTTCCGACACGAACATACAGCCATAGATCATATTGACGCCGACGATCCCCAGCGCAAACTGTTGTTGCAGAGGATCGGTGTCGTGCATCTTCACGTGCACTACGCAGTCGTTGGGCTCTCGTTCGGGATGGAGTTGGAATCTCAAGCCTATCCACCCGTGGCCTTGATTGGTCCGCTCGTAGTTCAGCGCCTCCACCGTATCAGCGAAAGCGAAAAACTGGGTCCTGTTTGCTCTTTCGGGTAAACGCTCGGGGAGCAACGCGTACTCTTTGTCGAGCATCGACTGGAGTCGTTCTTCACAAACGTAACGCTCGCAGACGCCGTAGATCGCATCCGAGAACTTCATATCGTACGCCGATATTGTCTTGGCGACGGTACCAGAAGCACCCCCTACTTTGAAAAAGTTTGCCGCCACCTCTTGGCCAGCGCCAATCTCCGCAAAGGACCCATAAACTGCTCTCGAAAGGTTGATTCTAAGTGCTTTTTCCTGCGTCGAAAGTTTCTTGGTATCCTCCATAGTCGTCCTCCCTAATAATCCTAAACTTAAATTTGACACAAATTTCGAGAAGTGAGACGCGTGCCCGAAATAATTAATGCTGTGTTAACGCATTGAACCACCCCACCGTTGATCGACGGCTCACCTATTATCATCCCAGCGGCGGTTGTGTAACCACGTTTTGACAATTTTAGTTTACGACCTATTTTGCCGCCGCATTGCATGCAAAAACGTTTGCGATGTTAAACGTAAACCCCGACGACTCATTATGGCAGACAACAGAGGTAATTTTTCTGGACGGATCGGTTTCATCCTCGCAGCTGCCGGCTCGGCCGTGGGACTCGGCAACATTTGGAAATTCCCCTACCTGGCGGGACAAAACGGCGGCGCCATCTTCTTGCTCGTCTACCTGTGTTGCATCTTCTTGCTCTGCTATCCAGTGATGGTGGGTGAAATCGCGATTGGTCGTGCGGCAGCTTCCGACGCACATGGCTCCTATTCAAAACTAGGCGGTCGACGTTGGGGTGCGCTGGGAACATTCGGAATCCTCGCCGGCATTTTCATTCTCTCCTTTTATAATGTGGTGGCCGGATGGGCTTTCGGCTACTTTCTCCACATCTCGTTTGGAGATCTGCTCAGCGAGGGAAACTTCGGAGCCTTCTTCGGCGAATTTGTCAACGACATCGTGAATGTGAGCAGTGCGAGTGGTTTCGCCAATTCCAACCTCATCTTTTCCGCCATCTTCATGGTCCTCACGGCAGTCATCGTCTCTAAGGGAATTCAAGGAGGAATTGAAGTAGCCAATCGAATCATGATGCCCGCGCTTTATGTGATCTTGATTGGACTGATTATCTACAGCCTTACGCTCCCTAATGCCATGTCAGGTGTGAAGTTTTACCTCGTTCCCGACTTTTCAGAACTCCGGATTCAAACGGTGTTCGACGGGCTAAAGCAAGCCTTTTTCTCATTGTCTCTTGGGATGGGTTGCCTCATCACCTATGGCTCTTACCTAAAGAAAACGGATAACATCACCCGATCGGCGGCCGTGATTTCAATTGCAGACACGTCCGTGGCCTTCTTAGCCGGGTTGATGGTGTTCCCGCTCGTTCACTTCCTTCAGTACAAACTCAACATCGACAACGTAGGGACACAAGGACCTCCGCTAATCTTCATCGTACTACCTCAGATTTTTAGCGAAATGGGTCCCGTTCTCGGGCGTGTTATTGGTGGCTCCTTCTTCTTGCTCGTGTGCTTCGCCGCGCTCACCTCCACCATCTCTTTGCTGGAAGTTCCAGTAGCGTACTTTGTCGATACGCACAAGAGAAATCGCACCACCATGGTATGGGCATTGGCTATCGGCATATTCATTCTAGGGCTTCCCAGTATGATGAGCCAAGGAATGGTCGAGTGGTTGAACAAGCTCCCCTTCTACCCGCTCATTGGCGCGCAAAAAGGAGACTTCCTCTCTTTCGTCGCCGACATGTGCGACATCAGCTTGGTCGTGGGTGGTTGCTTGATGTGCATATTCATTGCCAAACGGTGGCGTATTGAAAACATGCACAAAGAAATCGAAGTTAGCGACTTCGGCTACAGTACGTCTTTTTTGAAAAAGTATCTCACATTCACCATTACCTACGTCGCGCCGGTGTTACTCGGAATCCTGTCGGTGCTGGTGATTCTGGAGAAATTCTTCGGGCTCGCGAACTTATTCTAGGGGATTAGTCAACCCACTCGGCGACAAACAAGTTGGTGTCGCGCGTGCCGTTGTTGTTCCGATTCGACGAGAAGATAATCTTCTTGCCATCTGGTGAGAACATCGGGAACGAATCGAAAACCTTGTCGTAGGTGATCTGTTCGAGTCCGCTACCATCTTCATTGATCATGAACAAGTTGAACTCGAACCCACGAGTACCCTTGTGGTTCGAACTGAAGATGATCTTCTTGCCGGCCGGGTGGTAGAACGGTGCCCAGTTCGCCTTTCCTAGGTTGGTGATCTGCTTTAGGTTAGATCCGTCGATGTTGCAGGTGAAGATCTCCATCGCGGTGGGCGCGACGAGCCCTTGCTTGAGGTAATCTAGGTATTCAGTCTTTTCCTGCTCTGTTTTAGGGCGCGATGCGCGAAACACAAGTTTCTTACCGTCGGGTGAGAAAAACGCACCTCCATCGTAGCCGAGTTCTTTCGTCACTTGAGTGACCTTTTTCGACTTGACGTCCATGATGTAAAGATCGAGGTCACCGCTTCGCATTGATGTGAACACGATCTTATCTCCTTTCGGCGACACGGTTGCTTCTGCATCGTATCCGGGCGTATTGGTCAGTTGCTCGATTATCTTGCCGTCAAGACCCGCAATAAAGATGTCGTACGAATCGTAGATGGGCCACAAGTATTTGCCACCGGGCGTACGGGCCGGCTCCGGAGGACATTCCTTACCGCCCAGGTGTGTCGAAGCATATAAAATAGTCTTGTTGCCTTTCATGAAGAACGAACACGTGGTACGACCCTCGCCCGTGCTGATCAAGTGTGGGCGGTGACCATCGCTCAGGTCTTCACCGGAAATAGGCATGTAGAAGATTTGATCGCAACCAACTCCCCATTTCTTATTGTTCGACTGGAACGTCACCATCTTGCTATCGAAGCTCCAGTAGGCCTCAGCGTTGTCGGCCCCAAAAGTCAGTTGCCGCAAGTTCTTGAGGTGCTTCTCTTCGGGATAGCGAAGTTCTTGCGCGTAGGAAATTTGGGCCGCAGCCGCCAATGCGACGAGCGAAGCAAAAAAGGTCTTGCGTTTCATGAGATGCAAAAGGTCTATAATTGAGCGGCAAAAGTAGATCAAAGCTACCCTTGCTCATAACGCCATCTGTAGAAATTATGCCGCTTTCGACTTGGCAGCGGCTTCCTCCTCCTTCAAGACACGTCGAATGATCTTACCCACGTTCGATTTGGGGAGTTCCGTGCGGAAGACAACATACTTCGGAACCTTGTAGTTTGTCATATTCTTGTGACAGTAAGCGATGAGTTCCTCTTCGGTGAGGGTTTGGTCGCGTTTTACGATAAACACCTTGATCACCTCGCCGGATTTGGCGTCTGGTACGCCGATCGCGGCTACTTCCAACACCTTGGGATGGCTCGCCACGACGTTCTCAATCTCGTTGGGGAACACGTTGAAGCCCGACACCTTAATCATGTCTTTCTTCCGGTCCACGATTTTGAAAAACCCACGTTCATCCATCACACCGATGTCGCCGGTGCGGAACCAATCGCCATGGAAAAACACGCCGGTATTATCTTTCTCCCAATAACCACGCATCACCTGAGGGCCCTTCGCGCAAATCTCGCCGGACTCTCCCACAGGCACGGGATTTCCATTGTCATCGAACAAGGCCACGTCTGTACTTGGCATCGGCAACCCGATGGTGCCCAAGCGATGGGAGCCGTCGAGCGGATTGCAACACAAAACCGGTGACGTTTCACTCAATCCATATCCTTCTACCAAGGGTTTACCGGTTACTTGTTCCCACTTCTTGGCGACAGCATCTTGTACAGCCATACCACCGCCCACGGCGCCTGCCATCGACGAAAAATCGAGCTTGGCGAACTCGGGGTTGTGCAGCAAGCCGTTGAAGAGTGTGTTGACACCCGTGATGATGGTAAACTTGTGCTTGGCGAGTTCTTTACAGAATCCTGGAATGTCGCGCGGGTTGGTGATCAACACGTTTTTCACACCTGAGCTGTACATCAACGTGCCATTCACGCTCAACGCGAAAATGTGATACATGGGTATCGCTGTGATGATTAAGTCCTTTCCATCGGGCCTCATGTAGGGCTTGAACCATTCCGTGATCATCTGGTTGTGCGCGATCAGGTTTCGATGCGACAGTTGGGCTCCTTTGGAGATACCGGTTGTGCCGCCTGTGTATTGAAGTACAGCGACATCTTCAGGATCGATTTTCGGAGCGTCGAGCGTAAGGCCTCGCCCTGCCGACAATGCGTCTTTAAAGGAAAGGGCGCCCGGGATGTTGTATGCGGGTACCATCTTCTTCACATTCTTGACAACGAAGTTGACGAGTGCACCTTTCAATACACCGAGCATGTCGCCCATCTGCGTGACAATGATATGTTTGAGGCCGGGAAGTTTGCTTGTGATTTCTTCTAAGTTCTTAGCAAAGTTGGAGACGATCACGATGGCCGATGCGCCCGAGTCGCGGAACTGATGTTCCATTTCGCGTGGCGTGTAAAGCGGATTGGTATTGACGACAATGAGTCCGGCCTTCAGGGCGCCGATGAAGCAGATCGGGAACTGGAGCAGGTTCGGCATCTGGATCGCGATGCGTTCACCTTTCTTTAGGCCGAGTCCTTTTTGTAGATAGGCCCCGAATGCGGTCGAAAGCTCATCGACTTGGCGGAAGGTCAACTGCGCGCCCATGTTCTCATACGCCACGTGGTCGGCATACTTTTTTGAAGCAGATGCGAACAACTCAACTAGCGAAGAATACGGAAGAGGGCCGATCTCTTTGGCAACAACGGACGGGTAAGAACTCAACCACGGGTACTCTTTCATATCGACATCAGGTTTTAATGAATCAAACACAATTACCCGAAAAAACGCGGTTTAAGCAATCGTTTGTGTGGAGTCGGGGGAGAACAAAACGCCCTTTCGAAGGATTTTAACGCGGACCTAATGTGGGAAGGGGTTAAAACGAAAGAAGCCCGTCCTTTTCAGGAGCAGGCCTTCTTTCAAAGCTGTAGAGGGAGGGCTCGAACCTCCACGAGGCAGTTAGCTACAGGGCACAAGAAAACTTTTTAGTGGTCAACCCATTACCCTGCGTTTATCCCGTTTATCCTCACCCCCGAGACAGGAGGGCTTGTCTGCCAATTTCAACACCCTACAGTGTGTGCGACAACGGGAACAAAGCAACATCAAATCATCACTTCATTCAATAAAACAATCCAAATTATATAGTATTTATAAAATAATATTATCAATTTTATAATTCAACTAACATTATAGGCTCGCGATGGCAAAAAATTATGAAATCGACAATACCGACCTCAAGATCCTCGAAATCTTGACGCAGGATGCCAAGAAACCCTACACGGAGGTGGCGAAAAAGGTATACGTATCACAGGGAACGGTACACGTAAGGATGAACAAGATGGAAGAAGCTGGCATCGTGGAACGCACCACCCTGAGGCTCAATTACTCGAAACTGGGTTACGACATCACGGCTTTTATCGGCATTTACCTCCAAAAGAGCGATTTATACGAAAAAGTGCTCAACGAACTGAAGAAGATCCAAGAGATCACCAACATCCACTATACGACGGGCAATTACTCGATGTTCGTCAAAATCCACTGCCGCGACACCAACCATTTAAAGGAAGTCCTGCACGACAAGATGCAGCAGGTCGAGGGAATCGAACGGACAGAAACCATGATATCCCTCGAGGAAAGCCTAGACCGCAATCTAAAGCTGTCGGACTGAAATCGTTGGCAATATTTATTGGTAAATCCAGAACCTTAAAAGCCGATTTTTGTTAGTATTTTTGAGGTTATTATTTAAAATCAGTCTAAATAGGTCGAATGAGCAAGGATAACCAGGTTTTGGAAGAGTTCACCTCCCGCGAGTACGAGCACGGCTGGACGGTAAACTTCGAGACGGACACCGCGCCCAAGGGCTTGAACGAGGACATTGTCCGCTTCATTTCGACCAAGAAGGGCGAGCCCGAGTGGCTCCTGAACTGGCGTTTGGAGGCGTTCCGCAAATGGGAGAAGATGACGGAGCCGAAATGGGCGAACGTCCACTACCCTGCCATCAACTATCAAGACATCATTTACTATTCGGCACCGAAGCAGAAAGCAGCCAATAAACGCCTTGAAGACGTGGATCCAGAACTGCTGAAGACTTTCGAGAAGCTTGGCATTTCATTGACCGAACAAAAGCGACTCACAGGTGTGGCGGTAGACGCCGTCATCGACAGCGTATCGGTTGCCACGACATTTAAAGAGAAATTAGCCGAACTCGGGATCATTTTCTGCTCATTTAGTGATGCGGTGAAAGAACATCCCGAATTGGTGAAGAAATACCTAGGCAGCGTCGTTCCGATGAACGACAACTACTTTGCGGCGCTCAACTCGGCGGTATTTTCCGATGGGTCGTTTTGTTACATCCCGAAAGGCGTTCGATGCCCCATGGAACTTTCGACCTACTTCCGGATCAACGCGGCCAATACGGGTCAGTTCGAACGCACGCTGATCGTGGCCGATGAAGGCTCATACGTCAGCTACCTTGAAGGCTGCACCGCGCCCATGCGCGACGAGAACCAACTTCACGCGGCCGTTGTCGAGTTGTATACCATGAAGGATGCGGAGATCAAATACTCGACCGTTCAAAACTGGTACCCTGGCGATAAGCAAGGTAAGGGCGGCATCTACAACTTTGTGACGAAGCGCGGACTCTGCGCCGGTGATCACTCGAAAATTTCCTGGACCCAAGTAGAAACGGGATCCGCGATCACCTGGAAGTATCCCTCCTGCATTTTGAAGGGCGACTATTCGTCTGGTGAATTCTATTCCGTCGCTGTCACCAACAACTACCAGCAAGCCGACACCGGAACCAAGATGGTGCACATCGGCAAAAACACGCGTTCGCGAATTGTATCGAAAGGTATCTCCGCGGGTAAGTCACAAAACAGTTACCGCGGTCAAGTGCACATTATGAAAAGGGCTCAAAATGCGCGCAACTTTTCACAATGCGATTCTCTGCTGATGGGTGACCAATGCGGTGCCCATACGTTCCCGTACATCGATGTGGAGAACAATACAGCGCGGATAGAACACGAAGCCACCACTTCAAAGATCGGTGAAGATCAGATCTTCTACTGCTTGCAACGTGGCATCGACGAGGAAGCCGCCGTGGCATTGATTGTAAACGGATACGCAAAAGAAGTATTGAACCAATTGCCGATGGAGTTCGCCGTCGAAGCCCAGAAACTACTGGCGTTGACGTTGGAAGGGTCGGTTGGGTAAGTTCAAGAATTAAGAATTAAGAATTAAGAATTAAGAATTAAGAATTAAGAATTAAGAATTAAGAATTAAGAATTAAGGTTTAGATGTTACGAATAGACAACTTACAAGCACGGGTGGCTGAGAAGCAGATTCTGAATGGAATCAACTTGGAGGTGAAAGCTGGCGAGGTGCACGCGATCATGGGACCCAACGGATCTGGAAAGAGCACGTTGGCATCAGTGCTTTCCGGCCGAGAAGATTACGAAGTGACGGGCGGCGCGGTATCCTTTCTTGGGAAAGACCTGCTGGCCATGGCTCCGGAAGAACGCGCGCGCGAAGGTGTGTTCATGGCGTTCCAATATCCGGTAGAAATTCCAGGGGTCAGCACCATCAATTTCATGAAGACAGCACTCAACCAGATTCGCGAACACCGCGGACAACCCACGTTGGATGCCGTTTCATTCCTCAACCTGATGAAGGAAAAAATGAAGTTGGTTGAAATCGATCAATCTCTACTCAACCGTTCTCTCAATGAAGGATTCTCTGGCGGCGAAAAGAAACGCAATGAAATCTTTCAGATGGCCATGCTTGAACCGAAGCTTGCCATCCTCGATGAAACTGATTCCGGTCTTGACATCGATGCCCTGCGCATCGTTTCGAATGGGGTGAACAAGCTGCGATCCAAGAACAACGCCGTGATCGTCGTAACCCACTACCAAAGACTGCTCGATTACATCGTACCCGACTTCGTGCATGTTCTCTACAAAGGCCGCATTGTGAAGTCTGGCACAAAGGAATTGGCGCTCGAACTTGAAGCAAAAGGCTACGATTGGATTAAGAACGAAATGGCTTCGGTATAACGATGAGCACGTTGGCAGACAAAAGAAATTTGGTAGCAGAACTAGCGGCTTTCGCGAGACCTGGTGTCGATACGTCTTCGTTCACCCTTCCTCTAAGGAAAGCTGAAGAATATCGCTTCACGCCGATCGCCCGAGTGCTTGAAAAAGCGTTCGCCAATGGCTTTGAAGTAGGAACTGAACAGCGCATCGATTCTATTGCCGAGTTCCTTATCCCGGGGCTCGACACATCGACCATTGTGCTGATCGACGGGGTGTTCTCCAAAGAACTCTCTTCAACGGTAGAGTTAGTCAAAGCTGATGTTTTCAAACTCGGTAAGGAAGATGTGCCCACGCGTTCGGTCGATCCTTTCGTCAAAATAACGAATGGCCTTCGCAACGACGTGGTTCTTCTCGACGTCAAAGGCACGATCGAAAAGCCGGTTCTGTTGTTACACATCCTCACGGGTCGAGTTCCCTCGGTCCACGCCTCTTTTGCGGCGAGTATAGCAGACGGCGCCGCCTGCCGCATCATCGATCGAACTGTCGTTGTCGGCAATCGTCCCGTGTTTCATACTAAGCTGGAGACCATCACGGTTGGAAAGCAGTCGCGCGTAGATTTTTGTAAAGTCCAAAACACCGCGCAAGTCGTAGAGGTTTGTAACACAGACGTCGCCCAAGCCGATTCCAGTCACGTGAATACATTCACGCTGCTCTTGGAAGGCATCTTGGTTCGAAACAACCTTTCCATCTCCATTGATGGTGAAAACTGCGAGTCACACTTTCATGGTCTGAGTTTACTTCATGGTGAAACCATGGGTGATCATCATACCGTGGTGGATCACCGCCTCCCTAATTCGTTTAGCAACGAACTTTACAAGGGCGTCATGGACGATCGCTCGAAAGGAGTCTTCAATGGAAAAATCTACGTCCGTCCACATGCCCAGAAGACGAACGCGTTTCAATCGAACCGCAACATCCTGTTAACTGAGCAAGCGACGATCAATACAAAGCCGCAGCTCGAAATTTGGGCAGACGATGTAAAGTGCTCGCACGGATGTACGACAGGCCAGCTCGACGATGAGGCAATGTTCTATTTGCAATCACGCGGGATCGCAAAAGGCGATGCACGCGCCATGCTGTTGTACGCATTCGCCGCGGAGACCACTGAACTGATCGCGATTCCGGAATTGAAGGCATATATCGATTCGTTAGTAACTAACCGACTACACGGCTCAAGCAAATGAGTTCCGTAACTTCCATAAAGCCCGTCGATCTGTTGAAGATCCGTGAGGAGTTTCCGATCCTCCATCAAAAAATTAATGGACGGGATCTGGTTTACCTCGACAATGCCGCGACTACCCAAAAACCCCGTCAAGTCATTCAAGGGTTGGTAGACTACTACCAAGGTTTCAACGCGAACATTCACCGTGGAATCCACACCTTGGCAGAGCGTGCCACCCGTGCCTTCGAAGACACCAGAGAGGCCGCGCGTGCATTCGTGAACGCTGGTTCTACTAAAGAGATCATTTTCCTCTCACGTGGCGTCACGGAAGGTGTCAACTTAGTTGCCCATTCATACGGACGTACGTTTATCGGTGCTGGCGACGAGGTTATCGTTTCTGCAATCGAACACCACTCGAACATCGTACCGTGGCAAATGGTGTGTGAGGCGAGAGGCGCCAAGCTACGCGTGATACCCGTCACCGATGAGGGCGAACTTGTATTCGATGCTTACCTGAAACTGTTGTCGTCGAAGACCAAGATGGTCGTATTGAACCACGTGTCGAATAGCCTCGGTACCATCAATCCGATCGAGGACATCATCGCGGCCGCCCACGAAGCAGGTGCGGTGGTGCTGGTAGACGGTGCTCAAGCGGCTTCCCATGTGACGATCGACGTACAAGCTTTGGATGTGGACTTCTATTGCATCTCGGCGCATAAGATGTATGGCCCCACCGGCGCCGGCATCCTGTACGGAAAGAGAGAACTTCTCGAGAAAATGCCCCCGTTTTTCGGCGGTGGCGAAATGATCAAACAAGTCACTTTCGAGAAAACAACCTATAACGAGCTTCCCTACAAGTTTGAGGCAGGCACACCCAACATTGCGGACACGGTGGCGCTGAAGCCGGCTATTGATTTCATTCAAGCAATTGGAAAGGAAGCGATCGCCGCGCATGAACATGACTTGATGGTGTACGCGAGCGCCGAACTCTCGAAGTTAAAGGGCGTCCGCTTGATTGGAACGGCGAAACGGAAGGTAGGAATCGTGTCGTTTGTCGTAGACGGTATTCACCATTTCGACATCGGCCAGATGCTTGATGCGCGCGGTATTGCGGTTCGCACGGGACATCACTGTACGCAACCCCTGATGGATCGACTTGGCATCGAAGGCACCGTTCGTGCTTCCTTTGCAGTTTACAACACGCGCCAGGAGGTAGATCAACTTGTAGAAGGGATGGACAGGATTATTAACTTCTTAAAATAACGAGGTGAAGAGCATCGCCGACATACAAGAAGAAATCATCAGCGAGTTTTCGTTGCTAGACGGAGACATGGAAATGACCGTCTTGTATATCATGGAGCTCGGCCAAAAGCTCCCGCCCATCGCGGAAGGTGATCGTGTGGAAGACAACGAAGTAAAGGGGTGTCAATCAAAAGTGTGGCTTGTTGCAAACTCCGAAAACGACCGGGTTTACTTCAACGCCGACAGCAATACGGCGATCACCAAGGGGCTTGTGAGTCTCCTGATCAGGATATTCTCGGGCCAAACGGCCGACGACATATTGAATGCCGACCTGTACTTCATGAGGAAGATCGGAATGGAACGATTCATCGGGACCCAGCGTTCCAATGGTTTCGCAGCCATGATCAAGCAGATGAAGTTTTATGCCCTGGCCTATAAGACGAAAGCAGCGGTAAAGTCATGAATGAAACCACAGAAACGGTAGATACTTCGACCAACCTACGCGATAAGATCGTAGCGGCCATTAAGACGGTTTACGACCCGGAGATTCCCGTCGATGTCTATGAACTTGGCTTGATTTACGAGATCAACGTGTTCCCGGTGAATAACGTGTATATCCGCATGACGTTGACGTCGCCTTCGTGCCCTTCGGCAGAGGTAATCCCCGGCGAGGTCGAGCAGAAAATTAAGGCCATCGAAGGTGTAAACGACGTAAAAGTGGAACTGACTTTCGATCCCCCCTACTCGCAAGATATGATGAGTGAGGTAGCGAAGCTGGAACTAGGATTCATGTAATTTTGTTATAGATAACGGTTAATCAAAAACACTATGTATCCCGAACAACTGGTAGCCCCGATGAGAACAGACCTGACATCGGCAGGATTTACCGAACTGAAGACCGCGGAAGAAGTGGTATCGCATATCAAGAATGAAAAAGGAACCACCCTTTTGGTCATCAACTCTGTCTGTGGCTGTGCGGCCGGCGCCGCGCGCCCTGGCGTTAAGTGGGCCCTGCAACACAGCCCCAAAAAGCCGGATCACCTAGCAACCGTGTTTGCTGGAGTCGACAAAGAAGCGGTGTCGAAAGCAAGGGAGTTTACACTTCCCTACCCCCCTTCGTCGCCGTCGATCGCGTTATTTAAAGACGGGGAGCTGATTCACTTCGTCGAACGCCACCACATCGAAGGCCGAAACGCCCAAATGATTGGCGAACACCTCGTGGAGGTATTCGACGAACTCTGCTAACGATTCAATTGGTTTTGAAATAAAGAGGGCCGTGGAAACACAGCCCTTTTTTCTTTTCTCTTATTTGACGGACTTGCCCTTAAGCTGCGCCAACTCGAGGTGGAGGCGCTCTTCTTCCAAGTCAAGCTCGTACTCGAACTTCCGGTGCACCTCATTATCGATTGCGTGCGATTGGCGCAACTCAAGGGCGAACCTCCGCTCCGCTTGGATAAGCTCGCGTTGGATGCGGTGGAATTCCTCGATTTGCTCCTCCGACATTTTGCGGTTAACCTCTTGTCGCATCCGCTCGATGCGAATCTCGTACTTGTTCTTGATCTGCGCCAAGACGCTTTCGCTTAAACCCAGCGCGTAGTTCTCTTCAATATGTTCGATGATGTAGGCTGCCACCTTCATGCGGGCCGTGAATTCCTTCTCCTCTTCCTTTTCGTCGGGCTGCAAGCCCACCCATTTGATCACCCTGGGAATCGTTAGCCCCTGCAGGACAAGTGTACTGAAAATCACCGCGAAGGTGATGAACAAGATCACGTCGCGGTTGGGGAAAGGCTTGTCGCCTACGGTAAGCGGCAAGGCGAGGGCCGCCGCCAGAGACACCACTCCCCGCATACCCGACCAAGCGATGACCGTCGCCATTTTGGAATCGACACCCTCGCGCCTTCGACTTGCAGGTGAAAACAGCCGCGTGATGTACGTGGCCGGAAACACCCAGAGGACACGAAGAACGATGGTCACGACCGAAATCAACGCGCCGTACCCGAGTGCCTCTGCCACAGAGAAACGCTCAATCCCGCGGACGATCGCCGGCATTTGGAGACCGATCAAGATAAAGATCAATCCATTCAGGATGAACATGACCGTTTCCCAGACATTGTAAGCTTGCAACCGGGCTTGATGGTTGAAGACGACCGACGACCTCCTGCTTAAGAAAACACCCATCACCACAACTGCCAGAACGCCCGAAGCATGGAAGTATTCGGCCGTGAGGTATGATGCATAAGGCGCGATGAACGTGAGCACGGTATCGCTGGTGGGGTTATCGGGTGTGATCTTGTGAATCCAAAAGAATATGTAGCCCATCGCCAACCCGATGGCAATTCCGAATACCGCCACGTACAAGAAGTTGATACCTGCCAACCAGATTACGAAGGAGCCCGTGCCAGCGGCGGCTACCACAGCGTACCGATAGGCGATCAGTCCCGTGGCATCGTTGACGAGGCTCTCGCCCTCCAGGATGGTGATCAGTCGCTTAGGTATAGATAGTCCTTTCGTGGCTGCCGTCGCCGCCACAGCGTCCGGCGGAGAGATGATCGCACCCAATACGAACGACTCCGCCCAACCAAAACCCGGAATGAGGGCATGGGCGATTACGGCTACCATCGACGTGGTAAACAAGACACAGCCAATCGCCAGGCCCGATATAGGGCGGATGTTCGCTTTGAAGTCGGGCCACGAGGTTCCCCACGCGGCGCCATAGAGCACTGGCGGCAAGAAGATCAGGAAAACGATATCGGGGTCGAGGGAGACTTCGGGGAGGCCGGGCACCAAGCCGATGACCATCCCCACCAAAACGACCAAGATGGGAAAGGGTATCTTGATCCGGTCGGTGACCTCGGACAGGGCGGTGATGACCGTGAGCAATAATATGATTATGGTAATGTTGTTCATACTTTCTGAAAATGGGGTGCGAGACGCAGCTTTAATTCGTCAAGCGACTCCTCGATGCTTCGTTGGTGCGTGGGGATAACAATGGCGCCCCCCTCTGGGGTTTCGTAGGGCGCGTGAATTCCGGTAAAGTTTTCGATCTGACCTTCGCGCGCACGGCGATACATCCCCTTCACGTCGCGCTGTTCGCAGACGTCGACGGGACAATCCACAAACACTTCGACAAATTGGTCGGGGCCGATGACGGTGCGGGCTTGGTTACGATGGGAGCGCAAAGGGGAAACAAACGTGGCGAGCACTACGTCGACGTGCTGCAGTAACAACCGTGCGACTTCCGCCGCTCGCCGGATGTTCTCGACGCGGTCTGTTGCGGAAAAGGTTAGGTCGGCACAAAGGCCTCTACGAAGGTCATCTCCGTCGAGTAGCGCGCATCTCAGCCCTCGGCTCTCCAAGTCTCGGCGCAACGTGTCGGCCAGCGTGCTCTTACCAGAGCAAGGAAGACCCGTAAACCAGATGGTGATCGCCATAAACTTTAGCCGTACAATATGCTAAGAATTGCATTTATTTAGGACTTTGTGCAGCCAAATAGCACTATGTCCAGCGACGAACTCCTGTTGTTTATCCGAACTGAAATTGCGGCCGAAACGGGTAGGCCATTGGAGTCGATTACAGCCGATACTCCCTTCCATCAATTGGGTCTCGACTCGCTGAGCGCCGTCCTGATCCTCCACAAGATCGAGGCACAATATAAGATTGACGTAAACCCTATCGTCTTCTGGGATTACCCAACCCCTTCTTCCTTCGCCGAATTCGTTTCCAAACAGGCCGCGCGATGACCGATTCATTGTGGTCACCATACAACGAAGCGCACCTCCGCGACCCCTACCCGATGTATGCCCGATTGAGGGCTGAGGCACCCGTGTACCATGCCCAAACCCAGGAGTTCATCGTTTCGCGATACGACGACGTTAAGTCGGTGCTTCGGAGTCCGGACTTCAAAAGCGGGAATCGTTACGAATGGCTCTCTCGGGGAATTGACTATTTCTCGCGCCAAGACCAAGACCTGTCTCAGATCCACCAAGCCATCAACACCTTTGTGCTGTTCCTGAACCCCCCAGACCACGTGCGGATTCGAACCTTCGTGATGCGAGAGTGGAATGACCGGGAAGTTGGCACGTTGATTCGATCCACGGCGGATGACCTTCTCGCCTCGTTGTCTGGGACGTTCGATGTGATGGCGCATTTCGCACAGCCGTTGCCCGCCATTGTCATCAGCCGGATTCTCGGTATCCCCCTTTCGGATGCCAATGAGCTTCGCCGGGTCGGCGTTACCATGGTTCGCGCCCTTGATCTCTACCACACCCTGAAAGAACTGGTGGTCCTCAACGAAGCATCGCGCTATTTCGTGGACTATTTTCGCGCGATTGTTGCCGCTAAACGGAAGCATCCCGACACAAGCCTCGCCGGAAAAATCGTCAGCGCCAGCGACCAACAACAGATGCTTTCCGACGACCAATTGATCTCACTTTTGATTTTCTTGTTTATCGCCGGAGAAGAGACCACCACTGCCAGCATCGGTACCGCTATCTATCACCTGGCTCAGAGACCCGATGACTACCAGCAGCTGCGCCGGCAACCGGAACTTCTGGGAAAGACCGCCGTCGATGAATTGCTTCGGTATGACTCGCCGGTCCAGTTTCTGGGGCGAATGGCAACAGTCGATACGAAGATCGGTGGTATCGCAATTCCCGCCGGCAGCGCCGTCACGTTATTGCTCGCCAGCTCGAACCGGGACGAGGGCGTTTTCGCTCACGCCGACACCTTGAACTTGAACCGAACACCCAACCCTCATTTGACCTTTGGGTATGGGGCGCACTTCTGCTTGGGTGAATGGCTCGGCAGGTCGCAAACGCAGATCGCGTTGGAGGCTTTTGTTGCGAATTTTCGGTCTTTGACCCTGCCGGTAGGCCACGAAATAGTGTGGAATAAAAACCTGTCAGTCAGGACGTTAAAGTCACTTAAGATCATCACCACATGAGCACAGAATTGCCACCCTTTACTTGTTCATATACGCCGAGTTTTGCCCATTTGCTCGCTGCCCTGAAGACCACGATAGCGATCAGTACTTATCAAGCGGGCAAGGTGATTTTCCTGAGCGCTAAAAGTGATAGCGAGCTGATACAGTTTCCCCGCAGCTTTCGGAAGCCAATGGGGATCGCGTGGCAAGACCATCGGCTGGCGATCGCGAGTCAAAACGAAGTGGTCGTATATCGAAACAACCCGGGGCAAGCACATCGTTATCCAAAGAAGCCGGACACCTACGACGCGGTGTTCATCCCTAGAGCGAGCTACTACACAGGTGAGCTAGACATCCACGACATCCAATTCAGTTCGCTAGGACTAGTCGCGGTGAATACCCGATTCTCGTGCGTCTCGCTGATCAACGACCAATTTAGTTTCACCCCGATCTGGAAGCCGTCTTTTATAGACACGATCGCGCCAGGCGATTTCTGCCACTTAAATGGCCTGGCGACAAACGAACGACAGATCAAGTACTTAACGGCACTCGGTGCAACCAACACTGAAAAGGGATGGCGACAAGGGAAGGCCGCAGGTGGCGTGCTGATCGAAGCCGATACTCAACGCCTAGTGCTGGAGAATCTCCCCATGCCGCACTCACCTCGGATCTACCCCGAGGGGTTGTTTCTCCTCTTATCTGGCACAGGCGAGTTGGTGCGGGTGGAGGCGGAACGTTCGACTTATGAGGTGATCCACCGCTTTGATGGATTTGCTCGGGGCCTTGATCGAATGGGAGACTTTCTTTTCATTGGGCTCTCGCGACTGCGGACAACCAGCACAGCGTTTGGTGACTTGCCGATCGCAAACAGGTCACTGATGTGTGGTGTCGTCGCTTTCCACCTTCCGACCCGCAGGGTGGTGGGAGAAGTTTCCTATCAAACCTCCGTGGAAGAGATCTTCGATGTAAGGGTGATTCCGAATGTGGTGCGACCCAACTTGCTGTCGCTAGAGAAAGACGAGCATGATGGCATCATCGCGGTGCCGGACGGCATTTATTGGCCCCGTCCCAATACCAAGGAAGAGTAGTCAATTAGATCCGGGCGCCTTTGAAGTAGTAGACCCGGATCTGACGGCCGCGGCTATCCGTACCGATGAAAACCATTTTTGACGCCGGCCAAACAGCTTCGTCCCTCACACGGATGATGTTCGGATTTTCAACGAAAGTCAGCAACCCAATGCAACCGGGTGGCTCTCCGCTGACCGCCCTCGATTCCAAATGGTCTCGGGTATCCACAATCAACTTTGACACAAATCCCGGAAATCGGTAATCCGGAAGAAGGACGGATCGGTAGAGGTAGAAGTACTTGTTGGCTAGTTGCTTGAATTGTACCACACCGGCGGTTGTCAGACCCACGATCGACTTAGAACTTGCATCACGCACCACAAGCACCACTTCAAAGGCGCGCTCCTCCGGGTTGGCGGTGTCAGGTAGGAGCTGATGATCCGTCCAAAAGCGCATCACTTCATCGCGCGTTGCTTGCGTCGTCTGTCGCCAGACATTTTGGATTTCAACTTTCGAATGCGGGTGGGTTGATGCTTCCAATCGGCAAGCTTTTTTGGTAAATGTAATTTTCTGTCTTTCAGATTATTACTGGTTCCTAACAAAATCATTACTAGAATGATTGTACAGGGTTCATTCAAATCCGATTGACCGATCGCCTTCTGTCAAAATGGTGACCAATGTAAAGGGAATTGTATTAAGAATCGCGAACTTTACCCCATTCTGTGTCTACCCCAAATTCGATGCGCAGTTCCTTACTCCTCTCGTTTCAATCCTTGTCGGTCAAGTATTCAAAGCTTGGCAAGAAGATCCGGCATAGCATTGAGCGAGGTGATTTTTGGAGATATACCAACGGTAAGCGCGCAAGGCTGATTCGTCGACTTGAGCGTCTCCGCAGACGTTTGGAGACGCTACGGACTGAGCTCAAACTCGGAGCGGCGGGCGTTGCCTTAAGCTTGATGCTTTCGTCGCATGACACAAACGCACAGTCGTCGACGATCACCACTCTTGGGCCTTACGTCATCAATCCCGCCAAGAACCCTTTACCGGGGCCCGCTTTCCGCCGCGAGAATAATGCGACCGTGGCATATGCAGATCTAGACTCGGATGGCGACTTGGACGCGGTGACTTCGGGCGATGTCCATTACTTGCACTACTACAAGAACGTTGGCTCCAAGACTCAACCCGTCTTCCAAGAACAGGAGACTTACCCGATGTTCGACGCGGTAAACCTACAAGGCTCTTATGGCGATCCTGCCCGGGTGACATTCGCGGATATCGACGACGATGGCGACCTCGACATGTTGGTCGGGCAAGCGTACACCGACAATAGCCCCTCAATACCTGACTACCTGGCGTTTTTCAGAAACGATGGTACGCCTACCGAACCCCATTTCACACTTCCCCTTGAGCAAGATCCATTTCGCGACATTCAACTGATTTCGGGTGGGTGGCCCACGTTCGCCGACGTAGACAAGGATGGAGATCAGGACCTCGTCGTGGGCGGATACCACTTCGACGCAGATAGCGATTCCTACGGGTGGGTTCAATACTTCCTAAACGAAAAAGTGGGCAAGACGCCCGGCGTGGATCCTGTGTTCACCCCGGTCACGGGCACAAATAATCCTTTCAGAGTTGCCGCAAACGAGGCCACCGGAACCGTGGCACCCGCGTTGGCCGACATGGATGGAGATGGCGACTTGGATTTCATTTACGCAACCGACCTAGACCTCATTTCTTACCGCCGCAACGACAACGGTACGTTTGTAGCCGCTACCGGCGCTTGGTCATACAACGCTGCGAATCCAGGGTCTTCGACCGGAAATCCCTTTGAATTGCAGGCGATTACCACCCTCGGGCTGAAAGGCTACAAAGGCATCTCGATGGCAGACCTCGACGGTGACGGAGACGCCGATTTAACCCTGTCGATTAACATCGCGGATACCGGTCCCGACCAGCAGAACTATGTGTTCGTGCAAAACACCGGTCATGGAACAATGCAGCCCAAGTTTGGACTGGAAAGCCCACTCGGAGGGCTTGACCTGGGTTCCCGCGCGAGCGTGTCGTTCGTAGACGTCGACAATGATGGTGACCTGGATATCCTAGCATCTGGTATATCCTACCTTGGAACTGCCTGCCAGAACGGTTGTGAGACGTATACCAACTTCCTGGCCCACCTCACATTTATCAACGATGGCGGCCGATTCACGCAACTCCCGATCAACCAAGACCCCATCGGAACGCTTCCCAACCTTCCCACGAACGGGAAGATGTCGATTGTAGATGTGGATGACGACGGCGACTTCGACATTGTCATCGCATCCTTCACTTATGTGGGCTATTCGGAGGTGGCGTTGATCGACTACTACAGAAACGATAGTGGTGTTTACAACCGCCAAGACCCTCAGACGAGCCCATTTGCATTCATATTGGCCGGTAACTTTCAGTCAAGCAGAGTTGATTTCGGCGACTTCGACCATGATGGACTTAAGGATTTGTTGTTGTGCCAGGCCGGCCATCGACTTGCATTTTATAAAAACACCGGGGTGATTGGAGCGCCTGTATACACGGAAGTGCCCACATGGGGATCAGAGTCTCATTCCACCGCCTATAGTCCCTTCGACACCAAAATCGTCGATCTCGACAACGACGGCGACCTAGACATCATTGCCGGCAAGTACCGCAACTTCTGGTTCTACGAGAACATCGGCACCGACAAGGTTCCGAACTTCTTAGAGTACCGAGACGGGGTGTTATACCAACAAGACCCCACGAGTCCCTCGAACCCCTTCGCCTCGATTAGCTCCCTCTCTGGGACACCAGCACCCGCACTCATGGACGTCGACGGCGATGGTGACAAAGACCTCTTGTTTGGCGATGATTCTGGGACCTTCACGTTTGTTGAAAATCAAAACCCGGCACCTGAAGTCACGCAAACACGCACCCAGTTCGAGCTTCCTTTAGCTCTTTCAGTCATTATCGATAAAGACCTGACACTCAGTGATTCTGACGGCGATGAATTTGTCCGTGCTTTGGTACAAATTGTACCATTCGAGGTAGGCAAAGAACTCTTGGAATTGACGGGGACGCACCCCAAAATTGCCGCTGCCTGGGACGCTCAAAAGGGGATTCTGACGCTCACGCCCAAATCCGGTCTAACCGCTTTGGCGGCGGACTTTCAGGCGGCGCTGCGGGCGGTCCAATACACACCGATTGTTACCAGCCCACCCAACCAGGGACGAATGTCATCCCAACCCGCTGGAAGAACAATTTCAAAGACAATTTCCTTGCAGGCGTTCGACTCGGACTTTACAGCGACGGCTGCAAGCAAGTCTACCTACAGCCTTACCCACGCCAACCAACCACCAGTCGTGGCACCTGGAGCGTTCAACGTGGCGTTCGTCGGCACCCCGATCAACCTCCCCGCCGCTATTACTGTCACCGACCCGGACGATGCGATTATTGCCTCGGCAACGATTCAGATTAGTCCGGTTTTCTCCGGCGAGGATGTGCTTACATTTTCTCCTAAGGGAACTATCACCGGCACCTACAATGCCGCGACAGCGACCCTCACCTTGACCGGCAGCGGTACCCTGACCGAATTCCAGGATGTGATTCGGTCGGTGAAGTACAACAACTCCAAAGGGTCGTCAGCCAATACCGCCATTCGCACCATTTCGATCAAGGTAAATGATGGCGAGAACGACAGCAATGTGGCCACGGGGCAACTGAGCGTGACGCCACCTACGCCTCCCACCCTTTCAGGTGTCGCCAACGTGTTTTACACATCAGGTGCCTTAACGATCAACAGCCTCATCACGATCAATGATCCGGACACCACTAAGATGCAAGGTGCGACGGTAGCAATCACTTCGGGCTTTGATCCATCGCAAGACGTTCTTTTGTTCACAGATCAAAACTCGATTGTGGGAAGTTACAACACCGCGTCGGGTGTGCTGACACTGACGGGTGCGAGTTCTACGTCTAACTACCAGACAGCGCTTCGTTCCGTCCAATACCGAAATAGTTCGTCGACTCCCTCGACGACACCGAGAGGCATCACCTTTTCGGTCACCGACGGCAGTCCATCGGTATCGCTTTCGGGAACGGTTATCGTGGTGAATAGGCCTCCTGTGATTCAAACGGAAGAGAAAAAGACCGCGGCGGGAGGCAACATCGCGTTGGTGCTCACGGACTTAATTTCAGATCCAGATGGCAACCTGGACTTATCGACGTTGAGCATCACCTCGAAGCAAGGTGCGCGGCTGATCTCGAACGGCGGAGTTATTACGATCGACTATAGCAGTGTTCCCACCTTCAAGGGTACCGACGAAATCATCATTACGGCATGCGACGCAGCCGGTCGATGCGAAACCGCAACGGTGTTGGTGGAAGTAGGAGCAGAACCCGTGGTGTACTCTGGGATGTCACCCAACGGAGATGGCGTGAACGACTGGTTCTACATCCAGTTCGTGGAACCTGGCACGCAAGTGGGCATCTACAACCGCTGGGGCGACGCCGTCTTCGAGACCAACGACTACGACAACAACGAACCTTCGAAACGATTCGAGGGCAAAAACAAAGCAGGGACCGATGTGGTATCGGGATCGTATTACTATAAGATTAAGTTCCCCGATGGTCGAGTCAAGACCGGGTATATCATGCTAAGCAGATAACCTATGAGAAAATTCTACAGCCTTGTACTCTTCCTTTTGGTGACTGGTTTCTGCTTCGGACAACAGGATCCGCTTTACTCGCAGTACCTGACCAACCCGATGATTTTCAATCCAGCGTATGCGGGGTTGAATAACTCTTTCAACGCCGCGGTTAGTGCGCGGAACCAGTGGTCCGGTTTTGAGGGATCGCCCAGTACACTAAACCTGACTGCCCATACTTCTTTGGTCGACAATAAAGTTGGGCTCGGTGTGATGGCTGTGAACGATCGCGCGGGGTTTCTGCGAAACAACGAGATAGAGTTGCTCGGATCCTACAAGTTAAACTTCGACAAATACACATTCAGCTTTGGGATGCAATTCGGTTTTCAAAATGCAACCTACCGCTACAGCGATGTGACGCTTTTTAATCCGCAAGACCCGGCATTTCCGCAGGGTGGTGACATGAAGTTTAATTGGGCGAACGTCGGGGTGGGCGCAATTTTGAAGGGCGACAAGTTTATCGTGGGTGTATCCGTTCCGCGCCTGACGAAAGCGCGCGGTGGCTCCACAAATTTCCTGATCCAGAGTCAGCACGTCTATGTGTACGGCGCCTATGTTCATTATTTGAGTACGCGCTTGCGCCTCAAGCCTTCGGCGTTGGTACGCGCCGTTCAGGGCTCTCCCCTTTCGGTAGACCTGAACTTTAACCTGAATATCGACACGAAGTATACGGCGGGGATCTTTCTGCGGAATGGCAAGTCTTATGGCGTCCTGGCTCAGGCGTGGTTCTTCAACAAGATGCGGCTAGGTTATGCCTTCGAGATTCCGGCTGCGAACACGGTGGGCGCGCAGTTCACGACCCATGAACTTACTTTGGCGATTCGCATGGCATTACTGAACATGCACGACACCTCGTATTCGGAGTTCTAATCCGGCGTTTTTGCAACTTGTTGCTGAACGACCACCGAATTTTCCCCCAGAACTTACATTCGGTTGAACTATTCGGGAAAATAGCTGTTCTTGATAAAGAATGAAGGTAGCCGTTTCGAGAAAGGAGCATTTCAATGCCGCGCATCGGCTCCACAATCCAGCCTGGTCCGACGAAATGAACCAGCGCGTATTTGGGAAGTGTAATAACCCTAACTACCACGGTCACAACTACGAATTGATTGTTACGCTCGTTGGCGAGCCTGACCCTAGAACTGGGTATGTGTTTGATATGAAGGAGTTGAGTGATTTAATCCGTGAGGAGGTCACCTCGAAGTTCGACCATCATAATTTGAATCTCGACGTCGATCATTTCAAGAATCTGAATCCGACGGCAGAAAACATTGCAATTGTGATCTGGAATTTACTTCGACCACGCATCGATTCGAAGTTTGAACTGAAGGTGCGTTTGTTCGAAACAGAAAGAAATATTGTCGATTACCCGGCATAGTGCAAAACACTTTGAACATTTCGATGGCCGGGATGTTGATCCATTAAGTAAGAAGCTATGACTCCAAAAGAAAGCAACCTCAGGATTCGTCCCATGCAGCCTATCAGTGACCATGATGAAGAGGACCATCCGGTTTCGTCATTCGAGACGCCATTGAGGGCCGACGCCTTCGACATGGACGACGAGGAAAAGATCGACCATATCGAGAAACATTTCCGTGAGATTATGACGGTACTTGGACTCGACCTCACAGACGACAGTCTGAAAGGGACTCCGCGCCGGGTGGCCAAGATGTATGTGAAAGAGGTTTTCGCGGGTCTGAATCCTAAAAATCAACCTACTGCGCGTCTTTTTGAAAACAAATACCACTACGACCAGATGTTGGTCGAGAAGGATATTACTTTTTACTCGCACTGCGAGCATCATTTCGTGCCAATATACGGGAAGGCGCATGTCGCTTACTTCTCTTCTGGAAAGGTGATCGGGTTGTCGAAGATCAACCGCATCGTACAATACTTCTCAAAGAGACCGCAAGTTCAAGAACGCTTGACCGTTCAAATTGGAAAGGAATTGGAGCGCGTCCTAAAAACGAGCGACGTCGGTGTGGTGATCGACGCGAACCATATGTGTGTGGCCTCGCGCGGTGTGGGCGATACGAACAGCAAGACTGGAACCGCCTACTTCTCCGGTAAGTTTCGCGATGAGAACATCAAACGCGAATTTTTGAACTACATCAACAGCAAGTAACCCAACGAAAGCGCCAGTTGGCTATCCTTCTTCTGGCATGTTGATCGGCTTGTCCGAGAGCAATACGCTCTTTCCGTGGCAATGGAGGAACTACGAATCGACAGTTTCTGGCCGGCGCGCGCACGCGATCATGCTCCACGATCCTTTTGATCGTCCCCCTCATCCCCCCCATCGAAATTCCATTTGATTTGCTAATTTAGCCCTGATTTATCCCATACCTATGGCATTCGATATCGACATGATCAAGGCCCACTACGCTGCCATGCCAGGCAGGATTGCTGCGGCCCGCAAAGTGGTGAACAAACCGCTGACACTATCTGAAAAAATCCTCTATTCACACCTACACACCGACCAAAAGCTCGAAAACTTTGGGCGTGGCAAATCGTATGTCGACTTCGCCCCGGACCGGGTAGCGATGCAAGACGCGACCGCCCAAATGGCGTTGCTGCAGTTTATGTCGGCGGGGCGGCCGAAGGTCGCAGTACCCTCGACCGTGCATTGCGACCATTTGATCGTAGCAAAGACTGGCGCGAAAGAGGACCTTCAAGTCGCGAACAGCGAAAGCCGGGAAGTATTCGACTTCCTGTCGTCTGTGTCGAATAAGTATGGGATCGGCTTTTGGAAGCCCGGTGCCGGAATTATCCACCAAGTGGTGCTGGAAAACTACGCGTTTCCCGGCGGGATGATGATTGGTACCGACTCACACACGGTGAATGCCGGTGGTTTGGGCATGATCGCCATTGGTGTGGGTGGCGCCGACGCCGTAGACGTGATGTCGGGGATGGCATGGGAGCTGAAATTCCCGAAACTCATCGGTATCAAGCTCACGGGCAAACTCAAGGGCTGGGCTTCGGCCAAGGACGTCATTTTGAAGGTGTCGGGTATCCTCACTGTAAAAGGTGGGACCGGCGCGATTATCGAATACTTCGGCGAAGGTGCCGAAGCGTTGAGCTGTACGGGTAAAGGCACCATTTGTAACATGGGTGCTGAAGTCGGTGCGACGACGTCAACTTTTGGGTACGACCAGTCAATGTCGCGTTACCTAGCTGCGACCGGCCGCGCCGACGTGGCTAAGTTGGCGGATGGCGTTCGTCAGCATCTGACGGCAGACCCAGAAGTCTATCAAAATCCTGAAAAATACTTCGACCAAGTCGTCGAAATCAACCTGTCTGAGTTGGAACCGCACCTGAACGGTCCGTTCACGCCGGACTTGGCCACTCCTATTTCGAAGATGAAAGAAGAAGCGGCTCGCAACGGTTGGCCGACTAAAGTAGAAGTAGGCTTGATCGGCTCGTGCACAAACTCTTCCTATGAAGACATTTCGCGTGCCGCTAGCTTGGCGAAACAGGTAGCGAACAAGAACCTTAAAACGAAGGCCGAATTCACGATCACGCCGGGCTCAGAACAGGTACGTTACACCATCGACCGCGATGGGTTCATTTCGACGTTCGACAAGATCGGAGCAAAAGTGTTCGCGAACGCTTGCGGCCCTTGCATTGGCATGTGGAGCAGGATGGGCGCCGACAAGAAAGAAAAGAACACGATCGTGCACTCGTTCAACAGGAACTTCCAGTCGCGCAACGACGGCAACCCCAATACCTTTGCGTTTGTGGGTTCGCCCGAGCTGGTAACAGCCCTCGCGATCGCCGGCGACTTGACGTTCAATCCCGAGACAGATTTTCTCGTCAATGAAAACGGCCAACAGGTGAAGCTCGATCCGCCTTCAGGCGACGAACTGCCAACAAAAGGCTTCGACGTGAAGGATGCCGGTTATATCGCGCCCGCAGCCGATGGTAGCCGCGTGTCGGTCAAGGTAGATCCGAAATCGGACCGCCTCCAATTGCTGGAACCGTTCAAAGCATGGGATGGTAAGAATCTCACCGGTCTCCGTGTATTGATCAAAGCAAAAGGTAAGTGTACAACAGACCACATCTCCATGGCTGGTAAGTGGCTCAAGTACCGCGGTCACCTCGACAATATTTCTAACAACCTCCTCATCGGTGCTACCAACTTCTTCAACGAGAAGATCAATAGTGTAAAGAACACGTTGACTGGAGCATACGACGAAGTACCCAAGGTTCAGCGCGCCTACAAAGCCGCCGGCATCGGTTCTATCGTGGTGGGCGACGAAAACTACGGTGAAGGCTCGTCGCGCGAACACGCAGCGATGGAACCGCGCCACCTCGGCGTCCGTGCCATCCTGGTGAAATCATTCGCCCGGATTCACGAAACGAACCTGAAAAAACAGGGTATGTTGGCGCTCACGTTCGCCAATAAGGACGACTACAACAAGATCCAGGAGGATGATCAAATCGACATCATCGATTTGACCTCATTCGCACCGGATAAACCGCTTACGCTGCAGCTGAATCATAAGGATGGCACCAGCGATAAGATTACCGTGAACCATACCTACAATGCGAACCAAATTCATTGGTTCAAAGCTGGGTCTGCCTTGAACTTGATGGGCGCCAACTTCCGCACTGAAGGGACTCCCAAAGCCAAGCCCGCCAAAAAAGCGAAAGTTAAGGCCAAGGCTAAGGTTAAGGTTAAGGCAAAAGCGAAAGCTAAACCAAAGGCAGCCGTGAAGAAAGCAGCTAAGAAGGTGGTGAAAAAGGCCGTCACAAAAGCCAAGGCTAAAGTGGTAAAGTCTAAAGCTAAGCCGAAGGCAAAAGCGAAAGCTAAGCCTAAGAAGGCAGCGAAAAAGAAGAAGTAAAACTTAGGTTCTCATCTAAAGACAAAGGCAGTCGAATCGGCTGCCTTTTCTTTTCTCACTTAGGTTAGAGCTCAAGAACGATTTCGCGGAGCTCGTTGAGCATCATGGCCGTAGCGCCCCACACTATCTCACGGTCAATAAGAAAGTGAGGCGCACGCAACTTATAAGTGGTGGCAACGGTGATCTCGCTCACCTGAATAGCCGACTGGGGTAAAATGTCTAAGAGCTTCCCTTCAAAGATGCGAACTACTTCATGTTGATCGGCTTTGAACTCGGGTCGTTTGGTTGTGTATCCAAGCACCGGGGTAACCATAAAGTTGCTCGGTACGACAAAGAAATCACTTAGGCGACCTAGCACCTGTACATCGCGGGGATGCACCCCCACCTCCTCTTCCGCTTCACGGAGGGCCGTTTCTAGGTAGTTCTCACCTGCTTCTGCCTTGCCTCCGGGAAAACTTACTTGACCGGAATGCGTACCCGCGTAATCGGGCCGCTTAATGAGCGGAAAATGGATCGCACCATGATCATCGGGATACAGCAAGATCAAAACGCTCCCCGGACGGGGCGGCAGACTGTGCTTGAACTGGATCGCCTCGCCATTCGATCTGACAGCCCGCAACGGTTCGTGAGCAGCAGCGCCAGGCAACGGTTCGGCCAACCGTGCTTCTAGCTTGGTGATTAATGTTTCGAAAGAAGGCTCCATCCGACTCATTAACTGCCGCACGCCTTCATTTGTTCCTTCGTTGTCAAGGAATCGCCTACGTCATTCGATAGCTTGAATTCCGCACACGCTTCTTTCCCACGCCGAGTCTCTTGATACAGACGCCCCAGGTAATAATGGGCTTTTTCCAAACGCTTGTCAAACTCTAATGACTTCTTCAAGAGCCGCTCCGCACTTTCGTAGTCCTTTTTGAAAAGGGCTAGGATCCCCTTGTTCCTGTACGCGTATTCATTGTAAAGATCGAGTGTGATGGCTTGATCGATGTCTGTTTCCGCCTCGGCTAATCGGCCCGCCAGTACCTGGATGAAGCCCCTGTTGTTGACAAAAAAAGCCTGGTTCGGACTAAGCGCCAGAGCCTTGTTCACTTGCAACAACGCTTCGTCGTAGTTTCCTTCCTCCGCGGCGATGAGGGCTAACGAGTTATAAATATTAGGTTCCTTGTCGTTTAGGGAAATGCACTGCATGAGCTCCGCCCTTGCCTCTTCGAAGCGCCGCATCTGGAGTTTCACCGTTGCCATGTTGACGCGGCATTCGGTTTCATTAAACTCACCTAATTCCAATACATGGTTGAAAGCCTCCAACGCTTGCGGGTATTCGCGTTGCTTCGTGAAAATCAGTCCCTTCAAAAAGAAAGCTACCGCCGTATCAGGCTTGGACTTGATCACCGCATCGAGATCGGACAGCGCACTGAAATACTCCCCTGATTCGTAATAGCTCGTCGCCCGGTTTATTCTCGCGTTGAGAAAATCCGTTTTGCACTCCAGAGCTTGCGAATAGGACTGGATCGCCTGCTGGTAATCGCGGCTTCGATAATACACGGTGCCGGCATTGTTGAGTGCATCGATGTAACAAGGATCCACCTTGATTGCCTCCTTATAAAAGTATAGTGCTTGTTCGGTGTTGCCCTCCTTCAGCGCTTCGTTCCCCTGAAGCAGGAAACGTTGGAGCCGCACTTCCTTGCTTTCACACGCGGTCAATGCCAATACGATGGCGACCGACAAAAAACTGTTCCTCATGGTTTCAAATGTACACTGTTTGCATTAGTTCTCGACGTGAAATTCGCCGTGGACCGTTGAATTACTCCAAATAACAATCTAGCTATCAAATAGTTATAAAATAACCCCAACGTTCTTGCCAAATCCCATTCGGTTCGTTTTCTTTGTGACTCGCAAATGAAAAACCTGTCAATCGCATACGGCCATCACCACCATCATTCATCGATGATCTGTGGCGGCTTTATGTCATGACATAAGACATAACCTAAAAACTAGGAGGCTTGCCACAACAATGGCAGGCCTTTTTTATTTAATTAAACTGAGACAAAGACCACATGAGCATTTTACGTGTCGCCATCCAGAAGTCGGGCCGGCTGCAAGAGGGATCGATGAAACTCTTGCAGGAGAGTGGACTTGCCTTCAACAACGGGAAGGACCAACTGAAGACCCAAGCGCGCAACTTCCCGGTTGAAATCCTTTTCTTACGCGACGACGACATCCCTCAATACATCGAAGACGGAGTTGCCGACGTTGGCATCGTGGGTGAAAACGTGTTTGTCGAAAAGCAGAAAAAGAACCAGCTGATCCGGCGCCTCGATTTCGCCAAGTGTCGCCTTTCTATCGCGGTACCCCGCAACGAACCCTACCCGAGCGTGCAAGCCTTGGAGGGTAAAAACGTGGCCACCTCCTACCCTTACATCGTCAGTCAGTTTCTAAAAAGCCGTGGGGTGAAGGCAGGTATTCACGAGATCAGCGGCTCCGTTGAGATCGCCCCTGGGATTGGTCTTGCCGACGCCATTTGCGACCTCGTGAGCAGTGGCAGCACACTCATGAGCAACGGTCTTCGCGAAGTCGAAATCGTGATGCAATCGGAAGCCGTCCTGATTGGCAACCAACAGCTCAGCCCTGAAAAACAGGAGATCCTTGACAAGCTTTTGTTCCGCATTGAAGCGGTGCAATCTGCGAAAAATGCCAAATACATTCTCTTGAACTGCCCCAACGCTTCGATCGAAGAAATCACAAAGTTGCTACCGGGCGCCAAAAGCCCGACGATACTACCCCTGCGTGAACCCGGTTGGTCGTCGATACATTCGGTGGTCAACGAGAACGACTTCTGGGAAAAAATCGACCAACTGAAGTCCATGGGTGCCGAGGGAATACTTGTGATACCTATTGAAAAAATGATCGCCTAACTATGCGCACCGTTATTTACCCGACACCGCAAGAATGGGAGGCATTGAGCCAACGTCCCACACTTGAGCTAGAGTTTCTCGACAGCACCGTTCGCAACATCATCAACCGTGTTAAGACCGCGGGCGATAGTGCCTTGAAAGAACTTGCCGCGCGCTATGATAAAGTGTCGTTGTCGTCGCTTGCCGTTTCGCCAGAGGAAGTGGTTGGCGCCGCGCAGCGGATCAGTCCCGAATTGAAGCAAGCCATCGAAACGGCCGCGTCCAACATTCGGAAGTTCCACGAGGCACAACGTCGCGACGCGTTGCACGTGGAGACATCCCCAGGCGTGCGTTGTTGGCGAAAAGGCGTCGGCATCGACCGGGTCGGAATTTACATCCCCGGCGGTACGGCTCCCCTTTTCTCAACGGTATTGATGCTCGCCATTCCAGCGACCATCGCCGGATGCAAAGAGATCATCCTGTGCTCGCCGCCAGATTCCACCGGCGCGATCGCACCGGCCATCGTATATGCCGCCGCCATGGCCGGCGTATCAAAAATGTTCAAGGTGGGCGGTGCCCAGGCAATTGCCGCGCTCGCTTATGGAACCGAAACGATTCCTTCGGTGAATAAGATATTTGGACCTGGCAATCAATATGTTACGAAGGCCAAACAGATCGTTAGTCAAGACGGCACGGCGATCGATATGCCGGCTGGGCCTTCCGAAGTTTTGGTAGTCGCCGGCCCCGCAGCAAACCCGTCGTACGTCGCCGCCGACCTACTCTCGCAAGCCGAACACGGCAAAGACAGCCAAGTGGTCTTGGTCGCTTACGACGAGGCCACCGTAGCGCGCGTGCTCACGGAAATCGATCGGCAATTGGGCACCTTACCGCGGAAAGAAATCGCCGAAAGTGCTTTGGCAAACTCGTTGGCGGTGGTCGTCAAAGACGACAACGAAGCCATCGCCTTCATCAACACCTACGCACCCGAACACTTGATTTTGAACACGTCGAACGCCGAGACCTTGTCGGAAAGAGTGCGAAATGCGGGCTCCGTTTTCCTGGGCGCCTGGTCGCCCGAGTCGGTGGGAGACTATGCGTCGGGAACCAACCATACGTTACCGACAAACGGATTTGCAAAAGCCTTCTCTGGCGTCTCGCTGGAGAGCTTTCAAAAATTCATCACCTATCAATCTCTTACACCTGAGGGTTTGAAATCGCTTGGACCGGTCGTTGAAACCATGGCTGTCGCCGAGGATCTTGTCGGTCATAAGAATGCTATTTCCGTACGATTAAAAGACTTGCGATGATGGATATCGAACAAGTACGTTCATGGGTGCGCCCCCACCTTTTGAAGTTGCAACCCTATTCGTCGGCACGTGATGAGTTCGATCAGTCATCGGTTGAGGCTAGCCAGTTTGTCTACCTCGACGCGAACGAGAACCCCTTCAACACGGGCTACAACCGGTATCCAGATCCTCACCAGCGAGAGCTAAAGAAAAAAATCAGCGCGTTACGTGGCGTTGCGCCGAGTCAAGTCTTCCTTGGAAACGGAAGCGATGAAGCGATAGACCTCGTGACGCGATTGTTCTGCCGGGCAGGCGACAACATCCTCGTACCGACGCCCACGTATGGGATGTACAAGGTTTCCGCGGAGATCAACGAAATTGAAGTACGCACCGCGCTCTTGACCAAGGATTTTCAACTCCCCGATAATTTCCTAGACAGCATTGATGGACGGACGCGAGTGATCTTCTTGTGTAGCCCCAACAATCCGTCGGGGAACTTGCTTCGGCGCGAATCGGTGCGGCGCGTGATCGAGCAGTTCCAAGGAATTGTGGTGGTCGACGAGGCGTACATCGACTTTACTACCGAACCGAGTTGGGTACAAGAGTTGAATCAATATCCAAACTTGGTGGTACTTCAGACCTTTTCCAAGGCATGGGGTCTCGCCGGTCTTCGTTTGGGGATGGCATTTGCACACACTGCCATTGTTGAATTGCTGGATAAGATCAAGCCGCCTTACAACATCAGTGCACCCTCTCAAGAATTGGCCCTTGCGGCCCTGGGTGAACCCGCCCGGATGCGCAACGCGGTGGCGACGCTGGTGGCAGAACGCGGGCGGTTGACCGGTCGGTTGAAAGGCCTACCCCGCGTTGAACATGTTTTTCCCTCCGATGCGAACTTTGTGCTCGTGAAAATACAAGAAGCCGCGCGCGTGTACCACCGGCTCGTCGATAGCAAGATCGTGGTACGCGACCGCTCGCAGGTGAAGCTTTGTGAGGATTGCCTTCGCATTACCATCGGCACACCAGAGGAAAACAACCAGTTATTGAGCACCTTGCAGCGATTATCATGAAAAAAGCCTTGTTTATCGATCGCGACGGAACGCTGATCCACGAACCGACAGAAAATCCGCAAATTGACTCGCTGGAAGTACTTGAGTATATACCTGGCGTCTTTACGGCCTTGTCTGCCATTGCACGCCTTGGGCAATTCGAACTTGTGATGGTGACCAACCAAGACGGGCTGGGCACCGAGAGCTTTCCCGAGGAGGATTTTTGGCCCGTTCAAAATAAGGTGATCCAAGCCTTGGCTAACGAAGGGATCCACTTCAAGGCGATCCATATCGATCGTTCATTTCCCTACGAAAACAAGCCGACGCGGAAACCTGGCACGGCAATGCTGACATCTTACCTCGACGGCACGTACGACCTAGCCAACTCCTACGTCATCGGCGACAGACTTACAGACATGGAATTGGCGCGAAACCTAGGGGCGAAAGGTATCTTGATTGGCTCTACAGCTGTAGCCGATCGTTTGCGGGAATTTGGATTGGAAAAGGTCTGTGTACTGAGTGCCTGCACCTGGCCCGACGTTGCACGTTTGCTTCAGTCGAAAGGAAGGTCGGCGACTGTCTTGCGCAAGACGAAAGAAACCGACATCCGCGTAACGGTCACTTTGGAAGGCAATGGAAAGTCGAACATCAGCACCGGGTTAGGGTTCTTCGACCATATGCTCGATCAAATTGCGAAGCACGGCTTGTTGGATCTTGACATCCAGACAAAGGGCGATCTACACATCGACGAACACCACACGATCGAAGACACGGCGTTGGCGTTGGGTGAAGCCTTCGCCAACGCGCTGGGCAACAAACGCGGCGTGGAACGATACGGTTTTTGCTTGCCCATGGATGATTGCCTGGCACAGGTAGCGATCGACTTTGGCGGCCGACCGTGGTTAGAGTGGAGTGCAGAATTTAAACGGGAGAAAGTTGGTGAGATGCCCACCGAAATGTTCTACCACTTCTTTAAGTCCTTTTCCGACACGGCTAAATGCAATCTCAACATCAAGGCTGAGGGAACGAACGAGCATCATAAGATAGAAGCGATCTTTAAGTCATTTGCGCGCGCGGTGAAGATGGCGGTACGAAAAGACCCCTACTCCGACGCATTACCTTCTACCAAGGGAACACTATGAAAGTAGCAGTGGTCAAGTACAACGCCGGGAATATTCAGTCCGTCTCGTACGCACTCGAACGAATGGGTGTCGATTTCGAGGTGACGCCCGACCCTTCCAAGATCATGACGGCGGATAAAGTCATATTCCCAGGGGTGGGCGAAGCGAGTACGACGATGAACTTCTTAAAGGCGTCGAAACTGGATCAGGTGATCGTCAACCTAAAGCAACCTGTGTTAGGCATCTGCCTTGGCATGCAACTCTTATGTCGCCATTCAGACGAAAATGACACGCCTTGCCTCGGGATATTCGATGAAGTTGTTCGCAGGTTTCAGCCGACGGGCGACTACAAGGTTCCCCACATGGGTTGGAACTCGCTACATCACGTACGCGACTGGATCGACGAGGATCTTGCCGAAAAGTATGTATATTTTGTACACAGCTACTACGTTCCGGTGAACAATCATACGGTAGCACAGACGGACTATATCGTCCCGTTTAGCGCCGCCATGAGAAAAAACAACTTCCACGCCGTCCAATTTCATCCAGAGAAATCGGCGGAGGCAGGTGAACAGATACTGAAAGCATTTTTAACGATATGAGACTGATTCCTGCCATCGACATCATGGACGGTAAATGTGTGCGGCTCACGCAAGGCAACTTCGGCAATAAAAGGGTTTACGACGAAGATCCCCTTGACATGGCGAAGCGGTTCGAAGACGCGGACTTGGAAGACATCCACATCGTGGACCTCGACGGCGCCCAAACAGGGTCGGTCACGAACTGGAAAACGCTTGAAAGCATCCGTGCCAACACCGCCCTGCGAATTGACTTTGGTGGTGGCGTCAAAACCTCGGAAGACGTCGAGCAACTGCTGGAACTTAACATCGAACGTATCAACGTAGGAAGTGTCGCGGTGAAAGAACCCGACAAGTTTATCGACTGGATGGAACGGTTCGGTCCGGATAATTTCATTTTGAGCGCGGACGTGAAAGGCAATGAAGTGAAGATTAGCGGTTGGCAAGAACAATCGGGGATCACCTTGTACGACCTAATCGAGCGATATCGCCCCTCTGGCATCCAGCATATCACCTGTACCGACATCAGCGCGGATGGCACGTTGCAAGGTCCTAACGTCGCCCTGTACAAGAAACTCATCAAGCGCTTTCCGATGATGAAAGTGACCGCAAGCGGCGGTGTTGGATCGTTGGAGGATCTAGAGAACCTCCGCTACGTCGGCGTGCATGGCGTCATCATTGGCAAAGCCATTTACGAAGGCCGGATCACGCTCGAACAATTGTCGTCCTTCAAACGCTAGTTATGCTGACCAAGAGAATCATTCCCTGCCTAGACATCAAGGATGGGCGAACGGTAAAGGGTATCAACTTTGTTGATCTACAAGATGCGGGCGATCCTGTCGAACTAGCGGAAGCCTATTCCTACGAAGGCGCCGACGAGATTGTATTCCTCGACATTTCTGCCACCGTCGAGAAAAGGAAGACCTTGGTGGATCTCGTCCGGCAAGTTGCTAAGAAGGTCACGATCCCGTTCACCGTTGGCGGGGGAATTGGAAGCGTGGAAGATGTCGGCCCCCTCCTCGATGCTGGAGCCGATAAGGTCAGCATCAATTCTGCGGCCGTCAAAAATCCAGCGCTCATCGACGAACTTTCAGCCGCCTTTGGTTCACAGTGTATTGTGTTGGCCATTGATGCCCGCAAGGTTGGAAACCAATGGACGGTTCACACCCATGGCGGTCGTACCCCCACCGAACATAAACTGTTCTCTTGGGCAAAAGAGGGCCAAGAACGGGGCGCGGGCGAAATCCTCTTCACCAGCATGGACCACGACGGGACAAAGGCAGGATTTGCGGTTGACCCGCTGGCGAAGCTACATGCCTTACTAACGATACCCGTAATCGCTTCAGGCGGTGCCGGTAACTACGCCCATTTTGCAGAGGCATTCTTGGCCGGAAAAGCCGATGCCGCGCTGGCTGCAAGCGTCTTCCATTATGGAGAGATGAGAATCAGTGAAGTGAAAGCTTACCTTTCAAAAGCACGAATACCCGTGCGCGGATAAAAGTTATGATAGACATTCGAAACATCCAATTCGAAAAACTGAATGGCATCGTTCCCTGTGTCGTCCAAGACACGAATACGATGAACGTATTGATGCTAGGCTTCATGAACGAGGAAGCACTGAAAAAAACCATCGAAGAGCGACGGGTGACCTTCTATAGCCGCAGCAAGAAAAGGCTCTGGACCAAGGGCGAAACCTCTGGCCACTTCCTCCTTCTCGACGACATCCTGATCGATTGTGACAACGATACACTCTTGGTGCGAGCACGACCACAAGGGCCCACATGTCATACCGGTGCAGACACTTGTTTTGGTCAATCCAACGTCGATCAGGGGCTCGCGTTTTTGGAACGTATTATCCAAGAGCGCAAGGCAAACCCAAAAGCAGGCTCTTATACCAACACACTCCTCTCCTCGGGTATCAACAAGGTTGCACAAAAGGTGGGTGAAGAGGCGGTCGAACTTGTGATCGAAGCAAAAGACAACAACCGCGAACTGTTTCTAGGTGAAGCGGCCGACCTGATGTATCACTATTTGGTACTCTTGGTGGCGAAAGGCTACTCGTTAAGCGACGTCACGGCGGTACTGCAACACCGGCACAAGCCCAAAGCACACCCGTAGTTGTTGTTGCCTACCGTGCGGCCGATTGAATCAGAGGGGCTTTCGGCGCGATCTTGATGTAAGTCAGCTTGTAAGTGATGGTGCGGTTGTTCGAATTGTCTGTGCGCACCCCTTCCAGAACATCTTTTGCCTTGTCGTACGTAAAAGTAAAGGATGTTGCCCGTCCCTTTGAATCGAAGTGCTTATAGAGCAACAAGTTGCTTTCGGCCATCGAGCTGAACTCGCCGTAGACCGAATAAAAAGGCTGATAGGGTTTATCGATCACGATCTCGACGTACTCACGACCGGCCTCGCCATTGTCGCGAATGATCGCCACCTTTGAATAATTCTCGCGCCGGTCGGTGACCTTCTCCCTTTCGCGGCTCGAAAATACTGGCTTTCCTTTCTTGGTGACCACGCTGGAGACAGTATAGATCCCTTCGATGGATCCCAGGCTCGATTGGTCTTTTGCCATATAACGCTCCACCATTTCAAGAAGGTCGACCTGTTCGAGCGGCGAAGATTTGGCTTTTGCCTTCTGCGATTTCAGCAACAACTTTTCGTATGAGCAACTCATGACAGTCACACACAAGAACACCAAGCTCAAGACGCGTACCATAGGCTAAAAGAGTATATTTTGATAAGATCCGCCGCTATAACTTCTGCACGACAAGTGTCCATGTAGCGCGGAAGGCTTGAACATAGACTTACCCATCAGCATCCTGACACACTCCTGAATCCCTTCGGTGATAGAAGGGTGCGGGTGAACGCACTCCGCTAATTCTTCAATGCCTTTATCCATGGAAATCAGCAATGCGACTGCCTGAATAGCGCTTGATGCATGGTGCCCCACGATCTTCACGCCAAGAATTTTCATCGTATCATCATTGGTCACCAATAGCTTGATGAATCCTTGTGTATTTCTCTTGGCGATCGCTCGCGGGATACAGGCATAATCGAGCGTGACTACTTTGTAGTTGATCCCTTTTTCGCGCGCTTGAATTTCGTTTAATCCCACGCCCGCCACTTCAGGATTCAGGAACATGATCGTACTGATATTTTCGTACACCAGTTTCCTCTTCGGGTTTCCAAAAATCTTCTCCACGGCGTAACGACCTTCGAGTTCACCCACATTGACGAGCGAAATATCGGCGGTAAGGTCTCCGACCGCATACACATTCGATATACTAGTTTGCGTGTCGTCGCCTTCAATTCCCCTTTTGGATATTCGGATGTTGACTTTGTCGTCCCACAGGTCTTCCAAGTTGGGAACGCGGCCGACGGAGACGAGGGCTTTCTCCACGTTGAATACTTCTTTACCCCCATCGGTGTATTCGAGTTCGTACTCGACGCGCTGATTCTTCACTTCCATGCGAACCAACTTAGAGTTGCGGTGGATCAACACGCCGCTATTTTCCATGTTTCGTTCAATGATCCGCACTACGTCTTCGTCCTCAAAGGGTAAGATCCGGTCACCCTTGTCGATGAGGTGAACTTTCGTCGCACCAAAACCGGAAAAGATGGTCGCATATTCGCAACCGATCACGCCGGCCCCAACGATCACCATGCTCTCGGGAAAACCATCCATGTTTTCAATCCCCTCACTGGTCATCACGATTTTCTCGTCAATCGGAAGCTCAGGTAAATACCGAGGCCTGCTGCCCGTCGCAAGGATGACATGATCAGCTTGCACTACTTCGCGTTGCACGCCATTTGTAATCTCTACCTCATGTTCACTCAACAGCCGGGCGCTGCCCGTTCTAAACTCCAACAAGTTTGCATAGTTAGAGTTCTTCAACAGGTTCATGTGGTCTTCCAGCATGTCTTTGCGCTCTTGCACTGCGCGCCTCACCTCCGCTTGAATTTCACGGAAGTTGGCAGCCGGCGCCTTGATATTGTATTTCTTAAGGCTTTTCGTGAATGCGGAAGTTTCCCGGGAAAGCTCCCACCAAGTTTTCGACGACAATGCCCCGTTGGTGACGCCCGCACCACCCACCTTGCCACGCTCTACCAAGAGGACTCTTTTCCTAAAATCGAGGGCACGCATAGCCGCTGCATAACCGGATGGGCCAGCGCCGATGATAACAAGATCGAACTTACTCATTTACAAGCAATTATGATAACCGAGATCTAGAGGGAATGTAACCTGTTTCGGCGCTCCTAATATAACGAATGGCGTGTGAAATCGTTCGTGAATTCGGATGTCTCGGGACCTCCCCGATTTCCATGGTCACGCAAAATGCATTAGCTTCGATTTGTGAAAGTTTCCATGATCCAACATCTGCTCGAGTGGGACCGAGACCTGCTCATTTACCTCAACGGGTTTCACGCAGATTGGCTGGACCCTTTGATGTATTGGACATCGCAGACCCTTTTCTGGCTACCCCTGTATCTCGCGCTTCTTGCGTTGGTGGTGAAAGACTTCAAGAAAGAGTGGTGGATTCCGATCATTGGAATTGCCGTCACGATCCTCCTCACGGACCAGATCACGTCGACGTTTATGAAGCCATACTTTATGAGGCTGCGTCCATCGCAGGAACCGACACTCGTCGGCATTGTCCACCTCGTCATGGCGCCAGACGGCGAATTGTACCGCGGTGGCGTATATGGATTCGCATCGAGTCACGCGGCGAACACGTTCGGCACGGCTACGTTCTTCACCCTTTTGTACCGGCAACGCCGCAATTGGATGAAGTGGCTATTTGCCTGGGCTTCGTTCATGACCTATACGCGGATTTATCTTGGCGCTCACTACCCGGGCGATATCATCGTGGGTGGCCTCGTGGGCGTCGGCAGCGCCTTTGTTGGGTTCAAGGTGTACACCTGGATTGAAAACAAGCGCGAAGAGAAACGACTGGCAGGCTAGACCCTTGCTCCGAGCAGTCGCTTCACGTACTTCCCGATGATATCGAATTCTAGATTCACGGAATCGCCCACTTGGAGGCGCCCGATGTTGGTGTGTTCGTAGGTATAGGGAATAATCGCCACCGAGAACGCGTTTGATCTTGAGTTGAAGCACGTGAGGCTCACGCCATTTACTGCAATGGATCCTTTTTCGACCGTTACATTTCCCGATTGCACGTCGTAGCTGAAGTCGATCAACCAGCTGCCACCTTGTTCAGAAATCTTTTCGACGCGGCCGACTTGGTCAACGTGGCCTTGCACGACGTGGCCATCGAATCGCCCGTTGGCCACCATACATCGCTCTAGGTTTACGCGAGTTCCGACGTTCCAATGTCCAAGATTTGACTTCATGAGTGTCTCCTGAACCGCCGTGACCCAGTAGTAGCCATTCGCGATGTCCGTGACGGTGAGGCACACGCCGTCGTGGGATACGCTCTGGTCGATTTTCAATTCACCCGCTATTGGACTAGCCAAACGGAAGTCTCTGTTTGTTCCTGAAACGCGAACTTCTTCAACCGTGGCGTACGACTCAATGATTCCTGTAAACATAAAGTAATGGCAGTGTCGGCAGGGGAATCCTGTCCAACACTGCCGCCAAGTTACTTCTTTGTTTCAAGTTTCTGGATGGCTTCCTTTTGATCGGGTCGCACCGTCGGATACACAATCCCCAACTGTTCCAAGTAGGTCTTATACTTCGCTGGGTTATAATACATTGGCTTCAATTTCGGGGCAAACTCCGTCATGATCTTTTTGTTAAGATAGACTGCCGGTTGATCCTTATCGCCGACAAGGGGCGTGTATTGGATTTCCTTGGTTTGCTCGTTCTTATAGTAATCCCATGCATTGCGGAGCAATTCTGGTTTCATCAGCATGTCGAGGATGGTCATCACTTCGGCTTTGGCCCCGACCACGATTCCTTTGTGCGCAATCGGGGTTGCCATCGATATCGCATTACTCCAATGGTGGCCCGGCAAGCCAGGTATGTTCGAGGGATAGCGCAGCACAACGGTAGGTAGCGACCAAGAGATATCGGCAATGTCGTCGGAGCCTCCGCCCATCGCCATCAGTTGACGTCCCATCACGTTCACCGAACCTGTCGGGGCCGGGAGCCCCATGGTATCGAGTTTGGTGGCGAGGCCTTCCACTTTCGGAGCTTTCATTTCGATCTGGGTGGCTTTCGCGAGGAGCTGGTCTTCCTCGCTCCATTTGGGTAGTCCTACGATTTTCATATTCGAGTACATGGCTTCAGCGATAGGCTTGTTGAAGTGCCCGGGCCAAGCGCTTCCAAGAATTTCGTACGAGTATTTGGTGTCGGTCATCATCGACGCGGCTTCGGCCATTTTAACGCCGAGGTCGAAGAGTTTCCGGATGTCGGGGTACGTGCGCTCGCGGAAGTAGTACCAAACCGACGCCTTCGAAGGAACCACGTTGGGTTGATCTCCCCCATCGCTGATGACATAATGCGATCGTTGCGTGAGTTCGAGGTGTTCGCGGCGGAAGTTCCAACCAATGTTCATGAGTTCGACAGCATCCAACGCGCTGCGGCCCCGCCACGGGGCTCCAGCCGCATGGGCCGCGGCACCCTCAAACGAAAAGCGCACAGATACCATCCCGTTGTAGCCAGCATCGCCGTATCCAACACCTAAGTTGTTCGCGACGTGCGTAAAAATGCAGGCATCGACATTCTTGAAATAGCCGTCGCGGATGTAGTAAGCCTTTGTTCCGAGCAGCTCTTCTGCCACGCCAGGCCACAGCATGATGGTTCCCTGGATCTTCTCCCGTTCCATGATCTTCTTCACGGCGAGCGCGGAGATGATGTTAAGTGCTTGTCCCGAGTTGTGACCTTCACCGTGGCCGGGTGCACCGTCTACTAGTGGGTCGTGGTAGGCCACGCCCGGTTTCTGCGAAGCTTTCGGGATGCAGTCTACGTCGGACCCGAGGGCGATCACGGGTTTACCGCTACCCCAGGTGGCGATCCAAGCTGTGGGAACGTTTGCGATTCCTTTCTGGATTTTGAAGCCGTTCTTTTCCAGGAGCGAGGTGAGATACGCTTGTGTCTCGTACTCTTGAAATCCGAGCTCGGCGAAGCTGAAGAGCATGTCGTTGATCTGTTGCCCTAAGACTGCATTCTTTTCGACCTCGCGGGCGGCCTCCGCCTTGAGCTTCTCGGTGATGTCGACTTCGGGTTGGGCGGTAGCTTGGGCACAGAACAAGCCGATCGCCACCAGTAGGGTAAAGACTTTCTTCATAGGTTAGGTTTTCTGTAAGATAATCAATTGGTCCCGCGCGTCAACGGGCATTTCCAGGGGCTCCCCCCTTCACGTTATTTTCTTTGCTACATTAGTGAAAAACCCAGCCCATGGAATTCGGCAAGGTAACACCCGAGGAACTCGAAGCGATTGATTTTACCCTGCCGCCGGACCGACCTGAAACAAAGGCGATCTTGGGGCGCGCACCCGCCGAGAGCAAAATCTTCGTGGGGTGTGCCAAGTGGGGCCGAAAGGACTGGATCGGAAAAATCTACCCAAAAGGAACCAAGGAAGCGGATTTTTTGAATCACTACGCACACCATTTCAACTGCATTGAAATGAACGCGACCTTTTACCGCATGCCGCGCAAGGCACAAACCGAAGTCTGGAAAAGTAAGGTCACACCTGGTTTCAAATTCTGCCCAAAGTTTACCAACAGCATCACCCACATCCGACGCCTCAAGAATACCCAGCAGGACGTTGACCGATTTATGGATGCTATGACCGGCTTCGGCGACGCCCTCGGCCCCATCTTCTTGATGCCCCACCCGACCTTCGGACCTAAGAACTTCGAAGTCTTGGAACAATTCATTCGTGAACTACCAACCGACATCAAGTTGTTTACGGAACTTCGGCAAGAAGACTGGTATTCTGATCCTGCCACGTTCAACCGGGTCTTTAATATGCTGGAACAAACCGGTTCCGGTGCGATCATTACCGACACGTCGGGACGCAGAGACATGGTCCACATGCGGCTTACGACACCCGAAGTTTTTATCCGTTTCGTTGGCAACGGGCTACACCCCACCGATTACACCCGCATCGATGGATGGGTCGAAAGAATTCGTCAATGGAAGGAACAAGGAATCCATACGGTGTATTTCTTCATGCACCAGCATGAGGAACTGCACTCCCCCGAACTAAGTAAATACTTGATTCAACAACTGAACGCCAAGTGCGGCACTTCGATACCAGAACCCGTCTTTGCTGAACAAACAGAGGAGGTGGTTACGAAACCAAAAGCACCCAAGAAAGCTCCCAAAAAGAAATGAGACTCCTCCTACTTATCGCAGTTATTGGGACGCTAGGCTTCGCCGGCTGTTCGCAAGATCCGGCTCCGATTACTTGCAAGCCTTTTGCACTACAGCGCTACGGCGACTCCCTCGTCTATCGGTACAACGACCAAGGGAAACTATATCTCCTCGAGTACTATAACGTTTTGGGGAGGATCACCAAGCACGACGAGTTTACCTTCGACTCGAAAGGGCGGTTGGCCTTGGTGACCAAGGTAACATTTCCGATCGCTGGCGGGGCTGATGTGGACGCAGTACACACCATCAACTATGGCGACTCGGATCTTCCAGCCACGTTAACGACGCAAACCGTATCGGACGTAATTACTACGACGTTCACACACGATGATCAACAAAGGCTCACGGAAGCCAGCACCAGCGTTGGTTCTCCCGCCATCTTCCTGGGAAGCACACGCTACGAATACGACGAAAATGGCAACATCCCGAAGATCTATTACAAGTTGAATATCAACTCGAAAATCACGGAGGTGTTGGCCAGGGAGAATCTTTCATTCGACGACACGCGGAAGTTTTACGCCGAAGTTCCAGAGCTCAAGATCTGTCAAGAGTACATCTATTCATTCCTGCCCAATCGGAATAACTGTACGTCGGCGAAAGTCTATTATTACAGCTATAAATCGCGCTACGTCACGCCGCTTCTGGTCAATTTTCAAATGACGTATAATGAACGTGGGCTCATCAAGAGCATTCAAGATGATCCTTCCGGCACGAACTTGAATACCAGCGAGGTATTGTTCGAACGTGTCGTCTACAAATGCGACTAGAAGATTTCCTGCAATTCTATATCGTACACCACATTCGAGTTGGCGGGTACTGGGCTCGATGAGTTTTCGTAGGGACCAAAAGCCAGTCCAGAAGGAACGTACACTGTAATTTTGCCTCCCACCCCGACCTTACTTAGCCCCACCTTTATGCCATGGATGAAATCCACCATTCGACTGTCGAATGTGTCGGTCGGCTGAGATGTGCCACTGAAGAATTGATTACCGGAACTCAGGAGTTTACCGGTATAGCTGAACCTAACCTTTGTAAACCACGTCGGCAGCGGTCCAGATCCTGGGTTCGTGATCACGTATCTCACCCCCGTTGTGTCCTTCACCGCGTTGATCGATCGGTCAGACAAGTATTGATCGATGGCCGCAATGTCGGAAGCGAGCCTGTTCTTTTCTGTCACACTTGGCACCACATCGGCGAGCTCGATGTCGAAGACTAAGATAGAATTTGGGGGAATCGAGCCCACTTGTTGCGATCCGTAGCCCAGCGGGGAGGGTACATACAGGGTACCCTGTGTTCCCTTCGGCCACACCGTGAGCGCCAGTTGCCAACCTGTGATCACAGAACTCAACAGGGAAGAGGCGCTACCACCTTCATCGAATACGGTGCCCGACAGAAAGTATCCCTTGTATACAACTTTCACCGTCTGATCTGTCTTTGGTGGGAGTCCCACACCAAGTTTTTTAATCACATACCTGACGCCGCTTTTATCTTGAATGGCCGTGATGCCATTGGTACTTAAATAGGAGTCGATCACTTTAATATCTTCTTCCATCTGGGCTAGGCTATCTACATTGTTTCCGTTGTCTAAACAGCCGGAAAAAGCAAACGGCAGCACAAGCATCCACATCCACCTCATCGTTCTCATAATATTCGTTTATTGTCTTTTACACGATTACAACACCCCAAATCAAGTCAATTTTTGTGTTAATTCGGTCTTGACATGTCGACGTCTCGCGACTTTCCGTCGACACTATATACCTTTAGACCTTGCGTCTCACGCGGCAAGCGGTACTTTCTGCCGCTTTGAGACAAGTATCCCGCTCCGTAGTAGAACTCGATTCGCCGCGTACGTCCATTGGGGAGTGCGATTTCCGCATACACGTCTGTTGGACCTGCCTGGAATACAGGACTTGAATCTCGCTTCAACGCGAAGACGCGCAGCGGGCCTTTGTTTTGGGAAGCAACATACACGTCTCCGGTCGTCTGGACTACCTTCACCAACGCTTTTCCGTCGCCCTCTACTTCGAAACCCGTCGTTGCCGGCAACGCGGCTCTGAAATTGCCATGGCCATCTCCATACAATACGAGCCCCACGGCGGCGTCATAACGTCCGGCAAACACTTCATTGCCGTAATCATTTCCGATCAGCAACACGTCCAAGTAATTGTCTTGGTCAACGTCATCAACTAAAATTCCATTCATAGGGGCTACTTGCGCCTCTATAGGTAATGGACTCATCTTAAACTTCCCTCCTCCTAAGTTTTCGATGTACGAGGAACTCATTTCATTGGCTTCCAAGATCAACGCTCCTTTCAACTCGTCCGGTGTGAACAGGGTGGCCATGCTCGCCTTGCTAAATTGGTGGAATCGTGAAAACTTCTTTCGGAACTTAGGACTTTGCGAATTCATCTCTTCCCAGAAGTGAACCGGATAGAGATCTCGCTCGTCGCCATCCATGGTCGAGCGCATGTAACACGCCATTACCGGGTCGATGCTGCCGTTGCCGTCGAAGTCCTTTGCAAAACACTTAAGCGGGTATTGATTTTGAACCTGGAAGTTATTGTTGCGTCCCAAGTTGCCCGCCACATAATCTGTATCGCCGTCGTTGTCGAAGTCTCCCCCCACCACACTGTTCCACCAGCCACTCAGGTTTTGCACACCGGAGTCTTCCACCTTCACGAGCTTGCCTCCTTGGTTTTGGAAAAAGGTAATTGGCATAAATTCACCCACGACCACGAGATCTGTCTTACCATCGCGGTCAAAATCGCTCCAGATGGCATCGGTGACCAATCCGACCTTTTGCAATTCGGGGGCTACCGCTTCGATCGCATTGCTAAACTTGCCGTGATCGTTCACCAACAAATAGCTCTCGGCGGGCATGGGGTAAGAACCGGGGACGACGCGTCCGCCCACAAAGAGGTCAAGATCGCCATCTCCATCAAAATCAGCTGCTCTCACACAAGAACCACTAGCATTCGTGGCTGGCAACGCAGCAGTATCGAGCGCGAGTACGCCCTTCCCGTTATTGAAGAATAACCTGTCACGGAAGTCCCATGGGCTCGTGCCTTCCAGCCCACCACCCACTGCGTACAAGTCATTGTCGCCATCACCGTCGGCGTCGAATAACAACAGGCCCTCATCCTCCTCGCGTTTCGTTTCCGAAACGACTTGGCTCCCTTTCGCTTGCACAAAAGCGCCGTTCTTTTGTTGTGTGTAAATCGTGAACGAGTGTTTCACCGATCCGCCGATGACCACATCTTCCATACCGTCTCCGTTTACATCACCCACGGCTAAACCAGGGCCTGCTTGAGAGAATTTGTGCGGAAGGGTCCGCTGGGTATTGAAGTCGATCATGTCTTCTTCTTCATGTCGGAACGTGAGTCCGATCGAGCTGCCCTTTTCCTCAAAGGGTCCAGAAATGACCCCTTTGACGCGCTTCCGGACCGACGCATCTTCTTGGTACGAGATGGTCGTCACTTGATCTAAGGGAGGATTGACAACCTTGGTGGTGCGCCCATTAGGCCAGTCGACAACCACCGAATCAACGGCTGCCGTACCACCCAGTCCAAAATGAATTAAAGGATCAACCGACGAGAGGAAGCCACGGTAGGTAAACTCCTCACAGTACTGCTGCTTTCCACCTGCGTACAGCGTTACTTGGCTGCCAACGGCGAGTCGGTTGGACTTGCTGCCCTCCAGTTTCACGGAAAGATAATGGTGCGCAGTCGAGTCGTTCTTCTGCCGTTCACGCAAGGTATTTTGGAAGATGAAAGCAGGGTCGTTGATGTTGTTCACCACGTAGTCGAGGTCTCCATCGTTGTCCAAATCCGAGAAAGCCGCGCCATTTGAAAATGATTTCATGCCCAGTCCCCATTCCTTGGTGACGTCGATAAAGTCAAGCTGACCATCGTTTTTATAGGCGTAGTTCGGAATCTTGATAACGGGAATGGAGTCTACCAAAAGGGCAATGGACGCAATGTTGCCCACGTCGGCGCGATAGTTCGAGAAGTCCTTATCGGTAATATCCTTAGGAAATCCGTTGGTTACGATCAGATCCTTGAATCCGTCGTTGTCTACATCGATAAACAAAGGCGACCAACTCCATTCTGTTTGGTGCATCCCAGCAAGTTGGCCAATCTCTGAAAACTTGACGCCCATACCCAGGCCATTGTTCAGGTGAAGCATGTTCCGAACATACTGGTACTCATACCCAAACTGTTCGTTGTTGATATAGACGGAATAACTCTTGTTCCCGATCGTCGTCTTCTTGCGAGCATTGGTCTCTGGGAGCATATCGGTGGTGACAATGTCGGGCCAACCGTCGTTATTGATGTCTGCTACGTCATTTCCCATCGAGAATTGGCTTTGGTGGCCCACAAACTCGCCGATGCGGTTGGTGAAAGTCCCGTCGCCATTATTCATGTAGAGCAAGTCGTTCGACAGGTAGTCGTTGGAAACGTATATGTCGGGCCATCCATCTTTGTTCAGGTCGGAAATGGCGAGCCCAAGGCCATAGCCTTCGTAGCGGATGCCGGCGTTGAGGGTGACATTTGTGAAGGTGCCGTCGCCGTTGTTGCGGTAGAGGCGGTCGTTGTTGACCGCTGTTCCGTCGGTAATCTTCGGGCGATAATTGGTGGGCACATTCTGCATTCTTGCGTTGGTGAGGACGTACAGGTCCAAATCGTCGTCGCGGTCGTAGTCGAAAAACGCAGCCATGACACTATAGCCGTCGTCCGCTATGCCATAAGACCCGGCCTGCTCCACAAAAGTTGGAACTCCGTCGGCATTGGCACCCTGGTTGACAAAGAGCATGTTTTGGCGCTCGGCGGGGTTCGGCCGCATGGTGGCGGTGACGTAGAGATCCAGCCAGCCGTCGTTGTTGATGTCGACCACAGCGACACCCGAGTTCCACCTTCCGGGGACGTTCACTTGAGCTGTTTGGGTCACGTCCTGGAACTTAAAATTTCCTTTATTCAGGTACAGTTTATTCGAAACTAGGTTCCCAGCAAAGAAAATGTCTTTAAGCCCGTCGTTGTTGAAGTCACCTATTCCGACCCCTCCCCCGTTGTAGATGTACTCGTAGGTGAGGATGTTGAAGGAGTCTGTTTCGGCGATCACGTTGGAAAAGTCGACGCCCGTCTGCTCGCTGGGCAATAGATGAAAGAGCGTGTCGGGGGAGTCCTTTTGTTGGCATCCGGCGAGGGCGAGGCAACACAAAATGGGGACTATCAGTGCTCGTTTCATCATGGGCATAAAAAAACTAAGGCCAATTTACATTGGCCTTAGTTCTAAGAAAAAGATTGCAGATTAATTTCCGCCGTAACCGGGGTTCTGCTTCAGGATATCCGAACCGAGCAAGTCGATTTGAGCTTGAGGGATCGGGAGGAATTCGTCCTGGTTGTTGGTGAACGAGCACTTCGGGTTCAAGAAAGCGCCAGAAGGGATCTTCGGAGCTTCGTAGTCGAAGTACGCATCGATTTCAGACTTAGCATAGCCAGGGGTCTGAACGTTCCAACGGAGGAGGTCGAAGAAACGGTGTCCTTCCATACCGAGTTCGAGCTTGCGCTCTAGGCGGAGGCGGGCACGCATTTCATCCTGAGTACCAACGGCAGGGTACGTGTTGATCACATAGTTTGCAGCAGGAACAGCGCCATCGAGCACGAAACCAGCAGGGTTAGCAGCACGAGCGCGAACCTTGTTGATGTATGCGTGAGCGCGGTTCAAGTCACCGCCTGTACCTTCGATTTCTGCTTCAGCTGCCATCAAGAGGACGTCAGCGAAACGGATGATCGGGAAGTTGATCGCGGTGTAACCAGGTGTCCAAGAGCTGTTGTCTTGGAGGCTACCCTTGTCAGACTTGTAGTAAGCAAACTTCTTTCCTTGGTAAGGACCGGCGTTCGGTTGGTTACGGATCCAAGCCTTGCCAGGGAATTTACCCCAGTCTAGGTAAGGGATTCCGCGACGACCGATAGTATGGTCGATACGAGGATCGAGGGGACCTGCATCAGGAGTGAACGGGTCTTTCGACTCGATACCCATGTCAGTTGCGATTTGGTTTGCACCGATGTTGTAATCGTGTACTGTACCAGTCTTAGTCAAGATGGGGAGACCAGCCGCAGTGCGGAAAGTGTTCGCCATTTCGAAAGTAGGCTGGAAGAACGAGCAGCAGTTACCAGGGCCATCAGCACCGGTGTTGTACGGCCAGTTCAAGTCGAACTCAGGGTTAGCGTTGTTCACGCTACCAGTCTTCGCAGCAGCTTGGTACGCCCAAACAGATTCTTCGTGGTTGTCGTTCGATGCTTTGAACACATCGGCATACTTAGCTACGAGAGCCCAAGTTTTGCCATTCGAAGTCTTACCAGTTGAAGTACCGTCAGCGGCGATCAAAGAGCGGTAGATAGCACGTGCTTCAGTGATCTTGTTCTGTTGCATGTAAACCTTTGCCAAGTAAGCTTGAGCAGCATATTTGTTCACGCGGCCAACTTGTCCTTGAGTTTCAGGGAGGTTAGCTACAGCGAACTGCAGGTCAGCTTCGATCTTGGGATACAAGCTTTGGTCGTTTTTCACTTTCTCCAAGCCAGTACCTACGTCGATGGTTTCATCGATGTAAGGAACTTTGTCGAAAGCGCGGGCTAATTCGAAGTAGTAGTGAGCACGGAGGAACAACGCTTGTGCTTTGAAGGAAGTCTTTTGTGCTTCGGTCACAGCAGGATCGGCGTTAGCGATCAAGCGGAGAACGGCGTTAGCACGAGCAACACCTTCGTAGTTACCGTTGTACTTATCCGAGATCACACCCTGGGTAGGGAGTGCTTCGAAACGTTGGATCGGGTTAATGTCGCTGAAGTCACCAGGGTCAGTACCCTTGTTGGCTTCACCACCGCGGATGGAACCCCATACCCAGTTGGAGGGACTTGCCATACGGTTGAAGCGACCGTTAACCTGGCCGTATGTCGCCGTAAGGGCGGCATCGATACCAAGGGAACCAGACAGCAACTTGGAGTCGAGCTGACCAGTCACGGGAACATCAAGGAAACTATCCTTGCAGGAGTAGAGGAGCGCCATCACTGCCACAACAGAGATTGCTCCTTTCTTGATATTGTTTTTAATAAATCCTTTCATATGATTCTTATCGCAAAAAGTGTTTAGAAGCCAAGGTTGATACCAACGGTGTAGCTGCGAGTGATCGGGTAGTTTCCTACGTCGATACCGAAGTTAGTATCAGCAGCGCCACCTACAGAAGGATCCAAACCTTGGTACTTCGTGATGGTGAACAAGTTGTTCGCTGCTACATACAAGCGCAGTTTGGTCATCTTCAGCTTGTCTTGCAATGCAGTAGGCAGGGTATAACCCAAAGTCAAGTTCTGCATGCGGAGGTAGTTACCATTCTCAACATAGAACGAGTTCGATTGAGTGTTGGTACTGAAGTTTGAAGCACTTTCGAAGATCGGAATATCTGTGTTCGTGTTCGAAGGAGTCCAAGAATCCTTGATACGTTCGCTGATGGCGGCACCTTGGAACGAAGGATAGAAGTCTGTGAACCACTTAGATACGTTGAAGATTTTTCCACCCAACGAAGTGTAGAGGTAGCCCGACAAGTCGAAGCCTTTCATACGCAACGTGAAGTTGAAACCACCTGTGAACTTAGGAACCGGGCTACCGAGGAAAGTACGGTCTTTATCGTCGATCACGTTGTCGCCGTTGAGGTCAGCATAACGGAAGCGGCCTTTGCCCTTACCTGATTGTGCAGGAGAGTTAGCAACTTCTACGTCTGTGTTGAACAAACCAACCACCTTGTATCCATAGAATGAAGAGATGGGGTAGTTGAGTTGGTTACGGATCGGGTTGATACCGCGGAAACCAGGGTTAACAGTAGTCAAGTAAGTCAAACCAGGAGCAAGCTCCACGATTTCGTTTTTCAAGAAGCTACCGTTGATGTTCAATTCGTACTTCAATTCTGAAGTCAAATTGCCCTTAGTGCCCAACGAGATATCGATACCTTTGTTAGTCATCTTACCTACGTTAACCGAGGGCGCGTTAGCTTGGTAGCCAGCGGTTGCCGAGATCGGAACTTGGAAGAGGAGGTCTTTGGTATCTTTTTGCCAGAAATCCAAGATCACATCCAACTTACCGTCGAAGAGAACTCCGTCGATACCGATGTTCTTAGTTACTGAAGTTTCCCACTTAGCAGCGCTGTTACCGATACGTGTACGATAGAAACCTACGACAGCTGAGCTGTTGCTACCATTGATATCGTAAGCTGAGTTACCGATATCACCACCATAGAGGCTGAACTGGTTAGCAGGGTTTACGTTCGATGAGTTACCCATCGTACCGTAACCACCACGGATTTTCAAGTCAGTCACGAAAGGAAGAGCTTGCATGAAGCTTTCCGAAGAGATACGCCATGCGGCAGATGCTGCAGGGAACACACCGTAACGGTTTTCAGAACCGAAACGTGACGAACCGTCACGACGGATAACGAAACCGAGGATGTAACGATCGCGGAAGCTATACTTAGCGTTAGCGAAGTAAGAGCTGAAGTTCACACCTTTTGTTTGGCCTCCGTTCGCTGTCTTCGACACGACGTTAGTCATGTTGATGAAGTTAGGATCCCAAGAGAAGGGGTTCAAACCTGTTTGGTTGTCATTCCAGCCTGCGCCAGTATTGAGGGCTTCTTGGCCCACCAAACCTTCGATCGAGTGCTCACCGAAAGTCTTCTTGTAAGACAGGGTGTTTGTCCATGTCCAACCGAAGTTGTAACCGTTGAACTGGTTGTAACCGAACGCAGAGTTGTTTTCTGAGTTCTCGTACTGCCAGCGGCTGTAACCACGACCCTGGAAGCTCAAATAGTTGACACCGTAAGATGTACGCGCAGTCAAACCAGGAATGATGTCCCACTCAGCGTAGACGTTACCAACTACACCGATTGAGAAGTTCTTGTTGTTTGCTTGTCCGTCGCGTGAAGCAACAGGGTTACGAGGGTTGTTGAAACCTTTCGCAGCAGTACCTGCATAACCACCGAATACATCGTATACGGGGATAATCGAAGGCATACGGAAGGCAGAGAGGATATCGTTTTCATCAGCAGCGATACCAACACCACCACCACCACCACTCAAACCGAGTGCTTGGCGATAAGTCAACTGCATGTTTTCACCAACGCGGAGGTTCTTGAGAACGTCGAATTCGGTGTTAGCACGCATTACATAACGCTTAAGGCTGTTTTCTTTGAGGATACCTTGTTGATCTTGAGTGCTCAAGCCCAAATAATAGCGATGAGACTCTCCACCACCTTGGAAACCAAGGGTTTGGCGGATAATCGGAGCGTTACGAGTGATTTCCTTATACCAGTCTGTACCCGCTTTGTTAGCAGCGATTACTTGGTAGATCGAACCGTTGCGAGGGTCAACGTTGTACTTCAGTTTTTCAGCAGCCAGGTCAACCGCGCCACTTACACCAGGAGTGCCACCCACGCTCAAGTAATCGGGAAGCACCGGTGATGCACCTTTACCGAATTGTGGATGGTTGAATGATACGATAGCGGCTTGAGGATCAGTACCGTTCTGGGTAGCTGTATTCTTGATTGCGTTCCAAGTCCAGTCTGCGAAATCCTGAGGATTCATCATCGCTTGACCTTTGCCGGGAGTCGTTACACCTACGATGTTATCATAAGTAACGTTCAGCTTTTGGCCTTTGCGACCTTTCTTAGTAGTGTACACAATCACACCAGAAGCAGCACGAGCACCATAGATAGAAGCCGAAGCGGCATCTTTCAATACGGTTACTGACTCGATATCATCCGGGTTAAGGAAGTTGATACCATCTTGGTTTCCTGGGTCGATCGGCACACCGTCTACAACGTAGAGGGGAGCGTTACCGCCGAAAGCACCGAAACCGCGAACACGGATCTGGCTAGTTGTACCAGGCTGACCGTTAGTGATAACGGTTACACCAGGTGCACGACCTTGCAACATCTGTTCTACGTTTCCAGTGGGAGCAAAAGTGAGGTCTTTCGACTTCACCGTAGAAACGGAACCAGTTAACTCACGGCGCTTGTCCATCGAGTAACCTGTTACCACAAGTTCGCTCAGGGTCTGAACATCCTGCGCCAGCGATACGTCGACTGTGCTTTGAGCGCCGACTGATACCTCCTGGGTGTTATACCCGATAAAGGAGAACACCAGCACGGCCTGGTCTGAATTGACAGAAAGCCTGTATTGTCCGTTGGCGTCGGTGGCGGTACCAGAGTTCGTGCCCTTTACAAGCACGTTTACACCCGGCATTGGAGCCCCCGTTTCATCTGACACTGTACCTGAAACGACGCGTTCCTGGCCCAATGCGATTGACGCAACTAACAACGCTAGGAGCGCTGTCAAACTCATCTTTTTGTAGAGTTTTCTCATCGTCATAGGTTTTAGAAATTTGGTTTTAATTGGTTTGAAATAAATAAGTGAGTTAACTGCCTGCATCACCATGCACAGGTTTCTGCAAACGTTCTAAAATAGATGGATTTTTCCCTTTTTAGCCCAAAAACGGCCAAATTTTTTTTGGAAACGATTGCGCAAACGTTTGAAACAAATTTTATTTGGTTTCCAAATGGGCGTTAGGATGCAAATTTCGCAGGTTCCTGTATCCACCAAACGGTGACACCGTCCCGACCTGCATCGTTTGCGGAAATGTCAAGAGCCCGTTAAGTCTACCCGGGGCAACCGATTTTGACGTAATTTGCCCCCCTATTTTTTAGACACATGCTCTTCGAACAGTACCCCGTCCATTTATCCAACTCTCTGTCCGGAACCAAGGAACAACTGTCGCCCCAAGTGCCCGGTAGGATCGGCATGTACGTCTGCGGACCCACAGTCTATAATAATGTGCACCTGGGGAATGTTCGTACGTTCCTCACCTTCGACATCATTTCGCGCTACCTCCGATTCCTGGGATACCGGGTCCGGTACGTCCGAAACATCACCGACGTGGGTCACCTCGAAAACGACGCCGACGAGGGCGAAGACAAAATTGCCAAGAAAGCACGACTGGAGCAGCTGGAACCTATGGAAGTGGTGAAACGCTACACCGAAGACTTCCATGGCGTCATGCGTCAATTCAACATCCTCCCTCCTAGCATCGAGCCCACGGCGACAGGTCACGTCATCGAGCAAATCCAGATCGTTCAACAACTCATCGACAAGGGCCTTGCTTACGAAGTCAACGGTTCTGTCTATTTCGATGTAAAGAAATACAACCAACACGAGCACTACGGAATTCTATCCGGGCGCAATATTGAAGAGCTCCTCGAAAGCGGACGCGAGCTCGACAGCCAAGATGAAAAACGCGACCGGCGTGACTTCGCCCTCTGGAAAAAGGCTTCCCCCGCCCATATCATGCGCTGGCCCTCCCCCTGGGGCGATGGCTTTCCCGGCTGGCACATCGAATGTACTGTGATGAGTACCAAGTACTTAGGAGAGAGTTTTGACATCCACGGCGGCGGGATGGATCTCAAGTTTCCTCATCATGAATGCGAAATCGCGCAGGCAAAAGGCGCCTATGGGAAAGATCCTGTCCGTTACTGGGTTCACTCCAACATGCTCACGGTTAACGGTCAGAAGATGAGCAAGTCGCTCGGAAACTCCTTCCTACCCGCCGAGTTGTTTGCCGGCACTCATAAACTGTTGACACGCGGTTACACACCGATGACTGTCAGGTTCTTCATGCTACAGTCTCATTATAGTAGTACGCTCGATTTCTCCAACGATGCTTTGGTCGCGGCAGAAAAAGGGTACAAGAAACTCACAGCGGCATTATCGGCCGTTCGGTCGATGGAACCCGTTGATTCAAGCCAACCGGATGTCGAGCTCGAGGCTGAGCTGTCGTCGCTGGTGAACGCATGCTTCACGAGTATGAGCGACGACTTTAACACAGCCAAGACCCTTGCGACACTTTTTGAGATGGCGTCTCGTATCAATGACTTCAAATCAGGCAATGTAGCTCTGTCTGCCGTCGGGGCCTCGACCCTGAAGGCTTTCAAGGAAGCTTACGTGGGATTCATGGAACAGGTATTGGGGCTGCAGGAAGAAACGTCGGGCAACGACGAACTCCTGGACGGAACTATTCGAGTCTTGATTGAATTAAGGAAGAAGGCGAGAACAGACCGGAACTATGCTTTATCTGACCGGATCCGCGACGATTTGAAAACAATCGGCGTGCAACTGAAAGACGGCAAGAACGGCGAGATCACCTATTCGATCGAGTAATTCATGCTTCGTAAGGTTTTCATATTGCCCATTCGCATTTACCAACTTACCATTTCGCCCATGTTGGGTGCCCATTGTCGCCACACGCCCTCGTGCAGTGCCTACACGATCGACGCGATCAACGAGTGGGGTGTGTTGAAGGGTACGTGGCTTGGGATGAAACGAATCGCACGGTGCCATCCGTGGGGCACCAGCGGCTACGATCCCGTTCCGAAGCGGCGGGTTGATCACTAGAATTTTCCGATCCCCATCGGCTCCACCGAATAAGGATTTCTCCTTCGGAAATCACGCGAAACGGTTTACATTTAGTGGAACTTATTTCTCTTTTCCACTATGGCCGATTTTCAGATCAAGAAGAATCCAAAACAATACGATGTCATCATCGTGGGGTCGGGTGCCGGTGGCGGCATGACTGCCTACATGATGGCACAAGCTGGCGTAAAGACGCTGTTGCTTGAAGCGGGGCCCATGTATGACCCGCGCAAGAATGTCACACAACTGAAATGGCCATACGAGTCTCCAAGAAGAGGTGCTTCTACAAGCTTTCGAAACTTTGGTGACTTCGATGCAGCGTATGGCGGATGGGAACTTGACGGTGAGCCATACACAAGAAAGAATGGAACGAAGTTCGATTGGTTTCGCTCGCGCATGTTGGGAGGACGCACCAATCACTGGGGTCGCATTTCCCTTCGATTTGGTCCTAAAGATTTTAAGCGTCGTGATCATGATGGTATGGGCGACAACTGGCCCATCGGATACGAAGATGTGGCGCCGTATTATGACCGCGTCGATCAGCTCATCGGCGTATTTGGTTCGAAAGAAAACTTACCCAACGATCCCGATAGTATCTTCCTTCCACCACCAAAGCCGCGTTTGCACGAATTGATGATTCAAAATGCAGGTCGTTCTATTGGTATCCCTGTCATTCCTTCACGCTTGTCTATTCTAACGCGTGCTTTGCCCAACAACAAGGAACGTGGAGCCTGCTTCTTCTGCGCGCAATGTAACCGCGGATGCCAAGTATACGGCGACTTTTCATCCTCCTCTGTGTTAGTAAATCCGGCGCTCACCTCAGGACATGTTGACCTGATCACCAACGCGATGGCTCGCGAAGTACTAACGAATGATCAAGGCCTGGCAACGGGAGTCTCGTATGTGGACAAGACCGACATGCAAGAGTACGAAGTAACCGGACGCATCGTGGTGCTGGCAGCTAGTGCGTGTGAGTCATCGAGATTGCTCCTCAACTCAAAATCGGCGCGTCATCCGAATGGATTAGCCAACGCGAGCAATGTGGTGGGTAAGTATCTCCATGATTCGACAGGCGCGTCGATGTCAGCAATTCTCCCACACCTCGTTGGAAGAAAACGTTACAATGAAGATGGCGTCGGCGGATTACACGTCTATACACCTTGGTGGCTAGATGAAAAGAAAGACAAACTTGACTTCACGCGTGGTTATCACATCGAATATGGTGGTGGTATGGGCATGCCTGGTTATGGATTTGGCTTTGGCATGCAACACACGAATGGAAAGTATCCCGGCCGCGATGGTAAAGTGAAGCCCGCAGGTGGTTACGGTGCATCCTTGAAAGATGACTATCGTTACTTCTACGGCGCAACGATCGGAATGGCGGGACGTGGCGAATCGATCGCACGCGAATCAAACTATTGCGAAATCGATCCAAACGTTGTCGACAAATATGGCATTCCCGTGCTGCGATTCCATTACGAATGGAGCGACATGGAAATCAAGCAAGCAAGGCACATGAAGGAAACCTTCCGCGAAATCATTCATAAGATGGGCGGCGTGATCACCGGTGGCGACCAAGGTGCCGAAGACAACTATGGTCTTGCAGCACCCGGCCAAATCATCCACGAAGTGGGCACGGTGCGCATGGGTAACGATCCTAAGAAATCTGCTTTGAACAAATACAATCAAGCACACGATTGTCAAAACCTCTTCGTCGTAGATGGCGGACCGTTTGTATCACAAGCCGATAAAAATCCTACCTGGACAATCTTGGCGCTCGCGATGCGTGCGTCGGATTATATCGTGGAGGAGATGAAGAAACAGAATATTTAATTCAGAATTTAGAATTGAGAATTTAGAATTAAGGAAGAACCATGGATAGAAGAAAATACCTAAAAGCAATGGCGCTCGGTACGGTGACGACCGGTGTGTTGCTAGATAGTTGCGCACCCGCAGAAAAGAGCGCCCAAGTGAGCAACGTCGCTCCTTTAAACTACGATCGAACGCCGGAAGAAAAAGCACACTATGAAAAACTCATGGGTGAGACATTCTTCAACGAACATGAAATGAAAACCATTACTGTGTTGGTCGACATCATCATTCCGAAAGACGAGGTGTCTGGCAGCGCAAGTGATGCGGGCGTACCTGCATTCATCGAATTCATCGCGAAAGATATGCCGCGTTACCAAACACCCTTACGCGGTGGGCTGAAGTGGCTGGATCTCCAATGCATGCGAAAACACGGGAAGTCGTTCATCGAATGCGCGTCAACCGAGCAAATAGAACTGATCGACCAAATCGCGTATCCCGAACAGGCGAAACCCGAGATGCAGAACGGCGTGGCTTTCTTTAATACGATGCGAGACTTGACCGCGTGCGGTTTCTTCACCAGCAAAATAGGAATACAAGACCTCGGATACGTCGGCAATCAACCCAACCAATGGAACGGTGTACCCCAAGAAGTGCTCGATCAATACGGCCTCAAATATGACGAGCGAACGATGAATGAAAGTGTGAAGTTTGACTCGTGAGGGCGGAGATGAGGGTATGAAAGGACGAAAGGATGAGAGGACGAGGGGATGAAAAAAGGAGACGGAATTAAAAACGAAATTTCAAATAATGAAACGCAGACAATTTATTCAGCAAGCGGGTTTGGCGGCGGCAGCTGTCACCATTGTTCCTCGTCATGTGCTTGGTAAAGGTTTCCGGGCGCCGAGCGACACTTTGTACGTAGCTGGTATCGGCGTGGGCGGCAAAGGTGAAAGTGACATCGCCAACTTCGCTAAGAGCGGCAAAGCAGCGATCACATTCTTGTGCGATGTCGACGACCGTCGTGCCGCCAAGTCGGTTGCAGCCTTTCCCAAGGCCAAGTACTACAAAGACTACCGAGTGATGTTGGAGAAAGAGCATAAGTCCATCGATGCGGTGTCGGTATCAACACCAGACCACATGCACGCTGTTCAAGCAATGGCAGCGATGCAACTCGGCAAGCATGTGTACGTTCAAAAGCCGCTCACACACGATATCTACGAAGCGCGTCAGCTTACCGAAGCCGCCAAGAAGTACAAAGTCGTCACTCAAATGGGCAACCAAGGAGCTTCGGGCGACGGCGTACGTCAAATGCGCGAGTGGTACGACGCCGGCGTCATTGGCGACGTGCACACCGTGTACTGTTGGACCAACCGCCCCGTATGGCCACAAGGTATCGGCTGGCCGGCAACAGCCGGCACCGTACCTAAAGAACTCGACTGGAATTTGTGGCTGGGAACGGCTCCTCAGAAAGACTACGTCGACAAACTCATACCATTCAACTGGCGCGGGTGGTGGGATTACGGTACTGGCGCCCTCGGCGACATGGCGTGCCACATCATCGAACCTCCGTTCCGTGTATTGGGACTCGGCTACCCGACCGAAGTCGAAGCCAGCGTAGGAAGCGTGTACGTCGATGAATTTAAACGTGGATACTTCCCTGAGAGCTGCCCTCCTTCTTCCCACATCATCATGACATTCCCCGGGAAAGCAGGCAAACCAAACGTAAAATTCCATTGGATGGACGGCGGTATCCAACCCGAGCGTCCAGAGGAACTCGGTCCAAATGAAAGAATGGGTGATGGCGGAAATGGTGTCATCATGGTGGGAACCAAAGGCAAAATGATGTGCTCAACTTATGGCATCGATCCTAAATTGCTACCTACCAGCAGAACAGCCGAGGTGAAAGTTCCTCAAACACTAGCGCGCGTTCCCGGTGGCGCCGAAACTGGTCACTATTTCCAATGGGTGGAAGCCTGCTTGGCGGGATACGGTAAGATGGAAGTCTCTTCGCCCTTCGACCTCGCAGGTCCCCTGACCGAAAGTGTGCTGATGGGTAACCTAGCGATTCGCAGCTACGATGTTCGCGTTCCGCGCGCCGGCCAAGAAGGACAGTTCGACTACCCTGGACGTTACATTAAGTTGCTCTGGGATGGACCCAATATGAAAATCACCAACTTCGACGCAGCGAACCAGTTTGTGAAGAGGGAGTATAGGAAGTTTTAGGGGATGAGAGGGTGATAGTACGAGGCGACGATAGGATGAGGGGATGAGGAAAACGATTTAAAGTGCGTAACGAAACAAGAACATGAACAAAAATCAATTGAGTCGTAGGCAGTTTATACTTCAGGGTGCCACTGCCGCGGCGGCATTCACCATTGTGCCGCGATTTGTATTAGGCGGTCCTGGATTCATCGCTCCGAGTGATACCCTGTACATCGCCGGTATTGGCGCGGGCGGGAAAGGTGAAAGCGACCTAACCGGTTTCGCCGGTAGCCCCGACAAAAAAGTAAAGGGCAATCCCAAAGCGCGCATTGCCTTCCTGTGCGATGTCGACGATCGTCAAGCGGCCACTTCCAGAGCAAATTTCCCCCAAGCAAAATACTATAAGGATTTTCGAGAACTGCTGGATAAAGAGTCCAAGTCGATTGATGCCGTATCCGTGTCTACTCCCGATCACACCCATGCCGTGATTGCGATGGCAGCCATGCAGCGTGGCAAACACGTGTACGTTCAGAAACCTTTGACACACGACATCTACGAGGCGCGCATGCTCGCTGAAGCCGCGAAGAAGTATAAAGTTGTGACGCAGATGGGCAACCAGTTTGCATCGGCCGACCCCGTTCGCATCGCGAAAGAGTATGTCGATGCTGGCCTCATAGGCGACGTCACCCGCGTGATCACGTGGACTAATCGTCCCGTATGGCCGCAAGGTCTCCCCACCCCGACCGGAAAGTTCGATGTTCCCTCTGAAGTGAACTGGGACTTGTGGTTAGGGCCTGCTCCTTACATCGACTACAACCCTGCCTACTTGCCGTTCAACTGGCGTGGTTGGTGGCCGTTTGGAACTGGCGCCCTTGGCGACATGGCCTGTCACATCATGGATGCCGCCTTCCGAATTTTGCCAATCGATTTCCCGACGGAAGTAGAATGCAGTACCACGACCGAATGGGCGGACTTCTTTAAAGAAGCAAGCTATCCCGACAGTTGTCCAGCGTCGTCGATTATTCACCTGAAGTTTCCACGCAAAGATGGAAAGGGAGATATTCGGTTCACGTGGATGGATGGCGGACTCCTCCCCCAACGTCCCGATGAGTTGTTACCCGATGAAATGTTGGGCGACCGAAACGGCGGCTACATTTTCGAGGGAACGAAAGGGAAGATGATGGGCAATTACAACCTCACTCCTGTCCTCCTCCCTACGAAGCGGATGAAAGAGGCGAAGCTTCCTCCGGCCAAGTTGCCGCGCATCGAAGGTCAAGAAGCAGGTCATTATACCACGTGGGTAGATGCTTGCTTGGCAGGCTATGGCAAGATGCAGTTGAGCTCTCCATTCGAGTATGCAGGACCGTTCACCGAGGCGGTCCTCATGGGCAACCTCGCACTTCGTAGCTATGCCATGCGCGACGGGAACGGATATCCAGGCCGTAAGAAACTCCTGTGGGACGCAAAAAACATGAAGATCACGAACTTCGACGCTGCCAACCAGTTCGTCAAGCGCGAATACCGGCAAGGTTGGTCGATGTAGGCGCGAACTGCTGCCCTCCAATTTTCAGCCACAACGACGGGACCGTTTTAATTGACGGTCCCGTTTTGTATTTTAAGGGGTCTATCGTTGAGCATGCCCCGAACCCTTCACCTGACTTGGCTCGCCTTGTTGTGTGCCTTCCCTGCCTTTTGCCAGGAAGCTGAATCAGTATCTGCTATCTTCAAAACAAACGACAAGGGCTATCAGGTCATCGTTTTAAGGTACTTTCTCGTCTCACCACAAGACAACATTTCATGCCTCGTGCGTGTGAAATACACCCGCGGCAGCAGTTCCTTTTACTTGAAACATGTTACCGGCGACGTTGGAAACTTGGTGCTCCCGGGACCAGGAAAGGAAATCGTGTGGGACTACCAAGAGGAATTGATCCACAACGTTAGCACGGAGCCGGTAGTTTTCGATATCGAAGTCTTACCAACCTTTGCCGCCGACAGAAAAGTGAAGAAAGGAAGGAACCTGATCGTCAATCTCGATGACGTGATCGATAAGAAACAGTCGTACGCCATTAAACTCTTTCGAAAGAAGCGAGAAGTAGCCGTGGTGCTGGATACGCTTACGATTCGAAACCATATCGTGGTGCCCATTCCGCGAAAGACCCGCGTGGGTAAAGGCTATCAAGTGGCGATTGTTGGGCCCACCCAAGCTTACTATACAAATACTTTTCGTGTAAAACCCATCGTGGCGACAGGCTGGAAGGTGTTGCCCCTGTTCTTGGTTCCTGTGTACATCTTGACGAAACAGCAATTGGACCAACAGACCGATCTGCCATCTGCCCCACAGGGCCCCACAAATTAACAACGAGACGACATGCTCCAACTGCACAAGATATTTGTTCTTCTTTTAGCACTCACCTTGCCATCCTTTGGATGGGCTCAATCGAAAAAGAAAAATCAAACCTCTCTTCCGAAGGTAAATGTGGTAGACAAACCCACAGTGGAATGGGTGAACTACGCGAACGATAGTACGTCGGTCGCACAGAATATTCAAGTCATGTCCGCCGTCATCAAATCGCGCGTCCCACTGCTACGCGTGGAGGTGAAACTTAATGGCATCACACAAACGGTGTATGAAGGATCGGACTTCAACAAAACACTAGTAGGTGAAAATCGATACGAAAAACACATTGAACCAAGCTTGAGTTTACGGAACGGTCTCAACACCATCTTGGTGATCGCGACCAACGATAAGGACGTGAAGACGGAAGCCTCACGTCGTGTCGTCGTAGACCCCACCCTCATTAGCGTTCTCCGGAGCGAAAAAGATCACAACCCTCCAATGATCTACGTATCGGAACCCAGCACGATCAGGGATGACAAAGCCACGATCTACCAGGAGTCGATCCAATTGCGGGGTACCGCTATCGACGAGTCCGGCATTCAAACGCTGAAGATCAACGGCATCACGGTTACCGTGAAAGAGAACGGCTCGTATACGATCTATCTTCCACTCAACGTCGGCGCGAACCCTGTCACCATCGAGGCGAAGGACGTCAATCAAAATATTGCATTAAAGAAGTTCGTGATCGAACGGAAAAATACCGATGGAACCGAGTACAACTTTCAGGAGGCAAAGAACTATTTACTCCTGATCGGAATCAACAGCTACCGTGAATGGCCGATGCTGAACAATGCTGTCTCGGACGTGCGTCGTATCAGTCAACTCCTTACGTCCAAGTACCGCTTCGATGCGGAGAATGTGATGGTGCTCACCGACTCGGAAGCCACACGTTCGGGAATCCTCACCGCCCTTCGGGGATTCATCGAAAAGGTGACGCCCAGGGATAACTTCATGATCTACTACTCAGGCCATGGTTACTTCGACAAGCTCTTGAACGAAGGATACTGGGTGCCCATGGAAGCAGGCAAAGACGACATCGGTTCTTACATTCCCAACTCCCAGATATTGAAGATTATCGAGAACATTAACTCCCAGCATACTTTCTTGGTCGCCGATGCTTGTTTTTCGGGGTCTCTCTTTGCATCTACCAACCGTGGTTACTCCGAGCACGTGGAGAAACTTCGTTCGCGTTGGGGATTGGCATCCGGTAGGCTCGAGTATGTTTCAGATGGTGCGACCGGCCAGAACAGTCCTTTTGCGCAAGGGTTTTACGAATTCCTCGCGAATACGCCTGATCAAAAAGTTCCGGTATCCGACCTAGTACAATACGTAAAAAAGAAGGTAGCGGAAACATCGGATCAAGCGCCCGTCGGCAATCCGCTAAAGGGCGTTGGCGACGATGGCGGCGAGTTTGTCTTTTACAAACGAGGACACTAGGTATGAGTTGTTTGGCATTGATTTTCGCAAGAACACGCGAACTCGTTTTTGTCCTTTGCTGCGTTTCCACCATCAACACCTCAGCGCAAGTTTTTGAACGATTTCTCGGCGCTACTTCCGGGGTTGATGTTTCGGCGCCTTCGGCAATTGCGATATCATCCGATCGGGTTTACGTCATCGACGCGCCAACGTCTACCGTGAAAGTGTATAGCAAGGATGGCACTTCGTTGTTTCAATTTGGAGGGGTAGGCAGCGAGGATCAAAAGTTTGCGGGCCCAAGCGCGATTGCTGTCGACACACAGGGTAACGTGTTCATTGCGGATGGTGCTCAATTTGTGATCAAGAAGTTCGACCGGAATGGCACCTTCATCACAAAGTGGGGACGCTTTGGAACGGACAAATTGGGATTCCTACAACCCAACGCGTTGGCCATCCACAGCACCACGGGCGACGTGTTTGTGGGCGATCAAGGAAATTTCAAAATCGCCAGGTATTCGAATAACGGAAAGTACATCCTTTCATTCGGCGGCTACACCACTGGCGGAGACGATGATAAATTTTCGGCAGTGAAAGCCATCACCGTCGACGTCGATGGCAACGTCTATGTCGCTGAAAACAATACCGTCAAAATCTTCAATGGCAACACCGGAAAATTCATCAAGAAAGTGGTGACGACATTGCCGAGTCAGTCCTTCGGTAATCAATCTGGTATTGCCGTCGATGCGAGCAAGGATCTGTATCTAACCGACTCATTCAACGGAGGGCTCATTAAAAAAATCGTCAATCCACTTTCCACTCCGTCGGTCGGTACCCTCAACATCACATCATTGTACGATCCCAAAGCCATCGCGTTAGATGTTAATGGCGAACTCTACGTGGTGGATCGGCTGAACGTGAACACGCGCGACTTCAACCAACCGACGATTCTTCGGATACAGCAATCGGGTACGATCATCAAGTCGTGGGGAAAAGTTCCGCCCGATCAACCAACGGTATTCACCTCTCCGGCGGGAATCGCCGCCAATAAAGATGGACTCCTTTTCGTTACCGACGTCAGCGGAGACAAGATTCATGTTTTCAACGCCGATGGAACATACTCTTCTTCCTTTGGTAGTTCTGGACTTTCGGTGGGCAACTTTAGCGCACCGATAGACATCGTCATTGATCAAGTCAACGGCGACTTGTACATCCTTGAAATCAGCGGACAGCGTGTCCAAGTCTTTAACTCCGCACGGGTGTTTCAACGAGTAATCTCGAGTGCCGGAACTGCCGACGGATTTTTGAGCAACCCTCAAGGAATCACGTTCGACAAAAATGGGCTTATCGTCGTATGCGACCAGGTCAATAGAAGGATTCAACGATTCACCAGGGCTGGAGCTTTCGTCGACAAGGCGGGATCTGCAGGATCGGGCGATGGGCAATTCTCGAAACCAGCCGATGCCGCGGTAGATTCCAAAGGAAACATCTTCGTCGTGGATCCCGAAAACAAGCGGGTTTCTAAGTTCAGTTCGACTCTCGCCTTCTTATCCAAATGGGGAACCGCGGGCGACAAGGATGGCGAATTCTTGTACCCTATCAGCATCGCAGTTTCTTCCGACGATCACATATTCGTGCTCGATCAATCGAGTCACAAGGTGCAAGAATTCGATAACAACGGTAATTGGTTGCAGACATTTGGGAGTTCAAATGTCATCGACTTCAATGCGATCAGATTTCCGGCAGGCATCGCCTTGGTCGGAAACAACATCTACGTGTCCGATGCAACGGGACGTTCGGTATTGAAATTCAATCGCATCCTGGTGAGTGACTTCTCACCGAAGAGTGGCCTGCCCGGCACTTTGGTTACCGTAACTGGTATCGGCATCGACCCCGCTCCCACGTTTATGAGCGCTAAGGTGGGCAACACCAGCGTAGCCATACAGTCTGCCACGGGCTCCCAGTTTCAGTTCACAATACCTGAGAATGCGACCTCTGGGAAGGTTTCGTTTTTTAAATCCGGAGTACAAACGGCGTCGCGCCAGGACTTTGCGGTCTTGCCCGTCGCCTTGAGTCGCTTCTCTCCTCCCGCCACCATGGTGGGAGACACCGTCACAATCTATGGTACTGGATTTAGCGTGGCATTGGATGGCAACCGAGTTCAATTTGGAGCGCTCAACGCACAAGTCATCAGCGCCGCACGCGACCAGATAAAGGTGCTCGTCCCCAACAACGTGGTGAAGAGCAAAATATCCGTAACCGTGTCCGACGTTCAAGTTGTCTCGGCTTCGGAGTTTACCCCTACCGCATTGGGCGTCGTGTCCGCCTCTTTACCCGGCTATTTTCAATCTGGCTCGACCAGCTTAACCGCCAATGTGAAAGTCAATACCATTGGTATCCTTAAAAATCTCTCCGTCAAGTGGAAAGGCATTACGAATGCCCAAAACACATTTCAAACAGCACAAGCCACGACGACGACAGACGGCAACAACTTAACGATCGTCATACCGAAGGAATCCTTTTCAGATCCGATCGGCACGAAGCTATTTTTCGAGCTTCAAGATTTAAACGATACCAAGATTGCGTCGGACACGGTATATACGTACCAATTCTTTTCCAAGGCAGCGATGCCTGCGATACCTAATCTAAAGTTCGGCAAGAGACCCACCGACTTCCAACTGGTATCCGTTCCTTACACCCTTACAACTGGCACGGTGGGAAGCGTGCTTGCTGACTTGGGGTTACCAGACCCAAAAAAATGGCGCCTCTTCGGATACACTGGCGCGGAGGTCGGCGAAATTACTGGAAGCGGTGCCCCCTTCGCCCAAGGCACGTCCTATTGGTTGATCGTGCGGGAATCAATCGATATCAAACCTGGCGAGGGACATTCCTCGCTGGTCACGGAACAACGACCCTTCACCCTCAACCTGAAGCTTGGCTGGAACATGATTGGGAACCCATACAACTTCCCACTTTCATGGAACAACGTACTTGCAAAAAATGGAAACCCAAGTGGGCTCGGCACACTTCGTTTCTACCAGGATGGAACCTACTCTACGAGTGACGTACTCAAGCCATACCAAGGGGCATTTGTCAACAATACCACCGGCGACACATTATCGATCAAAATCCCCGTCACGAATACCAGCGGCAGCGGTAGAACCATGGCGCCGCAGCAAAGCTCGATGGATCCAACGAATTGGTTCGTAAGTCTCAAGGTTGGCGATGGCATTCTCAGCAATGAGTTGATTGGATTCGGCATGAACCCAGAAGCGAAAGTTGGTCGCGATCGATTCGACGAAACACCCCTTCCCACACCCGATGGACTGAATACGTTTAGTTTCTTAATTCGGAAACAGCTCCACCGCGACTATGTCTCGACGGCGCGCGAATACTCTTGGACGGCAACCGTTTCTAGCGTGCATGACCTCTCGCTCGAATGGGACCAACGGTATATTGGCACCAGTGACCAGGAACTCTTCATTGAACTTGAGGGACATCCTGCCTTGGTCAACATGAAAAATTCATCGCAACTGACGATACCACCGGGTAAACATACGATTCATTTCCACTTTGGAAATTCGATCTACATTGCCCAAGCGTCAAAGTCAGATCAATGGATGTTGGGCGATCCTTCCCCGAACCCACTTCCTTGGGGAGCCGCTTCAATTTCCTTCGCGGTGAACGTGCCATCCACCTCAACTGAACTAGGTTTCACGCTGGTGGATGCGACGGGAAAGTTGTACGCATTCCACGATCGCAGTCTACCCGACGGTCGCTCACTTCAAGAGTTTGAACTACCGACTCTGGCACCGGGGCTCTATTTCATTCGAATGGATTTGGTGTCCAGCCAGCAAACCAAAAGATACACCAAGAAACTATTGGTGCGTTAAGTCTCGGGCCACGCTCCCCCTGTTGTGTCTAACGTCTGCTCACGTGTCGGACGGTATTGTTGCCTTCAGCCTGCTTAAAGGTATACCCGGTCCTTTGAAGTGCGCTTGGTGTGCGAGTAAATTTCATCACTACAGTCTCGTCCACCAAACTTCAATCCAGTATGAAAAAACTTTTACTTTCCTCATGCCTCGTGCTGAGCGTGTTCGTCATGTCTCCCAACTTGCGCGCGCAGAGCATTACCGCTCCAAGAACGGCAAGTCCTGGGGCGTCGATTACTCAAACGATTGGAATCTCAACTGTCACAGTCAAATACTCACGACCTTCCGTGAAAGCCCGCAAGATATGGGGCGAACTTGTTCCCTATGGTTGGACGGCGGGTGGACCAAACGGTCCCACTCCATGGCGCGCAGGTGCCAATGAGAATACAGTAATCGAATTTTCAAATGACGCTAAAGTGGCAGGCAAGCCAGTCCCTGCGGGAAAGTATGGATTCTTCTTGGTGATCAATGCCGACAATACAGGCGAAGTAATTCTCTCGAAAGACTATCGCTCTTGGGGTGCATTTACATACAATCCCGCGGCCGACCTCCTACGCGCACCCATACAAATCCGCGACCATGAGATGACGGAAAGTTTAACCTATGATTTTATCAACCTTGACAAGAACGGTGGTGAACTCGTACTCAATTGGGAAAAGAAGCAGTTTCCCGTCCGAATTGATTTCGCAGTAGACGAGATCGTGATCGCTAATGCTGCCGATGAATTGCGTGGCGTGACCGGATTCAATTGGCAAGGCTTCGCATCGGCCGCTGCCTACGCTGCCGCGAACAACTTACATCTTGATGAAGCCCTCACGTGGGCCGACCGTGCGTTGACCATGAACAGAGCTTTTGCCACCTTACAAGTGAAGGCCAACGTATTGCGACGGATGAACCGCATCCCTGAAGCGGAAGACGTGATGAAGGAAGCGGTAGTACTCGCCAACGAAGCCGAGCTAAACAATTATGCGTACGTGCTTTTGAACCGAGGTCAAATCGACAAGGCCATCGAGTTATTCCAACTCAATACCACACGCTTTCCTAAGAGCTCCAACGCGTTTGACAGTCTCGGAGAAGGTTATGCGCTAAAGGGAGATAAGCAGAATGCGATTAAAAACTTCAAGAAGGCGCTTAGTATGAACCCACCCGACGTGGTGAAAGCAAACTCCGAAAAGTTCCTGAAAGAGCTCGGCGCCATGTAGAAGGCCACCGCGCGACCTTGACATGCCGGGTGGTGGTAAACCATCCGGCATCGTTTTGAATAGCGGCTTTTCGCTATCTTTCACGCGTGCTGAAGATCGATTCTCATACCCATATCCTTCCAAAGAAGTTACCCAATTGGACGAGCAAATTTGGTTACGGCGATTTCATCTATCTCCAACACCACAAGAAAGGGTACGCCAAGATGATGCGCGGGAACCAGTTCTTCCGCGAAATCAAAGACAACTGCTGGGACCCAGATATTCGCATTGAAGAGTACGCGCAGTACCACACGCAAGTACAGGTGGTATGCACCATTCCCGTCATGTTTGCGTACTGGGCGAAACCCGCCGACGGATTAAGCGTGTCGCAGTTCCTGAACGATCACATTGCCAAAGTGGTCGACCAGTATCCCCGCCAATACGTGGGGCTAGGTACCCTTCCCATGCAAGACACATCGCTGGCGGTAAAGGAACTCGAGCGCTGCAAAAAAATCGGGTTGAAGGGGATTCAGATCGGCTCGAACATCAACAACGAAAATCTAAACGAGGGTCGGTTCTTTCCCATCTTCGAAGCATGCGAACGCCTCGGGATGGCCATTCTAGTACACCCTTGGGAAATGATGGGCGAGAAATTCATGCAACGGTACTGGCTGCCTTGGTTGGTGGGAATGCCCGCCGAGACATCACGGGCCGTGTGCTCGATGGTCTTCGGTGGCATCTTCGAAAGGCTTCCCGGGCTGAAAGTCAATTTTGCGCATGCCGGGGGTTCGTTTCTGTCGACCATCGGGCGGATTCAACACGGTTTTGACTGCCGTCCCGACCTCGTCGCCATCGACAACCCGGTTCCTCCCAAAAACTACCTCGGAAAATTCTGGGTCGATAGTGTCACCCACGACCCGGCGATGTTGGAATATGTCGTTAAATTGGTGGGCTCAAGCAAGGTAACCCTCGGATCGGACTACCCGTTTCCATTGGGCGACCTCGAGATTGGCAAGTTTATTGAAGAAACCGGGCTCAGCACGGAGCAGAAAGAAGATATCTACCACCGAGCTGCGTTAGACTGGTTAGGAATGGATCGTGGATATTTTGCATCATGAATAGAATTGTTGTAGCGATCACACTCACACTCGCATGTGTAGGTATGGCCGCTCAAATTGTGAACGCGCAACAACGCGAAAGAGAAGTCGAGAAACTGCGGCAGATGGACGAAGTTCGACAGTCCGACCAAAAAAACTGGGCACGCATTCAACTCGATTCCGCCATCACGCTCACCGAAGCAGGCATGTACCAGGCAGCCGACATCAAGTACCTATGGCTGTTGAAAAACATGAAGGCACTTCCCTCCGACCTCACATTTTACTTCGGCAAGAATTCCTTCTTTATGGAGAAATACTCCCAAGGTATCGACTGGCTCAACAAGTACATCCAGCTGAAGGGCCCCTCCGGTCAATATTATGACCAAGCGGTGGAGTGGTTGAGAAAATCCGAACAAGCTCAGCTGGCCCTGCGCGAACAACAATCGAAAGAAGCGAACGTAATCCTCTCGCGCAACTATGAGATTGATTGCGGCCCGACAGGGAAAGTCGTGTGCCCCGTGTGCAATGGTTCTACCGTGGTGATTAAGAGGACCTACCTAGGCGAGTCGTACAAGACTTGCACGGTTTGTAAGAAGAAAGGCTACCTCCTTTGCGAGGAGTTCAATCAACTCCTACGGGGCGAATTCAAGGCGAATCCTTGAGTTAGTCCTAGTAGCCGTAGAAATCGTCGATCCGGGCAGAAATCGCTATCTTTGCGGTTTTGACACCCATGCTGCTGCGAAATCGAGTCAATGGAAAGGTCCTAAAGGAAAAGATGCAGGCGAGTCCCGAACCGCGGACCACCCTTTCGTTTTACAAGTACCACGCCATCGCTGACCCACATGCATTCCGGGACTCCATCTACGACGCCTGGACCCACCTCGGTGTGCTCGGACGAATATACGTGTCGTACGAGGGCATCAACGCGCAATTGAGTCTGCCCTCGAACCAGTTGGATGCGTTCCGTCAAAACTTAGATACCATCCCCTTCCTACAAGGCGTTCGTCTCAACATCGCAGTGGACGATAACGGCAAGTCTTTCTTCAAACTGAAGATCCTAGTTCGGAACAAAATCGTCGCCGACGGCATCGCCGATCCTAACTTCGATGTCACCAATAGCGGTGTGCACGTCAATGCGGAAGAGTTCAACCGGTTGGCCGACCAGCCCGATACCGTGATAGTCGATATGCGCAACCACTACGAAAGCGAAGTCGGCCACTTTAAGAATGCAATTCTTCCAGATGCAGATACATTCCGTGACGAGTTGTCGATGGTTCACGACATGTTGGCCGACCAGAAGGACAAAAACATAGTGATGTATTGTACCGGCGGTATCCGTTGCGAGAAGGCCAGTGCGTGGATGAAGTACCAAGGTTTTACGCGTGTCTTCCAACTGGACGGTGGCATCATTGAATATGCACGTCAAGTGAAATCGCGGGGGCTTGAGAACAAGTTTATTGGAAAGAACTTTGTGTTCGACGAGCGCCTCGGCGAGCGCATTTCTGAAGAAATCATAAGCAAGTGCCATCAATGTGGCAAACCTTGCGACGACCATACGAATTGCAAGAATGAAGGCTGTCACTTGCTCTTCATTCAATGCAAAGAGTGCGCGGAGAAATACAATGGATGTTGTTCTGTTGAGTGTCAAGAGGTCGTAGCGTTGCCAGCCGAAGCTCAGAAACTAATCCGCAGTGGCGCCAAGAAACAGCGCAATGTTTTCCGCAAGGGACGGGCGTCACATATTCAAAGCTCACGCACGTCGCAACCCCAATGATAAAAATTGGGATCATCAACGTATCGGATCGCGCTAGCCAAGGGATCTACGAAGACATCCCCGGCAAGGCCATCGTCGCCACACTCACCGAATACATCAAAAGCGATTGGACTCCGGTGTATGCTGTGATTCCGGACGAACAGAAGGTGATCGAAAACACAATGATCCGGATGGCCGACCACGAGGGCTGCTGCCTGGTCATCACGTCCGGCGGTACCGGCCCAGCCAAGCGCGATGTGACACCGGAAGCAACCGAGGCCGTCTGCGACAAAATGATGCCCGGATTTGGCGAGTTGATGCGCGCCACGAGCTTAAAATATGTCGCTACCGCGATCCTGTCGCGTCAAACTGCCGGAATCAGAAATCAAACTTTAATCGTAAATTTGCCAGGAAAACCGAAGGCTATACGTCAATGTCTGGATGCCGTTTTTCCGGCCATTCCTTACTGTATAGACTTGCTGGAGGGTCCTTTCATCGAATGCAACGAAAGCGTCATGAAACCCTTCCGGCCCGCATCTTGACCCTCGGCACAAAGCATTTTGCTCGATAGTGTATGGCTAGAATCAAGTATTACTACGACACCGAAACTTGTAAGTACGAACGGGTGCGCACCACCACGAGCGACATCGTACTCAACATCCTCGGCATCTTTTCCATCACGGCCGTGCTCGCCGTGGTTTCGCTCATCCTCTTCTTGAATTTTTTCGAATCGCCGAAAGAACTCATGCTTCGCAACGAGGTCGCCGAAATGGAGTTCTACTATGAGAACTTGAAACGCGAAGTGGATAAACTGAATGTCGTGCTGGCAGACATGGAGCACCGCGACGACAATATTTACCGGGTCGTATTGGGAGCCGAACCCATCGAAAGCTCGATTCGAGAAGCAGGGGTTGGCGGCATGGACCGTTATGCCGAGATCAAGAACAAGGGTGTGCTCCACGAAGATCTCATCGTTTCACTCCACGAAAGCGTAGACAAGCTTCGCAGGAAAGTGTACATCGAATCAAAATCTCAAGATGAAATTGTTCGCCTCGCCGAAGACAAGCAAAAACTCTATGCGGCTGTACCCGCCATTCAACCTGTTGCCAATAGAGAGCTCATTGCTCTGGCTTCCGGCTTCGGAATGCGCATTCACCCTGTGTATAAAGTAAAGAAAATGCACGCCGGTATCGACTTCGCGGCCGCGATCGGAACGCCCATCTACGCAACTGCCGACGGCACCGTCGACGTCGTGCAAGTGAGCTTCAGCGGATATGGTAAGATGGTGGAAGTCGACCATGGATTTGGATACCGCACACGTTACGCACACATGCATGGATTCACCGTGCACCCAGGTCAAAAAGTGAAACGTGGTGAGCTGATCGGATACGTCGGGAACACTGGTTTGTCGACCGCGCCGCATCTCCATTACGAAGTAATGATCAACCACCAACAGGTGAACCCGGTTCACTACTTCTTTAATGACCTGAACGCGACCGAGTACGAAAAAATCATCGAACTTGCTTCGATCGAGAACCAAGCGCTCGGCATGTAAGCATGAAGCGGCTCTGCGTATTTCTCTTGGCATTTACCTTCCCTGCATGGGCGTGGGCGCAGGGTTGCAGCGACGCGGGCTTTTGCACGATGGGCGCGATGAAGCCCGACCAACCGTACAATAAGAAGGTTGCCGTTAGACTCAAGTCGGCAGAACTCAGTTTCTATCGTGGTACCACCACGATGACACCCATTATCTATGTGGTGACAGCAGACTTGAACTTCTCATACAAATCGAAGAACACCTTTCAAGTAAAACTGCCGTATCAAGCGGTGCAAGGTCGGCTAGCCAACACGTCCGGTGCGGGCGATATCTCGCTCTGTTTCACACGAAACGTCTATGCGTCCGATCGTTTCAGTGTCAACCTATCTTTTGGTGCGAAACTCCCCACCAACCATTCCGATAAAGTTTCGGCCCAGGGCCTCCCCCTTCCCATGTATTACCAAACCAGTCTCGGAACCTACGACCTTATTTCGGGCATCTCATTGATCAACCGACGGTGGCTTTTCGCGACAGGAATTCAAGTGCCGTTGAATCATAACCGGAACCAGTTCGTGTGGAGCGACTGGGCAAACACGTCTGAATCGGATTACATCCTAGGTTACAGCCAAGCGCGCAACTTAAAAAGAGGTACCGACGTGATGCTGCGGGTAGAGCGAAACTTTCGATTTGCACGGTTCAATATGAGCGCTGGCCTACTACCCATCTATCGTATTAATCGCGATGAACTGGTTAAGTCGGGCGCCGCCGCCAATTCGACACTAGAAAAAGTGAAACCCGATGGCGCCAAGGGCCTTGCATGCTCGTTCATCGTTACCGCCGGTTACAACTTTGACGTACGATCTGGGGTAAAACTTCTTGTCGGCCACAAGCTTGTGCAACGCGACGTGAACCCCGACGGGCTGACCCGCGAACTCGTTACTTCCATCACCTACGCATACCGGTTTTGAGAATGAAATGGTGGCTCACGATCTCGGGATGCATTCTAATGTCGGCTTCAACACTTGGCCAAGACCTGGTCAAGCTCAACGAACTCCTATCGGCAGGTGAATATCAAAGCGCCTGGACTCTTTTGGAAGCCACAACCGGCAACAACCTAAGCGAAACCCAGCGAGCAGTTATTGACAACAAACGCTTCGAAACCCTGATTGGGCTGGGGTCGCTCGAACAAGCGGATATGGTTCGCAAATCGCTGGAAAATACGGAGTGGAAGTCGCCAACTCAGAAAGGGGCGTTCCTCGTGAACAGCGGCGCCCTTCTACTTAATCGGGGTCGGCAAGACTTAGCCCTCGAGAAACTACAAGAGGCTTACTCTCTTTTCCAGTCGTCCAACGCAGCGAATACCCCCGATGCGGCTCGGTGCCTTTCTTGGCTCACGCTCACGTTCGTCGCGTCGGGGAAGTACAACCAAGCGCAAGCCCACGGCGAAATGGCACTCCAACTACGTGACCAACTTTATGGAGAAGCCAGCGAAGAAGTTGCTGCCTCCAACAATGACCTAGGACTTGCCTACAGTCAGATAGACCCAGATAAGGCCCTCGGTTACTACGAGAAGGCGCTCTCGATTTATCAAACGCTTCACGGGCAAGAACACCCGAAGATTGCCATCGCCAACACCAACATCGGGAATTTATACTCGCAGATCGAGTTGTATGGCGACGCCATCAACAACCTAGAAGCGGCTTCAAAAATCTGGTTGAGACTTTATCCCGCCGGCCATCCCAACCTTGGTTTTGTGTATCGATCATTGGGTCAAACCTACGTACGCATGAGAAACAACGCCTTGGCGCTGACCTACTTCGAAAAGGCACTCGAACAATACCGAAAAGCCTACGGGCTGAAGAATCCTGAAATTGCCTCCACGTTGAACCAGATGGCGGCCGTTCGCCTAAACCAACAACAATACGATCCCGCGTTACAAACCATTCAAGAGGCATTTATCGCCAACATTCCAAATTTTTCCGGTAGCGACGTCACCCTTAATCCGACGATCACTGAATACTACAACGCCACCGTGTTGCTGTTCAGCTTCATGCTGAAGGCACAGGTGTTGGAAACACGGCATTTTGGAAAAACACTACGACTTTCAGATCTCACGCGGGCGCTGGATAATCTGACCCTGTGCGATTCCCTGATCGACGAGATCCGCCACCATAGTTCCGACGAGAGCGACAAGATTGCGCTGGGCACGCTGGCCGCAGATGTGTACGAAGATGGCGTGCGGGTGTGCACGGCGCTGGCCGACATGACCGCGACACCAAGAAAGTATTATGAGCGGGCCTTCTATTTTGCCGAGAAGAGTAAGTCGGCCGTGCTGCAGGAATCCATTGCCGACGCCCAAGCCAAGTCGTTTGCAGGCATACCGCAAGACCTCATCGATCAAGAAACAAACCTAAAGTCTGGCATCGCTTTCTTAACACAGAGGATCGGACAAGGTCCACCCCCTTCGGAAGAAAAATACCTGCGCGAATCATTATTCGCACTGAATGCAGAGTACCAAACCTTCGCCAAGAAATTGGAACAAGATTATCCCAACTACTATAATCTTAAGTACAATAATTCATTCCCGTCGGTCGAGCAGTTGAAATCTCAATTGCAACCCGGACAGGCCATCGTGAGCTACTTTATCGCGGAAAAGTCGAATCGTCTCTATCAATTCGTCATCACGCACAAGTCTTTCAAAGCGTACGACCTAACCCTACCCACCAACTTCGATCGCCTGACGAAAGGGTTCAACAACAGTTTACTCTATCGAAACTTCGATACTTATCAACTGACGAATCGAGTTCTTAAAGAAGCGCTTACGCCACGTGTTCCTAGGTCCACGAGAGAACTCACCATTATCCCCTCAGGGCGTATGAGCACCCTGCCGCTTGAAGCGCTTGGTACGGATCTGGGTTCAGATTTTTCGAATACACAATACCTGATCCAAAGATACGCTATAGGCTATGAGTTTTCGGCCGGATTAATTGCTCAAAAGAAAAAGAATCCGTCCCTCTCCGACCCCGCAATTTTCCTCTGCGCACCAGTCACCTTCCCCGACGCAGATCGCTTGCCCACATTGCCGGGAACTGAGAAAGAAGTATCTGATATCTCGCAACTCTTCGGCTCCAAAGCACAAGTCCTTAAATTTGATCAGGCCAACGAAGCACAAGTAAAGCTAAATGACATCTCACGATTCCAATACCTCCACTTCGCTACGCACGGTATTGTCGATGAGTCGGCCCCTGAACTCTCCAGGATATTTTTGAATGAAGCTTCTAACGAAGACGGCAACTTATTCGCTGGCGAGATTTACAACTTGAACCTAAACGCGGAACTAGCGGTACTTTCCGCTTGCCAAACGGGCTTAGGTAAACTATCGAAAGGTGAAGGCGTGATCGGGCTGTCACGGGCATTGGTCTACGCTGGTGCACGCAACCTAGTCGTGTCTTTTTGGAGTGTCGCTGACGAATCAACCTCGGAGCTTATGACGAGTTTCTATCGGAACCTCCTCGCGAATGCTCACGGCGATTTCCGAGAAGCGCTCCAGCAAGCAAAAGTAAAGATGATCCAATCAGGGCAGTTTCGTGAGCCCTATTACTGGGCCGCGTTCGTGTTGATTGGTCAGTAGTTTGGAGATCGTTAGTTCGTTAGGCGTTACCTGCTTGTTACGCGATGAATCAACTAGAATCACCCACATAAACGAGTAACACCTAACGCCTAACGAGTAGCGAGTAACGTCTAACGAATAACGACCTACTCAATTCGATATCTAAATCCAGCATAGGCCATCCGTCCAAACACAGGACCCCACACCATCGAACTATCGAAGTACATCCCAAAGGGATCATTGGCAGCGATGATGGGATTCGATAGACGGAAATTGGTCAGGTTTTCTACTCCGACATAGACACTCCAGCCTGAATCCTTCTTTGATTTCGCATCTCGAAAGTCTTTCGTGACTTGGGCATTCATCATCCAATACGCGGGTGCAAACGCCTGCAACTGAAACTCACTTGGATTGGCGGTGGTTCCGGGGATACGTTGTTGGCCAATACGTTGTACGGTGTAGTCAAGACTCCAATTCGACTTCGTCTTGTAGGCAATGTTCACAAAAGAACGATCTCGTGGGATCAGGGGCCGCTGCAAGCGACCATCGAGATAATCGGTTTGAACATTCACGTAACGATAAGCGACCCGAACATCCAATCGGCGAACGAGTTGATAGTCGATCTGTGCTTGGAGGCTATGCGAGAATGACTTGCCTTGCAGTCCCGTGAAATTAACTTGATGCAAGTTATGGTCATAGTCGACGACCACTTGATCTTCGAACGTGGTGTAGAAATAATCTATCACGATGGTTCCTGGCCGGTAGTCCAAGGTAAACTCCTGTGCCAAATTAGCTCCGAAGTTCCAAGCGCGGTCGGGTCGAAAACCGTAGCCATTGTTCGACGTAAAGTTGCTTCGCACGAACTGACGCGAAGAAACCAAAAAGGCGCTGTTCTCGGATATGATGTTCGCCACGCGTATCCCCTTTCCCGCCGAGCCACGAAGTGTCGTCATTGGGGTTAGGTCATACTTCACGTGAAGGCGCGGCACAAACAACGTTCCAAATAAATTGTGGTAGTCAACTCGAGCACCGGCGATCATGGAAAACTTGGTGGCATCATCGTAGTTGTACTCGACAAACGCACCGGGAACAATCTCGCGCCGACCGAAATCGTATTTCACATCGGTATTGACGGCGCCCAGCAATTCCGAATAATCGTCGTACAAGAAACTAAAGCCCGTTTTAAACTTGTGCAAGGTGCTACCAATAACGGATTGGTAAATCAAATTCGAGTACAGCGACTTTTCGCCTGCCGTATGGGTATTGAACCCGTAATAGCTATCATGCTGGTGTGACACCGCGTTGACTTGGAATCCAAAACTCTTGTACGGATGGAGCGGAAATTGGTACCCGAGTTTGCCCACAAACTCATATCGGTCGGTATTAATTCCGAGCCCGTATCGATTCGTGGTGAACTTGTCGACGTCTTCATTGAATCCAACTTGCCCCCCTACCTTGCGGTCGCGTAGGTACTTGAAACTCATTTGCCCCAGCCATCCGTTTCCGGAATTGTAAACCCATCGATTGACGAAGTTTACTTGCGTTCCCGTGGGGAAGTCCATAAATGAATCCTTGTTTTGATCCATTTCGTTGGGGCGAATGCTTCCGTGCAGCAAAACGGTGGTCGCCCAACGCTTGCTGGTTTGCCCGGTCCACACGGTATTCAATTCAGAACGTCCCGAGTTGTTGACGTACCCGTTGACAAACAGCTTATCGCTTTCCTGAGGTTTCTTAAGTTCTACGTTGATCTGGCCAGCGATACTCTCATATCCATTGACGACAGAGCCTACACCCTTGGTGACCTGAATAGAGTTGATCCAACTGCCTGGTATGAATTGAATACCCTGACTCGAGGCAAGGCCTCGAACGCCAGGCATGTTCTCCAGCGAGATCATCGTATTTGGTCCAGAAAGACCCAGCATCTGAATCTGGCGGGTACCGGTCACGGCGTCGGTAAACGCGACGTCCACCGAGGGATTCGTTTCGAAACTTTCGGACAGGTTGCAGCAAGCGGCTTTGAACAATTCCTTTTCGTTCATGACCGCCACGTTGATGCTTGACGAATGATCAATGTTTGTTGAAGCGCGCACGCCTTGAACCGTCACCTCTTGGAGCATCTCGCTAGGCAGCAACAAGACCTTTACATTCGTCTCGTTAGTCACGTCGAGGGTATCGGATTGATATCCCACAAAACTGACAACCAGACGACTGGAGTTCGGCACCCGCTCGATCAAGAATACACCGTTATCTTTTGTAGCTGTACCCACGGTAGTGCCCAGCCAATACACGTTGGCTCCCGGAAGTGGCTGCTCAACTCCAGCGGCAGTCTTCTCCACTACCACGCCCATAAGCTTTTGCGCTTGTACTGGAACAAGCCAAATCATCGCGATGGCAAACGCCATCCACTTCATACGTTTCATCGGATGAAGCGATTAGTGGTGATCGTGAGATTGCTTCCGCTGACCCGAATGGTCGTGGTCGCGGTAAAGACAACAGAACGGGAGATCTGAATAGGTCTCGTCTTTGGCTTTCACTTTGTCGGTATCGTGACCAACTGCTGCTATGAGCTCGTGAATTTCCAACTCCGTGATCTTGGAGCTATTGTAAACAAGCTGCAGGTCTTTTGTTTTGGGATCCCAAGTGGCCAACTTGATCCCTTTGTGGTCGAGCGCTGATTCTATCCGCTTTTTGCACATCGTGCAGTTACCGTACACTTTGATCGTGGACTTAACAGTTCCTGATTGCGCCTGTGCAACGAATGTGATCGCGAGAAAGAATATGAATAGAAAAATGAAATTCGTTTTCATGATTTTACTTGGTTAAATGATGGTTTGAAAAGAAAAAAATAACCACCTATTCGGCGGTCACCGTCAAACCAAGTTGTCGTAGAAAACGAGAGAGCAATGTTGTTTGAATAGTGGCGGCTGATACAACGGCGGTGGATTCTCGTCGAGCGGATTGGCAGCATGCGCTGCCTTCTGCCCTTCGTTCCGATTGCCGTCGAACAACAGGCCCATTTCAAAAAAATGGGGTGTTAGGGAAACTATAAGAGAAGCTGCGTGATCGGTTTCAATCTTGATCAGGTCATGATCATCACTGCAACACGGTCTTTGACCCGGCCGCATAAACACGGCGCAGGGGCATTTCTTGGCGTCAAAGGAGAATAATACGGTAGACTTTGCCCTGCCCATACAGTAGTGGGTGGTGCGAACCACTCCTACTGTTAGGGTCAGGTACACACATGTGAACGCTATGGCAAAAAGCTTTTTCACTGTGCTTTGAGAACTCGAAAGTAGGCCAATAGGTTTCACTTTTCCTAAAGATTAACCAAAACTTTGCAAAAGGGTGAAAAATGCCTTTTTTAGCGTCCCAATGCGGAAAATCCTTCCACAAACTATCCACATTGAATATCGCCAGATCCCTGAAAGTTAACGGATGGAAGACAGCTACAAACACCGCGGATTGCGAAACAAATTGGTCAAAAAACTGGCTGATAAGGGCATTCGCGACGAGCGTGTCCTAGCCGCCGTGGGGCGTGTGCCGAGGCACTTTTTCTTCGATCAAGCTCTCCTGTCTCACGCATATGAAGACAAAGCGTTTCCCATCGGCGAAGGCCAAACGATCTCACAGCCCTACACCGTAGCCTTCCAATCCGAAAAGCTCGAGGTGAAGCCCGGAAGCAAAGTCCTTGAAATTGGCACCGGTTCAGGCTACCAGGCCTGTGTACTCATGGAAATGGGCGCGATTGTATACAGCATCGAATACAACCAAGCCTTGTTCGAACGAACAAAAAAGATGCTGCCAACCATGGGCTACAACAAAGCCTTCTTGTTCCATGGCGATGGATCAAAAGGTCTGCCGGCAAAAGCCCCGTTCGACCGGATCATCGTCACCGCCGGTGCGCCCGTCGTCCCTAAAGCATTGACCGACCAACTGGCCGAAGGCGGCATTCTCATTATCCCCGTGGGCGGCCGGGAATTCCAAAAGATGCTGCGCATCAGAAAAGTAAATGGCCAGCTGGTGGAAGAACAGTTCAACGACTTTGCCTTCGTTCCCCTATTGGGCGAGGGTGGTTGGAACGGTGGATAGGCGTGTGGGTGGTGGTTGATCGTGGATGGTGGATGGTGGATGGTGGATGGTTCGTGCATTAAAAACCTTTGCGCTACGACTCGGGTGATGTCAGCCAACGGCGTGCATCCTCCAAGCGATTCGACATTAGCACACTTTTTCGGTTTGCTTCTCAATTCAAATTCGCAGCAGGTCTCCGGTTTCCGGGACCCTGCGTCTCTTCAACAAGTCTTTGCTGCATGAACCGATTGTCTCTTCCACGCGGAGTCCCGAGCATGAAGTCTTGACTCATACTCTCGGCAACTTAATGGTTGGTGCATTAAAAACCTTTGCGCTACCACTCGGGTGACGTCTGCCAACGGCGTGCGTCCTCCAAACGATTCGACATTAGCACACTCCTTTTCGGTTTGCTTCTCAATTCAAATTCGCAGCAGGGTCTCCGGTTTCCGGGACCCTGCGTCTCTTCAACAAGTCTTTGCTGCATGAACCGATTGTCTCTTCGACGCGAAGTCCCGAGCATGAAGTCTTGATTCATACCCTCGGCAACTTAATGATATGGTTGGTGCATTAAAAACCTTTGCGCTACCACTCGGGTGACGTCAGCCAACGGCGTGCATCCTCCAAGCGATTCGACATGGGCACACTCCTTTTCGGTTTGCTTCTCAATTCTTCCAGTACTTTCGGTAATGGCAACGTGAGACCGAGGGTTTCATCCACAACCTCACTGAATTTGCCGGGGTGAGCTGTCTCCAAAAAGAAGCCATTCGCGTCGATACCCGATTCAGCCAAGTATTTACGCAATCCCAGGTAACCCACGGCGCCATGAGGGTCGAGGACGTAGCCTTTCTCGCGATAGACGCTTCGCATCACAGCACGTGTATCTTCGTCGGAGAATGCAAATCCAGAGATATCCGCCGACATGGCACCTTGGTCTTGGTGGTACAACTCAAGAAGGCGCGCGAAGTTGCTCGGATCACCGACATCCATCGCGTTGCTAATCGTGGCGAGCGATGGCCGCGGTTGGAACAATCCCTTCGACAAGTATTGGGGCACCACATCGTTGGCATTCGTCGCGGCAACAAAGTGGTCGATGGGAAGTCCAAGTCGACGGGCGAGTATGCCGGCCGTCAAGTTGCCGAAGTTGCCACTCGGAACACACGCTACAACTCGTTTACCTTCGACGCTAAGCTTCTTCCACGCCTCAAAGTAATAGAAGGTTTGTGGGATGAGGCGCCCAAGGTTGATCGAGTTGGCAGACGTGAGTAAGTATCGCTTGCGAAGCTGTTCATCCAGGAATAGTTGTTTGACGAGGCGTTGGCAGTCGTCGAAAGTTCCACTTACCTCCCAAGCTGTAATGTTTTCCCCCAAGGTGGTCAATTGCTTTTCTTGAAGCGGGCTCACTTTTCCCGACGGGTACAAGATCACGACACGCACACCAGGTACGCGATAAAATCCATTGGCCACGGCACTACCGGTGTCGCCCGACGTGGCCGCCAACACCACGATTTCCTGCTGGAGGCCTTGCGCAAAATAACCCATTAGGCCCGCCAAGAATCGTGCACCGAAGTCTTTGAATGCCAACGTGGGTCCATGAAACAATTCCATCGCCCATACATTCGGATCAATCTTAACAAGAGGAACGTCGAATGAAACAGTTCTGTCAACTATTTCGCGCAGTGCTTTCGAAGGGAGTGCGTCGCCCACAAGCCGTTGGGCCACCTCGAACGAGGTATCGGCGAGCGATTGGTGTGGAAGTGTTTTAAAAAATTCCGGTGAGAATCGTTCGATTTTCGAAGGCATAAACAACCCGCCGTCTGGTGCAAGTCCTTGTATCACCGCGTCGCGGAATGTCCAGCCTTGTTCGTGGTTTCGGGTTGAAAAAATGGTCTTATCCATAACGATTACGAGATACTGTCTTTCACTAACTCTTTGAAATTACCTTGGCTCCCTCGGCGTTCACCGGCGAAACGATCAAATCACTTTTTAGATGACTTAAAGAGAAGTGTTCTACCATTCGTTCCCCTACCCTATGTGCAATCTCTAAGCTTGTGCACAGCGCGAAGACGGTTGGTCCCGAACCGGAAATACCACTCCCTAACGCGCCGGCGTCTTTCGCAACTTTCTTGAGCTGATCGAAGCCAGGAATGAAGACCGAACGCACGGGTTCAGCAATAGCATCCTTTAAGCAACTTCCGATGAGTTGATAGTCTTGGTTCATCAATCCAATCATCAGCCCAGCGGCGTTGGCACTTTGAGAAACAGCATCACGAATGGTGACCGAGTTTCGGAGGATCCGCCGGCTGTCTTCGGTCCGCACTTCGAGGTGTGGATGCACCAACACACAGCACAAGTCTTTCGGGAAGGCAACCTGCAACAAGTCGAGCGGATGATAATCGCGTATCAACACGAAGCCACCTAATATCGAAGGTGCCACATTATCGGCGTGGCCCGTTCCACAGGCAATGCGTTCTGCTTCCATCGCGTGAGGCACCAGTTCCTTTCGCGTGAGGGGTTCGCCCATCAGCGTGTTGACTGCTACCAATGCCGCAGCAGCGCTGGCGGCACTCGAGCCCATGCCGCTGCCCAATGGTAGTTTTTTATGCAATACCACATCGACTCCTTGATTGCTCCCAATCGTCTTCAAGTACGACTGAATTGCGACGGCGCTGGTGTTGCGCGACGCCTCGAGCGGTAGTTTACCCTCGTCGCCGGTAATCTTGATCATTCGAACGCCACCCTCGTCCGACAAACTGACCTCAACTTCATCGCCCGGGTTTTCAATGGCAAAACCGAGGATATCGAATCCACAACATACATTGGCGACCGTTGCCGGCGCGAAGGCGGTAACTCTTTTCATAGGGTAGCGTAGTTGGCTATTCGAATAATGTCGGCAAACACTCCAGCCGCCGTCACTTCCGCACCCGCGCCTGGTCCACGAATCACCATGGGACGGTCGTGGTAGCGTTCGGTCGTGATCAGAATTATGTTGTCGCTGCCGGACAATGAGTAAAACGGATGTTGTGCATCGACACCCGCCAGCGCTGTACGCGCGCCCTGGTCGTCGAGTATCGCCATGTAGCGGAGTTTCTCGTTTTTCAACGCGGCGTTGGCGCGGAGTTTCTCGAAATGACTATCGAACTTGGGAAGTTGTTTCATGAAATCTTCGACAGACGCGACAGACCGCAACTCTTTCGGGACGAGATTCTCGATCTGTACCTGATCGATCTCAAGTGTCGCACCCGTTTCACGCGCCAAAATCAAGATCTTACGACCTACGTCCATTCCGTTCAGGTCGTCGCGTGGGTCGGGCTCGGTATAGCCCTTTGCCTTGGCCTCTTCGACGATGGCGCTAAATGACTTACCGGCGTTGAATGAGCTAAAGATGTAGTTCAGCGTGCCACTCAACACAGCTTCTATTCGAATGACACGATCACCACTCAATAGGAGGTCGTCTAGCGTATTGATAATCGGCAGCCCTGCACCCACGTTAGTTTCGTAGAGGAATTTAACACCACGTTTCTGTGCTGCTTTCTTCAGCGCACCATAACGCTCCAAGTTTCCTGAATTCGCTTTCTTATTGGGTGTGACAATCGAGATGTTCGCATTGAGCAAATCAAGATAATGGCTGGCTACCTCCTCGCTCGAGGTACAATCGACAAAAATGCTGTTGGATAAGTTCAGCTCTCGAATGCGGTCGAAAAATGCCTGCGGCTGAAGTTGCTCTCCATCCTTCAACAGACGATCGATCGCCGTGTCTTGTGCTATCCCGTTCACATCGAACAACATCTTTCTGCTGTTGCACACACCCGCGACGTTAATTTCCACGGCGCTGCCCGTCATCAACTTTTCTTTCTGACGGTCCATCATCTTCAACAACGTGGAGCCGATCAATCCCGTACCCGCTACAAACAAGTTCAATATCTTACGGTCTGACAGGAAGAATGCCTCATGCAACACGTTCAATGCCTTAGAGGTATCCGACTCACGGATCACCGCCGAGATATTCAGTTCGGAGGAACCTTGCGCGATAGCATGTATGTTGATCCCGTTCTTGCCAAGCGAGTTGAACATCCTGCCGCTCGTACCGGGGTTATGTTTCATACCCTCGCCCACGATCGCAATAATGGATAAACCCTCTTCGATGTACACGTCGTCCATCTCGCCGCCCTTGATCTCGTACTGGAACTCCTGTTCGATGAGTTTCTTTGCTGATAAAGCGTGACGCGTCTCGACCGCCAAACAAATGGAGTGCTCCGAAGACGCTTGGCTAATCAAAATCACATTGATTCGTTCGGCGGCTAAGACTCCGAACAAACGTCGCGATGTACCGACAACCCCAAGAAGTCCAGATCCCTCCACACTCAACAGGCTCACACCGGCCATCGACGAAATTCCCTTAATCGGATGTTCCTTTCCGTTTGCTGCCTCATGGATGCACGTCCCCGCGAAAGTTGGGTTGAACGTATTCTTGATCCAGATCGGAATCGACTTCGACATCACGGGCTGCATCGTTGCTGGAAAGATTACTTTCGCCCCGAAGTGCGACAACTCCATCGCTTCAGAGTAAGTCATCTCCGGAACGGTGAAAGCTTTCTTTACCTTACGGGGATCGGCAGTCATCATCCCATCGACATCGGTCCAAATTTCTAAGCTGTTGGCTCCCAGCGCTCCGGCGAAAATCGCAGCCGTGTAATCCGAGCCACTTCGACCCAACGTCGTGGTCTCGCCCGTCTCCGAACTTCCAATAAACCCGGTGATGACTTGTAAGCTGGTATGTTGTCTGAAGTATTCTTGAATCTGGCGATCGGTGATAGTGAAGTCTACCTTGGCGTTACCGAAATGGTTGTCGGTTCGCACTACTTTTCTGGCATCGAGAAACTCGGCTTGGATGCCCTTGTCGCGAAAAGCTTCGGAAATGATATAGGCGCTGAGTCGCTCGCCAAAACTCATGATGAAGTCGAGCGTCCGGGGTGTTCTTTCACGCACGAGGTAAATCCCGTGAAGGACATCTTCGAGTTCGTTGATCACGACGCGGACCTGCGCGATGATCGCACTTTGGCGCTGCATGCCGATCAATCCACGCACCGCGTCGAGGTGTCGTTGATCTATGTTGGCGAGGTGGGACTTGAATTCGTCTTTTCCCGAGAGGGCCGCCGTACTCGCTTGTATCAGTAGATCGGTAATGCCGCCAAATGCCGACACGACCAAGGCGTTGATGTCCCCGCGTTTCAGATAAGGCTTCACGATTTCGATCACCGAGTTGATCCGGTCGGGATTCGCCACCGACGAGCCACCGAATTTTAGGACTTTCATGTTGGGTTATGATGTTGAAATGAATAAGGAATGCTCCCAGTTGAGGGGTGCACGAAAAAAAACAGCAATGATAAGGGGGGTTGGGGTATCTGATGGGCGCTACCCCGTAATCGTGGTAATGATCGTGGTGATCGTTACGGTAGAAATACGCGACTGGCCAACCAAAATGGTTTCAAAGACCGATATGTTGCGTAGCTCTTGCATTTTGCGACTGCTAAATAATGCGGGTACTGCATGTATTCCAATGTTTTTCTTAAGATTTTTGACTCGCGAACGAACGTCCTTGCTAACACTCAGTAGCCAACCTATCTTCGCAACCGATTTCGAGCATGAACGCAATGGCCCGTAAGAAAAAGACCCCGAAAGAATCGTTCGTCAGCATGACCGAACTTGTTCTCCCCAACGATACGAACACCTTGAACAACTTAATGGGTGGACGTCTCATGCATTGGATGGATATCGTATCCGCCATCTCCGCACAAAAGCATTGTAACCGAATCGTCGTTACGGCATCTGTCGACAATATCTCCTTCCGACAACCGATCCGACTCGGCGACGTGGTAACCCTGAAAGCAAAGGTGACGCGTGCGTTCAATTCGTCTGTGGAAGTCCGCATCGACGTGTCGGCTGAAAACATCCCATCGGGTACCCGCATCGAAAGCAACAGCGCCTACTTCACGTTCGTGGCTGTTGACCAAAGTGGTCGCCCCATCGACATTCCTGAAGTTGAACCGGAAACAGAGGAAGAAAAGGAATTATACAATGGCGCCTTGCGTCGCAGACAATTGCGCCTCATCTTGGGCGGTCGTATGAAACCTCATGAGGCCAATGAATTGAAGTCGTTGTTCGACATGAAGTAAAGCCACTATCCTCGATGTCCGAAGTCTTCCAATCGATCGATCAAGAGTCTGCCTTTCAAGAGGAGTTGTACCTCATTCCCGAAAAGCCGACGATTATCCTATCGCGACCTTGGGCTTCTGTTTCAGAAGCAGACCGGCAATTATTGCAAAAGATCCTGCAGGCGGCGCGGATCAACTTGGCGACCGTGCGCCTCTTGCACCAGTCTCCCCTCAACCTGGGTGCGTTGAACCCGAAGCCCGAGCGGGCGATTTACTTCGGAGAGCCAGTGCAAGGTCTCTCGATGTATGAGTGTATCCGGACCGATGGGGCCATCGTGCTCGCACCACACCTGGAACTCCTCCAGAATGACCCAGCCGGTAAGCAAAAGCTGTGGGTAGCGCTGAAACAGCTTTTTGGGCTGTAAAACCTCGACGGCGCCCGGTTTTAAAATATTGGGCCTTCTTCTATCTTTGCGGGACTTTATAAAAACCGTTCATAAACTCATTCACACGTATGCAAAATTTAGTCTACGCCCTCCCGGTTTTCGGCTTGCTAGGGCTCCTCTACGTGGCCTGGAAAAGTGCCTGGGTCGCGAAGCAAGATTCGGGTACAGACAAGATGAAGAAGATCGCAGGACACATTGCCGAAGGGGCGATGGCCTTCTTGAAGGCTGAGTACAAAGTCCTCATCATATTCGTCGGTTGCGTAGCAGTGTTGCTCGCTGTCAGCGCAGATTCGAATACTTCTTCCCCGTTGGTGGGTGTCTCCTTCGTGTTGGGTAGCTTCTGCTCGGCACTCGCTGGATTCATCGGGATGCGCGTGGCTACAAAAGCCAATGTCCGCACTACCGCAGCTGCCCGGACAAGCCTGGGCAAAGCACTCGAAGTGGCTTTCACTGGTGGTTCGGTGATGGGCATGGGTGTTGTCGGTATCGGCGTGTTGGGTTTGAGCCTCCTGTTTATTGTGTACTCAAGCATCTATGGCGTTGACTCGATCAACAGCGTGAACAAGGTGATCACCGTCATCACCGGTTTCTCGTTTGGTGCCTCTTCGATCGCGTTGTTTGCACGCGTCGGTGGCGGTATCTACACAAAAGCTGCCGACGTCGGAGCCGACCTCGTTGGTAAAGTAGAAGCGGGTATTCCTGAAGACCACCCGTTGAACCCTGCAACCATCGCCGACAACGTAGGCGATAACGTGGGTGACGTGGCCGGTATGGGTGCCGACCTCTTCGAATCTTATGTTGGTTCCATCGTCGGAACGATGGTGCTTGGCGCTGCGTTCATGACGGTCTCTGAATTCCAGTCTCCCGACTATATCAACGGCCTTTCTCCGGTACTTCTCCCACTAGCGCTTTCAGCGGCAGGTATTGTGATGTCGTTCTTGGGAACCTTCTTCGTCAAAGTGAAAGAAGGTGGCGACCCTCAAAAAGCATTGAACACAGGCGAGATCGTTTCATCTGTGATCATGATCGGAGCCTCATGGCTGATCATCAAGGCCATGCTCCCCGCAGAATGGTCGTACGCCGATCCACTGTACAACAAGGCCGGTGAATCAACACATTATACCTCCACCGGTATCTTTATCGCGACGGTCATTGGACTCGTAGCCGGCGTGGTAATCGGATTGATTACGGAATACTACACTGGCATGGGCAAGAAGCCCGTGGTGTCAATAGTACGTCAGTCTTCGACTGGCGCTGCGACCAATATCATCGCTGGTTTGGGAGTAGGTATGATGTCGACTCTCTGGCCGACCATCATCATCGCTTTCTCCATCATCGGCGCTTTCTACTTCGGTGGATTGTATGGTATCGCGATTGCAGCGGTCGGTATGTTGTCGAACCTCGGTATTCAGCTGGCCGTAGATGCCTACGGACCTATTTCTGACAACGCCGGTGGTATCGCCGAAATGTCGGAGCTTCCGAAAGATGTGCGCTCACGCACCGACAAGTTGGATGCCGTTGGTAACACCACTGCCGCGATCGGTAAAGGTTTTGCCATTGCTTCTGCTGCATTGACAGCGTTAGCGCTCTTTGGTGCCTTCATGACCACAGCTCACTTGAGCACAATCGACGTATCGAAAGCCAACGTGATTGCGGGTCTCTTTATCGGAGCCATGCTTCCCTTCGTGTTCTCAGCCCTAGCCATGGGAGCTGTAGGGCGCGCCGCAATGTCGATGATTGAAGAAGTGCGCCGTCAATTCAACTCTATTCCTGAATTGAAGGCTGCCCTCGCCCTCATGAAGAAAAATGGCGACAAGCCAGTAGAAGAATGGAGCGCCGAAGAACAAAAGGTCTTCCACGCTGCCGACGGTAAGGCAGAATATGGTAAGTGCGTGGAAATCTCTACCAATGCTGCGATCAAGCAGATGGTCGTGCCAGGTCTGATGGCCGTAATTGTACCGGTTGTGATCGCATTCCTCCCCGGTTTTGGAGCCGAAGCGCTAGGCGGTATGTTGGCTGGCGTAACGGTATCAGGTGTGTTGATGGCGATCTTCCAATCGAACGCCGGTGGTGCGTGGGATAACGCCAAGAAGAGCTTCGAAGAAGGCGTGGAGATCAATGGGCAGAAGTACTATAAGAAGTCTGAGCCGCATAAGGCCGCTGTTGTGGGCGACACCGTGGGTGACCCCTTCAAAGATACCTCTGGTCCTTCGCTCAACATTTTGTTGAAATTGATGTCGGTGGTGGCGCTGGTCATCGCTCCTTTGTTGGCACCCGAACAGGTTCCCGCATCGGCAGAAAAGGCACCTCAAAAACCTGCCACTGAGCAAGTCGAGGCAGCAACGTCTTTGAATGTGAAATAACACTTAGAAGATACCTTCACGAAAGAGCCGTGCCACACGCATGGCTCTTTTTTTTGCTATTTTAGTGGAAATTGGGGCACCTACCGTGCACCACCTGTAACCTTATCCAGCTGCTATGAACAGGATTTCCGGTCGCCTGATTGTGCTCCTCCCCTGCTTTTTCCTGATGGGTATCACCGCGTCGGGTCAGGTCGTCGGTAAGTGGAAAACCATCGACGACGAGACTTCTCAGCCTAAGTCCATCGTAGAGATTTACGAACGTGATGGAAAGGTCTACGGCAAGATCGTACGCCTATTTCGTGACCCCGGGGAAGACCCGGACCCGGTCTGCGACCAATGCGAGCCCGACGACGGGCGCTACAACAAAAAGATCATCGGGATGGAAATCATGCGTGATATGACAAAATCGGGCGATTCCTTTGACGGCGGTGACATTTTGGACCCCAACAACGGGAAGGTCTATCGGTGCAAAATATGGCTAGAGGGGTCAAATTTGATGGTCAGGGGTTACTGGGGGCCGTTTTATCGTACTCAGACGTGGCTTAAGGCCCAATGAGCGCGGGATTGATGACGCCCCATCGAAGTATATGAGTATTGGTCCGGGTATATTGCGGTTTGTCTTTAACTAAAGGTTACCAGAGGTGGCGTTCAGGGTATTTAAGTCCGGCGTTCAAGTTGACGAAAAAGAGCTTTTTGAGAGGATCTGTAACGGAGACGAGAAAGCGCTGGAGTTCATTTACAAAAAGTATTATCGGATGATGACCAAGTTGGTCATCACCAATAGTGGTACAGAAGACGAGGCGCGGGACATCTACCAAGAAGCGCTCGTGGTTTTCTGGCAGAAGGCACGGTCGGGCAACTTCGTGTTGACGTCAAAAATCAGCACCTATGTCTACAGCATCTGCCAAAACCTCTGGAGAAAAGAACTGGACCGCAAGAAGAGGCTTTCCAACGAAGAGAAGGATTCACCCGAAACACTCGACTTGGATGGCCCCGAACGCGAGAAGATCATCGCCCGATGCATGGAACAATTAGGCGAGACTTGTCGTAAAGTACTGATGTATTACTACTTCGATGAAATGTCGATGCAGGAGATTGCCGACAAACTCGGCTTCGCTAATACCGACACTGCAAAGACGAAGAAGTACAAATGCAAACAAAAGCTGGACGAACTGGTTAAGGCTCAATACACCGAGCAGGATTTTTTAGATTAGGAGAGAAAATGAAGAATTTTGAATTAATCGACGACTACTTGTCGAATCGGCTGCAGGGAGCGGAGAAAGAGGCGTTTGAAAAACAGCTAGGTCAAGATCCTACCCTGAAATCGGAATTGGCATTTCAAAAGCAAGTGGTGAACGGTATCCGTCACGCGCGAACTGCAGAGTTGAAGGCCATGTTGAACAAGGTTCCTGTCGGCGGCGCGGTCGTTCAATTCAGCGTGATGCGAATGGCGGCAGGTGTGGCTGGAGCGGCTTTGCTGGCCGCGGGTATCTACTACTACGCAAATCGTGGCGAGTTCCCTCCCATCGATAAGGCGGCCACCGACATGGGTGGTGAAGTGGAGAAGAAGCCGCAAGAGCAACCTGAACCTCAGCAACCCGCCGATTCTTCGACCAATCCCCAAGGCGAGCAAAATGGAGTGGCTCCTAACAAGGACAACGAGAAAAAGCCCGCTAGTAAGAAAACAAGCCAGGTAACGCCTGTTTCTAAGCCTACCCTCGACGTTTCAGATCCGAGCGCTGATTTTGCAGAAGACAATATGTCAAATGCACCGGTGGCCACTGCCTCCTACAAACCCGAGGTTTCGTCATCGTCGTTGCAAGTAGAGCTCGATTCCTCGAATAAGAATTATGACTTTCACTACCAGTTTGTCAACGGCAAATTGATGCTATACGGACCATTCGATAAAAGCTTGTACGAAGTACTCGAAGTGAATGGCGACCAACATGCGATCTTCTTGGTTTATCAAGAGAATTACTACCTACTCGACGCAGAGCAATCCCACATCACCAAACTCCATCCCATCCGCGAATCGAAGCTTATTTCGACGCTGCGAGGGTATAGGAAGATCTAATCGAGAATTCTACCCCCAAATTCTCGATTAAGGTTGTCGCATTTTTTTAACTTGCGACGTGGCAGAATCGACGCTCAAATTCAGGGTACGAAAGAAAACACTTGGTAGCTACCCTTTCGTCAGCACCATCTTCAGCATCACCCTCGCCCTCCTCGTGACGGGTGTTTTTGGAACCCTGATCATTTATTCAAAAGAGTTAGAACGGATCGTTCGTGAGAACTTCCGCATCCAGGTTTACCTGAAGAGTAACATCAACGAGGCACAGCGACTCCAAATTGCGAAGAACCTTTCGGCGCAAAGCTTCATTCCTCAGACCAACCCAGAATCGAACATACAGTTCATCTCTAAAGAGGCGGCTGCCGAGCAATTCATCCAAGACACGGGCGAAGACTTCCGGAAACTCTTGGGTGACAATCCTCTTCGCGATTCTTTTGTCGTGTTGATTGCACCCGAATCTCAGAATCAAACGAGCTTGGCGAAAATCAAGGCTGACCTCGAACAACTTCCGGGCGTCTTCCAGGTGGACTACCCCGAGAGCACGATCTCGTCTTTCAACAAGAATATTGGAACGATCGGGACGGTGCTTGCCTCCGTAGCGGCGCTCCTGTTGATCGTGGTGGTGATCTTAATTAACAACACCCTTCGTCTTGCGCTCTTCTCGCAGCGGTTTTTAATTCGAAGCATGCAGCTTGTAGGCGCGAAACACTCGTTTATCCTCAGACCTTTTCTTTGGCGAGCTGCCGCGCATGGGTTCATCGCCGGCTTATTGGCGTGTAGCGCCATTACAGCCCTAGCTTATGCGGCCAACAAACGAATAGAAAGCCTTCAAATGATTCAAAATACCAATCGGATGACCCTCCTGCTTGGCGGTCTGGTGCTAATGGGTATTTTTGTGGCCGTTCTAAGCACCTACCGTGCCGTGAGCAAGTATCTGAAACTTTCACTAGACGAGCTTTACTAGATCATGGGCAACCTTCCTTTTGGCAAAAGAAACTACCAAATGATGGTAGCGGGCATCATTATCATCGCGGCGGGCTTCATCATCATGTCGCTCGACGGCGAACCACACGGTTTTGGTTTCTTGGGCATTACGCTTAGCCCCATCATCGTGGTGGTCGGCTTCATCGTCGAAATAGTCGCCATCCTTCACACACCGAAAGGAGAAGACAAATAGATGTCGTTTCTCGAAGCCATTGTGCTGGCCATCGTGGAGGGAATCACGGAATTCCTCCCAGTGTCGTCCACCGGTCACATGATTATTGCGACAGCACTGTTGGGGATCACCCCTACCGACTTTATCAAAACATTTACAGTTGCCATCCAGCTGGGCGCAATCGTATCGGTTGTTATTCTCTACTGGAAGCGATTCTTCAAGTCATTCGATTTCTATTTCAAACTGCTGATCGCATTTATCCCCGCAGGCATAGTCGGAGTGCTTCTTGGCGACATCATCGACAGCATGCTCGAACGCGTCGACGTGGTGGCATTCGCCCTTATTGGAGGGGGCATCTTCCTCCTCTTTGTCGACCGTATTTTTCGCGAATCGGAAGAAAAAAGTAGCACCGAGGTAACGTACAAGAGTGCATTTAGCATAGGCCTCTTTCAGATCATCGCGGTGGTACTCCCGGGCATCTCTCGATCGGCAGCCACGATCATTGGCGGACTCAGCCAGCGGCTCACCAAAACAACCGCAGCAGAGTTCTCATTCTTCCTGGCCGTCCCCACCATGTTCGCCGCCACAGCCTGGAAGCTTCTGAAATTTTATACGAAGGGCGGTGCATTCACGGGAGATGAAATTGGTTTGCTGGCCGTCGGAAACGCCGTCGCCTTTGTCGTAGCCCTGCTCGCCATCCGATCGTTCATCACCTTCCTTACCCGCCATGGATTTCGTTGGTTTGGTTATTACCGAATCGTTGTTGGAGTTGTAATTTTGCTGATGTATTACTTCGGTGGCGGTCTTGCCATTGTGTAACCCCATGGAGAAGTCCGAATCAGAAGGCCGGGTGTTGCTGATCAACAAACCGTTGGAATGGACATCTTTCGACGTCGTTAGAAAACTCCGTGGTAAGCTCAAGATTCGAAAAATTGGACACGCCGGCACCCTAGACCCGCTGGCGACCGGTCTCCTAATCGTGTGTACCGGGAAGTTCACGAAACGCATAGACGAGTTTCAAGCGCAGGAGAAGGAATACACCGGTCGATTTATCATCGGCCAGACGACACCCTCCTATGACCTAGAAACGGAAGTGTCCGAACCTAAGGACTTTGCACACATCGGCATGGCGGAGTTGAAAGCGGCCGCCGAAAAGTTCACCGGAGCCATCGAACAACTTCCTCCTCTGCATTCGGCGATCAAAGTCGACGGCAAACGAGCCTATGAATTGGCGCGAAAAGGTCAAACCGCGGAGTTAAAAAAGCGACCGGTTCTCGTTTCAGTTTTTGAGCTAACCCAAGTTGATTTGCCTTCCGTCTCGTTCCGAGTAGTGTGCTCCAAGGGCACGTACATCCGCAGCCTTGCCCGCGATTTTGGCGACGCTCTTGGCGTCGGCGCGTACCTGGCCGAACTCTGTCGAACGCGGATTGGCGCCTTTCGTTTGGAGGATGCTCAGGAGATTGAGGATATTGTGCCCGAATGAATATCTACTATAGCCCCGACGACTTTCAGCCCGTGCACCAAGCGGTGGTGACAAGTGGAACATTCGATGGTGTCCACCTCGGACATCAAACTATTCTGAACCGACTGAAAGAAATTGCAGCACGAATTGGGGGTGAAACGATCGTCATTACCTTTTGGCCGCACCCGCGTTTTGTCCTACGACCTGGCGACACGCAACACCTGCTGTTGAACACATTCGAAGAGAAGGCACAACTACTCAAGGAACAAGGTATCCATCACTTGCTCCGGATCCCTTTTACAAAAGAGTTCTCGCAAATCTCGTCGCTCGAGTTCATTCAGGAAATCTTGGTAAAACGAATTGGCACAAAAAAGCTCGTGATTGGGTATGACCACCGATTCGGTCGCAACCGCGAAGGGAGTTTCGAACAGTTAAGTCAAAACGCCGGTACTTATGGTTTCGATGTCGAAGAGATACCCCGTCAAGATGTCGACCATGTGGGCGTCAGTTCGTCGCGGATCCGGCGCGCGTTGGAAGAAGGCGACATCGATACGGCCACGCATTTTTTGGGACGCCCATACGCGTTAAGCGGACGTGTCGTAAAAGGTGATGAGATCGGTCGCGTACTTGGCTACCCGACCGCCAACTTACACATCGAATCAAGCGATAAACTCATTCCAGCCCACGGCATCTACGCTGTCACGGTCGAACTCGGATTGGAAAAGTTGCGTGGTATGCTCTACATCGGAAATCGACCTACCGTCGACGGCAACCGACTCGCGATTGAAGTGAATATCTTCGACTTCAACCGCGATATCTACGGCGAAACGCTGAAGGTAAACTTGATCGCAGGCCTTCGAAAGGATGCCCGCTTCGATGACCTGAACATGTTGCGCGAGCAACTTCACTTGGACAAGCAGCAAGCATTGCTTGCACTGACCCAACGGAAACTATGAGTGAACAGCGTAAGAAACTCTGGGAACCCGACACTCAAACGATTTCTCGTTCGAACCTGACCCACTTCATTGGATGGCTTCGCCAGCGCGGGCACGCGCACGAGAGTTACGAGTCGCTTTGGCAGTGGTCGATAGATCGACCGCATGAGTTTTGGGCAAGCCTCCTCTCCTACTTTGATATCCGCTACGACGGAAAATATAACGAGGTGGTTTCTGGAAAGATGCCGCGGGCGAAGTGGTTCAATGGGGTGAAACTCAACTTCGCTGAACACGTTTTTCGAAACGCCACGCACGAACATCCCGCGTTGGTGTTCGGCTCGGAATCAAACCCTGTCGCCCAAATGTCTTGGGCAGAGCTTCAAAATCAAGTAGCCGCCTTCGCACAGTATTTAAAGCAACAAGGCGTCGGGGTCGGCGACCGCGTGGTCGCATATCTGCCGTGCATCCCAGAAGCAACGGTGGCGTTCCTAGCAACTAATTCGCTGGGCGCGGTGTGGTCAAGTTGCTCGCCCGACTTCGGCACACAGTCGGTAATCGAACGCTTCCAGCAGATTGAACCCAAGGTGCTAATCGCGGTGGCTCACTATCGCTACAATGGAAAGGAGCATGACAAAAGCGCGGTAGTCTCGGAAGTGACGAAAGCGATTCCGTCGATCAAGAACGTCGTGCTGGTCGGAACTAGTGCTACCGCGGAACTGAGCACCACGTGGTCCGAAGCAATTGCGAATCGTGATGCCACACTTTCTTTTGAGCGCGTCCCATTCGACCATCCCATTTGGGTGTTGTATTCGTCGGGTACCACTGGGCTGCCCAAAGCCATTACCCATTCATGTGGTGGGATTCTCTTGGAGCATCTTAAATACTTATCGTTTCACAACGACTTGCATACGGGTGAGCGCCTGTTCTGGTACACAACTACTGGATGGATGATGTGGAACTACCAGCAAGGTGTGCTCCTGTTGGGTGCGACTGCAGTGTTGTATGATGGTCACCCTGGCTTTCCCGATATGAATCGCCTCTGGGAATTCTGCGCTGAAGCTGGCGTCCATCACTTTGGAACCAGCGCGGGATTTATCTTGGCCTGTCGCAAGGCCGGTGTGATGCCGGGAAAGAAACTGCCACTGGCAAACCTTCGCTCGATTGGGTCAACGGGAAGTACGCTGCCCGAAGAAGGGTTTGAATATGTGTACGAACACCTAGGTTCAAAGATTTGGTTGACCTCCATGAGTGGCGGCACCGACGTGTGCAGCGCGTTTGTGGGTGGGAATCCTTTGTGGCCCGTGTACTCTGGTGAGATTCAGTGTCGAGCGCTTGGCTGCGCACTGGAAGCATGGAACGAAGGTGGACAACCCGTGATGGGGGAAGTGGGAGAAATGGTGATCACAAGACCTATGCCCTCGATGCCCATCTTCTTTTGGAACGATCCTGACTTCTTGAAGTACGAAGAGTCCTATTTCTCGATGTTCGCGGGCGTGTGGCGCCATGGCGATTGGATCGAGATGACCGAGCACGACGGCGTTGTGATCTATGGCCGAAGCGATGCCACACTCAATCGAGGGGGTGTGCGCATTGGCACAAGCGAAATTTATCGCGCCGTTGACCTCGTGTCGGAAGTTCAAGACAGCATGATCATCTGTTTGGAGCGCCCCGGTGGAAAGTTCTACATGCCCCTATTCGTGGTGCTCAAGCCAGGAGTGGTACTTACCGACGAATTGAAAGAAAAGATCAACCGCACGCTGAAGACCGAGTACAGCCCCCGACACGTTCCCGACGAGATCGTGCAAGTGAATGACATTCCGTACACCATCAGCGGAAAGAAAACAGAAACACCTGTGAAGAAGATTTTAATGGGCCGGGACTTGGCATCCGTAATCAATGCCGGAGCGCTCAGAAACCCAGCGTCCATGAATTTTTTTGTAGACTTTTATAGAACCCATAAGTAGCCATGAAGAAATCAACCATTCAATTCGACATAGAACTCGATTCGTCCAACATTCCCGAAAAGATCCAGTGGGACGCCAACGATAAACCCGAGGGTGGCCTGACCGAAACCAAGTCGATCAGCATTTCGGTGTGGGACCATGTCGAAAAAAACACCCTCCGAATTGATTTGTGGACGAAGGACATGCCAGTCGACGACATGAAGCGCTTTTACGTAGAGTCGATCGGAGGAATGGCCCAGAGCGTGCTACGGGCGACCGGCGACGAGTTCATGGCGCGGGAAATGGACGCCCTCTGCGACAAGCTAGTAGAATACCTTCGGAAAAACGGGTAAGGACCACGCCGACTCGCTCATCGCGCCGTTCCGGCATTAGACACTCGTTAGGTTTCTAAAACCCTCCAGCTGGGGTGTAACAAACGTTTGAATTTGCTGTTTTTCTCGTAATTTGAGGACTAGTCCAAATTCCAACATTTACCCCATGAGGAGACTTTACGCCCTGCTCTCGTTCTTGCTACTGCTCTTTTTGTCTAACGCCGCCTGGGCCCAAACCAAGATTTCGGGCCAGGTGAAAGACGAAAATGATGAAGGCTTGGCCGGTGTGAACATCATCGTCAAAGGCCGCGTCATCGGTACCGTTACTGACCTGAACGGTAATTTCAACTTGACCGTGAACGACGAACCACCCCTTACGCTGGTGGTCAGTTTTGTCGGATACTCAACGCAAGAAATCCAGGTAGCCGAGAAAAACGTCACAGGCTTGAGCATCAAAATGCAAGAGTCGGTGCTCCTCGGACAGGAAATTGTGGTTTCCGCTTCGCGCGTAGAAGAGAAGATCATGGAGTCACCCGTCTCCATCGAAAAGATGGATATCTTGGGTGTTCAAACCACGCCTGCCGACAACTACTATAAAGGCCTTGCCAACTTAAAAGGAGTCGATGTCACCACCAGTAGTATCAACTTCCAGATCATTAACGCGCGCGGTTTTGGATCGACGGGTAATACCCGCTTCGTCCAGTTGATTGATGGAATGGATACCCAGGCACCTGCGCTTAACTTCCCCATCGGCAACCTGAACGGACCTTCCGAACTCGACGTCGAGAGTGTCGAAATGATTCCAGGCGCCTCATCCGCGTTATATGGACCCAATGCCTTCAACGGCGTATTGTTGATCACCAGCAAGAGCCCTTTCGAGTACCAAGGATTGAGCGCGTTCGCGAAGGCGGGCGTGAACCACATCTCCGACCCTGACGCAGGCCCGTCACCCGTTTGGGAAGGAGCCCTTCGATACGCCAAGGCGTTCAACAACAAGTTCGCCATCAAGGGCAACATCGCCTACATGCAAGCTTTGGACTGGTATGGCACGAGCGCGAAAGACCGCGAAGTGGGCCGCACCCCGCAGGGATTCTCATTCAACCCCGGCGCCGACAAGCTTCACTATATGGGCGACGAAGCCTCTGTGAATTTGGGCTTCCTGAACTACGCCGCACAAAACGCATACGCCCTGCAGGGCACCTCCTTCGACAGCCCGTCACTAGCCTCCTTACGCGCCGTGTTTGGTGGAATCCTAGGACCCTCGGCCTCGGCACAAGGGGCCAACGTCACCGACTACCTCCCCTTCATTCCAGGTCACACCGTGTCGCGGACGCCGTACAGGGAAGCCGACTTGATCGACTACCATGCGAAGAATTTGAAGATCAACGTGGGCGCCTACTACCGCCTCAGCGACAAAGTTGAATTGAGCTACCTGTTCAACAAGGGGTCGGGAACCAGTATCTACACCGGTGCGCAACGTTATTCGCTGAAGAACTTTGGTATCGACCAGCATCGCATCCAGTTAAGGGGTGATAACTTCTACCTACGTGCGTACGCGACTTTGGAAAACTCCGGTGACTCGTACATCACGGAATTCTTGGGTATTAAGATCAACGAGTCGTGGGAAAGCAACAACGGATACTTCGCGAAGTATACAGCGAACTTCTTGAACTACCTCGCGGGAACCAACCTCCCCGACGGCGTAAAAGGCTTAGGACTGTCACCGTCGCAGCTGCAGGCTTTGACACCTGCCCAGTTGTTGGCCGATCAGGAAGCCGCGCATAATTTCGCACGCAACCAAGTCGACAAACCCCGCTACTTGCCTGGGCAGTTGAACTTCGAACAAGAGAAGCAGAAGCAGATCAACGGGGGAACGATCCCTCGTGGACCGCGCTTCAACGACCGTTCTGCGATGTACCACGGCGAAGGCCAATACGACTTCAAGAATCAAGTAAAGGCGCTTGACCTGCAAGTGGGTGGTAGTTTCCGAATGTTCAACCTCAATTCGAATGGGACGATCTTCGATGACTCCTTGAAAGACATCCGGATCAAGGAATACGGCGCCTACGTACAGGCGGGTAAGTGGCTCGGCGATAGGAAAGTGCGCCTCTCCGCTTCGGGACGTTATGACAAGAACCAAAACTTCAAAGGTCGTTTCAACCCACGTTTGGCCGTGTTGTACAAGTTGAGCGAGAACAGCAACATCCGGGTATCGTATCAAACTGGGTTCCGGATTCCCTCGACGCAAGGTCAGTACATCGACTTGAACATCATTTCTTCGCGTTTGATGGGCGGATTGACTCGATTCGCGGACAAGTACCGCGTCTTTAGGACCGCGGATGGAACCGGGCAAAACTTGTCATTCGATGGTGTGTCAGTCGAAAACTACTCGAAGGCCGTGTACGATGCCGGTGCCAAACCTTCGGACATCAACAACCCAACCACCATCCAGAATCAGCTTAAGCCTTTCACGTGGACGCCCGTGAAGCCGGAACGGGTTCAGAATATTGAAGTTGGATACAAAGGCTTGATCAACAATGCCCTTTTGATCGACGTGGTGTACTACTACAACATCTATAATGACTTTATCACACAGACGCGTGTCCGGGTTGCCGACCAGTTCACCAGCGATCCTTCGAAGCAAGGAGTACCCGGTTACACCTACAACCCTAATGCGGCTTTGAACGGGACGCCCAACTATGCGTCGCTGTTGAATGGTTCCGCGTTCTACATCGATCCGCAGGGTCGCGTGAAGGGTAACACGGGTTCCATGTACACGAATTATTCGAAACAGTTGACGTCACAAGGCGCGGTGGTTGGCCTCACCTATAGCTTGCCGCGCGGCTACACGTTGACAGGAAACTACAATTGGAACGTGTTGATCAATGGTCCGCCCAACAGCGAGTTCTTCTCCGAGTTCAACACACCGGAACACAAAGTGAACCTAGGCTTCGGGAACCGGAAGTTGACGGAAAACTTCGGCTTCAACGTAAACATGCGTTGGCAAGCGGCCTTCGAATGGCAGTCGTCGTTTACCATCCCGGCCAACGGACAGGTGCCTGCCTATACAACTGTTGACGCCCAGTTGAGCTACAAGATTCCGAGCTTGAAATCAGTCATCAAAGTGGGCGGCTCGAACTTGTTGAACCAACGTTATATCCAAAGCTTAGGCGGCCCGACAATCGGCGCGCTTTACTACGTATCCCTCACCTTCGACGAGTTGACCCGTTAAACACGGTCGACAAATCGACGCAAACGCGTTACATTTGACGATGATCAAATTGTTAACGCGTTTGCGCTTTTTAGGGGCTCTCGTGGCCCTTTTTGTCGTTGCCTCCTGTTCGACAGACGAACCGAGTGCCCCCACCAACCTCATCACAGCCGAAAGCCAGTTCGTTCGGACGGCCTCTGAACTCAAGACTTTCATCGGCGCATCTGGTATTGGGCTTTCCACTTCCACGTTGCAGTACGACGTGGAACTGTACAAGATTACCTACACCACACAGCTGAAGGGTGCAGACATTACCGCGTCCGCGCTCGTGATCCTACCCAAAACGACGGACGCCGTAGGGATGGTCAGCTTTCAACACGGCACCATCTCATCGTACCAAGAAGCCCCTACCGCCTTGGTCGCATCCAGCGGTGAATTGATCCTGTACGCCGCGCTTGCTTCTCCTGGATTGATCGGCGTCGTACCCGATCTCATCGGCTTCGGCGCATCTAAGTCGGTGCTACACCCCTATTACGTAGAAGAACCTACCGCGCTGGCGGTTGCGGATGCACTTCGCGCCGCACGTGACCTCGCGAAACAGAAGGGCTTGAATTTCAACTCAAAAGTGTTTCTAGCCGGTTACTCTCAAGGAGGTTATGCCACCATGGCCACCCACAAGTACTTCGAAGTGGCTGGCATCGAAGGAATGACACTCGTGGCTTCGTTCCCAGCAGCCGGAGGATATGATGTGAAAAATATGCAAGAGTATTTCTTTGGTCTCACCTCTTACGACCAGCCTTTCTACCTCGCATTTGTCGCGCAAGCGTACAAAAATCATTACGGCTGGACCCAACCACTTTCCGACTTCTTCCAAGAACCGTACGCCAGCAGGATTCCTAGTCTACTCGACGGTTCCAAGACGTCGGGACAGATCAATGCGCAATTGACAAACACGATTGCTTCGCTGGTGACAGCCGGTGCACTCCAGGCGATCGACACCGATTCGAAGTACAAGTACATCGTCGATGCCTTTCGTGAGAACAGCCTAACAGATTGGAAACCGACGATACCGATGTTCATGTTTCATGGCGACGCCGACATTACCGTCCCTTACTCGAACTCGGTCGCCACGTACGAGAAGCTAGTGGCCAATGGAGCTTCCACCTCCACCGTCACGCTCACGAAACTTCCTGGTGCCGACCACGGCACGGGAATCTTCCCCTATATCGAGCAGTTCGTTCCCAAGATGCTTTCGCTGAAGTAGAAAAAAAGAAAGGCGCCCATGACGAGCGCCTTTCGTGTTTACAACAGAGTACTCACTTATTGGAGGATGCCTCCAAATACTTGGATGTATCCATTCAAGTGTGCGATGTCTTTTGACACAATTGGACGGAACGATGTGGTCGTACCGGGTGTGTTCGACAACACCACCCCATAAGGGTTCTGAGCCGATACCGTTTGCCCGGTGAGGACGGTGATGTTCTTGGTTGCACCTGCCAGCGGCGTCAAGGTAGCCCCACTGGTGAGCGTGGTGGCGCCGGAGGCGGCAGTCACGACGTAGCGGCCGATGACATAGTGATTCAAAAGGATCTTACGAGCGGTGCCATCAGCGCCGGTCGTGAAATTGTCAATGAATGCGGTAGCTGAAATGCCAGCGGATGAGGCAGCCGCTTCGATCACTGCATTGGGAGGTGCGAAGAAAGTAGCCCCTGTGAAGGTGCCGCTGGTAGGCCGCGCCAAGTGGCTAACCACTTTCAATTTTCCTGTGGACGCATCTTCTACGTAGCCAGCATCGGCGCGCGCAACGAGGCGAGCCAACAAGGTGAAGTCTTTACCCAGCAACACAGTTCCTGCCATCGTACCTAGAATCGGAGTCAAAGATGCACCGACGGTGGGAGGAATCATCACTGATTCAACAACGTGGACGACGCCATTGGTTGCAAATTGGTCTGCCACCACGATGTCGATCGCGTTGTTAGTGGAACCCGTCAAGAGGGTACCGTCTGCGTTCACGGTGATCGCCTGCGGAGCAGTCGGTGAGCTCGGATCGGTGAACAATGTGTTCACTTTTGTTCCCGACGTCAGGTCAGCCTTCACTTTTTTCGCACTCACGACATGGTACGAAAGCACTCCCTTGATCAGGTCGGGAGAGATGAGGGAGATATTGCTGGGGAACCCGGGCGTTGCGAGAAGATTCTTGAACGCCGTATTGCTAGGTGCGAACAAGGTCACATCCGCGCTGCCACTCAAAACGGCGGTCAGATCGGGATAGAGTGACACGTATTTCACCAACGAGTCCAACGCGTTGTCGGCCGACCCGGTAGTGGTTTGCTTGAATTGATCAGACTTAATGAAGTCGAGAACGGTGCCGCTGAAAACTGCCGGTCCGTCATCTTCATTACACCCGTTCATCACGGTGAGGCTGGCAGCCACTGCGAGTGCCATCGTATAACGAAGAATAGCTGAGAAACGCTGATTCATGTGTGAAATGATTTGGTTTGTATTCCAATATTACTCAAAAAACGCTGAAAAATCGTATGCAAGCCGAGTAAAATCTGCGTTTTTGACTCATTAAAACGTATGCGGGAAATCTCCGTCAAAAACGGCCCAGGGTCGAAAAACGGGCACTTGAACCCGAAAAACCAGGGTCAGAAAAGCGCCTTGGCGATCCGGTAGATGGGGTCCGACTTCCCCATGGAATAGAAATGGAGGGTTGGCACCCCCCGTTGCATCAGCTCCCGGGACTGCTGGATTGCCCACTCGATTCCTACTTCCTTCACGGCGTTGTTGTCTTGGCAGCGCTCAGCCGCTTCAGAAAGTTCCTCGGGGATGTCGATGTGGAAAGTCTTCGGCAATACGGTGAGTTGACCTTTGCCAGTTAAGGGTTTGAGTCCTGGAATGATCGGAACGTGTATGCCATTGTCACGGCACAAGTCTACAAATTCGAAGTACTTCCGGTTATCGAAAAACATCTGGGTCACGATGTACTCAGCGCCCATATCGACCTTCAGTTTCAGGTATTTCAAATCGCTCTTCAAATTGGGAGCATTGAAGTGTTTTTCGGGATACCCCGCGACACCGATGCAAAAGTTGGTGTGGTCTGCCATGGCCAACTCCTCGTCCAGATACTGGCCCCGGTTCATCGCCACCACTTGTTCCAGAAGTTCGGACGCGTAACGATGGCCATCGGGTTCCGGCACAAACTTCGATTCGCTTTTGATGGCATCGCCCTGCAAGACGAGCACGTTGTCAACGCCCAAGAAGTGAAGGTCAATCAGCGCGTTTTCGGTCTCCTCCCGGTTGAAGCCTCCGCAAATGATATGCGGGACCGTGTCGACCTTGTAGTGGTTCTGGATTGCCGCGCAAATACCCACGGTACCGGGTCTTTTGCGTGTGGATATCTTCTCTAAGAGGCCCCCGGGTTTTTTCCGGTATACGTATTCTTCGCGGTGGTAGGTGACATCGATAAATGGAGGCTTGAACTCCATCAACGGGTCGATGTTGTTGAAAAGATTGCTGATGTTCTCACCTTTCAAAGGAGGAAGGATTTCGATCGTGAACAGGGTTTTTCCGTTCGCTTGTTTGAGGTGATCGATAACTTTCATCTGCGTTCTATTCGTGTTTTATGAATAGGCAAGCACGGGTGCTAGCCACTTCTCTACTTCTTTAATGTCCATCCCCTTCCGTTGCGCGTACTCCGATACTTGGTCGCGGTCAATCTTTCCGAGACCATAGTACTTCGCTTCGGGGCTCGCGAAATAGTAGCCACTCACCGACGATGCGGGGTACATGGCGTATGACTCGGTAAGTTGGATGCCCGCCCTTGCTTCGACATCTAGCAACGCGAACAAGGTCTTTTTCTCGGTGTGGTCGGGGCATGCAGGGTACCCGGGTGCCGGGCGGATTCCTTGATACTCCTCTTTGATCAACTGCTCAGCATCGAGGTGTTCATCTTTGGCGTAACCCCAATACTCGCGTCGTACCCGTTCGTGCATCAATTCTGCGAACGCTTCTGCCAAACGATCGGCCAAGGCCTTGGCCATGATTTCGGAGTAGTCGTCGTGTTGTGCTTTGTACTTTTCGACCAGCTTCTCGAGGCCAATGCCAGCTGTGACGGCAAACATCCCCACGTAGTCTTTCCTCCCTGAATCGATCGGGGCTACAAAGTCGCTAAGGGAAAAATTAGGTAGGTTCTGCGCCTTTTTATTCTGCTGTCGCAGAAAATGAAGGGTCGACAGAGGCTGGCTGCGGCGCTCATCGGTGAAGAGGGTGACATCGTCGGTGGGTGTCGCCCCGGCGGCGTAAAATCCAATCACGCCGGCAGCCTGTAGCGATTTTTCCTTCACGATCTCGTCAAGCATCGACTGAGCATCTTGGAAGAGTTTACGTGCCTCCTCACCTACTTTCTCGTCTTGAAGGATACCGGGGTACCTACCATAGAGCATCCAAGTTTGGAAGAAAGGGGTCCAATCGATGTACTTCCGTATCTCTTCGAGCGGGTAATGCTGAAACACCTTGGTGCCCAAGAACGACGGTGTTGCAATAGGATGATTCGTCCAGTCGATAGCAACCCGGTTTTGTCGTGCGGCGGCGAGTGGAATGTAGCTCTTCTCCTGCTGACGGCTTTCATGATCCTTGCGAAGCGCGGCGTATTCCTTCTTGATGTTGGTCTTGAAGCGATCACGCGTTTCGGCGCTGATCAGTTCACTGGCGACGGGCACCGAACGTGACGCATCGAGTACGTGGACCACCGGCCCTTCGTATACCGGGTCGATCTTGACCGCGGTGTGAATGCGGGAGGTGGTTGCCCCGCCAATGAGCAGCGGAAGGGACATTCCTTCGTGTTGCATTTCGCGTGCTACGTGCACCATTTCGTCGAGCGAGGGCGTGATGAGTCCGCTCAGGCCCACAATGTCGACTTGCTCGCGTTTGGCAGCTTCGATAATTTTCTCGGTAGGCACCATCACGCCGAGGTCGACGATTTCGTAGTTGTTGCATGCCAACACGACGCCCACGATGTTCTTTCCGATGTCGTGCACGTCGCCTTTCACGGTCGCCATTAACACCTTCGCGGCGGGCTTTCCTGCCGTTCCACTTTGCTTCTTTTCTTCTTCTAAGAACGGCGTGAGATAGGCGACCGACTTCTTCATCACGCGTGCGCTCTTAACCACTTGAGGCAAGAACATCTTGCCGGCGCCGAAGAGATCTCCCACCACGTTCATGCCACTCATCAACGGTCCCTCGATCACGTGCAGGGGTCTCCCATATTTTACGCGAGCCTCTTCTGTGTCTTGATCGATGAAGTCGATAATACCTTTTACCAGCGCATGTTTCAAACGCTCTTCTACGGTTCCAGACCGCCACTCGTCGTCGGTTTCCTTTTTCTTCGCCGCCCCTTTGATCGTCTCCGCGAATTCGAGCAGACGTTCAGTAGCATCGTCGCGTCGGTTCAACAACACGTCCTCAACCTTTTCCAATAGGTCTTTTGGAATTTCATCGTAGACTTCCAACATCGTGGGGTTCACGATTCCCATGTCCATTCCATTCTTGATGGCATGGTACAGGAAAACAGAGTGCATCGCTTCGCGCACCTTTTGGTTGCCCCGGAAACTGAAGGACACGTTGCTCACGCCTCCGCTCACATGGGCACCGGGCAGGTTCTCGCGAATCCATTTCGCAGCACGGAAGAAATCGACGGCATAATTGCGGTGCTCGTCTATCCCTGTGGCCACCGGGAAAATATTGGGATCGAAGATGATATCTGCCGGCGGGAACTTGACCTTTTGAACCAGCAAGTCGTAGGCGCGCTTACAAATAGAAATTCGGCGCTCGTACGTATCGGCCTGACCTTGTTCATCGAAAGCCATGACGACAGTGGCAGCCCCGTAACGTCGGATGAGCTTTGCTTGGCGTAAAAACTCGGCTTCGCCACCTTTCAAACTGATCGAGTTGACGATGCCCTTTCCTTGGATGCACTTCAAACCAGCCTCTATGACGTCCCATTTCGAGGAGTCGATCATAACAGGCAGCGCAGCGATCTCGGGCTCCGAGGCCATTAGGTTTAAGAACCTCACCATGGCGGCTTTTGCATCGAGCATGCCTTCGTCCATGTTCACGTCGATAACCTGTGCGCCACCTCTCACTTGATCGAGGGCTACTTCGAGTGCCTCCTCAAACTTGTCTTCCTTGATCAGTTTCAGAAAGCGCGCCGAGCCCGTTACGTTGGTGCGTTCACCAATGTTGACAAAGTTCGATTCGCGGGTGATGTTGACAGCTTCGAGGCCGCTGAGCTGTAGTGGTTTCAATGAATTCATTCGGTTCTTTAAATGGCTGCCAATTGTTCGGCTTGACGGGGTTTATACTTGGCGGCGGCTTGTGCAATTAACTTGATGTGGTCAGGCGTGGATCCACAACAACCGCCCACGATGTTCACGAGGCCTTCTTTCATATACTCCTCGATTTGGGCGGCCATTTCCGCAGGAGTCTGATCATATTGACCAAATTCGTTGGGAAGACCTGCGTTCGGATGTGCGCTCACAAAAAAGGGCGCTTTCTCATCCAGCACCTGCAAATACGGGCGCAGAGCTGAAGCTCCTAGGGCGCAGTTGAACCCGATGCTGAGCAACGGAACGTGCGATACGGAGATGAGGAACGCCTCGGCTGTTTGTCCCGACAGGATACGGCCACTCGCATCGGTGATCGTTCCGGACACCATGATGGGAACTTGCTTACCCGTTTCTTCGAACAATTCTTGAATAGCAAAGAGTGCTGCCTTTACGTTGAGGGTGTCTGTGATCGTTTCGGGTAACAAAAGGTCAGCACCACCGTCCAGTAAGCCCCTTGCCTGCTCTTTGAATGCAGCTACCAGTTCATCAAAGCTGATGGCCCGAAAGCCAGGGTTGTTGACGTCGGGTGACATCGAAGCTAACTTCGTGGTTGGGCCCATCGATCCCGCCACAAAACGCGGTTTCTTCGGATCGCGGGCCGTGTATTCGGCGGCCACCTCTTTCGCGATCTTCGCCGACTCGTAGTTGATGCGATACACGTATTCTTCCAAGTGGTAGTCTGCTTGAGCGACACGTGTGCTTCCGAACGTATTTGTTTCGAGGATGTCGGCACCGGCCTCCAGATACTGACGATGGATTTCTTTGATGATGTCGGGACGTGTGAGACTAAGTAAGTCGTTGTTTCCCTTGAGGGGAAACGGGTGGTCCTTTAAGATTTCGCCTCGGAAGTCTTTTTCATCCAACTTGTATCGTTGGATCATCGTGCCCATGGCGCCGTCGAGCACCATGATTCGTTGCTTCAAAATGTCGTTGATAGTCACTCTTTCTGTATTTGTGGTACGCTATTCCAGAAAGAGCTCGAAGTGAGGTGGCTGCCTATCTGCTCCCGCCGAAACGGGAAGGGATTTAGCACAACGCCACAATCCTATCGTGGCAGGTTGCTAAGACGTCAACGGGCCCAGTCCCTCGGTCTTTCTGAATAAGCTGTGCAAAGAAACGTATAAACAGGATTAATTGCAAGTAATCAAGTGGCCAACACAACGCAACCGTTTCCAACAACTTTCGATACGTCGACGACCGAAGGAATTTGATTAAATTATTGTCATTTCGTCGTGCGTAGTAGTTCGGTTTCGTTACTCTCTACCATCTTTGTATTCTATTTTTACATCCACTTGAAGCTAGCAGCAGTCGATATCGGGTCCAACGCCATTCGTTTTCAAATTTCGAGTGTACTCGATAACGGCCCCAAGGTGCTTTTTAAGAAACTCGAATACGTACGGTTCCCGCTTCGCCTTGGGCACGATGTGTTTTCTACCAACCGAATCAGCGACAAGAGCATAGAGAAATTCATCAAACTCATGCGCACGTACAAGCTGTTGATTGAACTGTATGAAGCGGATGACTATATGTTTTGTGCCACGTCCGCGATGCGCGAATCCGAAAATGGTGAAGAAGTTGCAAAACGTGTCTACGACGAATTGGGCGTTACGATTCACATCATCGACGGCCAGCAAGAAGCAGAAATGGTCAACCGCGCCATTAGTTCTTTTCTTTCAGATAAATCCTACATCCACATCGATGTGGGTGGCGGAAGCACGGAGCTAAACCTGTATGTCGATGGGGTCAAGAAAAAGACGCGATCATTCAAGATAGGCTCGGTCAGGGTACTGGAGCACACGGATTCACCCGTGATGTGGCAGGACATGGAGTCTTGGGTGAAAAACAACGTCGATCGAAAGCTAGGAAAGATCACCGCGGTGGGAACAGGTGGGAACATATCCAAGATTTTCGAGTTAGCACGCGTGAAAGCTGGGAAGTCCCTTTCGAAAAAGAAGATTCAAGCGATCAAGGAAATGGTGGAGTCGAAGACGCTGGAACAGAGGATTTACGAACTCCAGATGAATCCAGACCGTGCCGACGTCATTGTGCCCGCGAGCGACATCTATTTGAAAGTCATGGAATGGGCAAAAGCATCCGAAATGATCGTCCCAGAAGTTGGGCTCAAGGATGGAATATTACTCCACCTCCTCGAGCGCAGCCGACAGCAACAAAAGATCTTCAGCTAAAAAAACGGCTCGCGTTTCGACTACTCAAATCGAAGCGACTCAATGGGATCGAGCTTCGATGCCTTCCATGCTGGGTACCAGCCAGACATCAGTCCGACGAAGATACAGACGATCATCCCAAAAATCATCCAGAACCAAGGCAGCACAAACTGCTTGATACCCATGGCACTTGCCAACACGTTCCCAACCAGAATGCCGAGGATGATTCCAAGGATACCTCCCAACAAGCACACCACGACCGCTTCGATCACAAATTGTTGACGAATGCGTTGAGGTGTCGCCCCCAGCGCCTTGCGAACCCCGACCTCACGCGTGCGCTCCGTCACCGACACGAGCATGATGTTCATAAGGGCAATGGCGCTGCCTAGAAGTGTGATAAATCCAATACCCAAGCCCGCAGCTTGGATGATACCAATAAGGTTATTGAGGTCCGACAGCGTGTCGCTCTTTTCAATCTGAAACGAGTTGTCGTTACCAAGCCTGTCGTGGCGGATGCCGCGCATGAGCCCTGTGGCCTCCCCCATCGCCATATCCATCTGCGAGGGATCTGAGATTCCGACAGACAATGTATAGTCTAAGCCTCTCCCACTTGCCATCTGGTTGGCTACGCGGATGGGAAACAGCACCATATTGTCATAATTGTCTTGGGCCAATTGTCCTTTCTCGACGAGCTTGCCGATCACCCGAAACTGAACCCCCTTGAAAGAAATCTCCTTTCCAATCGGGTCTTCGTTGTTTTCAAAAATCTGGGTATACACCTTGTGGCCGATCACGGCGACTTTCGCGGCATACTCAACTTCGCGTTTCGACAGGTTTCGGCCCTTTTCGAGGTTCAACGAGTTCAGCGCCATGTATTCCTCATTCACACCTTGCAAAACGACGTTGGGGTTCGACTTTTTCGAACGGTACTTCACTTCGGCATTCCAGGACAGTTCGGCGTTCAACGCGACGATCGAGTTTACTTGAAACCGGTCGATAAAGCGTTGGACGTCGTTCAATTGAAGCGGGGGAAAACGCTTTTCATTGACACCGTTCATTTGCCGGTTGCGGTATTTTTTGGATTCGATATAAAATGAGTTCGCCCCCAGCGAGCTGAGACTTTCCGTGAGTTTTTCGCCGATGGCCTCGACTGCAGTCAACGCTCCCACCAGGCAGGTGATCCCAATAGCTACAATTAAGGCAGTAAGGACGGACCGGAGCAGGTTGGCTTGAATGGACCGGAGTCCCTCCTTAATATTTTCTATTAAATTCATGTAATAATCGGCCTGAAACGTGACAAATTTACTTTTTGGGACGTTTACTCTGAGACTGCTTTCGAAATTAATTGTTACAGGTCGCAGGGTATAAAATGCTGAAACGATGAGGATTTCGATTTTGTTTTGCTTGGTATGCGTGGTGAGGGTCGCTTCAGCCAACCAAATCCTGATTCCGATGGACGACAAGCAGTCGGACCACCTGAAAGCCTACGGAATCGCCTACTGGATTCTAAAAAAGGACACCGAGGTCGACTGGCTCTTGAACTACCGGGGCGGCAGCTTTCTGGCCAAGTATCACCCTACGATTCAAAATGAGTTGGTGGTTCGTGGGGTCTCCTTCGAGATCATCAGCGACGCCCAAGCCAATCAAATCATCTCGGAAATCGCCAGTCCAGCTGTCAACTACGACATCATGAAACTCGAGAAGTACCCGAAAATTGCCGTGTACTCGCCGAGGAGTAAGCAACCGTGGGACGATGCCGTGACATTGGTGCTCACCTATGCGGAAATACCGTACGATGTCATTTTCGACGACGAGGTTTTGAACGGCGAACTACCGAAATACGACTGGATACACCTCCACCATGAAGACTTCACGGGGCAATACGGAAAATTCTTTGGTTCGTACGGAAACATGCCTTGGTACATCGAACAGCAAAAAGAATCGGAGGACTTGGCGAGAAAGCATGGTTTTCGAAAGGTTTCTCAATTGAAGCTCGCGGTCGTAAAACACATCAAGGAATTCGTCGCTGGGGGGGGATTCTTGTTTGCGATGTGTTCGGCGACAGATTCCTTCGACATTGCCCTTGCGGCTGAAGGGGTCGACATCTGCGAACGCATGTACGATGGCGATGCAGCCGACCCCGCCGCCCAAGAAAAACTCAACTTCGACAACACGTTTGCCTTCACAGACTTCCGATTGTCGCGCGACCCTTACCAATACGAATTCTCGGACATAGACAACAACCTGCAAGATCGCGGGCTCATCCAAGCGAACGACTATTTCTCCATTTTCGAGTTCTCGGCGAAGTGGGATCCCATCCCAACCATGCTGACACAGAATCACACGAAAGTGATCAAAGGATTTTACGGACAAACCACCGGCTTCAAGAAACACCTAGTAAAGCCCGACGTGGTGGTGATGGGTGAAAACAAGGACATCCGCGAGGCTAAGTACTTGCACGGCGTATTCGGTAAGGGCTTTTGGACATTTTATGGCGGCCATGACCCCGAAGACTATCAACACACGGTGGGAGAAGAACCCACCGACTTACAGCTTCACCCTAACTCGCCTGGCTTCCGCCTGATTTTGAACAACGTACTGTTCCCTGCTGCCAAAAAGAAAAAACAAAAAACATAGCCATGAACCGTCGATTGACGTGGTTGGTGGGTGCGTTGTGTCTCTGGGTGTCGATGGGTCAAGCACAAAGCCCTAAAGAAAACACGCTCGCCGAGGTAGAAAGGAAAATTGGCGAGGCGCCGGAGGCGGTCATGAATCGCACCAATACCTTCACCTTGTACAAAAAAGAGAAGGTGAACGATTCGAATGGAATTCCCGTATTATTCTTCGTGATCGTTAGGAACGATGATCAAAAAATAGTGGAAGAAGGTTCTGTGACCATGGGCGCCATCGAGTGGTCGTCGGACTACGAGCTCGAGATTTCTCAAGCTAAGGGGCAAGCGCAACTACCAAGAAATGAAAATTCAACCACGCGCAAAATTGATTTGAAGAAGTACCTAGCGCGCGACGTTCGAAAGAAGGATTAATGCATCCGGTCGCCACGTACTTCGAGTGACTGTACGATTTCAGCTTCGGCGACTAGAATTTCGCGCCACCTCTCCATCACGTATTCCGAATCCATGTAGTCTTTCGCCAGGGCGAGAAAATTCTTATAGTGTCCCGCTTCCGACACCATTAGTTCGTAGTAGAATTTGCTCAGACCTTCATCTCCAATCTCCTTCCACAATAGTCGAAACCGCTCGCAGCTCCGGGCCTCGATCAACGCACTCAATAAAAGTTTTTCAACCAATTGTTGCTCGCGGGTACCACCTTTCTTGAGAACGGTTTGGATCTTATCGACATACTCGTCTTTCCGCTTGGGGCCGAGCTTGAGACCGCGTTTTTTCAACTCTTCCATGACGCGTTCGAAGTGCCCCCATTCTTCCGCCACGATCGGCGTGAGCATATCAACCAGCTTTTCGCGATCCGGGTATTGAACGATGAGTGAGATGCAGGTCGAAGCCGCTTTCTGTTCACAATAGGCATGGTCGATGAGTATCTCCTCGATATTCATCTCCGCGATGTTTACCCACCTCGGATCCGTTGGCAACTCTAACCCCAATACGTGTTTGTCCATGACTCAATCGAAAAGCATCAACTCGAATCCAAAATCAAGTATACTTGATACACCGCGGTAATAGGGCGTGGGCATATACCCGACTCCAGTAAACCGCTGCGCGAGATTGTGGTACTTGATAAAGAACCGTCCCCTTTTGATTTTGCCGTTCAAGAAGATATCGGCCAACAAGTACGACGGCGGCTTCACCGTATCCTGGTTGTAGAAGGTCTGCGTCACCGGGTCATACCCCATTGGTTTGTAGGCGCTCCTCCAGTGGACGTCGACTCCTATCTGCACTTGCATGGCTTTCTTGAATAAGTATCCTTCGAAAGCTATTTGCCCGTTGACGAAGAGTTTGGGAACGCGGAGTACGCTGTCCGCATCCGTCAATACTTGCGTATAGAGTACTTGGGGGCGGATGTGAATTTTTTTGATAATCGTTAGATCCATCCGGACCTCCGGTTGAGCAAAGGAGATCACCGATGAAGTCTGTTGCGGTAGTACCGTCTGCGGCGTGTTCGGGTAATCCTTTTTTGCAAAATAGATGTAATCACTCAGCGATGTGTACGACATGCCGGGGGAAAGCACCAGCGGTCCAAAATTAAACCTGGGAAACGCCGAAAGGTAAAGGGACTCCACGCTCTTGAATTGGTTGTTCCAAAGATCGAATCGTCCCGAGTAAGCGGTTTGCAAGAAAGTCGGTTTCGATATTCGATGGATAGCTGTGAAGTCGAACCATTTCAGATGGCCGGTCGACTCAATGCGCGAGTAACCGCCATCGAGCACCTCTATCAGCCCGGTGATTCGCTGAATGGAATCCAACGCGTATTGCAGTTCTCCACCCAAGTACTTTTCTACGGCCCGTCCGGGTAACCCAAGCGTGTCGGTAGCCATATACTTATTCCACAGGTTGTAGGACCTGTACTTGATCCAACCGTTGTAAAACAAGTTGTTATGTTTTCCGATTTGCCCTTTTACGCCGAGTTGATGTTGCTGCGTGGTGAAGCTGGTACTGTCTGCTGCCTTCTTGAGGGTATCGATTCGATCGTAATCAAAGAATGTGACGGGATCGATCGACAAGTCATCTCGAAACCAGTTGATTTGTCGTTCGAAGTCTGCGATGTGATACGCCTGGACCTTCCCCAGATCGAACTGGTGGAACACATGAAACTTGTTGTGCTGCTCGTAGCTATTCGCACGAAACAGGTTGGGACTTACGGTTCCGAAGTAGTCTTTGTAGGTCGAGTCGGCAGCGGCGACAAAGGATATCCCGCCATTCTCGATCACACGGTGTCGAATACGCTGATAACTAGCGACGACCTTGTAACGATCCTTGGGAGAAGTATAGTGGGTGTAGAAATCGTAGTAGTGGCTGACGACATTTCGGTCGGCGCGCCCGCTACGAAGAATCTGCTTGTCGGTGAGGATGGGTCGATAGTTAAACGAGACATTCCACTTAGGATTGATGTTGCGCGAGTATTCAATCCGTGTGGCGGCACGTCCTTGACCACCCCACACGAGGTACATCCGGGTGTAGGGAGATTTGGTGTTGTAGAGTTTTAGTTCTTCCGAGTTCCAGTACGGAGCATAACCGTTAAATCCCGCGGAAGCGCCGATGGTAGACGGGATGATCGGAAAGATGGGATTCAACGCCGATCCATTATTGCCTAGGTCTTGGAAGAAATTGGCGTACTTCTGCACGAACGTCCATCTGTGGTAATTGTTAATGGTCGTGTCGAGGGGGCGGAAATTGGTCTTCGCGGTAAACATTTCGCGTTCGGTGGTCCACAAAGTCGTCAGCGGGCCGTACACGTTGCGTGTGCTATCGTCGACGATCGAAGAACCGGTTCGCGAGGTAGTCGACTGCGAGCCGACCGTGGGCGGCGCGGCCGTTTTTGTCCGCACGCGACGAGTAGAATCGGGCCGGACCTGCGCGACCAGTTGGAGGGCACTCCCCAACAACACAAAAATCAAAAGCCCAGTCCGAAAATTCACGGTACAAAGATAACGCAAGACCTCAATCGAGATTCAATTGACGGCGGACGAGAGAATCAAATTCCGCACCATTTTCGACAAACTCCATCTCGACTGGGATATAAAACCAACGATGCTCGGCAATGGACGGAAACTGCAGCAGTCGTACCATGTCCTTTTCAGTTGTGAACAGGCAGAGTTCTTGGTTGAGCGCCGCTTCGTAGTGCATGTTTTTGACCTCAGCATCGGTGAACACATGGTGGTCGGCAAACTTCATATGCTGCGCCACCTCGAAACGCGCTTTCAAATACTCGTGAAGGGGATCGGGATTGGCGATTCCGGTCACTAAGATGATTTTCCCCGACGGTTGATTCAGCGCTCCGAAGGGGACTGGCGTTCCGTAGGAAATACGGGAAAAAAAGACTGGTTTACCAGGCGCGTACCGTTGCACCTCGGTGGTGATGCTCGCGATGCTAGCCTTGGCGGGACATTTGGTTACGACGATCGCGTCGGCGCGACTGGCTCCGCGCCTCGCTTCTCGCAAGTCGCCAGCCGGAAGAACGAAGTCGCGGGTGAAAGGCCGGTTGTACTCGGTAAGCAAAACTGAAAAGTGCGGGTTAACCGAGCGATGTTGGAAGGCATCGTCCAGGACGATTACGTCGATGTCTTCGTGTTCGTGGAGGATGTAAGGAATAGCGAAAGCGCGATCTTCACCGACAGCCACGCATACCTTTGATCCAAACTTACGGTATACTTGAAATGGTTCATCGCCAATTGTCGTCGAGTTATCTGCAGCGTTCGCGATCCGAAAACCGCGGGAGCGGCGGCCGTAGCCACGGCTCAAGGTGGCCATCCGATGCGTTGGCGACAGCAGCCGAATGAGGTACTCTGTCATCGGTGTTTTCCCAGACCCGCCGACATTGAGGTTTCCAACACAGATAATGGGCACCTCAAATCGAAAAGATGGCTTATGACCGATGTTGTACAAATGGTTACGCACCCGCGTCACCACGTCAAATACGATCGCAAAAGGAAACAACAAGAGACGCAGCATCGCGCGGGATACTTTACTTACTTTTGGTCCAGAGCCGTTTTAAAAACGGAAGGCAAAACTAAAGAAAGGGAACAACATGATTACCATCGGTGAAGTAGTTCGGCACCTGGAGGATTTCGCGCCGCCGTCCTACCAAGAAGACTACGACAACTGTGGGCTACTGACTGGCGACGTAAGCCAGCCGGTGACTTCCATCTTGGTCACGCTCGATTGCACCGAGGGTGTCGTGCAGGAGGCGATCGAAAGGGGCGCAAACCTGATAGTAGCTCATCACCCAATCATCTTTCGGGGGTTGAAGCGGCTGACCGGCAGGAACTATGTCGAACGGACGATCATACTCGCCATTCGACATGAGATCGCCATTTTCGCGATGCACACCAATTTGGATAACGTGTACAATGGTGTTAACCGAAAGATTGCCGAGCGTCTTGGGCTGGTGAATGTGCGCGTGCTACAGCCGAAGCGTGGCACCTTGACAAAACTCGTCACATTTGTGCCTAGGGAGCAAGCCGCGAACGTATTGGCTGCGCTACACGAAGCGGGTGCGGGCAACATCGGTAATTACAAAAACTGCAGTTTTACGGTCGAAGGAACAGGAACGTTTTTGCCGAGCGACCGGGCGAACCCGGCCCTTGGGAAAGTAGGTGTCCAAGAGAAAGTAGAAGAAGATCGGATCGAGGTGATCCTCCCATCGCATGCAGAAGGACGTGTGATGGCTGCCTTGCGCCGGTCGCATCCGTACGAGGAAATCGCTTATTACTTGCAGGCGTTGGCGAACGAAAACCAAGAGGTGGGATCGGGTATGGTAGGCGAGTTGCGCGAGGCTGAGGAACCAAACAAATTCTTGGTGCGTTTGAAAGACAGCATGAATACGAAATGCGTTCGCTTCACGCCGTTCGGAAGTAATTTGGTGAAGAAGGTGGCCGTTTGTGGAGGGAGTGGAAGCTTCCTACTGGGTGCGGCGATTCGGGCGGGTGCGGATGTGTTCGTTTCGGCTGACTTCAAGTACCACGAGTTTTTTGACGCAGAGGGAAAAATCGTGGTGGCGGACATCGGGCATTACGAGAGCGAGCAGTTTACCGTCGAGCTCATTTCCGAGGTTTTGCGAGAAAAATTTCGTACCTTTGCGATCAATTTTGCAAAGACGGTCACAAATCCTATAAGCTACCTGTAAGTAATGGAAAATCAATCAGTTGCAGCGAAACTGGAAGCGCTGGTCAAACTCCAGGCAATCGATTCAAAACTTGACGAACTGAAGAAATTGAGGGGGGACTTGCCCGACGAGGTGCAAGACTTGGAAGACGAAATGGAAGGCTACAGGACGCGCTTAACGCGATTTGAGGCCGAACAGAAGGAAGTTGAAGAGGTGATAAAGAAGAACAAAGAGGGGATCAAGGAGGCGGAGAAGCTGGTAAAGAAGTACGCGGACCAGCAAAAGAACGTGAAGAACAACCGCGAGTTCGATGCCATCACGAAGGAGATGGAGTTGCAAGAACTCGAAATTCAGATCTGCGAGAAACGCATCAAGGAAGCGAAGGAGAAGATCGAGTTGAAGAAAGAAGAGATCACGAAGATCGAAACCCTGATCAAGGAGCGCAACGAGGATCTCGAAAACAAGAAAAAGGAGCTGAACGACATCTTAGGTGAAAGCCAAGAGGAAGAGAAGCGTCTCCTAGCCGAGCGTGAGAAAGCCGGCAAGAAAATCGAAGACAAACTTTTGAAATACTATGAGCGGCTTCGTGCCAACCTTTCTAACGGTTTAGCCGTTGTGAGGGTGGTAAGGGGTGCTGCAGAAGGTTGTAACATCATTATTCCTCCCCAGAAAATTGCCGAGATCCGCGAGAAAAAGAAGATCGTGATCGACGAGCACTCGGGAAGGATCCTCGCCGACGTTGACATGGAGACGTTGGAGGAGGAAAAGCCGAAGAAAGCGGCCCCTGTCAAAAGAGCAAAGAAAGTTGGCTAAGCCGGGGATCATAAAACTTACAAAGGCAGGCGTCATCGCCTGCTTTTTTTTGTGCTTTGCCTACCCTACCCGGGCCGACAATGCGTGGGTTTTCGACCCGGAACTTCAAAAGATCCACCAGCTTGTCCTAAATCTCCAAACAGATCAGGCCTATGAACGGCTAGCCAAGATCAAAACCAATGAGTGGCACAAGATGTATGTCCAGAGCTTGTGCGAAACACTGGACGTATTGATTACGGAAGACGAGGAGAAGTTCCAAAAGATAGAAGTCAACTTTCGCGAGCGACTCAAGAAGTTGGCAAACCAGACCTCAAGCCCCGACGCTTTATTTCTGCAAGCCGAACTCAACCTTCAACGCGGGTTCAATTTTCTGAACCTCGGGCAGGAGTTCAATGCTGTATGGGCAATCAAAAGTGCCTATAACTTGACCCAAGAGTGCCTCAAGAAGTACCCTTCATTCATACCCATCAAAAAGACCAGCGGCGTCATCGAAGTGATGATCGGCTCCGTGCCCGACAAATACCACTTCTTCATGAGCTTGTTGGGGATGAAAGGATCGGTCGTGACTGGACAGCGCCAACTTGAAGAATTGCGGGCATCGTCGTCGTCGTTGAATTCTGAAGCCACACTACTCTATTTCACGATTAAAGGACTGATCAACCAGCAAATTGAGGAGGCTGCCACCGGTCTCACCGATATTCTCAAGACACAACCCGAAAACCGGTTGGCACTTTTCCTTGCGGTGAACATGTTGATCAAAAATTCGCAAAGTGAAGACGCTCTCAAGCTAATTCGAACATTGGACGATCATCCCGGCGGTTTGCCCATGTATTACATTGACTACCTGCGGGGAGAAATCCTGTTGCAGCGGGGCGAATACGAGGAGGCGATAGCGGCCTACCGCGTGTTTATCGCCAACTACAAGAGTCAGAACTTCAAGAAAGATTCCTATTACAAGATAAGCCTCGCGTATTTCCTAGAGGGGAAAGCAGACCAAGCGAAAATCAATTTTGACAAGGCGAAAGCGACAGGTCGTACGGTGGCCGAGCCGGATCATCATGCCGACGCCCAGTTGAAGGAAGGTTCTTTTCCAAATGCCAAGATTTTGAAGGTACGACTGTCGACCGATGGTGGTTACTACAAGGAAGCGAAAGAGACATTTCATTCCATTACGCCAGCAGACTTAAAAACGAAAAAAGACCAAGTAGAGTACTACTACCGCCGCGCTCGGTTGGCACACAAGACGGGCGACATTGCAGCCGCCAAGATCTTTTACCTACAGACCATCGATATGTCGGGCGACAGCCAATGGTACTTTGCACCGAACTCCGCCCTTCAACTCGGCTATATCGCCCAGTCGAGTCGAGACTTCGCAAACGCCAAGAAGTACTTCCAGATGGCTTTGGCTTACAAGAAACACGAGTACAAGAACAGCATCGACGGGAAGGCTAAGTCGGCGCTGGAGCAGCTTCCGTCCTAAGATCCTACTTTCGCTTTTGAGTGAAGGCCGACGAGATGCGTGGTGTCATTATGCTTCTCGACACTAAACATCGATCCAGTTTGGTTCAGCAGGTAAAGGCACAGGTTCTGATGCTCGAAGACATCCATGGAACGGAGTGGATAATTGAGCAGCTGACACAGGATGATGCGGATGGCGCGACCATGCATGCAGACGAGCACATTCTTTTCAGAGGTCTGAGACATGATGTGTTGGATCGCTGGAACTTGTCGCCGCACAACATCTTCGGGACTTTCACCGCCTTCAATCTTGAGGGAAGTCTGACCTTCTTGCCATTGCTTCAACATCCAATGGTAGTAGGCATCTTCTTCGGGTGTGATTCGTTGACCTTCTTTATTGCCCCAACTGATCTCGTTTAGGCCCGAAAGAGCTTCATGGGGAATTCCTAGTTGGATAAAGTGCTGCACGGATTCGCGCGTGCGCTTGAGCGACGACGTGTAGATTTTGTCGAAAGGCACGTCGCGGTAATGGTCGAAGAATGCTTTTGCTTGGACGCGGCCTTCGTCGTTCAGGGATGAGTCGACGCCGCTTCCCTGCACGATGCCGCGCATGTTAAAATCGGTCTGCCCATGTCGAACGAGATATATTTTTTTCGTGGTCAATTTGTCCTAATTTCGACCGTTTTCCAGCCGTCCATTCGGGCGCAAAAATAAACTAATTAGTCAATTGTCTCATTCCACCGCATCCCCCTCGCCCTCTTTCCGACAGAAAGGAATATCCATTCAACAACTTAACGGTCTGTCTGCCAATACGATGGTAGACCATTTGGGGATCGAGTTTACGGAGATCGGAGACGATTTCTTGGTCGCAAAAATGCCGGTTGACAAGCGAACACATCAGCCCCTTGGGTTGTTACATGGAGGCGCATCTGTGGCGCTGGCCGAGACCCTTGGCAGCGTGGCTGCAACCGTCTGTGTCGACATGTCGAAACAGTACTGCGTTGGTTTAGAGATCAACGCCAACCACGTAAAAAGCGCACGGTCGGGATATGTGTTTGGGAAGACTACGGCAATTCATATTGGAAAGAGGACTCACATTTGGGCCATCGAGATCACAAACGAACAAGGCGAACTCGTATGCGTCAGCAGAATCACGATGGCGGTGATTGACAAGAAGGATTGAATTATGGCGGGAGACCGTTTGGCAACAGGGCTTAGACTGAAGGAAGGTGAACTGATTCGTTCATTGCTAAACCATTATTTGAGCGAAGGAAAGAGTGTCTCGATGTGGCGTTTGCCCGATCGAAAGGAAAAAAACATCATCGCCTGCACCGAAGTTGTTCCCATCGACGCCGATCAACTTTCGATCGAGGATTCCACACCCGGTTTTGTCGTTTCGCCCTTTCGACGATCGGCAAAGAAGTTATTCCTACCGGCCGAATCATTTGTCAAAATTGAGGGTGGCGAAGTTATCTTTCACCAGGGACAACCTTTGCCCGATCTACAACGCGTAGACGCGCCCCTCCAATTGCACTTAACACCGGCATCTCCATCGCCGGCGAAGGAATCGAACCATTACCAGAGGTTGGTTGCGAAATGCATCGAAGCCATTGCCGAGGGAGCCTTTGAAAAGGTGGTACCCTCTCGGCGCCAGTCATTCCCCACCCAGGCGTTCGATTTACTCGACGTGTTCGATCGTCTGTGTGAACTCCACCCCCAAGCCATGGTGACACTCGTGTCGACACCCGAGACGGGAACCTGGATGGGCGCATCACCTGAATTGCTCGTGCAGGTGACAAGCAATATGATCTTTCGAACGACAGCCCTGGCAAGCACTCAACTGTACCGCCCCGGTACGGATTTGAAAACGGTTCTTTGGAACCAAAAGGAAATTGAGGAGCAAGCACTCGTTAGTCGCTACATCATCAATAATTGCTTCAAGAAGATCCGTCTTCGCGAGTACGAAGAGCAAGGACCTCGTACATTCCGGGCTGGAAACTTACTGCATCTCAAGACCGATTTTTCGGTAGACATGGTGGCCACGAATTTCCCGCAGTTGGGGACCGTCATGTTGAAGTTACTCCACCCCACCTCCGCTGTTTGCGGCATGCCTCTCGAACCTGCGCTCGAGTTCTTGGAGCAGCATGAAGGTTACGACCGAGAACTGTACACGGGTTATTGGGGGCCGGTGAACGTGGAGCAAGAAACCAATCTATTCGTCAATCTCCGTTGTATGCGTGTCACGGATGGGGAAGCTTTGCTCTACGCCGGAGCGGGTGTCACGGTTGACTCAAACCCAGAATTGGAATGGGAAGAGACGGTGAACAAAATGAACACGATGAAACAAGTGATTCTTTCGTGAGCGATGCGCCTGCAACCAATTTTCGACATTGCGGAAATTTGTGCCCGTAAGGGAATTCATCACGCCATCGTATGTCCGGGTTCCCGTTGCGCTCCCCTCACGCTCGCCTTTGCCCGTCATCCAAAAATCGTAACTCGTACCATCAGTGATGAACGCAGCGCGGCGTTCGTTGCTTTAGGTATCGCTCAACAAACTGGCAAACCCGTTGTTCTCATCTGTACTTCGGGGACGGCAGCCTATAATTTTGCACCCGCCATCGCGGAAGCTTTCTATCAAGGGGTACCATTGCTTGTATTGACCGCAGATCGGCCAGCGGAATGGATTGGTCAATGGGACGGGCAAACTATTTCACAGCAAGGAATTTATGGAGATCATGTAAAACGAAGTTTCCAACTTCCAGGAGACTACGATCATCCTGATTCGACATGGGCGATTCAACGCGTCGTTAACGAAGCCATCAATCTTTCGACGTACGGAGGTCTTGGCCCGGTTCACGTGAACGTACCGCTTCGAGAACCTCTCTACCCGAGCTCCGGTGAAACGATCTCCTTTAGTTCTGACGTTTCGATTGTACAACGTGTTCCCGTTGCGTCGAACTCAAAACCCTGGATTAAACTAAATCTCGAACTTGAGACGAATAAGCGAATTCTAGTTGTCGCCGGTCAGGGTAAGCTTGACACAAATCTCGTCGAATCGCTATTCCAATTTTCGAAAGCTTTACACGTGCCGATCGTGGCAGATATCATCTCAAATCTTCATGCCATTACAGACGCGGTGCGACTGCCTGACTCGTTTCTGCCCGTTGTCGGAACGCAGGTTCAGGATGACATAGCACCAGAGTTGTTGATCACATTCGGACGCTCGGTGATCTCGAAGAACTTAAAGCTGTTTCTAAGATCACACAAGCCCGCTGCCCATTGGCACATCGACTTGGATCATGACCGAGTGATCGATCCATTTCAATCCTTGACATTGCAAATTGATGCCGAACCGGCCGAATGGTTTGCGTCGATGGCGAAAACAAGCCGTGCCGGTGACGATCGACGCGCGTACGTTGAACGCTGGCAGGAGTTGGAAAAACATGCTATGGCATCTACTGAAGAATTTCTACAAGGTACGCCTGGCGAGTTTTCATTCGTATACAAAGTGATACGAGCTCTCCCCGACCATACGACTTTGCACCTCGCGAACAGTATGACTGTTCGCTACGCCAACCACTGCGGTTTGGATGAACGAAAGAAAGGAATTGAAGTCTTCTCCAACAGGGGTACAAGCGGCATCGATGGATGCACGAGTACCGCGATTGGACACGCAATTGGTTCGGATACATTGCACGTGCTGATTACCGGCGATGTGGCATTTTTATACGACCGTAATGCGTTCTGGAATAACTACGTACCAAAAAACCTGCGGGTGATCGTTCTCAACAATCACGGCGGCGCAATCTTTTCTATGATCGACGGTCCAGGCTCACTGCCCGAAGTCGGTGAATTCTTTACCACGCGCCAACCGCATGGTGCGAGGATCGTGGCTGAAGAGTTTGGACTCGGGTATCAGAAGGTTACTTCGATGGAAGACACCGAAGGAGCTCTTGCCGACTTGTTTAAGCCCTCTGATCGGGCGAAAATTCTGGAGTTCGAATCCAGTAGCTCCAACGCGAAGGAAGTATTTTTGAAGTTTAAAGAACATATTAAGAAAAGCTATGCAACTTAAGTACCCGTGGCAACCGATTAAGGAATACAAGGAGATTGTATTCCACAAGTACAACGGTATTGCAAGGATTAGTATCAATAGGCCAAAAGTTCACAACGCCTTCACTCCGCTCACCGTGCAAGAGATGATCGACGCGATGAACATCTGTCGCGAAGATCAGGAAGTCGGCGTGATCATTCTTACTGGCGAAGGCGGCCAAGCCTTCTGTAGCGGAGGTGATCAAAGCGTTCGCGGTCACGGTGGCTACGTCGGTTCCGATACCGTTCCGCGCCTCAATGTTTTGGACTTACAGAAAATGATCCGCTCCATTCCGAAGCCGGTGATTGCAGCCGTGGCGGGTTGGGCAATTGGGGGCGGACACGTTTTGCACGTGATCTGCGACCTGTCAATTGCAGCAGAGAACGCCCGCTTTGGTCAAACCGGTCCGAAAGTAGGAAGTTTCGATGGTGGCTTTGGTGCATCCTACCTGGCACGCATCGTCGGGCAAAAGAAGGCCCGCGAAATTTGGTACCTGTGCGATCAATACGATGCTAGAGAAGCCCTCGACATGGGATTGGTCAACAAGGTCGTCCCGCTCGATCAGCTAGAAGAAACGTACGTGGCATGGGCACAGAAAATCCTGAAGAAAAGCCCGCTCGCGATCCGGATGCTCAAGTGCGCATTCAATGCGGAGCTAGATGGTCAAGCCGGTATTCAAGAACTCGCCGGCAATGCCACCTTGTTGTATTACCTAAGCGACGAGGCCAAGGAAGGAAAGAATGCCTTCATTGAAAAGAGAGAACCTGACTTCTCGAAATTCCCGAAATTCCCCTAGTCGATGAATGCTCGCAGGTGGTTGATCCTACTCGCCATGATAAGCTCGGTGAATTCCTTCGCGCAGATGCCTTCCCAAGGAAAGTACTATGCTTTTCGACTAGGCCCACATGAGGACTTGAAGAAATCGATTGTCAAGTTTGTCGCCGACCACCAACTTAAAGCTGTTGCCATCGTAAGTTGTGTCGGCAGCCTCGAGCAATACACTATACGGTTCGCCAATCAGCCCAATGGAACTGTTGGGAGCGGGTACTTCGAAATTGTGTCACTTACCGGCACGGTGGATGCGCACACGTCGCACATCCATATGTCAGTAGCAGACCAAGCAGGCAAGACTATTGGCGGTCACCTTTTGGATGGCAACTTGGTGTACACGACCGCGGAGATCGTGATCGTTGAACTGGTGGACTACGAATTCAGGCGTGAGAAAGACTCGACCTATGGCTACCAAGAGTTGGTGATCAAAAAAAGAAGCCCATGAACCACGGCGCTCCGTGGATTGAATTAGGTGATCGCCGATTGCCCCTCGACGCGGGTGCGTTCGAACAACTTGGTGCCGTTACACCCAATCAACGAGCAGCGCTCCAATTCTTATCGACCTGGTTTAGTGCCGCCGAAAGGTTTACGCTGCACACGTCGGGTTCCACCGGAACGCCCAAACCCATTGACGTAACAAGGGCTCAAATGACCGCCAGTGCGAACAAGACAGCTCATGCGTTGAATCTCCAACCCGGTATGACCGCACTGTTGTGTCTTGACTGTCGCTACGTCGCCGGCGTGATGATGGTTGTTCGGGCGGTCACAACCAAAATGAACTTGATCGTGGTGGAGCCCTCCACGCGGCCGTTTGAAAAAATCGCGCCCGAAAGCGTCGATTTCGCTGCGCTTGTCCCCTACCAAATGGACAGTTACCTGTCGGAGGGTCCTTCACGGGCACATCCATTCACGGCGGCGGCTACCATTATCCTGGGCGGGGCGCCACTCACACCATCACTACGGTCCGATCTAGCCACTTTCAATGAAGCAGCGGTTTATGTGACTTATGGCATGACCGAAACCCTATCGCATGTCGCGTTACAGAAGCTCAACGCTATTGGATCACCTGCACAATATGCTTTTCATGCCGTTCGTGGCGTAACGTTTTCGCTCGATGACCGGGGATGTTTACAAATACACGCGGATCACCTACCACAGACGATCACGACTAACGATTTGGTTGATTTGATAACCCCCACCACATTCCGTTGGCTCGCGCGTTGGGACAACATCATCAATTCAGGCGGCGTGAAGGTAATGCCCGAAACCGTTGAACAATTGGTGGATCGGTGGCTGACCGCGCAAACGGATCGCCGGCGGTTCTTTGTCACAGCTACTCCCCACCCATCGCTTGGATCACAGGTAACGTTGGTAGTTGAAGGCGCTTGGCGCGCGAACGATGAACACGCTCTGCTGGAATGGCTGCGTCTCGAATCGACAGGAATGGGGTTGAGCAAATACGTTGTTCCAAAGCTGATCTTGTACACCGATAAGTTTGTAGAAACCAACACGGCGAAGGTTGATCGTAAGGCAACACTGGCGATCGCCTTACCCCGCCCCGGACATGAACACTAGGGTATCACATCTCGGGGCCCGTCGTCCGCTATGGCAAAGTGGCATCCCCGACTGGTCAAGGGGATTTTACGACGGCGAAAGGGCTTGGCTTCGCTATGGATCTTTCGCGGTTGGTGTCTGATTGCCTAATCGGGTACTGCCCTCATCGGCACGACACACGCCAACTAATTATCACTTCTAATTGTCGCTTCACTGCTGAAGCTTTTTCTTTGCAGACTTCAAGTCAAGCAACTCCTTTTGGAGGTCGAGCACAAGCCCAGCCAGTTGCTCTACCGATACATCGGTCCGCGCTTCAACGTCGGGAAACTGAACGCTGACATACGCTTTGGCGACCCACGCCTCCAGCACATCTTCCGCGGCTATTTGGTAGGGCGCATATTGCCGGTTATCCGACACGAGGAACAGCTTACCATTTTCAGATATGTAATTGAAGACGCGCTTGTACACGATTCCCTCGCGTTGTGTCACCAGCACGTAGGTCTTTCCATTCTTGATGCTGTTGAGGTCCTCCACAAACTCACCGATCACGATCGTACCGGGAAGAATCGGCAGCATTGAATCCCCACTGATCTCAAAGGCGCGGTAGGTCCCTTGCTTCAGCAGCGGCAACCTAAAGCTGGTCAGTTCTTTCACATACTCTGGGTCGGCGAAGCCGTTGAGATAACCTGCTGCAGCCTTTTGAGGAACCAACGTGATGTTGTCGCGCGCCTGCTCGTCGACGGTCACGACCAGCACTTCTTTTCCACGTTTCAAATCTGGCGAGGGTGGGCTTTCGATCATCAAACCCTCCATGAAGGAATCAAGGGAGATGCCCCCGAGTGTGGCCATTTTTTGAAGCAGTTCCAGCCTCGGTTCGGCTCGACCTTCTTCATACGCGCCAATCAGCGAGCGCTTGATCCCAAGTTTCGATGCAAACTGGTCTTGTGTCAAACCAAGCTTCTTTCTCAGTGTCCGGATCGATTCGTTGATTTTCATTTTCAGGAATTCGTTATTCGTTACTCGTTAGGCGTTAGGCGTTAGGCGTTAGGCGTTACTCGTTGAGCGTTACTCGTTAGGCGGTGGCATCCTTCTTATAAATCATTACTCGGTCGGAGTTGATGACGCGGCGGCCCAGCGAGAATAAGTTTGGCTGAAAATACTTGTCTGTACTCTGGACTGCCCCAAGGTGGCGTTCGATTTTCTCCACCACCTCTCGAAGAGACGTGCTGGGTTCGGCCAATAAGTAGCCGTAGTAGTCCGCCACGAAACCCTCAGTCGAAAAATTGACCTGAAACCGTCCTGAGTCCAGTTTCTTGCTTTTGAGTTTGAGCTTGAAATCCATGATTCGCTAAATATTTTAGCTAATATAATCTCTGGATTGCTAAGAAAGCAAGCATTTCAACTAATTTTTTTAGCTCAATCGAAGCTTACGTCCCATTGTTGGCCCTTCACGTAGGCAAGATTTCCCGCTTTCACCACCTCTAGAGGGCTTTGGAAGTTGTTTTCGTACAAACCACCGGTACCGAGCCCCTGTGGGATAGAGATTGAATATTCGCTCAAAAATTGAGCAATCGCGTTGAGACCGATGTTTGATTCAAGGGCCGAGGTGACCCACCACCCCATCCCGCGTTTTTGGGCTTCGGCGATCCAATCTGAGCATCCAGACAGGCCACCATGTAGCGCGGGCTTGAGAATCAGGTACTTAGGCTTAATTCGGTCGAGGAGTGCGGCTTTTTCCTGGACCCCGATCAATTCCTCGTCGAGCGCAACCGGGATCGGGCTTTTCTCGCAAAGCTCGGGCAGCAGTTCCGCCCCCTTCTTCAAAGGCTGTTCGATAGAATGAATGTCGAACCGCGTGAGTTCTTGAAGCTTGTACAGGGCATCGTCCGGCCGAAAGGCCCCGTTTGCGTCGAGCCGGATCGTGATCTGGTCGCGGAAATACTTCCGTCTTACATACTGGAGCACATCACATTCTTTTTCGAAGTCGATTCCCCCAACCTTCAGCTTGATGCAGCGGAATCCGTCGCGGATTTTGATCTCAATCTGTTGCAACATGAAGTCTATCCCACCCATCCAGATCAATCCGTTGATGGGAATAGGTTTACCCTCGATAAACGAATTTCGGTAGATCACGCGATTGCCACCATTCACCAAGTCCAGCATGGCCGTCTCAAACGCAAACGCGAGTGACGACACCTTCGCTTCTTCGGGGAACTCCTTCTGGAGGAACGTGGTACACGCCTGCAACGACGACATCGGAGCCACCTTGAGTTCATTGAATCGGGCCACCCAACGCTCAAGGCGTTGTTCAAACTCCGGGTTCAATTCGGGGCTGAGGCCCGGCAATGGGGCGCATTCACCGATGCCTACCACGGCGGGACGGGCGGCATCGCGCAGTTGTAGAAACCAGGAAGTCCGATCGCGCATAGCGCCGCGCGACGTACGTGCATCGAAGTTGAACTTGAAAACCTTCTTATGAAGCGTCGCGGTTAGAGACATTCACTTAGGGGTAAACAGTCTATTCAAGAAGTGAACATAATCGCTTTTTTTGATGAAACTTTGCGCCGTGGCAGGAATAATCGACATCCGCGAATACGAATACGAGCTACCAGAAGACCGAATTGCGTTATTCCCTTCCGAGCATCGCGAGCAGGCGAAACTGCTCGTTTACGACGGGGGGGCCATTCACCATCGGACCTTCTCGCAACTTGCTGATTTCGTGCCAGTTAACTCTTTGTTGGTCGCCAACAACACCCGCGTCATCCCGGCGCGTATGCTCTTTGCAAAACCGACGGGCGCGGTGATCCAAGTTTTTCTATTGCAACCCGTCGCACCGTCGACGTTGGTGCAAGAGGCGATGTCGACGGTGGAGTCTGCGACGTGGAAGTGTACGATTGGGAATTTGAAGCGCTGGAACGGTGGCGTGCTTGAGTTGAAAACCCCGACTACAACGATCAGCGCGGAACTGGACAACCGGGAAGAGGGCATCGTCACATTCCGTTGGACGGGAGGAATACCGTTCGCGCAAGTAATAGACGAGGTGGGAAAGACGCCACTTCCACCCTATTTGAAACGCGATGCTATTGAAGAAGACCGCATTTGGTATCAAACGGTGTATGCGAAGCATCCCGGCGCCGTGGCGGCCCCGACTGCGGGGCTGCACCTCACCGACGCATTGTTTGCTCAACTCGCTGCGAAGGGCGTAGATCGTGTCTTTGTGACGTTGCATGTAGGCGCGGGAACGTTCATGCCCGTCAAAGTCGCTAACGCGAAAGAGCACCCGATGCATGAGGAACAAGTCGTCATCACCCGCGAGTTGGTGCAACAGCTTATGAAGCGCCGGTTTACCGTCGCGGTTGGCACCACGACCATGCGCGTGCTTGAAAGCATCTATTGGTTTGGCTGTAGACTGGCGGCGGATCGAAGTGCCCCTTTTCTGATCACCCAGGGAGACCCCTATGGGGCGGTAGAGCCGATTGCCACGCGCGACAGCCTGCAACATGTTTGGAACCAATTCGGCGACAGGGATGAACTCTTGGGTGCAACATCTATTTTCATCCATCCTGGTTACTCTTTTAGAATGGTTGATGCCCTCATGACCAATTTCCATCAGCCTGGGTCTACCTTGATGCTGTTGGTGGCAGCATTTATTGGGGATGATTGGAAAAAGGTATACCAAGCTGCATTGTCGAACGGCTATAAATTCTTGAGTTATGGCGACGGATCGTTGTTGATTCCGAAGAGATCGATCGGGGGAAGCTAGCCCATATGGGTGAATATCAACTTGGGTTAACCGTTTGGCTACCAGAAGAGGTAGGAGCGACCCCATGAACGAAGTTCAAATTCCAAACGAAAACCGCCATTAGGTAGGTTTTTCCCGCCAAAATTCAGAAATTGGACGATTAGTCTTGCCCCAAAAAATTATGAAGGAACGGTTACGCAACTTCTTGGGGGTTGAGCCGAATGAATTAGGTCCGGTCGTCCTCTTGCTCTCGATGAGCTTCTTGATGGGGACGTTTCTTGCGACCGTCACGGTTGCCTCCCAGACGCTTTTTCTCCGCGATTTCGATGAAGGCACTTACCTTCCTCGCGCGCTAGCGGTCTCGGGCTTTTTCGGCCTTCTCGCGGCTGCGATTTACAACTTCTTGCAGGGCAGGGTGAATTTCAAGCTCCTCGCCATCACCAGCCTCTTGGTCATAACCTTGATTACCGCCGCGATCGAGTACGCGGAGGTGTACTTGCACAATTTCTTGGATCCTAAATACGTAGGTGCCATCGGTTTTACCCAGTTGCTCCCCTTTACCTTTATATGCCAACTCATTTTCTGGGGGTCGTTTGGTCGGTTGTTTAACTTGAGACAGTCGAAGCGCATCATTGGTAGCGTGGACGTAGGTGTGGATATCGCGCAGATGATCGCTTTCTTCAGCATCCCAGTCGTGTTGGGGTCATTCAACGTGTCACCGGATCAGTTGTATACGATCTCGTTGGTGTCGATCATCGGATTCTTAGTTGGCTTCATCATTTTGAGCGCGCGTTACATGACACGCGAACAAGTGTTGAAGAGCGACGTGGGCGACGACTCGAAGCTGGAAAAACTGGGGATCTTCTCATTCCTACGAAGTCCCTTCCTTCTTTCAATGGCAGGGTTCGTGATTGCTTCAGGTGTTGCCCTCCGCTTCCTCGACTACTCTTTCTTTACAGTTACACCTGGGTTCCTTAAGAACGAAGAACAGCTCGCGTCTTTCCTGTCTGCGTTCGAAGGAACAATCGTGATCTTTGGATTCATTTTTACCACGTTCGCCACAGACCGCATCATGAACGACTATGGTTTGCGGGTGGCACTGATCATCAATCCCTTGCTCCTCCTCATTTTTACCGGGGGCGCCGCTTTCATTGGTTACGTCATCACAGGCGAAGAAAACCTTATCTACTTCTTCATCATGATTGCGATGAGTAAGCTATTGGTGAACGCGTTAAAGGGAGGTCTCGACGACCCGGTTTTCAAGATGTACTATATCCCCATGAACAAGTCCATCAAGTTGGATGCGCAAACCAAGATTGATGGTGTGGTTACCGCGATGGCGAGTATCATCGGTGGTGGTATTATCTATTTGATGCATGAGTTCCCATTCTTTAAGGTAGAAGTGGTAACTCTTGTGACACTTCCCCTCCTCGTGTTTTGGTACTGGTCGGTAAACAAGATGTACAGCGGTTACCGCGACGCGTTACAATCGTCGCTGCTGAGCAACCGCAAAGTTGTGGAGACGCACGAGCAACGCGAGTACACACTCGACCGCGTCCTTGAGAAGGAGGTGAAGTCGACGGCCGAAGACAAAGTTATTTACGGCTTGAAGTTGATGGAGAAACTGGAGCCGGCGTTGTTCGAGAATGCCGTGATTCAACTCGTCAATAGCGATTTGCGACGCGTCAAGAAATTTGCAGAGGAGAAGGCCCAAGCGATCGGTGCCGGACAACAAGAAACGACGGAAACCAAGTCATTGGCGGAGGCGGCACGGGGACTTGCAGAAGATAGCGATGTGCTGTCGATTTCTCCCGAGAAGTTGATGAAGTTGAGTAAGTCCGTGAAGCAAAGCGACCGCATACTTGCTGCAAAACTTCTTCGTCGATTGATCAGCCAGAAGACGATCTTCATCTTATTGGAATTGATGCGCGACATCGACAGCAAGGTGCGCAACGAGGCATTGTTGACCGCACGTCGCGTGAAGCGGCCTGAGACGTGGCCCGTGTTGATCGACTTACTATCGTCTCCTGCCTATTCACATCAAGCTATTTCTGCCTTAAAAGAGGCGGGTCCGCCAGCACTTCCCGTGTTGGAAGCGGCGTTCCACAAGTCCGCGCAGTCCGATATCGTGATGCTCAAGATCATCCAGATCATTGGCCACATTGGTGGCAAGGAAGGTATCGCATTGCTGTGGAAAAAAGTTGACTACCCGGATAAGCGGATTGTAAAACAGATTCTCTACTCCCTCCGCTTCATTAACTATCGAGCGCAAGGACGCGAAGCGAGTGCCGTGAAAGACCTGCTCGACAGTGAGATGGGCAAGGCACTATGGAACTTGACCGCGTTGGATGAGTTGCCCGATGAACCACACTTTGCCTATCTGCGCCAAGCTATTCGCGAAGAGGTTTTCGAGAACTACGACCAAATAACACTTCTCCTATCGCTGCTATACGATCCCACATCCGTTCAGCTCGTGCGTGAGAACATCCAAGCCGGTACCCCCGATAGCATTCAATATGCTTTGGAGCTCTTGGACTTGTTCGTTGACGTAGATCTCAAACCGAAGTTGGTTCCCCTACTCGACGACTCGAAGGTCGAAGACAAACTTGAAAAGCTTCAGGTTTACTTCCCGCGAGAACGTTACAATCCGGTGCAGGTAATTAACTATGTGCTCAACCGGGACTTCAATTACAACAACCGCTGGTCGAAAGTTTGTGCGGTACACGCTGCTGCTTTCGTTCCGAACTTCCGGGTAAGCCGTGGTTTGATCAGCCAGATGTTCAATTCGGACAAGTTACTGCAAGAGACAGCCGCGTGGGTGATTTACAATAAAGACCGCGCAACCTACGATACGATTACCGAACGGTTGCCCAATAAGGACAAGCGTTTTCTCGACACGGCGATTCGAAACAATCAGTTGCTGGAAGGTCTCGATGATGGATTCTTCCTTCACATCGAGATGATTCTCTTCTTGAAAGAGCTCCCAGTATTTAAAGGAATTGCTGGCAACGTGCTCAGTGCATTGGCCGACAAAATCGTGCCGCTAGACATTGGTTCACGCGATCGGGTGAACTTCCCCGACGAGAACCCCATCCTGATCGCGGCCCATGGCAGTGTCGTCATGAAAAACGAGGACCAAGAAGTGGGAACCTTGACGAAGGGTGACGTGGTGGGCGACTTATTCCAAGAAGGTCCACCCATTAAGATCACCGGGTTGGTTGCCTCCGAACGTGCGGTCGTATTCAAGATCGCGTTACATGACTTTTACTTCGTGATGGCCAACCATCACGAACTGGCACAAGGACTTATTAAAAATATTACCGGTAAAACGGTGTCGACTACTACTTAGAAGACAAACAAAACCAAGCTTACACAATATCTAATCTAACTCCCTAACACATGGCATTTGAGGTCGACGTTCTGATCACATTCGCGCAGAAAGACAACGAAGGTTCTTCCAAATCCGACAATGGCTGGGTTTCTCAGTTCAAGAAGTTTCTTGAGTTGATGTTGTTGCAAGTATTGGGTCACAAACCAAACATCTTGTTGAAAGGCGAGTTCGACTCCGTTACGGCGTCGACGCTTGACAACGTCGCGGTGGTGGTTGCTATTCTAACCAAAGACTTTGTTCAGTCGGGTCGTTGCCTCGATACCCTCGAGTCCTTTAATAAGGTCGTAGGTGAGTCGAAGGCGAACCGGATCTTCAAAGTGATGAAGGCCCCGCTGATGCTGCAGGAACAACCTCCCCGTCTCCGCGAACTGCTCGGCTACGACATGTTCCAGATCGACACTGAAACGGGCCTCATGAAGGAGTATTCCGATTTCTTCAGCCAGGAAGCGGAGAAACAGTATTGGATGAAGATGGTTGACTTGGCTTACGACATCCACGAATCGCTGCTGTTCTTGAAGGAAGGTGCTCGAACTGAAGTGAAGAACATGTTCCGACGCAAGACGATTTACCTTGCAGAAACGGGACACGACATTTCCGTGCAGCGAAACATCATCAAGCGCGAGTTGCAACGCCACGGCTACTTGGTGTTGCCCCGTCAATCGCTGCCGACCAACGGCGCAGAACTCGAACGCGTAGTCCGCAAAGACTTACAAGAGTGCTCCCTGTCGATCCACTTGATTGGCAGTGCTTACGGAGAAATTCCAGATGGTGCAGATCGCTCTGTGGTCGATTTGCAGAATACCTACGCCGCAGAATTGAGTTTGCAAAAGCGCCAGAACAAAGAAGACTTTTCTCGCCTGATCTGGATCTCCCCCAACTTGAAAAACGCTTCCGATCGCCAACGCGCATTTATCGATAACATTCGCCGCGATATTGAAGCGCAGGAAGGTGCGGAAATCCTCCAGAACCCTCTCGAAGACTTCAAGAACATCATGCGCGAAGAACTGCTGGAGACGCAGGATAAAGAACACGAAGACTTCAATGGTAAGGCCATTTATCTCGTACACGACCGCATCGATGAGACCGAAGTGAAACCTTTCAAAGAAGCCATTGAGAAATCCGGATTCAAAGTATTGACACCGGCTTTTGAAGGCGATCTCTTGGACGTCAGGAAACGCCATATCGAGAATCTCAGAAACTTTGACGGTGCCATCATCTTCAAAGGAAAAGTAAACGACCAGTGGGTGCGCATGAAGGTGTTGGATTTGCTAAAAGCACCTGGTTTCGGTCGGAAGAAACCAATAAAAGGTAAAGCGATATTGAGCTCGTCGTCACCTTCATCGGCGATCGAGAGCTTTAAGACGCAGAACGTCACTTTGATTTCGGGTGAGCCACAGCGCTCTATTGAATCGCTAAAAGTTTTTCTACAGGATTTTTAACCAGTAGGTTATGAGCCAAAATGACAATGTAGTTGTATCCACCGTCGACGTATTGAACCCGTTCCCAGGTTTACGACCCTTTAAGATTGAAGAGAGCCATCTTTTCTTTGGTCGTGAAGGGCAAAGCGACGAAGTACTCCTCAAACTTTCGAAGAGCAGGTTTGTCGGCGTCATCGGTCCTTCCGGTAGTGGTAAGTCGTCGTTCATTTATTGCGGTGTCCTCCCTATCCTTTATGGCGGCTTCTTAACGGATGCCAGTCCAAACTGGGAGGTGGTGGTGACACGTCCCGGGGCAGGCCCCATCGATAACCTATCGGAGTCGCTCTTGAAGACTACGAAAGAGTACAACGACGCAGATGCCGACGACAAGAAAATTAAGCGCACGATCGTTTCGACGTTGCTTCGCTCGAGTTCCTTAGGATTGGTCGAAGCCATCGAACAGTCGCGCCGTTCGGCTGACGTGAACTACTTGATTCTCGTTGACCAGTTCGAAGAATTGTTCCGATTCAAGGATAGCACAGATCCCAATTCGGTCGACGAGACGCTCGCGTTTGTCAACTTGTTGATGGAGGCCGTGAACTACGAAGATGCACCCATCTACGTGGCGATCACGATGCGCTCGGACTTTATCGGAGACTGTGCGCAATTCCCCGATTTGACACGGAAGATCAACGACAGTCACTACTTGATTCCCCAGATGACGCGCGACCAGAAGCGCCGCGCCATCGAAGGACCTGTTGCCGTGGGTGGTGCGAAGGTTGCTCCCCGCTTGGTGCAGCAGTTGTTGAACGACTTGGGCGACAACCCTGACCAGCTTCCCATTCTCCAACACGCGTTGATGCGTACCTGGAGCTATTGGTCGCGATTTAAAGACTATGATGAAGAGCCACTCGACCTGAAGCACTACGAAGCGATTGGGACGATGACGGAAGCGTTGTCCCAGCACGCGAACGAAGCGTATGACGAATTGGACGACGATCAAAAAAGAATTTGCGAGTCCTTATTTAAGGCAATCACAGAGAAACGCGGAGAGAACTTCGGCATTCGACGTCCTACCCGGTTGGCTGAAATAGCTGCCATCGCCGATGTATCGGAGCAAGATGTGATCGCCGTTATTGAGAAGTTCCGCGAGCCAGGACGATCGTTGTTGACCCCTGCGTATGGGTCGTCGTTGGCGTCGCGTGCGATGATCGATATCTCGCATGAAAGCTTAATGCGTATCTGGACCCGGTTGAAAAACTGGGTGGATGATGAAGCCGAAGCCGTGCAAATGTATTTGCGTCTCGCCGAGGCAGCCGCCATGTACCAAGTAGGCAAGGCAGGCCTTTGGAGGCCACCGGATTTGCAATTGGCGCTCAACTGGCAGGCGAAACATAAGCCTACGCTGGTATGGGGCCAGCGTTACCATCCCGCGTTCGAACGCACGCTGATCTTCCTAGAATATTCGAAGAAAGAGTTCGAGACCGAACAACGGATCAAGGAACTTGAACAGAAGCGTAAACTCCGCAACGCCCGAATTGTGGCGATCGTGCTGGGAACGGCGACCGTGGTGTCGCTGATGTTCCTCGTGTACGCCTTGGTGCAACGCTCGCAGGCGATCACGCAACAAGAGATCGCAGAGGCTCAACGAAAGAAAGCTGATGTGCTGCGTGTGAAGGCCGACAGCTCGGCCGCGGTAGCTAAGGAGCAGGAGATCATAGCGCGTGAGCAAGCCGAGATCGCACGCCAAGAAAAGGCACGCGCCGAGGAAAACGAGAAGAAAGCGATTGCGGCACGTGCGCTCGCCGTCCAAAACGAGGAAGAAGCGAAGCGCCAAGAGAAGATTGCGTTGACCAACGCGGAAGCAGCTAGGAAAGCTCGTATCGTGGCCGAAGCGAATGAAAAGAAAGCCCGCGACGAGGAAGCCAAAGCGCAAGCTGAACGCTACCGCGCGATTGCGAAAGCGATGGCCGTGAAATCGAAAGAGATGAGCAACGACCCCGAGCAGCAAGCTTTGGTCGCCCAACAAGCGCACAACTTCAATAAGGCGTACGGTGGCTATAACTACGACAACGACGTGTACAACGGAATTTTCCACGCCCTTGTCAGCTTCGACGATCCAATGACCAAGAGCCTCACGGGGCACACCCAGGGGGCGGCGCGCGCGCTGGAAACACGCGTGAACAGCAACCACATCTATTCAGGTGGTAGTGATGGTCGAATCATTCGATGGAATAGTGCAAGCCCAGGCCAGTGGTCGGCAGAGATCATCGTCGATGGACGCTCCGATTACCTAGTATTCGCTCTGGACATCAGTCCCGACGAAAACTGGCTCGCAGCTGGTGGCTCCTATCCTGCCGATCGCAATGCTAACTACGTAGAATTGTATGATCTGCGAAACATCAAGGCACAACCCAAGAAGATCCTAGGGTTTGTATCTGATATTGGCGACATACACTTCACGAACGACAACCAAGGCTTCTATGCGCGCGATAATTCGGGTCATAGCATTCGCTATTCAGACCTGAGCACCGCGAAGGAAGTAATCTCCAGCAAAGAGAAGATTCTGTACCTCGATTTAAGCCCCGATGGCACGAAGCTTTTGGGCGCCGGTGCAGAAGGAAACCTCCACCTGTGGGATTTGAAAAACAACTATGCCGAAACAGTGTATGCGATTGAAAAGGGAACAACCAAACGCAGCCTGACTGCTGCAACATTCGCACCTGATGGCCGCACGATTATCGTCGGCAATTCGGAAGGGTTGCTCCGGATCGTGAGCAATGGCATTGTGATCCGCGAACTGTCTGGTCACACATCGGCAATTGAGCACATCAAGTTCAACTTTGCTGGAAACTTCATGGCGACCGCGAGCAAAGACTTCTCGATTCGCTTGTGGAACTACAACAAGTTGGAGCTTCCGCCAATGGTGTTGAGCGACCACGACTGGGTGTGGAGTGTGGCGTTTACGCCGAAAGACGACCAGTTGATGGCTGGTATCAACAGTGTGAAGCAAGAACTTAAGCGAACGAATCAAACGATACATGTTTGGCCTACCAATGTAGAAGCCATGGCAGACAAGCTTTGTCAATATGCGAAACGCAACATGACGAAAGCGGAATGGAACCTGCATGTAGGCGAAGACCTGCCTCGATTGAAGACTTGTCCCAACTTACCCGAAAACAACGATTGAATTAAATGAAACGATTTTCTATAGTGGCGGCTCTTTTTTGCTTAGCGGTAGCTCCCCTCGCCGCGATCGCGCAGGAAAGTGACAAGCAGTGTGCGCAAAAATTGCGTCTAGCCCGGTCCGTGTATGAAAATGGTCGCCTCCACGAACTGGGCGACATCCTGGGGGAATGTTTGAAATCGGGGGATTTCACCACCCAAGAAAAAGTGGACGCATACAAATTGCTTACACTTGCCAACATCTACTTGGAAGAACCTGCCGCGGCAGACGAGATGATGTTGAATATTTTGAACATCGATCCTGAGTTTGAACCGAGCCTGAACATCGATCCGGCGGAATTTGTGGCGCTTTGGAAAACATTCCGGACCGAACCTGTGTATCGCCTCGGGGTGAAAGTTGGCGCTAACGCTACGCAACCCAACGTCCATTCTTATGCGCCCTTGAACGGAGGCACAGAGAAATATGGCTACTCGTTCGGGTTTCAAGCGGGAGTATCGGGCGAGATTGCCATCTTCCACGAAAAGCTGACTCTTAATCCGGAATTGTACTTTACACGTCGTGCATTCTCGGTCAGCAATACATTCTACGAAGGAGACCAAACGACGACCGGCAACGTAGCGATCAGTTCGGTTAACTTGCCTATCTCGGTTCAGTATCCTTTGAATTTCATTAAGAGTAAGAATGCAAACGTAGAGGGCAAAACTGACTGGACGCCTTACATTTCTGGTGGGATCGCCCTCGACTACCTCATTGCCACGAGCAGCAATTTGGAGACTAGGATCACGAACCAGTCGTCGGTAACGACCAGCGGTTCGGACCGTTCGCAGTACAAGTCTTTCAATTTTGCTCCCATCATTTCGGCTGGAGCCAAGATTAAGGTAAAGAAAGCGGAGTTGGTGGCGGAGGTCCGTTACAACTTCGGTGCCTCAACCATCTTCATTAAAGAGAAGCTGTACGACAATCCCCGGGAAGTATTTGGCAACAAGTTCATCCATGGACCATTCTCTTTGAACACATTATCTGTATCCGTAGGATACTTGCTCAACAAGTACATTCCTAAGAAAAAAAATACGCATTAACCGATGGCGCGAGTTCTACTCTTTTTCTCCCTCTTCGTTTTTGCTTGCACCAACCTTGAAGATGCCAATGTGCCGGACCGGCAAACATTCATCAGGTTCTTCGGTAGCGCGCGAAGCTATGCATCGGCGGATCTAGAACCCGATACCGACGGCGGATTTGTCTTGTTGGGCAACGTAGCCCCTTCTACGGCCACCGATGCGGCGGCGGCGGATAAAATCCCAGCTTTCATCGTGGTGAAAACCGACGGGCAGGGCTCCAAGCTTTGGGAAGTGAAAATTGATAATGCGAACGGCAACTCGATCTTGCCAGTATCGGACGGTTACCTGGTCACGGGCGAGGGTATTCAACTCAATCCAAACTCGACCGTCAGTTCCGAATTTGTTAACACCTCGCTCCTGCTTATGAAACTCAGTTCTACCGGCCAGGTTGTCGCACAGTACAAAAAGGATAGTACTGCGGCAGGCTTGGCGGTTGATTTTGTGGCCGTTGCGAGCACGACCTACACCGATAACAACGTGTCCATGGTCGCCACCCTCGGCGCCTATAAGGCCCCCGGCGCGGAAGCGAAGACCATTACGTTAGGTTTTAATGCGTCGAATGTGGCCGCCCCTGTGTGGCGCAAGAACCTGGATCTCGTGGGGTATGATTACGCTGCTACGAATTCCATCAACTACCAAACTGAGACAGCTAACCTCGTTTGGGCATCGACTGCGATACCGGCAGACGTAAACCAAGTTCGATATGTGAGCGTGGTGGCGATTCCACCGAATTATGCATCACCCTCTAATAACAGCCTCTATGGAAAATCGGACGACGGCGGTCACGACGTGAAGGATTTCAGACGTTCGGGTACTGGTTTTGGTGCCGTTGGAACTTACACCAACAAGGCTGGTAATAAGAACATCTTTTTCGCGAAGGTGGATCCTGCCGGCAATATCATGTCGGAAACGGCACGTTACTTTGACGGAATTGAAAAAGACGGCACGCTTGCCATCGATAAGGCCACTGCCGGCGACAGCCAAGACGAAGGCCTAGCCATCACATATACACGGGATGGTGGGTTTGTGTTGGCGGGCACGCTGTCGCAGACACCGAACCGCGGTAATGGCGGTACCGACATACTCTTGATCAAAATCGACGCCTTCGGAAACTACATGTGGAACAAACTGATCGGCGGCACGGGCAACGAAGTCCCTACTTCGATCCGCGAAATGACGGATGGTACCCTGTTGATTTCAGGAACATCCACCATCAGCAACGTCTCTTCCATGTTTATCATGAAAACCGACGGCAACGGTGAGTTGAAGCAGTGAGTAGTAAGGTTTAGGAATTAGTTAAAACATTTAGGTATTCAATATCTCTACGGGACTATGAAGAACGCCATCGTCAAGCTGGGTATTAGTGTTCTATTTTTATTTAGTGGTTTTGCTGCCTTGGCAGCGCCACCCGTTCCCACCGTCTCCTTGGTGGGTCCGGCCAACACAAGCAGCAGCTCCATTGTTTTCAATGTCACTTTCGATCGTGCCGTCACCGGCTTCGGTGATGCAGCTAGCGACGTGACCCTTTCCGGAGCAGCCGCGACTGGAGCTACTGCCGTGGTGGGTGGATCGGGCACCAATTATACAATTACGGTAACGCTCACGACAAATGGATTGCTCACCGTGAAAGTACCTGGTGCTGCCGCGGTATCCGACGACCCAGGCGCTGAAAACAACACAGCGAGTAATTCCGTCAACGTTACCTTCGACAACGTGAAACCCAGCGTCACAGTCAACAAAAAGACCGGACAAGCCGATCCGACGCAAGTGGGCCCCGTGTTGTTCACGATTCTCTTCAGCGAAGACATAGACGGGTCGACCTTCAATTCCTCAGACATTAGCTTCACCGGTAGTACCACTGGCGGTGGAACTTTAAGCGTTGGTAGCATCACGCCGGTCACGGGTCAATCGGAATTCGAGGTGGTGGTGAATCTATCGGGTTCTGCTGTGCCCGGAAACGTGATCGCTTCGATTGCCGCTGGCGCGGTGAGCGACTTGGCTGGCAACACCAACACCGTCAGCACTTCTACTGACAACTCCGTGCAATACACCGGTGGACCTCCTACCCTTGGTGCCCCCACGGTGACAAACATCGATGACACATCCGCTGATCTTGGTGGTGTCATTCTATCTGCCAATGGCAACGCGATTACCGAACGTGGCTCCGTATGGAGCTTTACCGCTGGCGTAACAATCGCCGATCACAAGTCTGCAGAAGGTGGTACCGCGGTTGGCGCTTTCTCCCAAACCCGTTCGGCCTCCATTACGGCGGCCACCCAGATTTTCTTTAGGGCTTATGCCATTAATGCTCAGGGCACTACGCTCTCATCGGAGTCTTCGTTTTGGACTCTGTCGACGGCACCCAGTTCAGCGCCAACACCTACGCTGGCGCCCCAAAGCACCTCAAGCATGAGGATTAACTTCCCCGCGGCGAATACTATTTCAAATACCTCCGGTTATATCATCTTACGCCGTGTCGGCAGCGAGCCACCGACTTCAGACGCCCCCGATGGCGTTTACCCGACGAGTTTGACTCCTGCGAGCAGCACGCTCGTCGCGCACATCACAGATAAGACAGCCACCTTCTATGATGACAGTGGGCTAACACCCTGCACAGATTATTACTATGTAGCGGTCCTTTACAACTGGGACGGTGTGCATCCAGAAACGACCAACTACCGGTATGGCGGTGCTACTTTCAACGATGCAAACGCAACCACTTGGTGCCAAGAATCGGATATCGTGTTGAAGAATGCTGCGTCAGCGACGCTTGCATATTCAACAAAACAGGCAGCATCGATTACTGGTACAAGCGATGGACTTCAGATTATGTCGTTGACACTTCGCGACGGTGGAACGGGTGGTGATGCCGATGCAGCCAAAACCGAGCTGCAGTCCATCAAGATTCAGATTGACAACTGGGAAAACTTAAGGCAAGTGGCCTACATAGAGGGCGGGTATACGCAATCTTTGGCGGCCGCGAACGTCATGACATTTAACATTCCCAACAACACGTCGGTGGCGAACGACGATGGTACGCTGGATTTCAGTTTCTATGCAAGCTTCCAGTCAGTCGTCGACGATGGTGAGGTGGTCCGCGTGCGGGTATTGGAAGCGACGGTCCGCTCGAATGTCAACAGTGCGGGTTCGGAATTTGGGACCTTGAATGCTGGTGGAGCAGATACCGGTACGACCAACAACAAGATCGCGGTGGTGGCGACTCAGATTGTGACATCGGGTGTTTCCAGTCCAATCAACCCGAACAACGATTGGGGATTCACCGCCACGATGAAGGATGCGTTGAACAACATCGACACCGATGCATCGGGTTCTATTACATTGAGTATTCCCGGTGGTGAAGGTACCTTGTCGGGTACAGTTACTAAGGCGTTGTCGTCTGGTGTTGCGGTCTGGACCGACCTGCAGTTTGACGCCGCCGGTACCAAGCATGTTAACTTGAATTCGACGACCATCGTTGGCACAAACGACGGCACACTCGTTGTGAACGCATTGAGTTTGGGGGTCGTCATCACGGGACCGACTCAGATTTTGTGTTTCAATGACAATTCAACTACGTCGACCACGTATACGACCCTCGGTGCAATCAAAGTAAAGGAAAGCGACAAAGCGGATTTTGGTGCGGGCACGAATCAGACCTTTTCGTTGATCCTACCGTCGGGATTCGTCTTCGACACTTCCGTAACTGGCGCAGCCGTCTTGCTGACGAAAGCGGGAAATGAAATTACCAACCTGTCCTTTGTCGGTTATACGGGCGTTAACATCGCGCGTATCAAGTACGATATTTCGGGCACGACCAACGCGACGAAAGACGAGTTTACGATCAACGGTTTGAAGGTGAAATACACGAGCACCAGCAATACGCCCGTGGCAGCACAGCCAATTCTACGCGTAGGTGGCTCGGCGATGATTGAAGGGGACGCTGACACAGATTTGAAAGCACACGGTACGCTGGCGGCTGATAACGGCGCTACTACTGTTTCCTTTGTCAACGTTGCTCCTGCCGGTGCGACGGAAACCAGCTTCAGTAAACTCAACACCGCCAGGATTACACTTCAAGGTGTAAAGGCCAGCGATAACTCTAACTTGCCCGGCGTGTTTTTCGGTGACGGGGTCGCTCTAGATGGTGACGGCAAATACAAATTCACTCCTTCTGCAGTTGCAACGGGTTCACACGACATCCAGTTTGAATACACCGACCCAGTAGCGCCGAACTGTAAATCTGTTGCGGTAAAACCCTATTCGGTCTATACAACCGCGATTACCGGGCTATCCACCGAGTATTGCGAATACGACGCACCTGTCACACTTGGGGCCGCTGTCAACCCCGTGCCTCCGGATATTTGTTACTATAATATCATTGGAACATTTCCCACATTCATTCTTGACCCAGTTTACAAATTCTCGGGTGCCCCGAAATACTTTTACAGCTACACGCAGGCTGACTTCAGTTGGGTTGAACTTCCCAAAGATGGTCTTGGAAACTACGTTTTCTCACCCACGAGCTTTACTCCCGGTGCAACCGTAACGGTGGGTGTAGGTTATCTCGATTTGATTTGCCCCACGAACAACGCCTTCGGTGGCTACATGGTTACTTATAGAACTGTCGTGACCATCAACTCGAAGCCAACATTCACGATTACTACCAACACATCGAATGGAATTTGTTCGACCGATGCAGTGATCAACCTGTCGGCGTCCAGTTTTGATGCTGCGGGGACCTATGATGAGTTTTGGAGTTCACAAGTTGGCAATCCCGGAAACGTTGTCTTAGGTGTGATCGGTGACCGGCCAACAGGATTCAAGTTTGATCCGGCTCTTGCCAATAGCACGGGGGCCACGAACATTGTCGTCCAATTGAACTTTAAACATCAGGATCCGACGACAGGTTGCAACAATACGGCTCCGCCCAAGTTGCTCTCGGTGTGGCGTAAACCACCACAAGTGCCGGTAGCGAACATCAAGGTGGACGGTGTATCGACCACAACCGCGGCGTTTTGTTTGGACCAGCCCTCAAAGCCATTTGTCGCAACCGATAACCCAGCCTTCTACTACAGGTGGTACCAAGGAAACAAGGGAACAGAACTCACTCCTACCTCGCCCATTCCCACAATACCTCCGGCAGACCGAACATTCTTACCTACGGTACCACGCGTCGTAAGTTCGACCCAGTTTAGCATCACGCAGACCGAACACCGGAACACAGCTGCCGGCTTTGCTGGATGCGAGAGCGACACACGACTATTGTCATTTGACTTTTTTGGTTTAACCACGGTGTCGGCCGGGAACGCAACAAGCATTTGCGAAGGGAATCCGCTTGACTTGACTTCTATTGGGGCCTCAATCAATTCTCCTCTCGATGCCAACTTAAATGGCACGTGGTCGAGCTTGAGCGCTAGTCCAGGAACTTTCAAGAATGCAACTGTGGTCGATGATAGGTTTTTGACGGCTACCCAATACTTCCCCTCGGCCGCCGAAATCGCTGCGGGACAAACCACCCTGAGGTTAACATCCGACGATCCAACAGGTCCATGTACGCCCGTATTTGGTGATGTGTTGATTCGAATTTTCCCGAACACCAGCATCGTCTTCACGCAGTTGGCCCCTCCAAATCCGATCACACACGTCGACTTCTGCGCCAATAATTCAGACATGACGCTTCGCGCTGACTTAGTTGGTTTCACAACGGGAGTTACCGTTTCTTGGAGTGTGGTGGCAGGCGGTGGATCTTTCGATCCTCTGACGATTGCCCAAAAAGACGGTCGCTATGTTCCCACGGCAACGGAACTGAACGATGGCGCCACGGTCACCACTCGGCTCACGACTTCCGACCCAGATGGTACGGGTCCGTGCCAACCGGCAACGAAGGACCTAACAGTGAAGATTAGCCAGAGGTCAATCGCATTCGCACCGGCTGATTTTGAAATTTGCTCGGACGTACCCATTAACCTAACTGCGAGAATCCCGAATGGGCCTGTCACCGGTGATGTGGCTAAGAGTTCTGCTACGTCAGTGACGTGGGTAGCCGCTGACGGCGCGGGTACTTTGTCGAACGCAACGAGTCTCACCTCGAATTATAGCCCATTCAACCCACCTCCTCTGGGCGACGGAAGCGTTGATCCAGCTTCGGAAACCAAACTTACACGGACTCTGAAGTTCGTGGTCACTCCCAACGATCCGGGGGGTACCAATGTATGTAAAGGTGAGCCTGAAGATGTATTGGTGACCCTTGTACCTCGCGCTGCCACCCCCGACCCGACACCCGTCCCCTCTTACTGCGTGGGTGATGTGGTGGGGCTCTTGAAGGTTGGAGGCACGTACCCAACTTGGTACGACAACGCGGACCTTGCTAGTATCCATAAACTGAGCTCCGGAAACAACAGCTTGGCAACCGGCGTGGTCGCCGACGGCGAGAAGCGCGTCAGCTTCTTCGTTACCGACACTAATGGACGGAATCTCGTCACTGGCTTCGCGGGCTGCGAGAGTCCTTCGATTGAAATGATTGTCGTGGTGAACCCGCTTCCGGTGCCTGACTTTACGATTGCCAACCAGTGCTTAGGCGAAATCATGCAGTTTACGGATGCATCGACGCTGGCGGGTGCACCCGGTACACGCACTATTTCAACGTGGCAGTGGAACTTCGACGATGGCTTTGGACGCACCGACGCAAGCTCCGGTCCAATCCCGGCTGGAACACAAGACGGACGTACGACAGGTACCTACGAGAACCCGGGGCACTTGTTCAAATCCATTGGCAATTACAACGTGACACTCGCGTTGAAGACATCCGATGGTTGCGCCGCATCCATTACCAAAGGACCGATACCCGTGGGCCCCGTTCCAATCGCCAACTTTAGTGTTGGCAAATTGTGCGACCAAGATGCCACCGAGTACAAGTACGCAGGTACGGAGCCGCTTGCGATCACCAACTACACCTGGAATTTTGGAGATGCCGCAAGTGGAGCATCTAACGCATCGACAGCGGCCGCCCCCACACATCAGTTCACAGGAGTAGGGACCTACAATGTGACGTTGACGGTAAGTACTGCCTTAAATTGCTCGAGCACCGTGTCGAAAAACACGTCCATCCTACCCTACGTGAAATCATTCCCCTATGTGCAGGATTTTGAATCCGCAGGTCATGGCTGGGTATCAGCAGGATTGAATGATAATTTAAACAGCTGGAATCTCGTGTCGGCGGCTGGATCGATTACCTCCGATCCGAATGGAGGCTCGAAGTTTTGGGTCACCCGCGACTTGGGCACAGGCACCTATTTCGACAACGAGAGGTCGGTACTCTATGGGCCTTGCGTGGATATGACGACTCTGTCCCGTCCAGTCGTGGCCATGGATTATTGGAGCGACACCGACCTCAAGTCCGATGGCGCTTATGTAGAAGTGATGGATGAATCTGTTACGAACCCAGTGTGGGAACGTCTAGGAGATAACATCAGTGGGTTGAATTGGTACGATGAAAACTCGATCGGTGGTCTCGCGGCACTCAACGGTGTCGGCCAGAACGTCTCCCAATTCGGTTGGTCTGGCGAGAAGCCCGGTTGGAGAACCGGCCGCTACAACCTAGACGCGTTGTCAACAAAAACAAGATTGCGCTTCCGGATCGTATTTGGTTCCAACAGTAGTCAGCCCATTGGCGGGACCTTCGATGGATTTGCCATGGACTTCTTCAAGCTTGAAACCCGCAATCGCTTGGTATTGGTCGAAAACTTCACCAACGCCCAAGCCACTGGCGCCGACGCGAACGTTGCATCGTTCAAAACATTCCCTTCGGTGGCAGCTTCGAACGAAGTAGTGAAGATTCAATATCACACAAGCTTCCCTTCCGAAGCCGATGCGATCTACAAACAGAACCCGATGGACCCCAACGCGCGGGCATCATTCTATGGCCTCAGCGCCGGACCGCGAGGATACATCGACGGATACACCAATGCCACCGGTGCGGGTCTATTCACCGGAACCTGGGCTTCGACGTACTACAACACGGAGTCGTTGGTGACATCTCCGCTGGACATCACCATCAACAATCCGACGGCGACAGGCGGAACCGTGCGCATCACGGGTACCGTGAAGGCAAGAGAGTTTGCATTACCTGTGAATCAATACTCGCTGTATATCGCGGTGGTAGAAGATGCAGTAGGTACGCAAGGATTCGTGCTTCGCAAGATGCTCCCGTCTGCTGCGGGCATCAAGATACCGGCTGTAGCCCTCGGCCAAACATTCGCCTTCGATCAAAGTTGGGCGATTGAATCGAGCGCCGTCTCCGATCCCACCAAGTTGATGGTAGTAGCTTTCGTGCAGGCCGATATTCCGACGGGCGCCACCGACCCGGCTAACCCAACCAATAGGACGAAGCAAGTATTGCAGGCAGCCGTCAACAAGGTGTTCCCGCCGATCAGCTTTACTACCGGTCTCGAGCTCCCTCTGGTGGAGCAGACCGCTATGTACCCGAACCCTGCCGACAAAACAGTAAACATTGTTCTTCCTCAACCGACTCAAACGGGCGTGGACGTAAATGTGGTTGACCAACTCGGACGCTCAGTGGTACGTGGATTCATCGCGCCAGGCGAGTCATCGACCTCCTTGGAGGTGGGTCACTTGGCGGGAGCCGTGTACATCGTACAACTGAAGGAAAACGGGGTTTCAGGCGGCCGTAGGTTGCTGATCACCCACCGAAACTAAGGGGAATGGGATACCAGAATTCAGTGAGTTCTGGTATCCTTTCTGGGCATTTTTTGGGGTATAGAGAAGGGTATTTGGAGGTATGCGAAACGCAATTTTGCTTATATTTGATGGTTATTTTGACTAAATGAAGAGCTCGACCCGAATCATCCTCGCAGTACTGCTCTCGTCCGCTGTTTCCACAGCTTGGTCGCAAAGTTTCTATTCTATTCGTCGGGAACGATCTCTCATTGGATACGTGGGCGCCGGAAGCGCAAACTACTTCGGTGAGCTCACAAACCCGAACAGTTTGGGAACGGTCAAATACGGGCTTAATCTTGGCTTAGAGCATTTCTTGACCAATAGAATCAGCGCGCGTACGGAAGTCAATTTCTTCCAAATCTCTGGAACGGATGCGACTGCCGACGAAAGCCGCAAGCCGCGCAATCTCTCTTTCCAGTCGAATAACGTGGAGGTGAACCTAGCTGGTACGTTTAACTTGTTGCCCAACGGCCGCCGGTTCTACCAACGTCAGTTCATCAACTTCTACGGCTTCGCGGGTATAGGCCTCTTATACATCAATCCCAAGACCGAGTACAACGGCCAGATGGTTGCTCTTCAACCGTTGCAAACCGAGGGGATCAAATACAGCAAGGTGCAGCTCGTCATACCGTTTGGCGGCGGTATCAAAGTAAAAATGGGCCCCTTCTTTAACCTTTCCTTGGAAGGCGGCATTCGTAAGACCTTCACAGACTATTTGGACGATGTCAGCAGCCGATTGTATCCCGATCCCGCTACTTTGTCCAGCGACCTCGCTCGCGCCTTGTCAAATCGGAGTGGAAATCCCACTGGGTTTCGAGGCAACCCGGAAACAGACGACTGGTATTTCATGATGAATGCCCGGTTGCAATACTACCTCCCGTACGACTTCGGGTCGATTCGCAGAAACAAGCTCTATACGCAAAAGCGGAAGATGTACAGGCGCCGTCGGTAAGTGCCTCACCACGGGTAGGGTGACACACTATCTGTAGGTAAAGTCTTTCTTTACTGGCGACTTAAGATACCAAGTCCGCCGCGGTGAACAATGATTCCTATTCCTTAGGGCTCCCTCTGTCTAGGATTTCAAACCTCGAGTAATTGCTTTTATATTCTGGAACGATGTCTTTCATCAGGGCTACCACCTTCAACTCATTCTTGTCTTTTACCAGGTCCTCAAGTATGTCGAGGTAATTGTTGACTTGATCGTATTCATAGGGTGGAACTTTCGCCCGCATGATCTTTTCGTGGTAGGTGGGAACGGTGTTTTCGGCATCGTTAAGGAGCTCCTCGAAGAGTTTCTCTCCCTCTCGCAGGCCGGTAAATACAATGTCGATATCCTTACCGAGTTCCAACCCCGACAATTTGATCATCTGACGCGCGAGGTCATAGATTTTCACCGGCTTACCCATGTCGAAGATGAAGATCTCGCCCCCTTCTCCCATCACGCCAGCTTCCAAGACAAGTCGGCACGCTTCGTGGATGGTCATGAAGTAACGGACGATTTCGGGGTGCGTGACCGTGATGGGTCCACCAGCTTCGATCTGCTTTCTAAAGATAGGGATGACAGAACCATTTGAGCCGAGTACGTTTCCAAAGCGAGTGGTCACGAAACGGGTAATGCCCTTCCCATGCTTTCTCATCTGGTCGTGGTAGAGTGCCTGCACATAGATTTCGGCTATACGCTTGGTGCAACCCATGATGCTCGTGGGGCGCACAGCCTTATCGGTAGACACCATCACGAAGTTTTTGACGCCCAAGCGAACGGCAAGATCGGCCAAGATCCTCGTGCCCAACACGTTACAGATCACAGCTTCCGTTGGATTTCGTTCCATCATCGGAACGTGCTTGTAGGCTGCGGCATGGAAAATAATGTCTGGGCGCTCTTCGGTCAGCACTTTCGTGACCTGAGAGGCATTCGACACGTCGCAAATGTGAACCGACATGTCTACTAGGATACCGAGCTTCTTTAAGTCGTATTCTGTGTTGAAAAGCGGGGTTTCCGACTGGTCGATCAATACCAGCCGCCGAGGCTCAAACCGCAGCAATTGTCGACACAGTTCGCTGCCGATCGAGCCTGCTGCACCGGTTACACAAACCACTTTGCCGTGAATTTGACGGGCAATGTCCTCGTTACCGATTTCGATCACCTCGCGGCCGAGCAAGTCTTCGATATTGACCTCGTTGATTTGGCGCAAACTGAGCTGACCTTTAATCCACTGGCTGGTCGGGGGCACCGCGCGGACTTTTATCCCAAGTCGTAACCCATCTTCGATGAGCTTGTTCTTTCGTTCGATGGATAAGTTGTTCACGGCAATGATCATCTCCTTGACGCCCGACTCTCGGACGAGGGATTCGAGGCCTTCCGGATGAATAATCCTGAATCCTTGTATCTTCTTTCCAATCTTGCTGGGATCGTCTTCGAGCAGCGCAATTAGTCGCAACCCACTGTCGGGACTGTTATCGATCATCTGCTTCACAGACAAGCCGAGGTTCCCGGCTCCGAACACGACGATGTTGATGCGTTCGAGTTCTTGGTTGGAACTCTTGATGTAGGCGAAAAGCTCCTTGATAAATAGACGATAGAAGAAAAGCTCGAAAAACGCGAAGGGAAACGCGATCAATAAGACTGAGTAAGGTATGATGTTGAACCCGGTATTGTAGTAATACACCAAGTTGACAAACGACAACAGGGCGAGATTTAGAATGGTGCTGATGGCGATGCGCTTGCCGTCCTCGATCCCCGTGTACCGGACAATGCCGGCGTAGCTTCTTGTGACAAGGCTAGAGACTAACCCGGCAATACCGGTAAAGAAGAGCCCTCCGATGAAATCGCGGCGGAGGATTTCCGCCCACTCGAAATTGAAACGTAAAATGTAACCAATGATCGCCGCTTGAAGGATGATCATCACGTCGATAATGATGATGATCCACCGGGGTAGAATGGTTAAGTTCTGAATAAAGCGTTTTATCACTTTCCGTCTTTACGTGCTTTCAGCAGAGACCGGACACCGTATAAGATACCACCGCCGACTAGGTATTCGAGACCGGTTATCGGCACCGGGTTATCGGGGTCATTCGGATCACCGGGCTGGGCAAACGTGTCCGTAGCACTTGTTACGACCAAGAGCAGAGAGAAAAAGACGACTGTAAACAGGCGGCGTGCGGACATTCCTACTTCTTTATAATTTTTCTTAAAACCGTCTTTTCTCCATGGTTTATCGCCGCAAAATACAACCCATTTGCGTACAAACTCATGTTTATCGTCCCTTTTCGGACGCCTGCCTCCAATCCTAGGTCAATCGTCTCCAACTCCACCCCTACCTGGTTCCGAAGAACGACCCGCACCGGCTCGTCGGTACTCACTTCAAAATTCACCACGCCTTGAGTCGGATTTGGGTACGCGAGGTAACCGTTGGAACCATCAAAATTCAAATCACCGGTTACCGAATACGATTGTTCTGCCGACGCGGAGCAATTTCCTGCCGACACGACGACCTTGTACACACCCGATTCCTTCGGTTGGTAGGTCTTTTCCGTCGCACCCGCGATCAAGTTGCCATTCAGGTACCATTGGTTTCCTAGGTCGGCGCTAGAGGTTAACAGGGCGCCATCGACGGTAATGGTGGGTGTCGCCACGGAAACCACTTGGGCTGTCACAGCTACCCGCTTGCCTTCACAACCCGACGCGTTGACCGCGGTAACGAAGAAGATTGCATCCTGGTTTAGGGGACTTGTGACAAACGTGGAAGAAGACTGTCCCGGGATTGGTTCAGCGCTATCTTCCGAAACATACCATCGATAAGAACCGTCCACGGGCGCTCCGGTGGCGGAGAGCGATGCGGCGTTGCCCGCACAGACTTGGGCGTTGGTGACACCTGCGACATCATAAGGATAGGTGATCGTGGCTTCAACCGCCGTTCGGGCACCTTCACAACCCAAAGCGTTTACGACCGAGACGTAGAAAGTCTTCGTTTTCGTCAGATTAGGCGTCAAGAAGGTGGTTCCAGACTCTCCGTCGATCGGTGCTGTCGCGTCGGACGCGTCATACCAGCGGTAACTGCCGCCATCAGGTGCACCCGAGGCGGTCAGCGTCAGTTGTCCTGCCCCGCAATTCAGAGCGGCCGTGGCAGTCGGTGCCCCGGGAATGTTTTGGACATTCAATTTCACGGATTGAATGAGCGGCGCAACCACACACCCGCCCACTTGGGTCATGATGACGATCGTGTTCTCGCCAGCTTGAAGTTTCGACTTGTCGATCGAAAGATCCACATCAGACTCAGCGGTCGCCACAGCCACGTCACTGATGGTGGTACCATTGATCGTTGCGTAATAAGAGACTCCTGCATCGGGTGCCACGACGGTAACCGTCGCATTGCTGCCGACGCACACGTCCTGTGAAATCACGGTTGCGTCGAGGTTGGCGGCAGGGTACCCGATAAACATCTTAAATCGATTTGACCCATAGCTGGCCGCATCGGAGGTCACGTCGAAACTGTAGGTGTTCGATTGAGTTGTAATGGCTGACGACGTGCCGGTAAAGGTATCCAAGAGCATGAAAGACACCCCTTGGTTGAACGACCCCATCGATTCGAAAGTCATGGTATGGCTACCCACGCTCACCTGCTTCACCACCAATGAAACTTCTCGCGAACATGTAAGCGGGCTGAAGGTGTTAATAGCCATTTCTTTGCCATCGGCAGACAGAGACGAGAAATTAATGAAGTCGTTTTTCAGTTTAAACGCGTCATATTCCACATCGGCACCATCGTTCGCATTTTCGTGGAAACGAATCACAAGTTCATCTTGGCGTGTGGTGCTGTTCAAGTGAATGCGGAGCAAATCCTGATCGGCTTCGCGCAAAAACGCCGGCGTGTTGATCGATTGCTTGTCGTCCTCTTGGAAGGTGATGTTAGCAGAAGTCGTTGACGAGGTGTTTCGCACCCAGAAAGCCTGTCCTTGAGCGATGGTACCCGTGTACGAGGCGGGAATGCCGACACCGTTCTGCGTGTAGTACACGTACTGGCCGGCACCCAGACCGATGTTGTTCGTATTGTCTTTCAACGCGATTTGGGCCTGCACCTGTCCCGGGCGTGTGACGTTGTCCCAGTTGATGGGCGCAGGGTATGGGTTGCCAATCAAGTTCCAACCATCGTTTGCTCCTCCAGCGGTATTGGTGACAGCGATCGTTCGCGGACCGTAGGCAGCTGAACCCACGAGTTCGATGGTGATCGGACTGTTTTGGCGAACAAATGCGGCATAGCCACGGCCGTTGACCAACGTAGTACTGGAGCTGGAAGATCCATTCGGAGGGAACGATTCATAGCGATCGTCGACTGTCGTCGTGGGTGTGTGCGCTTCGTTATACCAGAACAACGATGGTCCGTTGACGTTCATCGTAGGGAATGCCGGCCATTCGACCGTGGTCGATGGATCTGTAAACGTACCGGTAATCGGGAAGTCGTCTTTCCAACTGGCCACAGTTCCATTTAACACTGGCGACGAGAGGTAACGATACACGGTCGATGACGACGTGTTGGGCAAGTACCTCTGGATGGTCATGTTGGTCGCAGAGATGCTTGCGGTGGCACCCAACTGAGCAATACGCGCGTCCCGGGTGGCCGACGACAACAATGTGAAGTGACCATTCGGGTTGAACGTTCCTTGGCTCAAAGTCAGCACACCGGCGAGGCTCTGGTCGGTCGAGAAGATAACGGTAGAACTGTTGTTGGTCGTAATGTTGTTGAAAACCGTATTGGTTGTTCCGGCGATCGTCTGAACGACCGACCCATCGAAAAACACGGTGCCGCTACGAGGGGTGAACGTTCCGTTGTTGGTAAAATTCCGCGCTACATTCAGGGCGTGGTTGCTCGACGAAACATCTAACGTTGCACCGGAATTGATGGTCAGCGCACCATTTACGTCCATAGGCGAAGCAAGCGTCTTGGTTCCCGCGGTGGATACCGCCACGTTGTTAAACGATTGGCCGGCGCTGTTGATCGACTGGGTCGTGCCATCGAAGACGACCGTACCGGTTCCGGCAGTGAAGGTTCCACTGTTCTGCCAGATGCCAGCTACGTTGATCGTGTAGGTGTCGGCAGAAAGGGTCGATCCAGATCCAATCGTGAGTTGACCGTTCACATCGAGCGCCCCCACCAATGTTTTCACGCCACCGGAAGTTGAGAAGTTGAAGAACGATTGGCCTGCCGCATCGACGTCCTGCGCGCCGCCGTTGAACGTGATAGTTCCCGTGTTTGCTGTGAACGTACCTCCAGAAGCGTTATCCCAAACACCCGCAATGTTTATGTTGGCGTTGGGTGCACTCACCGTTGTTCCATTGCTGATAACGAAGTTGCCGAACTGTGCGTCGTTGATGGTAGAGCCCGAAATCAACACGGTACCTGCCCTACTGAATGTGACTGTATTGGCAGAGTTGATGGTGAATGATCCGCCGTTCGCGGCGAAAGTAGCGCCCAACATAGAAATATCGTGGGCTCCCACCGTGAGTGTTCCGCTGTTGATGTTGAGGTCGCCATTGATCGTCACGTTCTTATCCAACGTCACGTTACCCGCGACGGTAAGGTTCTCCAAACGATTCTGAGCGGTAGTCGGCAATTCATTGGAAGTCGACACGTTTCCGACGTATGCCAAACTATAACGGGTGGTAGCGTTCGGCGTGCTTCCGGTGTAAGTCGTTCCAGCACTTCTACGGAGCGTAGAACCGGTATCCATGGTAAGGCCTGAAGAGTGGGTGAATGCGCCAGACGTGAGATCGAACAAGCCGCTGACCGTACCTGCACTGGCCCACGTGTATGAGGCGCCGCCAGTCCTTCCGAGTGTCACGTTGTTGAACAAGTTGGTAAAGGCACAACTGGTACACAAAGGAAGAGTCGTGAGTGCGCCCGACCCACCGATGATCAAGTTCGACGTGTTGACAGCGCTGGCAATGGCCCCCGAACCCGCTTGGGTGATGTCGCCATTGATGGTCAACGTTTGGCCATTGATTCTCAAGTTACCCGAACTGGGAAACGAAAGTGTACCCGTTGACGAGATGGTGAGGGCGGTGCCCAGAAAGATATCGCTCGCCCGGTTGATGCTCAAGTTTCGGAGCGTGCTCGCGCCCGACGTGAAGTTAAGGGTTCCGGATGTGGTACCCGACCCACTAAACGTCAAACTCGACGTGCCACTCACATCTCCACCAATCGTTCCAACGCGAGTGGGTGATGAATATCCTTCAAAATCGCCAGAGATCAGGAGCGTGTTGGAGTTCCCTATGTTGAGCGAGCCTTGTGTAAGTCGAAGTCGGCCGACGAGGCTCGTACTTCCAATAATGTTGTTGGTAACACCCGTGCCACTTGTGTTGGCTATTTCTAGGTTCACAGAGATTCCGTTCAATGCACCCGATGCTCCCCATTCGTTGCCAAGGGACTGGGCTGCACTGCCGTTATAGATGATGTTCGCACCCACGGTGTACGTGCGTGTTCCTGTTACGCGGACGTTTCCGTTTGCCGAACCCGTCGCCAATCCATCCACGGAAGCCACCCCGAGTGTTCCTCCACCTTGCAGGGTAAAATCTCCTGTACCCTGGAAAGAGTCGTTATTGGTTAGGTTTACTTGAGCACCGTTTTGAATGATGTATGTGAAGCCCGGGAATTCCTGGTTGGCGCTAAACGATTGAGGGGACGCAGCAACGCCGTCAAAAGTGAGGGTATAGGTTCCTGCACCAGCGTTCGTGAGAATGGGTGAATTGAGCAATGAGACGTTACCGGTCACGGTCGCCTCCACACTCCCTACGCCACCATAGAGAAAGTTGACGGATCCACCGTTGATCGTCAGGCTTCCGTTGCAGTCGAGTGTTGTTGTACCATCATTAGCGAACACCAAATCTCCACTGTTCAAAATGGTCGTTGATCCGGCCACCCGAATAGTCGAAGTTCCATCGGTGTTGAGCAAAAGAAACGAGTTGTCGAATAGAAGACTGCCGCCAACGTTGAGCGTGTAGTTGGTCGCTTCTGATAATGAAACGTATACGCCCGGAACATTTTGAATAGTGAGGTTGCCATTAACGTTTTGCAGTGCACCATTCAGGTTGATGTAGTTCTCGAGTAACGGCGTATCCCAAATGAAATTTCCAAAAGTTTGATTCAAGCCGTTGGGTGGCGTTGCGTTAGTAGTATAGCCATTCACACGGCATGTAGAGGTGGCATTCCAAGTCGCAACAGGAATATTCCCTGGAACAGTTGCATGTTGGTGGTTGTAGAACGATCCAGCGGCGAATGTGAGCCGAGCAGCCGTAGGATTGGAAATGGTTCCAGCATTATTGAAGCTTCCTGAAATGGAAGCCGTTGCATTGCTTGGCGGAGCTACGACCACGGTGAAAGTGAGTGTACCGTTGTTGGTGAATGTGCCTGTGCTAGATACAGTCATGTCGGTGCCCGTTCCATTGGCGAGCGTAAACACGACGCCGCTGTTTACGACCAGCGTCCCGTTGACCGTAAGTTGATCGATGGACCGAGTGTCGGACACGGTGATGGTATGCCCTGAGGCTACTACGACTGACGTAGAATTCGCGGCTGTCGGAACTGTTGCAGGCGACCAGGAATTCGGATCATTCCATAGTCCCGAACCACCTCCCGAGGAAGTGATTGTTTGAGCGAGCGCGCTGTGAATCGTAAGTACTAAGCCAACTAGTAAGTAAAGACCTCGCATGCTAGCAATTAAGCCTTAAAAGTAAAGAAAATTCTTCTTAATACCGTTTTTATCCATCAATTGGGGGGTAGGGTAACCCCTTGTAAATCACTGAAATTGTCAACAATTCCGAGTCAACGGAACGATCATCCAACCGCTTGTACAATCGCGTCACAAACGCATACCAAATCTTGGGTAGACAGTACCGTACCCGAAGGCAAACAGAGGCCCTTTTCGAACAGTTTTTCACTTAATCCTCCCCCATAATACGGTACACCTTGGAACACTGGCTGTAGGTGCATGGGCTTCCAAAGAGGACGGCTTTCGATGTTTTCTCGCTCGAGTGCCAACCTCACATGCTCGGGTGTCGCCCCTTCGATCAACACGGTTGTGAGCCACCGGTTCGATCGGGTACCGTTGATTTCGCCCAAAAACGTGAATTTTGAACGATCCGACAGCCTTGTTTGGTAGAATTCGAATATTTCGCGCCGCTTTTCTACTCGGTTGTCGAGATACGTTAGCTGCCCGCGGCCAATACCCGCGCACACGTTGCTCATGCGGTAGTTGTAGCCGATATGAGAATGTTGGTAATGAGGCGCTGGATCGCGCGCCTGGGTGGCCAAAAAACGGGCTTTTTGAATCAATTCCGCGTTTTTACTGACCAGCGCACCCCCGCCGCTCGTGGTGATGATCTTATTTCCGTTGAACGATAATATCCCAAATTCGCCGAAGGTGCCCAGCTTGCGGTGGTGATATGTCGACCCGAGGCCCTCAGCCGCGTCCTCGATAAATGGAATCTCGAATTCCTGAGCGATCGCTAGTAACTCGTTGATTTTAAGTGGATTACCATACAAATCTACTCCGATGATCGCTTTTGGTTTACGCCCCTTCTTCTTAATCCGATCGACGATGGCGGCACGCAACGCTTGGGGGTCCATGTTCCAAGTTTCGGCCTCGGAATCAACGAACACCGGCGTTGCTTGCTGGTACGCGACAGGATTGCATGACCCTGAGAAGGTGAACGTGGAACAAATGACTTCGTCGCCGGGGCCGACCCCCAGTAGAATCAGCGCCAAATGAATCGCAGCAGTACCAGACGACAACACGGCAACGTGCACGTCCTCGCCCAGATACTTCGCCAATTCATTTTCGAACGCCGTGATATGGGGTCCTGCTGGAGATATCCAGTTGGTAGCAAAAGCCTCGTCCACGAATTCTTTTTCTCGGTCGCCAAGGTGTGGAGGGGACAGGTAGATGCGATTCATGAAGTCTGATTCAAACGCAAAGATATACGAATGTATTCGCTCAGTTGGATTGTTTCGACCGGGCACGTTGGTAGTATACCGCCGGAATCAACAGCACCATGAGCGTCGGATTCACAATGAGTCTGTGGAGTTGGGATAAAATTGGCATCGAAATCTCTTGATCACCTTCAATAGACAACTTTACAACTAGGTAGAGCGGAAGCAACACCAGCGTATCGATTCCTTGCACCAGCAGCGCAAGCCTTGTTATGGATCGGTCGGCGAACCACGCGTGAATGAACAGCAACATGAATGAATCGTTGAGGAGCACACGCACGACTCTCTTCACCGCAAATCGCGTGTTCGCGTGAAAGGAACAGTCGGAACAAAAGACATCCAACCAATCGACCGACTGTAATACGTATGCCGAGCCGAGACCTACGATAGCGATCGCTATCCTGGTCCATCTCTGGGCTGGCGGCAAATTACTTTCGGGAATCAAGTTTTGGATGGCCATAACTTCTTCACCCAAATGAACCACAGAATAAACACGACCGCGTAGAGCACCGCGGTGAACAAGTACTTATGGAAAAAGTATAAGTTATTGGGATAATACTTCGCGACAAAGAAAAGGAGGACTACTCGCACCAAGTTGCCGAGATACACTACGATGGCCCCGGCCAAGACGAATAGCGTCGTCTTCGGCCAGCTTCCTGCAAAGGCAACAATGAACGATAAGAATACGATGATCACGTTGACGCTATTGCAACCTTCGAACACGCTTACAATAGTCTTGTTGTCCTGCAGAATAGGTACATGTGCCGACCGAAAGGACTCTCCTACCGTTACGCCTGTTTCAAGCCAATTTAGGATGACGACCGTTTGATCGGTCACGAGTTTCGTGAGTGGGTCTGCCGTGGGTTCATAGCGCGCGATCCAGAGGGCGTAAGCCGTATTCAATAGAAGGTATAGACCAACAAATTTGACGAGAAACACCAGAACTGCTTTCTGATCTTTCATCGCCTCATAGGTTTGGCAGGAACACCGACGACTGTAGCATGCGGTGGTACATCATGCGTCACGACCGCGCCCGCGCCTACCGTGGCCCCTTCTCCGATACTAATGCCTTGGAGGATGACCGCTCCCGTTCCGATGAAAGCTCGTTCCCCAATGGTGACGCTGCCAGAAATGTGGCATCCTGGCATGAGCGACGAGAAGTCGCCGAGCACTACATCGTGTCCGATGGTGCAAGCGAGGTTAACAATGACGAAGCGACCGACCTCCACGCCTGTTGTGAAAATGCAATTCGCGGTAATGAGACAACCCTCGCCGTAAATATTCGAAGGATCCCCCAACTGCGCGGTCGGATGATACAGCGATGGGAATTGCACGTTGGGATTTTTGATACCCTGAACGATTCGCTGGCGAACCCCGGAATTTGCGACGGCGACGGCGACTCCAATTGGCTTATTCCAATCGTTGAGTGTCGTTAGATTGCCGAGGACAGTCAATCCATCGATGGGCTGGCCGGGTGCATGCTGGTCGTCGAAGAAACCAAGCAGTCGCCACTCTTGATTTTGGGTCACGACCTGACGGGCAAGCCAGAGCATTTCTCTTCCGAGACCTCCTGCACCATATATTGCCAATTCGTTCATCCGCAGTTACGCCCTCACGGCTTTTTGCTGGTAGTAATTTATGCACTCTTGCGGATATTTCTCCTTCTGCATCTTTTGTATGACGACGTGGTGATTGTACACGTGTTCCTTTAAGTGAACTTTCGAAGTCGTCCGGTCAAAAATAGCATAGTGGATCACGTTGATTTCACGCCGGTTCTGCCCTACGCTGCCGACGTTTACGAGTTGGTGACCGTCGACTAGCCGTTGGAATTGAGCATGCGAGTGTCCGATGATCTTGTTCCGATCCAGCGTGACGTGGGTGTCTGGAAAGACGTAGAGGTCGCCAATGGTATGCTGGCAGGTAAAATCGCCGAGCACCGTTGTCTCTTGGTAGCTTCGAATAACGTCGAATCGTTTGAACGTCCGAAAGCAATGTCGAAAGAAAGCTTGCACCAATTCCGACTTGCCCGGGTACTTTCCTTGAAGAAAATAGGTCTCATGATTACCCATCAAGTTGACAGCATGGTGAGACTCCAGTAAGTCGACACACTCATTGCTCCATGGACCGTAATTGACCACATCGCCCAACGACACAAGTTGATCGAACCCTGCCTCGATAGCCAGCACCTTCTCGAGTGCGGGCAGGTTTCCATGCACATCGCTGATGATCAATGTCTTCATGCCGTGTACAAACGGATCAACTCTTTGAGTCCAACTTCGATGGGTGTTGGTTCGCGGTCGAGGAGTTTACGAAAAGTGTCGATCGAATGGATGGAAACCTCAACCGGTTCATCTCCGCGAACTTCTACATTCAACTTCGAACCAATGATCTTCTCGATTAACCCGCAGACGTCGAGGAGCGGTATAGGCGTACCTGAAGACGCGTTCACGTAAGGTGATGGCAACGGCTTCGATAGGCTTGCCACGGCAGCTGCGGCAACGTCGGACACGTGGACGAAGTCGACGACCACCTGCCGATTGCTGACCGTGAAAGCGCCGCCCGTCTTTGCCGCGTCGACGACAGTTTTCAGAACATCGGGTTTCATGCCCGGGCCATACACGGACGCAATCCGAAGAATTGTGTAATCGATGGATTGTTTGACGCAAAACTCTGACACGAGATGTTCGGCGGCAGCTTTTGAAACTTTATAGACAGCATGTGAGCGGATGTCGATCAAGGGTCCTGCCGTCCGCGCGGGCGGTATCATCGACAGTGTCGAGCAATACACGATCTTTCTCACATGCGTGCGTGATGCCCAATCAAGAATGGAAAGGACGCCGTTCACATTGTCGTGCATGAAGGCGCGTGTATCCTCTAAGGAATAGCTTCTTTGCGGCAGTTTTGCCGAACAGATGATGGCCGCATCGACATCGGACGGAATTACATCGAAGGAAGATATCTTATCGAAATCAATTTGAACTGTTCGCTCGTTGACGACCGAACGCGAGACGCCCACGCATTCAATTCCACACGCGTCGAGTTCTTCGATAACATGTCGACCGACAAAACCAGTGCTTCCGAAAACTGCTACCTTCATTTCATACTAGTAAAATGGAAAATAAGTTGCGGATGGGTGGCTGAGGTTGCCGTTGCGTTCGAAGCGTTCGAGTTCTTCCATGGGCACGATGATGTCCGACCAGGTCCGCAACACGGCGACCTGGTGAAGCTGTTGGATTTGGGGCATCACTTTTCCCTCGCGGGCATATTGCAAGGCCATTTCCACTTCATTTACGCCGATCGCGGTTCTTAGGGGTGTTGTTCCGCTGAAGCGCGAATTGATTTCAAACACGACGGGTTTTCCGTTTTTGATTCGATACTGAAAATTAAGTGGGCCGTATACACCGGGAATAGATTCGGACAATTGCCGCAGGAATTGTGATTGGGCTGCATCGTCGTACGTGTATGCACGATAGGTATTTCCCTCCTTCAGGTCGCGCTTGAAAATAACTTGTGAATAGCATTTACCGTCGTAGGTCATGGTGCCGGCGGTAAATTCCCCTGGTTGATCCGGGAGATATTCTTGAATGACATAATCGGTGTGAGGCAACCTATCCAGGTCGTCGCGTGAGTTCAACTTCATGAGACCGGCGGACCGCGCTCCGACTCTGGGCTTCGCGATGAATGGGAATCCCACGCGCTCAATTAGTTTTTCAACTTCCGACCGATTGCTGGCGATCGCGGAATCAGGGAATGGGAAACCATGGTCTTTCAAGAACAAGGCGGTCTGGAGTTTATCGTCGCCGAGCCGAATGACGTTGGGTTGTGACACAACCACCTTGGCACGAAACTTCTGAAGGTTTGAACTGATTAAGATGAGTTCGGGGTCGGTACCGATAAAGATCAAATCGATGTCGAGGTCATGGGTGACGTTGACGAGTTGCTCGATATAGGCTGGGTCTTTTGCCAGGGGTATCTTGATGGCGTAGTCGCCAAGCCAGTGGCCTGCAGCTCGATGATCGGGGTCTGCCGTCACAATGGTGAAATTGCCATTTGGAATTTTCCGCAGTGAGCGCAAAACACCATGACCAATGAGCGAGCCGGCGCCAGTTACAAGGATTTTCATCCGATTCTCCGATTAAGGTGGTTAATCACCACCATCTTTTGGATCGTAATTTAGTCAGGTTCCCGACCTACTTAAACTCGACGTGCCAAATATTTGCTCAGGCGGTGGGCGGGTTCCTCTACGAGGAGGAAAATGAGCCACGAGATGCCGATGACCGCGGCAATTGCGAGCGGATACATCACGAGGCTCATGCCAAAGTGCCTAATAAATTCGGTCATGATCACAAAGTGGAAGAGATAGAAAGAGTACGAAAACTTCCCTGCATACTCCAACACCCTGTTAGGCGTGTGCGTCCGAAAGAAGACGATCTCGTTGGTGAGCCAGACTGCGAGTAAGAATGCCAACAAGTTCAAAGTAAACAAGTAGCTGACATGGAAGTGTGCTTTCAGGGCAACGACAATGATGGCAGCGGTCCACACGAAGATTCTAATGAGATAGATTCTCGGCCTGTTCACGACCCGTCGCACTTGGTCGACGTTTTCCGCAATCAACACACCCATGAGCCAACACGGGAGCCCCACGAGCCAAGTCCACGCGTCGCCAAGGGCCGTATACGCGCCGTCGTAGTGATCGTTGGTTTGATGGACCAACGCGTTTAGCTCGGTGCGGAAACCGCCAATCAACACGACAGCCGAGGCGATAAGGAAAGAGATCCAGAACTTTGCTTTCCACGAAAGGGGTATGCGTCGGAGGAATGGATACAACGTGTAATAGATCAACTCACAGTAGAGACTCCAGATCGGAACAAAAGCGATGCCTCCCTCCTTCCAAGCAACGACCACCGACACGATCATGGGGATTCCGATGCGCACCCACCTGCGCACCAAAAACTGTTTTACATTTAAAGCTCGATTCTTGAGCGGGTAGTGAATGACAAATCCCGAGATGATAAAAAAAGCAACGACCGCTCCTGGGCCCAGAAACGCGTGGTTCAGCAAGACGCTGATCGCGTGCGCCACGGGCTGGTTCAGACTACGCAGGTACTGCGACGGCGTGTTCGGTAGATGCGAAAGCAAGACAATAAGCGCCAGCACAAACCGCAGACTATCGAGCCCCTTCACCCAGTCTGTGGAAGAGCCTGGGTTTGTGGTCGTTCGATCCTGCGCCAAAGTGCGTGCTTGCATTCTTGGGGTAACTTAATTGTTGCGCCGTTGCTTTTCCATGTGTTCCGAAAACTTTGGCATCGTGGCATGGCCTTCGGCACTAATCCCTTCTGACTTGACGACCTTCCAGAACGTCAAGAAAAGTATTTTTAAGTCGAGCAGAAAACTCACATGGTTCACGTATTCTACATCCAGTTCGAATCGACGCTCCCAGGTTGTTAAGTTTCTTCCATTCACTTGCGCCAGGCCCGTGATCCCTGGTGTAACCAAGTGTCGCCAACTTTGAACTTCGTTGTAGTAAGGTAAGTATTCCGGCAGCAGGGGCCGAGGTCCTACAAATGACATCTCGCCCTTCGCGACATTGACGAGTTGTGGAAGCTCGTCGAGCGATGTCTTTCGAATCCATTTTCCGACGGCGGTGAGTCTATCTTGATCTGGCAATAGTTGTCCAGCAGAATCGCGTTGATCGTTCATGGTTTTAAACTTATACGCCACGAACTCGCGGTTGTTTTTTCCGATCCTTCTTTGGGCAAACAGCACTTGTCCACGGTTGGCGGCGTACAAGACGAGCGCGACGGCAGCGAATATTGGCGAGAGCAATAACAAAGCCACGAGGGAAACGCATAGGTCTACGATGCGCTTCACCACCACGACATAAAACGAGTTAACGCGCGGCGGTTTCATCAGCTATTTGGATGGCATTCTTCATAGTGAAATGGGAGGATGCCTCACGCGAACGGCGCGAAGTTTCTTGGCGCAAAGATACATCATCGATCATTTCCAGAATACCTTGAGCCAACGCATCGTCAGCTCCCGGATCGAATCGACGGCCGCAGTGGTAACGATTAATGAGTGCTTCCATCTCACTTTCCTTCGAACCGATGGCAAACAGGATGCAGCCCGCGGCCAAGAGATAATAAGTCTTACTTGGCACGGAGTAGTTTTCAAAACCGTCGGCGAGCGTCACGAAACCTATATCCGCGCAAGCAATCGAATGCTTAAACATGTCGGGGGGCTGGAACGGAAGGATAGCGACATTTGTCAACGCCTCATCGGAAACTATTTGAACGAGCTTTGGCTTCTTTTCACCGTCGCCGATCAATACAAACTGGATGTCGTTCCGGTGTCTAAGTAGCTTCGCCGCCGCAACGATAGTCTCCAGGTCGTGCGTTTTCCCCATGTTCCCGGAATACATGACGATAAACTTATCGCCCCAACCCTGCTGTTGTATGAACTGATTGTCTGCGCGTGGAACAGGTTTGATTTGGTTGTTGTCAACCCAGTTCGGGACAATTCTGAGGTTGTCGATGGCTGGCTCATACTTGGCTACCTCCTTGGCGAGGTTCTCGCTTAACGTGAATATCCGGTGAGCTTTCGGGAATGCGCGCTTGTTCCATCGGGCCCAGATCCGGGCGACAACGTGGTGGCGACCGATATACCCAGACTGGACGATGATATCCGGATAAATATCAAACAAAAGGAGCGTAAACCTGGTGCCGAAAAGCTTGCGGAGCACGTACCCCACGAAGAAATTCAACGGTGGGTTCGACACGAGGAATATTTCCTTTTTGGACGTGAACAAAATGGCGGGCAGTGTTCGAAGATAGAAAGCGAACCACGAAAAGACTCGGGCACGCATGCTGGTCTTTGAGTAACGAGGTCGTTTGACCCACGTTACGTCGGGCGAGAGTTTCGTATACGTTTCAATGATAAAGCCGCTGTACAACACCACCTGGTAATGTCGCGTGAGGGCATTAATGATGTCCAACGAAGTGGGGCCCACCAACTGGTCGATATATAAGAGTCGCGGCTTCAAGATCTCAATGGGTCAGATCGCTTGTTTTCCGTGTTGTCAAACCCTCGACACCACGCAGTTCTCCATGACGAGCATGTCCATTTGGGTTCGCAAGTAGCAGTCCAATGCTTCTTCCGGCTTGTTCACGATGGGTTCATTTTCGTTGAAGGAGGTGTTCAGCAGTATGGGCACACCAGACTTTTCATAGAATCGTTCGATCAGTTTGTAGTATCGAGGTGATACGTTCTGCATGACGGTTTGCAATCGCCCCGTTCCATCGACATGGGTGACGGCCGGGATGCGTGCGCGCTTTTCCTCCCGGATCAAGAACACCTTTTCCATGAAAGGCACATCTTCGTTCTTTTCGAAATACTCGTTGGCAAATTCTTTTAGGATAGAAGGTGCGAAAGGGCGAAAGCTCTCACGCCGTTTGATCTTGAGATTCAACAAGTCTTTTGCTTTGGGATTGCGGGGATCTGCCAGAATAGATCGTCCGCCGAGAGCCCGGGGGCCAAACTCGGCGCGACCCGTGAACCAACCAACCACACCGGGTTTCATGAGCATCTCGACAACACGATTAAAGAGCTGTTCGTCTTCGAGTTTCTGGTATTCAATGCCCTTCTCCTTCAACATTCTCTCGATGTATTCGTTGTCGAAATGGCTGCCGGTGTATGCAGAATAGACTGGCGCCACCCGTGGCCTACCGAGTTCGTGGTGGTAGTAATACATCGCTGATCCCATCGACAGACCGGCATCATGTCCGGCGGACGGAATGTATAAGTTCTTGAACCCCGTATTTCCAATCAGTTTACCATTGGCCACCGAGTTTTGAGCGACGCCACCCGCGACACACAGATTTTCCAGACCGGTTTGCTTATGGAGGTGTGTGAGAATATGGATGAGAAGTTCTTCCGTCACCCGTTGTACGGAGGCGGCGAGATCTTTATGTGCCTGCGTGAGTTCTTCACCCGCCGCCCGGGGCTTACCAAATTCCTTCTCAAAAAAGGAACTGAACAGGTTCGGGACATGGGGCAAATGGTCGTCGCCATAAGTGACAATGGCTTCGCGTGCCGATTTGAAAAAACGATCGTCCCACGAGAACATGCCATTGGGTAGGAAGCGCAAGACCTTACGAACTTGTTCGACATAAATTGGATTGCCGTAAGGTGCGAGCCCCATCACTTTGTACTCATCACCATAGTGTGGAAATCCAAGGAACTGAGTAAATGCCGTATAGAAAGTCCCGCACGAAACGGGGAAGTCTACCGAATTCAGCACAGCGATATGGTGGTCCTTACCAATCCCCGTCATTGCTGTGGTGAAGTCTCCGGCACCATCGATCGAGAGAATGGCTGCCTCTTGGAATGGACTGGCGAAGAAAGCCGAACCCATGTGACTTCGGTGGTGCTCGACATTTTTGATCTTTTGAGACAAACCCCGAGCGTTGGGAAACATCTGCAGGAACTCCCCTTCGAGCGAAAGTACCTGCCGCCGGTTTTTGAGTCGGTGTCGAACTGCCTGCGTGGCACCAAAAGGATCTTGCAGGAGAAACATGATCTTCTTAAGGAACTTCGCCGATGGGTCTCTACCGATGGTAATCACATCCACTTCATCGATGGATACTCCAGCTTCTTTCAAGCAAAAGTCGATAGCCATGGATGGGAACCCCACCCAGTGTTTAATTCGGCGAAATCGCTCCTCCTCGATTGCGGCGACCATGATACCGTCCCTGAAAATTGCGGCCGAAGAATCGGCATGAAACGCGTTGACACCGAGTACAATCATCTTGCAGCGCTAAAAAGGTCTATGTATTGTTGAGAAAGTTGATTCATATTGACGTGGCGGCGAAAGTAACCAATAGCCGCTTCAGATGCTTGGTCAAAGTCGAACTGAGACCAATTCACCCAACGTTGCAACGTGTCATGCCATTGAGATTCTTCCAACGGGAGCGCACAACCTGCGTCTCCCAAATCCGTCCACGGTGTAAACTCAGAAATTAGAATTGGTCTCCAGGCACAGAGCGACTCGATGATGGCGTGTCCATAGTTTTCGCCGCGTGTGGGCAGCACCGAGGCGTGGTAGCTAGAAAGAGTGTCTAGGACCTGGTCGGGCGCACGTTCGCCTGCGTACTTGATAGTGGTACCATCCACAAACGGTTCGCATTCGTTCCAGTAGTGAACATCTTTGATTGGCCCGACGATGTCGAGCGTGAGTCCAGCAATAGGTTTGTTCGAAAGAACTTTGAGCAGGAAGAGCAAGTTCTTTTTTTCCGTGATGAGCGAGAAGTACACCAGTTTGAGCGCACCTTTTGTCTTTTCCAGTGGGCGCGCCCGTTCCAGTGGGCTCCTAGGAATATTGGGGGCGACCACGACCGGCACTTGCCCAAACCATTGTTGAATGTCTCCTCGCTCTTGTTCATCGGTGGCGTGCCACGTGGCACCCTTTAGGGCTCTCGATCCCTTGACCACTTTTAGATAGATGAACTTCTTCCAGTATTTACCGCGCAGGGCACCTGGTTGCAACATCCCACGGGGACTGACGACGATCGGCAAGTTCGCCTTCTTCGCCAACCGGGCAACGCGAAAAAAGTAGATAGGCGAAAACAGCCCATTGAGATACACGATTGATTCGGGCGGAAGCGAAGCGATAGCCTGATCGACAGAAGTCGTATCGGTTGCATACCAAACGGAGACTCCATCGAAGGTTGACCATTGGTCGGCGACGACACCATTCAATCGTTGCGCTGGTCGATACTGGTTCGCGCTGGTGATTACTTTTACCGGTATATGGGCGCGTAGCACCTTGGCTAAGTTAACTAGCGAGGTGATGGGACCACCCGCCGAAAAATCTGGCGCGAAGTGATCAAAAACTAGTACAACGGTACGCGTCATCTGAGGGCCTCTTCGATCTGCAAAAATGCATCTTTTACTGCTTCGAGCGGGATTCCCTGCATGCAAATGTTATTGTCGCAAGTCTCTGAAAAACATAGCGAACAATGGACATGGTTATTTCGAAGGACGACATTGGGTGTTTTCGTATCAAAGGCCGTTGCGGGTGGAAACCATTTACCGGGGAAGTCGCGGGAGCTAAACAGCGCGACGACGGGCGTACCCACGGCATAAGACAGGTGCATGGGGCCGGTGTCGTTCGAAATGGTGATTGCACATTTCGATAATAGTACGGCGCTTTGCACGGGTGTGAGTACACCACAGAAAGCGTGGATGCCATCGCCTTTCATTTGGTCAGCAACTGTCGCGTCTTCCGGTCCCCCTACCACCACGACCTCGTAGTTTCGCGACGCAATCCAGTTGGCTAACTGGATCATCCTTTGGATCGGATATCTATTTTGTGGACGCTTAGCGCCCGGCACGATGGCGATCTTCTTTTTCGAAGGATCCATGAGCTTCCATGCTTCAGCAACCACCTGCTGATCGGATGTCGTGATGTTCAGTGGAAACACGGCGGATTCCACGACCGGAATAAAAGGGCGAAGGATATTGAGGAGCCTATCTCTTTCAGATTGAAACGTACTGTGGACCTCCTGTCGCTGCCTCGAAGAAAAGACGGTGTTCACCTGCCAACCGAACGCCGATCGGGCGTTTGCCATCTTGAAGAAAATAATGTTCCGAATCGCTTGCATGAGACGCACTTGGTCTTGCGGCAATTCGATGACCAGATCGTACCGTTCTTGACGCAATAATTGGAGGAGTTGGCGTGGGCTATGTCCTAGGTAGTCGATGATTCGATTGTATTGACTGGTGTCGTAAATGGCTTGTAAAGACACTAGGTTGCGGCTACCGGCATTGCTGAGAATATCTAGCTGGGCTTTCGGAAACGCACGACGGATCGAGACCAAGGCCGGCAGCGCGCAGATGTTATCGCCGATCGAGCCCGTCCTAAACACCAACACCTTCTTCGGGTCTTGAATACTTCTGTAGAGAATGACGCGAAGAAATGCGATTATGGTATTTTGCGTGTTGCGCACAAATCGAACCCATAGGAGAATGATGCGATCGGTTAAAGACATATTACCTCCGTGATTTGCCATAGGAGATAAAGTCGAGGACAGGAGTTTGTAGGAAACGACAAACGGCCCACACCACGAGCCAATACAATACAAGGGAACTGACCATTCGATTGACTGACTGTTCGTTGACGTTCACGATGAAGATCAATGGAACCGACAAAGCATGCCCGACCAATGGATTGCGGGACATTTTGAAGACCGACAAGTAGATATATCCAAAAAAGCACCCAAATAAGAACAAGGGAAGGTGCATCCAATAAGCCCCAAAGTCGACATAGCTTCCCGCGACGGTGGATAGTGAGATCGATGTATTCTTTTCGTCCACGTCGAGCCCGGAATAATAATTCAATTCTTGACTGTCGAGCAGGACTTTCTTATCGGGAAAGAAGACGCGTGGTGTCACCGGTCGCAACAATGCTTCGGTCCAAAGCTTGCCTTCTTCGTGGGGAATCCGATTGGGCACGTTGTTGTACACCTTGTTGAATGCTCCTATCCACGACATGCGCAGGATGAGTGCGTCGAATCCCGTTTTCAGGTCCTGGCTGGAGAGCGTGCTGGCCAAGTCGCCGAACCGTTCGAAGGCTTGCACTCGATCGACACGAGATACCTGCGCACCAGAGTTACCATTGAGGAAATCTCGATAGTCTTGTTTTACAGCGGTCCAGATGATCCCTACGTAAATCATAAATACGACGACGACGGGAAAAACCCAACGCAAGAGGAACGTCTCACGGAAATAGAATATCCAATATGCGAGGGCGGAGACGTATACAACATCCTTAAATGTTGCCCAGAACGAAGTAAAGCCAAGTATAAATTCAGTGAGGACAATGGCCGCGAGCGGAAACAGTTGTCGTCTTTGGACCAAGGCCGCAACAAAAAAGACAAAGAATATCGACCAACGAAACGTGATCAACATCAATACCGGCTGGGAAAGCTCTGGCAAGAAAAATCGTGCTAGCACCCCGAGACCTACCAGAGGATAGGTTGCCAGGTAGGCGGTCAACGCCCGATCAACATTGATACCCCATGCAATCCGACGGATACCTTCGAAGGATATCTTTGGTATCCTGCGAAAGAACAACAAAGCGCCGAGAAAAAAGCAGGCTGTTCCAATCATTCCCAGGTAATACACGGTGGAGATACTCTTACCGGGGGTGAATGCTGATTCTAAGGTGCGGCCACCGTCGATAAGCACGTAGAATAGTTGCCCCTGGTTGAAGAACCATTGGAAGAAGAACAACAGCAAGATGATGGGCGGCATGTCTATGCTAAAGAAATAGCGATAGAAAAAGAAGAAGATCGCCGTTCCAAATAAGAATAGGTTGGTGTCGGCCGACAACAGCGCGATGACTAGGAGCACGACAACCGGTCCATAGCGAACGAAAAGAGAGCCTGAGTTCCGAGAAACGGTGAGTGTCTGTGTTGTCAATTAGTACCCATTAAGTGCTTGCGAATTTAGGAAATCCCGGGTGGATTCAACGGGCATTGCCGTCTCGCAACTCCTGCAAGATCGATTCCATTTGGTTGCCCGTGGATGAAATCGAAAACAGGCGATGCGCTCGATCGCGTGCGGCGTTTCCAAGAGATACCATTCGCTCGGGAGCCTTAACGAGCGATTCAATGGCAGCTGCGAGGGCAGTCGAATCACCTGGTGTAAACGTCAATCCAGTTGTTCCGTCGAGCACCACTTCTGGCAACCCTCCAAGATTGGACGCGATGACCGGAAGACCAAAAAAACCTGGCTCGGCGGCGGCAAGGCCGAAGGCCTCACTGACCAAGCTAGGCACACACACCAAGTCGAGCGAACCATAAATCTGCTGGAGCCCACTTCGATGGCCAGTAAACTCCACCCGATCTTCGATGCCCGATGCACGGATTTTTTCTTCTAGCGAGGTTTGATACGCAGGCGAACCCGTTCCGATGATGAACAAGCGCCAGTCGTACGCTTTAAGTTGCGCGAGTGCATCGAGTAAGATGTCATGTCCTTTCCAGGGTCCCAGTTGACCTGAAATCCCAATGTTAACACGAGTGCCTGAAGTAGAGCGAACTAAAGGCGCTTTGGGCAACTCGACTCCATTGTAGACCATGGCGATCTTGTCATGTTGGACGCCCAGATCTATCAAGTTCTGACAGACAAACTTCGAAACGCCGACAAAGCGCTGGCAATTGGAATTGAATCGACGAAAAAGTCGACGCGACATGCTAGACACCGGGAATACATCGTGGACATGAAAGACGTGTGGCCCCCTTCCTAGAACCGGTCCCAACACCAATAGGTGTTCAAAGCTGCAGTGAACAACCACCTGGGGTTTCCATTTTCTCAACAGCGACCGATACTTCCACCACAGGTATGGAACGTAGATCAACTGATGGAGGGTCATCCTAATATGGTCCCAACGTAAGTTCACGGAAATAAAGCCAAGGCGAATGGTCTCGAAAGGAATACCTGCTTCCGTTAAAAGTGGTTGGAAACCACCGTCGTTCCATGACGACATAGCGCAATACACGTCATGGCCTTTGCTTCGCAAGTGCCTCATGAGCGCGAGTGTTTGCTTCTCCTTTCCAGCAACACGACCGGCAGCACACACGAACAAAATCCTCATAGGGCGTCGTATTTCTTTAGAAGCTGCAACCAACGTACTACATAGGCATCCCAACTAAAAACGCGGGCTTGCACCGCGGCGGCCCGACCCAATCCATGACGAAGCGCACCATCGTTGGTGAGTATCGTGAGGGCATCGGCTAATGCGTCCACGTTTCCCGCAGGCACAAACCAACTGTTCTGTCCGTGCGTGAGTAATTCGGAACCTCCCGAGTTTGACGTTCCCAAAACAGTCAAGCCACAGGCCGCGGCCTCGAGTTGAACGATTGCCAAGCCTTCGTACAACGAAGGACATATGAGTACATCGAACTTATGGTAGAAATCCAAGC
>JBGAGH010000011.1:0-243355 GCA_044226825.1 Cyclobacteriaceae bacterium
CTGAGTAAGGAGTCGTCGTACAAGGCATCTGGCAACTACGGATATCTCGACCAAGCGTTTGCACTCAAGTGGGTCAATAAGAATATTGCGGCGTTCGGTGGCGATCCTTCGAAGGTGACCATCGCCGGTGAGTCGGCTGGTTCTATCTCTGTCAGCGCACAAATGGTTTCACCCTTGTCGAAGGGTTTGATTGCGGGTGCGATTGGTGAAAGTGGTTCTGGTATGGGTGCACTGCCTGCCGTTCCGCTGGCAGAAGGCGAAAAGCAGGGAAGTGAGTTCGCTAAGAATGCCGGTTATACTTCTCTCGCCCAGTTGCGCAAGGCAAGCACGTTCGAATTGTTCCAAGCTTATCAAGAATCCAAACGATTTGGTTTCCCGCCAGTAATAGATGGCTATTTCTTCACGAAAGGAATGAAGGAAACTTTTGCAGCAAAGGAACAAGCACAAGTGCCATTGCTGTTGGGCTGGAACTCTGCTGAGATTCCTGGTATCGCATTCACGCAAGGACCTATCAACGAGGAAACGTTGGTGAAGAAAGTGAAAGAAGCCTATCCTAAAGATTGGGAAGAAGTGTTGAAGCTTTATCCCCACGGCAACGAAAAAGAAGTGGAATGGGCGGCCACCAACTTAGCATCCGATCGTTTCATCTCCTTTAGCACATGGAAATGGTTCGACATGCATCGCAAGAACAGCAGCAAACCGGTTTACCGCTATTTGTACAGCAAGTTGCGCCCGGCGCTTGTCGATAAATCACTAACGCCTGGATTAGCCGGTGGTACGCAACAAGGCGGTGGCCCGAAAATGCCGGAGCCGATTGGCGCCCCACACGCATGCGAGATCGAGTATTGTATGGGCAACCTTCCTTTGGTGAAAGACTACGCATGGACCGCCGATGACTTTAAGGTGTCAGAAACCATGCTCACCTATTTTGCTAACTTTATTAAGACAGGGAATCCAAACGGAACTGGCTTGGCCGAATGGCCTGCCGCCCAACCGACGGATGCCACCCCTCCCGTGATGATTCTGGATACGGAATCAAAAGCGGTGAAGTATAACGACGCTCGTTACTTCTTCCACGATAGAATGCAACCATGAAAAAACTATCTTTCCTTCTCGTCGCCTTGGTGCTGACAGCGTACGGTGCACCAGCACAAGACGCCATCCTTCACACCAAGGTGACGGGAGGAAACATAGTCGGAAAATGGAATTCAGACCGCTCCGTCGCAAGCTTCAAGGCCATCCCATTCGCCGCGCCGCCGGTCGGTGAGCTTCGATGGCGGGCGCCACAACCGGTGCGACCGTGGCTAGGCATTTTGCAGTGCCATCAATTCAGCGCAAGTCCCATGCAGAACAAACCCGCCCCATTCATGATGTGGTCGGAAGAGTTCATCGCTCCGCCCGAACCTGTTAGCGAAGACTGTCTTTACCTAAACGTGTGGACGCCAGCAAAATCTACCCGCGAAAGGCTCCCGGTGTTGGTCTGGATTTATGGCGGTGGCTTTGTCTCGGGTTCCAGCGCGTGTGCGATCTACGACGGCGAACAACTGGCGCAAAAAGGGATCGTGTTCGTCAGCATCAATTACCGTGTGGGTGTGTTTGGTTTCATGTCGCATCCCGAACTCACGCGGGAGTCGGACCACGCTGCCTCGGGTAACTACGCGCTTCAAGATCAAATTGCCGCATTGAAGTGGGTTCAAGAAAACATCGCGGCCTTCGGGGGCGATCCTTCGAAAGTGACCATCGCGGGTCAATCGGCAGGCTCATTCGCCGTTCAAGCGCTCGTCGCCTCGCCGTTAGCCAAAGGATTGTTTCGGGGGGCCATTGCTCATAGTGGTGCCTCTTTCGGTCGATCCTCGACTACGTTGCAAGACGCCGAGAAAACCGGCGTCGCCATTGAACGAAAAGCACGTGTCACGTCGCTGTCCGAATTGCGACAGCTTTCGGCAGATAGCGTTCTCAAAGTGGCGAACACTTTTCCCTTCGGAACCTTTGTCCCAATTACCGACGGGTATGTGCTACCCGAACCGATGGGTGCCATCTTCAAGAACAAGAAGCAAAACGATGTGCCGCTTGTCTGCGGATGGGTCACCGGCGACGGATCCATGGCCGGTCCTCCGAAGTCCGCCACCATTTTTCAGACATGGGTGGAGACCACTTACGGGAACAACGCAAAGGAATTCCTGCGTGTCTTTCCAGCGGCCACCGACGAAGAAGCCAAAAAGTCGCAGTTAAACTTGGGGATCTTGAACTTCGCGGCATGGGCCGACCACGTGTGGGCGCTGTCGAACACGAGTCCCACTTACGTATACCAGTTCAGCTATGTACCGACAGACAAACCCGGGTTCCCCAACTACGGAGCGTTCCATACCTCGGATGTGCCTTTCGCCCTCCACACACTTTCGCAATGGAAAAGGCCTTGGCGAACGTCCGACTACGATGTGGAGCAGTTGATGTCGGGTTACTGGCTGAACTTCGTCAAGACGGGAAACCCCAACGGAACAGGACTACTGGAATGGACGAAATACGACGAGGTCAACCAACCAGTGATGGAATTGAACGCACATCCAAACTTAACCAAGGCGCCGCTTCGTGCAGAGCTAAAGCTCCTCGAATCGATACGCCATTAACTACGCAAGACGGTTGGCGAGTTCCTCCACACGCGGCTGCAGGCGTGGATCTTTCAATTTCTTCACCCAACGCCCGAACGCCACGCCCGGTCCTTTCCATCGCAGGGTGTCGACCTTCCTAAACAACTTGGCATCGGTGCGCAGTGTTGCCAATTTCTTGAACAGAAGCGCTTCAGGAAGTCTCTCTTTCAACACGTGTGGTGGAAATGCTTCGATCGAACCAAAGTCATTCAACAGCTTTGCGGCACCCAACTTTCCAATCCCACGTATCCCAGGGTAGCCATCGGCGGAGTCTCCGACCAACGCCAAGAAATCGGGAATTTGCGACGGCGTGACGCCGAACTTGATCTTCACCCCTGTTTCATCGCGAATGATCTTCGATCGACGATCGATTTGTACCACGCGGTCGCCGGTCACGCATTGCGCCAAGTCTTTATCAGGTGTCCAAATACACACTTTCAATACTTTCTTGTCCTTCGCGGCCAAGTAGGCGGCCGACGCCAGCGCATCGTCAGCTTCCAATTCCACCATCGGCCACACGGTCACTCCCATGGCGGCAAGCGCTTCTTCCAATGGATGGAACTGCGACCATAGTGCACGGTCTATTCCCGCGCCCGTTTTGTAGTCGGCCCATAGATCGTTTCGAAACGACTCGATCACGTGGTCGGTGGCGACACCAATGTGGGTGGCACCCTCTTCCATCATTTGCAAGACGGTGTGGAGAACCCCTAGCAATGCTCCAAACCGGGCATCCTTTCCTTGATTGAAGGAGCGTTGACCATAAAAATGACGGTACAGTTCGTAAGTACCATCCACTAGGTGTACGAGCATAAGGCTACTTTCTGACCCAAGGAAGTCAAAAAATTTAACCCAACCGTTTCACTTTTAATTTAAAAGTACTTTTATATTTGTGCCACCATCAAACAGACTTCGACTATGGCACCTGCTCACGAAACAAATCCCGAACGCCGCTATTCGCTTGCATCCCGCGTGTTGGCAGGGGCGGTAATTGGTTTGGCGCTAATCCTTTGGATGCTTTCCACCGTGAAAAACGCACGGCCGGAATGGGGCCCGTATTGGATGGTTCGTCCCCTCGTCATGGTACCGTTGGCTGGAGCGCTTGCTGGCGGCTGCAACTTCATTCTATTTCGATTCGGCGTATTGATCGGCATCCAGAACAAATGGGTGGCTGGGGTTCTAAGCGCGATCATTCTATTGATCGGACTTTGGTTGGGAATTATTGTGGGTTTGGATGGAACGCTTTGGAACTAGTTGAGTGGTTGAATAAATGTTCTGAAGGGAGCGAAGGGCAATAGAAACCGGGCTATATTGAACCATAGCTCGAAAAATGAAATTGCGATCCTTCCTCTTTTGTCTGTGCGCCCTCCCCTTTTGTCTTGCCCATGCCCAGAGCAAGGATAAAACGCGCCCGAACATCATCTTTATCATGTCGGATGATCACGCCTACCAAGCGATCTCTGCGTATGATTCGAGCTTGATCAAAACGCCGAACATTGACCGGATCGCGAAGATGGGCATGTTGTTTACGCAGGCGAGTGTCACCAACTCGATTTGTGCTCCCTCGCGCGCCACAATCTTAACGGGTAAGCACTCCCATCTGAACGGCAAGATTGACAACCACTTTCCATTCGACACAACCAACGTCACCTTCCCACAACTGTTACAAAAGTCTGGCTACCAAACCGCGATGTTCGGAAAACTGCATTTCGGAAACAGCCCGAAAGGCTTCGATCAATTCAAGATCCTCCCCGACCAAGGAGCCTATTACAATCCTGATTTCATTACGAAGAACGAAGGGAACATCAAAGTCGACGGGTATGTTACCGACATCATCACCGATATGACGCTTCAGTGGCTGGACCGGGAGCGGAAGAAAGACCAGCCTTTCTTATTGATGTATCTCCACAAAGCGCCGCATCGGTCCTGGTTAATGGCGGAACGCCACTTGGCTGAGTATACGACCAAGACGTTTCCCGAGCCGAAGACCCTTTTCGATGACTATTCGGGGCGTACCTCGCCGGTAGCCGAAGCGGAGATGAGCATTTTGAAACACATGGCATGGGCAGGCGACAACAAGGTCTTCCCCGAGGTGATGGACGAACTCCACATTCCGGAGATCGGGTTCGACAAGCTCCGCTACAAGTATGAGACGGGTAGATTCAATCCCAGCCAGGCAGAAAACTTTCGTAAGGCGTATTCCCCGATCAACGAAACCTTCAAAAAGGCCTACCCTTCGATGAGCGACCGCGACAAGATGAAATGGAAGTATCAACGATACATGCAGGACTACTTGGGCACCATTAAGGCGGTAGATGAAAATGTCGGGCGTCTCCTCGATTACCTCCAAGCGAACAAGTTGATGGACAACACCATTATCGTGTACACGTCGGACCAAGGCTTTTACCTGGGTGAACACGGTTGGTTCGACAAACGCTTCATTTACGATCAGTCGTTCAAGACTCCTTTGCTCATTGCGTGGCCCGGTCGCGTAAAAGCTGGAACCCGCTCGGACGAACTCGTTCAAAATCTCGATTTTGCGCAGACATTTCTGGATGCCGCAGGTGTACAAGCCCCCGCCGAAATGCAAGGTCTCAGCCTCGTGCCCCTGTTGAAGGGAAACACGCGTCAATGGAAGCGCGACGCGGTGTATTACCACTATTATGAGTATCCCGCCGAACACATGGTCAACCGGCATTATGCCATCGTGACGAAAGACTACAAGCTGATCCACTACTATTATGTGGAAGATCAATGGGAATTGATCGATCGCAAAAAAGATCCGCTCGAGTTGAAGAACGTGTATGACGATCCCGCTTACGCACAGGTCCGCGCCAACCTGCACAAGAGGTTAGACCAGTTGCGGGCACAGTACAAGGACAACGCGCAATTGAGCCAGCGTTATGTAGACCAATTCATGGAGGATGCCAGCCAAGGAAAGGTGTTTGGCGTGACCAAGGAAAAGGTAGAGCAGATTCGAGCGCGGCGTCGTAAGGTTGACACGAAGAAGTAGCGCGCTAGAGCTAATATACCGCACAGCCCCACTTTTGCCCGTTACTGTTTGGTTGCCATAATTAATTAGGGTGGTTTATTCACACTCCTATCTTTGCGGTTGCTTAGGCAATGGGAAGGATGGGAAAGTGGATCATGCTGGCTATCATGAGTTGTCTGTCGACAATTTCTTTAGCCCAAACATCAAAAGTTACCCTTTCGGGGATTGTGAGAGACAAAGGTCAGGGAGCGTCGCTACCGTTTGTGAACGTGGTGGTGAAAGCCCTGCCCGACTCCGTGTTTAAAGGAGGTACCATTACAGGTGATGATGGTCGATTTACAATCTCCGGAATTACCCCGGGGCATTACGTCGTCGAAGCTTCGTTTATTGGCTACCAAGCCGTCCGTCAACCGATCCTGGTTGGACGCCTCAGCGAATTCTTGGACTTAGGCATTATCGACCTGTCGGAGGCAACCACGACGTTGAACGACGTGATCGTAGAGGGCAAGCGTGATGCGGTAGCCGAAACGCTGGATCGTAAAACATTTACGGTTGCCGACAATATCAACCAAAGTGGCGGGTCGCTGCTGCAAGTGATGCAGAACTTACCCGGCGTTACAGTAAGTGATGAAGGCACTGTGCGCCTGCGTGGTAACGACCGCGTCGCGATCCTCATCGACGGCAAGCAAACCGCGCTGACCGGCTTTGGGAATCAGACGAGCCTCGATAACATACCAGCTTCAGCCATCGAACGCATCGAAGTCATCAACAATCCATCGGCCAAGTATGACGCGAATGGAAATGCGGGAATCATCAACATCATCTTCAAAAAAGAAAAGTCAGAGGGCTGGAATGGCAAAGTGGGGTTGGCTGGCGGTCTTGGCGCCTTGTGGATCAAGAAGGGAAACTTCCCTACGATTCGGCCGCAATACACAGCTACACCTAAGCTCAACCCGAGCATCTCGTTGAACTATCGCAAGAACAAACTCAATTGGTTCTTTCAAGGCGACAACCTGTTCACCCGAACCCTCAACAAGAATGAATTCACGGATCGTTACTACGACACGGGCGACACGATCCGGCAGCAACTCAAACGAAACCGGACGACGAATATCGTGACAGGGAAAACCGGTTTCGATTGGTACAAAGATGACGCAAACACCTTCTCGGTTTCGGCGCTCTTCAGCAGCGAAAAAATCCTGGATAGAGGAGACGAACCCTTTTTCAATGGAAATCTTTCGGAGCGCTTGCGGCTCTGGCAGTTTTTAGAAGATGAATTGAAGACCACCGTCACCGCGACGGCCACTTGGCAACACCGGTACCAACAACCTGGACGGCTCCTGAACGTCGGGTTCAATTATACCTTTCATCGTGAAAACGAGAAGTACTTCTTTACGAACATCATGCCCACGTTCACGGGTGAAGATTCCTTCAAACTGTTGTCGGACGAACAGGTAGGTGACCTCACCGTGGATTATGTGCAACCCATGCGCTACGGTCGCTTCGAAACAGGCCTTAAACTCCGTAAGCGGTACATCCCGACCAACATGCAATTCTATCCGGGCCTCAATTCACCACTCGACGTGAGCGCGGGAGGCTTGGCGGACTACGGTGAACTTATCCCCGCCGTGTATGGAAACTACATCTACGAAAGTGAAAAGATAGAACTAGAGGCGGGACTTCGAGTAGAATATGTAGAGGTCCAATACAACGTTAACCCCAATCACCCGGTATACAAGAGCAGCGGCTATCACTATACCCAACCGTTTCCGAACGTACGGTTCGCCTATAAAATAAATCCCCAGAACACGTTGTCTTGGTTTTACACGCGACGCGTAGACAGACCCAACGAAGTTGATATTCGAATCTTTCCCAAGTACGACGATGCAGAAATCATCAAGGTTGGTAATCCTGCCCTCCGACCGCAATTCACGGCGTCGTACGAGATGGGTTACAAATCCAGTTGGGATAATGGTTACCTGTATTCTGCTGTTTACCATAAGGAGATGCAAGCGACGATCACGCGGATCGCGAGCATCGTTCCCGGGAGCACGTTGGTATACAACATTTTTCAAAATGCCGGCCACAGTCGCACCTCTGGTGTGGAAGTGATCATCTCTCAAAACTTTGCCAAGTGGGCCGTGTTCAACCTCAACCTGAACGCCTACCAGAATACCATCGACGCGTTTTCTGTAGTGAACTTGTACCCGAAGGAAAATACGTTCACCGCCGATCGACAGCAGATCACGTCGGGCAGTGTGAAACTGAACGGATTGTTCCACTTGAAAGGCGGTTGGGATGTTCAAGCCACTGCCGTCTATCAAGCACCCGACATTATTCCGCAGGGAAAAATCTATGCACGCACCTATGTCGACGCCGGCGTGAAACGAACCATTCAGAAAGGAAAGGGCGAACTATTTTTGAACGCTACCGACCTTTTCAACACGCTCCGGATCAAGAGAACCACCCAGGGCGACGGCTTCAGGCTCGTCAGCACCGACTATTACGAGACGCAGGTTTTCCGACTTGGCTACACGTACAAATTCTAAATCGACCTCTCTTTCGATTTTGCAGCAATGAAAATTGAACACCTCGCCATTTGGGTCCGCGATCTAACCTTGATGCGGTCATTTTACGAGAAGTACTTTGGCTGCGTGTCGGGCGAACCCTACCACAACGCCAAGAAAAACTTTCGATCTTACTTCCTGCGATTTGGCGATGGGGCACGTCTCGAACTAATGCATCAGCCTACTGTGGTTGAAAGCAACAGTATGTACCCAGCACAAGTCTTCGGGATCGCCCACTTCGCCATTAGTGTGGGGAGTCGAGAAAAAGTCGATGACATGGTCGCTCGCTTTCGGGCGGAAGGAGTCTCGTTGGTTGGGGAACCACGTTGGACCGGTGACGGATATTATGAAGCCGTGATCTTAGATCCAGAGGGGAACGTAGTCGAGATCACCGTGTAAGATCCTTATCCGACGGTTACCGTTTTACTTCGTAAAAGGTTGATCGTGAAGATCCATCGTTCAAGACCTGTTTGTCCCACGATATCTGCAGCTGATCGAAATCCAGTCCGCCGCATTCAACGGTTTTCAGCTTAAACTGAAACTTGATCGTGTCAATTTCTTCATAGCTGAAACGAACTCGGTAGGAGGCCTTTGTTAACGCGTCGAAAGAGGCGCGGTCATAGCGATGGTCTTGGATAAAAAATGAGTACCCGTTGGGCTGTTGGGGCGAAAGGAAAACTTGCACTGGTGTGTTCGTCACGAGGTCGGTTACCGTCAAAGAGTCGATTGTTTCCTTGATGAGGTACGGAGCCTCGTTTTGGTTTACAACCCAAAACTCAACGATGTCGAGTCCGGCATACATGACATCGGCATAGCGACATCCATCGCAGCCCGAAGATGCCCCGCCCATCATAGCCGTTAAGAGGACGGCCCAAATCCCTTTTTTCATCGGGCAAAGATAGGACACGCATTTAGATTTTTTTTTCGAGCGGTGTAAGGTTCACCCTGTGACGCCGTCTATTCGATCAAAATCCTGTTTTTGTCGACCCATGGAAAAGTTAGCCAAGGTGAGCATCGAGTTGCTCGATCAACTGTCTCAAATCGTCATCAGCCTTCAAGCGGAGGACTTCCAAAGGCCCTCGCCGGCGTTAAGTCAGTCGAGTATTGGGCAACATGTGCGTCACATATTGGAATTCTTCATTTGTCTCGAAAATGGCTACAAGCTTGGGGTCGTTAACTACGACCAACGGCAACGCGACCACAGGATAGAAGCCGACCCGGATTTCGCCGCGAGCACCATCGAAGGCATCCGTCGGTTCGTCAACAAGCTTGACGCCGGGCATCCCCTGCGTTTAGAAGTGAGCTACTCGCTAGACGGCAGCGATACGATCTCGATTCCAACCAACCTTCCACGCGAAATTGCCTATAACATCGAGCATGCAGTGCATCACATGGCGTTGATCAAAATCGGGTTGCGAGAGATTTCACCCACCACGAAAATTCCAGACCACTTTGGCGTGGCCGTGTCGACTGTGCGACACCGCACGATGCTACCCGCCTAGGCTGCCTATCGAATGGTGATGATCACCCGTTGATAGCGCGTCAAGGCAGGCACCCCACCGTCGGTCACCTCCGCGATGAGGTGAATGGTTTCCCCGGATTTGGCGTCGGCCGGTATGGCCACACGTGTGCTAGCCGATGAAGGTTGGTCGATCGCGACTTTACCTGCATAGGAGTCTACCTCGAAATACTGCCACCATTTAAAATTGAGTTTATTTCCGTCTGGGTCGGTGGCCGCCACCTTTAGCGACACCTTCTGCCCCGCCGACGCTTGCAGATCACGAGGATGCGTCACCTTTACGACCGGCGCGTGGTTCGCGTGCCGATAGTCATTGACACACCAATCTGCGCGAGCGGCAAAATCATTTTGCAAGACATCGATCCACCTCGTCTGTGGAAACGCTTTGTCCATCTGTCCAGAAAATGGATTGAAATCGGTGGCCTCGTCGCCATCTTCCCAGCGAAAGGGGTTGGCAGTTCGTACCATGCGACCTCCCCAACCTCCAAATGACGCATCTTCCAAGTTGCGCAAGCCTACATCTACCAAGTGGAAAAACGCAGGGGAATCGCCTTCCGAGATAAAATCATATTTCGTCATTTTATACTTAGCGACTTCGCTTGGTTCGCCGAACCTATCTTCTTCATCATTCTCGATCCGTGTTCCATCGCCCCACAAGAAATAGCTGGCGAGCAACGGCCCATGACCGAATTTGATATTCTTCTCAAACCATGGTCCTTTTAAGACTGGCTGGAGTTCTGCTGGCACGACGCGTGGCCATAGGTAGGCGAAATTCCAGAACTGGTTTGCATTGTACAGTACCCGTATCTCTGGCCAGTTGGGTTCAATGTATTGTTTGTACGTCGCATCTTGATCAAGTACTGCGTAGATGATTGCCTTCTCGGAGACGCGCTTCTTGATTGCAGTCCATTCATTGGTGCTTTGGTACTGATCTTCAATCGACTTCAATGCGCGGGCCACCGTGTTGGTGCCGCCCCAGATCTGAAGATAGATGGGCGTTGAGTTCGCATCGAGCAATTTCGTCTTGATGAAATTCGATCCTTCGGTATCTTTCGACATCTCGCCTTCGAAGTCGATGTTGCCCACGCGAATAATGCTTTGGAGATATTCTGGGCTAGGGTAGTTTCTGTCATGCTTGATCAAGTTCGGATACGAAACCCGGTATTTCTCAATGATCTCCCCCATCCAGGTGGTACCCGGCCACCGCAACTCGGTTCGTTCTCCGTATCGCTCCGCCGTCGTCGCCATGCGCGATGTAAACTTGGTGCCCTTCCCGTCGCCCTTGTAGTGCCACTGCGAACTGCTATAAATCAGCCCTTCCAGTTGGAATTCGTTGGCATAGAGCAAGAGCCGGATAAAGGAATCTTGGTCGTCCACCTCACCATCCGTCGTAACGATCGTTCGTTGTTTTTTCGCTTCTGGTTGGGCGCTGGCGCCGAAAAATGGGCTTGCGAAAACAACGGTTGTTATGATTAGCCATATGATTTTTTGAACGGCATTTCTTTTCTTAGACATCTGACCAATTACGAGAAAATAATTGGTATCTTTATGAATTGGCAAATTCTGCCGAGCCCGAATTGTGGGATTCTTAATGACTCACCGCGTGTGCTCAAGATTTTTATAACTGCATTTCTCACCACATGGAAAAACCCAAAGCAATTGTTTTCGCATCAACCAAGAGAGACTTCGTTGCTACGTTAAACAAACGCGTTAACGACTATTTCAAAACGAATAATATCTCTCGGCATGGGAATCTCGAAATGTACATCAAGACGATTTTCATGTTTGCGCTCTATTTTGGACCATATGCGCTAGTGGTCGCCAACCAAGTGACCGCACCCTGGCAGCTAGCCCTTGTCCCCTTCGTCATGGGATTGGGCTTGGCGGGAATCGGCTTATCCGTGATGCACGACGCCAACCACGGTGCGTACTCTTCCAAGCAATGGGTAAACTCTGTGTTGGGATACTCCCTGAATCTGATCGGCGCGAACGCGTTTAACTGGAAAATACAACACAACGTCCTGCACCACTCTTACACAAACGTACACGACCACGATGAAGACATCAGTCCCCGCGGTGTGCTCCGTCTGTGCCCGTCGACACCCCTTAAGAAGATTCATCGCTTTCAACACTTGTATGCATGGCTTCTCTACGGTTTGATGACGATCGTCTGGTTGATGTTCAAAGACTTTACCCGCCTGTGGCGCTATCATCACGATGGACTGGCAAAAGCCCACAATGCGAACGTCGCGTGGGAATGGACGATCATGATTATTTCGAAACTATTTTACATCGGTTACATCTTCGTCATTCCTTTGGTCTTCACACCCCTTACTTGGTGGCAGCTGACCATCGGGATATTTGGAATGCATTACCTAGCCGGGTTCATCCTTGCGATCATCTTCCAACCTGCGCACGTGGTGGAAGGCACTGAATATCCCTTGCCTGACCAGGGAGGTACATTAAACAACAATTGGGCGGTGCACCAACTTCTTACCACGACGAACTTCGGAAATAAGAGCACCTGGTTCTCCTGGTACGTTGGCGGTCTAAACTTCCAAATTGAACATCACCTGTTCCCGAATATTTGCCACGTTCACTATCGCAAGATTTCAGCGATTGTACAGGAAACGGCCAACGAATTTGGTCTCCCCTACAAGACGTACGACACTTTTGCTGCAGCTCTCGGCGGTCACCTCCGGTTGCTGAAAACGCTGGGGACGTCGGAAGAGTTTGTGCCCGTAATGGCCTAAACACGCCCAGTCGCAGCGGCGAAAACATCACGCCGAGTGTGGTCAGACATTCCCCCCGTTGGTGGGAACAAGCTCTAGGAGGGTACCTCTACTTTTGTTCCAACTGGTATAAAATACAGGTATGAAAAAATTCTTCCTTCCTCTATTCCTTTTCGTGTCGTTGGTTGGCGCTGCACAAGATCAGTCTATTCTCGTCTCAGTCGATTGGCTGAAGCAACACCAGAAAGATCCGAACCTTGTCTTGGTTCAATCTAACTTCTTGAAGTTCGACTACGATAAGGAGCACATCGAAGGCGCGCACTTTCTGTGGCCCGAGTGGTTGGCTCCAAATGCACCCACCGGAAGTTACAATGCTCCCGACGTACAAAAGGCGACGGCGCTATTGAGAAGCTGGGGCGTCAACGATAACTCGCTCGTCGTATTGTATCACGTTCGGAACGAGGTCAGTCCTGTTGCTCGGATGTTTCTCACCCTAGAGGACCTCGGCCTCAAAGGAAAAGTGAAATTCTTAAACGGAGGACTGGAGGCGTGGAAAAAAGCTGGCCTTCCAGTAACAACTGAAACGCCTCAACCCGGTAAGGGCAAAGTTTCGTTGAAACTCGGGGACATCTTAGTAGATAAGGACTACGTGTTGAAAACGTTGAAATCAGACCGCGGGCTTGTGGTCGACGCCCGGGCAAAGAACTTCTACGACGGTGACCCCACCGGCAATCCGCGTGATGGACACATCGCCGGCGCCGTCAACGTTCCCTATCAAAGTTTGATCGACGTCAACAATCAATTCAAGAGTGCCGACAGCCTTCAGACCTACTTCCAACCCGTCGCACCAAAAGGAAAAGAACTCGTTACTTATTGTTTCATTGGCCAAACAGCCAGCGTGGTCTACATGGCGGGGCGCATACTTGGTTACGACATGAAGCTGTACGATGGTTCGATGCAAGAATGGAGTCGTATTCCCGACCTGCCGATGGAAAAAACCGTGAAGAAGGAGTAAGAGCACTACGGTTGGCGAACCGGAAGCCTCTGAATCAAGGACACGGAACGCCGGTCTTCTGTCATTCCCACAATGTGCACCAAGTAACCTGAATCGTCTTGGCTCCCACCCCATTCGACTCGTCCTTTTCCAGATGCGTCCGTTCTAACTGAAGGATTCCAGTAGCGGGCGGAACGAAAGCGTGGAGCGTCGGCCGAGCCTGAGGCGGTGGGGAAATTCATCGTACGTGAAACACCCCGGACCAACGCCAGCGAGTCGACCGGCGCGACGTCTTTCTTCTTCACTTTAGATTCGGCGATGATGATGCCGTTTCGTCCGAACACACCTAGCGGCACCAATTTATCTGCAGATCGAATGACTTTCACCGATGCGGTGGCTTCTGTCTTAAGCGCAAGGAAGGTGTCAACATCGCGTGTCGCGACACCATCGATTAAAAACACGGGCGGACCGTTGGGTACCCGCATTTGCTCGGGTAGTGCCATCTTGATCGACACTCCTTTCTTACGTCGACGAACCAAAACGCTCTGCGCCACTTCGCGCATAAACTCCTCCATGGTGGGAAACAGGATGTAGTCGTCGAGGCGCAATTCGTAGTCGCCATTCGCCACCTCCGACTCAAAGTCGAGACGACGATCTTCCGCCTGCACCGGTCGGTTGACGGCGACAGAGAAAGCTCGATCAATCATACGCGCGTTGGACATGAAAATACCATAGGCATCTTCCGACTCGAGGGTCCGCGTCGAAGGCGCAGGGAGAAACCGAATGGTGTCTTCATCCCATTTCACCTTTACATCTTTCAAAAGGCGTCCCCGGTACTCCGCTGTATAAAAGAATTCATCCTGTTCTATGAGCGTCGGAAACGTTAAACTGATGCGTCCCTTTGAGGTTGTGAAAGTCTCATAGTGGCTTCTGTCATACTGCAGGAATACACCGATCCTCGTGAGGTCTGGAACCGGTTGCCCCGTGGCACCTATGAACGCCACTCCATTTTTCTGGATAACCACCTCGGGTGGATACTGGATGATCGGCACTTTTCGCGCAAGTATGTTGCTCCAATTATATTCCAACCCATCGGTCACACGCAACGACTGCCCTGCGAAAAGATCGCTCGCGAGGAGGCTACGTTCCTGTTGCTCATCCCACCACGTGTCGTTCAAGACGGTCACGGCAAACTCACCCTTTAATGGCTTTCCCTCGTCGTCGCGGATCGAAAACGACATTTGCCCGGGCTCATCTCGTTTGACGGTTGCAGACTCAATTTTTAACTGGAGTGATTGAACATTTGGAGCCTTGTAGACCATCTGCTGTTGCAAGATGGCCTGTCGATTCAGCAACACTGATAGATGAATGATGCCGGACTTCAGGTCCGTCGCCGGAACGAACAAATGTCCTATGCCTTGCGCATTTATCTCAACGGGTGCCACATGGAGCACCGACTCGTGCCTAGTTAATACGAGCATCGGTTTCTGTCCAGCAACCGGCGGTGCTGAAATCGTGATATCGACTCCCGTTCCATCCTGGCTGAGTTCCGCCATCATCCGAAGTTGACGAACAGGCTCTGATTGATCCAGCGCGATAGACTTGGTCTTCACAATGGGGATGTCCTTTTTGAAAAAGGCTGAGCGTCCAAAATTTCGTTGCCACGCAGTAAAGGCAACGACTTGATAGAACGCAGGTTCCAGCGTCGCCGGAAGTATCAACTGCGAATGTCCTACCCCATCGCGTGTGCTGATGACGCCCGTCAACTGGGAGTTGCCCCGGTGATCGATTAGGTGCACGTGAACAAGTTGAATTCCTTTGGTCGGAGTTAGGTCGTCGTGCATTAACCAGGCATTAAACCAAATGGTGTCGCCCGGAGTATACTTTGCTTGGTTGAAAGTCAATTCGAGGTGAACGGGTGCGCGCGAGGCGAAATAGTATTGAAAGGTGGACCGAACCTCCGCTTCCGTTTGGGCTAAGCTTGCTAAAGCGACCACCGAGCCGCATATCATTAGAAGCAGGCGTCTCACTACCATGTACTTGGTTGGATCGTGGTTGAATTACGGTAGTACGTCGTGCACGAATCAGTGACGAAGAAAATTGGTGGGACCACGTATGGAACATCTTCCGGTCTCATGAAGAGGTACTTCCGACGGATCGCAGTGGCGTAGAAGAGTCCGGTGGCTTGCTGGTTCTGGCTGTCGCTGGTAATATTCCCCCGGATCGCACCGTAGGCGGGCTGAAAGATGTTCGTGGCCGATTGCCGCTGCGCGCGAATCTGGTTGAAGAATTCGTACGACGTTCGGGTCAAACTCATTTGGTCGACTTCGATCAAATACTTGTCGAAGAAGGTTGCTCCGTTGATGGGAACCTCGCCTACCTTCACGTTGAGATACTTTCCGTCGGAGACCCTTTCATCGTCGGAGAGGTGCGGCATATCTTCATAGTGGTGTGCCCAACAAACGCAACACGTACAATCACGCATTTGTGTTAAGACTCCGCCACCGCCACCCGGTTCCACTGTAAAGCCACTACATTCCAAAGGGGCCTTTAAGGTAAACTCCGCAATCTTGAGCACGCGAAGCTCAGGATTGGTCATCGCTTTGTATGTGCCGGTAAACTTCCAGCGAACGTATCGATTCCCAGCGCCCGCATCGGCATCAATAAATACATTGAACACGTCGGCCTGAACCTCACCAAACGACTGTTTCGAAAAACGCTTTTCAAATTCCGTACGGATTTGCTGGATCTCACCCACGGGCGTCAACTCGTCGGGTGCTGATTGAAAAGTAGTGTTGCCAACTTTCACCGTAACATAGTAACGGTGTCCCACCTGGCCCCGGATGATGCCAAAAGATCGATAGTACCCAGGTGTGTAAGCCACCATTTGTTCTTCCGCACCGGATTCATCGTGGAGGAAGACCTCGGCGCCGAGCACGGGTACGCGCAACGACGTGTCGGCATTCATGGGAAGAGCGCGTGTCACTTGGACCATATAGGGTCCGGGCTCGTCGGAAATCAAACCCTCGATCACCACGATCGATCGAGCAGGTGGCGTCTCGAAATCAATTCGTTGAACGCAGGCTGTCATCAAAACAAAACCTATCGCCCACTTCAATCGTCGCCAGAGATTCCTTGTCATCACCATTCAAAATTTAACATTGTAGCTCACCGACGGAAGGATTGTGCCAATGATGGATAGTTTGTACGCCCTCAGTGCACCACTTCCGTCATCGCGAAAGAAAACAGAATACACGTTCTTCCTTGCGTACACATTATAGATCGACAATATCCACGTGCCGTCGCCCAGCTTCTTTCGTTTGTGATTCCCCTCCACCACCAAGGCTAGGTCCAAACGGTGGTAGTCAGGGATGCGATATTGGTTGCGCTCGGAGAAATAAGCGACATAACCTGTCTCATATTTAAACAAGGCAACAGGAACTGACACCGGACGCCCGGTATGGTAGGTAAAGTTACCGGTAAGGAAGTGGCGTCGAGACAGCGCGTACTTCCACGTCAAGTTCACGATGTGTGGTTGATCAAAGTTGGACGGATATCTCTTGCCAAGATTAATGGTCTCCGTACTGGTCGGGCCGGCCACTTGTCGAAAACTGCGTGAATAGGTATAGTTGAAAGAGGTGATCATCTTACCAACGTTTTTGCTGAAAGTAGTTTCCACGCCGTACGAATAACCCGTTCCCTGCAAGAGAGCAGTTTCTAGGGCATTGTTGAGGATGAGTTTTGCTCCATCCTTGAAGTCGAGCACATTGTTCATGTACTTGTAAAACACTTCCACAGAGGTGTTGTATTGTTTCTGTTTGAAGTCGAGAAAGTATCCCGCCGATACTTGGTCTGCGCGCTGTGGTTTAAAGTAGTAACCACTGGGCTGCCAGATGTCCACGGGCGAAACCGCCGCCGTGTTGGTAATCAGGTGCAAGTATTGGTACGTGCGACCATATCCCAGCTTGAATGCAGCTTCGGGGGTCAACATCCAACGGACAGCCAGCCGCGGTTCGAATCCTAGATAGCCTTTTACGACGCGACCCGCCCGAAAGTGGAGGGTGTCCACGACGGTGCTCGCCTCACGCGGCGCACCCGGTTGGTAGGTCACCACGTCGGCCTTCCCGAAAGCCAAGAAAAAAGGAATCCTTACGCCGGCATCGATAAACAACCGATCGTTTTGTGACCAACTGTCGGAAACATAAAAAGCGTTCTCCAACGAGTGTTGCTTCGGAAGCGAGTAGTTTCCCGCGCCGGAGACGGCCGACGTCGCTTGGATTTTACCGGGTTCGAACCCGTACGGAGTCATCTGCCAACCAAACGAGAACTTGTGTTGGTCCCTGATGTAGTTGAAGCCCGCTTTCAAAACAGTGGCGGCAATTCGATATGACAAGTCGCTGCCATTGAGTGAGTCGCCAGTGAGCACGCTGTATCCATACGCACTTCGACCGACTGAGAACTCGCCCGACAACGCAGACGAAAACTGGTGATCGGCCCGAAAAGAGAGTTGTAAATTGTTCCAACGATACGTCGAGTCGAGCCCGAGCCGGAACGAATCCTGGCTACCGTAACCCGTAAAGGAGACGCGGGTCTTAGGACTTACGATATGCGTAATTTTCAACGTAGCATCATAGAAAAAAACGGAGCTATTTCGGAGGTTGCCATAGTCGCTTCGAACCGCGTGAATAAGCCAATTAGAATACGAACCTCGGAACGAGGCGGCAATGGAGGTCTTTTCTTTTTTAAGGGGCCCATTCACCATCAGGTTGCTGGTCATTAGACCAATACCCGCGTTGCCGTTCCACTTGTTCATGTCGCCATCTTTCGATCGAATGTCGAGGACCGACGAGGCACGTCCACCGAACTCGGCAGGCATACCTCCTCGATAGAATGCTACCTCTCGGATGGCTTCTGGATTGAACGTAGATAGAAAGCCAAATACGTGAGAACTATTGAACATCGGCATCCCATCATAGAGAATTAAGTTTTGGTCTACGCTCCCACCGCGCACGTTGAATCCTGAGGCAGCCTCGCCGACAGTGGCAACACCCGGCAGCATTTGAACGGTTCGAATAAGGTCGATTTCACCAAGCATCGCCGGCGCCCGTTTCAACTCTTTCATCGAAATCTGCGTTTGGCCGATGCGCGCGGTGGCGACCTCCCGATCCGCGCGATCTCGGACGATGATCTCCTCCAAGTACACGGGTGTCTCTTCGAGGACCACATCGATTACGCCACTTTCGTAGGCGGCCAAGTCGATCACTTTCTCTTCGTAGTTGATAAAAGTGAAATTCAGCACATGCAATCCCAACGGAAGGGAAAGCTGGTAATGCCCTTCGTCGTCGGTGGTCGTGCCTTGCGTGGTCTCTCCGATCCTGATGGTGGCGCCGCGCATGGGTTCTTTGGTTTTTCCGTCAATCACCTTACCTGAAATGGTGATAGGCTTACCATCGGTAGCGCCTCCAGGCGACCCAAAAGTGAATGCCACGATCTTCTTTTTCGACTCGACCGCCAATTGTAGTGCAGTCTTCCGCAAGAGTGCTTGCGTAGGGTCCTTCAGGATCACCACAATGGTGGGATACATGGCCACGAAGTTGAGGTCTGTACCCAGAAAAACGTCCGTCAGAGCCGATTCCAGCGATTCACCTCGATAACTCTTGTTGAACTTGATCGGCCGGATCCAATCCCGGGCGAAATAGAATCGCGCACCTTTTTTTTGCTGCCAGTCGTCGAGAACATCCATGAGTGATCTTCCCTGTTCCGACCCATCCATTGTTTCAGAAAGGACATCTTGAGAATAGCCCGCTGTGGAGATGGATAGTAAAATAGCCACCCAAAAAAAACCGGACCAATGTGCGCCCATCCCCTTCATACTCTGTCTTACAAGATAATAGTTGCCGTGCGCTAGTCAAGAACTGTTTTTCTAAATGGCGATCCAACCTTTTCTAGCCTGCTAGTGTCTCCGATGAATAAGGTGGGAGGTCACTCAAGAGTAACAGCCATTTCTTGTCGATTGTTTAAATTGGTCGCGAAGAAGGATCATACGTGCATGCACGCCCGGATTGTTACGCTATTTTTTGTTTTATCGAGTTATGCGCTTCACGGCCAAGTCGCGGGCGTAGTCTTGTCGGCAAAGGACCGCACCCCCATTGGTAGCGTCGAAGTATTCATTAACCATACATCCGTCGCAACCACCACCGATGAAAGCGGAAACTTTCAACTGCAGAACATACCGGACGGGTTCATGGAACTTGTCCTCTTCAAAAAGGGATTTGAAATCTTTCGATCGGCTGTTACCATTCAAGGCGGACGCAGTTACACGTTAAACCTTTCACTTCAACCGCTATCGAAAAAACTTGGTAAGAAAGCGAGTGCTGCTGACCTCCAACACTTCACCCAGTTGCTCGTCGGATCCGAACCCGCAACACTCGAAAACCCGAGTGACCTACTCTTGTCGAACGAAGGGGGCCAATTAAGATTCTCCTCGACAACTCCTATTCGGATTAAGAACACACGCACGGGCGTAACCGTCCACGTGTACGTGCAGAAAACTGATGAGAAATCTCTCTTCAACACACCAACGCGTTTCGAAGTGTTGCAGCCCATGAACCTAGTGAATGCCGCCTCTTTGGAGAAAGAGAGGCTCAGCGTTTACCATGGCTCCCTCCTTCACTGGTTTCGCAGTTTGTATACAGGCGAGACTCTGAAAGAAGGTTTCGAAATGACGTCTCAAGGTTCCACCGTTTCACCCCAATCGATGGTGACAGTCACCGCGTCAACGAATCGGGCCAGAATTGCAATACCGTCGCCGCTCATCATTCGTTACACGAGCCCCGACGGTGCAACCCACGAGAGTACGATTTCGGCTACGGGCCCCATTGTCATCCACCGAGACGGAAGCATCATCAATCCGCAGCTATTGTCCCTAGAAGGTGCAATGAAAGCCGTACCAATTTCGGCTTCGATGCCGCTGGACTACGTATTCACGGAAGGAAGTGTCGAAGAAGCAATCGCAAGTTCGGTTCGTCGCTCCTATGAAAAAGTATACGTGCACATCGACAAACCCTACTACTATCCGGGCGAGACAATTTGGATGAAGGTATACGCCGTCTATATGGATCCGCGCGAGGTGCTAGAACGGAGTACCGTCATGCACATCGAATTGATCGACTCAAACAAAAATGTTGTGGCCCAGCGATCGTTAAGAATTGAGCGTCAGACGGCCCGTGGCGACATCTCTCTTCCAGAAGGCCATCGTCCAGGTCTATACTTTTTGCGGGCCTATACGCAAGCGAGTTTGAATTTTGGTTCAGCGCACTTGTTCGTGAGACCGATCCGCGTTTTACCCCTGCACCAAAAGGCGTTGCCGGATCGCGGCTTCTTTGATGACGTAAAATCGCCGATGCTTCAGGTCCAAATGGAGCGGACAACGTACAAGCCACGCGAGCCGATCACCATTAATTTCCAAACGTTCGATATGGCGGGGAGGCCGCTTTCGGCTGATCTATCCGTCTCCGTGACCGATGCGGTGCAAGTTGTCCCATTGCCGGATTTCACCACCATCCAAACTCTTCCCATCGACAGCACGCGGATTCCCACCGTGCGCGACTTTACCTATTCGGTTGAACGTGGTGCAAGTTTCAATGGGCAGTTTGTCGACGACAAGGGGCGGCCGACGCAGGCGATGCTCGGTTTCACGCGATCGTTGGAAGGTGAAAGCATCTTGGTGGAAACCGACGAACAAGGTGCTTTTGTTCTTTCTGGACTCCAACACTTCGACACAGCAACCTATTTTTTCAATTCCGATCAAGGGGGCAAATATGCGTTCGGAAAAATAAAACCAGTGGCACTCGTCGTTCCAGAGATCGAACTTCCGACCGGAAGTTTTGAAATTGCTACTGTCCGTTCCGAGTCTTTGCAGCGGCTCCCGTCGGGTTATCAAGCCCAAAGAGATGTTCGGATGCTACAAGAAGTTGAGGTCGTGGGCAAACGAATCGAGATGCAAGAAATCGATCGGACACGTAGACCGTTTGGAAAAGGTGACTATGTTTTCACGTCGAAGGACTTCAATCCGAACCACGACAACATCTTGCTGACGCTTCAAGGAAGAATACCTGGATTGAGTGTGCGACAGGATAACGGCGTGTGGTCGGTAACGCTGGCGCGCAGTTCGGCACTCTCTTTTGCCAATAACACGCCGATGACCGTGATGATCGACAACGTGATTATCAATGGCGATGCCTTCAGCGTGTTGGCTGGCATCAATCCGATCTCGGTGGAAAGTGTTGAGGTGACCACGCGACCGACCGTCATTTATGGTGAACGGAGTGCCGCTGGGATGATTGCTGTTTACATGAAACCCGGTTATACCGCGGGCTCGAAGGGGCCTAACTTTCAAGAAATCAAGATTGCCGGTTTCTCCCTGCCTAGTCTATTCATAGCACCGAACTACGCCGACCCTTCGACAGATACGTCGATCGCCGACTACCGATCCCTTATTTATTGGGACCCTGCCGTGAGACCCGACGTGGAGACCGGAAAGGCTTCCATCCAATTTCACGCGGCCGACTTACCGGGGCGTTACCGGGTTGTGATCGAAGGGCTCGCCGGCAATGGCCAGGTGATTCGAGCTGTGACCTATCTGACGGTCGACGACTAGCCCGCAATCGACTGCGGGTATGAGCTCATCCAACAAATCGTATCGAAGTCCGTTGAATCGTCATACCTTTATATAAGTGGACGACGACCCGGTGTGGTGGACCCGTCTGAATCTTGATCAATTTCAATCGTTAGCGGCCAGGAGAGGCCTTTTGCAGGTGGAAAATCCCATAAGAAGAATGAGGTTGCGTCGTCAACAAACTTGCCTGGTACCGCGTAGGTTGATTATGTTTGCGGCTTGATGAACCGAATCCTCGTCACTTTTTTACTTTTTCAGGTCTTTTTAATCTCGAACGGATTCGGCCAGAGCTTTTCCTCTTCCAATTCGAGTGTCGACGCCGCAGGTTGGGTTCAAAACGCTACGGCTAGCCGGATAACCGAACTCCTCAGCCATTGCCAATCGAGTTCTACGCAGATCGTGCTGCCGGTGTCCGAATGGTGGAGCGCCGCGGTAGAAACAACCGTGATTGAAGAGTCGGAAGAGGAGAACAAGACCAACTCGAAAAAGCATTCAGATCTCCCCGCCTACGCAGGCGCATGTAACGATCCCAGTTCTCTCAAGCTCATGAGCGACCGCGTTCATGGACTTTCTTTGAGTTCGTTCGATACCATATCCGATGGTGGTCAACGGTATCTTGTGATTCGAGTATTTCGGGTATGATTCTCGCCGGTCAGCAACTCTAATGAGTTTCTGACCTCCTTCTCATAGCGCGCCTGAGGCCCCTCAAGCGACCAGGTGCCATTCATGTTGTCTTGCGCAAAAACACACCAAAAACAATCATCAAAAAATCGTATCTTTTTTTTAGAACAAAACTATTATGCGGAAAATACTCATGTTCATGAGCCTGTGTGCATTACTGTTGACCACAGGCTGCGGCTCTCACAAGGAAGAAGGTGAAACGGAAGAGGGCGTCAAGTTTCTCGTCACGAGCCCCTTGCGGCGAGACACACTTACTATACGCGACTACGTGTGCCAGATTAGAGCGATCCAACACATCGAGTTGCGCGCGCTCGAACGCGGTTACTTGGAACACATATTCGTAGACGAAGGTCAACTCGTGAAGCAGGGACAACGGATGTTCCAGATCATGCCCCTCCTCTACCAAGCCGAACTACAGAAAGCTCAGGCGGAAGCCAACTTCGCCGAGATCGAATTCTTGAACACAAAGGCGCTGGCCGACAGCAACGTGGTTTCTAAAAACGAACTCGCGTTGGCGAAAGCCAAATACGACAAAGCAAAAGCGGAACTTTCGCTCGCCCAAGTGCACCTCGGTTTCACCGAGCTTAAGGCGCCATTCACTGGTATCATGGATCGCTTTTATGCACGGCAAGGAAGCTTGCTCGACGAAGGCGACTTATTGACGATCATTTCGGATAACAGCAAGATGTGGGTGTACTTCAACGTACCTGAAGCAGAATACCTGAACTACAAAATCGCGGCAAAGAAAGATAGCGTGATGCGCGTTCGATTGATGATGGCGAACCAACAGCTATTCGACTATCCCGGTATCGTGGAAACAATCGAGGCCGACTTCAACAACGAAACCGGTAACATCGCATTCCGTGCCACGTTCCCCAACCCGAAAGGTTTGCTTCGCCACGGTGAAACTGGCAACATCCAAATGGCCGTTCCTTTTAAACGTGCACTCATCATCCCCCAAAAGGCCACGTTCGAAATTCTTGAGAAAAAATACGTATTCGTCATTGACAAAGATGACGTCGCCCACCAACGCGAAATTACACTCGCTGCTGAAATGCCCGACTTGTATATCGTGAAAACTGGGTTGGCAGAGGGAGACAAAATCCTGCTCGAAGGTCTCCGAAAAGTGAGGGACGGTGACAAGATCACCTACGAGTATCAAGATCCGAAGGAAGTGATTCCTCACTTGAAAGTGTACGCCGAATAGTCGAACCCTCTAAAGAGCAACAAAGATGTTTAGTAAATTCATACATAGGCCGGTCCTCGCGATCGTGGTGTCTCTCGTGATTGTGTTCATGGGGGTACTCGCGATCAACAGCCTGCCGAAATCTCAGTTCCCCGAGATCGCGCCACCCGTGGTCATGGTGAACGCCTCGTACCCCGGTGCGAGTGCAAAAGTGTTGACCGAATCGGTACTCATTCCCCTCGAACAGGCTATTAACGGGGTGTGGGGCATGCGCTACATGACCTCCGACGCAACCAGCGCCGGTGAAGCCAATATCCAGATCGTGTTCAACCTCGGCACCGACCCCGACCAAGCCCTCGTGCAAGTGAACACGAGGATTGCGCAGGTCTTAAACCGTCTGCCCATCCTCGTTCAGCGCGAAGGTGTAATCGTGAACCGGATCATGAACAGTATGTTGATGTACGTCAACCTGTACAGCAAGGACAAGAACGCCGACATGAAGTTCCTCTTCAACTTCGCCGGTGTCAACATGATCCCCGAACTTCAACGGATCAACGGTATCGGTCAAGCCCGTATCCTCGGTAGCCGCCAATATGCCATGCGCGTGTGGCTTAAGCCCGATCGCATGCGCGCGTACAACGTGTCGGCCGAAGAAATCATGGAGGCTCTCGCCGATCAAAGTGTGATTGGATCCCCAGGACGTATCGGTCGCGCCGACAGCAAACGAGCGGAAGCACTGGAATACGTGCTCACCTACCAAGGTCGTTTCAATAAACCGGAACAGTACGGCGATGTCATCATCCGGGCGAACTCGAATGGTGAGTTGCTCCGCTTGAAAGACTTAGCTACCGTTGAACTCGGTAGTGAGTACTACGACATCTATTCCAACTTGAATGGATATCCGTCTGCCGCGATCGTCTTGAAACAGACTTATGGTAGTAACGCCAGTGAAGTCATCGAGCGTGTGAAGGCCAAGTTGGAAGAACTCCAAACCAACACCTTCCCTCCCGGCATGGAGTTCGAAATTAGTTACGACGTGTCGCACTTCTTGGATGCCTCTACCGAAAACGTGATACACACGCTGCGCGATGCGTTCATCCTCGTGGCATTGGTGGTGTTCATCTTCTTGGGTGATTGGAGGTCGACCCTTATCCCCACCTTGGCCGTTCCGATCTCGTTGATCGGTGCCTTTGTGTTCATGCAGATATTCGGCCTCACGGTCAACATGATCACTCTCTTCGCACTCGTGTTGGCCATCGGTATCGTCGTCGACGACGCGATCGTGGTGGTGGAAGCCGTTCACGCCAAGATGGCCGAGGAGCACATATCCCCTTATAAAGCCGTGAAGAAAGTGTTGGGTGAAATCAGCGGTGCCGTCATCGCGATTACACTCCTCATGACCGCCGTGTTCGTGCCCGTTGCATTCATGACCGGTCCGGTCGGCGTATTCTATCGGCAGTTTTCGATTACCATGGCGAGTTCCATCGTCTTGTCTGGTGTCGTGGCGCTGACCGTCACACCGGTATTGTGTGCCATGATCTTGCGTCACACCCATGGGGTACCCCGTCGTCGAAATTTGATCAATCGCTTCCTCGATTGGTTCAACGCCTGGTTCGAACGCATGACAGACAAATACGTCTGGTTGCTCCAACGTATCGCCAACCGTCGGTTGGTAACCGTAGGGCTCTGGCTAGCCTTCGGCCTCGGCATTATCGCCATCGCCAACAGTCTGCCGTCGGGTTTCATCCCGAGTGAAGACCAAGGTATGATTTACGCCATCATCCAGACACCTCCCGGTTCCACCTTGGAGCGTACCAACGACGTCAGCCGCAGACTGCAAGCCATCGCCGAAGAAGTAGAAGGTATCAAGTCGGTGTCGGCGTTGGCCGGATACGAAGTGTTGACAGAAGGTCGCGGTTCCAACGCCGGTACTTGCTTGATCAACTTGAAGCCTTGGTCTGAGCGTGAACATTCGGTCACGGAAATCATCTATGAGTTGGAAGAGCGGGCCCACGAAATTCCGGGTGCCACCATCGAGTTCTTCGACCCGCCAGCAGTTCCCGGTTACGGTGCTGCTGGTGGTTTTGCCTTGCAGTTGCTCGACAAGACCAACAGCGGTGATTACGATCAATTGGAGCGCGTGAAAAACGACTTCATGGGTGCACTTGAAAAACGGAAAGAGATCACCGGTCTGTTTACGTTCTTCAGCGCCAACTACCCGCAGTACGAACTCCAAATCGACAACGACCTCGCCATGCAGAAGGGTGTGTCGATTGGAAATGCGATGAACACACTCTCGATCTTGATCGGTAGTACCTATGAACTTGGTTTCATCAAGTTCCAACGCTTCTTCAAGGTGTTCGTGCAAGCGTCGCCCGAGTACAGGAAACTCCCTGAGGATATCCTGAACATGTGGGTGAAAAATGACCAGGGTGAGATGGTTCCCTTCTCGGCCTTCATGACGATTAAAAAGACGCAAGGCGCTAACGAGATCAACCGCTACAACATGTACACGACGGCGGCCATCAGGGGTGCTCCCGCAAAAGGATACAGCTCTGGTGAAGCCATCAAAGCTGTACAGGAAGTGGCCAAGACACTTCCCCGTGGTTTCGACATCGACTGGGCAGCGCTTTCATACGACGAAGTACGTCGTGGAAATGAGGCGGTGGTCATCTTCATCATCGTGTTGTTGTTCGTGTACTTGGTGTTAGCAGCCCAGTACGAGAGTTTCATCATACCGCTGGCGGTGGTTCTGTCTTTGCCAGCCGGCGTGTTTGGTTCGTTTATGCTCATCAAGTCGATGGGACTTGCGAACGACATCTATGCACAAGTAGGGTTGGTCATGTTGGTGGGTCTGTTGGGTAAGAACGCGGTGTTGATCGTTGAATTCGCCAACCAGAAACATGCGCAAGGTGCTTCGGTGCTGGAAGCTGCGATCGAAGGTGCGCGGGTTCGCTTCCGCCCCATCTTGATGACCTCGTTTGCGTTCATCGCGGGTCTAATTCCACTCGTCGTAGCAACGGGCCCGGGTGCCATCGGTAACAGGACCATTGGTTCCTCCGCGTTAGGCGGCATGCTTTTCGGTACAGCCTTCGGCGTGATCATCGTTCCCGGATTGTACTACATCTTCGGCAAGATGGCCGAAGGACGTAAGCTGATCAGGGATGAAGAAGAAGACTCACTGACCGAAGACCTCGTCCACAAAATGGACGCGTTCCCCCAAACTGATGAAAGCGACAACCATGAGAAAAAGCATTAAGAAATACATAGGCATCGTCGGCCTCTCGTGCGTCATCGCTGCCTGTACCGTACCGACGTCGATGACGGTACACCAAAATGAGAGCCGATCGACCCCTGAACAATTTGGTGCCAGTCAAGACACCGTCAATACGGCCAAGGTTAACTGGCGCGAATACTTCAGCGACCCCAACCTGGTGGCGTTGATCGACTCTGCGCTCGGTAAGAACCAGGAGTTGAACATCATGAGGCAAGAGATCAACATCGCACAAAATGAAATTCGCGCGCGAAAAGGGGAATACCTTCCCTTCGTGAACTTCGGTGCCGAAGCTGGAGTGGAAAAGACTCCTCGCTACACACGCTATGGTGCAGTTGACGCCAACACGGATATTCGCCCCGGTGAAGAAATCCCGGACCCGCTCCCGAACTATATGTTAGGACTGGACGCGTCTTGGGAAATTGACATCTGGAAGAAACTCCGCAACGCGAAGAAGTCAGCCGTATTCCGTTACCTCGGATCGATAGAAGGACGAAACTTCATGGTGACGCAGCTCATTGCCGAGATCGCCAACTCGTACTACGAATTATTGGCCCTCGACAACCAGCTCGACATCTTACGCCAGAACATCGAGATTCAAACGAATGCCTTGGAGATTGTTCGCCTCGAGAAGCAGGCAGCGCGTGTGACAGAATTGGCGGTTCGGAAATTTGAAGCGGAAGTGTTGAAAAACCAAAGCCGCCAGTACTACATCCAACAGGCGATCGTAGAAACCGAAAACAAGATCAATTTCTTAGTCGGTCGCTTTCCGCAGCCTATAGCGCGGAACTCGCGGTCTTTGATCGACGGTACGCCGAAGGTCGTGAACGCAGGTGTCCCCTCGCAGTTGCTGCAGAACCGCCCGGACATACGGCAAGCGGAAGCCGACTTGGCGTCAGCAAAATTGGATGTAAAGGTGGCTAAGGCAAACTTCTATCCGTCGCTTCGGATCACGGCAGGCGTTGGCTTTCAAGCATTCAAACCGAATTTCTTGATCCAAACGCCGGAGTCGTTGGTCGCTACGGCGGCGGGAGAACTGATGGCGCCGTTGGTGAACCGGAACGCAATCAAGGCTTTCTATTTCTCAGCAAATGCAAAGCAAGTTCAAAGTGTCTACAACTACGAACGTACCATTTTGAATGCCTATATCGAGGTCGCCAACCAAGTGTCCAACATCAGTAACCTAGAGCGGAGCTATACGCTGAAAGCCGCGCAGGTACAGGCGCTGACGCAGTCGATCGCGATCTCAACTGGCTTATTCAAATCGGCCCGCGCCGACTACATGGAAGTGTTGATGACGCAACGCGACGCGCTCGAAGCCCGCTTTGAGCTCATCGAAACGAAGATGCTGCAAATGCACGCCATGGTCAATGTATACCAAGCATTGGGCGGCGGCTGGCAATAACTAAGCGAAGAAACCAACAACTTATAGGCCTCCAAGGATTCTTGGGGGCCTTTTTGCTTTTACCGGAGAACCAAGTTTGAGGGAAATTGCGAACTTGTGAAGAGTCCCTACCATTATGCGATTCCTCATTACCCTATCTACCCTATTTGCCTTCGCCACGTTGTACGGTCAAACACCCGTCAAGTTCGACATCGTCAGTTACCAAGCACCTAAAGGTTGGACGAAAGAAGAGAAAGACTTCGCGGTGTCATTTGTCAAGGTCAACAACATCTCGCGCGGCTGGTGTCGAATATCGCTGTATCGCAGCGCGCCGAGCAGCGGGAATCCAACCAGCGACTTCGCGAACGAATGGAAAGTCCTCGTTGATCCAACCACTTACACTGGCGCTACTCAACCTCAGCCACAATCATCAACAAGATCCGACGGTTGGACTGTGAGCGCAGGCGGTAGTGAGTTCAAATGGGAAGGAAAACCGTCAGCCATCATTCTCACGAACTTTTCGGCCGCGTCGACTATGCTCAGCATCTTGGTGTCCATGAACTCAGATGAGTTCGAAGGTGACGTAGAGACTTTCTTGAAGTCGCTCATACTTGATGCCCCACCCGCTGCACCCACCCAGGCGCCAGAAAGTAAAGAGGCACCGACCGTTAGCACGCCGACTACTCAAGTGGTGACGGTAACTCATGCCCCGAGCAAGAGCGGTATCGCCACCTCTACTACCAACTTCAACGACGGCTGGGTGGCGCAACCTTTTGCCGATTATGTTCAAGTAACAAAAGGCTCGGTCACAGTCCTTCTCCACTACGTGGTCGACGTTGACGATGGCATGCGCGCCGCCAACAATATGGCAACCGTCTTCTGGGATCGGCTGATCGCACCAAGGTACCGTTTCGGAAACTTATTTGAATTCAAAAACGAACCCTACACCTACAATCGGATCTATTTCCTAGAAGGCGATGTGACCGAAGTATCGTCTGGCAAGAATTTGCATGTGGGACTGCGTGTGCTGGTGGCCAGCGGCAGGGCGTGGTGCATCGAGTTAATCGCGCCAAACTCATCCGAATTTCAGAAGGTATTTCCCAACCAAGATGTGATTACCGCCATGCAGAACTACAACAAGTTTGCCGTGTCGGCATCCGACCTTGTCGGGCACTGGACCGAATCGTCTTCGACGGCCGTGCAGATGTACAACACGACCACCGGAAGCTACGCCGGGATGAACGCATCAGCGCGAGCTAACACATTCGACTTTGCCAACGATGGTTCCTATAGCAGTCACCACAGCGGAGGCTACGGAATGGTCGGCTCCATGACTACCTACGATCAAAAGTATAAAGGGAAATTTACGCTCACACCGTGGTCCCTCACGATCACCAATCGATTCGATGGTAAAACAGAGGCATACGATTGCCAGTATGAGGCGATTCGAAACGGACGCATTCTACACATGCGCCAAAAAGAGGCCAGTGCGATGACTTACGACCTCGTTCAGTCCGACAAGTAATTGCCTGTCTAATGATTTTGATCACACAGCTCATCTACATAAAAGCTGGCCAAGAAAAGGTCTTCGATGAATTTGAGGAGGTCGCCATTCCGTTGATCACGAAGTATCGTGGACGCCTGCTGTTTAGGGTACGGCCTGGTTCAGACGCTTACATTCAAAACCTGTTGGAAAAACCCTATGAAATTCACCTGGTAGAATTCGAAGAGGAATCGGATTTTCAAGCTTTCATGAAGGACGAAGAACGTAAGAAGTTTCTCCACCTGAAGGAACAGTCCATTCAATCCTCTATCCTCATTCGTGGTGTCAAACTCTAGGCGCGTGAACGGAGGTAACAGCCTTTCTTGAGCTTCCTTTTTTTCAAAAAAAAGACTAATTTTCTATTAATAACCTTAACCATTATGACCGAACCGCTCGACTCCTCACTCCCACAGGGATCTCTTAACATTACACCCGAAGCTGCTGGCTACCTGAGGGAGTCTGGCAGTTGGGGGCGCTTTTTGGCGATCATGGGCTTTGTCTTTATTGGACTCATCATCCTTGTTGGCCTCTTTGCGGGCGCCGTATTGGGCCAAATTGGTGCTCCCATGGGGATCTCCGGTGGGTTCTTTTCAATCCTTTACCTACTAATCGGGCTTTTGTACTTCTTCCCGGTGTGGTACTTGTTCAAGTTCGCGACCAATGCGCGTTCCGCAATTGACCGGAAAGATGGACAGGCACTAACTACATCGTTAGAGAATTTGAAGTCCATGTTCAAGTTCATGGGCATTTTAATGATTATCGCTCTCGCCCTATATGCGGTGGCGATCGTGTTTGGCCTCGCTGGTGCGTTGATGTAACTAAACCCTAAAACTCAAAATGAAAGGCCCACGCGAGTTGCGTGGGTTTCTTTTTTTAACTTGGTCAATATCTCATTACCATGAAATCATTTGCAGTTGTATTGGCCTTCTGCTTCCTCTCGATCGGCGTGTGCGCGCAAGAAGGAAAGGTTGCCACTTTTTACTTGGATAGTAAAACACTGAAAAACCCAGGAGGGGAAAATACCAGGAGAAAGGTGTCGATCTACCTTCCGCCCGGCTACGATCAATCCAATCAAAAATACCCCGTCATCTATTTTCTGCACGGATTCATGGGCACCGACAGCATCAGTACATCGATGAAAGCCACCCTCGACCAAGGAATAGCGCGTCAGAAGATAAGGCCCTATATCTTCGTGATCCCCAATCAATATACCCTCTTCGAAGGGAGCTTCTACTCCAACTCCTCCCTTACCGGAAACTGGTCCGACTTCACTGCGAAAGAATTGGTTGCCTACGTAGATCAGCACTATCGGACACTGGCGCATCGCGACAGCCGAGGTATTGCCGGACATTCGATGGGTGGTTACGGAGCGCTCAAGATTGCCATGCTCTATCCGGACGTCTTTAGCTCGGTGTATGCGTTGAGTCCAGGGCTTCTCGCCTTCGTGAAAGAGTTCGGGCCCAACAGCACCTCGTTCCGCGACCTGATGAAGGTGACCAGCCAAGAAGACTTGAAAAAAACTTACTACCCTCGCGTGTTGGTGGCGGTTGGTCGGGCCTGGTCTCCGAACCCATCGAAACCTCCCTTCTATTGCGACATGCCCTTCACCTACGACGGCGACCAATTAGTCGTCAATCAGTCCGTCCTTAAGAAATGGGAAGAGAACATGCCTGTGTACATGGCGGATCGATACGCCGACAACCTTCGAAAGCTGACGGCGATCAAGATGGATTGGGGTCGGAACGATGCACCGAGGTTTCCCATCCAAATCGGGATGTTCAGCCAACGACTCGAGAACCTGGGAATCCCGCACTTTGCAGAAGAGTACATCGGCGACCACGGAAACAAAATCTGGCCCGTCGACGGCCGGGTACTCAACGACCTGCTACCCTTCTTCAACGACTATTTGAAGTTTTGACCGTGACGTAGAGAAGGGTTGAAGACAGTAAGCCGACTTGCTCTACCGATGATTACGGCGCTAGCGGTAAGGACACCGTCACCACGGTTCCCTCGTCTTTCGAGCTCACAATCGCGAACTGGCCTTGGTTCGCAACGATGAACTCTTGGCACATCGCCAACCCAAGACCCGTCCCTTTCTCACCACTCGAACCACGGGTGCCGACTACTTTTTGACCCGCAACAATTTTCTCGATCTCGGTGGGTGCGATGGGTACACCAAAGTTTCGAATCGAGATAACACCTCGAGCTTCTTCTACGTAGGCCTCTACGGTGACGACCTGGTTGGCCGGTGAAAACTTGATCGCGTTGCTCAACAAGTTCCTCAGCACAATACTGACGTGATCTATGTCAGCGTACACCTTCAAACTCGCACGACGATTAAACTCTAGACGAATCCCCTTCGGTGATGACTGGTGTGCCGCATCGTGTAGTGATTGCTCGATCATCAGGTTGAGATCGATGACCACGGGTTTTGGTATGATTCCGTCTCGTTGCGACCGTACCCACTGCAGCACTTCCTCCAACATAGTGTGGGTCGACCGCACATCGGTACGAAGCTTTCCGGATAGCTGCTGAAACTCTTGAAGGGTGAGCGCGTTGCTACTCAACAAATCCAAGATGGCACCCAAGTTACCCAGGGGGCCACGAAGGTCATGAGATAAAACTGATAGCAGTTTGTCCTTGGTTTCGTTGAGGTCGCTGTACTTGCGGGCTTGTGTCTCCAACGCCGTCTTTTGTTCTTCGATCAGTCGGTTCTGCTTTTCCAACGCTTCACTTCGAACCGTGAGCAATGCAGCTTCTTGCTCACGACGCACCTGCAAACGACGACCCCGACGGAAACGATCGACGAGCCCCACGCCCATCACCATACAGAAGATCAGAGTTGCACCACCGGCCAACTGCCTCACAGGACCGATGTGAATAATCGCCAAGCTATGGATGAAGATAAGAATCGCCGCCGTCACCGGGAATGCCAAGCCCACAAGGAAATACAACATCGACGATGAACGTTCTTTCAAATATCGAAGGATCGAATAAAGGAAAACGGTCACCACGACCACGAAGTTGTAAATCAAGATCACAAACGTATTGAGTCCGCGCGACCCTAAAAAAGTAGCGAAACACACCAACGAAAAAAGAAAGAGCACCTGAAAGACCGATCTCCAAACACCGCGTTCGAGTTTCACCAAAAAGTACTCGTAAGAAAACCAAGTGAATAGCAAGGGTGTGGCAATAAAGAATATCTGGTTCGAATACCAGTTCAAGAATACCAACGGAAACATATCACCTAGGTGGTACCCCAGGAAATTCGTGCTAACCATCGTGTACATCGACACGAGGTAGAACCCAAACAACAAGAAGGTTCGATCGCGCAAATACAGAAACAGGGCTAAACTCATCAGAGCAAACACGATCATTCCACCAGTGATGATGAACGATTCGCTCTCCGACCTGTCCAGTTGTGATTCGAGCACCTCTCGAGGCACTAACTCCCACACCGGCTCGGCAGCAAGACGGATGTCATCCGGGGGGAATCTCATGTACACGTAGCGAGTCGAAGAATCTAGTTCCAGACAGATCGTCCGAACGTGCCGCGGCTCCGAGCGTTGGGATGGCGGCACAAATGAACCGTTAATTGTCCTGCGCGTTTCGCCACGCACAGACCAATAGGCCTCGGTCGAGGTCGTCACACCGTAGTCGAAACAATACGAGCCAACAATACCTTTAGGTACATCGACTCTGATCCAAGTGGGGTGCTCTCCAACGAATGCTTTTCCAGGCTTAAAATGAATTCCATGACCGTCCTTGACTTGCGAATAGGTCAGCGCAGCCGTGCTATCGACGAAGTACGCGGTCGACAAATGCTGCGCCACTACGACGGAAGAACCCAGCACCAACTCGAACAACAGCAATAGCCCAAAAAATCGAAAAAATGTCAGCATGGAACCCCAAATATACCCAAAACGAGCGACAAAGAGGTATTCGGCATACCCCACACCTGACGAAAATCACGGGGCCTAAACTCATTTTCACCCAACTAGGTGGAAGTGCGAAGATGGTTCGAGGGGTAGCTTTGTTGACATGAATTCGCTGCGTTCGGCACTCACTTTTTTTCTTCTCTTGCCGGTATTCACGGCCGTCGCACAACCGCGCGCCACGCACCAAGTTGGATTTGGTTTCGGGTACCAACGTTTGAAATGGCAGGACCTCCTGATCTCGCCTTTTGTCGATCATGCGAACATGACTTCGGCCGAGGTGCGATATCACCGCGTCGGTCGTCAAAACTCGCAGGATGCTTCCTTGTCGTACGCATGGGGTCAGATGAAATCGCTTGATCAACCCGCACGAGCCGTTAGCATGAGATTGGGTCTGTCGATTGGATCCTTCGGAATTGGAGACCATTGGACAATTTCCGCACGAACGAGTTGGCAAACGGACGTGATTGGAATTACCCCTCACGGACCCTTCACCGAGGGAACCGGCACCCTGCTCTCGAGCTTGGGCGTTGGAATCTCCACGCAACGAGTACTATTCCAGGGAGTGTTTCGTGTTCAAGCCTTGGCATTTCCAGTGTCCTTTGCCGCTAGGCCGCGATACGCCAACGCGCGAAATCCTTCGGACGAGGTGTACTGGGAAGGGGCGCAAATTCTTTCGCTTGGCAGGGCGCGACGTGTGGGCGCAACCATCGAATACGGAATGAAGTCGGATCGCAGGCTCTCGATCTTATACACGGTACAACTTCAATACTGGAGTGTCGACCTTCCCACGGTGGAACTTCGAAACTCGATGATTGCCACGACAATTAGCGTTGCCCTGATCTGGTCGTCTCAACAAGCCAACAAACCATGACTAGACTGATCGCTTTCGTGGTTCTGACGGTACTAGCAAATTGCACTGGGTTCGAACCGGAACCCGTCAATTCGCCGGAGTCCAACTTTGAACTGTTTTGGAAGGACTTCGACGAACTCTACACCATGTTCGAATTTCAAGATTACGATTGGGACTCGGTGTACCGCGCTTGCCGACCAGGAGTGGATGCGCATACTTCGTCCGATTCGTTGTTTAGAATGTTCAAAGCGATGGTCAAGCCGTTTCGCGATGGACACATCTACTTAAGTTGGAAAGAGCGGGGTTTGACTTATGCCTACCCGTTGGAGGCCGCAAACTTTATCAATCGAGCGGCCCTCGTGAAACAAGTACCTGACCTGAAAGATCTTGGTCCTTATGCGTACGGACATCTCAATAGCAACATTGGTTATATCCTGGTGAAGTCGTTCGATTCCGGAGCAGGCGACTTTTCTACCATAGACTCAATCATGGAAGGTTTTGATGGAACACGTGCTCTTGTAGTCGACGTGCGGGTGAACGGAGGTGGCTCTACGTCGAACTCGGATTTAGTCGCCAGTAGATTTGCAGACGAAACACGGGTCGCGGCTTACATCCGTTGGAAGGCGGGAAAGGCGCACAACGCATTTACCGACTATCTACAAATGGACGTCTCACCGCACGGAGTAACGTGGACCAAACCGGTGCTGCTGTTGACCGGGCGATCCACTTTCAGTGCAGCCGAAGACTTCGTATGTCGGATGAAAGTAATGCCGCACGTCACGTTGATGGGGGCACCGACCGGCGGCGGCAGCGGTAACCCAATGCGACGTTACCTCCCGAATGGCATGACGTTCAACGTTCCTAGGTGGATTGAATACGATGCCGAAAAAACGCCTTATGAAAGGAAGGGGATTCCTCCCGATGTAGCAGTGCCGCTAACCGAAACCGACCGACAAAACCAACGCGATGCAGTCTTGGTGGCTGCAAGCACATGGATTCAAACACACTAGTGCATTAAAACCCGAATCGGGTATCGATAAGCCTTGTATTCTTCCCGCCCTTAATTGAATACAAGTCTGCCGGCCGTCGTTTGGAACTGTTGTCCTTCCCAACCTTTACCACCAACCCGGATCCGAGAATCTTTCGCCTGAAGTTAGGACGATCGATTGGACGTTCGAGGATTTGTTCCAGCAACGCATGCATTTCGGGTAATGTAAACTTTTTCGGAAGGAGGTTCGCTTCGATGGGCGAGTACGAGAGTTCCTTGACCAACGTTTGACGAGCGCTCTCAACGATGTCCGCATGGTCCATCCACAGCATCTTGCGTTCGGAAACTGGAAGCCACTCCGCGCCATCTAAGAATTCGTTCGACGACAACTTGATTTGGTTGACATCGACCAAGGCGAAGTAACAGATCGTCACAAAACGCTTCTTCATCCAGTCGAGTGTTTCGTCGCCCACAGGGATCTTTGCAAACTCCGCCGCAAAAGACCTCGACTTATCACCAAACACGGCGAACTGCTGAAACAGGATGTTCTGAAGACCGGTGTTCTCGTGGACGATCCTCACCACCGCGTTCGACAAATCCTCCTTCTGACCAATGTATCCGCCTGGTAGCACGGTGATCACCTGACCTCCTACCGACACCCTGTTTACAACGACCTGTAGCCTTTTGTCCTGAAAACCGAAAATCACGCAGTTCAGCGACAACTGTGGAATCGTCTCTTTTTCGAGGTTCTGGAGGTGGTACTTAATTTTTTTCAGGTCCATGCACAGCGTGGTTGCGCGGGTCGTGCAAATTTAAATATATTTGAGTCAAAATGACCTATATAAGTCATTAAAAGCTTCCCTCATGAAAAAACGCTACAAGATCCTGCTGGTGCTCGTCGTCCTACTCGTGGGCGCCTACTTTTGGTTTACCCGTGACACCCGCGACATCAAGGTGCTCGTCTTTTCAAAGACGGCATCGTTTCGTCATGAGTCGATCGCCGACGGCAAGAGAGCGATTATGGAACTGGGGCGCCAGCACGGCTTCGAAGTGGACACCACTGAAAGTGCAGACTGGTTCGCCGAAAAGACTTTGAAGAAGTACAACGTGATTGTATTCCTAAACACGACGGGCGATGTGCTCAACGATGCCCAGCAACTGGAGATGAATCGTTGGGTTCAGGCCGGAGGCGGCTTCGTGGGTGTTCATGCGGCGGCAGACACCGAATATGAGTGGCCTTGGTATGGCGAATTAGTGGGTGCTTATTTCAACGGACATCCGAACGATCCAAACGTGCGCGATGCCGTTGTCAAGGTGGTGGATCGCTACCATGGCTCGACGAAACACCTCCCCGAGACTTGGCCACGGACGGATGAGTGGTATAACTACAAGGACATCCGTCCCGAGATCAACGTGTTGTTAAACCTCGATGAGAAATCCTATCAAGGGGGTACCAACGGCGACAACCATCCGATGGCTTGGTATCGCGAATTCGATGGAGGCCGCATGTGGTATACTGGGCTCGGTCACACCACAGAATGCTACCAGGATCCGAACTTCTTGCAACTCCTCCTAGGCGGTATAGAATATGTTGCGGGACCGGGCGTTCCCGTCAACTACAACAATTCGCGGGTAGCACCAGAAGAAAATCGCTTTCAAAAAGTGGTACTCGACTTCAACTTGAACGAACCCATGGAACTCGAAGTCCTTCCCAACGAAGATGTCATTTTTATCGAGCGCCATGGCGACATTAAACTCTTCAAACAAGGAAGTGATAAGGCTAAGCTTGTTACTTCGCTTCCCGTATTCAGTAAACTGGAAGACGGCCTTCTGGGACTAGCGATCGACCCGGACTTCAGTAAGAATCATTGGATCTACCTCTATTACTCGTCACCGGGTAACGAGCCAGTACAACACCTCTCTCGATTCAACTTTGAGGGTGATACGCTCAACCGTGCCTCGGAGAAAGTTCTCTTGAAAGTGAAGACGCAGCGCGACGAATGCTGCCACTCCGGTGGTTCGATTGCTTTTGGTCCCGACCGTTTGCTGTATTTGTCAACGGGTGACAACACGAGCCCGCGGGCCACAGGCTACGGCCCGCTCGATGAGCGCGAAGGTCGCTCTGCATGGGACTCACAAAAATCGGCAGCCAACACCCAAGACCTACGTGGCAAGGTACTCCGCATCAAACCGGAAGACGATGGTACCTATTCGATTCCGTCCGGAAACTTGTTCAGCGACGAAACACAAGGACGGCCAGAGATATACGTCATGGGTGTTCGAAATCCCTTCCGGATTTCGGTCGACCCGAAGAACGGATTCCTTTACTGGGGCGACGTGGGGCCGGATGCGAGCAAAGACAGCGTTGGTTTCGGATCACGTGGCTATGATGAAGTGAACCAAGCGCGCAGAGCAGGTAACTTCGGTTGGCCTTACTTTATCGGGAATAACTTCCCCTACAACGACTATGATTATGCGACGAATACACCCGGCGCACTTTATGATCCCAAGAAGCCAGTGAATCAGTCACCGAACAACACCGGTGCGAAAGAGCTACCAGAGGCTCAACCGCCGCTCATTTACTACCCTTATTCTGCGTCGAAAGAGTTCCCGATGGTGGGCGAAGGTGGGCGCAGCGCAATGGCAGGACCCGTGTTTTACGCCGATCGCTACCCGGAGTCAGAACGTAGATTTCCAGAGTACTACGACAAAAAATTCTTTGCCTATGAATGGATGCGCGGCTGGGTGATGGCCGTCACGCTGAACGAAACCGGCGACCTCGTCCGAATGGAGCGATTCCTCCCGAACACACTGTTCAACAACTTGGTGGATCTCACCATTGGTCCTGCCGGTGATTTCTACGCACTCGAGTATGGAACGAATTGGTTCACACAAAACATGGATGCCCGCTTGATACACATCACCTACTCGTCGGCGAACCGAGTGCCCGTTGCACAAATTGGGGCCAGCCAAACGATCGGAAAAATTCCGATGACCGTTAACTTCAATGCCGATCGATCCAAAGACTTCGATGGTGATGAACTCCAGTACGAATGGGACTTTGGTACGGGAGATCGGTCCAATGAAAAGAACCCGACCTACACGTTTAAGAAAGCTGGAGAGTATAAAGTCAATCTCACCGTGATCGATCCCTCCGGGCTTAAGTCGAGTCATGAACTTCCCGTAATCGCTGGCAATGACCTTCCGGAAGTGAAGATTACTTTCAAGGGGAACACCACCTTTTACTGGGACAATTCGAGCTTCGATTATGAAGTCACCGTGAACGACAGCGAAGATGGATCGATCAACAAAGGGATAGATCCGAAGTCTGTGACGGTGAGCGCCGACTACCTGGCACGAGGCCGCGACGTGACCGAAGTGATGCAGGGACACCAGGCGAATGCGGAGGCATCGGCCCACCTTGTCGGGAAGGCTCTGTTAGAAAAGTCAGATTGTAAGTCCTGCCATCATGCCACGGACAAGTCGGTGGGTCCTTCACTTACGTCGATTGCCGAAAAATACGCGGGACAAGAAGGCGCGGTGGCCAAGCTAGTCGAAAAAGTGATCAAAGGCGGCTCAGGTGTGTGGGGCGATTTGATGATGTCGCCACATCCACAATTAAGTACCGACGATACCGAGAAGATGATCAAGTACGTGCTCTCGTTGAGTGCGAAAGGAGACGTGGCTGGATTGCCATATAAGGGAACCTATACGATGAATAAGCACAAGGCGACCGAAAAGGAAGGAACCTACATCTTTACAGCTTCATATCGCGACAAGGGGGCAAATGGTATTCATCCGCTGACCGCAACGAAAGTGGTAGCGCTCAGCTATCCTTTGATCCCGGCCGATAAGTACAAAGAAGCGAAGAAGACTACCACCTTCTTGGTCACCCCCGAGGTGTGGAAAGACCTGAAGGAGAATATCACGATCGTTTTGCCTGGTGACCAGGGTATGATCAAGTACGGGAACATCGACTTTACCGATGTAGGTCAAATCCAGTTCGGGATAGCCGTTGCCCCCTCCTATTTCTCTGGCGGAAAACTAGAGGTCTACCTAGACAATGACACCTCCGAACCGATCGCCACGGTCGACCTCGAAATTGGATTGACAGATCTCGGTTTCAAGGAACTACTGGCCAACATCAAACCAGTAGCCGGTGTTCACGATCTCATCCTCAAGGTAAAGTGTAAGGACCCGTCAAAAATCTTCGCCGGGTTTGCCAACTTAGAATTCAAGAAAAGAAAATAAGCCATGAAAAAATTTCTAAAAATCGCTCTCTGGACGATCGGGGTAATCATCGTCCTGCTGGTAGGTGCAGCATCGTTGTTCATGTATAAAGTAAAGAACGGGTTCCCGGTGTCGTACGAAACCGAGAAGCCTGCCATCGAAATTCCGAAGGACCAGAAAACTGTTCTTTTGTTTTCGAAGTCAACAGGTTTTCGCCATGGCGAATCGATCGAAGCTGGAAAGAAGGCTTTCACCGAAATGGCATCCCTGCATCATTGGTTTTTGTACAACACGGAAGACGGCGGAGTTTTCAATCCGGAGCAGCTCGCCCAATTCGATGTGGTGATTTTCAATAACTCAACCGGCCGCGTATTGAACGAAGATCAACAGGCCGCAGTGCAATCTTACGTTGAAAACGGCGGAACGCTGCTCGGCATTCACGGCTCCGGCGATAACTCACACCATTGGGAATGGTATGAAAAGAATTTCATTGGCGCCGAGTTTTCTCATCACCCGCTTAACCCGCAGTTGCAAGCGGCAGACCTCATGCTCAATCCCGTGCCCGATTCTCTGTTGATGGTAGGACTACCCCAAAGTTGGACGCACACCGACGAATGGTACATCTTTTTTGAAAACCCTCGAGACAAAGGATTCAACGTTCTCTACAACATCGATGGCGACAAGATTATCCCTGATGGGAACATTCTCTGGACCAAGGACAAAAATTTCGGGATGGGCAAAGACCATCCCGTTGCTTGGTACAAGAGTATTGGATCCGGTAGAACATTTTACACCTCCATTGGGCACAATGGCGAGGCGTGGCAGCAACTCGCGTTCTTGAAGATGCTGGAGAATGTGATTACTGGTGAATCCGTTAGGCGTTAATTCGTTAATTCGTTAGGCGTTACTCGTTAGGCGTTGCGTTAGGCAACTATTGCCATTGCAGGTATCGGTAGATGACGCGGATTAGCTTATATGCTTCTTCCATGTTCTTGGCTTGGTAGGACACGGTGAATCCATCGACGCGTTTTACTCCCGGAATGCTCATCGCTATATCGGCGCGGGTTGGCTGGTCGACTTTAATCTTAAACTCGACGGGTCCGGAGACCGCGAGCGGCTTTGACTTGGACATGTCTTTCAACGCAGTTTTTACTTCCGTTTGAAGGGCTTTCCGGACGATTTCGGGATGGACTAGCTTTGCGGCACTGGTTCCAATCGCCTCTTTGGTGACCACCGTCCGAACGGGGATCAGTTTCTTGATTTCTTCGGAGAACGTCTTGTCGCCGCTCGCCAAAATCACGGGTACACCCACCGACCCGGCGAAGAAGGAATTCAGTCCACTCTCTCCTACCTCGACACCGTTGATCCAGAGTCCCTTCACCACCCCGGACCCGGTGTGTGCTAAGAAACCATTCTCAGTTCCTGCCATCGCGTGATAGCCAATAAAGATGATTCCATTGAACGTAGCGTCGAGCCCTTGAACCATTCCGAGGGGTTTGATATTACTCTGGATGTATTCCACACGCGGGTCTAGCTCGACGTGCAGTAAGTTTTGCATGTCGCCATGGCTGTCGTTCACGACGATTTCGGCGGGCCCTTGTTCGAAGATGGCAGCCACTACGGCGTTGACTTCTGCCGTCATCAACTTACGACCGGTTTCATAGTCTTTTCCGCCGGGATTTACCATCGCAGACGTCCCGATGCCACCGATACCTTCCATATCGACGGAGATAAATATTTTGACTGGCTTTGTTTGCGAGAACGCAATGGTGCTTACAAGAAGTGAGGCGACAAGAATGAATCTCATGTGGGAGTCTTTAGTGGTCGAGAGAAAGATACTGCTTTCAACCGCTTGGGCAATACAACTTTATACGCGTAGGGACAGGTTTTTTTTGTACTTTCATTCAATGACTACTCGCGGATTCTTTTTGGCAGGGTGTGTATTGTTGGCGTTGCATGTGGGCATCCGCATCATCGATCACTCGCGAACCATCGCCGTCACGATGATCGCAAATCAAGTTAACGCAGAGTTGAGGTACGCCTTAACCCTAGAGGGAATATCATACATTGTGATGGGTGGGCTTGTGATCTGGGTTTTGATCACAAAATCAGAAAAATTGTTTCGCCTCGTGGTGAAGGAGGGCCAAGGTGAGACAAAAGCGAGGACAGGGCCTGAATTGAATGAACTGGTTTTCTTGGGCGTGGGCCTCTATTGGGTGGCCGACGGAATCGCGGGAATAGCATCTGAACTAGTGAAATACAACTACTTTGACCGCGATCGGTTGGAAGGCGGTGTGACGACTTTAAGCGAATCGACGGGTCTCAAATACATTATCGATTACCTGATACGCGGTTTTGTTGGCTGTTGGTTGCTTGCGAATGCCCGATGGCTAGCCATTCGTGTCAACCGGTGGCAGGAAAAGCCATCGCAAAATGGGGACGAATCCACTCCTACCCAACGCAATCCTTAATATTCATGAGTTATCGAGCAACGTGGGAAAAAGTAGCACCCAACTACAATGGTGAAATCTTCGACGTGTTTAAGTCCGACAGGAAGAGGCTCCTCAAAAAAGCGGTAGCGAAATTCGCGCATCCCAATCATCGTGCAATCGACTTTGGTTGTGGCAACGGAAAGGCCTTCCCCTACTTAGCGCCAAGCTTTAGGCGGGTCTTGGCGATCGATTTCTCCACACAACTGGTAGATGCAGCGCGCGAAACGAAGTACAGGAACATCGACTTCATGACCCACGACCTCACGCAACCGCTAGATGAAGTCGCCGACTTCGGATTCTGTTGCAATGTGATGATCGCGCCGGATGCCCAGAAGAACCGCTTGATCCTTCACCACATCCACCGTGCACTTAAACCGCGCCGCCATGCGGTATTCGTCGTGCCCTCTTTGGAGTCTTTCCTATTTTCGGCGTGGGCGATGGCTACACAATATCGTGAAGAGGGAATACTACCGAAGAATGCCGACCCATCCGACTTTTCAGGACTGGCCGTAAAACCCCACGAACTCGCCGAGGGTATTGTCCGAATCAACGACCAAAAGACCAAGCACTACACGGAGGGTGAACTTACTTATCTCTATCGGGAAGCCGGATTTAGGGATGTTGATATCCAAAAGCTCGAATACGACTGGACGACCGAATTTCAAGAACCTTCGAGTTGGTTGAGCCGACCCGGACCTTGGGATTGGCTGGTGGTGGCGAAATCCTGACCAAAGTCAGTGACCTTCCGCATACCCGCTAGCAATTTTTCATCGTTAAATACATTACCCTCCCTGATCACATGAAGCAGTTGACTCGCGGGGACGTGTGGCGGCATATATTGTCGCTGGTCCTGCCATACAAATGGCGTTTTGTCCTAATCGTAGGAATTGGTTTACTCGGCACCGCTTCCAGCTTGGTGGAGCCGCTCATCTATCGCGAAGCGATCAACGACGTAGCGGGTCTTTTCGTGAAGCAGGCGAAAGAACAAGCTAGCGACTCGACGAGTGTCGGTAGCGAAGATGATTCAGATCCGATCACTGAGGCGATCGCGCAGAAACTCGACGCGCAGATTCACCCGAAGAAAGAACCGCACAGTAGAAGCCATGTGGCAGAACGTTCGCCGGCACAGGCGTTAGAAACACTACTGATCGCGGCTGGTTTGATATTCCTCGTCAACGTTTTTGGATACATCCTCACCTTGATCGGCGAAAACATGAATATCAAGCTTTCGTGTCTCGTAGAGCAACGATTCATTCACAGTACGTTCATTCATGTGCTCCGACTCCCGCTCGGCTTTTTCGCGAAAAGGTCGAGCGCGGCGATTTCCAAACAGGTCAACCAATCGGAAGAGGTGTCGGCGATCATCACGGGTTTTTCCCAACAGATTCTGCCGGAACTCATCAGTTTGATGGGAATCCTTGCTATTATGTTTTGGCAAAATGTAACGCTTTCGCTGATTTCGGTGGCCGTCATTCCATTTTACCTTTTTATTGCGTGGCGCTCGGCCATCAAACTAGAAGCAAGCCTGTCGTCGTACTATGAAAGGTGGGAAGATGTTTATGCCCGGATGCAAGACGCGCTAGCGGGAATCAAAACCGTAAAACTCTCCGGTGCTGAAAAACGCGAAGCTGAGAATCTGAAAAAGATTGCCGGGTCTGCCTACAAGGAATACATCGAACGTTCGAAGCTCGGAAACAAGTATGTGTTTTGGGAAAATACCCTTGTTCAGGTTTCTTCGGTCTTAGTTTTAGGATACGGTGGATATCTCACACTCGAACACAAACTGACGCCGGGAGATGTGGTCATGTTTGTATCTTACTTGGATCGCTTGTATCGCCCACTCGATTCGCTTACGACACTGTGGGTGAACCTACAGCAAAACTTTGCCTCGATTACGCGGGCCTTCCGTCTCTTAGACAACGGGATGGAGGAAAAGCAAGGAGCAGAAGTCGAGGTTGCCCAAGGCAGGGTAGAATTCAAAGACGTGCACTTCAAGTACAATCCCGAGCGTGAAATCTTGCGTGGGCTAAACTTTACGCTCGAACCTGGGAAGATCACCGCGATTGTAGGAAGTTCAGGCGCAGGAAAAACAACCACCGTCGACCTGCTGATGAAACTGTATGATCCCACAAGCGGGAAAATCCTGATCGACGGACAAGACTTGGGCGCATTAAGTTCTTCGAGCGTCCGCAGTTACATTGGCATGGTCTCCGCCGACGGCGCAATCTTTCGCGGCACCCTCGCCGACAACATTCGTTATAAACGACCACACGCAAGCGACGACGAAGTGATGAGCGCAGCGATGGCCGCGGGCATGCACGCCACGTTGGACCGATTCCCCGAAGGCCTAAATACCCCCGTCGGCGAAAGCGGCATGGGGCTGTCGGTTGGCGAACGTCAGCGCGTTCAGATCGCACGCGTCCTCATCTCGAAACCACGAATCCTCATTCTCGATGAAGCAACTGCCAACCTCGACTATGCCACCGAAAGTGAAATTCGAAAGACGGTGGAGCAACTTCGCAAAGAGAGTACCGTCGTGGTGATTGCCCACCGTTACTCGATGGTGAAGAATGCCGACCATGTAATCGTATTGTCGGCAGGCGAAGTCTTAGAAGAAGGGACCCCCCAAGAGTTGATCGCCAAAAAGGGTTGGTTCGCAGGTTTTGCCGCAGCTGCCGAAGAAAAACCAATGACGAACCCAACGCAAACAGGATTAGTAGAAGACCAAGAAGAACAAGAAGACTAAACATGAAGGACGAAACGAAAAAGTATCTGACCAAACGCCTGTGGCCACTCGTCGTAAGCTTGAGTAGTGCCAGCGTCATGTTGTTGGCGTTCTTCATTCCTTCGGTGCAAGATCAATGGGACCGGTTTCAATCGAGGCAAATCATTCAAAGCTACGTGCAACTCGGCGACGAATTCATGCAGGAGAAAAAGTTTACGATGGCTGAACAAGCCTATGCAAAAGCATATCTTTTAAGCGAAGAAAAACGGTTGGATATTGAGGTGAAGCGGCTGGGTGCCGAGATCAACCTGGTTTATCAAGACCCAGAATGGGGAAGTAAGCCGCCAGAAGGGTTAGAGGAAGTCGACTTCCAGTTCTTGCTGCACTTCAGGAAGGACACGGAGAACGCAAGCGAACGGGCATTCATTCTCACCAGCTACGCGGTATACCTAGCGAGCATCGACCGAAAATCGGACGCGGAACAAGCCGCGCGGGAAGCGATTTCACTAGACCCCAACGCTGCCTTGGGTCATCTCATCATGGGTAATCTACACGACGATGCCAAGCGCTGGGTCGAAGCTATCTCGGAGTACCAGAAAGCGATCGAACTCGAACCCAAGAACGCCATGGCCCATTACAACCTAGGTTTGATGTGGCTCGCGATGGACAAGAAACCAGATGCCGCGAAAGAATTTCAAAGGGCCGCGGAACTAGACACCACCGATCGCGACGCGCGGGAACAACTTGAATTGCTGCAGCATGACGCAGAAAAACCTTAGATTCGGCATCCGATTAAATCGAATGTCAACATGGTAGAGTCGATGGATTACGAGATAGTAGTACGGTTCCTGCTCGCGGCATTGTGGGGAGGAGTTGTCGGCGCCGAACGCGAGTATCGAAACAAGTCAGCCGGGTTCCGCACCATGATCATGATTTCTGTGGGTGCCTGTTTTTTTACCATGATGTCGGCATACCTCGGAGGTAGTGAAAACGCCGACCGGATCGCTTCCAACATCGTGACTGGGATCGGCTTCCTTGGAGCTGGAGTGATCTTCCGCAGCGACAACAAGGTAACGGGTATCACGACGGCCGCCACCATTTGGACAGTGGCAGCGGTAGGCATGGGAATCGGCGGAGGTCATTATTTCGCCGCCACGGTGGGAAGCCTACTTATCTTGGGCGTCTTGGGGGCACTGAGGTCGATTGAAAAAGTCATCGACGTGATCAACAAGCAACGGACATACACCGTCAAGATCGACCGAGCCGATCACCTGACATCGCACATGGAAGAATTGACGAAAAAGTGCAAGCTTAAATTTCACGCAACAAAAGAGGTGATTGAACCTGAGGCACACTTCCTTTCATTCGAGGCAGTGGGTCACCTAAAGAATCACGATCAGTTACTTCTCGAACTCAAGAAGTATCCACACGTGGCGAGGCTAGAATACTACTAAGTATGCACACCATCCACATCCCCTACTTCCCGAAAGCGCTGAAGTACGTTACCCCGATCTTGGGTGCCGTCGCGATTTACCTGGTAAGAATCGAACATCCCATTTGGGGTGTTGTGTTGCTGGCACTCGCACTCGTCGTGCTTACCACGGAATACACCACACAGGTTGACGATAAGAAAAAGGAAATTCTAGATTCAATCTCTATTCTATGGATCCCGCTTAACACCGAGGTGAAGAAGTTCAATCGCCTGACTAAAATCGTCGTGACAAAAGGAAACTATGCACAAACAGTAAACACGCGGGCGCAATCCAGGCAACTCGATTGGTCTGACTACACCGGTACCTTGATCCTCGACGATGACGACTCCATCGATCTCATCACCGACACAGACAAAGGCAGATTAATCGAACGACTCAGGGTGATCGCCACCGAACTTGGCGTCACCATCGAAGATCGGCCATCTAAATAGGTTTTTCATTACACCATTCGATTCATGTCATTCCGATACACGCTCCTCCCGATCTTAGCGAGCACCGCATGGATCAGTATCTCAGAATTTGTTCGAAACCAATTCCTCATTCAGTCCGATTGGGTGAGTCACTACCAAGCAATGGGGCTTACCTTCCCCGCTGCCCCCGTCAATGGAGCGGTGTGGGGTGTGTGGTCGACGGCATTCGCCACTGTGATATTTATTCTGATGACCAAGTTCACCTTGGCGCAGACAGTCGCTTTAAGTTGGGTGATTGGATTCTTGCTCATGTGGCTGGTGATTGGCAACCTGGGTGTACTTCCTTGGAGCATCCTACCCGTCGCATTACCCCTGAGTGTGGTGGAAGTATTCGTTGCCGCCTGGATCATTCAGAAACTGTCGAAGCAGCCATAAGCGACCGATTTTTGGGGCAGCCGTGGACCTCACCAATAACCCACCCTACCTTCATGGACAGCCGTTGAAAACATTTCAACCATGTTAACACGCACAAAAAATGACGTTGGTTATATTTCCATAGACTAAACCTAGCGAGCCATGAAAGAAATCCGAAAAGAAGATGTCAGCCAGAAAGTATTCGAATTGTATGACGCCTATGCCCACAACCGGCTCGAGCGTCGAGAATTCATGCAGGAACTGTCGGCTTATGCCGTAGGCGGCGTGACGGTCGCTGCGCTGATGAGCTTCTTGACTCCGGACTACAAGGGGGCCATTCAAATTCCGGCAAACGACCCTAGGTTGAAGTCGGACTACATCACCTACCCATCCCCGAAAGGTGGCGGCACCATGAAAGCATTGCTGTCGATGCCGGTTGATGCCAAGACAAAATTAGGCGCCGTCGTGGTGGTGCACGAAAATCGCGGGCTCAATCCACACATCGCCGATGTTGCCAGACGTGCAGCGCTCGCCGGTTTTGTTTCGATCGCTCCGGACGCGTTGACACCGCTAGGTGGATACCCCGGGAATGACGACGACGGTCGTGCTTTGCAGAGCAAGCGTGATCGGAACGAAATGCTAGAGGATTTTATCGCGGCAGCGGACTTCATCAAGCCCCATCCTAGCTGCAATGGAAAGGTTGGTGTCGTCGGCTTCTGTTTCGGCGGCTGGATCGCCAACATGATGGCCGTTCGAATCCCGACACTCGCCGCGGCCGTACCATTCTACGGTGGCCAACCTGCTGCGGAAGATGTTCCTAAAATCAACGCGCCACTACTGATCCACTACGCGGGCCTCGACACGCGCGTCAACGAAGGCTGGCCAGCATACGAAGCCGCCTTGAAGGCAAATGGCAAAACGTATACTGAATACCTCTACCCGGACGTCAACCATGGATTCCACAACGACACGACACCGCGTTACGATAAACCCGCTGCCGAACTTGCCTGGAGTCGCACGGTAGACTTCTTCCGCGAAAGGCTCAAGTCGTGAGCCCTTTCAGTTCAAAACGTCGTACAACCATTGACCAAAGGCATAGCCAGCCCGGGCAATGACTATGACACCCCAAACAATGACGATAGGGATGGCGATCTTCAGAAGGAATTCCCTTTGTTTTGTTTCCGTATGTGACATCTGCTTTTTTCTTCGAATTAGTTCGAAGTTGCCCCCGTGTATTACACCTCACAAAAGTTTTTTTTAGGAGTTTCCGGCACACACGGACCGGTGTTCTGACAATTGGCGATTTGCCGACGTGTGGTTGGGTACGTTTTCTAACAGGCGACCTGAAAATCTACTGTTCTTGTAACGCAGAGTCCTCGCGGCGAGAGACTCTGCTGCGAAGACGTTTGGTTCGATTTCTTGTAGACCTAATGATATGGAATGTCAAATACTCAATCCATGTCATTAAACTTGGGCCAAGGTGAATTTGGGTACGTTTTATGATAAGAGGTAGGCTTTTTTCGAGAGTTCGGTTTCCTGAAACTCTACTGTTCGTGTAACGCTCTGCTGCGAAGACGTTTGGTTCGATTTCTTGTTACCTTAATGATCTAGATTGGCGATTGAACGTTTGATGACTGCGGAAACATGAAATTTTGGAGTACACCTGTTCCGGAATTACTCGACCAACTGGGTGCCTCTGAGCAGGGCCTTACCGGTGCGGAAGCTGAACGGCGGTTGAAGTCGGCTTCACACGTTCGAACCGAGAGCCCACTCCGCCGAGAACTCTCCATGTTCATACGTCAGTTTGCCAGTCCGTTGGTACTGATACTCGTGGTCGCCGTGATTCTCTCTTCGGTATTGGGTGAGTTTGCGGATTCGTCGATCATCGTGGTTATTATTCTCCTGACGGGGATTGTTGGATACCTGCAAGAACGTCGTGCCAGCGCTGCCACCCGGAAGCTGCTCGAAATGGTACAAACGAAAGCCACCGTGATTCGAGACGGCAACGTCTCCGACATTCCCATTCAACAAGTAGTGCCCGGCGACTTAGTGGAACTGAACGCCGGCGACATCATCCCGGGCGACGGTCGACTTTTAAAAGAAAACGACCTACACGTGAATGAAGCGTCGCTCACGGGCGAATCCTTCCCGCAAGAAAAGGAAGTAACTCAACTTCCCGACGAGACACCGCTGAACAAGAGGGCCAATTGTGTGTTCCAAGGTTCGAGTGTCATCAACGGGAGCGCAAGGATGCTCGTCGTCGTCACAGGGCCGAATACTGAATTTGGCTCCATCGCGGCATCGCTGGCACGAAGTGCCCCGGAAACGGCGTTCGAAACGGGCATTCGAAAATTCGGCTACCTTTTGATGCAGGTCACGCTCATCATCGCGTTGTTGATCACAGCCCTCAACGTGTACCTCGGAAAGCCGTTCACGGATTCATTTTTGTTCGGCCTGTCGATCGCGCTGGGCATGACGCCGGAACTCTTACCGGCAATTGTTACCATCACATTATCAGCGGGCGCACGCCGAATGGCACAAAAGAAAGTGATCGTCAAGAAATTGAGTGCCATTCAAAACTTTGGATCTATCGACGTCTTCTGTGCCGACAAAACAGGAACCTTGACAGAAGGTGTCGTGCGGGTAGAATCTCTCGTCGACTTTCAGGGTATCGAAAGCGAGCGTGTCAAAACGTATGCCTACTTGAACGCAGCGTTCGAATCAGGCTTCAGCAATCCGATCGATGAAGCATTGCGTCAACTAAAGAACAATGGCCTCATCGATCCTGGCGTCGACCAATATTCAAAAGTCGACGAAGTTCCGTATGACTTTATTCGCAAGCGGCTCAGCGTGGTGGTCAGTGAAGGAGCGAGAAAAGTGATGATCACAAAAGGTGCCTTCAACAACGTAATCGAAGTCTGCACACGGGTAGACGTCAACGGAACACCCCATGAAATACGCGACCACCGCGCCACGATCGAAAAACTCTATCAAGCCAACTCAGCCGACGGCCTTCGAACCATTGCGATTGCCTATAAAGATGTAACCGAGGATCCGGTAATCGATAAGGAGGATGAAACAGAGATGGTGTTCCTTGGGTTCATTGCGCTGGCTGATCCGCCCAAGAAGGGGATAGACCTATCGATTCGAGCGCTGGCGACTTCCGGCATCTCGGTGAAACTAATTACTGGCGACAACGCGCTGGTGGCCGCACACTTAAGCAAACGAATAGGTTTAGATACACCCAGTGTGCTGACCGGAACCCAACTCAAGCAACTGAGCGACGAGGCGTTGGTTCAGCGTGTCACCGACATCAATGTCTTTGCCGAAACGGAACCCAATCAAAAAGAACGCATCATTCGCGCACTCAGAAAATCCGGCGCAGTAGTTGGTTACATCGGCGACGGCATCAACGACGTCTCTGCCATGAAATCGGCCGACGTGAGCATATCCGTAGACGGCGCGGTAGACGTTGCCAAGGAAACCGCTGACATCGTCTTACTCGAAAAAGATCTGGATATCTTAAAAGAAGGAATCGACGAAGGACGTAAGACGTTCGCCAACACAATGAAGTATGTCTTCATCACCAGCAGCGCGAACTTCGGAAATATGTTCAGCATGGCCATTGCCTCCGTGTTCCTCCCCTTTCTCCCGTTATTGGCCACGCAGATTTTGCTGACCAATTTCCTCACGGACTTGCCGGCGATGGCCTTGCCCCACGACCGTGTGGAGAAAGAGCGCATTCTAAAACCGTCGCGCTGGGACACAAAATCGATCAGAAACTTCATGATCGTTTTTGGAATAGAAAGTTCCTTCTTCGACATCATTACCTTCATGACGCTGTTGTGGTTCTTCCACAGCACCCCCGAGCTATTCAGAACAGGATGGTTTATTGAATCAGTCGCCACGGAAGTGATGATTCTCCTGATCATCCGCACCCATCTCCCCGTCTGGAAGAGTATACCGGGCAGAGGCCTGATGATCACGAGTGGTATTGTTATCGCCACCACTTTCTTGCTCCCCTACCTACCCTTCGCCGCAGACCTCGGGCTAAGACCGTTGACGCCGGAAGTAGCCGCCGCGCTAGTTTTGATCACGGTGGCTTATTGCCTCACGGCCGAATTTTCAAAGCAAGCTTTCTTTAAGAGGCTTGAAAAGTGAGTAACGAGTAAGGCCGAGCTATTTCCCAGGGCGTTTCGGACTGGAGTCCAGCCAATGGATCACGTTCAATAGGAACGCCGGATTATGCGTCGCCGCCGGGTGATTGAATCCCATCTTTGAACCGTCACCCGCCACTTGGGCCGAAAACATGGCTGCCTCGCCAAAGACCGAAACCCGGCCTTGACCAAAATTCAACACCGCTCCTTGGCACTTGCCACCAGCGGATATCTTCGTTGTTGTAGATCCGAACTCCCAAGCGGTTTCGGGAAGCCAGAGTTGAAAGTGGTGGTCGAAAACCAGCACAGGTGTGGCATCGGCGGGCACATCAAAACCTTGCCCCGTAAATGTGTAAATCGAATCGATGCCCGATGTAACGGGCGATTCTCTGAGGCGACGATTGGCCTTGGCAAACAAGTCGGGTACCATGTCTTTCGACGTATCGAAAGCAAAGCCATTGTAAAATTTAAACCCGAATGCCGCTGCCAGCTTTTCATTGTTGCCGGGAAATGGCATGTGATCGGCGATGAGAAACAACGACCCTCCGGCTCGCACCCACTCGACGACTGCTTTAATTTCCTGATCCGTGAACGCCGAAGGGGTCGGCAGAGACCAATTCTCCGTATTGCTGACGTGTAGCGCGTTCGAAATGACCAGGATGCGCGCTTTTGCAAGCGTCTCCGCTGAAAATTTATCTCCATTCGTTTTGACCACGTATCCATCGCGCCGCAGCAGGAGCGCGAAAGGCTTGAATCGCCCATCGATCGTGTGAAAATTATGGTGCGCCGCATCCACAAGAACAACCGGACCAACTCCTTGCTGATAAGCCGGTCGAGGCAAGGGCGGAGAAAACAGCGTATCTGGCACTTGTTGCGCCAACACGCTGTCTCCCCAGAATGCCAATACGACTGTTATCGTGAAAACAAGGCGCGCCATCGTTCATTCAGACTAATGACGATCCGTTAACCACGACTCTCGGAGTGCCACTTGTTCGGCAGTCGCATTGGGATCGAATGAAACCACGTGCTTGTCGCTAACTGTAATCTTCTGGACGGGCGCCGATAGCACCACGCGTTCCACCGTACCATCGTCGTGCTTGCGCGACACCGTGTAGCTTAACGTGCCTCCCTCTTTCAAAGACGCCAACTCACCGGTTAAGAACGACTGGAGGTCAGGACCCAACACAGGCAAGTCCTTACCATTGATTTGGAGAATGACATCACCCTGCTTCACGCCTAAGGCGCGACCTTGTGGGTTAAGTCCAGCCGGGTTAGCAAATGCCAACTTCTTCTGCCCATCCACGTCGACCACGCCAAGCGCATTATTGCCATAACCAAGACTAAACTGGGTCTTGTCGACCGTTTCCGTATACGCAACACCCACTAAGTTGAAAATCTCTTTGTAGGGAAGTGGATTTTGATTGTTCACGTACTTCTCAAGAAAGTCTTTTATTTCGGGCGCCGTAAGCTTACCAATTTCCTCAAAGAGTGACTCGTCATCGAATGGTTGGCTCTTACCGAATCGTTTCGCAAGGTCGGCCAACAAGTCTTGAAGTCCGTATTTTCCTTTCGACCACTCTCTGAGTTTGATGTCCAAGCACATTCCGATCAGCGCGCCTTTTTGATACACATTACCGTATTGGTCGCCGTATTTATCCAAGGTATACTTGCTCAAGTCGGTAAAGGAGACATCCTCGCGAAAGAAACTCGCCGTCCTCATTTTTCGATGGAGCACTTCGAGGTATTCGTCGCGGCTAATGATGTGATACTTCACTTGCACACTCCCGGCGAAGTATTCGGTTACGCCCTCATAGAGCCACAGGTGCTTCGACATCTGAGGGTCGTTGAATCCGAAGTTGTGAATCTCCTTTGAGTGAATGTTTAGGGGAGTAACGATGTGGAAGAATTCGTGCGCCGCAAAATCACGAAGTTGCGTCCGCATCTTGTCGATCGTCGTTTCAGGCATGTAGTAAAAAGACGAGTACCAGTGTTCCAAGGCACCGTACGACAAGATGGGTTGTTCAGTGAAATAAAATATGAACGCGTACTTTTCAACGGGAAGCTTCCCGCCGAGAAACTGATTCTGTGCCATCAGAATCTCCTTCACAGTGGACGCAATCTCCTTAGCGTTGATTTTGTGGTTCGGCGAATACACGCCGATGAGAACATCCGTGTTCGCTACCCGGATAATTGCCGTATCGGGTTGGGCATACATGATAGGCGAGTCGATCAAGCGGTCATAGTTCTCAACGGAAAAGCGATCGATTCGCTTGTTCTCGGGTTCCGCAATTTCCTTTTTGAGCTTCACCGCCGGCACGTTCGACTCAATGGGAATCAAGCCTGTCGAACCGTAAAAGTCTTTATCTCGAACAACTTCCAACTGAACCGGCGTGTTCGTCTGGTTCTCAAAATACCCGAAGAAACCGCTCGTATTCAATACGACATTTTTACCCGCTTCGATGTTGGTCGCTGCCATGGGATATACCGACGGACCGCTCACTTTTGAATCCACGATGTCGTCGACCCAGTAGGTGACTTTTACCAACTTTTGTGCATCGGTGATCTTCCAACTGTTGGTATCGAGTTTCTCCACCTGTAATTGTTTTCCCTTCTTGTCGAATGCCTTCAGGTCGGACACAAATCTTCCGTAGTCGGCGATGGCATAGGTGCCGGGGATAATCTTGGGCAAGTAAAAAACCGTTTCAGATGTGGTGATCTTCGGAGCTTTCAGTTCAACGAAAATGCGATCATCCACCACATTCGTTAGGTCGACACGATACTCGTAGCGGCTTTGAGCCGACACACTCGACACTGCCACGAGGAGGAGTGCCACATGAATAAAATACTTCATAATAGAGTTAATAGCGGATCAAAACTAACACTTTGAGAGGGGAAAGCATCGACATCAGCGATAGATTGACAAAATGACCGTGACCCAAACGACTTTTGGGTGATTCGTCACCCAAGCCTTGGTAACGCTGATCGCGTTGCCCTTATAGTGCTGACGTTAGATGAGGTGTTCTTTTGTGGCGATCGCGATGGCATCGGCACGACAACTCACCTGCAATTTTCGATAAATGTTACGAACGTGGGTCTTCGTGGTTTCTCGTGCGATAAAGAGCTGCTCTGAAATCTGCGTAAAAGTGAACCCCGAGGCAACGAGTTGCAAGATCTGCGATTCTCTCTTACTGAGCGGCGAGTTTCGGTTTAGGTGAAAGCTCTCGATAACCATGCGTGCGATCTTGCTGCTCATGGGGGCACCTCCCGCGGCGATGTCGGTGATCGCATTGATCAACTGCTCGTAATTCGAACTCTTGGTGATGTAGCCCGACGCCCCAGCTTTCAACGAGTTGAACACCAGCTCACTGTCGTCGTAAACAGTCACCATGATGACCACCACTTCCGGTCGCTTCTCGCGCACGCGCTCGGTGCATTGTACACCGTTGAGACCCGGCAGTTCAATATCCATCAACATGATGTGTGGCGCCCCTTTCGTCAACGCGCGCAACATCTGCTCGCCGGTCCCGAAAGACTGGGTGACTTGAAACTGTGCCGTCGTGTTGATGATGCTGGTGTAACTTTCGCGCAAAAATGCGTCGTCTTCAACCAACCAAATTTCGGTTTTCGGTTTAACCTCTTCGGACATACTCAATGAGCTAAGTTTTCAGTTTGAATCTCTCCATTTGCCGTCGTGGTCCCGTCGACGACGACACGTGCAATCATACGTACCGGGCTTGAAATGGACCGAACACCTCCAAAAAATCCACCCAGTCACGTGACTATCCTCACTCGGGCTGAAGTCGCAACCGCAACTCCACTTTTGTACCCTTTCCTTCCGTGATAATTTCAAGATCGGCACCGATGCGCCGCGCCCGCCACCGCATGTTCTGCAGACCATTCGAAGAATCAAGTTTCTCGGCGGCTATTCCCTGGCCGTCGTCCAACAAGGAAATAACCACTAGGTCGCCCTCGACCGCGCCATGCAACTCCACCCGTTTCGCACCGGAATGTTTGAATGCATTGGTCATCGCTTCTTTAAAGATCAGGTTGATTTGACGTCCAAACCCCATGGTCATCCGTCGCGACAAGTTGGCGCCGCCGAAGAATCGGAAATCGATATGTTTTTCAATGAACATTTGTTCACCGAAGTCCTTTAGGTGCAGGATGATGTTGTTCAGGTCATCATTCGTGGGATCCAATGCCCAAACAAAGTCCTTCGTACCGTTCAAGATGGATTGGGAGTAATGGTTTAGCGTTTCATATACGTTTTTTGCCAATTCATTTTTCAGCCGCAGCACACCCATATAGTTGATCATGCGCGCCGTTTGGTTTCCCAGTTCGTCGTGAAAGTCGCGGGCGATCTCTTTTCGAAGCCGGTTTCGTTCGGTTTCCTTTAGCGTTTCCAACCGTACCGCACGGGCTACCTTCGCCCGGTTGAATAGGCGAAATCCCATAAACAACCCTCCCAGCGTTAGCAAGGCAACCATTACTTTAAACCACGCCTCTTGATAAAATGCCGGTCGAATCACGAAAGCATAGGAGATTCGATCGTACTCGAACTTACCCGACCGGTCGGTTGCTGCTACCACCAACTCAAAGTTTCCATATGGCAAATTGCCGTACGTGACAGTGTTTACCTGCGAAGGGTTACTCCACACCTGGTCGAAGCCCTTCAAGAGATACCGGTAATAAATCAACTCGGGTGCACGCTTATGAATCATCGAGAAATCGAACGTGAGGTGATTCTCATGGTGCGCGAACTCAGGCATCGCACCCTTTTTAGCAACAGGTTGATTGAAGAATAAGCGTACCCCTTCCAAGTGCAGCGGGTTGGAGAACTTCGGAACGAAGCCCGTGTAACGAAACAAGCCCGTGACAAGCCCGAAGTAGAGCGTCGAATCGTGTCGGATCACAACATCTTGATTCGTCTCTAGCTCACGCAATCCCTCCACCTCGCCGAAATGTGTGAGTCCAGCCACGTCGCCCCATCGAGCACCCATGTCAAGTAGGTCGATGCCGCGTATCGTCCCAACCCACACGCGGTTGCCGTCCGGGAAAACAGAGAACACCGTGTTGGACGAGAGGCCAGTCGCCTCGTTGAGGTGGCCCAAAATCTTCTCGTCGCGGAACGAAAGGAAATACAAGCCGTGTCCGTAAGAGCCTACGACGATTTTATCGCCCCACCATTTCAATGCAGAAAGTTGAACTCCCTCGAATTCGTCTACCTTCAGTTTTCGGACCACCCGGTCGTGGAGGGCAAATAATCCGCCGTTCGTTCCGAAGATAAAGGTGTCCAGCGAGTCGCTATAGTCGATTGATTGAATCACTTGGCCCTCCAGCGCCTCGATCGGTTCGGCGGCACCCGTGGTGTCGACCCAAAAAGCACCTTGCCCCGAAGAAGCAAACACGGCACTACCATCGCTTCCCACGGCTAAAGCCGAACAACTACCGAGCGTGGGTGGTCCCCACACGACATCACGGTCGCTCCATATGGCCAAACCCACGGCTGTTCCCAGGTACATAGCACCATTGCCCGACGGTTTCGATGCCACCACAAAATTTTTGAGGCCACCACCTAAGTTGATACTTCTATCCAGGCGATCCTGACGGAAGACTCGGACACCTTTTCGAATGGTTCCCAACCAAAGTTCTTCCCCATAACTTCCCAACGACATCGCTGGCTCTTCCGCCCCACCATCGTCCATCGGTTCGAATGCGGGAAAAGCAACCTTGTACAACCCTCTATCTGTCGCCAGCCAGACCGCACCGGGCTCATCTTGGTGTGTTGCCGACACGATGCCCGCAAAATCGTCGAACTTGCGCTCACGGTCGCCATTCACCAATACTAACTTTTGATCTTTCACGCCAAAGAAATCTTCGGTCACATCATTGAAATAGAAAATAGGGAAATCATGGGGCGCAACTTGACGCGCTTCGTTGCCCTCGAGCGAATAGATGCCATCGTTTGTTGAGATGCAGACTTCGCCTTTGTACCAAAATGCTCCGAAGACTCTACCCACGCGACCATTGGTGTGAACCCAACGGTTTTCCTTGCCATGTACCACCCGGATAATCGCGGAGTCGCCCCGATACAAGACTATCGAGTAGCCGCGCAACGAATGAATGATCGATCCGACGGTGCCTTTGCGCGCCACATCGGGCATCACCGGCTGATCGTTCCACACGTAGCCAAGCCTTCCGTCCCTTGTTCTAAAGTAAAGCGTATCGCCCGACGTGAATATGCGGCCGGGGTATCCCGCTTTCGACACATCGACTGGTATGTTGTGAACTTCCGTACCGTCGTAAAACGACATCCCTACTTGGGTGGCAAACCAGACACCCTTAGGTGTTGTCACCAAGTCTAGGATGATGTTGTTGGGGAGGCCTTCTGAAATGCCAAGGTTCTTGAACCGAACACCGTCGAATGAGGCAGCTCCACCACTGATCGTACCGAGCCATAAGTGACCAAGTGAATCTGTATCGAGAGAGCTGACTTGGGTCTGCGGCAAGCCTTCTGGTACCATGAATCGCTTCACCACCAATTGCCCGTGCGTGGTCGTGATCGATGAGGAGAACCCAACGGTTAAGACGAAAGCCAGCCAACAACGCAAATGAGCGGTCACGAACAATGAATCTTGGATTCGAAGCTGAGCCTTTATAGACGAAAGTGCAACCCAGTCTCGTGCAAGCAACGAAATATCACCCGTACAGGTTGACTCCCTTTTTTTGCGACGCCCTGAGTCAACTTCATTCGCGCCGAAGGGCGGTCACCGGGTTCGCGGTGGCCCCCTTAAACGCCTGCGTACCCACGGTAACAAAGGCGATCAGGAACGTCACCAAACCGGCAATGGCAAACACCCACCACTGCACGTCCACCCGGTATGCGAATCCTTGCAACCACTGCTGTACCCCCCACCAAGTCAGCGGAATTGCCAACACGAAAGCGATGGTGACCAAAAGAAGGAAGTCCACCGTTAGGAGTCGAATGATACTGGACACGGGTGAACCCAACACTTTGCGAATTCCGATCTCCTTGGTCCGCTGCTCCACGGTGTGGATGGCCAAACCGAAAAGGCCCATGCAACCAATTAGAATAGCTAAAGCCGAAGCAGCAGTAAAGATGAGACCGTACTGTTTCTCTTGCTCGTACTTCGCCTTAAATGTCTCGTCCAAGAACTGGTACTCGAATGGATTGCTGGGAAAGCTTTCTTTAAACTTTGCTTCGAGCTGTGCCAAGTTGCTTCCCATGTTTGCAGTATTCACCTTCAGCGTATAGTACCCACCCCGCATCGAAGGAAAGAAAACGATCGGTGAGATCGCGAACTGCAAGGATTGGTGGTGGTAGTTTTTCATCACACCACGAATTTCATATTGACGATCTCCCCATTTCACTTTTTGACCTACGGCTTCTTCAGCAGAACCGAAACCCAGCGTTTCGGCGGCACGCTCGTTGACCACCATGTAATAGTTTTCATCTAGCGATTTCATACACATCTCAGGCGTGAAGGTTTTTCCAGACGCCATCGGGATGCCGTACGTATCGGCGTAGCGCTCATCGATCATCAAGATTTCGTAACTCACCTGATCATCTCCGGGATTCGGATTGAGTTTGGTGATACCCGACGTCGAGAAGTTGAAGCCACCCGCGGGTACGTCGCCCGACCGGCAATATCCTTCCACGAAGGAAGCATCCCGGATGGCTTTCTCGAACGCCTCGCTCCTTTCGCCGAACGTCGCATCACGGTTCAGCGACGCACCTCGGATCACCAACAGTTGATCTGCCTCGATGCCCAAGTCGCGATCGGCCATGAACTGCCACTGTTGGAATAAAACTATCGTCGATGCAATCAAAACTACCGAGATCGTGAACTGAGCCACAACCAACGCTTTACGGATCAATACACCCGATGAAGACTTGCTAAAGACTCCTTTCAGCACTTTCGCAGGTTGAAACGAAGAAAGAACAAACGCCGTATAAAATCCGGAGAGCAACATACCACCCAAGAGGATCGCGCTAGCAGCCACCCATGTGCTGCCGAGTGAAAGAGTCTGGAAACTCAGCCTAACCCCGGTGACTGCGTAGAACGGCTCTTCGATGGCGGCAGCGACCGCGATTGCCACAACAATTGCGACCACGTTGATCAACATGGATTCGGCCACAAACTGCCACACGAGTTGTTTCCTGGTAGCGCCTACCACCTTTCGAACGCCCACTTCTTTGGCACGACGCAAGGCGCCCGCCGTAGACAAGTTCACATAGTTGAACCAGGCAATCACCAATATCAAAATCGAGATCGCACTGAGGAGGTACACAAAAGATAAACTCCCATACTTCGGGGCAGTATCCCCCAACGATTGCCCCAAGTGCATGGAAGCCATCGGTTGCAAGGCGTACGTAATGTCAATTTTTTCATTTGCTTGACGCATCATCTTCACCAACTGGTCTGCGATCGGCGACGGGTCCGTTCCTGCGTTAAGCGAGAAATAGGTCATCATCCAATGCGATTCCATTCCATCCAACGATGCCCAATCATTATCATTCAGGTTCGCGGGGCTCGCAAGCGTCTCCAACGAAAGCACGAAGTCGTAACGAATGTCTGAGTTGGAAGGCATGTCGTCATACACCGCTTGAACCGTGTACAATGTTTTTCCAAATTGGTTGTTCATGGCAAAGACTTTTCCGACAGCGGTTGCCTTGCCAAAGTACTTGGTCGCTGTGCTCTTGGAAATGGCTGCCGAATTTGGTTGCGCGAATGAAGACGCCGACCCATCTACAAGTGGGAAGGAGAACACTTGGAAGAAAGAGCCATCGACATAGGCAAAATCATTCTCGCGAAATGCGACAGGAGTAGACCCGGTTGGTTCGTACGACACGATACCCGTCCCCAAATTCTTTCCCTCGGCAATTCGGCAAAAGTCGGCAACCCCCGCCGCTTGAGTTTTCGTTCGCGCCCCCATACCCGGCGGCGTATATGCGTTCACCTCACCCGATCCATAGGTCGCGATCACGCGGTACAGTTGGTTGAGCGAAGGGTGAAAAGCGTTATAGCTCCTTTCGAAAGCGACGTATTGCGTCAACAGTAGGAATGCGATCATCCCCAGGCTGAGTCCAACGATATTAATGGCAGAAAAAACAGGGTTCTTGCGAAGGTTGCGGACGGCGAGCGCCGCGTATTTATGGAACATTGGGTAAAGTTTGATCGACACTCGTTTGGCAACTACCATGCCTTGGGGTAAAAAGGCCAAATTGATGCGAAAATCAAGGGTCCTTCCGACCGTTTTCGACATGCGCCGTCCGAAATCGGTCATTTAGAAACTCGTTTTTCTAATGAAAAAGGTCTTTGTGGGTAGAAACAATTGAAGTGTGATATTGTTGTTACGGGCAAAAATCAGCGGATGTTAAGACTTGTACCCCTCCTCGCCATAAGCGTACTGTTAAGTCTCCAAGCCTTTGCCCAATCGGGTGTCATTTCGGGTACGGTGAAAGATCGAAATACACAGGAACCCTTGGTGGGCGTGAACGTGATCGCGGAGAATACAAGTCCTCCGGTGGGGGCAGTAACCGACCTCGATGGAAACTACCGGCTCGTCGCACCGACAGGAAGCTATACACTCAAGGCTTCATTTGTTGGTTATACCGAACAACGCAAGTTCAACGTCGTGCTTACCTCGGGTAACACCAGCATCATCAATTTCGAGTTGGAAGAAGAAACCACTACGCTGAACGAAGTGGAAGTGACGGCGAAACGAAGCGCCGCCGTTGCTACACTCGAAAACCCTCTCTCGATTCAAAAGCTTTCCGTTGAAGAGATTCGCAGCAACCCAGGAGGAAACTTCGACATATCCAGGGTGATCCAGTCCCTACCCGGCGTGGGCACCAGCGTTGGAGGTGTGAGAAACGATATCATCATCCGAGGCGGCGCGCCCAACGAAAATGTATTTTATCTCGACGGCGTGGAAGTGCCCGTGATCAATCATTTTTCTACGCAAGGCAGCTCAGGGGGTCCACAGGGTATCTTGAACTTGTCCTTTATCGAAGACGTCACGCTGAGCACAAGCGCGTTTGGAGCGAAGTATGACAATGCCCTCTCCTCGGTTTTCCAGTTCACCCAGCGCGACGGCAATAAGGAACGTCTTCAAGGCAATGTGCGTCTCAGCGGAACTGAACTTGCTACCACGTTCGACGGCCCACTATCAAAAAAGACAACGTTCCTGGCTTCAGCCCGTCGCTCGTACCTCCAGTATTTCTTCCAACTGATAGACCTTCCTATACGTCCAAATTATTGGGACTTCCAATTCAAGATTACCCATCGCTTTAATGCAACAACTTCGCTGTCGGCGATTGGACTCGGCGCCATCGACGAATTCAGCTTTGCGGTGCCGAAAAAAAGCTCACCCGACAAGGAATACGCGATCCGATCAAACCCTTTGATCAACCAGGATTCCTACACGCTCGGTCTTTCGCTCAAACACCTCGTCGATCACGGCTATTGGAACGTTGCCCTGAGCCGCAATTACTTTAACAACCGACTCGACAAATTCGAAGACGGCCGAACCGAAGACGAAAGCTTTCGAACGTTGAAGTCGAATTCCCACGAAATCGAAAACAAACTGAGGGCTGAATTCAACCACGCGACACCGGCCTTAAAGTATTCTGTGGGCGCGAGCGCACAGTACGTGCAGTACGACAACAACCTGTTCAACAAAGTCCGGAAACAGATCACTGATAACAACGGTCAGGTGGTGCAACCGGGACTCACCATCAATTATCTCACGGACCTGAGCTTTGTCAAGTATGGCGCTTTTGGACAGGTGACGAAATCATTCTGGAACAACCGGTTTAGCGCTACCGCTGGATTGCGCACCGACATGAACACGTTCACCACCACGGGCAACAATCCGTTGAAGACGTTGTCCCCTCGATTGGCCCTCTCCTATGCTTGGTCAGACCAGTTCCACCTCAATGCTTCCGCCGGCCGCTATTATAAGATACCAGTATACACGATCCTTGGTTTCAGGAATACGCAAGGCACCTTCGCCAACGAGAATAGCCGCTACATTGGATCGACCCATTTCGTCGCCGGCGGCGAATACTTACCGAACGACGGGTTCCGCGTCACACTCGAAGGTTTCTATAAAAAGTACGATCACTACCCGGTCTCCGCACTCACAGGTCTTTCTTTAGCTAACCAAGGCGCCGACTTCGGTGCAATCGGAAATGAAGCGATTACAAGCACCGGAACGGGACAAACTTTTGGCTTGGAATTGTTTGTGCAGAAGAAGTTGACAAAGAAGACTTTCTACGTTCTTTCGTACACTTTGTACAAAAGCGAATTTGCAGGCGTCGATGGTAAGTACCTTCCTTCATCTTGGGATAATCGACAATTGTTCTCAGCGCTCTTGGGTCAGAAGTTTAAAAAAGGATGGGAACTCGGGCTTAAATTCCGTTACGCAGGTGGCGCCCCCTACACACCTTTCGACCTCGACGCATCGCGGCTAAATTACCTGAGCTTAGGAACGGGGATCACCGATCCGGCTCAATTGAACTCAATCCGTTTGAATTCATTCAACCAATTCGATATCCGGGTTGACAAGAAATGGAACTACCAACGGTTCACGTTGGACTTGTACCTAGATATCCAAAACTTGTTCCTCACGCCCACGCCGTCGTTGCCGTCTTACACGTTTCAAAGAAACGACGACGGGTCATATCAAACGACCAATGGGCAACCAGTGAGTGCTGATGGGTCCAACGCTATTCCGCTAATCCTGAATAGTTCGGATCCGTTTTTTGTACCGACGATTGGTTTTATCGTTGAGTTCTAACCTGTCCGTTACTTTGCTGGGAAATATTTCAAGAGAGCTTGTTCGCGGAAGTCGAAGATCTCCTTCAACTGCCGTTGAATAAAGAGACGATTGGCGATTGCACCTAGGAATCCGAAAGGCGGAACGTAGGTGACGATGTCGTACATCCGAACTCCATCGCCATGGGCTTCGATATGATGCTGGTGGTGCCACATCGTGTAAGGACCCTGACGCTGTTCATCGACGAAGTAACGACCGTCTTGTACGTGGGTGATTTCCGTCATCCAATTCATCTTGATTCCGAGCATCGGGCTGACGTGATACGTGATAATCATCCCCGGGTACATCTTCCCTTGCCCGGTCCCTCCTGTCACTTGGAACCCCATATACGGCGGGGTGATGAGCTTTAAATTTGCTGGCGAAGAAATAAAATCCCACACAGCCTCGATCGAGGCGTGGACATACTGTGTTCGTTGAAGTTGATAGGAGGCCACGGATCTATACGTTTAGGGAGAAAACCAAGCAGCTCCGAAAATGTTCAGATCAAGTCGCAAAATGACCGACTGCATCAGCGGCTCACCGCCACGAGGATTGTTGTTGGGCAAGAAACCGAATGAGCTAAAATTACCGCCGAGATGAAACACCTCTTCCGGTATCTTTCAATCTTTGCGCTCGCGGCTTGCGTCGAAAAATACGATCCAAGACTCCACAGCGAGGATGTCGACCTATTGGTGGTTGATGGTTATGTAAATACCTCAGCACAAATGGCATTCGTGAAGTTGACGCTCGCACAAGGCGTGAATGAAATCGGCAAACCCCGCCCGGCAACGGACGCGCACGTTGCACTTGAATCTAAGGATGGTAAAAGCTACGAGTTGGCAAACCTTGGTGACGGTTCGTACCAAGTGCTAGATCCCTCGATCACGGATCCCGGCGAGTTTCGATTGCACATTCGACGGGGTCAAGATCAAGATGTTTACTCGGAATACGTATCGGCGATCGGCGTAAACTCGGTCATAGACTCGGTGTACTGGAAAACTGACGGCGACGCACTTACCTTCTGGGTAGATGGCCATGATCCTGGTGGAAAAGCACAGTACTTCTTGTGGGACCTCGAAGAAACATGGGAGTATCACTCGCCTTTTCCATCCTACTTCAAAGTGGTGGGACACGACATCGTAAGGCGGCAACCCAATGATGGTATCGGCGTCTGTTGGGGATCGGCTCGTTCGCCCAACGTTCTTATTTATGACGCCTCGTCTCTAAGTACGCCTATTGTCAGTAAGTACAAGTTAATCTCAGTGCCGGCAACTTCGTTTAAGTTGTCTATTCGATACAGTCTGTTGGTTCGGCAATTGGCGATCTCGAAAGATGCATTCAAGTACTGGACAACACTCAAGAATACCACCGAGAGCATTGGTGGGCTCTTCGACACGCAACTTTCACGTGTGACTGGAAACCTGACGAGCTCCAACGGAAGGCCAGTGCTTGGCTATTTCGGAAGCAGCGACATGGTGGAACAACGAATCTTCATCGACCACAAAAACCTACCCGAGGCTTTTGGCGATCGATCCGAGAAAGAAATCTGTTCGTTTATTCAAGACCTCGTGCTCATACCCGGTAGTGCACTGGATGGCGTGACGGAAAAGACCCTGTTGGTAGAGTACGATTCACCGAGTGGCGGATACTATACGGCGGATCCCCTTTGTATCGACTGCCGCACCCGCGGGGGAACACTTGTGAAACCCGAGTTTTGGTAAGGGTGGTGGATGGTGGATGGTTGGTGGTTGATGGTGGGTGGTGGGTTGGGGGAAGCGTGACCGATGATCCCTTCGCCTTCGGAGGCAATCACCGGTCATCTCTGTAGCTTCGTTATTTTGCGAGATATTCTTCGAGGCGGTCGAGTGTTTCAGCCATGCCGGGGATCATACCCATATTGATGACAGTTTCCAACGCTTCGGGCGATACGTACGTACCGGTACCAACCACGGTGGTCTTTCCATCCTTTTCTACAAACTCGAATTTCAGGCTGGAGCTGGGCAAGTCTTTGTTGATCGTACCTTCTGCGTTTGAGAAGTAGTCGTCATACGCGATCAACGTCGGAACTTGGATCTCGCGATAGTGGGCGAGTCCCCACGATTGTGTTCCATCTGGGCCTGTCATGCAGTAAAGCCAACGACCGCCCACCCGAAAGTCCATTTGGCATTCGGTCAAAGGCCACATGCGAGGTCCCCACCAGTTCTTGAGGTGTTTACACTGTGAATAAGCTTCAAACACTTTTGTTCTTGGTGCGGCAAACTCGCGCTTCATCACCAGCACGTTGCCTTTGGTTTCTACTTTTAGCTTGTCCGTGTTCATTTTTCTGTATCGTTTAGTGGTTGTTCTTAAATCCTTACGTTTTCATTTACCTCATCCCCTCTTTATTCGTCTGATCATCCCTCATCCATCCTCTTCAAATAATCATCCAACCGATCGAAGCTTTCGCCCCAGAACTTCTTGAACTCTTCGACCCAAAGGGCGACCTCTTTTAGTTTCTCCGGTTTCGCGCGGCAGTATCGTTCTCGTCCTTGCTTTTCGACGGTGACCAATCCGCACTCGATCAAGATCTTGATGTGCTTGGTGACCGACTGGCGACTGATGTCGAATGAGTCCGCCACGGTAGTCAGGTTGAGTTTCTCTTTTGTCAGCCGGCCGAGGATTGCTCTTCGAGTTGGGTCCGCGATACCCTGAAAAACGTCTCTTCTCATATTATGCATCCGATTGGGTGCAAATATATTAGATACGCATCCTTTTGGGTGCATTTTTGGTGAAAATTTTTTCTTGACTGGTTCCAATTGATTTTCAAGATGTTAGACGGCAACCAACATCCACTCACAAGTTGAAATTCGCGTAGTCTACATCCCAAAGCGCGTCGAATGCCTAACGCCCAACGCCTAACGGGTAACGCCTAACGAGTAACGTATTCAACAACCAATCCCAAACCCCCAATCCCCAATCAGTGAGAGTTCTGATCGAAGCAGCTCCATCAACCACCAACCACCCACCACCAACCAATATCCTCATCCCAAAGCGTGTCGAACACCTAACGCCCAACGAGTAACGCCTAACGAGTAACGTATTTAATAACCAATACCAAATCCCCAGTGCCCAATGCCCAATCGGCGAGAGTTCCGATCGAAGCAGGTCCATCAACCACCAACCACCCACCATCAACCAACAACATCCACCAACCAATCCCCCTACTCCGCCTTCAGCCCTTCTACCGGGCTCCCTTTCCAAACGCGCCGTACTTGGGTGGCGAGTGTCAAGAACACCACCAGCAAGAGGATGGCGACGGCGATGATGACCCCCGATGGTCCGAAGGGAACGTGGTAGGTATAAGCGGCCTCGATGAACCAGTTGATCAACCAATAGCTGAAGGGAGCGCCGATGGCGATCGATATCACCAACAAGGCGATGTACTGATGCGAAATACTAGAAGTGAGGTTTGCGAGACCCGCCCCAAGGACCTTACGAATGCTAAACTCGCGGACGCGTCCAGCCACATTGAGGGACATGAGACCATACAACCCCATGGCTGCCATCGTAATCGCGATCGTCGCGATTACGCGCCAAACAATTCCGTGCACTTCAATCTCGTGGTAGTAGTCGCCCCATACGTCTTCTTGCAAGGCACCGTTAAACGGCTCTTCTGGGAATAGCTTGGTCCACGCTTCCTGCATCGCTTCAAGCGATTCAATTTTGGTACCCTCGCGTACACGGACCGCCAAGTAGCGAAGGTCGCTGGGCGCCGCCACGAGCAAGATCGTGGGCTCGACAGCCCTGAAGAAAGAGTAGCTGTGGAAATCTTCCACGACGCCGATCACTTCGAGTTGTACGCTATCGAGTTTGAAGGATTGACCAATCGGTTGTGTCCAGCCCATGTGGCGTGTCATCTGCTCGTTGACGATAACAGACTGTCGATCTGCGTTTTCGTGATCGTAGAAATTACGTCCCGCTTTCAAGCGAATACCCATGGCGTCGACGTAGGTGGGCGCAACGTTGTACCGCTCCACTTCGAACTTGCGACCGCCTAAATCAATCACGGCCGCTGAGTGAACTTTCCCGAGGTGATGGACAGCACCGGTCGTGGCGATCACGTTGGGATTCTGATGCATCAACGTCTGCAACTCTTCATAGGCAAGTTGGTTGGGAACGTGCGCGTACATGGCATTGGTTTGGTCGTACCCCCAGTCGCGATGTGCCAAGTAGATGCTGTTCTTGGTAAACATCACGGCGCTGGTGATGAAGGCACACGTCAAGATCAGTTGTACCGTCAAGAAGACCTTCGTGAGCGGATTTCGATTGCCAAACCTCGCGGCGCCTTTCAAGATTCCTACTACCTGAAACCGTGAGATATAAAAAGCAGGATAGATACCAGAAGCGAGGCTCGTGAGCAGCAAGATGGCCGGCAAGAAGATCCACAACAATGGATCGCTGAACCGGAAACCCATGCTGAAGCTGTTCAAGTATTCAAATCCAGGAATGAAGACCGTAGCGCCAATGATAATCCCTGCAATCAAGGCTACGGACGTCACGACGATGTTCTCGGCCAGAAACTGGAACGTGACCACACCGCGCGTTGCACCGATGGTCTTGCGCACGCCAATCTCTTTTAACCTTTTCACCGCCGACACGATCGCGATATTGATATAATTCAGGCATCCAAGTGTCAATAAGAAAATGCCGAGCACGGTGAGGAAAATGACCGACTTGTAGTTGTCTGAGTTATCGCGCGAGATATCATCTTTGATCATTCCCGACCGTTCGTTAAGTGTTGCCAGCGGTTCGAATGCAAACTTGGTCAGGGCCCAATCGGTGCCAGCCGCCTCGTTTTGCAGCGTTTTATATTGATCCATTCGACCCGCGATCGTCGAGATGTCGGAAGCATTTCCAACCTGTATCATCGTCGCGTCCATCAATGCATTCCAATCGTGGAAGTCGTACGTGGGGTCAACCTGTTTCATGTTTTCGATGTTGACCAAAAACTGGAAGCGGATGGTAAGGGCCTTTGGAAAAGCTTTTGCGACACCCGTCACCTTAAAGTCTTTCCCGCGGTTCGCGCCAAACTTGACGTGCAACGTTTCTCCGATCGGGTTTTCGTCGCCGAAGTATTTCTCGGCCATGGGCTCGCTCAAGACGATGCTGTTGACGTCGCTTAAAGAACGCGATACACCCCACTTCAATGGGAATGTGAGCATTTCCAAAAACGATGGGTCGACAAACCGAACCTGCTCCTGCCTAACATCGTCGCGGTACTTGATCACCACCGGACGATCTTCTACGCGACATACATTTTTTATTTGCGGAAAATCGTGCTTCAAAACGTCACCCAAGGGCCTGGGCGTACGACCATACTGTTGAGCGGTACCATCTCGATCGGCAAAAAAAGTAACCAGGAATACTTCATTCTTGTGAACATGGAATTGATCCACCGAATAGGTCCAACGTGCAAAAGCAAACGCCATGATGCAGCCACCAATCGCAACAGCAAGACCGAATACATTGATAAATGAATTGACAGGATTCTTGAGCAATCCGCGCCACGACACTTTGAAATAATTGGATACCACTCCCAGCCGCGACGTAGGCCGCAGCCGACCCAACTGTCGAATCAAAATGGGTCGGGCAAGTTTCACCATCTCCCAGACGTACATCCGCCGAGCCTTCGCAACAGAGTAACGCTCTACGTTTTCAACAAATATCTCCTCCATGTCGCCCTCAATTTCTTCGAGATATTCGCGGCGAATGAAGAATCGAAGCAACCGAAGAGGCCACCTCGGCGGTTGCGGCACAACGTTGTTCTCCATATTAGGCCTGTGCTAAGTTGGTGATGGAACTCCACAGTCCGGCACGTATGTCTTTCATGTCGGACAACACGCGGTGCGCGTAGGGCGTCGCCGAGTAAATTCGCTTCCGCTTACCACCGCGCTTCTGCGTGGCTTCGCCAAACTCTGATGTCAGGAACCCCTTTTCCTCCATCCGCTTCAACGCCGATTGAATGGAACCAACACTCAAAGACTCCCCCAAGCGGGTTTCTAAATCGCGCTTGATCTCAACACCATAGGCGCGCTCCTGTAACGCAACCACCGCCAGCAATACCAGCTCCTCAAACTCCCCTAACTTCGTTTTTTTCATAATTTCCTTCGTAATTGCAGTAAATATAAACACATATTATTCGTAATTGCAATTAATATCATCTAACGAGCTGTCGTTGAATAGGTTGCCCCGCATCGAATCCATTCACCTAACTTCCGGTTTTCATTCTACAGAGACATGAATTTCAACGTCGAAGAAGGGATCTCCATCCTAGAAAGAACGCCCGTTATCTTAAAGGCCTGGCTGAAAGACCTCCCTCCTGCCTGGGTTTCTGCGAACGAAGGTGCCGACACTTGGCACGCTTACGACATTGTCGGTCACTATATACAAGGTGAACTTACGGACTGGGTCCCACGGATGAAGATCATCCTATCTGACAGGGCGGATAAAACGTTCACACCATTCGATCGCTTTGCGCAGAGGCAAAGCAGCGAGGGCAAAACGCTGGATGACTTGTTGGTAGAATTTGAACAGCTTCGAAGGCAGAACATCGCATACTTACGTGAACACCTACCCACGGCATCAGATCTAGAAAAAACGGGGGTGCATCCCACGTTTGGTACCGTGACGCTCGCGCAACTTCTGGCAACTTGGGTGGCCCACGACCTCAACCACCTCGGGCAACTGGCACGCGTGATGGCCAATCGATACCGCGAAGACGTCGGACCTTGGAAGGCATTCCTAGGCATTATGAACCCGCGGTGAACGGCATCATTATCCCAGACTTCAGATTCTTAAACGTTCCAGAGAGTTTTTGTCCGTCCCACACGCAAGTGATTGTCGATGTGGGTTGTTGCTGGTCATTAAGTTCGTGCAAGGTCACCTGCGTGCCCAGCACCTCGACCGACAACTTAATGGGGGTTCCATACTTGTCGTAGATAATTGAGCCTGCATAGGTGTTGATCGTAGGTTGCAAGATCAAAAGTGTGATCGGATACTTGCCGTCGACGGAACCGTGCATGACACGATTGACGAACGAACCCGGCGACGGCTGTCCGCCGAGAAACAGCTTCAATCCATACGGCGTGAGCCACGCAAAAATCTGTTCGATGGGTAAGTCCCAATACATACGCGCTTCATCGGCTTGCCAGCTTGACCCATCGAGGCACCAACCTCCCCAGAAACGAATACCGTTGTTGGTGAGCGCCCACCGATCGAAGTCGAGACCCGAGCTCCCTTTCCATTCTTCCAAGCATGCCCCGTACATGTCTTGGTTTTTCTTTGCAAGAACGGCGACCTTTTTCCGAAACTCAGCCAGCAGGTAGGCCTTGGCTTTTTCGTTGCCCGACGGCGTCATTAACTGATCCAGCACGATCGCCGCACCCGTGTTCGCATCGAAACTCAATGCTTTCCAGTTGTAATGACACCCAGCCCCACAGTAACCATACACAAAGTCGAACGAAACAAACCGCAAGCTATTGCCGACGACGGTGTAGTTGAAATCATCCGCCTGAAACTCCCGCAACAAGCGATGGTCGGCACCCAACGGGCCAGACAAAAGCTCCTGCTGCAACTTTTGATTGATTGATTGCGCTGCGACTTTCTTTGTTTCCCATTCAACCACCGGGAAGTGAAACTGCTTGTCGTCACCTTCTACCACATCCGTTACCCGGAATTGTTGGGCGATACCGACGAGAGGAAACAAAAGCATGAATAAAAGCAGGCGCATGGTGAGATGGAGATCGTTACTCGTTAGGCGTTACTCGTTAGGCGTAGTTGTACGGTTTACTTATTGATGGTTGCCTTGAGGTACGCGATGCTTTGGGGAACTTGTTCCCATTGCCGGGAGGATTCATCTTCGATGAAGTAATGTTTGATACCGGCTTTGATACCAGCCCTTACGATCGCTTCGATATTGACGTCCCCTGTCCCCAGCACCACGTTTGCCTTTTCCACGTCTGCGCGCCCATTGTTGGAATCTGGCATTCCCTTCAACCTGTCCTTCAGGTGCATCGAAATAAATCGGGTCGGGTACTTCTGAAGGAGTGCGACCGGGTCGGTGCCACTCTGCTTGATCCAAAACACGTCCATTTGAAAGTTGGCATACTTAGGATCGAGGTTTTTCGCCAAGTAGTCGAACAGGGTACCACCCTCATATGAGCGGAACTCGTAACCGTGGGCATGATACCCAAGCGTGAGTCCATTTTCGGCGAGTATTTTTCCAGCTTGGTTGAACACCTCCACGCCTTTCTTTGCATCGTCGATTGTGAAATCGTCGCCGTTGTGGGGTATCCAATAGCATATCACTTGTTTTGCACCCACCGACTTTGCGCGATCGATCACTTTTTGCGGGTCCTTCGCGAGGTCGTCGAAGCCCGCTCCTACCGCGACGATTGTCAGGTTATTTTCCTTCAGCATCTTCACATACGCGGCTGGGTCCATTCCTTGTGGAATTCCGCCTTCGAGCTCACGAACGCCCCACTCATTTAGCTTCTTCAGGGTGCCAGGCAAATCGGCCTTCGCCTGCTTGCCGACCGATCCCATTTGAAGGCCGATCGTCATTTGTGCCCAGCATGTCGCGGAAACAAACAGAAAGAATGTGATAACAAGTGTTCTCATGATTTGAAATCGGGTGATTTGAATATTCGGAAACCTTGAAAAGCTAGCTGAAAAATCCCGGGCGATCAAAATGAAAAGAGACTAAAACCTACGTCATTCGGCCGCCCCGATAAGTTTTTTTTCAGGTCGAACCATCGCTTTCAAGATGGTTGGCAGGTTTTTGCTCGTGTTGCCGGGACCGACGACAAAAATCATTTTGACCAGTGCCCGCCGAAGAATTATATTCACTCACACACCTAATAGTCTATACGCTTTAATCTGCTCTTCTAGAAGGGGCTGCACCACACGTGCGGCCCTTTTTTCGTCGACGGAGGCCCCAAATTCTGTCAACCACTTGCGTTTTCGACGCGCATTGCCTTATATTTAACAATCGATTGAACCTGAAAACGCTGAAAAAGACAGTATCATATCTGTTAATTGCTGTACTCTTGATGAACATTCTTGGGTACTACGGTGTATTTGTCGGGTTGCAGTACAAGAACGGATTGACCTTGGATCGGCAAATCGATGCCGATCAGTATGACGAATCCAAGCTTGTTACCTTCGAAATTCCCTTCTCCGTCCCTTACATGTACGATGATCCCGAGTTTAAGCGGGTTGATGGCTTGTTTGAGTTCAAAGGACAGTCGTACCGTTTGGTGAAGCAGAAATACGAACGCGATACATTGACGATCGTGTGTTTGCTCGATACGGAAGACCAGCGGTTGGGTAAGGCATTGGCCGACTACGTGATGACATTTGGCGATGCCAGTGAAGACCAGCATCAGAGCTCTCAAGTTTCCATGTCCTTTCTCAAGGACTATTTGCCGGAGTCAACTTCGATTGAGTCCGAAAGCACAGGTTGGTTGGCGCCCGTAGAGGATACCGGGTACCAAAACAACCTCATTCCTTCATATTCAGCTGCGGTGATTCACCCGCCTGAAAGCATTTAACGTACACGTCTCGCCCTGGACATTCCACAGGGCTTCTCACGTCGTGAGTTGACGCACCGTCTTGCCCTTTCTTCGTGCTTATTCTAAGGTCGATCTGGTTAATCACCTTAGAATCCCGAGAAATAGATGAGTTTGGGTTAAGCCGAAGATCGGACGGATGCAACTCCAAATAGACCAGGATAAGGGTTTTTCCTGGGGTGAGTTCACAAGAAACGGCCTGTCCGGTCTCCATTTTGGTTTGGGTTTCCGGCAGGCTGTTTTTCAAACATGCAGCTCCAACTATACTTCCATCATGCCTTACATTCCTCTCGAAGAACACCTACCCGGTATCACCGGGCTACTCGAATACAGAAAAGACACCGCTGCGCCGATTCGCGAATTGACACAGTTCATCCTTCGCGGGCCCAACACGCTCACGGAAGGCGAGCGCGAGTTGATTGCGACGGTCGTATCGCACGGAAACAATTGTACGTTTTGCACGGCGGCCCATACTGCGGCGGCAGACAAACTGCTAGGTGAATGCGATACAACGGCACGAGTAAAGCAAGACATCGAGTCGGCGCCGGTTAGTGAGAAGATGAAGGCATTGCTGACCATCGCGAAGCAGGTGCAAGTAAGCGGGAAACAAGTCACCGAGGCGTCGGTGCAACGCGCGAAGAATGCTGGCGCGACGGATCTCGAAATTCACGATACCGTCTTAATCGCTGCACTCTTTTGCTTGTACAACCGGTACGTCGACGGAATGGCCACACGCCTTCCCGAAGTACCCGAGTACTACAATACCTTGGCAGAACGCTTGACCACGATTGGATACCAGCGACTACCTCAAGGGTACGATCACTTGAAAAAGAAATAACGCCCCACTCCCTGTGTGGGCGACCTAAAACATTTAACCCCGATGAAGAAATTTCTACTGCTCATTGGCGCAGTCATACTTTGCTTTGACATGGCGAGCGCGCAAAATCGAATTACCGGTACCGTAACGGATGATCAACAACAGCCCATCGTCGGCGCCAACGTGATCATCAAAGGAAAAGTGACAGGATCTGTCACGGGTCCTGACGGTCGCTTCGAAATCAATACTGCCATCCAGCCTCCCTTCACGCTTGTGATTTCTATGATCGGCTTCGGTCGGCAGGAGGTCGCCGTCGAATCCAGCTCCACTCCTATCCAAGTAACCTTGACAGAAGCGAGCGAAGTCTTGAACGAAGTAGTATTCACCGCTTCTCGCGTAGATGAGAACATCTTGGAGTCGCCCGTATCTATCGAAAAAATGAACACGCTCGACATCCGGACGACACCTTCGTTGAGTTTCTACGATGGGCTCCAAAACTTGAAAGGAGTCGAAATGGTCACGAGCGGGCTCACGTTCAACCAGATCAACACCCGTGGATTCAATAGCACCGGGAACTCGCGTTTCCTCCAATTGGTGGACTTCGTCGACAATCAGACGCCAGGCCTTGGCTTCGCTGTCGGCAACCTATTTGGCGTGTCTGACCTCGACATGGAGAGCGCCGAACTTATCCCTGGTGCCGCCTCGGCTCTTTACGGACCCGTTGCCTTCAACGGAGTACTCATGATGCGCACGAAAGACCCCTTTCAATACCAGGGCTTGAGCGCACAAGCGAAAGTAGGTGTGAACCACATCGGTGAACAACTAGCAGACCCGCACATATTGGGCGATTATGCCATTCGATACGCGAAAGTCTTTAAGAACCGTTTCGCCGTAAAGATGAACGCTTCCTACTTCTATGGTCTCGACTTCTACGCCACCAACTACACCGACGTAGATGCGGGTACACCTGAAAATCAACGGGGCGACAACAATCCCGCACGCAACGCCTTGAACATTTATGGCGACGATGAAGCTCGCACACTTACAGGCGTTGGCCGTGTGTCGCGGACTGGCTACGAAGAACGCGACTTGACCGACTACCACGTGTACAGCCTGAAGTTGAACGGATCTCTCCATTACAAGATTTCTGAGAACTCCGTTTTGAGTTATCAATACAACTTCGGTCAGGGAACAGCAAACTATACGGGGAGCAATCGCTTTTCGATCAACAATTTCACGCTGCAACAGCATAAACTTGAGTGGAAAGGCTCCAACTTCTTTTTGAGGGGCTACACCACCATCGAAAACTCGCACGACTCCTACAATGCAAAAGGCTTGGGTCAATTGATAAACAAAACCTGGGTCCGTGACTTGAATGGCAACGTCGTACCGGAGAATCAAGCCGACGACATGTGGTTCAACCGCTATCAACAAGCCTTTACCGGGAACATCCCGGGTGTGACTGCCGGAAGCCATTCCGTGGCCCGTGCGTTCGCAGACCAAGGTCGTTACTTGCCCGGTTCCGCCGACTTCGACCGCGAAAAAGCCCGGTTGATTCAAACGCAAGGGTTGAGCGGCGCTGGTATCCTTAGCCAAAGTCAACTGACGCACGTCGAAGGCCAGTACGATCTTTCATCGAAAGTAAAGTTTGTCGACCTGTTAGTCGGTGGAAACTTCCGCCGATACAACATGTTTACAAACGGCACCCTGTTCGACGACAAAGGCGGTCACATCTTCATCAATGAAGGTGGTGCATTTGTGCAGGCCAGCAAGAAGCTGATTCAAGACAAGTTGAAGCTGACTGCGTCGGCGCGCTACGACAAGAACCAGAACTTCCAAGGACGGATCACACCACGTGCCTCGGCGGTATTCACCATCGCTGAAAATCACCACATCCGTACTTCGTTTCAAACGGGATTCCGGAACCCGACACCTGGTGATCAATACATCAAGTTGAACGCAGGACCCATCACCATTTTGGGCGGCGTTCCAGCCAACAGCCGCGACATGACGGTGTATCAAAACTCCTTCACCTCGTCTTCACTCGGACCTTTCTTTGGTGCGTTCGGTCAAGCTGTGGCACAGGGCGCGAGCCCTGCCGCAGCCGTACAACAAGCGAAAGACCTGCTGCAGAAGTCGGACGTAGCTTACATCAAGCCCGAACGGGTGAAAGTATTCGAGGTCGGCTATAAGGGAGTGATCGACAAGTCGTTGGTGGTAGATGCCAATTTTTACTACTCTTCGTATAACGACTTCTTACTCAACACGGTCGTCATGGAACCTAACAGTGCCGTACTCGGGCCTGATGGAAAAGTGAATCCCGATGCGGCATTTGACTTATTGAACGGCAAAAGCCACCTGTATCAGTTGTACACGAACGCCGCCGATCGTGTATCAGCTTCTGGAGCTACTTTGGGTCTCACCTACTTGTTGCCACGGAGTTTTAGCGTGGGTGCCAATGCCACCTACGCGTCGTTTAATATCTTGGATGCCAACCCCAACAACATCCCGGCATTCAACACTCCGAAGTATCGCACGACCGTCACCTTCGGAAACCATCGCCTCACCGACCACCTTGGATTCAACGTGGCTTGGAGGTGGCAAGACAAGTACGAATGGACCAGTACCTTTAACCAGTTGCGCCCGGGCACCATCCAAGCTTTCTCGATCGTAGACGCGCAAGTGAGCTACAAGCTCTTGCCGATCAAATCCATTTTGAAAGTAGGTGCAAGCAACCTTTTCAATAACAAAGTTTACCAGGCATATGGGTCTCCATCCATTGGCGCCGTATACTACGTAAGCCTTACTTTTGATGAACTGCTTCGTTAATGACTAGCGACACTCCTCTCGAAATAGATTCAATCCATGCTAGAAGCGTCGACATTGTCGGCGCTTCTCCATGGCTCACTTTTGCCATCTGCTTCCTGTGCAATGTGATGGCCGGACTGATTTCTACTTTGATGTCAGTCTATCTCCCGGTCGTAGTCAGTGAGTTGGTCAAGGGTGCCGACGCAGCCGCTTTGGGACAGGCCAGTGGTTGGATCAACGCCGTCTACATCGCGGGCTGGACCATCGGTGGATTCAGCTGGGGTTACTTGAGCGACCGAATTGGCCGCCGGTTGTCGCTGGCCATTGCTACCGCGCTGTTGGGCATCTTTACAATCGCAGTTGGATTTGCTCCATCGTGGGAATGGGTGGTTGTCTTTCGATTGCTTTCTGGTTTTTCCGTGGGTGGCATTCTCGTCATCACGCCAACGCTGCTCTCGGAGATATGGCCATCAAAGACCTTGTCCATCATTCTAGGATTGGACTCAATCGGATTTCCCGTCGGGATTTTTTCTTCGGGACTGGTGAGCATGCTGGGCAGTTGGAGGAGCGTTTTTATGATCGGCGTCGTGCCAATGGCGTTAGGCATCTTAACCGTATTCTTAGCTCGTGAATCGTTGCGCTGGCGTGAGGCCAAGAGCCATCCACAGCCAGCGAACGCTTCTGCAAGTGCACACGATCAATCCAATCTGATCCGGGGAACTCTAATTTTTGGATCGATGCTGATCGGATTGTGGGGAATGTTCTCGTGGATCCCGACTTGGGTGCAGACGTTACTGGAAGGATCCAGCGGACAAACGGAACGCCCTGTGGCAATGATGCTGTTGGGAGGTGGTGGGCTGCTCGGTGGTCTTGCCTCCGGTTGGATTTCGAACGCATTGGGTGTGCGAAAAGCGATGATGTTTTGCTTCAGCGGATGCATCGTGATGGCAGTGCTCCTATTTGGTTTCAACCGTGAGTTCTCGCAGGTGATCTACCCCGAACTCGCGCTGCTGTCCATGTGCTTTGGAATAAGCCAGGGGCTACTCTCGATTTACATCCCGCAATTGTTTCCTTATCACCTCCGCGGCACGTATACCGGAATTTGCTTCAACGCTGGACGTGTGGTGACGACCCTGGCCATCTTCTTCGTCGGCCTGTTGGTAAGTTCGTTAGGCGGATATGGAAACGCGTTGTTGGCATTTACCGCGGTCTTCGCCGTCGGATTGATCTCGTTGTACTTTGATAAAGAGCTTCAAAAATCGAATCCCTAAAGATATGCCACATATACAACTACCAGAGGGGGTCCCAGGCATTCGTAGCTTGGCGATGTACCGTCCAGAAACGGGAACGCATTTGTATGAACTAGCGCAAGTTTTGCTGCGTGGGGAATCCCCGTTGACGCCCGCGGAGCGGGAGTTGATCGCGACGCACGTGTCTGCGCGCAACGAATGCATGTTTTGCATGAGTAGCCACGCTGCCGCTGCCCGGGAACTGTATGCCGATGATCGCGACATCGTTGACTGTGTCATTCATCAACAACCGACGGAAGGCTTGAGTGAGAAAATGAAGGCCCTTCTTCAGATCGCGGGGAAAGTTCAAATCAACGGCAAGCAAGTCACCGACGCAGATGTGCAAGCAGCGCGCGCTCACGGAGCGACGGACCGCGACATCCATGATACTGTCTTGATCGCGGCAACTTTTTCGCTGTTCAACCGCTACGTCGACGGGCTAGCCACCCTCACGCCTACTGACTCGAAAGAATATGAACCCATGGGAAAACGCCTTGCGACCCTGGGATACGTCGTACCAAAAAAGTAACAAAGCTACACATGGCACACATTCAACTTCCCGAAGGTCTCCCTGGTATCCGTGGCCCCATGGCATTTAGTCCCCAAACGTCGAAGCCTTTAAACGAACTGGCAGAAGTGCTTCTGCGCGCCGATAACTCCTTGTCGCGTGGCGACCGTGAGCTAATCGCCACGTACGTCTCTTATTTGAATGACTGTTTTTTTTGTCAAAACGCCCATGGCGGAATTGCCCAACATTACCTCCAGTGCGATATCAACTTTATCGATTCGGTGAAAAAGAATCCAGAGTCGATGCCCATCAGCGAAAAGCTAAAAGCCTTGTTGGCCATTGCTGCCGCCGTCCAAAAAGGTGGTAAAACGGTGACCGGTGCCCATGTGCTCCGCGCCCGCGAACATGGTGCCACCGATCGTGAAATACACGACACGGTGCTCATTGCTGCAGCCTTTTGTATGTTCAACCGGTACGTCGACGGTCTTGGAACTTGGGCACCACAGGACCGAATGTTCTACGTAAACCGCGGCGCCGCCCGTGCCGAAGAAGGATACGCGAACTATAACCCATTGCACTGATCATGAAAAAGTTATTCTATTTCGGACTCCTTGGTCTTGCCTTGTTTGAGGTTGCTAACGTCTATTTCATCATGCCCATGCCAGGCAGTCAACGGATGAATTCGATCGACCTCGCCTACTTCCTGTACGCGTATCGTTGGTGGTTCCGAGTCGCATTCGGGTTGATGATCATGGTTGGAAGTGTAGGTGCCTTCACAGCCAGGCGAAATTGGATCGCCGTACTGGCCATGATACCAGTCGTCGCCATCGTGTACATGTTTAACTTCAAGATGACGGCAGACCATATGTTCCTACAACCCGAACACCTGGTTTTCAAACCGAGCAATCAAAACGAATTGACTGACAGCAGCCTCGTGGTGGCCGTCGCCCATGGGGGTGTGGCAAAAGCCTATCCGATCCGATCGATTCAATATCACCACCAAGTTCGCGATACCGTGGGCGGTCTTCCCGTGATGGTAACATATTGCAACGTTTGTCGCACGGGGCGTGTATTCGAACCTGTCGTGGACGGAAAACCGGAGGACTTTCGCTTGGTGGGCATGGACCATTTCAACGCGATGTTCGAAGATGCCACAACCCGCAGTTGGTGGCGACAAGCCAATGGAGAAGCCATCACCGGATCGCGCAAAGGTCTCCAACTGCCGGAAGTTGAATCCTCACAGCTCCAGCTGAAAAAATTCTTCGAATTGTATCCAGCGGGTGTCGTCATGCAGTTCGATCCAACCTTCAAAACTCGGTACGACACGGTAGGTCGCTACGAAAAAGGGAGAAGCCGCAACCCACTCACCCGCACCGACTCGCTCGCCTGGCAAGACAAGTCGTGGGTATTGGGCTTGGACGTCAATGGGGCGGCAACGGCAATCGACTGGCGCGACCTTCAACGGGAGCAACTCGTCGAACTGACCGTCGGCAAAAAAACGGCGGTGGTGGCCTTATCTTCCGACGGGCATAGCTTTGTTGCCTTCGAAAAACCGGTCGACGAGACGTTCATCTTCCGCAACGACTCCCTGGTCGGAAAAAACACGCAGTACGATTTGGCGGGCCGCTCGAAAGATGGGGGTCGTCTCGTTCCCCTAAAGGCATACCAAGAATTCTGGCATAGTTGGCGCACATTCCATCCAAACACCGAGCAATACAAACGCGGTTGATTTGGCGGTATCATCACGACGACCATCGTCTTAAACCGGCCACAGTCGAATATCGCTGTTAAGGTGTCGAACTAGAACTTGAAAGTCGTTTGAGTGTCGTACCTTGCGCGAAATTCTGTTGATCGATGCGAAGGTACGTAGCCGGTGTAAGCCTGCTCTGGTTGTTGAACAGCTGCGAGGACCCGCGCGGGGTCAATTTCGTTGTTCACAACAAGAGCGATGCATCCATTGACTCGGTCTTCATTCGCGCCAGCGGTGATACCCTTTTGACAAAGATCTACGAGATCAGCCCAGGCCTGTCGCGAAACGGTTGGTTGCACCTGTCTGTCTCGGACACCGCCGAAGGAAACTACATCGTGCACATCATGACCCAGGTGAAGGGTGAAAACTACGAATTCATCGGAAACATCGGCCATTACAAGGGTGGAACGCCCTCCGAAAAACGAATGGACATCTGGTTTTCTCCGGACAGCATTCGACATGAACCGACCCCACGAATAAAGTAAGCCGGGTAGATACGAACTCCGAGATTCGGAGATACCTTCGAGTTGTGAATCATCTCAAGCTTTCGGAACTCAACCATCTCATTGGCGAGGCACTGTATGGGCGGCTGGGTGGTTTGTCGTGGTGGGTGGTAGCAGACGTGACCAACCACACCTTTCGCGACCAAAAATCCTATCACAACTTCGAACTCGTCGAAAAAGATACGACGTCCAATCGTTTAGTGGCCAAAATCGGTGCCAAGGCCTGGGGTAATGGCTCCATGCGGATAGACGAATTCGAACGGGTCACAGGGCAACGCTTCACGAACAACATCCAAGTGCTCGTCAACGTGTCGGTCGAGTATCACCCCGTGTACGGTCTCCAACTGAACTTGAACGACATCGACCCAACCTTCACCCTCGGTGTTTTGGAACAGCAAAGGCAAGCGGTGCTCGAGCGGCTCGTGAAAGAAAATCCCGGCTACATTGAGTGGAGTGGTGACCGGTTCGTTACGCGAAACAACCAACTTCGGCTAAACGCTGTGATTCAACGCATCGCGATTATCTCGTCAAAGACATCGGCTGGAGGCGAAGACTTTCGACACACGCTGGAAAACAACCCGTTCGGATACAAGTTTTCAATCGATGCCTACGACACCGCCGTGCAGGGCGAGCACAATGCCGATCAGTTTCTCGCCAAGATCATCGAAGTCTTTCAAAGCGGAATCCCTTACGACGCCGTCGTAATTACCCGCGGTGGGGGCGCTCAAACAGATTTCTTGATCTTCGATCATTACCAAGTCGGTCGCGCCGTAGCTCGGTTTCCGATTCCTATCATCACTGGTATCGGGCATCAAAAGAACGAGACCATCACGGACCTCATGGCACACACGCCCACGAAGACGCCCACGAAAGCTGCGGAGTTTATCTTGGCTCACAACAAGAACTACGAAGACGGGCTGCTAGCCCTACAACGCCAGATCGTCATTCACGCCCAGCAGCAGATTTCGTCCAATTTTCAGTGGCTAGCAGATGCTAAGTTGCGCGTGATGCATCACACCCGGGCAACCGTAGACCAACGCCGAGATGAACTACAATTGATTCGCCACACACTCGCCGAAAACGCGCGATCTATTTTGTTTGCCCAGCATCAACATCTGACACAGGGGAAGCTTCGACTCGCGACCGCTTCACGCAATGTGTTGAACCACGGAACGACCAACATCGCACGGGTCTCTGAAAGAATGGGTAAATCATCTAGTCAACTTCTCCGGACACGAAGGGCAGACCTCGCTCATTTGGATTCACTCCTCCGAATCTTGAGTCCAGACAACATCATGAAGAGGGGGTTTGCGATGGTTCAGGTAGGTGATAAAATTGTGACTCGGGCAGCAGACATCGAGGTTGGCAATGGCCTAGGTATTATCTTTGCTGACGGAAAAGTGACCGCACACGTCGACTCGAAAACAACATCAGATGGACAAAAACTTGACGTATGAGTCGGCCTATGCCGAACTAGAGCAGATCGCGCAAGAAATTGAAAACGAATCGGTATCGATCGATGTGCTCGCCGACAAGGTAAAGCGCGCCTCGGAACTCATTGCTTATTGTCAAAAACGGTTGAAGTCGACCGAAGCGGAAGTCGGCAAAATCATTGCCCAAATGGAAAACACGAGCCAAAAGTAAAGGAAGCTCGGGAACAGTGTGGAGATGAACCGGTCTTCCCAATCATCACTTGATGCCATTCTACGCCAAGAGGAAACGCTCGATCAATTGATTGCGCGAACGGGGCGCATCACGGATATACAATTCGCTAGCTGGGCCCTCCCGATCACGCAAGCATTCGAACAGTTAGCGAGACTTCATGTGCTCGCCAACCACATCGAACACGCGCGGGGACAGTTTGCCAACGCAGCAAAGTTTTCGATCGAACTCCAACGCCTCGGCGCCGGGCAGCGTTATCGCAACCTCGTCCGCCGCGATGACCCTCCAGCCTTTCACTTGGCCTTCATTCACACTTTCGTAAATGCCATCTTAAGCGCCGACGACGCGTTGTTGCGCGAGGTGGCGGTGACGTTCGAGGAGCCATCCAATATTCAAAGCGACCGTCGATTTCCGCATTTTATGACTGCGGCACTCAAGCACATGGTGCTGGGTAACGCAACAAAGGCGCGTGAGTTTGTTGTGGCCGCGCACAAACTCGAGTTCTTCCGGCTCCCCTACAAAGGTTTCTCACACGCACTGCTGGGAATAATCGATCAAGACCGCCTCCTTTTGAATGAAGGTATCGAATTGCGTCTGCGCGCCCATAAGGTAAGAGACCTTGCGATTGGTGCTACCGACTTTTCGCCCGACGCCACCGCCCTGGCGCGCCTAGCCCATCGCGCGGGCCTTACCGTTCAAGTTGCATCACCACTGCTCAAGCGAGAGCTCCTCGACGGAACCGAAACTCGTATGGACGAACGCATGAACACGCTTCTTCAAGGGCTCGAGCGCGCCGACAAAAGGCAGGGAAGTTGGTGGGCAAAGATCTGGAACCCTCGATAAAGACTCCGATAAGACTCGGGTAGTCGACACGAAACCAAACACCTCACAGTTGATCCACTCGCTTGCGGTATTCTTACCGGCGGCGGCAGGCGTATCGGCGCACCGTATATCTTGGGTCAAAATACTTTCCTCCTATGTGGCGAATGACGTGGCGTCAGCTCATGAAAGAAAAGGTTTATTCTTTTGTGACAATCTCCGGGCTAGCGTTGGGGTTGGCTTGCGTGATGTGCATACTCCTTTTTGTCAACGATGAGCTTTCCTACGATCGATATCATTCAAAGAAGGATCGAATCTTTCGCGTGATCCAGGGAGGCGACAGCGAAGAACAATCATCGAGTCTCCCCTTCCCATCGGGGCCGACCCTACAAAATGATTTCCCGGACTTGGTGGAGAAACAGGTTCGGCTATTCAATTTCCAGGCGTCCACCCTTTCCGTGGTCCACGAGGAAAACGGCGTGGCGAGGCCTTTCAATGAACCAAGGTTTTTCTTTGCCGACTCAAGCTACTTCCAGGTTTTCGATCATCGCTTCATTGAAGGAAACCCTGACCGAGCGCTGATGGGGCCCGGTTTCGTCGTCATCAACCGGTCAACGGCTTTGCGTTACTTCGGAAGCGCCAAAGCCGTGGGGCAGTCGATTCGATTTGAAGGCAAGTACGAGATGCAAGTGAGCGGCGTGATCGAAGACGTACCCTCGAACTCACACTTTAAGTTCGACTTCCTAGCCTCTATGACCAGCCTCCCGGCGCTCGGTTTCAACATTCCCGAGAAAAACTGGTATTGGAATCCAGTCTGGACCTATGTGCTTTTGAAAGAACCTGACGCAGAACAAATCCTAGAAGATCAACTTCCAGCATTTGTGCAGAAGTACTACCATCCCTCCATACGCGATGAGGCTGAGTTGAACCTGCAACCGATCACCGACATCTATCTCTACTCAAAATCGGAGTATGAAATCGGTGTGATGAGCGATGCCAGGAACATCAAAGTGTTTGCCATCATCGGTTTGGTGATCTTGCTTGTCGCCATCATAAACTTCATCAACTTAACGACCGCACGTGCCACCGATCGGTTCAAGGAAATTGGTGTCCGCAAGGTGACTGGTGCCAGCAAACGACGGCTGCTCCTTCAATTCATCTTCGAGTCGCTCGTGATTTCGTTCATCGCGTTGATGATGTCGGCGGTGCTGTCAGCTGCCTTGCTCTCGTCACTCAATTCGCTGGCCGGTAAGGACTTTACACTTATTCAGTTGTTCCGACCGGCGGTGGTGATATCGATGGTCGGCGTTGGGCTCACGACGGGCCTGCTCTCGGGGATTTATCCAGCCATCTACTTATCAAGCCTCGACCCAGTCAAAGTGCTCCGCTCCTCGGGGAACGCACAGGGTGGGAAGTCTCTTTTTCGTAAGGTTCTTACGGTTTTCCAATTTGCAATCTCGACCGTTCTCATTGTGGTGACGCTCGTGATCTACGAACAAATCGAGTTCATGAAACAGACGCCGATGGGATTCGACCGCGAGCAACTGGTGGTGTTGCCCGTACAACGGCTATCCTTGGTACCGAACTACGATACCTTCAAGGAACGAATCTTGACCAATCCGGCAATCCTCGGTGTGAGCAGCACGAACACGCTGATCGGCAAAGACTACCAGTCGTCGAACTACAAAAAGGAAGGCGAAGAGACGGAGTCGTTTTACCCATGTCTCTTTGTACGAAACGATTTTGTGGCAACGATGGGGATCAAGTTGCTGGCGGGTCGGGATTTCAACCGCGACATTACCGCCCCGGCCTATTACGCGATCATCAACGAGTCGTTGTGTAAAACCTGGGGTTGGACGCCGACCGAAGCGATCGGCCAGATGATCGAGGGGACCGTTGAAGGCAAGATGCAGATTGTGGGCGTCACCGAAGATTTTCATTTCGCATCGCTCAAGCAGGGCATCACACCTATGATCATGCTCCAGTGCGATTTCGCGAAGAGCCGCGACTTTTTCACACGATTCGTCATGGTGCGCCTCCAACTCGACCGGGCGCAGGAGGCGCTCGCGTTCCTGCGGAGCAATTGGGAACAGATGGTCCCGGAAAGCCCTTTCGATTTCTTTTTCTTGGACGAAAAGCTCAACTCCGTCTACGAACGCGAAGACCGGCTGAACAAAATCTCGACCGTGTTTTCCGGGTTCGCCATCTTGATCGGGTGTCTCGGGCTCTATGGCCTCAGCCTGTTTACGTTCAGGAAACGGAAGAAAGAGGTAGCCATTCGGAAAGTAGTCGGCGCCTCGGCCTCCACCATTGTTCGACTCTTTACCATTGACTTCTTGAAGTTGGTGGTTCTGGGTTTTGCCATCGGGACCCCTGCCGCTTGGTTTCTCTCGAACGAATGGCTGTCGGAGTTCTCATACCGACTCAGTTTGTCGTATGTCTACTTCCTGGTATGCCTCGCGGCGTTGACGGTGCTGGCCGTTGCCACGATATTGTTCCAGACCATTCGCGCATCGCTTACCAACCCATCCACCGTACTCCGCAGCGAGTAGGCTACCCCAACATGGGACGAAGTGTGGGCACCGACAACGATTGTCGCATCACTTGCGTATTAATATTTGATCATCGTGTTTCAAAATATCAAATCTTGTTTAACTTTAACACACATACATCGTTGATGTATAAAATCAAAAACAGAAACCAACCCAACAAAAAATTTCCCCACTATGGCCAAGAAGAAAAAAGCCGCCAAGAAAGGAAAGGCAAAACCGAAAAAGGTAGCGAAGAAAGCAGCCAAGAAGGCAGCTAAGAAAGTGGTAAAAAAAGCCGCTAAGAAAAAGGCGGTGAAGAAAGTGGTTAAGAAGGTAGCCAAGAAGAAGCCTGCTCCGAAGAAGGTGGTTAAAAAGGCAGCACCCGCTACGAAACCGGCTCCCACTCCTGCTCCAGTACCAACTCCTCCTCCAGCACCGCAGGCGCCTCTTTTCCCAGAGTCACCGTCTTCGTCGGAAGGATCCAACAACGGAACATCGATGTAATAAATCGACGTTCAACCATATAAAAGAAGCGATGGGTTCCATCGCTTTTTTTATTTCAAAGGTTTTCGGCTATCCACAATTAGAGGTACATTTTACACCGTCTGGAAGGGCGACACGCGCACGACAGACCGCTCGAAAAAAGAAGTTCTATTAAGTAAGTTCGTACAAGGTTCAACTTTAACCCTCGGTAAATAATGAAGAGTTCTAAATCCTCGCGTCGCGATTTTATCAAGAAGGCTGCTGGTACCGCCCTTGGCGCCGCCGCTTTGCCCAACGTGGCCAGCGCATTTCACAGCAAGAAAATCATCACACTAGATGAGCCCGTGCGCGAGCTCAAGAAATATGCCGCCAACGACCACGTCAATGTGGCTGTGATCGGCATGGGTATCATGGGCTTCAGTAACGCAAGTTGGTCATCGCTCGTTCCTGGCGTGAAAATCGTTGGGGCCTGCGACCTATACAACGGCCGCCTCGACCACGCAAAGGAAGTCTACGGTAAAGACTTATTCACTACGAAGAACTACGAGGAAATCCTCGATCGAAAAGACATAGACGCCGTCATCATCGCAACCTCCGACCACTGGCACGACCGGATTTCCATCGCCGCGATGAATAAGGGAAAGCACGTGTACTGCGAAAAACCGATGGTTCATAAGCTTGAAGAGGGCGCCGACGTCATCGCCACGCAGAAAAAAACCGGCCGCGTTTTCCAAGTAGGAAGTCAACGCTGCTCCTCGATTGTGACAGAAAAGGCCCGCGAAATCTATGAGTCAGGCGCCATCGGGCAACTGGTGCTCGTTGAAACACAAAATGACCGCCACAGCGCGAACGGAGCGTGGCAGTACTCAATACCTACCGACGCTAAGAACAATACCGTGGACTGGGACCGTTTCATTGGAGACGCTCCCAAGATGCCATACGACCCAGTTCGATTCTTCCGTTGGAGGAACTATAACGACTACGGCACCGGCGTCGCTGGCGACTTGTTCGTTCACCTTTTCACGGGTATCCATGCCGTCACCGGTTCCAACGGCCCCGTGCGTGCGTTTGCTACCGGCGGGCTCCGTTACTGGAAAGATGGTCGTGATGCACCCGACGTGATGGCCGCTCTGTTCGACTATCCGGAAACAGCTAAACATGCTGCGCATACCATGCAAATGCGTGTGAACTTTGTAGACGGAAGCGAAGATGGCGAGTCTCTTCGTCTCATTGGCTCGGAAGGAGCCATCGTCTTGGGCTGGGGCAGCGTAAAGCTTATCCGCAACAAGGTGAAAAAGAATCCGGGTTACGGCGGCTGGGATACCTTCAACACGTTCACGGAAGCGCAACAAAAGGAATATGAGAAATGGTACAAGGCGACCTACCCTGAACCCAAGCCCGAAGTGATCGAACCCGACGCCGAATTCAAAGCTCCCGAGCGCTACAGCGCGAACATGGACCACCACCTGAACTTTTATGCTGGCATCCGCGAAGGCAAACCGATCAAAGAAGACGCCCTATTCGGCATGCGCGCCGGTGGCCCCGCCCTGCTCGCAAACAAGAGCTACTTCGAAAAACGGGTAATCAATTGGGACCCAGAAAAAGCGGTGGTTGTGTAATCGCCCGCTCGTCCTTTCGTCCCCTTATCACCTCCTCTCATCATCACCTGCTCTTGTCCCTATGAAGTGGGTAATGATGGGACGAGGGGAAGATGGACGAGGAAATCTCACTCCACTGTCAATATCCACGCATCCTTAAACACGTCGTCTTGACGGAACTTGTCGCGGAGGGTGCGCGCGGCGTTGACGTCCTTATCGTAGCCAAGAAATACGTACCATAGGTTGCGGGCCGAGATAAATCCATAATCGGCATCGCTGTATTCCATCGTCACGAGCTCGGAGCGGAACTTCTTCGCGTTGGCTTCGGATCGGAATGCACCTACGATGATGTACGTGCCCGACTCCAAGTCATTTTTATTGTGGGCACGTCTTACGAATTCATGTCGCTCGGGTGGCGCAGTCACGACAACCGAATCGGTCTTCACTTGTGGCTGCACCGGAACCTGCGTGGGTTCCTTTTGTTGCTGCGTAGGCTGAGTTTTCTCAGGTTGTGGTTGTTGTTGCACGACGACCGGCTCCTTCTTTTGTTCTGGTTGCTTCTGTGCAGGTTTTTGCTGGTTATGCAGGTTCGTGTCCTTGTACTTCTTTGCCAGTTCCTCTTGTTTCGCTTTCCTTTCGGCCGCAAGCTGGGCCGGTGTCTTCTTCTTTTTCTCTTTCTCTGTGTTTACAAAGGAGTAGATACCAACGGCGTCCTTGTGTCTTTTCCCGAACAAGAGTGCCAGGTGGATTTCATGCGAAGGCTTTACAATTTGATTTGTTTGCGAAACGCCCATCGAGAAGGAGTACCCCAGTGCGAGCAGCTTGTTGAGCTTTAATCCCGCGAGTGCTGACGCGCCCAGGCCTTGACGGTACGATGCCCCCACCCACACCTGGTTTTGTAGGTGAAGCAAGGCTGCTACCTCGTACTGAGAATTGCCGGCTTGATTGTACCGGTAGATGGCGAACGGCTCGAATACGTTCTTGTTCTTATTGAAATAAAAACGATTGGATGCATGCACTACGATGCTTTGGAACGGAGAGATTTTAGTCAGGCTAAAAGCTTCCGCCGATGTATAAGCAGGCTGGAACAACTGAGGTAAGGCAATCCCCGCGTGAAATGATTTCGAGTGGTATGAGACCCCTGCATTGCCTTGCACGAAAAAGTTATTGGACACGGCATTCAGGAGTGCCGGGTCGTTTGGATCTGCATTGACGACACCAGTGGTGTTGACACGGTTCCAGGCCGACCCGACTGAAAGACCAAAGCGAAGCATCTTGTCTTCGGCCAACTGCGCGTAGTAACCACCTGTAAACATCGCCATAGATGTTGAAAGCAGGCCACGGCTATTGTCCGCGAGCGTAATACCCCCGCTGAGTTTTTTTGAAAGCATCCCCTGTAGGCTCACCTGTGCCAGTTGGGGCCCGTCGGGCACACCTACCCATTGGCGACGGTAGCCAAGGAAGAGTGCAGGCTGACCATCGACACCGGTGTAGGATGGGTTAAGAGACGCAGAGTTGACAAAAAACTGAACAAAATCGGTATTGTCCTGCGCGAAAGCCTCGATTCCAAAAAATGTAAAGATCAGCCAAAGACAAAAAAGCAGTCGTCCTTTCAAATTGACGGTTTCGGTTATTCTTGTAGATACCGCTTGCAAAGATAAAGTAAGCCTAAACGGCATCCAAAAAGCGTTTTTTGTACGGGTTTTCCACCTGAGACCCGGGAATTGGCTAATTTGAGTCCGGGACTGCCATGCTGAACTTCACACTTAAAAACTTACTCAGCCGATCCGAGCTCCAGCAGGAGAAAACCAAGGACTACCGAAACATCGTGGTCATCCAGGTGGTCATTATTGTGTTTGGGCTCACCCTATCGCAGCCGCTGTTGGAGGATTCGCATAGCCCAACCTCAAAACTTATCATCTCATTGTTTTCCTTCTTCGGGGCAGCGTACGCATTTCTCCTGTGGGACCTCCTCAGAAATTTCACGACGAGTCGAACCTTGTTGATTGTCTTCTTGACTGTCCTCGCCAGTATTGTCGTCGTGGGTACGTTGGTTGAATTCCCATACTACCAAGTGTTGCAGGTCGACGATCGAAGGATTTATCTCCTCGTCATCCACAGCCTCCTATTCCCGATTGAAGTCACAGTCATTGCGTTCGCGATCCGCGACATTTTCACGGGCGGTTTTTTCACCTCCGACAAACTTTGGGGCGCCGCGTGCATTTATTTGATGATCGGTATCTCGTTCGGAAGCTTATATGACTTGATTTCGATCGCGGTGCCGGGTAGTCTGGGCGCTCCCATTGAATTGGGGCTTCCCAACTACGCTGAGTGCGTTAGTTATAGCCTTGGAATCCTCGGCGGCGTCGATTCGGGCCTGTCGCCGACGCGACTCATTCGAAACATCAGCATTCTCGAAGCCGTGTGGGGAAGTATTTACGGCATGTTGATTATTGGAAAATTATTGGGACTACCCCGCGACGAATCCCTCGAATCACCGAAACCATAACCCTTACTAATACCATTAACTTATGAACAACCGACGTTTACCCATTATTATCGGGACCATCGTACTTGTGATCGTCTTGATGGCCGTTTCCTCCAGCTTGTTTTTCACCGTTGGAGCAACAGAAAAGGCTGTGATGTTTTACCCCTTGTCTTCTACCGGCCTGGCAAAAGACGACGTGCTCCAGCCCGGCCTACATATGAAAGCCCCCTGGAACGATGTTATCATATACGAAACATCCGAGCAATCGAACGACGAGACGATGGACATCAACGACAAAAACGGACTGCCCATACATGTGGATGTCACGATTCGCTTCTTCCCAGACCCAGACAAAATTGGGTACGTGTACGAAAAGTTCAACAAGGACTATATCGGCAAATTGGTAATACCGGAAATGCGATCGATGACGCGGCAAGTGATGGCACGGTACACAGCCGAAGAAATCTATTCGACGAAACGCGCAGAAGTTGAAACGACGATCATCTCCGAAACAGAAAAGGTACTCAACGCCAACTTTGTGCGGACCACCGCCGTGCTCATTCGATCGATCAAACTTCCCGATCAGATCAGGGCTGCCATCGAAAATAAACTCCAACAAGAACAGGAAGCGCTCGCCTACCAATTCCGACTAGAAAAAGAGAAAAGCGAAGCCGAGCGGAAGCGCATCGCTGCCGAAGGCGAATCGAGGGCAAACAACATCATCAACAACTCACTTTCGGATAAGTTGCTGAAAATGAGAGGTATAGAAGCCACTTTGGAGCTCGCGAAATCGCCAAACACGAAAGTGGTCATCGTCGGGTCGGGCAAAGATGGACTCCCGATGATTTTGGGGAATAATTAATTCGCCAGCCTTTCAACTGATGGGTTTGGCGGTTATTTTAGGGCAAATTTGATTAGTATGGCAAAGACGGCACAATTGACAATCGACGGCAAGACGTATGAGCTTCCCTTGATAGAAGGAACGGAGAACGAAGTAGGGATCGACATCAGCGAATTGCTGGAAAAGACCGGGGCAGTCACCCTCGACCTCGGTTATAAAAATACCGGCGCCACGAAAAGCGCCATTACATTCCTTGATGGTGATAACGGTATCCTGCGGTACAGGGGTTATTCGATTGAAGATTTGGCCGCCAAGTCCACTTTCCTCGAAGTCGCCTACTTGCTCATCTTCGGTGAACTGCCCAACAAGGCGCAACTCGAGAAGTTCAGCAACGACATCAAGACTCACACCATGGTGCACGAAGACACTCGGAAAATCCTCGATGGATTCCCGTCTACATCCCACCCCATGGGCGTGCTCGCCTCCATGTTCTGCGCACAAACGGCCTTCTACCCGGAATCACTAGATCCCAACAGAAGTGCCGACGGCGTATACTTGAGCATCGTGCGCTCGCTAGCGAAGATGCCTACGTTCGCCGCCTGGGCTTATAAGAACGCGGTCGGACACCCGGTCAACTATCCCGATAACTCCCTCGACTACTGCTCGCGATTCCTCAAGATGATGTTCGCCCTTCCGGCAGAACACTATGAAGTAGACCCCGTTGTAGCCGACGCTCTGGATAAGTTGTTGATCCTCCACGCCGACCACGAACAAAACTGTTCGACCTCGACGGTCCGCATCGTTGGATCTTCCAAAGCCAGCATCTATTCATCTATCTCGGCCGGCATCAACGCACTATGGGGTCCCCTCCACGGTGGCGCCAACCAAGAGGTGATCCTCATGCTCGAAGGCATCCGCAAAGACGGTGGCGACACCGACAAGTGGATCGCAAAAGCCAAAGACAAAAACAGTGGCTTCCGCCTGATGGGCTTCGGTCACCGCGTATACAAAAACTTCGACCCACGTGCGAAGATCATCAAGAAAGCGGCAGATGATGTCCTCAAAAAGCTCGGCGTCAACGATCCAGTTCTTGAAATCGCCATGAAATTAGAAGAAGCTGCCTTGAAAGATCCCTACTTCGTAGAGCGTAAACTCTATCCGAACGTAGACTTCTATTCCGGCATCATCTACCGAGCACTAGGTATCCCCGTCGATCTGTTCACCGTGATGTTCGCCATGGGTCGTCTCCCGGGCTGGATCGCACAGTGGAAAGAAATGCGCGAGAACAAAGAACCAATCGGCCGCCCGCGCCAAATCTATACAGGCTCGAAACTGCGCCCGTATGTGGAGTTGGGGAAAAGACAATAGAATTAAGGATTAAGAATTAAGGATTAAGAATTAGGATTTTGAATTAAGGTTTAGGATTTAGCGTGGAGAATTTTGGTGACCATTCAAATGAACGGGTGCCTCAAATGGTAAATGACAAATGGTAAATCCTAAACCTTAAATATTCTCAAAGCATGGAGGAATTTCAAAAAGCCGTCGCAGCGTCGCAGCAGCTCACCAAGCGTCCTTCTAACGAAGAACTTTTGGAACTGTATGCGCTCTACAAGCAAGCGACGGAGGGCGACGTGAGCGGCGATCGTCCAGGGGGATTCGACTTCAAAGCCATCGCGAAGTTTGATGCATGGACAGAAAAAAAAGGTCTCTCGAAAGAAAAAGCCATTCAAGATTACATAGCCCTCGTCGCAAAACTCCAAGCGCTTTACAGCTAACCGCTTGAATGTTTTCTTCCAACCCGACCTAAGACGGGGTATTCACTCCCTCGACGAATCCGAGGCGCACCACGCACTTAAAGTTCTGCGATTAGGAACTGGCGACCACATTCAGGTGACCGACGGTGCCGGCGCAATTGCTACCTGTCGCATCTCGGTCGTAGACAAACACAACGCCGCGTTCGACATCATCGAGTTAGTCGAGGCGCCGACACGCTCCAACACCGTTCACTTGTTTGTCGCTCCAACCAAAAACGGCGACCGTATGGAGTGGCTCGTGGAGAAAATCACAGAAATTGGAATTGCCTCCATTACCTTGTTGCAGTGCGAACGCAGTGAACGGAAGCATCTTTCAGAAGAACGTCTGCGCAAGATGGCCATTAGCGCGATGAAGCAATCGCAACAAAGCTGGTTACCAACCATCCAATCTATGACTCCCATCGGTCGCGTCGTATCGGAGTCTTTCGATCAGAAGTTTATTGCCTACGTGGACTCGGCCAATCCCGATCACTTGAAGAACCTAGCGAAAGCAACTGGCCGTCGTGCCCTCATGATCGGACCCGAGGGTGACTTCACCCCCGCCGAACTCGAACTGGCATTGAAATCCGGTTGGAAAAAAGTATCGCTTGGCGAAACTCGACTTCGCACGGAAACGGCCGCCCTCGTCGGCAGTGTGTTGCTGGTTGCTGCCCACCAGTAACTACGACGGCGAGGCGTTTGCCTTGTCTCCCATTCCTCTTAAATTTAAGATTCCATTCAAACGACGATGACAGAGAAGGAAGCTCGAAAGTTGGTCGATGACTTGACTAAGAAGGTTAACTACCACAACGACCTGTACTATCAAAAGAATAAATCCGAAATCTCGGACTTCGAGTTTGACCAACTGCTCCAACAACTCATCCAACTCGAGAAAGAGTTTCCGACGTTGCGACTTCCTGACTCCCCTACGCAACGCGTGGGTGGAACCATTACCAAGAGCTTTTCGACCGTCGTGCACCGATATCCGATGTTGTCGCTGGGCAATACATACTCGCGGGAAGAACTTCAAGATTGGGATGAACGCGTGCGCAAGGGACTCGACGGCGCGCCTTACGAATACTTCTGCGAATTGAAGTTTGATGGCGTTTCCATCAGTATCTCCTACGAGAATGGGATCTTAACACGAGGGGTCACGCGCGGCGACGGCGTTCGTGGCGACGACGTAACGGCCAACGTGAAAACCATCCGATCGCTACCGTTGCGTATCCACGCCAAAGACGCGCCCGTCCAGTTCGAAGTTCGAGGTGAAGTATTTCTTCCACGCGAAGTTTTCAAGCAGATTAACAAAGAACGTGAAGACATTGGGGAGGAAACGTATGCCAACGCTCGCAACACGGCTTCTGGTACCGTCAAGATGCAGGATTCATCGGAAGTAGCTCGTCGCAAACTGGATTGTTACCTGTACTACTTGCTCGGCGAAGACAACGACGTGGACACGCACGAAGAGTCCATCAAGAAGCTGGAACGATGGGGATTTCAAATATCACCGACCTACAAGAAATGTCGGAACATCAACGAAGTCTTCGAGTACATCGATCATTGGGAAAAGAAACGCCAGTCGCTCCCCTTGGATACAGATGGTGTCGTGATTAAGGTGAATAGCCTCGCCCAGCAGGAGCAGCTCGGTTTTACGGCCAAGAGTCCGCGCTGGGCAACCTCATTCAAATATAAGGCGGAGAGCATGAGTACCCGCTTGAACAATATCGTGTACCAAGTGGGTCGCACCGGCGCGGTGACACCTGTCGCCGAACTTGAGCCAATCTTCCTGGCCGGCACCACCGTTAAGAGGGCCTCGCTCCACAACGCGAACGAAATCGCACGGCTGGACCTCCGGATTGGCGACTACGTCTTCGTCGAAAAAGGTGGTGAGATCATCCCGAAAGTCACCGCCGTCGATATGCCCAAACGCAAGAGCGGGTTGAAGTCGTTCGTGTACATCGACAAGTGTCCGGAATGCGGGAGCAAGCTGGTACGCGAACCGGGCGAGGCCGCATTCTACTGTCCAAACTATAGAGGCTGTCCACCCCAGATCAAGGGACGCATCGAGCACTTCATACAGCGGAAAGCGATGGACATAGATTCGTTGGGCGAAAAAACCATTGACCAACTCTACGAGCTGGGGTTGGTGAAGTCTCCTGCCGACTTATATGACCTACGCCGTGAAGATGTCCTGACCTTGGAAGGCTTTAAGGAGACGTCGACTAAGAATCTGTTGGAAGGCATTGAGAGTTCGAAAAAGGCGCCATTTGCGGCGGTACTTTTTGCGATTGGAATTCGCTATGTAGGCAAGACGGTAGCGGAGAAATTAGCCCGTCACTTTAAGTCGATGGATGCCCTTAAGGTGGCATCGCTGGAACAGCTTCTCGAAGCGCCTGAAGTGGGGGAAAAAATCGCCCAGAGCGTGCGCGAATTCTTCGACGACAACGACAATGTTCGCGAAGTCGAACGGCTTCAGCGGGCGGGTCTAAACTTCCTTTCGGACGAGAAAGAACCTGAAAAACTGAGCGATGTACTTGGTGGCAAATCCTTTGTGATCTCGGGGACGTTTGAAAAATACGAGCGCGATCAGTTAAAAGATATTATTATTGCCAACGGAGGAAAGGTCTTATCGGGGGTTTCCGGTAAATTGGACTTCCTCCTCGCTGGCGACAATATGGGCCCCTCAAAACTGGAAAAAGCCCAAAAACTCGGTGTGAAGATTATCTCCGAGAAGGAATTTGAAAAAATGCTCCAAGGCTAACCACAACCCTCAACCTCCCATCCATGTTCAAGATGAGTTTTCTTAAGATGCGCACCGCATCGGCCCTCAAGAAGAACACCACCCGGAGGGCGAGCACTCCGTATAAGCAAGCCGAGACTTTTGGCATCGTGTTTAGCGTGGAAGACCGCCAAAAGCATGACCTCGTAAAAGAACTCGTCAAACGACTGGAACAAGATGGAAAGAAAGTTCAAGTGCTCGAGTTCCTCCCAAAGAAGAAAGAGAACTACGAGTTCCTGTTCGACTTCTTTACCATCGAAGACCTGAATTTCTGGGGCAATATCACGTCTGATCGCGCGGTTAAGTTCATCAACACCGCGTTCGACTACCTGTTTTACATCGATTCCCAATCCAATCCCCTTGTGCTCAACCTACTTGCACGGTGCAAAGCCTTGTGCCGGGTGGGTCCGTATAATGAATTCGAGAGTCCTTACTACGAATTGATGATCGAAGGCGAAGGTAATACGAAGGCTCTTGCCGACAACGTATACAAATACACGAAGCAACTGAAATAACAAACGGTTGCTCTCCCGCGTGGTAGTCGTTCCTGTTGCCTGGCAATAGGTATATCCCTAACATTGTGACTCTTACTAATCGTCATGAAAAAGCTTTTCGGTACTGGCGTTGCTTTGATTACTCCGTTCCTACACGATGGATCGGTCGACTTTAAGTCGCTGCGCAAGGTATTGAAGCACACTTCGAAGGGCGTTGATTATTTCGTGGTGATGGGTACCACCGGCGAGTCAGCGGTGCTGTCGAAAGAAGAAAAAAAGGCCGTCTTGGAATTTGTGAAAGCCAACAATCCGGACAAGTTGCCCATCGTGTACGGTATCGGGGGAAACCACACGGCAGCGGTTGTACGCGAACTTCGCGACACCGACCTGAAGGGCGTCGACGCCGTTTTGTCGGTGAGCCCGTACTACAATAAACCCTCGCAGGAGGGGCTCTATCAACACTTTAAAGAGGTCGCGGATGCTTCACCCCTTCCGGTGATGCTGTACAACGTACCTGGGCGCACGGCGCTGAACATGACCGCCGATACAACCCTCAGGTTATCGGTACATAAGAACATTATTGGCATCAAGGAGGCTTGTGGCAACTTGGAACAGTGCATGCGCATTGCCCATTATAAGCCCACGGAGTTTATGCTTATTTCGGGCGACGATATGCTCACCGTTCCCATGTACGCTGTCGGTGGTGTCGGCGTTATTTCGGTCCTGGCCAACGCCTATCCGATGGCATTCAAAAAGATCACGACAGCCGCTGGAAAAGGACAGTTTGCAAAGGCGAGTGCCGAAGCCTTCAAATTGCTTGAGATCAATGGCCCGATGTACGAAGAAGGGAGTCCTGTGGGAGTGAAATACCTGATGTCGCTGTTAGGCTTGTGCGAACCTTACGTTCGTTTGCCACACACCCAACCTTCAGCGGCCCTCAAGAAGAGAATTGAGGGCCTTTACGAGAGCCTCAAGTCGAAGGAGGGTTGAGCAGCTCGGCGAAAACAAAAGGGCTGTATTCATCATACAGCCCTATTTAAAGTTATCTGGTAAGCCAGTTCGACTTATTGACCACCTTCTTTGTTCTTCAACTCCTGAACTTCAGCGCGAATTGCTTGCGCGATATTCTTTAGGTCCTGCATACCTTTCCTTACGCGGGTACCAGCGGCGCTGTTCCCCTTGTTGTAGAACTTCTCGGCATCGGCTTCAATCGATGCTATTAGGCTTTTAAGTTCTTCAAATTTCTTCATTTGAGTAGGAGGTTTAAATGATTTAAAATGGGTTACCGTTATGCCAATTTAGCCAAAAGCCCTGAAAAACAAGAAAAAAGGCACTTTTTATATTCCCTTTGTCACGGAAACCAGCTGTTCCTGCTTATAAAAGCCGGTATCAAGCTTCGATTTTAGCGCCGAAAAGGCCTCCAGGGTCTGCTCAGCATCCGCCATCGAGTGGGCCGCCGTCGGGATGATTCGGAACATGATAACGTCCTTAGGCACAACAGGATACACCACCACCGAGCAGAAAATGCCGAAGTTTTCACGTAGGTCCATCGACATATTGGCCGCTTCGCCGACACCCCCTTTAAAGAGCACAGGTGTTACCGGCGACTGGGTCGTTCCAATGTAAAATCCGCGCTCGCGGAGGCCATCTTGCATCTTTTTCACCACTTTCCAGAGGTTTTCACGCAACGAGGGCTGTGTTTTCACCAGTTCCAAGCGTTTCATGCCGCCGACCACCAACGGGAACGGCAAGCTCTTCGCAAAAATCTGAGAACGGACGCTGTAGCGCAGGAACTTCAAAATCTTGGCAGGACCGGCCACGAATGCGCCGATGCTCGCCATTGACTTAGCAAACGTCGAGAAATAGAGATCCACTTGGTCTTGCACCCCTTGCGCTTCACCGACTCCGGCACCCGTGGGTCCCATGGTTCCAAAACCATGCGCATCATCCACGAACAAACGGAAGTTGTATTTTTTCTTCAGGGCAACGATCCCTTTCAGGTCGCCCATGTTACCCGACATTCCAAAAACGCCTTCGGTAATCACGAGGATCGCTCCGCCAGTTTCTTCGGCGATCTTGGTCGCGCGTTGAAGTTGTTTTTCGAGGTTCTCGATGTTATTGTGGGGGAAAACAAAACGTTTGCCCATATGCAAGCGAACGCCGTCGATGATGCAGGCGTGTGATTCCGCATCGTAAACGATCACATCCTTACGGTCGACGAGCGCGTCGATGATTGACACGACACCTTGGTAGCCGTAATTCAATAGCATCGCATCTTCCTTCTGAACGAAGTCGGCGAGTTGCTTCTCGAATTCCAGGTGCAGGGTGGAATTCCCCGACATCATGCGGGCCCCCATTGGCGCGGCGAGTCCAAATTTGGCTGTCGCTTCGGCGTCGGCCTTGCGTACTTCTGGATGGTTCGCCAAACCAAGGTAGTTGTTGAGACTCCAGTTCAGGACTTCCTTGCCCATGAAAGTCATTCGAGGGCCGATTTCGCCCTCTAGCTTCGGGAAAAAGAAGTAATCGTCGGGGAGGTGTGAATACTTGGCCAAGGGGCCGGCTTCCATTTTCAGCTTGTCAAACAGATCTACCATGATGGGTGAATTTCATTTAAAATTGCCGCAAAAATAAGGAAAATTCAGCTACCATTGCGAATGACTAAGATCAGGAAGTTGCTGGTTGCCAACCGGGGCGAAATTGCCCTTCGCGTAATGCGCAGCGCCCGGGAAATGGGCATCAAAACCGTGGCCGTCTACAGCGAAATCGATCGGCAGGCGCTGCATGTGCGCTTCGCAGACGAGGCGGTCGCGATCGGGCCGCCCCCCTCGTCGCAGTCGTACTTGGTGATGGACAAAATCATTGCGGCGGCGATCTCCACCGGCGCCGATGCCATCCATCCGGGGTACGGTTTCTTGTCAGAGAATGAAGACTTCGCCCGCAGAGTTCGCGAAGCCGGGCTGATCTTTATCGGGCCGTCGCCCGAGTCGATAGAATTAATGGGTAGCAAGCTCGCCGCCAAAGCTGCGGCGGCAAAATTTGGCGTTCCGCTCGTACCAGGCACGGCAGAACCCATCACGGACATAGCCGAAGCACGTCGCATTGCAAAAGAGATAGGCTACCCCGTATTGATCAAGGCCAGCGCGGGTGGCGGTGGCAAGGGTATGCGCATCGTACAAAACGATGGCGAGTTTATCGAACAAATGGAACGCGCGGTAAGTGAAGCCAAATCCGCCTTTGGCGACGGCTCGGTGTTCATCGAAAAATATGTGACCCAACCACGCCACATCGAGTTTCAGATCTTTGGCGACCAACACGGAAATGTCGTACACCTTTTTGAACGAGAATGCTCCATCCAACGACGGCATCAAAAGGTAATTGAAGAAGCCCCCTCTTCGGTACTGCCCCCAGAACTCCGAAAAAAAATGGGTGAAGCTGCTGTCAACGTGGCAAAGGCTGCCAACTACTACAACGCCGGCACCGTCGAATTCATCATGGATGGCAACTTGAATTTCTACTTCCTGGAGATGAACACACGCCTTCAAGTGGAACATCCGGTCACCGAACAGATTACAGGTCTCGACTTGGTAAAACTACAGTTGAAGGTCGCCGAGGGCGAACACCTACCCTTCAGACAAGAAGACCTGTCGATTCACGGACACGCCGTGGAGGTGCGCGTCTACGCGGAAGATCCAACCAACAACTTCCTGCCGGACATTGGAACGTTGGCTACCTATCGGCGGCCCCAAGGACATGGCATCCGAGTAGACGATGGTTTCGAACAAGGAATGTCGATCCCGTTCTATTACGACCCCATGATTGCCAAGATGATTTGCCACGCCGAAACCCGCGAGCAGGCGATCGCAAAAACCATCCGCGCGATTGATGAATATGACATCACGGGCGTTCAAACTACCTTGGGTTTTTGTCGATTCGTTCTTCAACATCCGGCGTTCACCACCGGGAAGTTCGACACCAAGTTCGTCGAGCAATATTTCACACCCGACACGTTAAACCGCAATGGCACGGAGGATGAAGTCCTCATTGCCGCGGCGTTGGCTGCCGCTGTTTCGCAGCAACCAAGTAAGAAGAAGTCGACGGGAACAACCACGCGAACGGCGAGCCAATGGAAAAAGAACAGAACCCTGTAAGCGATGGCGGAAATTAAACCGTTCCGTGCCTGGCGCTACAATGCACATCTTGCGCAGAAAATAGAAGAACTCACCAGTCCACTGTTCGATGTTGTATCAGAAAAGCAACGCCGAATCTTGTACCAAAATCCCCTCAACTCCATCCATCTCTCCGTTCCCGAACGAGGTGCTGACGTAGCAGCGTCATTATTGGAAAGTTGGAAAGCCGAGGAAATCATTAAACAAGACATACTGCCGGCCATCTACGTGTATTACCAGTACTTCAAGATGACGGGTTCAACCAAGCGGTATTGCCGAAAGGGCTTCATTTGCAACATCCGGATTCATGACTGGAACGAAGGCATCATTCTCCGTCATGAAAACACCATCCCAAAGGCGGTCAACGACAGGATCGAACTGCTGGAAAAAACGGAACTCAACGTAAGCCCGACCCATGGGCTTTACACCGACGCTGCATTCGAGCTAGAGAAATACATGGACGAAGCGATCACGAATCCGTTATTGGAGACCGAAGACTACCAAGGGGTTCGAGATGTAATCGCCGTCATACACGATGCGAACGTGATCCAGCGGTTCATCGATGTTCTGTCCGACAAGAAAGTGATCCTCGCCGACGGCCACCATCGCTACGAAGGTTCGCTCATCCATATGAAGCAAAGGAGTTTGAACCCCGCGCACACAGGACGCGAGGGGTACAACTTCCATATGATGTACCTCACCAACACTGAGGCCGGTGACTTCCGGATTCTTCCCACCCATCGATTGATCCACGGGCTCCCGGATTTCTCCGAGAAAAACGTGACGATGGAACTCGAACGATACTTTCAATTGAAAGAGGTAGAAGACGCCGACACGCTCAACGAAGTGATCGAAGGAACGCCGTGGACCTTTGGCGTGCTTTTCAGCGACAAAGCCTACCGAATTCGTCTTCGACCCGAGGTGTTTGCTTCGATGTCGTGGCCATTCCCCGATGAGATTCGACGCCTTGACCTAACTGTGCTGCACTACTTCGTCATTGAAAGGGTACTCGGGATAGCGGGAAAAGACCAGCGTAGGTCGGAGCATATTTCCTTCGATCGCAGTTTTTCCGACTGTCTCGCGAAGGCGATCCGTGGCGATTGCCAGATGGCCCTCATCACACAAGAAGTGTCGATCGAAGATGTCGTGAAAGTATGCAACAGCGGTTACACGATGCCACAAAAGTCGACGTATTTTTACCCCAAGGTGATCTGTGGGTTTGTCTTCGGATCTATCCGTGAAAATGAATTTCAAACACCATCTTATTCTAGGTTCTAGTTCTCCCCGGCGACAGTTCTTGATGCAGGAAGCCGGGTTCACATTCGACGTGCGCAAGCCGGATGTCGAAGAAGATTTTCCGACAGACATGCCGGCAGGACAGGTTCCCGTTTTCCTAGCCAACAAGAAGACATCGTTTTTTCAATTGCGCCCAGGGCAGGTGGTCCTCACCGCGGACACCGTCGTGATCGTGGATGGCGTCATTCTGAATAAACCTGTTGACCGCGAAGACGCGATACGCATGCTGACACTTTTGCAAGGACGTGCCCACCAGGTTATCACGGGGGTGTCCATCGTGTCAACGAACCAGAAAAAGTCTTTTCAAGAGGAGACCAGGGTGGTGTTCCGCTCGCTGAAATACGAGGAGATTGAATACTATGTCGACCAATTCAGTCCGTTCGATAAGGCGGGCTCTTACGGCGCCCAAGACTGTTTACCGGCTGGGATGAATCCGTGCTCCCCCGACGAGATCGCATTTCTGCAAAAGATTGGCAAGCCCGACCTGGTGGTTAACACGTTTACTCGCCCCATTGGATCGCGCGGGATGGCGGCCATTTCCGAAATCAACGGCTCTTACTTCAACGTTATGGGCCTGCCCCTACACCGCGTATACGTCGAACTACTTTCACTTCATCTTTAACATTCGTCCCATCGTCCCCTCATCCCCTCGTCCCTTCGTCCCATCGTCCTCCCTCACCCCCTCCCCAAAAACGCCACCAGCTCCATCATCCACGCCAGTCCCATATGCACCATGACGCCACCCCAAACATTGCGCGTGTGTAAGGCCACAACCCCAAGGATATAACCGCCAAACGCTGAGCTAATACATTCCCCGATTGGCTTGCCGAAATGAAGGACGCAGTACATACTCACCATAGGAAGAACCGCCTGCGGTCCGATAATTTGAGAGATGCCAACGATGAAGAGGCCACGGAACATGAACTCGACGTTGAAAAAGTCCATACCATAAAAGAATTCGAAGATTAAGGCGTAGACGACATTGGGCCAAGATCCCTCGTGCGCCTGGAAGTCGACCTGGTAGCGTCGGTAGGTGGGGTAATAGTTTCGAAACCCGGACTCAAATGAAGCCATAATCACCAGTGGTAGCACCACGGCGAGCAACTGCCAGTAAGGTGACAGGTCAACTTGATCTCGTTGTACGCCAAAGTTCTCTCTTTTGCCGCCTGGCTGTCGGTCGAACCACCAAGCAAGCGCCAGAAGTGGAATCGTAGTGATGAAGAGGTTACTGCTATTGTTGACCACGCCGTACATCCATCGGAAAAGGTAGGGCTGGTCGGCCGTGAGGGAATTTGAAATCGTGGCTAGAAAAGGGAACCCGACGTTGGCAGAAAGGATCGCGAGACCGGCGATCGTTAAGATCCAGAAGTTCCTCGAACGGAAGAAATGGCGCGTTCCCTTAAAAGAAAAGACAATCCAACAAGTTGACAGGTAGACAAACGCATACAACGAGAAGTATAAGAGAATTCGAATTGGCTTTCCCGTATGCTTATCGATGATTCCATTCTCTAGGTTGATCGAATAATTGATACTAATGGCAATGGCTAGGAAAACGAAGACGGTGCCATACAGGCGCGCGTCAAAATCTGAACGGAGATGCGCGGTGAGGATTTTCCAAATCTTGCGCATGGATTAGAGTCGATACAACTCGTGCAGTTGTCCAGCGATCACCGGTGGCGCAAAACGCTCGATGTAACTTCGCGATCCCTCGACCATGTTATTCCGAAACCCGGAATTCTCAAGTACGAGGGTTATCGAATCGGCGAGTTCCTCGGCATTGGATGGATTGACATAGATGCAGTCGGGGCCGCCCGCTTCCGAGAAACACGAACCGTTGGAGGTAATCACCGGCACACCGCTAGCGATGGCTTCTACGATGGGAATGCCAAAGCCTTCGAAGACGGAGGGATAGACGAACACGCTCGCCATTTGGTAGAGCGTGGGCAACTCCGAAAACTTGGCTTGGTGAATAAACTTCACAAAATCGCCGACGCCCAATCGACTTACAAGTGCCTCGAGCTCATCCACATAGGGTGTTCTCCTTCCCACCAAGACAACTGGCACGCGCTTCTTCATGGCGGCCAAGGCACGGATCAAGACACCGGCATTCTTTCTCTTTTCGAGTGTTCCGAGATACAAGACAAAATCTTGAGGCAGCTGATATTGAACACGCACCCGCTCCTTCTCTTGCGCGGATGCCCGCTGGAAAAAAGACGGGTGGCATCCTTGGTAAACAACTTGAATCTTGCGCGGGTCGACACCCAAGAATTCAACCAGGTCTGAGGCCGTCTGCTTGCTCACCGCCACCACGATATCGGCACGTTGGCAAGACTTCGCGAGTTTATAACGATAGATTGCTGCGTCGAGGAACGAATAGTATTCTGGAAAGCGAATAAAAATGAGATCATGGACGGTCAGCACCATCTTCACACCCTTCGCGCGGCGGAGTGGCAACTCGTTGCTCAAACCATGATACACGTCGAGTTGATCTTGGTGAAGGTCATCGACAATTGAAAAGGAACGCCACCAGGCACCCGGTCGACCGTTCGCTTGGCGGATCGTGACACCCGGCGTAGACAGGTAGTGAGCCGTTTCCGGATGGGGTTTAACCCCCGGAGTATACAGCAAGTACTCATTGTCGGGGAAGCGATTGCGAAGCGCATCGACCACGAATCGCGAGTAATTACCTAGTCCGGTAAAGTTATGAAAGACCCTCTTCGCGTCGAATCCAATCTTCACTTCTTGAACTCCTGTTTATAGAATGCAATGGCTTCGTCGATGATCTGGATGGCTTTTTCTCTAGACTGGAATTCATCCACGACGACCTTCTTATTCTCGAGTGCCTTATAGTTCTCAAAAAAATGCTTCAACTCCACGCGGAAGTACTCGGGCAATTCTTCTACCCGGTGAATGTGACTCACGCTGGCATCTTGAAGGGCCACGGCGATAATTTTGTCGTCGGCCTGACCGCGGTCAATCATGCGCATGACACCCACCACGCGGGCGGGGATGAGGCACAATGGCACAACAGTTACTTGCGTCAGCACGACGATATCGAGAGGATCCCTATCCTCACCGAGCGTCTGGGGAATGAAGCCGTAGTTTAGCGGAAAGTACATCGATGCGTAAATCACGCGATCGAGCTTAATCAGCCCACTATCCTTGTCAATCTCGTATTTGGCCCGGGATCCTTTTGGAATTTCGATGATCGCATTGACGAGTTCGGGAGGTTGGTCGCCCGTACTCACCTCATGCCAGGGGTGTTTCACCATTGCGCTGTGGTTTGGTACGAATATAAAAAAACCTGGCCTATCGCGAGGGACAGGCCAGGTTGTATAGGAAGGTCAATCGTTATTATTCACCCTCGGGTTTTTCACCCTCTTTTTTAGAGTCCTTCTTGGTCTTCACGATCTTGTCGCCTTCTTTGAGACGTTTAGAAACCACCAAGAACGGACCAACGACCACTTCGGCGCTATCCGGAAGCCCCTCAACGATCTCGATGTTGTCGTAGTCGCTGATGCCCGTTTTCACAGGTACCATTTTCGCTTTACCGTTGTCGTTTATGAACACGACCACCTTATCTTCCTTCTTGAGCGCCTTTTGCTGGGCTTGATCGTTCGAGTTGGTTACTTGGTGATCTTGGTTTTGTTGCTGTTCCTCCGGTTTCTTTTCCTTTTCCTCGCCACGGGTGGTGACGGCCGCGAGTGGCACCGACAATACGCCTGTTTTGCGCGTGGTGATGATTTCAACGCTAGCGGTCATCCCTGGGCGGAAAGGGAACTTGTTGCCCTTCGCCACTAAATCTTGATAAGAAGATTCCAAGATCAAGATTCGAACTTCGAATTCAGTGATAGCGTCGGTGGAAAGCTTTTCTTTAGCTGTGTTGGCGATATTGGTTACTATGCCCTTAAACTCTTTACCGGTGGTCGAGTAAGCATCGACGTCGATTAACACGGTGTCGCCACCATGTACGCGAACGATGTCATTCTCGTTTACATTCACGCGAACCTCCATCTTACCTAGATCCGCGATGCGCAACATCTCAGTACCCTGCATTTGGGCGGTACCCACGACGCGCTCCCCTTGCTTCACGCTGAGTTTTGAAACGATACCCGTCAACGGAGCGACGACGCTCGTACGACGTACGTTTTCGCGCGACTCTTTCACCGTTGCTTCGGTGCTATTCACGATGAACTTCGCAGCCTCGAGCGTCTCTTTCGCGGCAGCTAGGTCGTTCTGGGCCACTTTGTAGTTCTGCTGTGCCAACTGCCAGTCTGCTTCAGAAATCACTTTCTCGTTCCAAAGCTTCTGTTGGCGCTTGTACTCCTGCTCAGAGCGGATGAATGTAGCCTCTGCCCTGCTCAACGACGACTCAGATGCCTTCACATTGGCCTTTTGTTGGTTCAAGCTAGCTTCCGCTCGTTCCAATTGACTCAATTGCTGATCGGGACGAATTTTCACCAACAACTTTCCTTTTTCGACGGCATCGCCATCCTCCACATGCAATTCGATGATCTCGCCAGACACCTCGGGAGCTAGTTTCACCTCGGTCACGGGCTGCACGGTACCCGACGCACTGACTTTCTCGACGATATCAGCTTTTTTCGCTTTCGCAAAATCTACCTCGATCTCCTTTGCCTTGCCAATCACGCCCGTCACTTTCAACAGGATTGCTCCGACAATGAAAACGAGCAGAACGATGATGAATATCTTGACAGTTTTGTTGGACTTCTTTTTTGGTTGCTTAGCCATGCTCAGTAAAAGGTTTGGGGTATAGATCAGGTATTAATATTCGATTTTCTTTCCTTGGTAGAAGTCGAGGATCTTCTTCCGGAAGATGAAATTGTACTTCGCGCGCGTCAGGTCACTGCGCGATTGGAACAGGTCGTTCTCTGCGATCTGTTTTTCAACGAAGTTGGCTGCACCCAACTCGAAGCGTTGCAATACCATGCGGTAGGCTTCTTCACGTGCGCTCACCTGCTTCACGCTCGCGGCATACGTTTTGGCTGCCGCATTGGCATCGTTGAAAGCGCTCTCAATTGTTTGTCGAAGGGTATTCTGCGTCTCCAGTTCATTGATTCTCGCCAATTCCGTCTGAATTGCCGCGCGTTGCACGTTGGCGCGGGCGCTCCAGTTGTTGAAAATCGGGATCGTCAACTGCAGGGAGAACTGCTTCGATATATTGTCACGCAACTGTTCGGTCTCGGTATACTTTTCAACCGGGCCGTAGATGGGTGAATATTGGAACACATCCACATAACCCGTTGGGCTCAGCGTGGTGGGCACGGGAACAAACCCGACAGCCTTATCTGGCGACGCACTGCGATCGAAACCCGTAATGGTTTGCGTGTTCCGGTTCAAACTCGAATAGTTGGTAAAACCAGAACCGTTCGCCGTAATCCGTGGGTAGAGGTTACCCTTAGCCGCAGATAAAGCCAATTGTGCACTTTCTACTTTCAAAAGGGCACTCTTAATTTCTGGCATCGTCTTCACGGAGATCGCATAAATCTCGTTCGGAGTTTGATCCAAGATCAAATCTTCTAGTTGCAGCTCAGGTACCACCACGTCCATTTCCTCGGAGGCGGGCACTTGCATGGCTTGCTTTAACTGAAGCAACGACAAATTCAACGCGTTCTCCTGGTTGATCAAGTTTACTTCGTTTGTAGAGACCTGTGCTTCTTGTGTCAATTGATTTGACAAGGGCAACGCACCGGCAGCCACTTGACGCTTGATGCGATCGAGTTGTTGTTGGCTAGACGCTAGCTGGTACTTATTGTTTTCGTATAGTTCCTTATTGAAAATCACATTGATATAGAGCGTCACCACGTTGATGATGACATCATTCTTGGCTTTCTCCAAGTCTTGATTGGCGGCATCGAGGTCTTTGCGGCTTTGGCGGAACGTGTTGGTGATGCGAAACCCGTTGAACAGCGTCCAAGTCGAGTTGATCTGGGCGTTGATCGAGTTACCGTTGCGGCTTACGAACGAGTTGGTCACCGGGTTGATGGAACGTCCGTAGTTCAAGCCATAGGAACCGCCCAAGTTCAAGGTTGGTAAGAAGTTCATCATCGACTGGAACCTCGTGACGTTGAAAGACTCAACGTTGTAGACACTGCGCCGCACACGCAGGTTGTTCTGTAATGCCACGTCGACGCATTCTGGTAGCGTGAGTTGCTTGGGGGCCTGTGCCAGAGCTGGCACCGCCGACCCGACAAAAACAAAAAGTGCGAGTAAAACTCTCCTCATAAATTTATATCCGGTATATAATTCACCTCTTTTACCCAGCTTAGACTTTTCAGGTACTCAAATGTTACAGGTTTGATCCCCGAATCCATCTCGATCACCATACACGCCAAATCGGCCTTTCCTTTCCGGGATACCGACATCGTGGCGATGTTGCAGTCATCGTGTGCTAGTACGCTGGCAATAAATGCAATAGACCCTTTCACGTCGTCTGCGAAAATGATGATCGTGTGCAGGCTAGCTCGGAAATCCGCCCGGAATCCGTCTACCTCCGCGATGTTGATCACCCCTCCGCCCTTGCTTTCCCCTAGCACTTCGATCTCGCGACCGCCACGCTTCAACACCAGCTTAATACTATTAGGGTGTAGCGTCGATGCATTCCCGACCGACTTAAACGTATACTTAAGTCCTTGCTTGTGGGCGATGTCGAGGGCGTCCTTGATGCGCACGTCGTCGGCAGGAAAATCCAAGAGACCCGCGATGATCGCCCGGTCGCTTCCGTGACCTTCGTAGGTCCGCGCGAACGAATTGTAAAACGTGATCTCCGCTTCGTCGGGAACCTCGCCCAAAATCTTGATGGCCGCCCGCGCAATCCGAACCACACCCGCAGTATGTGAACTTGACGGCCCAATCATTACAGGTCCAATCATGTCAAAAACACTGCTTTTTTCGGCCATACGCGTTCATTAACGAAATAAGCCCCAAAAGGATGTTCGTTTGGGGGTATTTCTCCCTCGTGTTTGGGGATTTTAAATTCAGGCGGCAAAAATAAGAGACACCACGACAATCGCGGATGAAAAACCTGATTTTTGGTAGGGATGAGAGGGCGAAACAGCGCCTATGGCTTCACCTTGCGGAGCGGTTTCGGGTTGACCGGCTCGATGAACCGCTCGACGGCCACTTTTTCCTTCACCCGCTTCGCACCCGAGATGTACTCACGGCATTTCGGGCTTCCGCACTGGCAGAGGAAAGGCTCCATGTTTTCGTCCAAGAAAGTAGCGTAGTCAAGTGTCAGCTCATCACCCTTTGAAATGGCCCGGGTTGCCACCACGTTTAGACCTTGGTAGCCCGTGTTGGCATCGCAGCTGTGGTTTTGGGGTGCCCAATTCGTCGGGTTTTCATCCCAAAGAATAAAGACGTCCTTCCCAACGGGGTATGCGTACTGGCGGAAGTCAAGCTTTTGACGTTCATTCCAATGCGTTTCAACCCAGCGCTTGGTCACAATCCGCTGCGCCATCGTCTCGCCACGGAAGATCACCTCGTTCTTGGCGATGTCGCGGGAAGCGAAAATGCCATAGCCCGATACGGCGTTGCCCTTCAACACATATTTCTTTTGCTTCGCAGCATGACGTGCAATACCCTCGGAAATGATCTGGTTCAAGAAACCAACCTTGCCAGCCGGGTCATACTTAAGGATGTAATCAGCTGAACCCTCGTATCCATCTTCATAGAAGGTGGAGCAGGTAAAGTTGATCTCCAAGAAGTAAATCTGGTTGTTCTTATCCACCCGGAAGTCGAGGCGGCCATAGCCAACCCCTCCGAAAGAGGTGAAAATCTGTTCAGCAGCTGCTTTCAGTTGCTTTTCCAGTTTCCGGTCCTTACACGGAACGTTGGCGTCGGGATGCAGCTCCGAAGTCTTCAAGGAGTAGGTCTTAAAGCTGCGCCCTTCGGGGAAAATGTACTCGACCGGTTTATAGACCGTGCAGGTCTTACCGTCGGGGTTGGCCGCCACCAGCACAGTCAATTCACGTCCGTCGATATATTCTTCTACCAACAGGTCCCCAAACTCGGGAAGTACGGCCGATACCTTGGCGCGGAGTTCCTTCTCATTGTGAACAAGAGAAAGCTCGTCGATCCCGAGACTGTCGCCCGCTTTCGCCGGTTTCACAAACAGGGGAAATGTGAGTTTCTCGAGGATTTCGTCGATGTCTTCTAGCGCTTGCACCTCCACCGCTGCAGGGCTTTTAACCCCCGAGCAATATGCCACGTACTTCATCAACGGCTTGGGAGGGTCGTACAAGGTAGGGTTGGGACCCGTGTAAGGCAGGTTCAGAGCTTCCAGTGAATGGATCACGTCGATTGAGGGGACCTCCCATTCCAAGTAACCTTCGCAAAGGTTAACAAACACATCGTAGCCCTTGGTGCTCAAATCTTTTAGCTGCGCGTAGGTAGTCAGCTTGTTCAAAAACACATGATCGACTTGATGGCCGGGCAGCAGTGGGGCCAAATTACGAGCAGGATCGTAGTTCTTGTAGTCTACGCTCGTGGTCGAATAGTCTGGTTGAAGCACACAGATTTTCATGCGCAATAGCAGTTAACGATGGATAGGGATGGTGTTAATGGTGCCGTTTCCGGGAGGAGCGGAAGGCCGATCGGGTGATACGATATGGAAGATGTATCACCGGGACTCATTCAGGTTTATATTTAGTTCTATAATCTTCCATGATCTTGTTTGACCTGGTGACGCATCAATGCATCTTCGATTATCTCAATAATTAAATAAGTAAAAGATTTTTTAGCAAATCGCAAAATGGCACCGATAGAAGTATAGTCTTCATCCTCGCTCAAGCCACATTGTGCATTGACCTCCAACACGTATAACCGTCCTGTTTCGGTATTCATCCGAATATCGAGACGTCCATAACCGGTACCACCCACAGATTTGAATGCATCGATACTGATTTGCTGCAAGGCGCCGACCAAAGAACCCTGAACCTGATAATAATCATAGAGATTATCGTCATTGGGCATTGGTTGCTCCTCTTTATACATATTCCAAAGCCGATCGTACGAGAGGAACTTCTGCGTTTCCGGGAGAGATTGGTGAAACACCCGTTCTATGGGGGGATAGCAATGCAATTGAGATGGATTTGACGATGACCCGACCACCAGCGTCGTAAACTCGCGCCCTTGGATGAATTCCTCGACGAAAATCCCACCCGTGTCTAGTTTCCATCCGTGGTAACCGTTCAACATCTCGTCGAGAATGGCGTTATAGCCGGCCTCGGTGCTCACCACGTTCTTGATTCCCAATCCCATGCTTCCCGCCGAAACGGCAGGCTTTACGATCATGACGTTCCCGACCTCGCGAAAAAGCTCGCCCGCAGGAACCGAATGACCATGAACCACGCGCCAGGGTGCGGTCGGGACGCCATGCTTATCGAAGGCTTCCTTCATCGGGATCTTCGAAGTCGTCAGATCGTAAAAGTATTCGTTCGACCCCGTGTAGATCATGTTACGCTTCTCGAGTGCCCGAATCACCGAAAGGCCGGGGACCTGGTTCACCTCGTCTCCGTCACAAAGGTTCACCACCACATTCGTCTTCCCTGTTTGGGAGGCATGGATTTTCTCGACGGTCTCTTCAATATTGTGGATGGTGACGTTCACCCAATGCCATTCGCAGCCAATTTCTTCGAATACCCGCGTGTATTCAGCGTGACTTTGCGTGAAATCGTAATAGTACTTCAGTTCCGGATCGTCGGTTTCGAGGTACGGGGCAAGCACCCAGACTATGTATGAGTCCTTCAGTTCACTTGCCGTCATATGGAAGGGGTCGTATCACAAAATGAAGTGCTATACAGCGATCGGGGCCTTAATCGAAGGGTGTGCTTGATAGTTCAAGATTTCGAAGTCTTCGAATTCGTAGTCGAACAAAGATGCTGGCCGGCGCTTGATCGACAGAGTAGGCAACGGCAGGGGCTCGCGCGAAAGTTGCAGCTTGGCCTGCTCGAAATGATTGCTGTAAAGGTGTACATCACCGCCTGTCCACACGAAGTCGCCCGCCTCTAGGTCGCATTGTTGGGCAACCATGTGCGTAAGCAACGCGTAACTCGCGATGTTGAACGGTACTCCTAGGAAGAAGTCTGCACTTCTTTGATACAATTGGCACGAAAGCTTACCATCTGCCACGTAGAACTGGAACAGGGCGTGACATGGCGGAAGAGCCATGTTGTCGACCTCTGCCGGGTTCCAAGCGGACACGATATGGCGGCGCGAATCGGGCTTCGTTTTGATTTGGTTGAGCACGTTGGTGATTTGGTCGATGTGGCGGCCGTCGGGTGCGGGCCAACTTCTCCATTGGCTACCGTACACAGGGCCTAAGTCGCCGTTTTCATCGGCCCACTCGTCCCAAATGCTAACACCATGCTCGTTTAGGTATTTGATATTGGTATCACCCTTCAGAAACCACAAAAGCTCGTATACAATCGAGCGGATATGAAGTTTTTTGGTGGTGACAAGGGGAAATCCCTTAGAAAGATCGAAACGCATTTGCCGCCCAAATACCGAAAAAGTACCTGTGCCGGTTCTGTCGGTCTTACGTGTTCCATTCTCGAGGATGTCACGCATCAACTCAAGGTAGGGCGTCATTGTTTAAGCACAGGATTAAAGATGCAAATTAAACACATTGATGATGAAAGGACAAGATAAACTTAATCATCTATCTATGTGTCGACGCTTCAACGTGGTCCGTATCCATTCACCAACCCAGCGTTCGATATAGACCGGGTGATCTATCTGCAATTTCGAAACGTGGGTTACGATTTTTATAACTTATTGACTGAACGGTAGATATAACCACTCAGTTAGAGTCATCTATAACGAGTCTACACAAAAAAGAAAGCCCCAGCGCGAGGCCGGGGCTTTCACCGAGGGCGGCAGGTGCCGTCATCGCATGATTAATCGTCTAGATGTCTCCCTTTACTTCAACTTGCTTCGACTTGCCTTCAACGGTGATGGTCACGGTGCGGTCGCAATCACCAGTTCCGTAGTCGATCGTGATCTTCTTACCATTCACAGTCAAGGATTTTGTACCCTGGACGGCGATGAATACGCGGGCAGACAGGGCACACTCACGTTTGTAGATCAGTGGATCGGTAATTTCCATTTCATACACTGCGCCATTGCGGTTCGTACCGGCAGCAGTTCCTGTTACCTTCCACTGGTCTTGCGTAGGATTCGTCGCACGGATCCATTCGCGGGTGCGGTTCACTTCACGGGTCGCCGTTGAGCCATCGGGCCATGTAGCCTTACCACCGGTTAAGGTGATGTTGAACTTAGGCGCATCTTCGGTGCTGCCGGTGATGTTCGTAACGGTACGGGTTCCTTCCAAGGCGATGCCATTGATTGAATAACCAACGAGCGTCGTTGTGACCGTAGATCCAGGGAGGAAGCGACGACCTTTGAATTCGACAACGATTTTCCCTTTACGGAGATTACCGCGTGCGTCGGTACAACCGTCTGTGCCGAAGTCGATGGTGATGGTACCGTGGGGAACGGTGGTGCTGTTGTCGGCGGCGAACTCGAGTGTCACCGTAGTTGAGGGGCAGGCGAATCGAATATCTAATTTGTCTTTAGAGATTGATCGGTCAGCGGAATTTTCGCGCGCGCCGCTGAAAGTACCAGCATCGGCCGAAACAGTTAGTGTCGACATGTCATCGGTGTCTTCGAAGTAGCTGTCAACGGAGGCTTCGTTCTGTACGTTGGCTGTGTCGGTGGCATTAAAATCGAGGCGGTCGCCGCAAGAGGCCAACAACATCATCGTCAGGACCATCATAGACGCGACGATGATGATGCCGCGCAGATTTTTCGTAGTTTTCATGGGTAGTTTCTGTTTTTTGCCCGTTTAGATGTACAAGCAATGCCTAGGTTTAACCATGAATAAGATTTTTTTCAAAAAGGTAATTGGGGCCCTCCTGGTGGCCTTTTCAATCGTTGGCATTCCCATCACCGTTCATGGTCAACTCAAAATCGCGAAGCTGAAATACAATGGTGGCGGCGATTGGTACGCAAACAAGACCGCGCTACCCAACCTCATTCGGTTCAGCAACAAGGAACTCAATGTGCTCATCGACGGGGAAGAAGATGACGTGGAGGTGGGTAGCCAGGAGCTTTTCAACTACCCCTATATATATATGACCGGGCACGGCAACGTGGTTTTTTCGCCCGAAGAGGCATCAAACCTCCGCAACTACCTGGCGGCCGGGGGATTCCTTCATATCGACGACAACTACGGCCTCGATAAATTCGTGCGCATCGAGCTCAAAAAGGTCTTCCCAGAGCTCGAGTTGGTGGAGCTACCCTTCGACCACCCGATCTATCACCAAAAGTTTGACTTCCCGAAAGGGCTCCCGAAGATTCATGAGCATGACGGAAAGCCGGCGCAGGGTTTCGGGCTCGTGTTCGAAGGAAGGCTGGTTGTTTTTTATTCGTACGAATGCGACCTGGGAAATGGATGGGAAGATCCGCGTATTCACAACGACCCCGCAGAAAAGCGTGAGCAGGCGTTGCGGATGGGCGCGAACATCATCTCCTATTGCTTCACGCATTCCTTGTAGCGACCTACTTCCGCAAGGTTTCCAATTTCTCGTAAGGGATCAATACCTCGACTGGCCCCTCGGCAAAAGCGCCGAGATCGTAATCGTTGAAATAAAATACCACCCCCTCCTTTCGGAAGCCATAGTTTTCGTTCAATTGAAATGAGCCTTCAGGGAGTTCCACTTCCGTTGAATCGCCCACCCCGGTCAATAACTGCTGACGCAAGTCCTCCTCCCCAAGTCGATTGAGTTCATCTTGGTAGCCGGGACGCAACATGGCGTCGAGCAGGAATGCCGTTCCGGTTTTGGGTTCGATGTTCACGAAATTGGTTGTGAAAGACGCATGTGCGCCGCCGGTGAATGACTCAGTGTCGACTTGAAGGCTGATCAACGTGTCGGACAAAATGAGAACGTGCACTTTCCCCTTAAAATACCAGCCCATGTCGTAGCCGGGTATGTCTTTCGACACTTGTCGAAAATCACGGATGAAGTCTGCGCCAATCAGTTCGAGATCGCGTGGTTCGCCGGTAGAGCCGTTCAAGATGTAATTGACCTTCTCATTCAGCGACTTGCTGACCGTGGAGTCCAAGTTATTGAAAACAGGAACCGTCACTTCGAAGGAGGCACACGTGGAGTCTGCCGGGCAGCCTGGCGTAGACTCAAACTTGTAGTCCTTCATGACGAAGTCGACCACAATTGGATTTTCTTGAAACCTTGAACACGACGCGAACGCCAACAATAGACTTGTAACGATCGCTATTCGACTCATGACTTTTTCTTTGCAGCGAAGACTTCTTCGAGTTTCTTATCCAACGCCACACCCCTCAAATTCTTTGCAATGATGATACCGTTGGGGTCTAGCAAAATAGAGAACGGAATCGCGTTGATGTTATAATCTATCGCCGCTTGCGACTCGAAATACTTGAGGTCGGAAACGTGTGTCCAGGTGAGACCGTCTTGTTGGATGGCTTGCACCCAGTCTTCCTTTGTACGATCAAGGGAGACACCAAATACTTCGAAGCCTTTGTCTTTGAACTTCTTGTAGGCTTTCACCACGTTTGGATTTTCGCGGCGGCATGGTCCGCACCATTTTGCCCAGAAGTCTACGAGCACGTATTTACCCTTCAGTGAGCTCAACGCCACCACTTTGCCCGAAGGATCAGGCAGGGCGATTTCGGGGGCCGGTTGTCCCACGGCTGTGATCGCCATCTTCACGACCATATCCTTGAATTGCTTGGCGAATTCAGACTTGGCGACGCGTGCAGGAATTCGGTTAGCGACGCGTTCGTAGAATGAGTAAAAGTTGTCCTTATCGAACGTGTTGCCTTGAAGTAGATTGATCAATCCAAGGGTAACCGGTTTATCTTCCAGCGAGGCAATAATGTCGCCATGTGCCTTGGCAATCTGCTCCATATATTGGTTTTGTATTTGCACGATAGCAACCTCGTTATTCGCTTGCCGCGCGATTTCAAACTGAGCCTCAAGTTGCTTGAGCCCCTCGCCTTCTTGAAAAGCCACCAACCGTTGTTGAACATCGCGAATCAAGTCGTAGTCGGGAGATCCTTTAATCTCCACGGGACCCGACTGGTCGGCACCGTCGACGTTCAACACAAAGTTGGTGCTATCGACGACAACATCCACGACCTGACGATCGTCGAAGTTTATTCGATAGAAACCGGGGTGTTGCACATGGATTGTGGCGCTGTAGGTTCCATCCGTACCAACGGTGGCTGAGTCGATCTTGCCGCTCTCGCCCATCGTTAATTCTTCGATCCTAATTTTACCGTTGCCCGGATGAGCTACTTTGCCGGAGACCACTACATCCCAGCCGCCATCGCTAGAGGGCGCCTTGGTTTGATTGGCACAAGCTGCTGCTAGAACCAGCAAAGGGAGCACAAAATATCTGTTCATCATCGTATTTATTCAATCCGTAAAAGTATTCTAAAAAATTGATGGATAAGACCCTATGCAAAACTGTGCTAGGTCGTTTTGAGTTCCTCGATTAGCAGTTCATTGGCAAGTTTGGGGTCGGCTTTGCCCCTGCTTCGCTTCATTACCTCGCCCATAAACATCGTGATGATGCCCTTTTTGCCGTTTTTATACTCCTCCACCTTCAATGGGAATTCTTTGATCACTTCTTTGACAATGGGGCGTATGGTATCGGCGCTGCTGTCCTGAAGCAAGTTCAGGCGGGTTGCGACCTCGGCGGCCGTTGCGCTGGGATTTTTCAACAAGTCGACGAACACTCTTTGAGATGCGTTCGAAAAACTGATTTTCCCCTGATCGATCATCGAGATAAGGTCGGCGATCGATTGTGCCTTCACAGGAAAGACTGTGGCCTCGATGGCATGCTCGTTCAGGTATGACTTCACGGGGCCCATCACCCAGTTGGATGCCGCCTTGTAGTTCGAAGTAAAATGACATACCTCCTCAAAGTAGGCAGCCACATCGCGCGACTCCGTCAACACAAGGGCATCGTACTCAGGAATCTTGTACGATTCGACGTATTTTTTGAAGAGTACCTTTGGAAGCTCCGGCATCGACGCGCGGATGGAACTCAACCAAGCGTCAGAAACCACCAGCGGGCTCAGGTCCGGATCCGGAAAGTAACGGTAGTCGTTCAATTCCTCTTTCGCACGCATGCCGAAAGTTTTCCCGGAACCGACATCGAAGGTCCGCGTTTCGGAGATGATAGAGTGCCCCTTTTCTATTTCGGATATCTGTCGTTCGATTTCATAGTCAATCGCCCGTTGGATGTTCCGAATCGAGTTCATGTTCTTAACCTCGACCTTCTTACCCAACGTGGTCGAGCCTACCGGGCGAACGGAGACGTTGGCATCACAACGAAGTGATCCTTCTTCCATGTTACCGTCGCAGATTTCAAGGTATCGTACGAGTTTCCGAATCTCTGCCATGAGCAACCCGGCGTCTTCGCTGGAACGAATGGCTGGCTCTGTCACGATTTCAATCAAGGCAACGCCAGCCCGGTTGAAGTCCAACACCGACTCGTTCTGGCCATCCAAGTGCATCGACTTCCCCGCGTCTTCCTCTATGTGGATTCGGTTCAAGGGAATGGAGGTCTCCTCCCCCGCACGGTTGCGAATGGCGACGTGACCGCCCTTGCAGATGGGCGTTCTGTCTTGCGTGAGCTGATAACCTTTCGGAAGATCTGGATAGAAGTAGTTCTTTCGATCGAATATCTGCCACTTTGAAATCTCGCTGTCGCAGGCGAGTCCCATCTTAATGGCATACTCAACCACCGTTTTATTGAGCTTGGGCAACGTGCCCGGGTGTGCCAGCGTGATCACACTCACTTGCGTATTCGGCGCATCGCCAAACACGGCCGAGTCCGACACATAAATCTTTGAGCGCGTCGAAAGTTGGGCGTGTACTTCGAGCCCAATCACGGGCTCGTATTTTTTCAATATATCTGGATGCAATCCCACGGCACGAGTCTATTCGTTCTTCCGTCCAATTTTTCAATTCACCAACGCTTTCGCGCGGGTGATCACCGAATCGAGGCCTTCCAATTTTTTCCCACCAGCCGTGGCGAAAAAGGGTTGCCCACCGCCGCCGCCGTCAATCTCGCGGGCCAATTCTTTCACCAGGTTGCCAGCATGGAACTTGTTTGCTTGAACGAGTTTTTCGCCTAACATCACCGCCACTTGCGGCTTACCTTCTACCTCGGCAGCCAAAACAAGCAACAAGTCATCGATTTGATTCCTCAATGCGTAGGCAATGTTTTTCAGAGCGTCGGCATTGGGCACCGACACCTTTTCGAGGATCAATGTGAAGCCATTCGCCTTAACGGCTTTCAACGCGAGTTGTTCGCGTAGGGCATTAGCTTTCTCTTGGTTCACTGCCTCCAATTTCTTCTCGAGTGCGTGCTTTTCTTCTACCAGCGACTGTAAAGAAGCGGCCGCGTCTTTCGGGTTCTTGAGCAACGATTTCAGTTCGCTCAACAAAGCGAGTGAGTCATTAAAATATCCCAACGCTCCCGCGCCAGTCACAGCCTCGATGCGACGAACACCTGCGGCCACGGAACTCTCCGAGAGAATTTTGAATACGCCGATGTGGCCCGTAGCTGGAACGTGTGTACCTCCGCACAATTCCACCGAGAATTTTGGATCAAACGTGATGACGCGAACGAAGTCGCCATACTTTTCGCCGAACAGAGCCATCGCTCCCAACGATTTTGCTTGGGTGATCGGCACGTTCCGCTTTTCGTCGAGGTGGATGTTCTCTCGTATCTTCTGATTGACGATGGTCTCGACCTTCGATACCTCCTCCGAAGTCATCGCGGCAAAGTGCGAGAAATCGAAACGGAGAATGTCGTCGTTCACCAGCGATCCCTTTTGTTCTACGTGCTTGCCCAACACTTGTCGCAGCGCGGCATGGAGCAGGTGCGTGACCTTCGATACCTCCTCCGAAGTCATCGCGGCAAAGTGCGAGAAATCGAAACGGAGAATGTCGTCGTTCACCAGCGATCCCTTTTGTTCTACGTGCTTGCCCAACACTTGTCGCAGCGCGGCATGGAGCAGGTGCGTGGCCGAGTGATTGCTCATCGAAGCACGACGTCGATCTGCTTGTACAGTCAAGTGCCACTCGCCTTCGAGGTTAGCCGGAAGTTTTTCAGTAAAATGAATGATCAGCTCGTTCTCTTTCTTCGTGTCGATGATGCTGATTTTCTCGGGACCGGAAATTGCCACGCCTGTGTCTCCCACTTGGCCACCGCTTTCGGCATAGAAAGGAGTCTTGTCGAACACGAGTTGGTATAACTCCTTGTTCTTTTGTTTGACACTCCTGTATTTCACAATCCGAGATCTTGATTCGAGGAAGTCGTAGCCGATGAATTCTGTCTTCACATCGTCGCCCACGGAAATCCAATCACCCGTTTGTTTGGTGGCGTCGGCTTTAGAACGAAGCTTCTGCTTGGCCATTTCAGCTTGATAGGCGGGCTCATCGGTTGTGAAGCCATTTTCTCGTGCGATGAGGCTCGTCAAGTCGAAAGGGAACCCAAAGGTGTCGTACAGTTCAAAGGCTTGCTCACCAGAGATGACTTTATTAATCGATTCTTTTTGAATCGTCTCTATGCGACGGAGACCACGTTCGAGTGTCCTCAAGAACGAGATCTCTTCTTCATGCACCACCCGGCTCACATATTCACTTTGTTGATGCAACTCTGGGAATACATCTCTCAACTGGAGCGCCAACAGCGGTACCAAGCGATGGATAAAAGGCTCTTTGAAATTCAGGTATGAAAAACCGTAACGTACGGCCCTGCGCAAGATGCGACGAATCACGTAGCCAGCGCCTGTGTTCGATGGCAGTTGTCCATCGGCGATGGCGAAAGAAACCGCGCGAATATGATCGGCGATTACACGAATAGCGATGTCCTGCTTGTCGTCGAGTTTGCCTTTATATTTTACGCCAGCATGTTGGGCAACGAACTCGATCAGCGGCGCGAACACGTCGGTGTCGTAATTCGATGTCTTCTTCTGGATAGCCATGCACAAACGCTCGAAACCCATACCGGTATCGACGTGCTTGTCGGGAAGTGGTTCGAGTGCGCCGGAAGCAAGGCGGTTGAATTGAATGAAGACCAAGTTCCAGATTTCCACCACCTGTGGATGGTCGCGGTTGACGAGTTCTTTACCGGGCTTCTTCTTTACTTCTTCTTCTGGACGTAGGTCGATGTGAATTTCGGAACATGGGCCGCAAGGGCCGCTCTCGCCCATCTCCCAGAAGTTGTCCTTCTTCACACCGTGAATAATCCGCTCCGGGTCGACGAACTTGGTCCAAAGTGCTTTGGCCTCCTCATCGACAGGCAGGTTGTCTTTTTGATCACCGCCAAACACCGTTACATATAGGCGATCCTTAGGCAGTTGGTACACCCCCGTGAGCAGTTCCCACGCCCAGGCGATGGCATCTTGTTTAAAATAGTCGCCGAACGACCAGTTCCCCAGCATCTCGAACATGGTGTGGTGGTAGGTGTCCAGCCCCACGTCTTCCAAGTCGTTGTGCTTGCCGCTGACCCGGAGACACTTTTGGGTGTCTGCAATTCGTCGAGATTTTGGGACGGCATTCCCTAGGAAGTAGTCCTTAAACTGGACCATTCCCGAGTTGGTGAACAAGAGCGAAGGGTCGTTTTTGAGCACCAGGGGGGCTGAGGGCACGATTTGGTGCTTTTTCGACTCGAAAAACTCTAGAAATTTACGGCGTATCGTAGCTGAATCCATTACGTTCGACGGTTGGGGCTCTTTGCCAACTCGATTTTTTATTTATCTTTAGCGTCCTAAAACGCCAAATTTAGCAGGAATTAAAGGATTTACATGGCTCGAGCGAAATATTACTACAACCCAAAGACTCTGAAATATGAGCGCGCGCGGTGGTCCATGTCCGGAATTTTGTCAACCGTCGTTGGCCTGCTCTGCTTCGGCGCTTTGTTCTTCCTGGGTCTCTTTTACTTGCAGAACAAACTGATCGATACCCCTGCCGAAAGGGCACTTCGTGAAGAAAACAATGCGTTGAAAACTCATCACAAGGTGCTAGCGGCGCGTTTAGAGACTTCAAAATCGGCTTTCACGGATCTGGTGACGAAGGAAAACAGCCTTCACGAGAAGTTTTTCGAGACGTCGCGTGAGGTGGTCGAAGAAAAGCAAGACGCTACCGCAATCCTCGTCGGCACTCGGGAGGATTTCGAAAAGACTGTCGCCAGTCTAACGCAACGGTACCAAGACTCCCACTTCAAGGCGGCGCTCAATAATGACCACTATTCTAGATTTGCCAGCGTGACCCGCCACGACATGGCCCAAATTCGGAGTTTCCCGGGAGCTTTGCCCGTCGAAAACGCCGATGCCAAGATGCTGGTCTCTGGATTCGGCACCCGCATCAACCCATGGCATAAAGCTCGTTTTCACCACGATGGGGTGGATTTTGCGGGTGTACGCGGTTCTGACATCCTCGCCACCGGCGAAGGAACCGTGATTTTGGCGAAAGAAAGCAACTTACCTGCGGGCTTCGGAAGTTATATAGAGATCGACCATGGCTACGGGTACGTGACCCGTTACACCCACCTCGGGCTACTGAAAGTGAGAACGGGCCAACGGGTGAAGAAGGGAAGTGTGATCGCAGAAATGGGCATGAGCGGCGGGTCGATTGCTCCCCACGTGCACTATGAAGTTTTGAAAGACGGACATCAAATTGATCCAATGAAGGTTTTGGTAGAGGGGCTGGGTTCAGATCAATTTCATCTCATGGCAAAAGCCGCGAGACAACCCAACCAATCGCTTGATTGATGGCTAAGGTTCAATATCATTACAACGAGGAGACCTGCAAGTACGAACCGATCATCGTTCGCGGGCGCGTGCTCTGGCGTAGAATGGGTTGGTTCCTAGGTGCTTCATTCTTCATCGGCTTAGCTGGATTATTCTACTTCAACTACAAGTATCCATCGTGGGACGAGACCGAGCTCCAGCACGAGAATCGGGTTTTGATGGCTCAATGGAAGAACCTGCAGGATCAATTGAAGCAGACTTCCGATCGATTGACCGCGTTGGAAAAAACTGACGACCACACGTACCGAACGATTTTGGACTTGAGCCCACTCGATAGCGTGGAACGGGCTGCGGGTATTGGCGGAAGCGAGAAAGAAGGTGCCGATGTAGATTATTCTACCATTCGCGAAGGATATGATCGGCTTAGTAAGCTCGAAGCTCGGCTCGCGGTCGAAAAACAGTCTTACGACGAGTTGCTCGGCGAGTTAAAAACCAAAGAAAAGATGTGGGCATCAACACCTGCCCTCACCCCTATCGCCAACAAAGATTTGATCCGCCTCCACACGACTTTCGGAATGCGCTTGCACCCAATTCTTGGATATTGGCGCGAACACCGCGGTCTTGACTTAACTGCGCCAAAGAACGCGCCCGTATATGCTACCGGCGACGGGTACGTGCATATGGCTTATTACTCCGATACCTACGGCCAAGTGGTTTATCTACGTCACGGATTTGGGTACGAAACTCGTTACGCTCACTTAACGCGCTACATTGTGAAAGAGGGTCAACGCGTGCAACGTGGGCAGGTAATCGGATACGTGGGTACTACAGGGCAGTCGGAAGCCAACCACTTGCACTATGAAGTTCTCTTGAACGGATCGCAAGTGAACCCGATGAACTTCTTCCATCGCTACCTGAGCAACGAAGAATATCAAAAGCTGATCGATCAAGCCAAAGTTGACGGCCCTCCGCTCGACTAGGCTAGAATTCCTTCCGTCCGTCTCTTCCTCCAGCATTGCCATTGGTTATCTTTGCGCCCATGCGTGCCATCTTCGTTTTTGTCGCCACCCTCAGTTTCGCATCGTTACTTGCTCAACCTCAACCCGAGGTCATTTATAACCGAATGGGTGTTAAGTCAACACCCGCAGCGGCGCCAGTTTCGATGGAACTCATAGCGCGCTTTCAGCACAAGGTTCAGACTACAAAAAACACAAACGATCATTTCGACACTGATATCAACTCGCCCAAGTCGGTGAACTACCTGCCGGAAAAGGGGAAGTTTTATGTTCAATCCCTCGAAGGACATGAGACCGTTGTGTACGACTTAAAGACATTCAAAAAGTTGCGCGTCATCGTGCACGATTTCAACGCTGGCAACCAACATCTTTTCAAAGATGGCGAGACCACGGTGTTCGACTACGCCTTTCAAGTAAAGAAGACGAATTACAACTTCTTCAAGGGGAAACCTGTCGAAAGCTGTTTCTCGCACGACGGCAAATTCTTGTGGGTCACATACTACCGTCGGAGCTACGATCCCAATGCCGTTAATCCCTCTGCTGTCGCGATTATAGACACGGATACCGATGAAATCGTACGTGTGATGCCATCCGGCATTCTTCCGAAGATGATCGCGGCGTCGCCCGACAATAAGTATATCGCCGTGACGCATTGGGGCGACAATACTATTGGGATCATTGACATTCAAGGGAGTAACCCGATGGAATTCAAGTATGTGCAGCATTTGGTTGTCGAGAAGAGGCTGGAGCTGAATTTCAAGCCAGGCGAAAAGGTCGATCGCGACGTCAATTGCGGGTATTGCTTACGGGGCACTGTTTTCACACCCGACGGCAAATTCTTGCTGGTTGGCCGGATGGGTGGCGGCGGAATCGCGCTTTTTGACGTTGAAAACGCATTTACGTATAAGGGAGTCACATTTACGCGTTACAACAACATCCGTCACTTAGTAATTTCTGGCGACCAGTTATTCCTGAGCACGAACTCGAACGGCTTCGTCCAAAGAATTCCGTGGCAGCAATTCGTTCAGCACCGGCTTGATAACGAAGGCCACGTGTCGACACTCGCGGACGGTTGGGAGGACTGTTTTGTTGGAAAGGGTGTGCGCACGATCTCCGTTTCGAACGGAGGAAAATATGTTTTCGCCTGCGTAAACGAAGAGAGTAAAATTGTTGCGATCGACGCGAGCACGATGAAGGTTGTGTCTGAAATTCCGGCTGATTCTTTCCCAGTCGGGATGGAAATAACCGACACCAACGACTATTTATTTGTCACGGCGCAGGGCCGCGCTAAAGCAGGTGGCGGTCATTCGGTGATGATTTATAAAGTGAATATTCCCGCCCCTTGATTTTTCAGGCAACAGGTGCATTTTTACTTCGAGCAAGGGTTGAACTTATCCACAATTCCACGTTGACACCTTGTCAATTATTTTTATCAAGACGCTTTGTTACGCGTATTAAGAATTTGTTATTTTGCATGAGGTTCGCATCAAAAAAGTCCGCGAACAAATCATCTTAGCTGCTACATGGCTTATAAAGAGAAAGAAATCGAGAAGATTTACTACTCAATCGGAGAAGTGGCAGAAATGTTCAACGTCGCGCCCTCACTCATTCGTTTCTGGGAGTCCGAATTTGAGCTCATCCAGCCCAAAAAGAATCGCAAAGGCAATCGGCAGTTCACCAAGGAGGACATCGAAAACGTCCGCACCATTTACCACCTCGTGAAAGAGAAAGGGTTTACGCTTCAGGGAGCAAAAGAAATGCTTCGCAACGATTCTCAAGCCGTGCGCGACAAGATGGAAATGATCTCCTCCCTGAAAAGAGTCCGCGCATTCCTCGTCGAGGTGCGCGAGAAACTGAAGTAGTTTCAGTCCGCTGTCCCACGCCCCGTTATTTCCGAAGTTCAATCTTCTTCCCGGGAAGGTATCTCACCAAGCCCTCGATCTCCATTCGCAGCAACAGATTTGCGAGCGTGCCGGCCGGGATGTTCGACTTCCACGCGAGTTCGTCGACATGCATCGATAGCCCTTTCGACGAAATCGTTGAGATCACTTTTTCTTCGTCGGGTGTCAATGCCCGCGTGGGAACGGAGACGAGTTGTCCGGGAACCCAGTTCATGATGTACTCAATGTCGCGAACGGTGGTGAGAAGACATGCCTTGTTGATCTTAATCAGCTTGTTGCACCCTTCCGAAAAAGCCTGACCGATTGCCCCCGGTATGGCAAAGACGTCTTTGTTGTAGCTGTTGGCGATCTCCGCTGTAATGAGTGCACCTCCTTTTTCTGCGGCTTCGACGACAATAAGGGCATCGCACATACCCGCGATGATGCGGTTGCGGGATGGAAAGTGGTGTGCGTCGGGTCGGGTGCCGTAGGCGTTCTCGGTGATGAGCCCACCCCGATCGAACATGCGCTGCGCCGTGTCGCGATGATCGTAGGGATACACGACATCGAGGCCACTTCCCAACACACCCAGCGTGGGTATGTTGAACTTCAGCGCTTGCTTATGGGCGTGAATGTCGATGCCGTAGGCAAGGCCACTGATGACGACCACGTCGAGTCGAACGAGTTCTTCGACCAAGTATTCGACCATCCGTTTGCCATACGGTGTTGCTTGACGGGTCCCCACGATGGCCACGGTACGCGCGGTATTGAGATTGCACGTTCCTTTAAAGTAGAGCAGACTTGGGCCGTCGTCGATGTGGCGGAGGCGGGATGGGAACTTCTTATCGTAAAAGAAGAGCAAGTCGGCGTGATCGCGTTCCACTTTTCTCATTTCCCGAATGGCTTCATCGAACGGACGGCTCTGCCGAATGGCTTCCGTGGTCTGGGGCCCTACTCCGGGAATGGCCTGCAGTTTCCCGGGCGCTTTACGAAACACGTCGACGGCGCTACCGCAATAACTCAGCAATTGTTTCACCAGCCGAGGGCCGATGCCTGGCACAAAATGGAGTGCCAACAAGGAGAGGCGTTCTTGGTCCATGCCGCGAGTTGCGAAACTTGCTTGGAACCACGTGCCCGGCCCGGTCCTACATCAGGAAAACCAGTCGAGGCGATGATCGGAATTCAAGACACTGACGGCTCAGTATTCACCTGCCTCAAAATACCTTTGCGGCCAACTGAAGGGCCTTCGCGAACTCCTCCTCATGTAGATGTAGTGGCTCGTTCTTGCTTTGCAGAAAAGCGACGAGCGTCTCTGTTGCCACATTTCCGACGAGTTCGTCTTCGGCCATCGGGCAACCGCCAAACCCGCGCAGGGCACCATCGAAGCGTTTGCAACCCGACGACCAAGCTGCATCGATTTTCTCGAGCGACTGAGCGGGGTGGCTATGCAAATGGACACCCATTTCAATGTTCGGGTATGCCATCGAGAGCGTTGAAAAGAGGGAACGTATCTGCTCGGGTCGCGAAACGCCAATCGTATCGGCCAACGAAATCACCCGGATGCCCAGCGTTTGCATGATTCCTACGAATTGCCCTACGATTGTCTCGTCGTATGGATCGCCATACGGATTTCCAAAGCCCATGCTGATGTACACCACCAGCGTCTTACCATGCTTTTCACAGAGATCTTGAATTTCGCTCACCGTGTTGAGGGCCTCCACGATCGACTGACGCGTGTTGCGTTGCTGAAACGTTTCAGATATCGAAAGGGGAAAGCCGAGGTAGTGAATTTGAGGGTGTTGACACGCATCGACTGCGCCGCGGACGTTTGCGACGATGGCCAAGAGCTTGGTAGCGCCCACTGGGTCGAGCCTAGCGAGCACTTCTGCTGTGTCACGCATTTGAGGGATGGCCTTGGGTGACACGAAACTTCCAAAGTCGATGGTGTCGAAGCCAACACGCAACAACTGGTTGAGGTATGCCACTTTCACTTCGGTGTCGATGAACCGTTCGATACCCTGCATCGCGTCGCGCGGACACTCGATAATTTTCATCCGACGAAGCTACTAAAAATTCCTGCGAAGAAGTCGCGGGGGACGGGTCGATAGGATCGCGCGTCTTTTCACCGAAGGGTAAATCGTGGTCATGGAAAAATAACAGCAAGTGGACGGTATTTATGTCATTTCATCCCTATTCTTTGAATTATATTGACCGCGTTTAGATTAATTACCCGAGAAAAGTTTTGATGCCTTATGCCGTTGACACCGTTCGCCGGAACCCTTGGTCGTAAACGAGCCGCGCACTTGCTTCGTCGCGCTTCGTTTGGGCCAACCAAAGAGCAAATCGACACGTTCGCTGGTTTCACCGCTCCACAAGCCGTTCAACAGTTATTTTCCGTCACCCTCCCTACGCCAACCGCGCCAATCGATCCGAAGACCAGTAAGGAGTGGGCCGTTGCCGGCACAACCCCTGCGAACTCCGGGGAAGGTGATTTGCAGGAGTACGTGAAGGGTTGGATGATTGCCCAGATGATGAGCGCCGGCGTCGATCCTTCCTTATCGCTTGCCTATTCCGCCCGCGAAAAAGTTATCTTCTTCATCCACACGGTTTTAACGGCTATCAATAGTAAAATCGATAGTAGTCGCGCGATCTACTTTCAGAACCAACTTTTCCGGTTGTATGCACTAGACAAAACTGCCGCCGTCAAGGTGAACTTCAAGGAGTTGACCAAAAAGGTGAGTGTCGACAACGCAATGCTCCGCCTGTTGGACGGTTACCTCAACGTGAACGGGAGCCCAAATGAAAACTATGCGCGCGAACTGTTGGAATTGTATTCCATCGGTCGCGGACTGGAAGGGCACGTTCCCGCAGGGACAGCCCCCGGGGATTACTTCGTATACCGAGAAGCGGATGTGCAGGCGGCAGCCCGCGTGCTGTCGGGGTGGGATTTCGACGAATCGTTTTCAAACATCGACCCCGACACGCTCCTTCCCCGCGGCAAGGTGAAAGGCAGCCCCACGAACGCTTCATCGCACGACAATAAGCCCAAGACTTTCAGCGACCGTCTCGATAGCAAAGTAATCCAGCGGCCCACCGACCCAATCTTGTTCCCAGGCACTGGCGCCACGGAAGCTACCTGCCTCGACGAAGTGAGCCAGTTGATCGACCTAATCTATTCGAAGCCAGAAACAGCTCGCAACATCTGTCGACGGATTTACCGATTCTTTGTCTACCACAACATCACCCAGCAAATCGACGACACGATCATCGCGGGGCTGGCAGATACATTTACCGCAAACGGGTTCAAGCTTCAACCGGTGCTGGAAGACTTGTTCGCGAGCCAGCATTTCTATGATGCGGCGGCCCTCGTCACGGACGACAACTTCGGCGGAATCATTCGCTCGCCACTCGATTTGATGATTGGCACCTACCGGATGTTCAATATCACCCTCCCGGACCCGGTTACTGCGCCCTCCGACCTGTATGCCCGCACGAGCCAGATGCTCGGGCAGCTCTCGAGTATGGGTATGAATTTCTATGAACCCTATGATGTCGCTGGCTACGATGCCTATCACCAGTTCCCGATTTTCCATCGAAGCTGGATTTCCACCAACTACTTAACGCGGCGTTACGAGTTCATCCGCCTGTTGCTCGATCCGCAGATGATGGAACCCGGCGCACCCAAGATCGACGCCTATCAATACGTGTTCAACCACATAGACACGACGATTGCCTCCGATTCGCGGCAACTCGTGATGGAAATGGTCAGGTACCTACTCCCCCAGTCCGACAGTCTGACGTTCGATACAGCAGCCGACGATGGATCCGGGCTTACGGCAGAACGACTGAATTATTTTCTTACCGCGTTTATCAAGACGCCTTTGTTCGATACAGATCCAGAAGGTGAATGGACTTACCGCTGGACCACCAAAGACGAGATCGAGGTTGTTATTGGTCAGCTACGCGCGCTGTTTAATGCACTCATGCAGTCACCCGAATATCAACTGTATTAAGACATGAAGAGAAGGAATTTCATCAAGCAACTGTCGATGGCGTCAATCCCGTTCACCATCGGCGGTATTCCGCTGAAGTTGATGGCGGAAAACTCGTTGACGCGGATGGCGAAACAGAGTACGAACGATCGCGTATTGATCATCTTGCAGATGCACGGGGGCAACGATGGGCTCAACGCCGTGATCCCGGTGGAGGCCTATGACCTTTACTACAGCCGGCGGGCCAACATCGCCATCCCCTCGAAGAATAGTCTTCGCAAAATGATCAACTTGGATGGCACGCTGAAATCGGACGCTCAAGTGGGGCTTCATCCCGACATGGTGGGCGTCAAAGAAATGTACGACCGCGGTCGCGCCTGCATCATCCAGGGTGTGTCATATAAGAACAACAACGGATCTCACTTTCGTGGACGCGATATCTCGTTCATGGGTGGAAGCTTCGATGACTATTTCTCGTCGGGTTGGGTGGGGCGTTACCTCGAACAAGAATATGCTCCGCTGGTTTACCCGGATAACTTCCCCACGGCCGACATGAAAGACCCTCTCGCAATCGAGATGGGAAGCGACGTGTCGTTGATCTTTCATCAAGAAGGGCATATCCCTACCTCTATTTCCCTAAACGATCCGGAAGGATTCGCCAAGCTCGTAGACGAATTGGAGGGATTTGCCGATAAGGGTGTGGACCCGCGCGGTCGGCCACCGGTGGCGTTAAATGATAGTCCTTATGGGCAAGAGCTGAACTGGATCTTGGAACTGGAGGACAAATCGGAGAACTATGCAGATCGCCTTTATCAAGTATACAAGAACGCGCCAGAGTCGACCGTCACGTATCCTGAGAAGTATGCCTTCAATGCACCGTCTGGAAGTTTGCGTAACCCCCTCACGCCGCAGCTAAAGTTGATTGCGCGCTTGCTCGGTGGCGGCGTTCAAACCAAAGTGTTCTTAGTCAAGATCGGTGGTTTCGACACCCACGCGGAACAGGTTGAAACATATGATCCCACCATGGGTGCTCATGCCGCTTTGATGTACCACATTTCATCGGCGATGAAGGCATTCCAAGACGACCTAGCAGCACGTGGCATAGAAGACCGCGTTCTCACCGTTACAACGTCGGAGTTTGGACGACGGATCCATTCAAACGGAAGCTATGGCACCGACCATGGCACAGGCGGTCCAGTATTCGTATTCGGAAAAGGAGCCGCGCCGGGCGTGATTGGCAAAGTACCCGACCTGACGCAGGACAACGTAGAAATGCAGTACGACTATCGACAAGTGTATGCCAGCATCTTGCGCGATTGGATGTTGGTGCCTGCCGACAAAATCAACAACGACATCTTCTTCAAGAACTTCATCGACGGTCCCAAGGAGGAGGGTACTGGAAATTACGAGCCTATCCATGTCGCCACCGACATCACGACGGGCGTCCATGAGCAATTCCGCGAGTCGCGCTTCAGCTTGTACGACTGTTACCCGAACCCTGTACGCGGGGAAGTGAACATCGGCTTTAGGATCAACGCCAGTAGCCATGTGCGGCTTACACTGCTCGATGTGCAAGGTCGCGAGGTCAGCGTCTTGGTTGACCAAGATCATGATGCAGGGGAACATTTTATCAAAGCCGACGTCAGTGCCTTCGTGCCAGGCATCTATCTTTATCGAATTAAGGCCGGTGTCTTATCGCAAACCAAAAAAATGGTCGTATCCCGATAGTCAAAGAAGATGAAGCGAATTCTACTCCTCCCTTTTTTTATCCTGATCGTTGTCGCAGCTGTCGCCCAAAAGCCCAAGAAGGCGCCCTACCCTTCCATGAAGTCGAAGGGAACCGCCCAGAGCAAATTCCTCGATAAGCAGTTCTGGCTTGGTTTCAAGGCTGGCGTGAACCTGACCCAGCCCGATGTGATGGCACGCTACAGCGTGTTGGCCCCGACCAATTACGCAACAGGACAAACCGACAAGACCTACAAGTCATTCAGCATGATCGGTAGCCAAGCGACGTTAGAATTCACTTTCGCGTTTAAGAACATCTCCATCAGTGCCCAGCCTACCTACCGCAGCTCGCAGTTCGCATATTCAAACGAATTTAATTGGACGGGGAACACGGCGTCGCAACGGTTAAACTTACAATTCAACCAGGAACAGAAGCTAGATTATGCCGATCTGCCCCTTTTGGTCAAGTATGAAGTTGGCAGCGGAAGCTTGCGCCCCCATCTGCAGTTTGGAGTGTATTATTCCATTCTCATCAACGCCAACAAGAGTGTCACCGTGTCGGGAACAGACAATGCTTCGGGAGGCTCGAACTCATTTCAAAATGAACCAGTCGTGGTGGGCGCCAAGGACTTGTTTACCAACAGCTGGGGTTTGATGGGAGGTGCCGGGTTGAGTTACCAACTCGGCAACGTGCGGATAGTGTTCGATGCGCTCTATTACAAAGGCATGAGCAACATTGCGAACGTCAATAATCGCTTTTCGAACGATCGCTTGAGCGGCATTGGTGATGCCCAAGACGACTTAAAAACCAATCACCTCGTATTCCAACTTGGATGCCTATTCCCACTCCGATTCTTGAGCAACGAATTTAAATCCCTCGACTGACCATGAATAAGATCGTTACAACCCTTTTGGCCATCTCCGCCACCTTTTGGGTTTCATGCCAGAACGAGGCCGACCCAGAAGCCGACAAGAGTTTCTTTACAAAATTCTATGACGACGCACGCTTCGACGCCGCTTATACGCCGCTCGATGTCGCGCAAACCAGCGACGGCGGTTACGTGGTCCTCGGACTAAAGCGCGCAATCGATCCGGAAGGAAAGTCGGTAGATCCCGGATTGATTTATCTAATGAAAACCGACGCGTTCGGCGCATACGTGTCGAGCTCCGAACTCGATGCGGCGCTCGTTACGCCCGCTCCTTCTATCCTGACCGTGGGCGATAAACACTATTTCTTTTGTATGAGTACCTCTGGTCTAGCAACCCAGCTGATGGAAATCGGAACAGACGGAAAGGTTGCAAGCCAATCCAACGTAGGTGGCTCCTACCCTTTAGCAGCAGGTGTCGATGGAAACAACCTCCTCTTACTTAACTATGATGTTGGCAATAAGGCAAGCGTGATGTCGGTAGTCAACACGTCGGGACAGGTTCTCAAGTCCCAATCCTTCTCTATTGGCGCGGGCGATGGTCCAGAAGAGCCAATCATCAACCATATCCTCCGCACGGGAAGGCAGCTGCCGTTCCAAGTAGGGAAATCGGCGTCGGGTCAATTCTTTTTCAACGGGTTTTACAACTACACGCTCTCGCTTGTTTTCACAGATCTAAATAGCGGCAATCCCACTGGTGTGGTGCAGGGCAATCAGGAAGACGGTGGATTGAGCAGCGTGTTGCCAACGACCGCCGGAAAGTACGCAGCGGCCAGGTTCAACTACGGAGATAACTACCTTCTCCCAACGGTCGCCATCAGTGGCACCGGTGTCAGCTCCAGTGTGGACCTTGGTGGGCTAAATTTCCCCGAGCTGGAAAGCAATGCGCACATCTCGATCCTAAAGACCACGGTGGGCGCCAAAGAAGTAATTATCTACGGAAGCAGCACACGAAGCAAGCAAATGGCTCTATACGGATATGGTTCTACCGACGGTGCACTGTCTGGAAGTCGTTACATCGGCTTCTCTAACTCTTTCGACCTCGCTGCGGTAGAAACGACGAATGATAACGGGCTGATCGTGCTCGGCACCACGTACATCGCCGATCGCTTTCCTAGGATTTGCCTTTTCAAACTCTCGTCGAAAGCATTGAGCGACTCGTTTCACTAGAATAGCTGGGCACCAACTTTGGCTATATTTGTGCGAATGGTGCACATCTACGAGCATTTCAACCTAAAGCCTTTCAACACGTTTGGTATTGCTGCCACGGCGCGATTCTTCGCCAAGGTTTCGTCGGAGCAAGAATTCATCGAACTTACCCAGTCTAACGTCTACCGGGATAATCCCGTCCTATTACTGGGCGGCGGCAGCAACATTCTCTTCACCCGCAACTTTGATGGCTTAGTCGTTCACGATGCATTGAAAGGCAAAAGTGTTATCCATCGAACAGACACACATGTTCTCGTTTCATTTCACGCCGGCGAATCCTGGCATGAATGCGTGATGTATGCTGTTGAAAATGGTTGGGGTGGTATTGAAAACCTTTCTTTGATACCAGGCACCGTTGGCGCCGCACCCATGCAAAACATCGGAGCTTACGGCGTTGAAGTGAAAGATGTCATCGAAGAAGTAAGAGCAATCGACCGTGTGACAGGCCAAGTGCGCACCTTCAACAATGCGGAATGCGAGTTTGGATACCGTGAAAGTATCTTCAAACGTGCGCTCAAAGAAAAATTTTTTATCTCAAGTGTTACTTTAAGTCTGACGACTAAAGATCATCGCTTGAATACATCGTACGGTGCCATTGGAGATACATTGAAACAGATGAATGTATTGCAACCAACCATTCGATCTATCTCTGATGCAGTGATTGCAATAAGACAAAGTAAGTTACCTGATCCACGTTTGATTGGTAATGCTGGGAGCTTCTTCAAGAATCCAACGATATCTATTGCAGCGTATGAAAGTCTTAAGAAGACCGAACCTTTGATACCCGGCTATATTTCTGAAAATCAAGAAGTTAAAGTACCAGCAGGTTGGTTGATCGAACAGTGTGGTTGGAAAGGGAAACGATTCAATGATGTAGGCGTGCACACACAACAAGCGCTTGTGTTGGTTAACTACGGTGATGCAAAAGGTGAAGAGCTTCTTCAATTATCGAACGACATTCAAACATCTGTGATGAATCGTTTCGGTATCTCTTTACATGCTGAAGTGAATATCATTTGATGTTGAATGACAAGAACATCAACATGCATTTATCATCGTTGAACATCAAGCATTTTTTCTGAGATTTGAAAATTAGTTGCTCCAAATTTTTGTGGTTTAATTTTTTATTATACCTTTAGTACAGTTTTAACATAAAATATTAAAACGCTATGGCAAAGAAACCCGCAAAAAAAGCAGCTAAGAAAAAGAAGGCTGCTAAGAAGAAAAAGTAATTAGGCTCGCCTAATACTTTTACAAAGGGAAGTAATCAAGGATTACTTCCCTTTTTTGTTTTTAGGGAGTTGGGTGATGGGTGATAGTTGATAGTTGATAGTTGATAGTTGATAGTTGATGGTTGATGGTTGATGGTTGGTGGTGGTCCATTGAAACAAGTTCGCTCCACATGATTGATTCATTAAACCAATTGATGGGTTAGCGCTATTCGTTGAGATCGTTATTCACCTAAAGCGCGCGAAAGGCGGCGGTAACACGATCAACGCGCAAAAATGGGGCTGCATATCGCGTCTCCTGTGCGCGTGACGGGTTGGAGCCAATTCCCTGTTTTCAATCAAATTTCCCATCACAATCGTTGGAAATGGCGTTGGTGCTCACACGGTTGCGGAAATTTTGTGAATCATCGTCTTGGGACTGCGTGCGTCATAAGGCTAACTTTGCGAAAGTCGAACCCATAAACACAACAACAGTATGGCCAAGATTCCCTCAAAAAAAGTAGCGCCAGCCAGTACGGCTGCCTCTGCGCCCAAAGTTGCCAAACCTAAGAAGGAGAAACCCGCGCTTGCTCCTGCCCAGGTGATCGAAGCCGCTTGCGAAGACACTTTAAAGAAACTTCGCGCCTTGAATCTAGACGAGCAACTTCAAGGTGAAATCGATTGGTGCTTGGCCAGCTTCAGAAACGATGGCAACCCTGTTGGACTATATATTATGGTCGAACGTGCGGTGCCGACCTTTAAAGACCAGCTCGCGAAGAAGACAAAAGGTGTAACCGCTAAGTTTGTCTCCGACCTGGAGAAAGCGTTAGCTACTCGCTAATTTCTATTTTGCCTAGATCATGTGTGTGACGTTCGTCAACGTCCCAGCATACTTCGTACACGGAATTCCAAAGCGATTGAGGAAATCGACACCTTCATCGGTGGCTAGTCCCTTGTGCTGCGCGTAGGAGTTAAAGTAGATTACTTTGGAGATGCCCATACTATAAATGATACGGGCGCAAGCCAGGCATGGCGACAACGTAACGTACAACGTCGCCCCTTCCACCGACGTTTTATTCTTCACCGCGTACAAAATAGCGTTTTGTTCGGCGTGGATCGCTAGCGAGCATCCACCCTTAGAATCTGGTGGGCATCCTGTGTTCGGCCATTCCTCGTCACAATTATGGGTACCCGATGGCGGGCCGTTGTATCCAATCGAAATAATCCGCGTGTCCTTCGTGAGCACGGCACCCACGTGTCGCTTAATGCAATGGGAACGCTTGGCCAGGTTAACGGCCAACTCCATATAAATATCATCGAAATCAGGGCGCTGCATACTTCGGTCAAAAGAAAGCCAAAATTGCTATCTTGTCACATAAAAGCAAGGCCGGAATGCACGGAAAGTACCTCGCCACCCTTCTCTTCCTCGCTATTTCCTTCACGAACCTACATGCTCAAGAGGCCGCAACGGCACGTCCAAGCCCTGTAGCCATCGTTTCGTGCAAATACAAGGATACCTACCTGAAAATCGTGTACGGCCAGCCCCAAAAAAAAGGCCGAGAAATTTTCGGAAAGCTTGTACCCTACGGACAAGTGTGGCGACTAGGCGCCAACGAGGCCACAGAAATCGTCCTGACACGCGACGTATTCGTGAACGGGCAGTTGTTGCCCGCTGGCACGTACTCGATGTTCGCGATCCCGGAAAAAGATAAATGGACGCTCATCTTCAACAAAGAGTTGGGACAATGGGGATCATACAATTACAACGTAGCGAAGGATGCCCTGCGCATCGACCTTCCAGTCCAAGCGGTAGCCGCTCACGCAAACGTCGAATCGTTTACCATCGCAATCGACCAGAAAAACAACAAAGCTGAAATTTCAATGTCGTGGGACGCCACCACCGCGCGTTTCAACGTCGACTTCATTGAACCCAAACCATGACCCGTCGCATTACCCCTTTCCTCCTCGCATTGGGCATGATCGTAGCATGGACTGCACAAGCCCAGGACATCGCCGAACTCGATCGCCGCAATGGATTCAAAGACCTGAAACTAGGTATGTCCATCGACAGCGTGAAAGGAGCTGAATTCAAGAAGGACATCAAGGAGAAAAATGAGTTCCCAGCTAAACTGTACCTCGTACATCACGATGATTACAAGTCGATCGGCGACGTAAAAGTGAAGAGCGTGGAGGTCAAAACCTATAAAGACATTGTCTACGAAATCGGCGTCGTCACGCACAAAGACACCCGGTTGATGAAAGGAATGATGAAGTCATTTGGTCAACCCAAGTACATCTTGGTGACCGACACGTACAATTGGTTAGGCGAAACGCTGAGCCTCACCTTCAAGGATCATGGCAGAAACGAAATCAAGTTGACGTATCGTTGCTTTCCTGTGATCAAAATGATGTTCGCCGACAAAGGCAAGCAAATCGACGAAATCGCCGACGACTTCTAAGCACCCGTGTAATCAATCCTGTAGATCACGTTCGCCTGATCGTCGGAAACCAAGATAGAGCCATCCTTCAATACGACGAGGTCTACCGGTCGGCCCCACACTTTTTGTGTCTCGGGGTCCATCCATCCCGACGCAAAGGTTTCATAGCCTACCGCGTTACCTTTCGCGTCTAGTTTCACGAGCGACAGTCGATATCCGTTCTTTTTCGAGCGGTCCCAGGAGCCGTGCTCAGCAATCAACACTTGATTCTTGTACATCGCTGGAAAGCGATCGCCGGTATAAAACTTGACCCCAAGCGGAGCCACGTGTGCGCCGAGCGCTTGCACGGGCTTGACAAACTCCGAACAGGCATGTTTCGACCCGAACTCGGGATCTTTGATGGAGCCCGCGTGGCAATAGGGATACCCAAAGTGTTGCCCCTTCTTCGTCGCCTTGTTCAACTCGCACGGCGGAACATCATCTCCAAGTCGATCGCGGCCGTTATCGGTGAACCACAGCTCTCCGGAAACCGGATGCCAGGTAAAACCAACCGTATTGCGAATCCCGCTGGCAAATATCTCGAAGCCCGTGCCATCGGGCTTCAACCTAGTAATCGATGCATAGATCGGATCGGTGGGCTCGCAAATGTTGCAGGGCGCCCCGACCGGGACATATAAAAAACCATCGGGGCCAAAGGCGATGTACTTCCAGCCATGCGATCCATCGCTGGGAAACTTGTCGTAGATCAATGTAGGCTTCCCTGGATTGGAAAGTTTCGACTCGATCTCCGACAACTTCCATATCTTATTCTTTTCGGCGAAGTAAAGGTCGCCGTCCTTGAATGCGACGCCATTGGGCATCGTGAGTCCCGAAGCAACGACGAACACTTGGTCGGCTTGGTGATCGCCGTCGGTGTCTTGAATCGCATATACCTTATCTTCATTGCGGTTGCCAACAAAGACCGTTCCCGAGGGGCTCACCGCCATCGATCGGGCATTCTCTACTTCAGCAAACACCGAGATGGTGAATCCCGTTGGCAACTTGATTTTATCTAGCGGCAAACTTGTGCCCTTTTGGTCACGCTTGGCCGGTCTGTCGACTCCGGATGCCGCCGGTTCAGTAAGATTCTCCCGTATGCCCGTGGTGCATGCCGCGACGGCAAATGCCAATACAACCGAAACAAGAATTCTTCTCATATTTCCTCGGTAAAAGGGTAATCAATTTAGCGCCCGAAAACGGTTCCGTTTGGATCGGAGTCCTAATTTTTTGACCATTTGAATATCTTTGCATCCTCATTTTAGGCAAAGTGGCGATTTCAACGATTTTGGAATGGTTTCGATAGACAAAATCTCTTACTTCATCGGTGGACGGGCGCTCTACGAAGATGCGTCGATGTTCGTAAAGCCTGGCGACAAAATCGGGTTAATCGGACTTAACGGAAGGGGAAAATCCACCTTGTTGAAAATTATCAACGGCGAGTACCGGATTGATGCCGGAAGTATCAGTAAAGCAAAAGATTGCACGATCGGATTCCTCAACCAGGACCTTCTCTCCTACCAAACAGACGACGCCATTCTCACCGTCGCGATGGAAGCGTTCAAGGCCGCTGTCGACACCCAGCGACAAATTGAAAAGATCTTGCACCAACTTGAAAACGAATATTCCGATGACTTGGTAGATAAGTTGACCAAGGCGCAAGAGAAATTCGAACAACTCGACGGCTACACCATGCAAGCCAAGGCAGAAGAAGTCTTGGAAGGGATTGGCTTTGCCACGAAAGACCTACACCGCCCCTTGCGTGAATTTTCGGGTGGCTGGCGCATGCGTGTGATGTTGGCAAAACTCCTGCTCGAAAAGCCATCCTTGCTGATGCTCGACGAACCGACCAACCACTTGGACCTTCCGTCGATCGAATGGGTCGAAAACTACTTGCGTAACTATGAAGGTGCGGTCATGATTGTCTCCCACGACCGTACATTCCTCGACAACGTGACCACCAAAACGGTCGAAGTGACCATGCAACAACTGGTGACGTACGAAGGAAACTATAGTTATTACCTGAGGGAAAAAGAACTCCGCGAAGAAATACAACAAAACGCGTACGATAACCAGCAAGCGAAGATTCGTCAAGCCGAGCGTTTCATCGAGCGTTTTAAAGCGAAGGCGACCAAAGCGCGTCAAGTGCAGTCGCGCGTAAAAGCCATTGAGCGGATGGACTTGGTGGAAGAAGTGGTCAACGATACAGCTACCGTCAACTTCCGCTTTACTTTCAAACAGACGTCCGGCCGTCATGTCGTGACGTTGAAGGAAATGTCCAAAGCCTATGGCGATAACGTCATCCTTCAGAATACCACTGCGACCATTGAGCGGGGTGACAAGATCGCTCTGATCGGCGCCAACGGAAAGGGTAAGTCGACGCTCTTGCGCATCCTGTCGGGAACAGAACCTGTAGTAGGTGAGCGAACGATTGGCTACAATGTCATCCAAGGTTTTTTTGCCCAACATCAGTTGGAATCGTTAAATGCCGAGAACGAAATCCTAGAGGAATTAAAGCAGGCTGGCTCAGGAAAGTTGGAACAGGAGCTTCGCAATGTATTGGGCTGCTTCCTCTTCTCGGATGAAGATGTATTCAAGAAAATCAAAATACTCTCAGGCGGTGAGAAATCGAGGGTAGCGCTTGCCAAAACATTGATTTCGGAGGCCAACTTCCTGCTCCTGGACGAACCGACCAACCACTTGGACTTCATTTCCGAGAACATTCTCATCCAAGCGTTGCAACAATACCTAGGCACCTTCGTCGTGGTGTCCCACAATCGTCACTTTGTGTCGCAGGTCGCCAACAAGATCTGGTACATCGAAAACCACGAGATCAAAGAGTACCCGGGAACCTACGACGAATACGAATACTGGCGTAAGCAGAACCCAGCAACCACTACGACCACACCAACTCCTCCCAAAAAAGAACAAAAACCGAAGCCGGTCGAGAAAACTCCTGAAAGCGAAAAGAACCTCAAGGCCCTTCAACAAGAGTTGAAGAAGGTCGAAGATCAAATTACCCAACTAGAGAAGGACAAGGTAGCCATCGAGCAAGAACTCGCGAGTCCCGGTGTCTACGGCGACGTCAATAAACTCTCGGCTGCGCAAGCCAAGTTTGAACAAGTAACCAAAGCCCTACTCGAAGCCAACGAGAAGTGGGAACTCTTGGTGGAAAAACTAGAAGGGTAGTCTTTTGAAAGGTGCGTGTGTCGGTACACGCGACGACTCATTTGATCACGTATCTCAACCTCAATCCTACGTCCAGGATGATGGGTTTACCTGAGTTTGCCGGGTCTTTCAACAACGTTTGAAATGAATAGCGGACGCCCGGCACTAACGAAAGTCTGAAGTTTGTACCGAGCCGGTAGCTCAACTCGGTATTCACCAAGCCCGACCAGTTCACACTCCGGTACGGTGAGCTATCGCCTGCCCCCTGTGTGTACGATTGTTGTTGCCCAGATTTGTCAACCAACGTGTTTCGCAAGAAGAAGTCCGACGACACACCCGCGTTCATTTGCCACCCCACGCGGCGATCGACAATCAAGTAACCGACCTGCACGGGGATCGACACGATATCGATGGAGCTCGCTACCTTGTACTCATTAGTAAGCTGTAAGCTGGAAGCCTGATATTCCGCAACCGAAGCGGCAGCCGTATTGCTAGTAGAAATCGCCGCATAGTTCGATGTGTATTCAATTTCTTGCTTCACCAAGTTGACACCACTCTGCACGATCACCCTTCCAAATCTTTTCCCTGCCGCCATCCCAATCGTATACGCATATCCAACCTTCGATGGGTTGCTCCGGGGGCCCGATCCGGCAAACGAATCGGAAGCCTTCGCAACGCCGGTGGCCTGCAGGTACCCTCCCGTTTGGGTCGCAGCGCTATTCGGTGCGTAGTTGCCCGCGGCGCCGCCTATCGCAACCCAGAAACCTTCAGCCACAGTCTTGCGACCTTGTTTTTCTTGCGACTGGTCCGGTGACAGTTCTGCCACAAGCTCTGTCGTCGATACCGGCTCTTGCGCAATGACATCAGTAGTTGGTTCACTCGATGCACTCGAGTAAGTAGAATCAAATGCAACGGATCCCGGCCACGTCACCTCGAGGTTGGGCACAGAAGCAGGAACAAATCCAGCTGCATTCTTGATCTGGTACTTCGTAAAGCGATCGTTATTAACGGTAGCGACATTGTTCAATCTAGCGAACTGTTGACCGGTCGGGGTCGTCGGCTGGGTGGCAGCACCACTTGTGGTCTTTGCCTCTGACTGGCTTGCGGCGGGGCCTCCACCGTGATCAATCGCCTGCAGTGTCTCTTGGTTGCTGCTTGAGTTTGTTTTTTCTGGTTGTGTTGGTTGGAGGGTGTTGGGTTTCGACGCGTCTGCGAGTTGCTCGTTGGTTCCATTCGAAAGGTAAAAGGCGTACAATCCCGTGATCAAGGCGACCCCAATGGTTGCGGCGGCCACGCGTTGGTAAAACACCACGCGTTTTTTCATCCGGGCGCTCTCCGCTCCCGCGAGTCCAACCTCGATGGAATTCCACACGTTGTCGGACGGAGTCATTTCCGCACCTTCGAACGCCGACTTCCAGCTCTCCTCAAATTTTTGCCTCTCCGTACTTTGCATATCTACTTTCACGTTCCAGCTTCGCTTTCAGCAAGCTCTTCGCCCTATTGTATTGCGACTTAGAAGTTCCTTCACTGATGTCAAGCATCTTAGCAATCTCTTGGTGACCGTAGCCCTCGATGGCGAATAGGTTGAAAATGACCCGGCAACCGTCGGGCAGCGACTGGACCATGTTGGTCAACTCTTCTAGGTGAAAACCCGAGAGGGTCACCTCTTCGCGTTCGGGCAGTTGCACATCGGCCACATCGACCATCGGCAAGAGATACAGTTTCTGACGCTGGCTATTGAGCGCCGTATTGATCATAATTCGCGTGATCCAGGTCTCAAGCTTCGACTCAGATCTAAATTCAGCGATTGATTTGAAGACCTTGATGAAGCCCTCCTGTAGAATATCTTCCGCCTCTTGGGTAGACCGAGCATACCGCTGGCAAACGACCATCATTTTTCTACAATAGCGTTCATACAAAGCCTTTTGGGAGGCTCTGTCGCCCTTGGCGCAGCCTTGAATAAGCTCCTTCTCACCGAGCATGAACGCTATATGCACCTTAGACACGCGGTTTTTGGGGGAGGTTGGAACGCAATTTGAGCAAATTATTCGTTTAGCTTTGAACATATGAAGTACCTGCTGCCCCTCATTCTGGTCTCACAATTGGCCTTTTCCCAGAAAAAACTCCAGTTTCAGGATGCGGTGTACGAGGAAAACATCAAAACAGTTCTACTTTACCCTGTGGCCGCCGGCTTTCGCGACAACCTGCAGCCCGCCGTTGTCCCGCTCGACGGGCAAAACCTTTTGCTAGAGTTCGATGACATCCAAGAAAGCAAGTACAACTATTATGTGAGGCTGATTCACTGCAATGCTGAATGGACAAAGTCGAGCTTGATGGACCTAGACTTCTTGGCAACCTATAATGAATTTCCCATCAACGACTACCAGTTTTCTAATGGCACCTACCTCCCCTTCGTTCACTATCGCTTCCAGGTACCCAGGGTCAAGTTACCAGGCAACTACTTGCTGATGGTCTATAGAGATGGAGACCGGAGTGATCTCGTGCTTACGGCTCGAATGATGGTCTTCCAACCGCAGGTCTCGCTGGCAGCCAACAACAGCCTGGTCGGTAACAGCGCACTCAGCGGTGGCAATCAACAAATCAACTTCACGTTGGACTGGGGCGATCTGCAAGTGTTCAACGCCATGGACAACTTTAAGGTGGTGGTCCGCCAAAACCAACGCTGGGACAATGCACGCATGAACGTGAAACCCAGTTTCATCCGCGACGATGTGCAACAGTTGGAGTACCGCTTTTTCGATCAAGACAAGCAGTGGTTGGCGGGCAACGAATATAGATTCGTCGATTTCCGTTCCTTGATTTCGCCGGGGCGCAACACCGCTAGCATCGATCGAACGGTGAAGCCCTTCGAACTGAAAGTACAAACCGACCTTTCGCGCGAAGGACAAGCTTATGCCCAATACGCCGATCTCGACGGCAACTTCGCGATCGAGAACCTAGATTATCATGAGCCGACGCTCAGTTGTCAGTATCTCTTCGTCGATTTTGCTTTGAAAGCACCTGAACTTCCCGACGCATCGGTATATGTCGTCGGAAATTACAATCATTACGCGAGGACGGATGAGAATAAGATGGTGTGGAACAAGGCGACCAATTCGTACGAAGCGTCGATTTTATTGAAACAAGGTTGGTACGACTACATGTATTACGTCGATTCACCGACACTTCCCTCCACATACTTCGAAGGGAGCCATTACCAAACTGAAAACTTGTACGAAGTATTTGTCTACTACAAATCGTTGAATCCGATGGCAGACTTGCTCGTCGGGTACTTTGTGGTTCCCTACCGTTAGGCGTAGTTCATCTCGAGGTTTGCCTCGCGCTGGATGGAACTCTGGTTAGCCACGTCGAGCATACCAAATCCCTTATGCGAGAAATGACCGAGCCCGTTTTCATATACAAACTGTTGCACGGGTTGAGGGGCGTAAAGTGTAAATGGGAAGGTGTACCCACGCACCTCGTATTTAATGTCGGAATCGTACAAAGGATAGATACGGGCAAACTTCTTATGCGAAGACTGGAGTCGGTTGATATACTCCTTGTCGGGGACAATTTGAAACTTGTAGAAATCGGCCAGTTGGGTGGGTGAAAACTTCCCCGACGCCTCCATGCGTTGTATGGTCGAGTCATACAACAGATCGGAGAACTCGTCGGTATCCGGTAACACGAATCTCTTGCTGCTGTCGTCATTGAACGAGGCAGGCAACACGACGATGGGCGAAATGCACAGGAATTTAACCGAATCGCTGATCACGACCGGTTCCTCATTTTCGACCGATTCTGGCACCAGTTGAAGGCTTCCGATCACGAGTTCTTTTTGTTCGAAGAGGGTAGCTACCAAGTAATCCAGAAACCCCTTGTCTGACGTGCTGAACACGAGGGTAACCTTGGAGGAATAGAAATGGAGGCCTTTCCGAGATATCTTGATCTGACCCTTCAGGCCGGAAAAGTTGTACTGGGTGAAATTCAGGTACTCCTTGTTGCCACCCGTCACCAGCAACCCCTTGATGGTTTGGGCCAACAAGAATTGATGGTGGAACGGCACATAGGCGCCGCGGTTCTTCAACGCAAAAACGATCCTGATTCTCAAGGGTACCGACGATTACTAAAAAAATTGTGTCAGTGCAGCTCCGCCGTAAAAAAAATAAGCAGAAGCGAGTAGCTAAAGTACTAAAAATCAACAAAATCAGCCCTTTGAGCCGAAGGAAAATTTGACGTCAAAAAGCCAGAAATCCTTACATGGAACTGAGTTCACGCAGGATGTTTCTGGCTGTAAACCAGGGAGTTTACACGTTGAAACGGAAGTGCATCACGTCGCCATCTTCGACGATGTATTCCTTTCCTTCCACGGCCAACTTTCCAGCTTCGCGGCAACCCGCTTCCGTCTTGTACTTCTGGTAGTCGGGTATTTTGATGACCTCCGCACGAATGAATCCTTTCTCAAAATCGGAGTGGATGACGCCCGCGGCTTGCGGCGCTTTCCAACCGCGGTGGATGGTCCAGGCGCGTACCTCTTTCTCGCCGGCGGTGAAATAGGTGATCAAGTTGAGGAGGTGATAGGCCGCGCGGATGAGCTTGTTTAAGCCAGATTCTGTGAGCCCGTATTCTTTCAGGAACTCGACGCGATCCTCCTCACTTTCCAACTCCGCGATTTGGGCTTCGATGGCGGCGCTTACCACCACCACTTCGGCGCCTTCATCTTTGACAAGAGCTTTCAATGCGTCAACATGCTTATTGCCGGAGTTGACGGACGCCTCGTCCACGTTGGCCACGTAGATCACGGGCTTCGCCGTCAGCAGTTGCAGGTCGGCCACCGCCTTCCATTCTTCTTCCGTGGCCACCACAGCTCGTGCGTTTTTCCCGGCGGAAAGGGCTTCCTTGAACTGAAGGAGTGCCGCATGTTCCTTCTTGGCGGTGGCATCGCCACTTTTCGCGGTGCGTTCAACCTTGGATATTTTCTTGTCGACCGACTCGAGGTCTTTCAACTGGAGTTCGGTATCGATGATCTCCTTATCGGCGACGGGGTTCACACGACCGTCGACGTGGATGATGTTGTCGTTGTCAAAGCAACGAACGACGTGGGCGATTGCGTCCACTTCGCGTATGTTGGCGAGGAATTGGTTACCGAGGCCTTCGTTCTTGCTCGCGCCTTTCACCAATCCGGCAATATCGACGAACTCGAAGGTGGTGGGTATGATTTTAAGGGGTGTCACGAGACCCGACAAGATCTTGAGCCGGTCGTCGGGCACGGAAATCACGCCGACGTTGGGTTCGATGGTACAAAAGGGAAAGTTGGCGGCCTCCGCCTTGTTGTTGGTGAGTGCGTTGAACAAGGTAGATTTTCCCACGTTGGGTAAACCCACAATTCCGCATTTCAAGCCCATATTCGAATACTTTGATTTAAAACAGGCCGCAAAGATATGGGAAACGGGCGAGTTTCGGCTACAAACTTCGAAAGTGGCCGCCAAAGAAAAAGCCCCGTCCGATTACTCGAACAAGGGCCTTTTCCGGTTTAGGTTTAGGTAGAAAATAAAATCTTAATCCCACTTGAGTTCGCTCGCTGAGTCGACGGCCGGAGATTGGCCTTCGGCAGCGGCCTCCTCGCGCTCGTCGCGGGCGTTGTCGAACTGGCTGAAGTCCACGTCGGGCATCAACTCAGTCTTCACGTGGTTCACGGTGTTGTTCAGTGCTTCGAGGAACTTGTTGAAGTCTTCCTTGTAAAGAAAAATCTTGTGCTTTTCGTAGGTGAATCCTTCATCGTCCTTGTTATACCTTTTCTTACTCTCGGTAATAGTCAGGTAGTAATCATTCGACCGCGTCGATTTCACATCAAAAAAGTAAGTTCTTTTACCAGCCTTTACTTTCTCTGAATAGATCTCATCACGTCCATTCGGCTTTTGATCTTCCACAGAATTTAAGTGTTTAGTTTGGTTCCTTGGGGTAAATTGCTGGAATCGAAGATAGTATTTTAGAAAAAAATTACAAACTAAGGCCGACAAATAAGGATATTTCTGTCGCGTTTTGCGTTATAGTATATTTGGCCAAAACCGGGATTTTCGAGGGAATTAACAGCATTTGTGAAGATCAACTTCGAAGAGATTAAGCCATCGGGCAACCTCGAGCTCCTTGCCAGGCAGCTGGTAGAGGGTTTCATCACAGGCCTGCACAAATCGCCCTACCATGGATTTTCGGTTGAATTCGCGGAACATCGCCTGTACAATGAGGGGCAATCCACACGCCACATCGATTGGAAGGTGTTTGCCCGTACCGATCGGCTCTACACCAAGCAATACGAAGAAGAAACAAACCTCCGATGTCTGTTGATGATCGACTGTTCCCCGTCGATGTACTACCCCCAGGCTACGCTGGGAAAGCTTCGGTTCAGCATCTACGCTGCGGCAGCAATAGCCTACTTGCTCCAGCGGCAACGAGACGCCGTGGGTCTATGCCTGTTTTCAGATCGCGTCGACGAATACACGCCCATCAAGAGCACGGCGTCGCACTTGGACAAGATTTTCACGTTAATGGAACGCAGACTAGAAGGTGGCGTTCCCACACCACGTCCCACGAATGTGGCGTCCGTGCTACACGAGGTGGCCGAGAAAACCCACCGCCGGTCGCTGGTGGTGCTCTTTAGCGATATGTTCGACGGGAGTGAAAACCCGGATGAATTATTCAAAGCGCTGCAGCACCTAAAACACAACAAGCACGAAGTGCTTTTATTTCACGTGAGTGATCACGATACCGAACTCGCATTCAACTTCGACGAACGCCCCTACGAGTTCATTGATCTGGAAAACGGAGAACGCCTCAAGCTGAACCCCCTTGAGATTCGATTGAAATTTGAAGAGCAGTCCAAACAGTTCCATGAAGAGTTAAGAATGAAGTGCAATCAACTTAAGATTGACTTCATCGCTGCCAATTCGAAGACAGACTATTTCCAGGTACTCCAAGCGTACTTGATCAAGCGCGGAAAGATGCGCTAAGCGGATTTCGTAGGGTAAGACTAGCCGACGAGGTTCTCGTTGTGCAACCAAGCCTTCTTCGCAACGAGTTCTTCTTTGGATTCGACGTAGTCGGGATCGGGCACACAACAATCGACCGGGCAAACGGCCGCACACTGAGGTTCTTCGTGGAACCCAGTGCACTCGGTACACTTACCAGAGACGATATAATAGAATTCCCCCGACACAGGGGCTTGGCTTGACTTCGCATCGACCTTAGAACCGTCCTCCAATTCCACCTGGGTCAACTTCGTGCCGCCCGCCCAGTTCCACTCGCGACCGCCCTCGTAAATAGCGGTGTTTGGGCACTCTGGTTCGCAAGCTCCACAGTTGATACACTCTTCGGTAATCTTGATTGCCATCTTCTGTTTTTATTGGCCCGGGTCGCGGGCTTCGTTAATTTTGTGCACTCGTTCTATTCGAACCCTGCACACGAAGCGCAAAAATACGCTTTCGAATGCACGTATTCAACAGAAATGGGGCCCCAAAGGTTTGCTGAAAGAACATGATTTTATCCCATAGAATTAACGCGTTTTCACAGCTCGGGAAACGCCTGCACACGATTGAAGAGGGCGAAAGATCGCAGCTGTTCAGGAAGGCAGCGGACAAAAATGCCTGGTTTACGGCCCAACAGTGTGCTCTCGCGTGGGATGGCATCTTGAAATTTTTGGATTCGGACGCGCTCACCGCATGGACAAACGGCTATACCCTTACCCCCCATCCACCCAAAAATGTAGGCGTCGTGATGGCTGGCAACATACCCCTAGTGGGATTCCATGACTTCCTGAGCGTACTGATCAGCGGCCACCAACTGACCGCCAAATTCTCGTCGCAGGACGCGGTGCTAATGACCTTCGTAGCCGATGAACTGTGTCGCATCGAACCTCGGTTCAGGGACAGAATTGTTCTTCAAGATCGAATGAACCATGTCGATGCCGTGATCGCAACCGGCGGCGACAACACGGCCCGTTACTTCGAATATTACTTTCGCCAGATTCCTCACATCATACGAAAGAATCGGTCGTCGTGCGCCATCATCCGTGGCGACGAAACACCGGCGGAATTAACGCTATTGGGCCTCGATGTATTTAGCTACTATGGTCTCGGATGCCGAAACGTATCCAAACTGCTCGTCCCCGACGGTTATGACTTTGCGACCATGCTTCGGGGGTGGGAAGGGTATGCGGATATCATGAACCACCACAAGTATGCGAACAACTACGATTACAACAAGTCAATCCTGTTGGTCAATCGAGTACCCTTTTTGGATAACGGCAGCGTTCTAGTGTCCGAAAACACTTCTCTCGTTTCGCCCATCTCTGTTGTGTACTACGAAACTTGGAAGACACGCGACGACCTGGCGCTGTACATAGCCCGAGCTTCAGAGAAGATCCAGTGCATTGCCTCGGCGCAGGGTTGGTATCCAGGAAGCGTGGCATTCGGAACCACCCAGCAGCCATCACTCGGTGACTACGCCGACGGTGTGAACACGCTCGAATTTCTTTCGAAGCTATGAAGGCTTGTTCCCGCTAGCGACTATTCTCCGCGCAAAATTTCTACCCACCCAGAGTACGAATCGCCATTTAACTTCAGCGTATAGAAGTACAATCCATCCACGGCATCGCCCCCATTCCAATCGTTTTGATAAGAAGCGGACTTGTATACCTCTTTGCCCCAACGGTTGGTGATCAACAGGTTTGCGTCCGCCGGCAAATTGCGGATATAGAACACTTCGTTGTGACCGTCGCCATTCGGTGTGAAAATGTTCGGGATGAACAAGTTCGTATCGACATTCAACGTAAAGGAGTATGTCTTCTCGCAACCACCCGCATCGCGGATTCCAAGCGTGTATCCACCCGCATATAAGTTGGTGAAAGACTTCTCAAACTTTAGATTCTGCGGATTCAACGACACTTCACTCCAATCGGCTACGAATTGTTGCGCGGCAAACATCGGTGAGGTCAACTCCAATTTCACTTCATATGGCTCCACACCACTGGGTTTCACGCCCACAAGCGCAGACCCAGAAGGCAAATCGGGGAACGAAATGGCACGTTTCACATAGAGGCTATCCAGACTTGCACTTGGACCGGTCACAGTGAAGGGCAACGCACTGCCACTCACAGGTGTCGTACAACTTGCGACCAGCGAACTCTGGTCCTGACGGATGACGAGTGAGTATCTGCCTGCACCCACGCCGGTAATCGAATATGTCGAAAGCGCTTGCGAAGCTGTGATCGTTCCCGTCGCGACTGAGTTGTCGCCGGTGTTGGTGAGTGTGTAGCTGTACGGGAGACCCGGCGCACCCGTCAATGCATTCACTTGGATACTCGATGTTTGTCCAAAGCATACCAGGTTGCTCGTAGTGCCCGTGTAGGACACCGCATACACGCCGGAAATGGTAATGTTTACTTTCGTTGCGCATTTTGTTCCAGCGCCAAGGGGCTTTAACCAAACAGCGTAATCGCCATTCGAAAGATTTGAGATACTGACGAGTGAACCGCCCAACGTATTGTATGCCGACGCGGGTGGCTCAACAATCAAGTCGGTTGTTAAAGCAAATTGGAAACTCCCGGGATCGGTAATATTAAACTGCACTTTCCCATTAGCACCAGCGCCACTGCAATCGGGAGGCGTCGTAACCGGAGCCGAGTAGTTCACAAAGCCAGGGAATGAAACGGTGACAGGAGCAAAAGTCGTCGTGCATCCTTTCGAGTCGGTAATCGCGATGGTATAGGCATTCGCCGTCAATCCAGAAAACGTGTTGTTCGCCGGTAAGTTCGCCGCCGTTCCATTTAGTGTGAAAGTGTAAGGCCCCGTTCCTCCTGTGAGGTTACTCACGAGTATACTGCCATCGTTGTTGTTGCAGGTGGCGTCCGTAGCGGTAAAACTTGCACTCACTGGCGTGGGGCTCGCGAGCACAACTACAACACCCGATGCACAAGGGTCACTTGAGTCACGGCGTACAGAAACAATGTTGGTCCCGCCAGGGATACCGGTGACCGGTTGACCGGCGATGAATGGGGTCCAAGTTATTCCGTCAATCGACCACTCGAGTTGATGCCCTGTTTCGCCAGGTGCATCGATCGTGGCAGTCCCAAATGGCGGACCTGAGCACACAGGATCGATCAGATTATTCGCCACAGGGGTACCGATCGTTCCGGAACGATCTATCGTGACAGTGCCGGTTTTGATACAAGAAGGATCGCCATATTCGATCGTGTAGTCGTATGTACCTACCGGAAGTCCTGTGAAGGTAAAGTTATTGAAGTTCGTCCGGGAGATGGTCAAGTTCGTTGGACCGTTGCCGACGATGTCGATCCTCACACCCGTGTTATTGATGATCGGAACGGCGGGAACGATGTCGAAGAAGATACTGCCGTCAGAATTGTTGCAAGTTGCAGGCGTGGGTACTGGTGTTACGACGACTGTCGCACATGTTCCGGTGCCGCCCGTACAAGATGGATCTGCCGGGCTCTTAACGGTGATCACCACCACGTCGGACACGGCGCTGCAAGGTCCTGCCGGATCGTCGGTGCTCAATTGTAAGGTATAATCACCCGCGACAGTCGCTTTGAAAGTTGCCGTCGCTGGTGTGGCAGTCGGCGTTGTCGGCGTAAGGACACCGTCGCCACCCGACGGTGAATTGATGATGGACCATGTGCCTGTGGTGGCCAAGCCCCCAATGCTGGAGCCGGCGAGCGTGGCGGTGCCGCCTGCACAAATTGCTTGAGGGTTTCCTGCATCCACGATGGCGCCGGAGTTCACCACAATGTCGATATCGCGCGTCACACCGGTACAACCATTAGAGCCTTTAGAGATCACGGAGTAAACCACGTGGATGGGTGCACCCGTTCCGTTGAAGAGTTGGTCTGTAATGTGCAAGGTTCCCGCAGGATCGGCAGCGACGTTTAACTTAGAAGTACCAGGGCCAGAACCGTCGGGATCCGGCCATGAGAAAGTTGTACCCGACGGTTGGTTCGCGGGACTCAACAATATCTCGTAGTTCACTTGATCGCCACTGCAGATTGTTTTCGTCTGACCGAAAGCCACAACCGGCGAGGGTCGAACCGTGATCACGATATTTTGAGGTGTGCCGACGCAGAGTCCTACCGAAGGCGTTACCACGTAAGTTACCGTGATGTTCGCGGTCCCATTGTTCAGGAGTACATCGTTGAGGTGGAGTGTTCCAGGCGTCCCCATCGCAACGTTCACACCAGCCGTTCCGGGACCTGACCCATCGGGATCGGGCCAATTGAACACGGTGTTGGCAGGTGTATTCAGTGGATTCATCAAAATCTCATAGGCAATCGGGTCGTTACCACAAATGGTTTTTGCCTGGCCGGCCGCAATCGCCGGGATGGGCGACACGGTAATCGTGACGAAATCGGCGAAGGGTCCACACACGCCGGCGGGATCATCCGTCGTCAGCGCAAGGACGTAATCACCAGTAACTGTGGCGGCGAAAGTTGCTGTCGCAGGGTTGGCGAGAGGTGTAAGAGGACTCACCACTCCATCGCCTCCAGTGGGTTGTGAAAAGATAGACCAAGTTCCAACGGATGCGGCGCCGCTCACGCTCGATCCGACCAACGTATAAGGACCTGAGCCTGTACAGATCGCCTGGTCGGAACCAGCATTTGCCAACGCAGCTCGGTTCACTGCGACCACTACGTTTTGTGGCGCCCCAGCACAACCTCCACCAATTGAGGGTGTGACCACGTAGGTGACGACAAGCGGTGCCACGGCGGTATTGATCAACACATCGTTAATGTGAATCGTCCCAGGTGTGCCCATAGGAACGTTAGTGCCACCCGTCGCAGGGCCCGCGCCATCGGGGTCGGGCCATGAAAATGTGGTACCTACCGGTAGGTTAGCCGGCGATAACTGAATTTCGTATCCAACACCCACACCACTGCAAGCCTGAACATTCTGACCAGCTGCCAATACAGGTTGAGGGGTGACATCGATGCTGACTTGGAAAGGAGCACCCACACATCCGGCACCACTTGTTGGCGTAACGGTGTACACCACCGATTGGATTACCGACGTATTGTTGATCAGCACATCGGCGATGCTTGCCGTGTTTTGCGTAGTGAGTGACTCTCCTGCGACGTTGGTGTTATCGGTAGCAATCCAGCTAAAGATAGTTCCTGCCAAGGCGTTGCCTGTGGCGTTGATGGCGTCGACTTGTAAATCGAACGCCGCTGATGAGTTGTTACAAATTGCCTTGGTCACGTTCGTCGCAACCGGCTCCGGCCTAATCGTGATGGTGACGGTAAAGGGTGCTCCGGCACAAGTACCCGAAACCGGCGTGATCGTGTACACCACATCGAGCGAACCGTTGGTTAGGTTTTGCCACGCATCGTCGGCAATCACGTTCGCCGCTAAGCCTGTCCCGGTCGACGGCGCACCTGCGGTCGCCGTTAATCCGGTTGAGGAAATCGCGTCGATGTTGTAAGTCGTAGCGACCACGCTGGTTCCCTTGGCGAGGGTAGATAGGTTCAATGCCACCAGCGCCTCACTGCAAATTCCCGAAGGTGCAACGTTGTTGTTATAGTTGTTGTAGTCTGGCTGAGGGAGTATCGTAGCCGTCACGGTAAATGGATCGCCCACGCAAGTTCCGATAACGGGAACAATCGTATAGACGACATCATGGCTCACGTTCGTCACATTCTGCCATGCGTCATCCGAAATTTCACTCGCAGCCACTCCATTCGCAACAACTGGCGACCCTGCGGTTGCCGTCAGGCCTGTCGCAACAATCGACGTAATGTTGTAGGAAGTAGCTGTCACGCTGCTGGCTTTCTTCAAGGTCGCTAGATCGACACCTACCACGGTGGCACTACAGATGCTCGCTGGCAACGTGAAGCTGTTGTAATCAGGTTGAGGGTTGATCGTGACAGTGACTGTGAACGTATTCCCTACACAACCAACAGCGGTTGTCGGCGTAATCGTGTACACCACATCAAGAGCTGTGTTGGTTGTATTTCTCCACTGATCGTCTGCCAATACAGTTGCATTTCCACTTCCTGAGGTGACCGTACTTCCCATTGGGGTGAGTCCGACACCAACCGAAGTCGTAAATGAAAAACTGGTTGCGACGGCGCTTGTCGCCCCCTTCAACGTTTGGAGATCGAGCCCGAAAAGATCATCGCTGCAAATCCCACCAGGTGCAGCCGCGTTGTTATAGTTGGAATAAAAAGTCTCCGGATAAATAGTCACCGTAATAGTGAACGGTGCACCGGCACACGTACCTGCGACAGGCACCACGGTGTATATCACATCCAACGATCCTCCCGTAAGGTTTTGCCACTGATCGTCGGCGATTTCAGTTGCCCCAAAGCCTGTACCCGTTGTAGGCGATCCAGCCACAGCCGTCAGGCCTGCCGCTGCGTTGATCGAAGTGATATCGAAAGCGGTAGCCAAAACACTTGTAGGCGCCTTCGAGGCGCCGAGGTTGATCCCTGAGGGATTGGGACTACAGATATTCGATAACGCGCTCCCGTAATCTGGCTGCGGTTTAATAGTAACGGTGACTGTGAATGGATTACCCGCACAAGTACCCGTCACAGGAACAATCGTGTAAACGACGTCGCGGTTGGCGTTGGTGGTGTTCGACCATACATCGTCCGCGATTTCAGTCGAAAGCAAACCATTGCCCGTAGCGGGCGTCCCGCCTACTGCCGTCAAACCTGCAGAGGCAATCGATGTTATGTTGAAGGTTGTCGCGGCAATGCTCGCCGGCTTCTGAAGGGTTGCCAAGTCAATCCCCAAAGCTGTCGCACAAATACCACCCGGTTGCAATGTATTATTGTAGTCGTTGTAATCGGGCCTCGGGTTAATCGTAACCAAAACGGTAAAGGGAGCGCCCGCACAACCCGCTGCCGACACAGGAACGACCGTGTACGTTACCGGGATGGCAGCTGCCGTCGCATTCGTCCACGCATCGTCTGCTAGCACGTTGGCAGCAAAGCCGGTCCCCGTAGCCGGTGAACCCCCCGCCGCCGTCAAACCGGTCGACACGATCGAAGTAATGTTGTAGGTCGCGGCCGCGACAGCTGTGGCATTGGTCGTCAAGTTCACGGCAAGAAGATCTCCACTGCAAATTCCTCCCGGTGCATTGTTGTCGGCGTAATTGGTACCCTGCGGTTCCGGATTGATCGGCAACGTCACAGTAAATGGATCACCAACACAGGTCCCGTCGACAGGCACTACGGTGTAGACGGCCGTCAGAACGGCGGTGCCAATGTTTTGCCAGCGATCATCGGAAATCTCTGACGATGCGAACCCGCTTCCCGTGGTGGGCGACCCACCGATGGCCGTGAGCCCAGTCGACACGATATTCGTGATGTTGTAAGACGTAGCTGTGACAGATGTCGCATTCTTGAACGCTACCAGGTCGACAGCAGAAGCAACGCCGCTACAGACGGCAGCGGGCACCCCGTTGAAATAATCTGGTTGCGGCTTTATTGGAACAGTAACGGTAAACGGGCTCCCAGCGCAACTTCCCACCACCGGCACGATGGTGTAAACGACGTTTTTGTTGGCATTCGTAATGTTCTTCCATTGATCATCGGCAATCACGGTAGACGCAAGACCATTGCCTATCGCGGGAGACCCTCCTACCGCAGACAAGCCAGTTGAGCTGATGTTCGTGATATTGAAGGTCGTAGCCGCAATCGAAGTCCCCTTCTGTAGCGTAGCGAGATCCAACGACACAAGATCGCCACTGCAAATTGCAGTAACGGCAGCGTTGTTATAGTCCGGTTGGGGATTGATGGTGACCGTGACAGTAAAAGGTGAACCATTGCAACTGTTGGCAACAGGCACGACGGTATATACTACATCGTGCGATACGTTCGAAACATTTTGCCATTGGTCATCGGCAAGCACGTTGCTCGCAAGACCTGTGCCGGTGGCAGGTGAGCCGCCCACCGCGGTTAGCCCCGTGGATGAAATCGAGGTGATGTTGTAGGAAGTCGCCAGTAAGCTGGTTGCCTTCTTGAGAGGATCGAGTGTCACACCGAGGGCGGTGCCACTGCAAATACCTCCTGGCAATGCGGTGTTGTTGTAATTGTTATAATCCGGTTGAGGTTTGATGGTCACCGTCACCGTGAATGGAGCGCCTGAACATGAATTTGTCACTGGCACGACGGTATACACCACGTCCAAGTTTCCGTTGGTCAGATTTTGCCACACATCGTCGGAGATCACGGTGGCGGAAAGTCCAGTACCGGTAGCGGGTGAACCCCCTACTGCCGTTAAGCTTGCTGAAGTGATTGATGTGATATCGTAGCTGGTCGCGGCGACGCTAGCAGCTTTCTTTAGCGTGAGTAAGTTCACGCCGAGCGCCACCCCGCTGCATGTACCGCCCGGAGCAGCTGTATTGTTGTAGTTGTTGTAGTCTGGTGTTGGATTGACCGTGACAGCGAGGTCGTTGGGATCGTTGAATCGCGGCGGGCACACGCCTGCCGATGCGCGCACGCGGAGGGTATGTGGCCCCGATGCGAGACCCGCTACCGGAATCGAAAGTGGACCGCCCGTGCCTGCCGCAGAGGCTAACACTGTGGCGCCCTCCATCACATCGTAGGTGTATCCATTGTCGGCGGTGCTCACGTCGACGGTGATGGTTCCACCATTGCAAATATTCGGTGCCGCACTTGAGATGGTAAATGCCGTAGGGCTCGGATCATTGATGTGAATAGGACCCAATGTACAGGTGGTGGTCCCATCGCTATAGCTAAGGGTGTAGTCGCCGCCGCTAAGCCCACTAATGTTCTGCGTGTTGTAAGGCCCTCCCGGGCCAGTCCAAGAAAAGCTAATGGGGCCTTTAGGACTCGACCCCGCCAAGTTGACCGTGATCGAACCGTTTGGCGTGGCGCACCCAGGATTGGTGTTGTTGGTCACCGTTCCTTGCGTGACGGTGAAGTTGAAGATCGTAACAAACGCGGTAGAGTTGTCCGTATCGCTCACGATTACTAGATAGGAACGACCACCGTTTGCTCCGGGTAGGTTGGTCACGGGGAACGAAAACGGCAATGCCGGCATCGGGATGGTTTGGTCGATGTCGGTAAATGGAGGTACGCCGATCACGCGAACGCGTAGCGAAGGGCCCGTTGCCGCTGTGACGTTGATTTGGAAAGATCCATTGCTTTGACCTCCGCAAGCATGGTTGACGTTGGTGATGTTGATCGTCGGTTGCGCCCAGACCTCCACGGTCGACGCGAGGAAGGCAGCAGCGGTGAGGAGGAAGGCGTAGGTAGAAAGTCTCATGCTGCGTCTAGTTAATGGTCACCTTTCGGGTCTCAGAACAGTAGGCTCCATCGGAAGCATGGATGACCAATTCATAGTTTCCTGCGGGTACGTTCCGAATGGTTCCGCCTTGCACCTTCAGTTGCTCGTGGCCACGGCTCAGCAGGTGGAGTGTTACCTCAACCTCGGGATGTGCCGTTTTCACGGTAACAGATCCAAGGCTGTTCCCTTGCGTGTGGGTAACTTCAACTGTGACATCCAGTTTCCGGCACTCATTGGGAGGTGTCGCGGCTGAGATGGGTATGGCAAAAGCAGTTAAAAAAATGCTGATGATAAAGCCGTGGTAGGGTCTCATCGTTATCAGGGCATTAAAAAATATACGTAATAATAAATAACCTTCAAAAAGTACCGGTAACCCAGACCGTAAAGGTAAAAAGTAGCCGAAACCCGTTTTTTACGCTCCAGACGAATATCTTACTTCGATTCAAGTAATATTTCAGTGTGGGTTAAAACTTTGTTTTCAGCACCTCGCTCACGATGAATGCCCGCTTGAAGCTTTCGGGGTTTCTCAGGTCGCTCAACACATCGACGGCCACCGACCGTCGTTCCTGCGCTTCATAGCCCTTGAAATGACCGAATTTCACTTCTGTATCTTCGAGTTTTACTGTTTCTTCTAGGGAAGGTCGATTGAACGCAAGTTGCTTGGCCTGTTCATACACCTGGTAGGTGCGTTCGTCTCGGTTCACTGGCTGTGTCTCGTAGTCTTGCTCTTCGTCTTGTAAGTCATCGTCATAATCGACTACTTCGGCAGGCACCGGTTGAGGGCGCGGCGGCAGCGTGGCCGTTTTCGATACGGGTTTCGGCGCTGGTGCGGGGTTCTTCGCCTGTTGAATCTCACGGAGCAATTCCTCGAAGGTCTTCGGCCTACTGGTTGTCGGTTGATCGGGCCCTTCAGATTCAGACGGCGGCGACTCCGGCGACGCCTTCTTACGCCACTGGGTCACGATCCATCCTATCACGATGGCGATGTAGATGAGGTACTTCAGCTCCATGAAAACCAAATATAGCTAAAATTTCCACAAAAACGCGGTTTTTCATTGTGGGCAATCGAGGGATAAAATGTGGATGATTTTGAGATTGGTAGGTTTCCATTTCTGACCTACCCACATATCTTTGCCTCCTTGTTTTTTCGACAACCACACAGTTTTTATTCATGCAGTTATCTAAGCTGGAGATCAAGGGCTTCAAGAGTTTTGCCGACAAGATTGTCATCAACTTCGACGAAGGAATCACAGGCATCGTAGGGCCGAACGGGTGCGGGAAGTCCAATGTTGTCGACTCGATCCGCTGGGTGCTCGGTGAGCAAAAAACCAGTGCACTCCGTTCCGAAAAAATGGAGAACGTGATCTTCAACGGAACCAGTGGGCGCGCCGCGCAGCAACTCGCGGAAGTTTCCCTCACGATCAACAACACCAAGAACCTCCTTCCGACGGAGTATTCGCAAGTAACGATCACGCGGCGGCTCTATCGCTCCGGTGAGAGCGAGTATCTCTTGAACGGTGTGGCGTGTCGATTGAAAGACATCACCAACTTATTCCTCGACACAGGGGTGGCTTCCAACAGTTACGCCATCATCGAGTTGGGCATGGTAGACGACCTTCTCAACGACCGCGACAACTCGCGTCGAATGCTTTTCGAAGAAGCCGCCGGGATTTCAAAGTTTAAGAAGCGCAAGAAAGAAACGCTCCGGAAACTGGAAGAAACAGACGCAGACTTAGAACGCGTTGAAGACGTCCTTTTCGAGATCGAAAAGAATATGAAAAGCTTGGAGAAGCAGGCCAAGCAAACCGAAACATATTATAAGGTTAAAGAAGACTATAAGGCTAAAAGTATCCTCCTAGCCAAGGTGGTCGTGAACAAGCAGAAGGAAAAGTTCGCTGCCGTCAACAAGCAACTGGAAAACGAGGGCGACCGCAAGACTAAATTGACCGTCGAGATCGCAGACAAAGAAGCTCTGATCGAAAAATCGAAAGCTGAGTTGCTGTTGAAAGAAAAAACGCTCTCGAGTCGTCAAAAGGCAATCAACGAGCACGTTTCAAAAATTCGCCAGCACGAAAGCGACAAGCAAATCAGGAACGAGCGTTTACGATTTCTCACAGACCGTGTCAATAACCTCCGCGACCAAATTGACCAGGATCGCAAGAGCAATGAGCGTGCGCGCTTTAGCATGCAAAGCCTCGAAACGGAGCGCGACTCGGCGCAAGCGATCCTGACAGAACTCCAGCAGAAATTAGAATCGCTGAAGACCGACTACGAAGGTCAAAAGGCAACCACCTACACGCTTCAAGGCGAGGCCGATGCCTTGCGCCAGCTTCACCGTACACGCCAGGAAGAATTCTTCCAAATAAACAAGGCTGCGGAGATTCGCGAAATACAAGCTTCTTCGTTCAAACAAGAACTCGAGAGAACGGCTTCCGATAGCAATCAACAGAGCGCTAGCCTAGTTGAATTCGAAAACAAATTGGTCGTCCTGCAAGAAGAGATCAACCAGAAGAATAGTTATCTAGAAAACCTGAAACGCAACGAGGAAGACACGTTGGCGCGTATCGCGTCGTTGGAAAAAACGATCGAAATGATCCGCGAAGAAATGACCGAGGCAGGTCGTGCACTCGACGCGCGTCAAAACGAATTCCAACTGACCAAGTCGCTCGTTGAAAACTTGGAAGGCTTCCCGGAAGCGATCAAGTTCTTGAAGAAGAATGTGGGTTGGACCAAGAATGCCCCCCTCCTGTCCGACGTCATTTCTACGACGGAAGATTTCAAGGTGGCCATTGAAAACTACTTGGAGCCATTCCTAAACTATTATATCGTCGACCACGAGTCGGAAGCATACGAGGCCATCAACATCCTAAGTGATGCGAGCAAAGGAAAGGCGAACTTCTTCATTCTCGATGCCTTCGAGAAGTTTCAACCTTCTCCCATCCAGATGTATCCGAATGCGTTTCCCGCAACACAGATCATCGAGTTCGATCCTCGTTTCACGAAGTTGATGGCTTACATCCTCGACCGTGTGTACATCTACGACGGCGATGTGAAGTCGATCCCCGCCGGTGATGACAATATCTTCATTGCGCGCACGGGCAAGGTGACACGCAGGAAATTCAGCCTCTCGGGAGGATCGGTTGGTTTGTTCGAAGGAAAGAAAATCGGACGTGCGAAGAACCTCGAGAAACTCGATAAGGAGATCAAAGACCTGACGAAAAAAGTTGAAGACGTACGCCATTCGCTCATCGACCGCCAGCGTGAGCTGGAGCGGTTGCGAAACAACACCTTGAAACAACAAATCGAGGAAGCACAAAGCGCTATTCGTTTGGTCAACGACGAATACATTTCAGTCAAGACCAAGAAAGAACAGTTTGCGCAGCTTTTGAGCACCGCCGACTTACGTCGTGAGGATATCCTTGAAAAAATTCAAGGCTTACAATCAGAAATTGACGAACTGCGCCCGAAAGCCTCGCAGGCTCAAGCGGACGTGGAGCAGCAAGAACTTCGCTTGCGCGCGATTACTTCGGAGCTTGCGCAACAGAATGAAGTGTTGAGTCAAAAGTCGACTGCGTACAACGAGCAAAATATCTTCTTCCATCAACAAGAGAACCGCGTCAAGAGCATTGAGCAAGAGATTCGCTTTAAGCAGGAAGCAGTTGAGCAAAGTGCGAAACGGATTGAAACCAACGTAGAAGAACTTCGCCGCAACGAAGAAGAATCGAAGACCATTACAGATACCACGACTACTTCTGAGGAAGAGCTCTTGGCGATGTACGCCGAGAAGGAACAAATGGAAAATGGTCTGAGCGAAGCCGAAAAGGAATACTATTCGGGACGGGGCGAAATCGATCAGTACGAAAAAGACCTCCGCGAGATTTCGCACCAAAGACAAAACATAGACACCCTCTTGCTTGAACTACAAAATCAACTTAGCGAGAGCAAGCTCCAACTTAACTCGGTGAAAGACCGACTTTCGGTGGAGTTCAACGTGGAACTCGACTCGATCGCCGACCAAACTTCAGAAGAAGAGTCGAAGGAGTTGGCGAAAGCCGATGAAGACAAGTTGCGTTCGGATGTAACCAAGATCCGGGAGAAGTTAGACAACATGGGTCCCATCAACCCGATGGCGATGGAGGCCTACACCGAGATCAAGCAACGGAACGACTTCATTATCGCCCAGAAGGAAGACCTGTTGAAGGCCAAAGAATCGCTTTTCTCGACGATCAACGAAATCGAGAACGTAGCAAGTCAAACATTCTTGGAAGCATTTGCGAAGATCAAGGAACACTTTATCAATGTTTTCCGCTCCTTGTTTACTGATGACGATCAGTGCGATATTCGCCTGGTAGACGCGACCAGACCACTCGAATCGGAGATTGACATCATCGCGAAACCGAAGGGCAAACGACCGCTCACCATCAACCAGTTGTCGGGTGGGGAAAAAACGCTCACCGCCACAGCGCTGCTCTTCGCGATGTACCTGTTGAAACCTGCACCGTTTTGTATCTTCGACGAGGTCGACGCCCCGCTCGACGATGCGAACATCGACAAGTTCAACAACATCATCCGTAAGTTTAGTACCGACTCACAATTCATCATCGTGACACACAACAAGCGCACGATGACCAGCACGGATGTGATTTACGGTATTACCATGGTGGAGAAAGGTGTAAGCCGCGTGGTACCCGTCGACCTCCGCGAGTTGGCATAAGAACCTAACGAATGGGAGTAAGCGCCGGGAACCTCAAAATTTTAATTAGTTTGAGGCAAAATTCCTTGTGAGTCTAGAATTCGGTTATCTTCGGTTTTCGGAGTGACTGCATCTAACAGATGGAACTGACCAACCTATCCAGGAAAGAACAAATCTTTCGTACTGCCGCGGAGTTATTCCGGGAGAAGGGGTATGTAGCATCATCGATGCGCGACCTTGCCCAGAAACTTGGCATCGAGGCAGCAAGCTTGTATTCACACATTCGGTCGAAGGAAGAAATTCTTCATACGATTTGCTTCGACATGGCGGCCGAGTTCAGGAAGTCCCTTGAAGAAGTTGAAAAGGCGCCCAATCTAACGGCGAGCGAAAAACTGCGCAGGGGGATTACCGGACACGTTCAGGTAATGGCGCGCGACCTAACGGCATCGGCGGTCTTCATGAACGAACACCGCCATTTGAGCCAACCCTACCTCCGAGACTTTCTCTTATTGCGCATCAACTACATCAATCGCTTCAAGGCGATCATCGAAGCCGGTGAAGTGTCGGGCGAATTCAAGTCGACAATCGACAAAAAGCTCGCGGTCATGACCTTGTTTTCGTCGTTCAACTGGATGCCCCAGTGGTACGATCCAGGTGGCGAAATCGACCCGGTGGAACTCGGAAGGCAACTGACCGACATGCTCGTGTACGGGCTGAAAAAATAACGGTAAAACTGACTTTTTGCATCTAATCCTGCCCAAGGATTCGACTATTTACGCGTCGCATCCCGCACAACACGGGATTGCGGAAGCCAATCCGGTTCCAGAATTTAGAGATACTCCCGGCAATACGTCCTGGCGATTTTCGTTTCATAATTCGAGAAGATTGCGAAATTTGTTTAAGTACCGAGATTGATAAGAGGAGAGAGAAACTGACTATGGAAAACTTGAAACCTTCAATGACAAAACAGGACCTGATCCTGATTACGGTTGGTCTTGTTGGATCTGTGCTACTTTGGATTGAAATCGACCCCGGCGGTTGGCTGCTGTATCTGACCTTCTTGATATTTGGATCGCTGCGTGTGTCCGATTTTTTTGCCCTCAACCCATATGAAAGAACAAAAACCCAACGCGTCAAGTTTGTGTTTTCGCTCTTGATCATCATCACGGTGATCACACACGTCATTTGGGGTGGACATCCTGCTTTCGGCCTGCTGGCGGCGCTCGTGCTCGTTTACTCTATCACCAACGTTGAAAACGTGGTGCCGGAGAACAAGCCGAAGATGTGATGCCCTGACCGCATCTTACTGATTTTCAGACCCTTAATTTTTCGGTTGAGCCCAACCTTTCGGATCGTTCGTCCGTATACCTGGTTTTAACCTAAAAATGAAGAAGATCCCGCTGATTGGAATAGCCACTCTTACCACGCTGGCCATTGCCTGTAGCTCCTCATCTTCTATTCACGAGCGCACAAATTTTTCGAAAGCCGACTCGCTGACCGATCGCTATCTAGTTCTCAGCGACAGCCTTTTGGAAAGTTGGAACAAGTTGGTCAGCAACGAAATTGACAAAACACGGACCCTCCAAGAGATCGTCAACGATCTAGACCAAGCCAACGTACTTACGCCGGAAATGCGCGAGTCTTTCCAAGTTCGGATCGATCAACTCGATAAGATTCGGTTTTCCCAGCAGGACATTGAAAACGAACAACTCGTCGAGGATTATGACTTGGCTGTGCAATCGCTCGTGGACGACATTTCACACATTGCCCGACGCGACTCAAAAGACTTATTCGAGTATTTTCAGAAGAGTACGCTCTTGCGCCGGGTTTCTTACGACAGCCTCGCGAAGGTGTTCAACGATTTCGTGAACAAGAACCGTTCGACGCTCGATGGGCTTGCTTCCGAATCGGAGTTGGAGGAGAAGCCGATGTTTGCAACCGTAAAATAAGCGGCGCACTTTTGTCCATCTATTGACGATGGGCGTTTTCAGATTTCAACAGTTCAATGTCCAACACGACCGTTCCACCATGAAGGTGGGCACGGATGCCGTGTTATTGGGGGCATGGGTTGACTTAACCGGCGCGCTATCGATTCTGGACGTGGGCACAGGTTGTGGAGTTATCGCCCTCATGCTGGCCCAAAGAACACAGCAATCTCAGATACATGCCCTTGAACCGGATCCTGCTTCCGTTGAAGAGGCTGGAGGCAACTTTTTGAACTCGCCTTGGGCTGATCGGTTGACGCTCCACCGGGGGTTGATCCAGGCATTTGATGCGGATGCCGAATTCGATCTCTTGGTGAGCAATCCCCCCTACTTCGTTGATAGTTTACTTCCGCCCTCTGGAACACGCCAAGCGGCGCGACACGAGGGGAGTATGACGCACGAACAACTGCTCACCAAAGCCAAGACCTTACTGCGACCTTCGGGCAGGCTGGCGGTGGTATTGCCGACGGTGGAGGGCGATCGGTTCAGGCGTCTAGCAGGCACGGTTGGATTTCAATGCTGTCGGTCGCTCGCCTTTTTTTCGAAGGCAGAAAAGCCCCAAGAACGCTGGCTGATGGAGTTCGGTTTCGATGCGGTGGATGAACGGCAGGAGAAGTTGGTGCTGTACGATCGTGATGGGATAAAGAGCGATGGTTACACCAAGTTGGTACACAACTTTTTGCTTTAAAGTTAGGAACGGTCGCCTTGTGAGAGGCGCGTATGGTAGAGGTTGGGGAAGGCCGATTCAAACCGTCTTCTTTCCACTTTTTGTTTGCTGACGGGACATTAACACCACGATAATTTTCTAATCGAGGAAGGTATTTCTCGTTGACGACTCCAATTCCCCAGCGGCGGGTTTTCCGTACAAATGCCTGATATTTAACCCGTTCCAGATTCGGCCGTTATCAAATTCTTAACAAAAGTATTGGGTTGATAATCAGTATATTAGATTGGTAGACTAAAAAACTGATTAGTGTTTAAACATCTGGTTTGATTTATGTGTTACACTTGCATCTCAAATTAACCAACAAATGAAAAAACTAACCGTATTGTTCCTGGCACTGCTTGGCTCGGCCAGCGTGTTTGCACAAACAAAGTGGGGCCTCGACAAGGCGCACTCTAACGTAACGTTTGCCGTTACCCACATGACCGTTGCTGAAACGACAGGTGTTTTCAACGAGTACGACGTGAACGTAACAAGCCCTTCGGAAGACTTCAACGGTGCCGATGTGGTGTTTACTGCTAAAGCTGGTACCATCAACACCGAAAATGAGCGTCGCGATGGTCACCTTAAGTCACCCGACTTCTTCGACGCAGAGAAATTCCCCGACATCAAGTTCGCCGGTAAACTGGTGAAGGACGGTGGAAAATATAAGTTGAAAGGTAAGCTCACGATGAAAGACGTGACCAAAGACGTTGAATTCGAAGTAACCTATAAAGGTTCTTTGAAAACAGCTCAATTCACCAAGGCAGGCTTCAAACTGCGTGGTGTCATCGACCGCTTCGACTACAATTTGAAGTGGGACAAGACCGTTGAAACCGGTGGTCTCGTGGTAGGTCGCGAAGTGGAAATTACTGCCAACATTGAACTGAACCTGGCAAAGTAATTTTTCGTACATTGCTTGAGTAAGGAGAAGGGAGAGATAGAGTTTCTCCCTTCTTTTTTTATGAAGATTGAAGACGAAATCAAGCAAACCAAGTTTCGCGACGCCTATCAAAAGTTGGCGATCAACTTGTTATTTACAGCCGGCTGGCTCGAAAGCAGGCAGCAAGATTTCTTCAAACCGTTCGGGATCACCACCCAGCAGTTTAATATCCTACGTATCCTACGGGGGCAACACCCCAACCTGATCTCCGGCGTTGAAATTAAAAGCCGAATGGTCGATCGCAATTCGGATATCTCACGATTGCTCGAACGCCTCCTTAAAAAAGGTCTTATCCACAAGTCTCAATCAGAGAGCGACAAACGCGCTACCAACATTTCGATCGCCGAATCGGGATTGGAATTGCTCGCCCGCATAGATGAGCGGCTCCAAACATTGGAAAAAGGTCACTTCCAACTAACCGAAGAGGAGGCAGTCCAACTGAGCGCCATGCTTGACAAGGCGCGGGGTTAAACCTTTGAAAGCTCCTCTTTCACAAACGTCATCAGTTCGCGGATATACGACTTGCTGAAGTCGAATCGGATTCCAGCCGCCTGGTATATCTCGGGGATCGTCTTGAGATAGCCTAGTTTCAATGCATTCATGTATCCTGTTAGCCCCTCGCGATTGTTGCGCTTGAAATTCCTCCAGACGGCTATCGCACCCAACTGCGCCATCCCGTATTCGATATAATAAAAGGGAACTTCGTACAGGTGCAGTTGCTTTTGCCACATATACTCTTTGGCTTCGCTCAAACCCGACCAGTCCGTTTGGTTGTCGGCAAACACATCGAAGATTTTACACCACTGCGCCTTCCGCTCTTCCGCCGTGTGTCCGGGATTCTCGTAAATCCAATGCTGGAACTTGTCGATGGTGGCTACCCAGGGAAGCGTCTCGATAATGTCTTCCAGTTGCTCACCTTTCGCCCGCTTGAGCTCCTGTTCGTTGGGGAAGAAGATGTTCCAATGATCCATCGAGATCAGTTCCATCGACATCGAAGCAAGTTCCGCCACTTCCATGGGCGGCGACTTGAAGTCGTTCAACGCCAAATCCTTGGTTAAGAAGTTATGCACCGCATGACCACCCTCGTGCATGATCGTTGTCATATCGCGCAACGTGGACGTGGCATTCATGAAAATGAAAGGCACACCGATTTCTGCGAGGGGGTAGTTATATCCCCCCGGTGCTTTGCCTTTTCGTGATTCCAAGTCCAGGTGTCCCATCTCCCGCATAATGGACAAACACTGTCCCAAGAATGGATCGAGGCGCTGGAATGTCTCCACCGATTTTTCGGTAAGTTCTTTCCCATCTTTAAAAGCTTTCAGCGCTTCCCTCCCCTCCGGATCCACTGCTTTGTCCCAGGGGCGGAGGGTCGCGACTTTCAATTTTCTTTTTCGGTCGGCCGCCAGTTCGTTTAGGATCGGGACCACTTCCGATTGGATCGCCTCATGGAAATCGAAACAGTCTTTCGGCGTATAGTCGAATCGACCGTAAGCTTTGAACATATAATCGCGGAAGTTGGAAAAACCGGCGTTGACCGCAACTTGGTGCCGGAGTTTGATCAGCTTGGAGTAAAGCTCGTTCAACTCAGACTTGTCCTTTAACCTACGTTCCTGAATCTGGCGATACACCGATTCCCTTTTTTCCCTGTCGGTCGACATAAGCAAAACGGACGCTTGCTGCAACGTCATTTCCTGACCGTCGATCGTCACTGTCATTGCCCCCGAAATCTGCGCATACTTTTGGGTCTCGGTATTGATCTCGGTAAACAATGGAATATTCTCCTCACGGAACAACTCGATTTCCTTCTTCATGTTCCTGATCATGATCGCATAGCCTTCCTTTTTCGCAAGCGCTGGCAGGAAGGGGCTCTCCATCACCTTCTTGTTAAGTTGGTCGGCGAACGGGGCCATGTGCGGCTGGATGTTTTGTACAAAGTCTTGGTATGCCTTGCCATAGGTTTCGTTGTCGGTATAACACGTCATCCGGATGTAACGCCACCCCGAGTCCTCCGACACGATCGATTCCAACTCGCTTCGATCGCTCAACCATTTTTCCAGTTCCGTCGCATTCGAGATTGAACGCGCGAGGAGTTCCTCAAAGTAGTTCTTCAACACATCCCAAGTCGTGACTTGGAAATTCTCGGGCACAAAATGCCGTGTAGGCCTAGCAGGTATTTCAAGCTTCGCTGTCATAGTCAATTCGAATCATTCGAGGTCGAAAGATAGGACTTATGTGTCTGATCCGATAAGGATTTTCAAGCCAGTATGTGATTCCAAATGTCGCAGGGGCTCGACATCCAGTCACGCAATTTCGTTACCTTCACTTCCCAAATATTGAACCCGTGAAAAAAATCCTCCCGCTCCTACTCATCGCCGTGGCATGTGGCCCCGCCAAGGAAGTGAAAACAACCGGTACGATCGAGACACTCGACCCGGGATTGGAGGGTATCTTGGCGGCCAGCGTGCAACCGGAGATCATCGCCGAAGGATATGAATGGAGCGAAGGCCCTGTCTGGGTTGCCGCTCAAAACATGCTCTTGTTCTCGGATGTTCCAAAGAACGTGGTGTACAAGTGGACCGAAGACAAAGGTGCCGAGGAGTTTCTCCGCCCCTCGGGTTTTACTGGAGACTCGACCCGTAGCCAGGAACCGGGTGCTAACGGGCTTTTAATTGACCAGGAGGGGCGTCTGGTGCTTTGCCAGCACGGCGATCGGCGACTTGCCTTCATGGATGCATCCCTTGCGTCGCCAACCACGCAGTACAAATCGATCGCGGATCATTTTGCGGGCAAACGTTTCAATAGCCCTAATGATGTCGCGCAAGCAAAGGACGGTAGCTTTTTCTTCACCGATCCCCCCTATGGGTTGGGCACGAAGGACGAGACGGATCCAGAAAAAGAAATTCCCTTCCAAGGTGTTTATAAGGTCGACCGAAATGGTAAGGTGTACTTACTGGTCGACTCGATTACTCGACCCAACGGTGTAGCCCTTTCGCCCGACAACAAGTACCTGTACATTGCCAACTCCGACCCGGCACGTTCGCGCTGGTATCGTTACGAACTGTCCGACACATCGGTGGTCGGCGGCTCCGTATTCTACGACGCCACGAAACACGCGCCCGACGAGGTGGGGCTTCCCGACGGCCTGAAGGTTGATTCCAAGGGTAACCTGTTTGCCTCGGGTCCCGGTGGCGTGTACATCTTCTCGGCGGAAGGCAAGTTGCTCGGCCGGATCAAGTTGACGGCCGCTTGCGCGAACACAGCCTTGACGCCAGATGAGAAATGGTTGTTCATCACGAACGACAACATGGTCCTTCGCGTACCCCTCAAGTAGATATCTTACAATAGCAGTTTACATGTCGGCGAGAAGGCCGCTCGAATTTCTATGGATACAAAAATATTAGTTGAAAGCATCGGCTGGTTGGGGGCGATTGAAGTGGTGATCGCGTACGGAATGAATAGTGCAGGACAGCTTAAGTCTGACGCACCCATGTTCCAATGGTTGAACCTGACCGGAGCCATTTTCCTAATCATCAATACTGCTTACAACCACTCCTACCCTTCGATGGTCATCAATATCATTTGGACGGGCATTGCCATCGTTGCGCTCGTGAATATGGCTCGGAAGAAAACCACGTAGGAACCCAGGGCCGACCGGGCGTCCCTTTTTTTTCGCCTTGGCACCTTCCCTCTTCCGGAACGGTCATTTTCGGGCTATATTCCGTCATTAAACCTTACCGGAGAGATGAAACAAACTTTACTTGCTGCTTTCGTACTGGCGGCCTCGTGCGTGTTTGCACAAACTAAGCCCGACAAACGGGTTCAAGAGTTGGACGCCTATATCCAAAAGGCCCAAAAGGAATGGAGTGTACCTGGATTGGCGGTTGTCGTCGTCAAAGATGGCAGTGTGCTCCTGTCGAAGGGCTATGGCGTCCGTGAACTGGGAAAATCGGATCCGGTTGACGCCAAGACGCTCTTTGCATGCGCCTCCACCACGAAGGCGATGACGGCAACGTTGATGGGTATGCTTGTCGACGAGGGAAAAATTGATTGGAACGACCCCGTTGTAAACTACCTGCCCGAGTTCCAATTGTATGATCCATTCGTGACCCGAGAAATCAAGATTAGGGATCTTTTTATCCACGACACGGGTCTTGGCAACGCCGACTTCTTGTGGGGCATCATGGATATTCCAGGCGACGAAGTGTTGCGGAAAATGCGTGACGTAAAACCAACATACTCACTGCGTTCAAGTTTCATCTATCAGAATATTTTCTACTTGGCGGCGGGGAAAATCATCGAAAAGGTGTCCGGCAAGCCTTGGGCTGTGCTGCTCAAGGAAAGGATTTTCCAACCGCTGGGGATGACGCGCTCATTTCCGACACTTGGCGAAGTTAAGGATGCGAATCAAACGATGCCTCACTATAAGGTCGAGGGAAAAATTACTGTGATCCAACATACAAAAGCCGACGAGATCGGGCCGGCGGGAAGCGCTTGGTCGTGTGTCGACGATATGGGTAAATGGATGCGCGTGATGCTCGACAGCAGCAAGTACCAGGGTGGACGTCTGCTCTCGGCGAAAACTTGGATCGAAATGTTCAAACCACAGGTACTTATCCCTGCGAGCCAATTCTATCCGACGGCGCGTTTGACAAAACCCAACTGGACAACCTATGGGCTGGGTTGGTTTCAGCATGACTACAAGGGTCGGAAGGTGAATTTTCACACGGGAAGTTTGGCCGGTGCGATCGCGATTCATGCCCAACTCCCGGACGAAAAACTCGGTATCTATGTCTTTGGAAATTTCGACCATGCCGAGGTCCGTCACGCGTTGGTGTATAAGACCTTCGACCTCTTCGCGCTAGGCGGAACCCGCGACTGGAGTGCGGAGTTCTTGCAACTGTACACAAACATCTGGGCTGGCGAGGAAAAACAAGAAAAAGACTTCGAGGCGAAACGAGTAGCCAACACGAAGCCATCACTTGACGTTTCTGCGTTTGCCGGGAAGTACAGTGACCCGCTTTTTGGTGACGTGGTCATTACCCAGTCTGGCGACCAGCTGCAGATGAACATGAACAACTTTGTCGGCGCCAAGTTTAGCCACTGGCATTACGACACGTTCCGAGGGTGGTACGACAAAAAATGGTACGGGAAAGGAAACATGTCCTTCTCTATCGGCACCGATGGTCAAGTATCATCGGTCGACATCGACGGGATTTCGTTTAAGCGGAAGTAGCCGTTGCGACAACCGGCTAGCCGATCTCGATCACGACATCGTCGGTAAGAGGATGGCCTACGCAAGTGAGAACGTAGCCTTCGGCGCGTTCGCTTTGTGAGAGGCCATCTTCTTCATCGAGTTTCACCTTTCCGGAAAGTGCTTTGCCACGACAAGCCGTGCAAAGCCCGCTCTGGCAAGAGTACGGTAGATCGATACCTTGGTCCAAAGCCGTCTCCAAAATAGTCTTGTTGGCCGGCACCATTACCTTGAACTCATTGCCATCATAACGAATGGTCACTTCTCTCTCCGCCAAATTTTCGGTGGAAGGATTTGTCTCCTTTGGCTTCTCCTTGTCGATGGTTCCTTGAACGAAACTCTCTTTAAAGATTCGGTTTCCGGGGATGCGGTGCTCGCCAAGTAGAACTTGCACATTCTTCATCATACCTTCCGGACCGCACATGAGGTAAGTGGTTTTTTCGATTCCCCAGTTTGGAATCCGCTCGAACAACTTGGTCAGCATCTCCCGGTTCAACAACCCAGAGTACCCCTGCCAATTCATGGGCGCTTCGTCGAGCACGTGGATCACATGAACGCGACCTTCATATTTTGTGGCCCACTTATCCAGTTCATCCTTAAAAATGATGCTATCGATGTTGCGGTTGCAATAGATTAACGACACGATACTCTCTGGTTCTTGGGTCACCACACTCTTGATGATCGACAGTAGCGGTGTGATTCCGGAGCCGCCGGCGAACATCACGATGTGTCGCTTGTTCTTGCTGTCGTACTCGGTGGTAAATTGCCCCATCGGTTCCATGACCCGAATGGCTTGTCCCACCTTCAAGTGGTCGGGCAGCCAGTTGGACATCAATCCGCCTTCGACGCGTTTCACGGTTACGGCTGGCTTTTCATCCAAAAAGGGCGATGAACATAGGGAGTAAGAACGACGCACTTCCTTACCGCCAACGGTGGCGATGAGGGTAAGAAACTGGCCCGGTTTATAGGCTAACTTTTGAGCGGGTTGCTCGAAAACGATTGTAATCGCATCTTTTGTTTCCTGAACGATTTGGCTTACGGTCAGCTCGAAGTAACGCGAGCCTGACGGCACTTCCTCCTTCTTCTTGTCTTTCTTAAATAGTCCAAACATGGCGGCAAAGGTAATAAAAGTGTCCTACCTGGCGAACGTCAGATGTTGAGCCAGTACGTGAACTTAAACACCAGCGCACGGCTCTTACTGGCGAAAGTTTCGGGTAGGTAGTTTTCAGTGTAAACGATAAAAAAGTCCGACGCTGGCTTATAACGCCACTGGAACCGCGCATTCAGGTTCACGTTATCGGCTAGCGTATTGTATTGAACAAAAGTTGTTAAGAAAAGTTTGTGCGTAAACGTAAGATCCATCCGCGGGCTGACGATAAATAGTTTTTCGCGTCCATACCCGGATGCCAACCGCAAGTCGTTGTAGTCGAATCGGACGGCAATACTTCCGAATGGTTGATAGCGATAGTTGATCTCCCCGTTGAAGTTGGTGTTCTTCCCGTTGTAGAATTCGCCTAGCGTGGTGTTGATCTCGTAGCGAAGTACCTTCCGTTGATCCGACGAAAACCCAGCCGTTACATTTTGCCAATTGTACTCATCGCCTTCCTCGAACCGGATAAACTTTTCGGGATCGATTGGATTGAAAGAGTTCGTTAACCGTTGGTAGATATAGTTATACGTGATTTGAAGTCCGCTGGTATTCCGGAAACTAAACTGGTATCCCAGGTTCGCGAGGTTGTCGGTCATCAGTCCCGTAGGCAATGTTGAAACCTGACCGTTGAACATAGGTCCATGGTTGATGACCCGCGAGTTCTTTGGATAGAAGGTTCCTTGGCCCATGAGGTATCCATTGACGATGCCCGGATACACGCCTTTGCTGGGAACGTAGCCGACTTCGGCGTTGAAATTCTTCTGCACAAAACTTCCTCCGACCGAGAGGTTGATGTTCCGCTTTGTGTAAGTCAACCATCCCCCACCCGTCTGTCGCTTCGACGTATTCATTGCATCGAATGAGTGGCTATAGTAGAGGCTTGTGTACCAAGTATTGTCGCGGCTTCTCGACTCGATGTCGACCGCCATCACCCGGTTGAACTTGTTCAGGGCTGTAACGGAGTCGGTTCCCTCCGGTTTGCGGAACCACAAATCCCGATTGAAATACTTAGTGGTGTCGGCGAGTTCGAGTCCCGTCGACTCCTTGTTCACGAACGAGAGCTGGATATTGGATTGCGCCCAGAAGTTACGTTGGATCGCCGCAACGGTGAAATTTTGACCTGGCAAGCCGATGCTTTGCTTCTCCCTTGTTTGCATGTTCAACATGCTGATCCGCCAATCCTTCGAGAGGGAACCGCTCAACCGGGCGCCGTAGAGGATTGGTACTTTCACCAAGTTGCCGGCGGTGTCGCGGGCCAGCCCCACCCGCCTAGAAAAGAACGGGCGTGCTTCGGGGAATCCCATCCTCGAAAACAGGTCGCTGTTCTCCAAGAAGAATTGCCTCCGTTCTGGAAACTGGAATTCGAAACGCGTGAGGTTGATCACTTGTCGATCTACCTCCACTTGTGAAAAGTCTGGATTCACGGTCAAGTCCAGATTAAGCGACGGTGTCACGCCAATCTTGGCATCCATCCCTCCTTGTAGCTCGCGGTTTTGAGTGTGCGGTTCCACCGTGCGATCACTTGCCGAGCTGCCCGCCACGAACGGGATGATGGAAATGTTGGTCTTATGATGAGGTGGTTTGTCTTGCCACACCAGCTTACCTGCGTACGCGAATGAAGCTGGGATGAACTGGATGGGCGTGGCAATCCAACTCGAAGTACGATTGCGTTTGAGGTCGTACCGTAAGAATGTAATGTTCCATTCGTCGACATCGCTTTTGAAGCGGAAGCTCTTGAAGGGAATGGCTAGTTCGGCGACCCACCGGTCTGGATGGCGCGTCACTTTCGAATACCACTTGTTGTCCCATGTATCGTTGTAGCTGCCGTCGCCATCGGCGCCGCCGGACGCGATCGTTCCCTCGAGCTGTACACCCAATGGGGAGACGATAAAATAAAATCCGTTGATGGCGTCGTTGTATGGGCCGATGAATACGCCCATGTTATCGTTGGTATCGAAGTCGAAGTCGCGCCGCAAAGACTGAATGACGTCTGGTGTCTGATCGTCGTAGCACACGTACGACACGTAAAAGTGATGCTCATCGAAAGTGACCCGCGCCTCGGTTTGAAATTCTGCGAACGTCGTATCCACCGGGTAGTTCAAAAAGAAATCGCCTGCCACGTCGGCGGTTTGCCAATCTGCTTCGTCGAGTTTGCCGTCGAGAACGATGGGGCCCGTGGCCCGGCGGATCGAGAGCTTCTTGCCCGGCAGGTTCTTCGATTGCTGTGCGTTGGAAACCTGTGCGGGCGTGTTTCCCTCTTGCACACCTTGACCGAAGGAAAACAATGAGAAAGACGAGAGCAAAAAGCTAAAAAAGAGCCGAGGGAAACGGTTCATAAAGTCGACAAAAATAGGGTTTTCCGCCCCTAAAAAATCTATTTTTACGACCTGTTTTTGTGTCCTCGAAACACGCCCAAACCACGTGAAGCTAACAACACTTACCTCCATTTCGCCGATCGACGGGCGCTACTTTCGAAGTACAGAAATCTTGGCGCCGTACTTTTCGGAGTTCGGATTGATTCGCTACCGGGTGCGCATTGAAGTCGAATACTTCTTGATGCTCACCCAGCAACTTCCTGAACTTAAGGACTTCCCGGCAACGGAAGCGGAACCGCTTCGCGACGTGTACCGCAACTTCTCGGAAGGTGATGCCACGGAAGTCAAGGAAATTGAGAAAACTACCAACCACGATGTAAAGGCCGTCGAATACTTTATCAAAAAACACTTCGACAAGCGGAAGCTGGACCGCTACAAGGAATTCATCCACTTCGGGTTAACGTCGCAAGACATCAACAATACGGCCATTCCGCTCTCCATGAAAGAATTCATGGAAGCACACCTCTTGCCCCTGCTATTGGAAACAATGAACGACATCGGCGACCTGGCTGATCGCTGGCAAGATGTATCGATGCTGGCGCGCACCCACGGTCAACCCGCTTCGCCTACTCGTTTGGGGAAAGAGCTCAAAGTTTTCATGGTGCGGCTATCGCGCCAATACCAACAATTGTTCGATATCGAATACAGCGCAAAGTTTGGTGGCGCCACCGGCAACTTTAACGCGCACAACATTGCCTACCCACAAATTAACTGGATCGAATTCGCGGATAACTTCGTTTCATCGCTCGGTCTGGACTTGAGTTTCCCCACCACTCAAATAGAGCATTACGACAACTTCGCCGCGCAGTGTGATGCCCTGAAAAGGATCAACACGATTCTTATCGACTTTTCGAGGGACGTTTGGCAATATGTGTCGATGAACTACTTCAAACAAAAGATCAAGGAGGGCGAGATTGGGTCGTCGGCGATGCCGCATAAAGTTAACCCCATTGACTTTGAGAACGCGGAGGGCAATCTAGGTTTTGCCAACGCGATCCTAGAACACCTATCGGCAAAGCTACCGATCTCACGGCTCCAACGCGACCTGACCGACTCGACCGTGCTTCGAAATATCGGCGTGCCGCTTGCCCACATTGTCGTGGCGCTCCATTCCCTGAAAAAAGGAATGCACAAGTTGGAACTCAATCGGGCTGCCATCGATGCCGACTTATCCGACAACTGGGCCGTCGTGGCAGAAGCCATTCAAACACTACTCCGCAAGGAAGGATATCCAAATCCATACGAGGCCCTCAAAGACCTGACGCGTAAGAATGAGAAAGTGACGCAAGAATCGATCGCAGGTTTCATCGACACACTCAAAGTGTCGAACGAGTTGAAAACAAAGCTCAAGAGCATTACACCTTTCAACTACACCGGGATCTAACGTCTCTTACTCGTATTTCAGCGACTTAACTGGATTCGTTCGTGCCGTTTTGAGCGAATGGAATGCCACCGTTACAAAGGCAAACCCTAAGGCCAACAAACCGACGATACCAAACACGGCTAGGTTTAATGGCTTTTGGTACGCGAAATTCCCGAGCCAGCCTTGGATGACCGCATACACAGCCGGAACCACTGCCACCGAGGCGATCAATACCAGTAGCATCACATCCTTGTACATGAGGTAGATGATTTGAGGAATACTCGCACCGTGCACTTTGCGAATACCTATTTCCTTCGTGCGCTGTGTCGCAGCAAAAGCCGACAAACCCAACAAGCCCAACAACGAAATGAATATGCAGATGTAAGATAAGTTCGAGAGAAGGCGGTGTTGTACCTCATCTTGACGGTATTGTTCGTTGAATCGCTGATCCACAAAAAAGTATTCAAAAGGATGCGACGAGTCATACTTCGCCCACGTGGTGCGGATGTCATCAAGGGTCTTGGGCAAATCACCACCGGCAACCTTAATGTACAGATATTGTCCACCCGTCCCCCAGTTGATCACCAATGGGTTGATCGAATTATGGAGTGAGTTAAAATTAAAGTCCTTCACCACGCCGATGACTTTCTTAGTCTCATCTGTATCGTGGAACCAACGTAGCTTTTTACCAACCGCTTGATCATTCCAACCCATCTTCTTTGCGGCAGCTTCGTTCACGATAAAACCTTTGTCACCGTCGAGTCCACCCGGCTGAAAATCACGCCCGTCCAACAACTGGAGGCCCATCGTTTTTAGGAAGTCGTCCCCGACGGTCATGATGGTAAAGGATTGCTGGGTCATCCCTTGGTCTGATTCAGCGAGCATTACGCCAAAGCCATCGGTGTTCACGCCGGGAACATTGTAAGAGGCAGTTGTTCCGATCACTTTCGGATTGCGCATCAACTCCGTCCGAATGGCATCGATCCTGTTTTCCACGGCAGTATCCTGAACCTCCACGACAAGCATGTTTTCCTTATCGAAGCCCAAGTCCTTGCTCCGTACAAAGTCAATTTGATCTTTCATGAACCAAGTACACACGACCACGAAAATGGAAATTGCGAACTGTAGTGTGGTCAAGGTCTTCCGGAGGTACATGCTGGACTTCTCATTTTTGAACGCGCCTTTCAACGCCCTCAGCGTCGGTATCGTAGGTAGGTACAGCGCAGGATACAATCCTGAAAGAATGCCGATGGTGAGCGTCAAACCAAATGTTCCCAGCAGAAGGGTACTATTGCCCAAGAAATCGGTGGATAGATTCTTCTCAACAAGCGAATTGAACGAAGTTGCATTGATCACGAAGAAAACCAGCCCGATGGCGAGTACCATTGCGATCAAAGACAACAGGATCGACTCTGTCAAAAATGAGACAATCAACTTCGACCGCGAAGAACCTAGCGTTTTCTTCATCGCAATTTCGGCCGCCCGGTTAACCGACTTTGCCGTCGACAAATTCATGTAGTTGATGCAGGCGAGTATCACGATAAAAATTCCGATTCCGGTAAATGCATACAGGTACGCTAGATTTCCGTGGGGCACATCGTACTCCAAGTCGGAATGGAAGTGAATGCTCGCTAGATTTTCAAGAATAGGCTCAAAATGTCCTCCAACTTGGTCTCCGAACGACTTAAAATACTTATCGTAGATGGCTGGAAACTTATCGTAAAACTGTTTGACATCGTAGTTGGGAGGAAACTGCAGGTAAGTAAACACATCCGGATTCCAGAATGCTTCCGATTTCACTTGGCCATTCTCCACTACCCAAGGGCGCTTCGGCAATTGAGAGAGAAGCAAGTCAAATTTTAGGTGCGTATTCTCCGGGAGGTCTTCGATGACGGCCGTAACTTTATAGAGGTCCTCTCCGATCACAAGTTGTTTGTCCAAAGCGGATTCACCAGCGAAGTACTTTTTGGCAACCCGTTCTGATAACACGACGGTATTCAAATCCTTCAAGCAAGTTTTCGGATCGCCTTCAATAAACCGGTGATCGAACATCGTGAAGTAATTCGAGTCGGTTCGCGCCACGTAATCCTCGTACCAAAGTTTCTCGTCACCTGACGCGGTCTTATAACGGATCATCGTTCGAATCCAGTTGTTGATTCGAACAACGTTCTCCACTTCGGGTAGTTCCTCCCGCAATATTGGACCTAGCTCCCGAGCGGCACGCGATGGTCTTCCATCCACCCCCGTTGCCCACAAGTGCCCACCCAGCCGATAAATTTGAGCGTGCTTCATGTAGTGCTTGTCATAGTTTAGGTCATTCTGAAGAATCAACAGCAAGATGATACTCACTGCAATTCCCAGCGCGAGACCGAGGATGTTCAGGATTGAGAAGAACTTGTCCTTCAAAAAGACACGGATGGCAAATCGAAGTTGAAACATAACTTAGGGATTGGGTGGAAGGGTGATCGAGGATGTCTTGAAGATAAAGTAGGTAAGGGTATTCTTGCGTCATCGAGACGTAAAAAATTGTCACCTAGTTACAAGCGGACACCAAAAATGTACGGTCGTGATACACTATTTCAAAAAGTGTATCGGCGGCGTACAGTTACCCTAGCGATCGCGTCTAGTTAGTCCTCCACGTAGAGTCGGCGTTCGGACGCGAAGTCGTAGAGGGTCAACCGTCGAAGCTCGTAATAGGCGGTCCAAAAAAGCTTCAAGGCATCCAAGTAGCTTCGTTTGGCGGAGTCTTTCTCAGTCAGCGCTATGTTCAGATTGGTGATATCGATCTTACCAATCAAGTAACGATTCTGCGCCACAACATATCGAGTTTGAGCGACCTGATCGGCCTTCTTGGTGATCTCTATTGAGAGGCGAAGCATTTCGAACTGCCGTACCTGCGTGAGTATCTCTTGTTCAAACACCACCTCGTCCTGTGCGATCACGTAGTCGGTCAATTGCTTGTTGGCATACGCGGTCTTCATCAGCGCCCGTCGCCGGCCCCAATCGACGATCGGCACATCGAACGTAACATTCGCGATACGCTGTCGCGATGGGTTTTGGTACACCTCGCTCAGATACGGGGCCGTATTGTTGGTCCCATAGGCGGCAGAAATTCCCATGTTGTAACGCTGACCCTTGGCACGGGCCACCTCTTGTTGCGCTTCAATTTTCCTTCTCTCGAACGCGATGTAGGCGGCCCGCGTCTCCTTCGCGTGCGCGAGGGCCTCGTCTTCTAAGACTTCAAAATTTGGGATCACGTCAGGCATCACCAAAGAAAATCGCTCGCCGTTGCGCAAACCAATATATGTGCGCAATGAAAGTGACGCATTTTGCAAGTCTAGGTTTGCTCGAGCGACATCCTGCCGCGAACGAAGGAGTTGTAACTCTACCTGTAAGAGTTTGTCTTCCGATGTCGTTCCTATATTGTAACGTCCCTGCTCGATCTTATAGATCGTGTCGTTGTTGGCCAAGTTGAATTGAGCGATTTGCAAGTTGACTTGCGACTGCAACACATTGAAGAAGTAGGTAACTCCATCGCGCGCGATGGCTTCCATCGATTCCGTGTATTCCCTTCTCGACTCCTCATAGCGAATCGGCTCCACCTTCCGCGACCATTTTAACTGGTTGAAGGCAAAAAGAGGTTGATACAACTGCACATAGAACGGGCTGCCATTCCACTGCGATGGTCGCACTTGGTTGAAATCACGAAAGTAGTTGTAGCTAGAATTCACGGAAACTGTTCCTCCTGTCCACTCAATCGGCTGCTGAAGTGAAAAATTGACGCCGGGATTGAGCCAGTTGACAGGAACGTACGTGTAGGTACCGTCCGACAGTGGGGTCCTAGAGAAACTATTGTTGTACAGCGAACCCACGTTATTGCTATTCATTCGAATCTGAGGAATGTAATTCGTGGTATAGTACCGGTACTGCCAGTAACGATTCTCCTTCCTGGTTTCGGCTTGTTTAAATGCTGGTGACTGCGACTGTGCGCGTTGGATCACCTCTTCCAACGTGAAGGCATTTTGCGCCCTTAACGGTGACACCATTAGGGCACATGCGGCCAAACTCCATATCAACAAGTATTTATTCATATCGTAAGGATGCAATAGGGTCTTGGCTGGCGGCCTTTCGTGCGGGTGCTATCCCAAATATCAGTCCAACCGAGGCCGCCACACCAAAAGACAACAGAATCGAACCGATGCTAATGATTGTGGGGATTCCCGCCACACCCGAAACGATGTAGGCCAACGCGACTCCTAGCAAAACGCCAATCAATCCTCCGGATACACTGATCATCATGGCCTCGAACAAAAACTGTTGGATAATGTCTGATTTCCTGGCCCCTATCGACAAACGAAGGCCAATCTCTTTGATTCGCTCCAATACGGACGCCAGCATGATGTTCATGATCCCAATACCTCCTACCAAAAGCGAGATGCTCGCAATGGCAAACAAAACATAGTTGAAAATGTCATTCGTCCGCTGCTGCTGCTTCAAGAGCAACTCGGGGATTTCAATCTCGTAGTCAACCACATCATAATGCTTGCGTTGTAGCATCCGCGACAAAATCTCGGCGACCGGCTCCAACATCGCAGTCTGGTCTACTTGTATCACCAAGCGGTCAAGTTGGTGGTAGTTCTTCCTTTCTGCTTCCTGTTCGGGTGTTTCGCCTTGCGTGTTCACGACGTTGCCCCGGCTTCGCATGGCCGCTTGGCGCAAGGCTTCGGTCGTGATCTTGTCCCGATCTCGATAGCGAATAAGGACCGTTTGCAGCGGGGTGTACACGTCCATATTGAAGTCTCGAATCCCCAGTTTGCTGACGCTGTTGTTGGAGACCTTGCGTTCCTCCAACACACCGACGATCGTGAGCCAATGCTGACCGACTTTGATGCTCTTGCCGATAGGATTTTCGACGGGGAAGAATTTCGACTTGATGCCAAACCCGATAACGCAGACGGGCGAACCCGTCTCCGAACTAAACATGTGACCTTCGGTGAGTTGAAAATTGTAGATCTGGAAATAGGTAGGATCTACACCCACCAATTTCGCCGACCGTCTAAAACCGTTCCGAATCACGTACGTATCGATGGAGATCTCGGGGCTGATCCGTGTTAATCCGGGAATGATGTTCGAAATACTCACTACATCGCGGAGTGTGAGTCCCGGCGAAAACTTCTTCTTCTCTTTTTTTCCTGCTTCTTCGTCTACCTTTTCGTCCTTCTGTTCGACGATGGGTTTCACGACGATATTGTTGACGCCCACGAGGCGGATCTGGTCCAATATCTCCTGCTGCGCGCCGTTACCAATCGCCAACATCGCGATAACGGCCGCGACACCAAAAATGATCCCCAACGCTGTCAACAACGAACGAACCTTATTCGCAACAACGGCATTGACCGCAATAAATAAATTGGCAAGCAAACGAGGCGTCAACATCTCCACACTCAATTAGAAGATGGCGCGAGTGACAACACCTTGCTCTCGTCAGGTTTTTTATCCTCCTTCTGCTGACGCTTGCCATTGAGTTCAGGCAAGAGATTGACGGCATCAGCCGACATGCCGGAAGGAATCGAGAGAAATACCTGCTCGTTTTCAGCGAGTCCGAGCACAATGACGGCTTCGTTTGAATTCGTCTCGCCGACTTGGACTTCTTGCTTGGTCACCTTCAACCCATCCCTCTTGTACACGTAAGTAATCGAGTCGGCTTCGTTGTGGAGCGATTCCAGCGGCACGAAAAGAGCGTCGGGAACCACCTTTGCCACGATTCGATTGCTGGTCGTCATCGACGGGCGCAAGGTCATATCGGTACCTTCAATTTCAACGGCCACCTCAAACACCTTGGCGTCCGAGTTCGGTCTTTGCTCACCCACGTTGGCGACGCGGATAACTTTTCCCTTGAGACGCTTGTCGGGATATGCGTCAAGCCCTATCTCGACATCCTGTCCTTGCGTCACCTTCCGTACATCCACCTCATTCACGAAAGTCTTTGAGAGCATCTTGGTTAAATCGGGCAAGGTGGCCACTACGGGTTCCCACATGTTGATCTGGCTTCCCGCCTTGATGGGCTTTTGATCCCAAGCCTTGGTATATATCACCATGCCATCTTCAGGTGCCAACACATTGAAGGACTCCAGCACCGTGGTCATTCCAGAAAACTCATCGCGCACCTTACGTTGTTCGGCTTCGGCCTCGCGCATCTTCTCAATGTTCTGGTTCCGCTTGATCTTGTAATTCTCAAGTGCCTGTTGGTAACCGCGTCGCGCCTTCTCCAGGTTGATCTCCGCTTGTTTGATGGTGGCGGGTGGCTCGAACTTGGATTGCTCCAAAACGATGCCCTTCTCTTCCACTTCATATTTGAGGTTCACGAGTTCATCGCGCGATTGACGCATTAACAGCGTGGTATCCAACTGCGTTTGAACGAACTTCGAATGCGCCTTTTCGAAGTCGATCTGCTTTTGAGAATACTTGTTTTGAAACTCGGAGCGATCTAGTGTCGCCACCCAGTCGCCCTTTTTCACCACGGTTCCTTCCTCCACAATCTTTTGAATAGTGACTTGCCAAATCTGAAAATTTCGCAAGCCCGCGGGGCCCATGATTTTTACAGAGTTCTTGGCCTCCAACTCACCGGTCGTCTCTATCTCAACTCTAAACTCACCCTTGCGGACTGAGGCGAGGATGTCGGCACTTTCATGCGTGTCATTTCGGCCCAGCCAGCTGTAAGCAGCAACGGCTATGACCAACACGCCAGAAACAATCAAAAGGCTTCTCTTCATGAGCGTTAATTAAGAACAAGTAATGTTCGGCCAGAAAAATCCGCCAGTAAATACCCCTTTCGGGCGATATGGTTACAAACGGCAGTAAAAGACTTGACCTCAAGTGCGAAGGCCTGGTCGAGTTGAAAAAAAATCTCTTCTCGACAAATCAATTTTGAGGTTCGGACTGCTTTCCTTGACGAGCAACCGGATTGACCCGGTTGCATCAGTCGAAGGAATCAACATACCCAAGGCGGGTAAGATGTCTGCTATTGGTCTGGGCCCTTTTTTACACTCAGCGCCGCGATCGCATCGGCTTTCGACATCTGACCTGCGGCCAGTTTCCGAATCGCTGAGTTCTTGATCGAAAGTTCCAGGTATGCGGGGATACCACACCCCACGCACTTCGTGATCGTGACGTTGAAAACCAACATCTCGTCTTCTTTTAGTGACTTCACGGTTTGGCCATATTCGATGATGTTCTCCTTGAGGTCCCGCTCGAACTGCGGGAACAGTTCCACCACCTTTTTATCGCGCTGTTCCTGGCTTAATCCTTCGAGTCTTTGGGTCGGCATTCGCCAGATGCGACCGCGTGTGGCATCGCCGGGGCCGCGGTCCATTTCCACACCTGAATAGGCAGACATGTAGTAGATCACGCCAAAATTTTTCAATCGCTCGTAATAAATATTTTCGTCGGTATAGAACGTCTTCGATAAGTCGGAGCGATATAATCGACCGATAATGCTGGACAACAACTCCAGATCGGTCTCGATCTCGTTGGTCGACTCGGTGTTTACAACGGTTATTTTCGACAGCATTTGTTCTCGCGTCATCTTACCTAACCGCACCTGCGAAATGTCACCCTTGAGTGCCTCGATCGTAACCAACTGACGCTTGGATGACTTGTCGTAGTACATGAAACGGTTTCCTTCCCCGCGGTTGGTGATCAGGATTTTCTCATTGGGTTGGAGTTGGCTCAACAGGTCACCGTAGTCGGCAAGGAAGTCTTTCGATGCTTGAATAAGCTTTTTATAGTAAACGGTACGTGCGCTGTCGCGCGATGCGTCTATTCGCGACTTAGCCCGGTCGCTGTCGTCGCTGTCGACAATAACGACAGATCCAGACGATCCTCCGCCATAAGAACCAACGGCTGCTGGCGCTATCACGGCACGATTCCCGCCCCTTGAGGACTCGAAAATCCAGGACGAGTTGTCGTTGGGTACGCGCATGGTGACGCCAAATCCCGGTGTATAGGTGGCCTTGATGTCGACCCAGAACGACTTCCGATCGAACTGTTGTTTGATCAGGGTCGACAATGCATTTTCAGCGATTTCAAGATCGCGATCCATTCGCTCCGTATCGATTTTACCTTGAGCAAATGCCCACGACGTCGAAACCAAGCATGCGATGAGTATTAAAAATTTTGTCTTCATGTTCATTTCATGTTTTCAATCACTTCTCTTTCACTAATAGTTGTTCTGCTGTTCTTTCTGACCTTTCGAGATGATACTGGCCAATATCTGCTCGGTCTCGGTTTTCCATTCATCAGCAGTTTGCTCCAGCCGGCTGAAGCGGGTTTGGTACATATTCAAGTCTTGTGTCCGTTGTTCGCGCAGGTACTTGGCAAAGTCGGTAACCAGGTTGTCGGCGTATTTTCTCTGGTCGGCAGCCGATAGCTGAACGTAGTCGCGCATCTGCGTCAATTGGTCGCGGGTCAATGTGGCGACAAACTCGCGAATTTGAGACTGCGAAGCCGCTGTCACTTGATTGGCCAGCGCCTGCATCTGCCGACCATTGCTGGTCAAGGTCTCCTGAATCGTTTTGTCCAGTTTAGCTTGCGACGCCGACAATTGGGTTTCGATCAGGCTCTGCTCAGCTTCATTCGATCGGTCGATCATACGCTGCACCTGCTCGGCAGTAAGGGTAGCACCAGACGATGGCTGCGCACCGAATCCGATTCTTAGCTCTTGGTCCGAATAACTGATGTGCAGGTCGAGCAACCGTGCCGACACGAGCACCACCACCAACCCCGCGGCGATAGCCATGACTTGACGTGTCCAGGAGGACTTCCAAAAAGATACGGTCGACGAATCTTCGTTCATCAGCACAGGCGGCGCGATCACCTCTTTCTCCTCCACACGCGACATCACCTCGCGGGTATCTTGCAAGCGCTGGACCTTTTGCCATTCCTCTGGGTGTTCCATGAAATAGCGGTCCAACTTCAACTTCTCTTCGCCCTCGAGTTCTCCATACAAGTAGGCGATCACCTCGACTTCACTTGGCTTATCATTCATATCCGATCGTTTCTTTCGTGATACTGTTCCTTTCCAAAATCTTTTTCAACCCGTCTAACCCATAGTACATTCTCGACTTCACGGTATTCTCCGATATGTCGAGTGCTTCGGCGATCTCTCGAAATTTCAGTCCTTCATACTCCTTCATGATGACCACGACACGTTGCTCTTCGCTGAGTTCAAGCAAGCATCGTTGTAAAATGTCCGACAACTCAGTTTGACGAAGTTGTTGCTCGGGATTTTCGTGTCGTGCCCCGCTTTGCTCCCACCGGTAGCTCTCGTCATTTTCGCCCGGTTGCAAGTCACTGAGAGACACCGATCGCTTGTTTTTCTGTTTGCGGAGCTCTTCACGACAGAAATTCACGGCGATCGTATATAGCCACGACTTGAATCGCGACGGCTCTTGAAGTTGGGAGATGTTTCTGTGCATCGCGATGAAGGTCTTTTGCGTCACCTCCATGGCTTGGTCATGGTCGAAGAAGAACTTATAACCGAAGTTATAAATCCGCTTATACCACAGTTGCACCAGTTTACCCTGGGCTTCCTTATCCCCCTCGCGAGCCCGGACGAGAAGGGTGTCGGAATGCATCATAGCTATGTCCAGTAATGTTCCCAAAAAGCGCCTTTTTAAGTCAAAAACCCGTTTTAGGTCTTGCTCATGCCCGTAAGATGACCCATGGACCAAAATAGTTTTAAGGGCCGTCAAATACCCCGCGACCGGAGATCGTCGGCACTAGTTGAAAGTAGTTAAATTCGCGCCTTCGAATTCATGAAGCGCATCATTTCAATCCTGATCCGGTTCGTTCCACGAAAGTACTTGCAGCTTGTAAGCGGTGTAGGACTAAAAGTGGTCGGTTGGTTCTATGCTGGGAACCAGGTAGAATGCCCCATCTGCCAATCGCACTACCGGGTTTTCTTGCCCTATGGAAGAGTTAACCCCCGGCAGAATGCCCTCTGCCCTTCGTGCTTATCTTTGGAACGTCACAGGCTGATTTGGTTGTACCTGCGCGACAGGACACGGTTCTTCAACCAGCCGATGCAGGTTTTGCACGTCGCTCCCGAACAGTGTTTCATGAAACCCTTCGAAAAACAACATGGTGCGGGCTACATCACAGCCGACATTGAATCGCCGCTCGCGAAGGTAAAGATGGATATACACGAAATGCCTTTCGAATCGAATACGTTCGACGTGGTCCTGTGCAACCATGTGCTCGAACATGTGCGCGACGACATCGCAGCCATGAAGGAGATTCACCGCGTGTTGAAGCCAGGAGGATGGGCCATCCTGCAGATACCGTTCTTTTCACCCGTTCCAGACGTCACTTTCGAGGACGCGTCTATCACGGACAAAAGGATGCGCGAGAAGATTTTTGGACAAGACGACCACGTTCGCAAATATGGCAGAGACTACCCCGCCAGAATCGCGCGGTCGGGACTCCAACCCGTTGAAGATACGTTCGCTGCGCAGCTCACCGAACAACAAGCAACCCACTACGGCATTTCGCGCGGTGAGGTGTTGTTTGTTGGAAAAAAAACGATTTAGCTATTAAGAATTGAGAATTGAGAATTAAGGATTTAAGAGCTGACCAAAAAAAATTGAGAACCGAACGCTACTCACGCCCAATTCTCAATCCTTAATCCTTAATCCTTAATTCTAAATTCTAAATTCTGAATTCTACTTCCCCAACTTATCCAGCACGTCCATCACTTCTTTCACGTGTTTGCGGCTAGTTTCGAGGAGTTCTTTTTCTTGGGCGTTCAAGTCGAGTTCGATCACTTTCTCCACGCCATTTTTCCCGAGGACAACTGGTACGCCGAGGTAGCAATCGTGGATACCGTATTCGCCGTCGAGTTGCATACAAACGGGTAACACGCGGCGTTGGTCTTTCACAATCGCTTCAACCATTTGAGCGGCCGCGGAGCCGGGTGCATACCAGGCCGAGGTGCCCATCAACTTGACGAGTTCACCGCCACCTACTTTTGTGCGTTCGATGATGGCATTGAGTCTTTCCGTCGAGATCATTTCGGTAACGGGGATTCCGCCAACCGTGGTATAGCGAGGCAGGGGCACCATTGTGTCGCCATGGCCGCCGAGCAACATAGCTTGGATGTCTTTCGGGGACACGTTCAAAGCTTCGGCGAGGAATGCGCGGTAGCGCGCCGTGTCGAGGATACCTGCCATACCCATGACACGGGTACGGGGGAACTTCGACGTGAGGTGCGCTTGATACGTCATCACGTCGAGTGGATTCGAGACGACGATGATGATCGCATTGGGCGAATACTTCACCACGTTTTCTGTCACCGACTTCACAATACCGGCGTTGGTGCCGATTAAGTCATCGCGGCTCATGCCCGGTTTGCGGGGGAGGCCAGAAGTGATGACGATCACCTCCGAATTCGCTGTCTTCGAGTAATCGTTGGTAGATCCCAAAGTCCGTGTATCGTACAAGTCGATAGGAGCTTTCTGCCAAATATCCAATGCCTTGCCTTCGGCAAGACCTTCCTTGATGTCGACCAACACGATGTCGTTTGCGACTTCACGGTACGCAAGCACATCGGCACAGGTAGCGCCCACGTTGCCGGCACCCACAACAGTTACTTTCATGCTATTCTAATGTTAGGGATGGTTAAACTACTGCTCGCTTCGTACGAGCACTTCGCGGGGGGCAAATTTAGGACTGCCCGAAAGAAAGAAAAAAGAAATGCGGGTTTTGTGCAGATATTTTGCATCCGGCCAACGGCACCTTTCGAAGGCCGAAACAATCGATTGCTACGGTATGACGAACCTCAGTTTTTCCGTTCTATCGTGAACTGGACCAGTTGCGCCAGTGAAGTCCTGTAGGGGGATTCCGGGAGTTCCTGAATCATGTCGAGTGACTGCCGGAAGTACTTGTCCATGGTTTGCTGGGCATACTCGATCCCGCCCGACTTTTTCACGTAGTCGATCACCTCTTTTACCTTTTTGGGCTTATCGCTTTCGTTGCGGACGATGTTCGTGATTCTCCTTTTTTCGAGCCATGAAGACTTAGACAGAGCATAGATCAAGGGCAGGGTCATTTTTTTCTCCTTGATGTCGATCCCGAGTGGCTTACCGATTTCATCCTCCCCGTAGTCAAACAGGTCGTCTTTGATTTGGAAGGCCATACCGACGCATTCCCCGAGTTTCTTCATTTTCTGGACTTGTTCGGGCGGGGCGCCGGCGGAAGATGCCCCCACGGCACAACACGAGGCGATCAGAGACGCGGTCTTCTGCCGAATGATCTCGTAGTAAACCTGTTCGTCGACGTCGAGGCGACGGGCTTTTTCCATTTGCAGGAGTTCACCCTCGCTCATTTCCTTGACCGCATCGTTGGCGATACTCAGGATGTCGAACTCCCGGTTCTCCAGGCTTAGGGCAAGGCCTCGGGTCAGGAGGAAGTCGCCGACGAGGACGGCAATTTTATTTTTCCAGAGGGCGTTGACGGAGAAGAAACCCCGTCGGTGGCTGGCGTCGTCGACCACGTCGTCGTGAACCAGGCTGGCGGTGTGAAGAAGTTCTATGAGCGAGGCTGCCCGAAACGTGGATTCGGTAATTTGGCCACAGCACCCGGCGCTCAGGAACACGAATAAGGGCCGCATTTGCTTCCCCTTCCGCTTCACGATATAGTTCATGATCTTATCGAGCAGCAGCACACGAGTTTTCATGGAGGCGCGGAACTTCTGCTCGAACTCGTCCATCTCCCGCGCCACTGGAGCTTTGATATCGTCGAGGTTAAGAGCCATCGGGTGCAATAATAGGGTAAATAATTTGCTATTTTCGGGTTTATGACCGGTGTGGATAAGATTTGGGAGCAGATCATTTTTGCCCTCGTAGTTCTCGCAATTGCCTTCGTCGTAGGTCGGGTAATCCGACTCGTCATAGGCCGATTCTTCCGCAAGGCTGCCGAGAAACTGAAGGTAGACCCAACGCGCTATAACTTCTTCAAGAACGCCGTCGACTTCCTTATTTTCCTGATTGCGACCATTATTATATTTCGGTCGATTCCCGCCTTTCATGCCTTCGGAACCACCCTGTTGACAGGCGCCGGAATCTTGGCGGCCATCGTCGGCTTTGCCTCTCAATCCGCGTTTTCCAATATCGTGAGTGGGGTTTTCCTGGTTATCTTCAAACCCTTTAGCGTGGGAGACCGGGTTAGGATTGGAACCCTCTACACCGGAGACGTCGAAGACATCACCCTGCGCCATACCGTCATCAAAGACTTTGAAAACCGTCGGATCGTTATTCCCAACAGCGTCATCAGCAACGAGACCATTGTCAACTCAACTATTACCGACGAAAAAGTTTGTATGTTTGTTGAGTTCAACATTTCCTTCGAATCAAACATCGATCAAGCGATGAAGATCATGCAGGAAATTGGAGAAAGTCATCCCCTTTGCATCGACAACCGAACACAGGCAGAGCTAGACAAAGGGGAACCTAAAGTCATGTTGCGCTTGATCGAGATCACGGACTTCTCGGTTAAACTAAGAGCATATACCTGGGCTCGAAATCCGTCCGAGGGCTTCGACTTGAAATGCGACTTACTGAAATTGATTAAGGAAAGATTCGATAAAGAGAAAGTGGAAATTCCATACCCTCATCGAACCGTCCTCTACCGCGACCAGGCTGCTGCAGCCGACTGATCCATGACACGCCATCGAAAGATCACTGAGGATACTGTAGAAGAAGCACCCAACGCCAACGTCCTCCAACCGGCCCCTGGCGTGATTCTGGAACTAATCCAGTTCAACGAGCGGGAGTTCCGGATGGAAACCAAACTCCCCATCGAAAACATCCTCGCCAACCTCCGGACCGACGCCGTGAATTGGATCAACGTCGATGGGCTCTCCGACCGCCATATCCTTGAAAAACTTGGTGAGAATTTCAACCTCCACGCGCTCTTGCTCGAAGACGTGTGCTCCGAAAACCAACCGAAAGTTGAAGAGTACGACGACTATTTGTTCTTCACATTGAAAATGCTCTACCAAATTCGTGAGGGCGTCATCGAGTACGAACAAATCAGTTTTGTCCTAGGCAAAAATTACCTCCTCTCCTTTCAAGAAAAGGAAGGCGACCTTTTTGGGACCCTGCGCGATCGAATCCGGCTCGACCACGGAAGGGCTCGAAAACGGGGCGCAGACTACTTGCTCTACCGACTCGTCGACATCATCGTCGACAATTATTACAACGTGCTGGATGCCATCGGATACCAGATCGAACAAATTGAAGAAGCAATCGACGGAGGGTCCGACAACTTAGAGTTCCAAAAGATTCAGAGAATAAAAAAGGAACTCATCTTCCTGCGCAAAGCCCTCTATCCATTACGCGACGCGCTCAGCAAATTGATCAAGGAAGAGTATACGCTGATCGACCCCGCGAATACCCGGTATTTCTCCGACGTGTACGACCACGTGGTCCACTTGATCGACTCCATGGATACCTACAAGGACCTCACCAGCAGCCTCATGGATATCCACATCAACTACATGAACACCCGGATGAACGAGGTGATGAAAGTGCTGGCCGTGATCTCGACGATATTCATGCCGCTTACTTTTATCGTAGGGGTTTACGGAATGAACTTCGACGTCATGCCCGAATTACGATGGAAGTTTGGGTACCTAGAAGTGTGGGTCCTCATGACAACCATTGCAGTCGGAATGATCTATTACTTCAAAAGGAAAAAGTGGTTTTGAGGTTGACCGGCGACGAGGGAGCGACTAGACGATAAACGAGAAGACGACTAGATTTTCGCATTGTCCTGTTTCAACTCCACCAGTTCAGGTAGGGTCTTAAACATTTTCAAAACCTTCATTCGGTAACCCGACAGCGAGAACTCATCGCCTTGCTGCACGCTGGGGCGTTCCGTGGTAATCAAACCAGCCAACGTTTCATATTCCTCCGATTCTGGAATGGGTTGATCTAAGAACTTGTTGATGTCGTGTAGCGGCGAGCGTGCGTGTACTTGATACGAATTCGGCCCTACCGAGGTCACAATCTGCGCCTCTTGATCGTGTTCGTCTTGGATTTCACCGACGAGTTCTTCCAGAATGTCCTCTAGCGTAACCAAACCGATTGTTCCACCGAACTCGGAAATAACGATCGCCATCTGGATCTTTTTTACCTGGAATTCACGGAGCAAACTATCCACTCCCTTCGTTTCTGGAATGAAATACACGGGGCGCATGATTTCGCGCACCGTTTTATCAGGGGCCGTGACGTAGCTAGAAATGATGTCCTTGATCGTCACGATGCCAACGATCTCTTCCAATGAATCTTCATACAGGGGATAGCGGGAAAAACCCTCGGACAACACGATGTTCATTGCATCCTTAATCGACGTGTGGGCCCGCATCGCGCTAATCTTGATTCTCGGAATCATGACTTGCCGAACGACCCGGTCGTCGAAGTCGAACACATTTTGAATCAATTCACGTTCCGACGCTTCTATCGCCCCACCCTCTTCGCTTTCTGCGATAATGAGTTTCAACTCGTCCTCGGAGTGTATCTCGGTTTCGTTCACAGGTTTGATACCGAACACTTTCAGGAGGAGTCCCGCAAAACCGTTCAACAATAAAATGAATGGTCGGAATACGAAGTAAAATGCCCTCAACCATGGAGCCACCGAGATGGCTGTCGACGTAGGATAACGAATGGCCAGTGACTTGGGCGCCAACTCACCGAACACGATATGAAGGATTGTGATCATGGTGAACGCGACCGGGACCGCGATCTTATGGGCGGCTTCTACGCTGAGCTCGACACCGATGGAGCTCATGACGTTCAGGATAACGCGGGTTGCTACTGGCTCCCCCAACCAACCTAAGCCAAGACTCGCGAGCGTAATTCCCAACTGCGTGGCAGCCAAAAAACCGTCCAGGTTGTCGATGATTACTTGGGCCGATTTTTTCGCTAGCCCTCCTTTCTGAAGGGCAATCTGAGAAGCCCTCACTTTTACTATCGCAAATTCAGCCGCAACGAAAAAGCCATTTAGGAAGACCAAAAACAGGGTTACCAGTATATCCAGGGACATAAGGGAAGCAAAGATAAAATAATCGGCCTGATTGGCCTTGGAACCTGAATTCGAATGGTTTTTGGATCAGTGTAAAAATGCCTGCTGCACCCACTCGGCGCTGGGTTTGTCGCTCAGCACCAGCAAGTGGTCCCCGGCTTCCATGATCGTTTCCCCCGTGGCTGTCAGGTACTTACCGTTGCGATGGATTAGGACGATCATAGCCGCCTTGGGGAGGGCCAGGTCGACCACCCGTTTCCCAATCGCCAACGAAGTAGCCGGAATATCGACCTCGACCAGGGTCGATTTTAGGTCCTCTTTGAGCTCGATGTCCAAAGGGAACTTCCGCTTGAGCTTTTCCGGGACACTGACGTGTAACAAACGCGCCACCAGCGGCAACGTGGTGCCTTGGACCAGCACCGAGATCGTGGAAATGAAAAAGACCAAGTTGAAAATTGTGTTGGCATAGTGCAGGCCTGCCATCATTGGGTAGGTGGCGAACACGATTGGAACAGCTCCCCGCAACCCAACCCAGGATATGAAAAGTTTCTTTCGCCAATTGAGATCTTGGGCCCGCGCGAGGGAGATAAAGACCGCGATGGGTCGCGCGATGAAGATCAAAAACAAAGTGATCATGATGCCCTGCGGAATAATGGGCACCATCTGGCTCGGAAATACCAACAATCCCAATGCAAGGAACATCACGATCTGCATCAACCATGCCTGACCGTCATAAAATCGAATCAGACTTTTCTTATGAATGAAGTTGGAGTTCCCCAAGACGATGGCGGATATATAGATCGCCAAGAATCCGTTGCCATGCACCGCGTCGGTAAACGAAAAGGTGAAGAATACCATCGCCAGAATAAGCACGGGATACAAACCTTCTACTTCCAATTTGATCCGGTTGATGACCCATGTCATGGCACGTCCAAAGATGAAACCACAGACACCACCCACCAACATGCCTATGATGAAATTGGGTATAAGTCGCACCACGGATGCCTCCGGGTCCTTCACCAAACCGATCAGGCTCACCGTTAAGAAGTAAGCCATCGGGTCGTTGCTGCCGCTTTCGAACTCGAGTAACGGACGGATGTTCCCCTTCAGACCCACCGCACGAGACCGCAAGATGGAAAAGACTGCCGCCGCATCCGTAGACGATACGATAGCGCCCAACAGCAGTCCTTCCATCCAGGTGAATCCCAACACATAAGAAACAAATACTCCCGTCACCACGCAGGTGATCACGACCCCAATCGTAGAAAGGGCGATTCCATCTTTCAACACGGGGCGGATGCTCTCGATCTTCGTATCAAGTCCACCGCTGAATAGGATGAAATTAAGTGCCACGACACCCACAAATTGCGCGGTCTTCGCGTCGTTGAAAAAAATACCGCCCGGCCCATCCGACCCCGCCAACATTCCCACAATCAAGAACAAAATCAGCGTGGGTATCCCAAGCTTGAAAGATGTCTTACTCGCAACGATGCTGATGAATAAGAGGACAGAGCCTAGAAGTAATATGTTTTCAGAAGTAAATGTCATGAGTCTTCAAGTTAGTCAACAATCCTTAGGAATACTTCAATATGAAAAACAAGGCGACCACCAAAACCAACATCGCCACGATGAACCACATGTGATAAAGCATCAATAAGAACTTCTTCATAGAAGATTGAATGTTAGAATTTTATTAAAAAGGTTACAGGGCTAGCCAACGAAGGCCAACCGAAGTGGCATCGAGCAAAGAATGTCGAAGCCGTTGAAGATTTGAAGAAGGGTAATCTTAGGGCGCGTGTATTGACGGCAACGACAGGATGTGCGACAGTTCTGCGAGGAGCGGCGCGCGGTCTGTGGAATGTCGCGGCGCCGACACTTGCATGGACGCCTTTTGGAGTTCGTTCCACAAATAACCAAGAAATGGAACGTTGGCGGCAGAAGTAGCCTGGTGCCAATCGGGAACCACGACGGTCGCAAGATCGTGGGCTGAGGGTGAATAACTGGCGGTGTGATAGCCTCCGATGGAAGCGCGTGCGGGCTTCGTGGCGGTGGCGAGCATTAGCGTGAGTAAGCAAAGAGCACTTACCCGAACCCACTTTCTATATGAAGCCACCGAACCCATCCCCGAAAGTACGAAATAACGAGGAGAACGGCCGAGGTAAAAAAGAAAAGGCTGCCCCTTACCCCTGGCAGCCTTTTTTCACTAAACACCTATGATAACTGTGTCGAATGATGATACTAAAGTATTCACAACACCCTTCACTAGTAATACCCCACATTTCGGGAATTTGATTAAATAAAAAATGCTCGCCCAGGTATACTAAGCGAGCATTTGCAACAAGGTTGTTTACCTCGGTACTAGATCTTCTTTTCGAGTTCGGTGATCTTGGCTTGTGCTTCAGACTTACCGAGGGAAAGAGATTTCTTATAGAGTTCGAGCGCTTCCTTATACGTTTCTTTCTTCTTGCGAGGGGCAAGCTTCGTCCGTTGAGCAGCCAACTCGACGGCCTGAGCACGGGCATAGTAGCTATCAGCTTCATTTACTTTGCTTGTCACCATCAACTCTTGGATGCGTGCTTCGATGAGTTCGAGTTCTTGGCGTTTCGCCGTCAGCTCGGCTTCTTGCTCATCGATTTCCTTCGACTGAAGTGTGACAGTTTGAACGAGGTTATCGTTTTCGTTGCGGAACTTGTCAACTTGCTCTTGGAGGGCGGCGATCTCTTTGTTCTTGTTTTCAATCTCCACCTTCAATTGTTTGATGATACCTGCGTAGGTGTTGTTGCTACCCTTCGCTTTCTTCAAAGACTTTTCGAGGTCTTCGATCTTGCGTTGTGTATCTTTCACGTAGTTGTTGATATCCTTCATGCGCGAGGTGTAGTCCTCGTAGGTAGTACCTTCTACCATGTTTACACGGAGGAGTTGACGGTTGGCGTCGATGGAATCCATCAGTACACCTACCTCTTGCAGGGTGGAAGCGAATTCTTGGCTGGTTTTCAGTTCCGCTTTAAGCGAATCGACCTGCGACTGGAGCTTCTCCGCGCCCCCAGTGCAGCTCATCATGGCAGAACCAACGGACAAGACAAATACAAGTTTTTTCAGCATAACGGTTGTTAGTTTTGATTTTCGGTTTTCGAGGGGCAAAAATACAGGGTTTAGAACGTCCAAAGTGGGGGTTTAAAAATATTATTTGTGCGCATGCCAAAAGCCTGTCGAGGCTCGTAAATTGCATGGATTTTTGAAGGAATTTCAGCGTTTTAGATGCCCAAACTCATCACCACGCGCACGCGTATAGCGGACCTGGGCAAACCCCGCGTTGTCGTCATCGGAGGCGGTTTCGGGGGAATTGAAGTCATTAAAGCCCTGCGCAACCAAGGGGTTCAAGTGGTCTTGTTCGACAAGTACAACCACCACACGTTTCAGCCCCTGCTGTACCAGGTCGCTACCTCGGGCCTGGAAACGAGTTCTATTGTCTTTCCCTTCCGAAAACTCTTCGGGAAACAGCGCGATTTCTTCTTTCGACTCGGCGAGGTGAAGGCTGTTGTGCCCACCGAAAAACGAATTGAAACTTCCATCGGGTCCGTTCAATACGATTACCTCGTGATCGCGACCGGCGCCTCCACCAATTTCCATGGCATGAAAGAGGTGGAAGACAACGCGTCCAACATGAAAAGCATCGTCGACGCGACGAAGCTCCGAAACAAGATCATCCGCAACCTCGAATACGCCCTTCTCACGGAAGACAACGACGTGATGAATAGCCTCATGGACTTCGTCATCGTAGGCGGAGGACCTACCGGCGTGGAACTCGCTGGCGCGCTGACCGAACTGAAGCGCAACGTGTTCCCGAAAGACTATCCGGAACTCGACATGCGCGAGATGGATATTTACTTAGTTCAATCCTCGAGTCGCCTCCTCGATGGGATGTCGCCCCAAGCCAGTGAGAAAGCATTGAAGTTCCTGCAAGACATGGGCGTGAAGGTATTGTTGAATACCGCCGTGAAAGGCTACGATGGTCACGAGGTGGTGCTCAGCACTGGACAAGTGATCCACTCACGCTCATTAATCTGGGCAGCCGGCGTGAAAGGTAATCCCATCCAAGGGCTTTCACCCGAAGTACTTGGTCGGGGTAATCGCCTCATCACCGATGCCTACAACCGCGTGAAAGGGTACGATCACATCTTCGCCATCGGCGATGTCGCGTTGATGGAAGGTGACGAGAAGTTCCCCAAAGGTCATCCTCAAATGGCGCCACCCGCGCAACAACAAGGAAGGCTCGTGGCCAAAAACATCATGAATATGATTCATGGTCAGCCCTTGAAACAGTTTAGCTATTTCGATAAGGGAAGCATGGCGACAGTCGGTCGCAACAAAGCCGTCGTGGATATGCGCGGCGGTATCCGATTCCAAGGCTGGTTTGCTTGGTTTGTCTGGATGTTCGTACACCTCATGTCGATTATTGGCTTCAAGAATAAAGCACTAACATTGCTCAGTTGGATGATCAGTTACTTTTCCTACGATAGAAGCAACCGCCTCATCATCGGAAGGAATGAAGAAAAAAACCTACAGGCTGAGGTAAAGGTCGAAGCAGATGGGAAACAAGCTTAATCGAATTCACACGCTCACGGCGGCAGGTGTCCTCGTTTCACTTGGCATTATCTATGGCGATATCGGTACTTCGCCTCTGTACGTGTTCCGAGCCATTGTTGGCAAGGACACGGTTATCACCGAAGATCTCGTATTGGGCGGAATGAGTTGCGTCTTCTGGACGCTCATGATCATCACCACTTTGAAGTACGTGTACTTAGCCCTCAACGCCGACAACAAGGGTGAAGGTGGGATTTTCGCTTTGTACGCCCTCGTAAGGAAATTCAAGGCAAGTTGGGTGATCTACCCCGCCATCATTGGCTGTTGTACGATCATCGCCGATGGTTTCATCACGCCGGCGTTCAGCATCTCTGCCGCCATCGAAGGTCTTACCATCAACTATCCCGAGATCCCCACCGCCCCCATCGCAATTGCGATCCTATTTTTCCTGTTCTTCTTCCAACAGTTCGGTACCACGGTCGTCGGCAACACATTCGGGCCCATCATGCTGCTGTGGTTCCTCACCATCGGTGTTTTCGGGAGCATGCACTTCATACAAAATCCGGAAGTGCTTAGGGCGCTTAATCCGATGTACGCGTGGAACCTACTCGTCAATCACCCCGGTGGATTCTGGCTGTTGGGTGCTGTGTTCCTGTGTACCACGGGTGCGGAAGCCATGTATTCGGACCTAGGCCATTGCGGCAAAAACAACATTCGCGTGGGCTGGATCTTCGTGTTGACTTGCCTCCTGCTCAATTACTTTGGCCAGGCTGCCTGGTTGCTCAATCGCACAGGCACCACGTTGGGGGGTACCATTCCATTTTATGCCTTGGTGCCAGAACCACTCGTGAACCTAAGCATCGTCATCGCCACCTTGGCCGCGTGTATTGCCAGCCAAGCGCTGATCTCGGGTACTTTCACGCTCGTGAACGAAGCGATGAAACTGAAGCTTTGGCCAAGCACGCAAGTACGGTATCCGAGCCAGGTAAAAGGTCAGATCTATTTGCCTGCCATCAACTGGATGCTTCTCGCGGGTACCATCCTCGTCGTTGTCATCTTCCGTCGTTCGGATAACATGGAAGGCGCATACGGACTGGCGATCACCGTCGACATGCTCATGACCACCACCCTGCTGGTGTATTATTTCAGGACCGTCAAGAAGTCTACCATCCGATTCGTAGCGCTGGCGTTGTTGTTCTTTACCCTGGAAGGAATGTTCTTGGTATCGAACCTAAGCAAATTCACCCACGGTGGCTGGTTCACATTCTCCATCGCTTTCGTGTTCTTCCTGTTGATGTTCATCTTATTGAAGGCTCGTTCGTTGCGCGACCGCCATACCGAGTTTGTCGACTTGAAACACTACATCACCTTGATCAAGGATTTGCAAGCAGACACATCCGTCCCGAAAGAGGCGACCAACTTGGTGTACATGGCAGTGGCCGATAGCAAGCGTTATATCGACTCAAACATCATCTACTCGATCTTCAAAAAGAAGCCCAAGCGCGCCGACGTCTATTGGTTCATTCACGTGGATACTGTCGACAGTCCATACACATCGAAGTATTCCGTCGACACGATCATTCCGAAGAAGTGCTTCTTCATCCGTATCAAACTCGGATTCAAGGCCGACCACCGTGTGAACCTCTTGTTCAACAAGGTACTGCACGACATGGCCGAAAATGCAGAGATCGATTTGGTGAGTCACTATGAGTCGTTGAACCGACATAGCATGCCGGCCGACTTCAAATTTATTATCCTTCACTCGCTGGCATCCGTCGATAGCGAGATTTCATCTTTCGATGACATTGTCATTCAAGGATATCGTTTCATCAAGAAACATAGTTTGTCGACGGAGGAGATTTATGGTCTTGAACTGGCAAACGTAGAAGTAGAACGCGTGCCCATCATGGTCGGACCGCCGGCGAAGGTGCACATCAAGCGTGAGCGCGAGGACGTGGCCAGGGAAAAAGAAATCAAGTACTTCGAAGGCCCCAAAGGGTAGTTTTCGCCCAAAACATCAAGAAAACCGCCTTCTTTTCTAACAAGTTGGGGGTGTAACCATTGCCATTCGTGCCAGTACCACGGTGGCAATCCATCCAACTATGTTAAAAAGTTACATAAGAATGGCCTGGCGCCATCTACTTCGAAACAGGGTTCATTCATTCATCAACGTATCAGGCCTCTCCGTCGGCATCGCATGTTGCCTCCTGCTGACGCTCTACGTGAACCACGAGGTGTCGTACGATCAGCACCACGAAAAGCTAGATCAACTCTACCGAATAGACTCGTTCATCGAGACACCGGAGGGTGAACATCGCATTCGTACAGCCTCCCCTCCCATTGCGATGACCTTAATGGAAGAAGTCTCTGGGATCGAATACGCCGCTCGTGTGCTTGATCCGCCGCAAGCGTCCGAATCGCTCATCCGTTTTGGCGAGCAAAACTTTTTTGAGTCGGGCGGGCTGATTGCCGACTCGACCGTATTCCATCTTTTTAGCTATGAATTTATTGAAGGAAATCCTGACCGGGCGCTCGTCCACCCTAACTCAGTTGTCATTTCCGAAGCGATGGCGACCCGTTTATTCGGTAGTGGGCAAGCCATTAATCAGGTGATCAACATCACGCAAGGTGGCGCACCGAACGACTTTCGTGTAACGGGCGTGTTCCGCGAACTCGGTCCCAGTATTATCAAAGCCAACTTCCTTACTTCGATGAACAGCAGTGGTTGGGCCGAGTATCTCAGGTCGCCCGAAATGATGGCCGAGTGGGTCGGCAGCAACTTTGTTCCGTCGTTCGTACTGCTGCGCGACGGCGAAGACCGAGCCAGTATCGAACAACAGATCAATCAAACATTAAATAAATATGGAGCTGCAAAACTAGCTACCAGTGGAATAAAAAAGTCGTTGTTCCTAGAGCCTGTTCGCGACATTTATCTCAAGTCAGACGTATCACAAAGCGCACGTGCGCCCTACGTTTACGGCGTTTTCGCCATAGGGGTATTCATTTTGCTGATTGCGTGCATCAATTTCATGAACCTTTCGACGGCCAGAGCGGTGCGAAGAAGCTCGGAAATCGGCGTACGAAAAGTAATGGGGGCGCTGCGCAGCTCATTGGTGCGTCAACTATTGGCTGAATCGTTCGCGTTCGTCACTCTGTCGGCCTTCGTGGGAGTTGCGATCGCATGGATAGCGTTGCCCTGGTTTAGTGCCGCCACAGGAACGGAACTTTCCTTCGACCAAGTAGGAAGGTTTCAACTCATGACATGGTTGGCCGTCATTGTCGTCGGCACCTCATTACTGGCTGGTAGTTATCCAGCCTTTTACATGGCATCGTTTCAACCTGCCACCGTCTTGAAAGGAAAGCAATCATCGCTATCGACGCGCGGTTGGCTTCGACAGTCGTTGGTAGTGTTCCAGTTCTTTGTCGCGATTGTGCTTATTTGTGGGACCATGGTGGTAGCCCGCCAGATCAATTTTGTTCGCAACCAACCGCTCGGCTTCAGTACAGATGCCAAGGTAATTATCCCGTTGCGAATCGAAGCGGCCAGGAATTCCTTCGATGCCCTTCGACAAGAGTTTCTGTCCATCCCCAACGTAGAGGCTGCCTCCGGAACCGACTTCACCCCCGGGAGCGAAATCTTGTATGATGGATCTATATATGCCGCCGGGCATTCGAACCAAGACGCAGTGTATCACAAATACAATGTTGCCGATCCCACCTATCTGCAGACAATGGGAATCGAACTCGTCGCCGGACGGGAACTGACCATCGCAGACAAAGATCAATTGACCGACTACCGAAAGGCGTTGATCAACGAGCAGTCGGCCCGTGCACTTGGCTTTACGCCATACCAGGCCATCGGCCAGATTCTCAAAACTGAGTCCAACGGGCGCATCGTTCAATATGAAGTGATTGGTGTCATGAAAGACTTTCATCAGACAGACCTCCACGAACAAATCAAACCGACACTGTTCTTCGTTCCTTCGTCAACAGCGTATGAAAACATGGTGTTAAACGTGGGAAATGGCGCGCTTTCAGAAACCATCGATCAACTTACTGCTGGTTGGAAGAAAATCGTGCCAGGCGTTCCCTTCGAATTCAAGTTCTTGGATCAAGCCATCGATCAGCAATATCAGTCCGACCTTCGTACGGCCCAGTTGATCAATACCTTTAGCATCGTCGCCATCTGCATTTCGTGCCTCGGCCTGTATGCGCTTTCGGCATTCATGACCGAACGACGCTTTCGCGAGATCGGTATCCGTAAAGTGATGGGCGCGACGGCAACGCAAATACTCGTCATGATGTCGTCCGAACATGTCAAGTTAATCCTGGTATCGCTCGCGCTTTCGATCCCGATCGCCTGGTGGGGTCTGCAACGTTGGTTAGAGTCGTTTGCCTACCGAATCGACGTTTCTTGGACGCTGTTTGCCTTGGCGGGACTGGTCGCAGTGGGGCTGGCGCTGGCTACCGTAGGCTTCGAAGCATGGAAAGCGGCCCACACAAACCCTGTTAAAAGCTTGAAAAACGAATAACTCGCGACTTTTTCGTACACTCGAAGCAACCATTTCAACGGCGGGTGAATCTTTTGTCCATGTACATAGGGGTAAGCCCGCCCTGAATTGTCCTTAGGAAAACAACTTCGAGATGAAAACCTACGCCACGCTCCTGCTTGCACTTGTCGTCACCTCCTCTGCCCTCGGGCAGGAATTTCAACAGTCACTAAAGAGATTCGACCGAATCGTTGTGTCGCCCAAGGTGAACTTGGTACTGGTTCCCGGTTCATCGCCTTCGGTGCGAATCAATTATGCCGGTGTGGATGAAGATCGAATTATCGTGAAACAAATAGGTAAGCGCGTCCACATTTACCTCGAAGACGCAAAAATCATTGATAAGGGTGAGCGTCGACGCAACATGTTCGACCGCCGCGAGCGCTATCGCCACGCCACGGTAACCGCCTACGTAACATTTCAAGAGCTGAAACTCATCGAAACACGGGGTGAAGAAGAAGTGTCGTGCGAAGGAAAAATTGTGGCAAACAGACTAACGGTAAGGGCGTACGGCGTGGCAAATTTGAACTTCAAACACATTGAAGCAGCTAAGTTGAAAGCCCGTCTGTACGGCGAGAACATCATGAAAGTAGAGGAAGGCGAAGCCGGCCATGTGAGCTATAAACTGTATGGAGAAAATAAAGTCGATAGCCGAGCACTGGAAGCTGTCACCTCCACCACAACCATCTACGGCGAAGGTCGCGTGTTCCTATATGCCAGCGAAGAGCTCCGGATCAACTCCATTGGCGAACCCAGCCTGCACGTGTCTGGGTCACCGATCATCAGCAAAGGCATCATGATCGGCAACACCAGCATTCGTCGTCACTAAAAATACTTACACCATCTTCTTGACTACGAGCGTCGCGTTGTGGCCACCAAATCCAAAGGTGTTGCTCATCGCGACGTTCACGGTTTTCTTCACCGGATGACCCAACGTCAGGTTCAAACCAGATGGAACCATCGAGTCTACCTTAGAAGTGTTGATCGTTGCCGGAATCACATCGTTTTTGACCGACATCACGGCCACCAGCGCTTCAATTGCCCCAGCTCCACCGAGCAAGTGACCCGTCGCCGATTTCGTAGCGCTGATGTTCAAATGAGTCGGGTTTTCACCGAAAAGTCGTGTCACCGCTTTCGCTTCACTTTCATCACCCGCGGGCGTTGAAGTCGCATGCACGTTTAGGTAATCAACATCTTTCGGCTGCAAGCCAGCCTCTTCCAATGCAAGTTGCATCCCAAGTAGAGCACCCTCGCCGTCGGGATGCGTGCTCGTAAGGTGGTACGCGTCCGCCGACATACCCCCTCCCACTACTTCGCAATAAATTTTAGCGCCCCGCGCCACGGCGTGTTCGTACGCTTCCAATACCAAGGCTACCCCGCCTTCGCCCATCACAAAGCCATCGCGCGTCTCATCGAAGGGCCTCGAAGCAGTTTCCGGGCTTTCGTTGCGCGTCGACAGTGCCTTGAGCGCACCAAACCCACCAATACCAGATTCATTGATCGCCGCTTCCGACCCACCCGCAACGATGATGTCGGCCTTATTCCACTTGATGTAGTTCATAGCATCAATCAAGGAAGTGGTCGACGTAGCGCACGCCGACACGGTGATAAAGTTCGGGCCCATAAAGCCATACTTCATCGAGATCCAACCCGACGCGATATCAGGAATTACTTTCGGAATGAAGAAAGGGTTGAACCGAGGCGTGCCATCCCCTTTCGCGAACTCCATCACTTGCTCTTGGAAGGTGAGAAAGCCTCCGTTACCTGATCCCCAAATAACTCCCACCCTTCTCTTGTTCAATCGATCGCTCAACATACCAGAGTCTTCCACCGCCTGGGTCGCAGCCACCATCGCATACTGCGTGAACAAGTCCATCTTGCGGGCTTCCTTTACTTCGAAATGGTCTTTGGGATCGTAGCCTTTCACCTCGCAAGCGAACTTGGTCTTAAACTTCGAGGTATCGAAGCGGGTGATGGGTCCTGCTCCAGATTTGCCCGCCAACAAGTTGCTCCAAAAATCAGCAACATTATTACCGAGGGGCGTGATACCGCCAACACCTGTCACTACTACTCTTCTCATATGTTTGAATCGTTTTTTGTCTTGATTTGATTTTCTGGACGCGTCCTCATTCCGTTTACGAGATCCTTGATGCGAGCGATCACGTTTCGCATCGGCGCATCGGATCCCGACACACGTGAATACATAATTGCACCCTCTATCGCACAAAAGAAGAAAGCAGCCAACTCGCGCGATTCAACGTCGTCCCGAAATTCGCCAGCCTTCTTTCCACCTTCAATCAACTTCGTCATACTGTTCACTGACTTCTCGAGTTCTTCCACCACGAGTCGCCGCATGCTCGGCCGTAAATCGTCAGCCTCCACTGCCGTGTTGAGCAATGGACAACCACCCTTCACCGGGGGATTCAAAACAGCCTGAATAAAGAAATCGAGCAGCGAAATCAAACGCTCGTAGTACGTCCGATGAATGCCCATCGATTTGCTACCCACCCCACGCATCCGCGAAATAGTGTATCGAAATGCTTCGCTTGCCAATTCTTCCTTTCCCTGGAAGTTCCCGTACAAGGCGCCCTTCGTCAAACCCGTGGCTGCGCACAAGTCCGAAAGGGACGTGCCTTCATAGCCACGCGTATTAAATACCGGCGCAGTCTTCTCAATAATGTATTGCCTCGTGCGGGCTGCTTTCGTCACGAGTGCAAAATTATACCGATCGGTATAATTTCCAAACAGTTGTTCGGTTTTTCGGAAGCGTGGCTAAGTCAAAAGGCCCTTCCACTAAGTTGGTGTGGTCAAAACCTCGAAATCAGCCCATTTTCGAAGAGTCACGCTGTGGAAAAAGCCCAGGCGCGACATCCAGCTCAAAAAAATTCGAAGAACCTTATGAAAACAATCACAACGATTCTGGTTGGGTCGACCCTAGTTGGGGTCATGACATTGACTGCCTTTCACACGCAGAAAGCGAGGCCCTCGTCGGCACTAAGACCCTACCCGAAGGGATGCGTATTTCGCACACTGATGGGTGAAGAGTCATCGAATGGGTTTGCCCAGTTTATGACACCCGTCGATCTGAACAGTTCTATGAAACATGCACTTGCATGGATGACGGACGCCCAAAATCCCGATGGTGGATGGGGTGCCGGTAGCCACAGCCGACAGGACATTAGGGACCCGCACGCTGTTGAATCCGACCCGGCGACGACGGCGATGGTGGCCATGGCATTGTTGCGGACCGGGAGTACGGACCGCGCTCGACTTGATGCAGCGGTGGAGTATCTCTTGCAAGCAGTGGAACGGTCGCCGCGTGAATCGTTGAACGTGACGCAACAGGTGGGTACACAGATCCAAGCGAAGTTGGGCCAAAACATCGATGTGATTCTGACATCGCAGTTGTTTTCGAATATGATGGAACGGATGGATGAGTCGCCGATGAAGGTTCGGATTCGCAATGCAAATGCTACGTGTATTGCGAAGATTCAACGTGCGCAATCGTCGGATGGCAGCATCGTTGAGTCGGGATGGGCCGGCGTGTTACAATCATCCTTCGCGACGAATTCGCTCGAGTCTGCCAAGGCTGCAGGCGTCTCTGTAAGCGAAGATGCGTTGGCGAAGGGCAAGGCGTTTCAGAAAAACAATTTCGATGCGAAGACAGGCGCCGTCAATACCGACAAAGGAGCGGGTGTGGTGTTGTACGCTGTCTCTGGCTCGTCGCGTGCTGCCGCAAAAGAGGCGCGTCGAGTACGCGAAGAGCTCGAACAGGCGAAGAAGTCTGGCAAGTTGGCCCCAAACGCGGCGCCTACGGTTGCCAACTTACGCCAACTTGGCTACTCCGAAGCCGAGGCGTTGGAATACGCCACCTCGTACGAAGTCTACCAATCGGCCAACATGCAGGCACAACGCGACGACGTCATGAGCGGGTTCGGCAACAACGGTGGCGAGGAGTTCCTCAGTTACCTGCAAACTGGCGAAGGAATGGTGATCGCCGACGACACACAATGGACCAAATGGTATGAGAACGTGAGTGGACGGCTACTCAAGATACAAAATGACGACGGCAGCTGGAGCGGACACCATTGCATCACGAGTCCGGTCTTCTGTACGGCAACGTGCTTGCTGATTCTTTCGGTGCATAACGACGTGGACCGACTGATGGCGAAAGGAGCGCGTTGATCGGAACCAAGCGAAGTGACTTCACCGTCTATCGAGAGGTCACTTTGCTTCTTTCACTTGTTTGTAGCTCACAAGTTGAATTCCCAACCGCTTTATTTCTGCCTTCACGGCAATGCTCGTGAAAACGTCGGTAACACCCTGCCGATCGGCTGCGACGTCTTCATAACCGATGTGGGATATTCCTTTGAGTTCTTCGTTATCGAACCCCGGGTGCTCTACAAATATGTACGTCTTGCCCTTCTCGAGTTTGCCGAGCATTTTGATCACACTTGCTATTTTTTCGGGAGATGTCGTTCTCGGTCCGTCGTAGCTCACGCTTTGCACCCCGTGTTCTTGCAGATCGATATTTATCTTGTATTCCGCCGCAAGCCGCTTCTCGAGGGCGCGAACCTCCTCTGAAAGACGTGTACAGCCCATGTGCGAAGACAGGTGACTGATGCGCGGAATGTATTTCAAAGCCATCTCAATTTGAGCTCTCAGCTCTTTTTCGATGTCCTCGATTCTCCATGCGTTTTCTTTGATCGACTGACCTGGGTAGTTGGGATTTGGGAACACCATCGGGTAGAAATAGCCATCTTTGTTGCGGAGGCTGGGGCAGTCCGAAAGCGGACGCCATTTCACGTTGTCCCACTCGCTGGTGAGCGCCAAGTGAATACCGACGTCGATGGTAGGATTTTCATTCAATAACTTTACAGCTTCCGGAAACCAGGGTGACGGCACGATTACTTCGATCGAAGTCTGAATTCCCTCTTTCGAGCATTTGATCAACGCTAAATTTCCCGAATGAGAATACCCCATATCGTCGCCGCGAACGATGAGGCGTTGGGCACACAGGGATGTACTCACGACCACCAAAACCCAAGTAATGAGAAACTTCATGGTTAGAGATTGATTGAGTATGGAAGTTAGACAATCCCCGTAACATTTGGCTCCGTTCGTCGTCTCTAGTGACATATTTCCTATGCTAAAAAAGATTGTCGGTTCCTTTCTGCTGGCCTTTCATAATATCAGGTCTCATTTTTTTCACACGTTGCTGTCGACGCTGGGCATTGTGATAGGCGTGGCGGCACTTGTCGCCATCCTGTCGCTGATCGATGGGTTGGAAGACTTCGCCAAACAACAAATTACCAAAACCACCAGCCTAAAAGCTATCTCGGTACAGCCCCAGACTTTTCAGGAAGCCAACGGAGTTCGGATCAAGAAAGATACGTTCGCCCTCCTTCGATTTGGCGACCCCTTGGAGTTGTCGGCCGCATTGAGCAAACATCATCGATTGTATCACCTCAATAACATCAACGCGGCGGCACAAGTCGATGGCGTAGATCAGCCGGTGGGTGCAGTGTTTTATGGATTGGGAACACCCGAGATGGGCGACCGAATGGTTCTGAAAGCGGGCTTACCTTTTACACAAGAGCTTTTGGCGCAAGCCACCGCCGAAGCATTGGTAAACGTGGCTTTTACAAAAGTGATCGATTCTACCCGGGCATTGACGAGCTATATTGGCTCCTCCCTTGTGTTTCGGGGCCAGCGACTTACCATCCGAGGAATTGTTGAGGACGAGACCAAGCAACCCCGCGTCGCAATACCCATGACGTTGATATCGGAACAAGAGCTTCGAGACAATCCGCCATCGGTGGCAATCGAAGCGGACGAAATCGAACATGTAGCCGGCCTTAAGGAAGAAGTGATCGCCTGGATAAAAAAGAAGTACGGCAACTCGAACGACTTCTCAGTGATCACCAACGAAGCGCGTGTAGCTCAGGCCGCGAAAGGTTTCTTAATCTTTCGAATCGTGATGGGGTTAATTGTTGGCATCTCGGTCTTAGTTGGCGGTATCGGCATCATGAATGTGTTATTGATTTCAATCACCGAAAGGACGGTTGAGATTGGAATTCGGAAAGCGGTAGGTGCCAACCGTCGCGACATCATCTTGCAGTTTCTTGCTGAATCCATCACCGTGTCTTTTATGGGAAGCCTGATCGGGCTCATCTTGGGTATCTTGGCAACGATGGCTTTTGTTCCAATCATCTCTGCTATTGCTGGCATTACCTTTTACGTGAGTTACACGTCCGAAACACTCATGGTGGTGAGTGTGATCGCGATTTTACTCGGGGTGATTTTTGGAACATATCCCGCCATTCGTGCCTCTCGTCTCGATCCAGTGGAAGCAATCCGCCACGAATAGCTTTTACGCCAACGGGAAATTGAAAGAAGGAGTGGCTGCAATTGCTTAGTCGTTCTTTCTACTTTTGATTCATGCCCAATCCCGTTGTCGACAAGGTGTTAAGAAAAATTGGCGATCCGCAGCTCGTCGAGAGATTGACGTCTTTACCACCAACCGAGTTGCAGTCGTTGCTTTTGGAATTGTACCGGGTATCGGCTTTAGGGATTACGGCACCCGATCTACTGGGGGCTTACGCCTCCAATCGATTTGTGTCGCCATCGGAGTTGAATCCAGTTTTACTGCACCAAGCACAGGTTGACCTGTTAGAACTAGCACGTGACCATCGGTTTGAGACCATTCAACTCTCACCGCTTGCCCCGATGGGCACCTGTTCCGTTGTTGGCCTCGCTGATCAAAACAAAGTAGTATCAGCTGGCCGCGGCACGGAAGTAGTGGCCGACGCCACAAACTTTTTGGCTCTCGAGACTTCAGTTCGACGTAAAGCCAGCGGTTTCGATCATTCGATCCTTCACCTATGTGCTTGCCACCGACACGTACGCGCACAAGCGATTCCCAAGATCAAGGGTTTCACATCACATTTTGCCGTGTTTTGTGCTGTGAGCGCAGGACGCGACGCGGGAAGTGGACAATTCGAACAGAGTGCCCTCCTAGCCCATCTTCAACTCTACCAAGATTACTTGGTCGGAAAACTTAAGTTGAGGAATGTAAGCGTGGTCATCAAAGGTATTGCTTCGAACGGAAGCGATGTCACCGTCGCTAGACAGGTCTTTACGGAGATTGAGAATCAACTTCGAGGAATAAGTCTAAGCTTCGAACGAGTACCGGAAGACGAACACCGGTACTATCGACACATTCGATTTTCTCTCAACGTGGACTTCCAAGGTAGAAACATAAACTTAGGTGATGGTGGCTTTGTCGATTGGGCCGCGAAGCTTACAAGTCAAGGGAAGGAGCGCATGCTTACCTCGGGCATCGGGCTCGAGCTTCTTCTCAAGCTTCAACACGGACTTATCTGACACATGCGTGCACGCATTGTTCAGTTTTGAACATGAGTGATCTCTTAAGTGATGCAAACTCGCCTCAGAACCCACATTTCTTCGATGGCATCAAATCTGAGGAGTCGGAGCGACTCCAATTGAGATGATCACGCAACTTTTGTAATCTTTTGGAGTCATTGGCCGGTAACTATTTGTAAAAAGTCAAGTTTGACATACAACCATTCAAGCCGATGATTTCCAACTATCTCAAAGTCGCGATCCGCGCCATTTTCAGAAACAAGCTCACAGCCTTTATCAACATCAGCGGTCTCGCGATTGCGATGACCTCTGCGGTGTTGATTTACTTGTTTGTTGCAGACGAGTTGGGGTACGATAAGTATCATCCTTACGCGGACAGAACCTACCGAGTCACGCGCAAATTCTTCGACAACAATGGGGAACTTCGCCTGCAACTCAGCTCGATTGCTCCTCCTATTGGACCATTGCTAAAAAACGACTTCGGTGAAATTGAGATGCTTGCGCGAACACTCAATTCCAGGGCTGTCGTCGGTTTGGAAAAAGACGGCGAACTCGCCTCGAACGATGAGAACAGTCTATTCTTCGCAGAGCCCGACTTTTTTAAAATCTTCGATATCCAGGTTGTATCGGGAAATCCAGAAGAGGATTTCCAGAAACCATTTTCGGTGATGTTGTCCGAACCTACTGCGATGCGGTACTTCAATTCAACAGATATAATTGGCAGACGTCTTCGCCTTTACAATAGGTTGGACATCGTGGTCACAGGCGTTTTCAAGCCGTTTCCTTTGCAAACTCATTTTCATCCGGAATTTCTGGTATCCTTTGTCACGTTGGAAGACACCAATGTATACGGGCGTGAAGGCTTGGAAACGAACTGGGGCAATAACGCATTCACCACTTACCTTGTTTTGAACCCCGGTGTGGATCCCAAAAATCTAGAAGCGCGGATGCCTGAATTCTTGGACAAGCACCTAGGGCCCTTTGCGCGCGCCAACACCAAGGTACCGGCCGACTTCGTGGCTTCCAAAGTCACGCAACTCAACCTTCAGAAAATTACCGACATCCATTTGCGGTCACAATTAGATGATGAATTGGAAGTAAATGGTAACATCAACAACGTCTACATGATGTCGGTTATTGGCATATTCATTATCCTCATTGCGTGCTTCAACTTTATCAACTTGTCTACCGCACGCGCCACCAAGAGAGCCAAGGAAGTGGGGCTTCGCAAAGTGGTTGGGGCCGTCAAGAACCAGTTGATTGGTCAGTACTTGAGCGAGTCGGTGTTGATTGCACTCTTCGCGCTAGTGATTGCGGTCGGCCTCGCCACTTTTAGTCTCTCCTGGCTGAATGACTTTACTGGGAAGGAACTTTCGCTCGCACCCGGCACCCATTGGAGATTCTACCTGGGTGTGATGGGGTTTGCTGTTTTTGTGGGTCTGATGGCGGGTATTTACCCAGCGTTTGTCATCAGTGGGTTTAAGCCTGTGGCCGTCTTGAAAGGGCAAGCGGCTTCCGGGAAGGGCAAAGCCAGCATCCGAAAAGCCCTCGTCATTGCTCAATTTGGTATCTCAATTGTTTTGCTGATTGCTACCGCAATCACCTTCGATCAACTAAGCTATCTCAACAAACGAAATTTAGGTTACGACCGTGACCAAGTGATCACCTTAAACTATTCACGAATCTTAGCGGGCAACTATGATACTTTTTATAACGAGATGATCAAGTCGTCTTCGATCGTCAACGTAGCCCGTTCCTCGCGTATTCCAACAGGTCGTTTACTAGATTCGATGGGCAACCTTAGAACGACCCATGGCGACAGCTTGATTGACAACAGCATTACCTTGAAGTATATCGCGGTAGACCAAGAGTTCTTCGATACCTATGGAGTGAAGTTTGTGGCGGGTCGCAATTTTTCCAAATCGATTCCCACCGACGACTCCCTTGCATACATCATCAACGAAGCGGCGGTAAAAGCCTTAGGGTGGAAAACGAACGAAGAAGGAATCAACTCGGACTTCCAATATGGTATTGCATTAGGCAAGCTCATCGGCGTGGTACAAGACTTTCATTTCGAATCGCTGCACCAGCAAGTCGTACCGATGATTTTCATTCCCCAAAAACGGGGTGGAACCAATTACATCGCCATTAAGATGGCAGCAGGCCAATCGAAAGAGGGCATCGCGCACCTCCAAAACCTTTGGCGGTCCATGGCCCCCGGCGTGCCGTTCTCCTACCAATTCTTGGACGAGCGCTACCAGCAACTATATGAATCTGAACGTAAAGAAGGTACGCTGTTTACGATATTCTCTGGGATGGCTATCGCCATCGCCTGCCTTGGATTATTTGGGCTGGCGACCTTCAATACCATGCAAAGGATTAAGGAGATTGGGATTCGGAAGGTCCTTGGCGCGTCCGTTCCCAGCATTCTCCAATTGTTGGCACGCGAAATAATCGCCTTGGTTGTGATCGCCAACCTAGTGGCATGGCCGATTGCCTGGTACCTCATGAGTCGCTGGCTCGACTCGTTCGCCTACCACGTAGACATGAACCTATTGATCTACATCCTGGCGGCTTTCGCGGCGGTATTGCTGGCGTTGGCTACTGTAAGCGCACAAACCGTTAAGGCGGCGCTGACCAATCCGGCCAACACCCTTCGTTACGAATAACCGACATGTAGTAACTTTATGATCGCGCCGACCGTTTCACGCAAAACCCTACCCTACCCATGATATCCAATTATATTAAGATTGCTGTTCGACAATTACTTAAGAACAAGACCTTCTCCCTGATTAACATCTTTGGCCTATCGGTGGGCGTTGCATGCTGCGTGCTGTTGGCACTTTTCATCGAAGACGAATTCGCCTACGAAAAGCATTATGCCAACCACGAACGTATCTATAGAATTTACACCGCGTTCACGAAAGACGGCACTACCGACGAGTTTCCCCGTGTGTCTCCACCGATCGCGACGGAGCTGAAAGAATTGTTGCCAGAAGTGGAGTCTGCTTCGCGCTTGGTCGCCCCACCCGACGTCACCCAACATTTAATCCGATATAAGGACAGACAGTTCTTTGAAAAAAGCGGCGTGCTCGTCGATTCAACCTTCTTTGATCTCTTCAACTTTGAGTTTGAAGAAGGAAACCAGAATTCCTTAGACGCGCCTGCTACCGTTGTCATCACCCACGAACTGGCGCGTAAGATATTTGGCGACAAAAGTCCGTTGGACGAGATGTTGATCATCAACAGCGGTCGCGCGGTCGATACCTTTCGCGTGACCGGCGTTCTGAAGCCGACGCATGCGCGTACGCACATCGACGCATCGTTTTTCATGACGATGAACAGTCAGGGCTGGGGCGAATTCATTTTAAGTGAAGACACATGGGCGTGGAACAACTTCATATCTGGCTACATCAAGTTACAACCCGGCGCCAACCCCAAGGAGGTAGAAAGCAAAATGGCAAAAATCTTGGAAGAAAGGGCTGGCGAACAATTGCGCGGCGCGGGTGTGGGTAAGGCTCTGTTTCTCCAACCATTGGATGACATTCGCCTGTACTCGAATTTTTCGAAGTCGTTTGGAGACATGGGGAGTGGGACCATCACGTACATCTATATCTTGGCCTCAATCGGCGCATTCATTCTGTTGATCGCTTGCATCAACTTTATGAACTTAACCACGGCGAAGGCAGCACAACGCGCGGGTGAAGTTGGAATCCGAAAATCGATGGGAGCCCACCGGACGCACTTGATACGTCAGTTTCTAGGAGAATCGTTTACCATTGTTGCGGTCGCCCTTTTGTTAGCAGTGGTTTTAATTTTCCTGAGTCTACCCATCATGAATGAGTTGACCCATAAAGAACTTTCGATCTCCGGAACAAATGTGGCGCTGATCGCAGCGGCGTTGGTCGCCGTTGGATTGGTCACAGGATTAGTTGCGGGGAGTTATCCGGCATTTTTCCTCAGTTCATTTGAACCCGCCCGCGTATTGAAGGGTCGAAACACCACCGGAGATGGATCCTCGTGGCTTCGGAAAGGACTGGTTGTATTTCAATTCGTCATCACCATCACGCTCATTTCGTCGATCCTCGTTATCCAAAGGCAATTGGATTATATCCGCAACCTCCCGCTTGGCTTCAAGGACGAAGGGGCGATCATGGTACCCCTCCGAACCAACGAAGCAACCGACGCGTATCCCACATTGAAGCGCGAGATTGCCCGCGTACCTGGCGTTAAACTTGTATCGGGAACCAGCAGCTTGCCTTCCACACCGCTGTTCCAAGACTGGGCCATGTACCCGGAAGGCTCAACTGCCGACAAAGGTGTTCTGACACGTGCTGTGAATGTGGGCGAAGACTATTTCAAAGCGCTGGACATTCAACTCATCGCTGGCCGAGATGTGGTCTACCCGAACGATACTTTCTCGTATGTGTCGAATGCCAATAAAATCATTATCAACGAAGCCGCGCTGAAGGCGTTTCAATTCTCCAGCCCTGAAAAAGCAATCGGTCAAAAGTTATTCGCCGATTGGAACGATCGTAAACGCGAACATGAGATCATAGGCGTAATCAAAGACTACCACCACCGTTCGCTCCATGTACCCATCGTTCCCACACTGTACACGCTGCCCGCCGAAAATGCAGGCTACACTTACCTAGTGGCATCGACAGAAGGTGGAAACTATCAAGCCATCACCGCACAAATGAAGGAATTGTGGGACCGGGTGGTTCTCACCACTCCTTTCGAGGCCGAATCACTCAGCGGAAGCGTCACAAAGCAATATGAAGATGATGATCGGATCAACAAGATGATGTCCATCTCGACCATCTTGGCCATTGTGATTTCATGCATGGGACTTTATGGCCTGTCCATCTTTGTTGCTGAACGCAAGGTAAAAGAGATCGGCATCCGCAAAGTCCTAGGTGCGTCGATCCCGGGAATTGTTGGCATGTTGTCGAAAGACTTCATTAAGCTTGTCGCGATATCGTTTCTCATCGCGGTGCCAGTCGGCTGGTATGTGATGACGCAATGGCTAAACGGATTTGCGTATAAAATAGAACTTGGCCCTGCAGTGTTTCTGTTGGCAGGTGCTATTTCCTGCGCAATCGCTTGGGGTACGATAGGATTCGAGTCGGTGAAAGCCGCATTGGGAAATCCTATCAAAGCACTGCGGAGCGAGTAACACTACCTCGACAGCAGGTCGTTGCCGAGTACGCGCTTCATCACCGCCTCTTTCAACGTGCGACTGATGGGGATACGCCTTTGCTGAATCAAAATTTCGTGATTATCGATGGCCGTCACTTTGTCGACGGCCACGATAAATGATTTATGGACACGCATGAATTGTAGTTGGGGCAACTCAGCTTCCATGCCACTCATGGTCATGTAGACGATAAGCTTCTGGGTCGTTAGATGAATCACGACGTAGTTTTGCATCGACTCCACGAAGAGGATGTCGGAGAACGCAACCCGCTCATACTTTCCATTACTCTTGACAAAGAAGTATTCCTTGGCGGGGACATCGACCGGGCGGTTCAAAAGCTGGTAGTAGTCCATACCTTTTTGAACGGCTCTCAAAAAGCGATCAAAGGGCACGGGCTTCACTAGGTAATCGAGCACGTCAAGCGCATAACCCTCTAAGGCGTATTCGCTAAAAGCAGTAGTCAAAATTGTCATTGGCGGGTTCTTCAAGGTCCGAAGGAACTCAAGCCCAGTCAGACGTGGCATTTGGATATCGAGCAAGAGCAAGTCGACGCGTTGTTGCGAGAGAAACGAAGCTGCTTCGGCGGCACTCCCGCATGAGCCCACGAGCTGCAAGAAGTCGACCTCGCGCACGTACTCCTCCATTCCCTTCCGAGCGATGGGTTCATCATCAACAACTACACAGGCAAGCTTCATCATGATCGTCGTATTTCCAGTTGAACGTCGAACTCTGTCCCTGTATCACGAACCTTTAGCTCGTGACGTCCAGCATATTGGAGTTCGAGGCGCCGCCTCAAGTTTTTCAGCCCGATCCCACCCACTTCCAGCGGCGATAAATGCTTGTCCGTGGTATTCCACACCTGGGCACGGAAAACTTCATGGGTTGCTTCCAAATGGATCGTAATTCGATTTTCATCTCCCGCTCGATGCGACACGTGTTTGAATGCGTTCTCCACCAACGGGATCACGAGCAGTGGCGCAATTCTAAAGTCACTGTCGCGGTGGTCGACCTGCAGGTCAATATGGTAACGACCTTCTTTGCGAAGTCTTTGTAAGTCGACGTAGTTCCGAATGTACGTGATCTCTTTTTCTATCGGCATATCGCTCACATTACACTCGTAGAGCTGAAACCGGAGCAGGTCGGCGAACTTGGTAAGGGTATCTCGAGCTTCAGAATTTGTTCGGTCGATCTGAAAGAAAATCGTATTCAGCGAATTGAACAGGAAATGGGGGTTAATCTGAGACTTCAAGTATTCAAGTTCGGTATTCAGTTTCTCAACTTCCAACTGACGCACTCGCTCCAGTTGAAAATACCACGCCTTGCTTAAATATAGCGCGGTGCTGAACACCATATAAAAAAGGGCGATTGAAAAGTTATAAAAGGTGAACGTATGAAATGCCACCGCTGGTTGGCCAATCGACGCTCGGAGAAAAACGTCGTGGGTGTTTTTCACCAAGATGTAAAAGCCAAAGCACGCCACAACTCCCACCGCATAAGTCAAAAATCGATTCTTTCGCAGGTACGCTGGAATGAGAAATTCAAGGTGGATGTAGATAATCACGGCCAACAAGACGTTTCGGAGCACGATCTCGGACAAAAACACCCAGATCCCCGCTTCGGCGATCAGGTCCACGCGGGTGTAGACATGGAACGCGACCGCCGTCGTCCAAAACAGCACGTGATCAATCCGGTACTTCCAAAATCTCTCCACGATGAAAATTTAGTTGATTTTTTTCTCGTGCTCCCCCTATTGGTGCCACGCTTCGTCAAGAAAAGCAAACCATTGGCCATGGCACCACGACGAGAAACGGCCTCGCCTCGTAGATTCAGTCAAAAAGCCGAAGATGAAACACTACCTCTTACTCATTATCCCGATCGCAAGCATCAACGCATGCGCTCAGTCACCACAGGTCAGTAGCGACCGCGCGGTGGGTGGACCCTGCGAAACGTGTGAATTGATCGATTTCGATATGCCGAAGACCCTGCGCGCCGAAACGACGATCGCCGCCACCACTGAAAAAGGCGAGCCCATGGTTTTGGAGGGAACCATTTATCGCCCCGACGGCCAAACACCGGCGGAAGGGATAATCCTCTATGTGTACCACACCGACGCAGAAGGATTGTACTCGAATCTACCGGGGCAATCGAAGATTCGTCATGGTCACCTGCGGGGATGGATCAAAACGGATGCTTCGGGTCACTACAAGATCACGACGATTCGTCCGGCGCCGTATCCAGATCGGAACGCACCCGCTCATGTGCACCCGATCATCAAAGAACCAGGGCTCACGCCATATTGGATCGACGAGTACTTGTTCGACGACGACCCGCTCGTGACAGATCAAATACGAAAAGGTGCCACGCAACGGGGCGGCAACGGCATCATCAGGCTAACGAAAAAAAACGGGACGTGGTACGGCAAACGGGATATCGTGCTGGGAAAAAATGTCTATTGAGCGATGACTATGAAAACACGCACGATCTTCATTCTCATCTTTACCTATCAACTCAGTTTCGGGCATCCGGGTATTGGCTTGGTCGAGGACAGTCGTGGAAACATCTACTACACAGACCTAGCACAGGTTTGGAAGGTGACGCCGACGGGCGCCAGGTCGGTGGTGGTTGCCCACGTGCACACCCACGAGTTGTACCTCGACGAGAACGACAATTTGTTTGGAGAGCACCTTTGGTACAACGGCGACACGGCTGGCACCTGGGGCCACTTTGTGTGGAAACTCACACCCTCGGGCGATTACAGGAAAATCGTACCTGATACGCAAGGATTTCGTGACGGCTACAGTTTTGTGCGCGATCACTTGGGACGAAACTATTCCGCAGACCGAAGTCACCCGGGTTGTCAACACATTATACGTCGATCGCGCGACGGGAAAAAAGACATGACCTCTGCCGGTTGTTTGCTCGACATCCGCTGGATGACAGTCGACCCATCAGGCAACGTGTTACTGATTGACCGCAACGATCTTAAAAAGATCTCCGATTCTGGGGCAGTCACCACCGTCGCCACGCAGATTTCGGAACCGAAGGCGTCGCAGCCCACCGTGAACGAGCCACACTATCTCAGCGCCGTAACGGTCGATGCCCTCGGGAACATTTACATCGCCGACTATTCTGGGCGGCAAGTAAAGCGGATTGACGATCGGGGTCAAATTACTATAGTTTATCGTTCCGCGATTCCGTGGTCACCCACCGCGTTGGTCGTAGCCAAAAACGGCGATTTCCTTGTCACCGAGAACTCTGCCGCCAATACTGTTCGCTTTGTGCGCGTTCCAGGCTACAGATAAATTCTTACGCGTAAGAGCCAGGGATTTATTATCTTTTCAAGTCATCAAAATACTTTATGAAAAGACTTACCTACACTGTCGCTTCGGCCCTTGTCTTATCGATGCTACTTTCTATGGCGCCCGCACCGCCACCAAAAGATGGATGGATTTCGTTGTTCGACGGCAAGACCCTTAATGGATGGAAGGCTAGCGAACATCCCGGGACATTTTCAGTCGCCGACGGTGCGATCGTGGTCTTCGGCGATCGGGCACACCTTTTTTACACAGGCGACGTCAAGAATCACAACTTCAAGAACTTCGAATTTAAAGTTACCGTGATGACGACGCCCGGGTCGAACTCTGGTATTTTCATCCATACCGCCTACCAAGAAGAAGGTTGGCCCTCTCAAGGCTATGAAATCCAGGTCAACAATACGCACACGGACTGGAGAAAAACGGGAAGCGTTTATGCCGTCCAAGATGTAAAAGAGGCGCCCGCAAAGGACAATGAATGGTTCACCGAACACATCATCGTACAAGGAAAGAAAATCACGGTGAAAGTGAACGACAAAATCATCAACGAGTATACCGAAGGAGAGACCACGAAACTCGTGGGTGGGACCGTGGCGCTGCAAGGACACGATCCGAAAAGCAAGGTGTTTTACAAGGACGTGATGATCAAGCCGCTTGCTGACTAAGTCGAAGGGTTCGAACGATAGGGCGATGCCGGTTCTTGGACCGGCATTTTTCTTTCATAGAAGAATAGAATGACCGTTGCCAAAAGGGCAAATCCCATTAGGACAAAAAACGGAATGGTGGTGATGTAATTGGTTGATTGGCTTTCCACAAAAAAAGACAGCAGCGTCAACCCGGTACCGCCACCCAAGAAATACAAGGTTGTATTGAACCCGGACGCGACGCCGTGGTTCCAATCCGGAACGTCTTGCAGCGTGAGGATTGTAAGGCTGGTAAAGCACACCGCCATGCCAACACCCGTCACGCAGGCAAAAGAGAAGAGGAGAATCGCCAATTGATAGTCGAAGGTCATCGACATCACGGCAGCCCCGGCGCCGACCACCATCAAGATCATACCCACTATGGCCGCTTGTTGCGACGTTAGCCTTTTCATCATCGGAGGCACTAGGAACTTGGCCGTGGCAGCCGACAGGAGGCTGAACGGGAACAGGATAAGGCCGGCGAATGCGGCGCTCTTACCCATGTTGTTTTGCAACAAGAGGGAAACAACAAATAGGAACCCGGTAAAAAATGCTCCCAACAATAACATGATTCCCGAGCCGAGCATCGCCGTTCGTATGCGGAAGAGGGACGAAGGAATAAAAGTTTGGAACATTCCCGACCAAGAACCCTTCGCGTCGCGCTCGATAAATAGGAAGCTGAGGATCATGGTGGTGGCGATCACTGGAACGTTGATCATGAACACCGCTGGCCAGCCGAATGCCGTGGCGATCAAACCGCCCACCGACATGCCGCTGCCCGAGCCGATTGCGGCAAAAGCGCCGAACACACCAATAGCCCTTCCCCTTTGCTGGGTGTCGGTGAAGGTATTGGTGATAATCGATAATGCCGACGGCATCATGAGCGCGGCACCGATGCCCTGCACGGCTCTAAAGGCAACGAGCATGTCGTAGCGGAATGACAAGGCAGCACCAAGGGAAGTCGCGAGAAAAATTCCATTGCCGAGTAAGAACGTCGTCCTTCGACCGATGTGGTCGGCCAGTTTCCCACCGATGATGAGGAACAATCCGTAGAAAAGTACGTACAGCGATTGCATCCATTGGATTTTTTCGTTTGGCAGCTGAAACCCTTGCTGGATCATGGGCATGGCCAAGTTGACGATGGCAATGTCGAGTGCCTCGAAGAAGATCCCAGTAGATGCGACTACTAAAACTATGTTTTTGCTTGACTTCATTTGTTCTCGTCAAAGGTGATAACTTTGATGATCGCTAGAAAGAAATTCATCAAAATCAGAACAAACATCTCTTCTGGGGTGACGAAACAGAACAACTGATCTGTGCTATGAATCAAAAAGAAGATCGGATCGAGCTTGACCAAAAGGACATAGAAATTTTGAGGCTTTTGCAAGAAGATGGCAAGCTCACGGTTCGTGAAATCGCTCAACGGATTCACCTGAGCCCCACGCCCACCCACGACAGGATCAAGCGACTGGAACAGAATAGGGTGATTCGCCAATATGTGGCGTTGATCGACCCGAAGAAGGTGAACCGCCCGATTACGGTTTTGTGCCAAGTGTCGTTGAAGGATCACGACAAAGAAACGGCGCACGCTTTCGTATCAGCGGTGGTCGCGTTGAAAGAGGTGGTCGCCTGTTACAACATCTCCGGTGAGTATGATTTTATGCTGAAGATCGTGGCCCAGAGCATGGAAGCCTACCACAATTTTTTTATTAGCTACATCAGTGGCATCAAGGGATTGGGACAGACGAAGAGCACTTTCGTGATGGACGTTATCAAAGAAACCCATGAAATAGCTATCTGACGTTGTATTAAGTATTGGAGCCATTGACCCGTTTTCCACGATCGTGCTTCCTCTAATCGCAATTGTCAGGTTTTCCGTTGCCACCGAAATCCCTGTCTTGTTCGACTTCCGCTATCTTCGCCTTATGTTCATTCAGGCGATACTGAACGGTAGCTAGCAGACCTTCGCGTCCCTTCGAATATTTTATGGTCGCTCCCAACGCGCGGCAGCGCATGGCTAGGGTATTTTGTCGTTGGGCAAGGGCGCGCGTGATGTCGCCGATTCGGGCTTGGGCAGTGCCGTCATCTTCAACTTGTAAGGTCACCAACGAGGGTCTCCAATGAAGATAGACGCGAATGTGCCACGCCGATGAGTGGCGAAAAGCGTTGTAGACAAGCTCTTGGGCGATCCGGTAGAGATACGCGAAAGCAAGTTGAGGAAGTTCGCGCTCTTGACCATCATACGTGAATGAGATATGTCCCAGCCCTGGCCTTTGCATCGCTTCGCAAAGTTGCTTCATGGCCGCGTTGAATGAGTGGGCACTCGAATGAACCGGGTTTAAACGCCGCGATATCGAACGAACGCTTTGCGTCACTGAATCGAAGTCGCTTTGCATGCGTGTAAGCAAGCTCAATACTTCGGCAGGGTTTCCCGCCACCCGCTGCAGGTATTCCAAGTGAAGCGACCACAGGGATAGTTTCTGGATAAGGTCATCGTGTATTTCTGCGCCCATTTCGGACATGATCTGCTCGCAATACTCCGCGGCCTTTAATGACACCCGTTCATCAAAGTTTGTTTGGCTCTTGAAAAACATAGACGTAACTCTTTGTTCCATTGAAGTTAGCGATAAGCCATTCCCACACACCATGATGAAAACTCTTCTAATCAATAGTGTCAGGAAAACCCTACTTCTGTTGTTGCCATGCCAGGGATTGTGTGGCGATGCCTTGCCCACTGCCATTCAATCAGACTCGATCAACAAAACTGAAATGGCGGAATCACTCCCTCAAAGGTGTGATGCGGCCCTTGCGATCGCCTACCGATTGCTGGATGTTGACAATCCTGCGGCGCTCCGTTATGCTGAGATCGCGTTTGAGAGCGCCACAGCGGTGCATGATAGCGGTCGACTGGTAAGGTCTGGACGCATCTTGGGCCAATTGCTTCGCCGGTTGGGGAACTTGGATAGAGCAACTAGAGTCTTGCAGCCGCTGGTAAATGTGGCGTCGCGGCAGAAATTAAATCAAGAGGAGCGTATCATTCGCCATGCATTGGCCATGTGTTATTTGTACCGCGGGCAAAACGATCTGGCACTTGAACAAAGTTTTCAATCGTTAAAAATGCGAGAACCCACCGGTCTCTCCCAAGAAACGGTGACGATGCTGAACAATCTAGGTAGTACGTTCTATTTGATGGGTTGTTACCGGCAGGCAGTGGTGTTCTTCGAAGAAGCCGCGCGCTTGGATTCAACGAGCGAATTCGTCATGGAGAATAGAATCAATTTGGCACTTTGCTACAATCACCTTCACTTGTTTGACAAGAGTTCGGAGTTGCTGCTTCGAACAAAACGCGATTATCCAAGCATTGGCAATCATGCCCGCGCGCGTTTGGAGTACGCCTTTGCCCACGGAAAGTTCATACGTGGTGAATTGGATTCTGCCAAGTACCACATTGAGCGTGCGCAACACCTCTTGACGAACAAAGGAGATCCCATTATGCTTATTGATTGCCGGTTAACGTTAGCGCACATCTACATTCGACAAGGATTCCTGGTGCGCGCAGAGCAACTGATACAACCTATTCTGAGTCAATGTCAGTTAATTCCGTACCGCAACGGCATTGAACGATCGTATCGATTGCTTTCAAAGATTTACTTGACCTCGGGGAAACAGATCGCTGCATGGCACGTGCAGTCTGCCCTTCTCGCGGTTCGCGACTCCGCCATCAGCCCAACAGTGCTGGATAAAATCAATCGTCTACAGGTTGAATTCTTCGAAAAGAAGAATCGTAAGAAAATCGCTGACCAACAAAAGATCCTCGAACTACGCAACCAAACGCTGCGATATGGGGCGATCGGTGCCGTTGCGACAACGGTGTGTCTGCTCCTGATCTCGGGCCTCGCGTTGATCCTCTACCAACGAAGCGTGACGCGGCAACGGACCGCCATTGAACTTGAACTCTTGGTGCGGCAACGGACGAAGGATCTCAAGAACCACGTGACCACCCTAGAGCGTGCGCAAAAGGAACGAAGCTTCTTGCTCAATGTTCTTTCGAAGCAAATGAAAGCGTGCTTGGCCACGTTGAGAGGGATGTACTTCGTATCGCGGAGCTACGAACTTCCGGTCGACTTCGTCGATTCGATGGACCGGGTGACAGGCCAAGTCAGTGACGTGCTGGAAACGATCGATACCTCCAAGGAATTCCAAACGGACCTTGAAAACGCCAGCCGAACGACGTCGGAGACGTAAATAGTTGGCCTAGAGTTCTTGTAATGTGAGATTTTCGACCACAAAAAGGGTCGGAAAGGCGGTTACGAACGGGCAGCGTCCGCTAATCGTTGGTGGGTGCTGCTCGGCAGAAAATGCCCTTGGGGTGGGCACAGAAAAATCGCCGAAAATCGAGTTTTCCGGATGTAAGATTAAGGGCACTTTTTGTAAAAAATGCCGCTAAAATGGACTTTTTACCCGTTTGTGTACATGCCCCAAACGAGGCAAAATACGCTCGTCGATTCTAGCTCGACCCTCCCACACCATTATTAGTAGCTTTGAAGGTCTACAAATCCCAGTCTTCTGGGTTGGTTGGAGGGGTCTCCCCCGCAAAATCGTTCTTTGCCAGATGACGCATGCTGCCGAAACAGCGCTCGCCTACGGACGCGCGCGGGGACGGAGCTCAGTCTTTCGAATCCTCGACAAATCCACCGATCGGCTGCTTGTCGATAGCCAGTTTCTGCTCAGATGTGAGCACGTTCTTGGTTGTCGTTATTTTTTTCGGCGTTGTGAAAGCGAACAGTCCCACTACAACAGCGATAACGCCAGCGAAGGTTAAAAGCTTTGATTTCATAAGATGGTTGGTCGATGATGGATGATGGATGATGGTTGATGGTTGATGGTTGATGGATGATGGTTGGTGGTTGATAGATCATGGTTAATCGGTCAGCCACGCGACCAATAATCCTTCGGATTAGTCCTTAGGATCCGGGGCACTGCCACCTGCGCCGCCTTCGTTCGTTTGAGGCTTCACGTTTTCATCCGTGCAGGCCGTAAATGAACCAGCTAGTACAAAAGTCAACGCGAGGATATAGAAGAGTTTTTTCATGACGGAGTTGGTTATTGGTTGTTGGTTGATAGATGATGGTTGATGGTTGATGGTAATGGACGATGGCTGTCCGCTTAGTCTTTAGGATCTGGAGCGCTTCCACCAGCACCACCTTCGTTGGTTTGAGGTTTTACGTTTTCATCGGTGCAGGCCGTGAACGAACCAGCAAGTACGAAAGTGAGCGCGAGGATATAGAAGAGTTTTTTCATGATGGAGTTTGTTATTGGTTGTTGGTTGATAGATGATGGTTGATGGTTGATGGTTGATGGACGATGGTTGTCCGCTTAGTCTTTAGGATCTGGAGCGCTTCCACCAGCACCACCTTCGTTGGTTTGGGGCTTCACATTTTCATCGGTGCAGGCAGTGAATGATCCGGCGAGGATAAATGACAAGGCGAGAACGTAGAATATCTTCTTCATGGGTGGGGAGTTTATATGTTTTGATTGTTTTTTTACAGACAGGTTACTCTAGTTACTAGTCTTTAGGATCGGGGGCACTACCACCGGCACCACCTTCATTCGTTTGAGGCTTCACATTTTCATCGGTGCAAGCACTGAACGACCCGGCTAACACGAAACTCAGTGCGAGTACATAGAGTAATTTTTTCATGACTGGCTTTTAGTTTTTTGGTTTGGAGAATGTGTTTAAATTACGACTCAAAGATGCAGGACTGATCCTTGACTCGCCCGGTAATAAATCGACAAAGGTTACTCATGTACCAAAACGCAATAGGGCGAAAAGTCCTTGGGGTATTGGTGTGTGTCCTCTTGCTATCAAACATCTCATATGCTCAACAATCCAAGACATTACAGAAGGTCGACTCGATGCGGGCCCAGTTACAAACCGCCACTGGCGTCGACCTTTATCAACTCTACTTTCAAATAGGGTATGAGTTGTTCGATGTCGAGAACACGGAGGCCGTCAAGTACGCGGGTCGAGCCTACCAACTTGCGCGCGAATTGGGCGACAGCATTGAGATCGCTCGGTCGGGCCGTGTATTCGCACAGCTCCTGCGCCGCGTCGATCGATTGGATGAAGCCATAGAAGTATTCAACACCGTGCTTGGCATCTCCGAACGGAACAACTACGTCGACGAAGAGATCCGCATCCTCAATGGGCTAGCCATCTCGTACAACTTCAAAGCGATGTACGACAAGGCGCTCGCGACGAATTTCAAATCACTCGAAATCCGGGAACGACAAGGCGACAAGGAGCAAATCAGCGTAGCCTTAGCGAGCATTGGATTCGGCTACTATAAAATAGGGAACTTCGATCAAGCATTGGATTTTTACACCCGCTCGATCGACCTTCAAAACGAAGTCGGATCAAAAAAAGGACTCGCGCAGAAGTACATCAACGTAGCCCTCTGCTATCAATACCTCGGCGAGTTTTCGCGAGCGCGTGACTACGTCGATAAGGCCTTCGCCGATTGCATCGACTGCAACGATCAAGTGTACATGGAAGGAGAGTTCTGTCTTGCCATGTCATATCGGTCGAACAAAGACCAAGAAAAAGCTCGGGAACACTTCGCAAAATCGTATGCCCTATCCAAGAAAATAAAAGACAACCGCTTTCTCACCGAGAACTCTTTGTTCTTGGGTACGATTGAACTGGAACAACAGCACTACGACTCCGCCACATATTATTTGAACGAAGCAGTCCGCATCTCACACGTATCGGGGTATAACCAGCTCCTTATCTACAGCTATCTCCGACTTGCAAGACTCTACAACGAGACGAAAGACTACGAACGGGCGGCAGACTTTCAATCCAAATACATTTCGCTGAAGGATAGCATCTACAGCGAAGATCTCATTCGCAACCTCGCGCGTGCGCAAACGAACTATGAAGAGCGCGAAAACATCAAACGGATCGCCGAAAAGGAGTTGAAGCTGGAGCTTACCGAACAACTTGTTCAACGCCAGCGTGAAGTTTACTTCTTCCTTGGGTTGGTTGCTGTTTTGTCGATCCTAGGTACGTATATGTTCCTTCGCTATTCCCGCGCGCTATCGAAAGCCAAGCAAGAACTGTCGGTGATGAATCAAACACTAGAAAAGCGCGTCGAAGACAGAACGAAGCAGCTCCAAAATGTAAACAACGAACTCGACAACTTTATTTATAAGACGTCGCACGATATTAGAGGTCCACTAGCTAGTCTGAAAGGCATTGCGAACGTGGCACTCTTGGAATTAAAGGACGAGAAAGCGCAAGACTATCTACAGAAGTTGGACGCCAGTGCTGACAAGTTGAATTCCATTCTCACCCGGCTCTTGATCGTGAACCAGATCAATCACGCTGTGCTCAACCCGATCAAGATCAACTTCAAGGAGTTGATCGACGAGATCTTGGTCTTCGAGCGCAAGAAGGGCATACCCCCGCGAATGACAATCCTCCACGACATCGATCCGGATGTATCGCTCATTACAGATCGACACGTGCTTCGGATTATCCTCGAAAACTTAATCGATAATGCGATCAAGTATCACAATAGTTCGGAGCGTATCGAGCCTTTCGTGAAGATCAAGACATCCTTGAGCCCGAAGGGTGTCCTCATCAGCGTGATCGACAATGGCATTGGTATTCAAGAACGAGATCCGCAGAAGTTGTTCCAGATGTTCGTGCGCGCATCGGAACGATCAGAATCGGGGGGCATTGGGTTGTATCTTACCAAGCTTGCCTCCGAGCGGCTATATGCAAGGGTCGATTTTTCGACGACGCAAGAAAAGTACACCCAGTTTACGGTCACCATCCCCGAAGATCTCAACCGCGTACTCGCGGAAAAGGAAAAAGAGGAGCACGAAATTCATTAGCCAGGGTCTCGCTCGGCGAACGAACCGCACTCACATTTCGTTATCTTTGCACCTTACTTTTTGGGTTACATGACCACTGCAAAGAAATACCGACGACATACCGTTACCTCTGCCCTCCCCTATGCCAACGGCCCCAAGCACATCGGGCACCTAGCCGGCGCTTATATCCCCGCGGATGTGTACGTTCGGTTCTTACGTGCCATCGGCGAAGATGTCGTGTTCATCTGCGGAAGCGACGAGCACGGAACAGCCATCCCCAACCAGGCACTCAAGGAGAATACGACGCCCAAAGCCATCATCGACAAGTACCACGCGCAAATGCGCGACTCCCTCTATACGCTGGGTATTAGCTTCGACATCTACCACCGCACGAGCGAGCCGATTCACCACCAGACGTCGCAGGAGATTTTCTTGACGCTCTATAATAAGGGGCTGTTTTCCGAAGAAACCTCCGAACAATACTACGACGACGAGGCGAAGGTGTTCCTAGCAGACCGTTACATAGTAGGGACTTGCCCCCGCTGCGGGCATCCAAATGCCTATGGCGACCAGTGTGAGAAATGCGGCTCCACGCTCAGCCCGAAGGAGTTGATCAACCCGCGCTCCACGCTCTCCGGCAAAGCACCCATCCTGAAGCCCACAAAGCATTGGTACCTGCCCCTCGGCGACTACGAAAAATGGCTCACCGAATGGATCCTACAGGGGCACCAAGCAGACTGGAAGACCAACGTGTATGGTCAGTGCAAGTCATGGATTGAAGCGGGGCTGCAACCACGTGCGATGACCCGTGACCTTGACTGGGGAATCAAGGTGCCCCTCCAAGATGCGGAAGGAAAAGTACTCTACGTATGGTTCGATGCGCCCATTGGCTACATCTCAGCAACGCGCGCCCTGTTCTATGAACTTGCATCAGGCAAGAAACAGTTCGCGACACCGCAACGTGCCTTCGGACAAGTTCAAGCCGAGGATTGGAAAAAGTACTGGCAATCGGAAGACACCCGGCTCTTGCACTTTATCGGTAAGGACAACATCGTGTTCCATTGCATCATCTTCCCGGCGATTCTACACGCTACGGGTGAATACATCCTTCCGGACAACGTGCCTGCCAACGAGTTCATGAATTTGGAAGGAGATAAGATGTCGACCAGCCGCGGTTGGTCCATCGAGATGCACGAATACATCGAAGATTTTCCCGGGAAGGAGGATGTGCTTCGCTATGCACTTCTCACCAACCTACCCGAAACCAAAGACAGCGAGTTTACTTGGAAGGATTTCCAAGCGAAGAACAACAGCGAACTGGTGGCCATCTTTGGCAACTTTGTAAATCGAGCGTTGGTCTTGACGCAGAAGAACTTTGGCAATCAAGTCCCGTCGTTGGGTACTTTGACTGATTTGGACAAAAAGGTGTTGGCCGAACTCGCCAACTATCCCACCAAAATCGGAGACGCGTTGAATGCGTTTCGCTTCCGCGAGGCGACGGCCACGTTGATGGACTTGGCGCGTCTTGGAAACAAATACTTGGCAGATACGGAGCCATGGAAAGTCGCTAAAACAGATTTGGCGCGGACAGGAACGATCTTGAACATCGCGATACAAATCGCGGCCAACTTATCCATTGTGGCAGAACCGTTCTTGCCGTTTACAGCGTCGAAGCTGCGCGAGATGATCGGCATCGGCTCATTCACATGGTCACAAGCCGGAAGCCCGACATTGGTTGGCGCCGGGCATACGTTACGCGATCCGAAACTGCTGTTTGAATTGATCGAAGACGAGGTGATTCAACGCCAAGTGCGCAAACTTGAAGACAAGAAGCGCGCTGTCGAACTAGGTGCCACACCGGTCGAGCCCCTGCGGCCCGAAGTTTCGATCGACGATTTCTCGAAGCTCGATATTCGAGTGGGCACTGTTGTCGCCGCCGAACGAATGCCCAAGTCCGATAAGCTCCTCAAACTGACTGTAAACAGTGGCCTCGACAAAAGGACCATCCTGAGTGGGATTGCCAAGCACTATACACCCGAAGAACTCGTGGGCAAACAAGTGACGTTCATCGCGAACTTGGCTCCCCGCAAAATGATGGGCACCGAGTCGAACGGCATGATCTTGATGGCCGAGGACAAGGATGGCAAGCTGCGGTTGTTACGCCCCATCGCTGAAGTTGCGCCCGGTTCCAGGGTAAGTTAACGCCCCTTGGGTGCCGACAAATTGCTGTTTGACCAACGGCGTTAGGTCGGTTGCGCATTCTTAGTAAATTGAGATATGAGAATCTTTATTTACACCGCCGCGATTCTAATCGGGGTATCTACTGGCTATGGGCAGTCTACCGCCGAAAAACTCGGATATCCCAAAAACACGAAGTTGTTGATCATCCACGCTGACGACATCGGTGTGTCTCACTCCGAGAACGTGGCGACCATCCAAGCTTTAGAAAAAGGCTCGGTCAATTCGGGGAGCATCATGGTACCTTGTCCTTGGATGCCGGAGATTGCGGCGTACGCCAAAGCACATCCCAATGCCGACTTAGGTTTGCATCTCACGCTTACAGCGGAGTGGAAGTACTACCGGTGGGGTCCAGTAGCGCCGAAGACCGACGTACCGTCGCTCCTCGACGCGCAAGGTTATCTGCCGGACAACACCGAAGCGTTGGCGAAAGGCGCGCAAGCCCTGCATGTGGAGAAAGAACTGCGTGCACAAATAGAGCGGGCGAAGCAATTTGGCATCGACCCGACGCATTTCGATACCCACATGGCGGGCGTTCTCACCTCGGTGGACGCGGCACGTGTGTACGTGAAGCTCGGGCATGAATACCGTGTGCCGATCTTGATGCACGAATTCATCGCGAAAGCCATGCTGCAGACCACCCTGCCGGATTTGGGTGTCACCGAAAAAGATGTTGTTGCAGATCAAATTATCATGGCGAACCCACCCGACTACCAAGGTGGGATGAAAGCATATTACACGAAGGCTTTGAAAGAACTTCAACCCGGTTTGAACGTACTCTTGCTTCATGCCGCGCACGACGATGAAGAGATGCGGGCCGTGACGATTGATCATCCCGACTATGGGGCGGCTTGGCGGCAGGCTGACTTCGATTTTTTCACCAGCGCCGAGTGCAAGAAACTGTTACAGGAAAACCATATTCAGTTGGTGACCTGGCGCGAGATACGTGACAAGATCGTGCGAAAAAACTGAGGCGTTAGCTGGTGGCATGGCAATAATGGAAGGGACATTCATGCCTCAGCTTAAACGGCACATCTGAATTTTGATCTTATTTCAGAAAAACGAGTTCGTTTCGGAAGATCGAAGTCAAAAAATTCCGTGGTGAATCTTGAGAAACTCGTTTAACTTCCCGCCGTATGAAAAACCTGACTTACCTAGGGGGTGCATGCGCGATCGCGTTCGCCCTGCTTGCCTGTGAAAAGAAAGAAACGCGTCCGGACACGTTTGCACGCGTCGATGCGGAAGTAAAACAAAACTCCGACGCCTATGCCGCCTTGGGCGAAGCGACGAGCACCATCGGTCACCGGCTTACCGGGAGCCCGAACGGGGCTAAAGCCGAAGAGTACGCATTCAACAAATTCAAGGAATACGGCTTCGACGACGTGCAATACCAAGAGTTCGAGGTCGAAGCGTGGTCACGTGGCGACATCGCCGTGGAACTGGATGGTCAAAAAGTCCCGGCAGTCACGTTGGGGCATTCGCCTGTGGCGGCCGACGTTTCTGGTGAAGTTGTCGATATGGGGAATGGGCTGGACGCGGACTATCAAGCCAAGCCTGGCGCCGTCAACGGCAAGATCGCCCTGGTCTACATTGGAATTTTAGATGGCAGCGACGACGATGCGAAGAACCTACACCGCAGCGAGAAAACGGCGCTCGCCATTCGCAACGGTGCCACGGGGATCATCATCTTCAACCAAGTTGACAATGGTGTACTGCTGACCGGGACCGCCTCCGTGACCGGTGAGCTGATTCCCATCCCGGCGGTTTGCATCGGCAAAGAATCGGGCATGGCTGTGAAGGAGACTTTGAAAAAGAAAAAAGTGCAGGCCCACATTACCATGACCAACCACAGCGACGTGATCAAAGCGCGCAATGTGGTTGCCACCTTGAAGGGCACCGAACTTCCAAATGAACGCACAATTCAGCGACCGGCGCCATCGACAACGGCATTGGATCTTTTTCCGTGTTGGACATCGCGCGCTCTTTCAAGAAAAACAACCTGCAACCGAAGCGTACCGTGCAATTCATCATGTTCATGGGTGAAGAACAAGGACTGTTGGGGTCCAATTTCATGGTCAGCCAAGAAGTGAAGAATGGAACCATCGATCAGATCAAGTACATGATGAACTTGGACATGACGGGCAACCCGGTGGGCATCAACGCCGGTGGCAAAATCGATGACACGACATTCTTCAAGACCGTGGCGTCGGAGATCAACCGTGTCGACACGGTATTTAAAGGTAACGTCACGAACCGTTCGGGTTTGCATAGCGACCACCAGCCTTTTATGCTAGAGGGTGTTCCGATTCTCGGTTTGAATGGAAACCTCGATCGATCGGTCTACGCTTGTTACCATTCCGATTGCGACGACTTTAAACTGGTGAATCGCGAGCACCTGACCAACACGGTTCGTTTCGGCACGATGGTGCTGTACGCCGTTGCGAATGCCGATACTCTGCCTGCCAAGAAGATGGACAGCGAAACAACGAAACAGTTCATGATCGACAATAACCTTAAAGAACCGCTCGTCATCGCTGGCGAATGGAAATGGGATAAATGACACATCTTGGTCACCTGTAACGCGGTTCATGTATTGACCTGCTAGTTACAAGTACCATTGTACAAGGCGAAAGGAAGGAGCCCTTAACCTTCGCCTTTGGACCAGCGCAGAAATGCGCTGGTTTTTTTTGTCACTATAGCATCCCGTTTCGGTAGGCGTAGGCGAGTAAAGCAGCGGTATTTCCCACACTAAGTTTCCGAATCAAACGCACGCGATAGGTTTCAGTCGTAGCCTCGGCCATTTTCATGTGCACGGATATCTCCTTGGTGGTGTATCCCATGGCGATGGCCTTCAGCAGGTCGCGTTCGTGGTAGGTGAGCGTTACCGGTGGTGCTGAATCCCAACGCCATGCGTTGTTCTGGATAATTTTGATGGTCTTTTCTTGGAAATAGGTTCCATGGGGCCCCATGACAGATTTGATGGCGGCCACGATCTCCTTGTAACCATCTAATTTGTGTACGATGCCGTCGATACCTTTCTTGAGAAGCGCGATCACGACTTCAGCGCCTTCAAGCCCCGTCACGGCAATCATCTTTGGCGGGATCCGTTTCTTCTTAAGGCCCGTGAGCACTTCCAAACCGCTCGCTCCTTGTAATCGAATGTCGAGTAGGATGAGGTCGATGCGATGGACGGCCATTTTTTCATAACATTCCCTGAGACAAGAAGCCTCATGTACGTCACGTACAAAATCTTCTTTCTTCAGTAGTGCGGTGAGTCCCTCTCTCAAGAGGGCCTCGTCATCGATGATGAGGATATTGATTTTGTTCATGGTTCAATATAACCACTAAACCACCGAAGAGGCATCAGGAATACCTTACAAATCGGATTATAAATTACTCCACTCAATCGAGTTTACACGATATCGAGAAAACCCGACGCACGCGTTGTTCAGTTTACCTGATCATCTGCTGGTCGCTATTGATTTCGCCTTAGCCCTCATATGATATTCGCATTATGCTGAATGGCCACAAAGCATAAAGCGCCGATTGTCGGCAACCGTACCAGACGGACTCTGGTGTTATTTCAAAATGTTCAAGCATCATGAAAACTCCAAACAACCACGAAGTACGCGAACTCAGCTTCGCAGAACAGCAATCGATCAAAGGGGGCAGCCTCTCACTGCTCGCCATTCTGAAGATCATCGAAATTTTGGTACCGCTGGTGATCATGGTCCTCACGTCGATGGACTAAGACCGGAAGTGTGAGGGGCCCTTCGGGGCTCCTCCTTTTCTCATTCATCACCACAACCATCCACTATCGATGAATCTAACTCATTCAACCAAAAGCCATCGGGTCACGGTCGCTACCTTGTTAACCACGCTTGTTGCCACCATGTATCTTGCACCCCTCCTCTTCGTCGCCGCGAGCCTTTTCATCGCGCACACCCATCATCCAAGTTCCATTCAGGGGAAGCGTTCGGCGAATAAGCCAGTCCAACAGGTTCGCCAACCCGATGAACTCCGACTACCGGCTGCGATCCCCATGTATAGTATGCCGTGGAACGCATACACCCACTTATGCTCCCTAATCAGATGCGAATAGGTGTACGACAACAGGAGTTATATGATTGTGGCCCCGCTTGCATGGCGTCGGTGTGTCGATACCACAACTTAACTATATCCCTTGAACGTTTGCGGCTGTTAGCGAAAACCACCGCGGATGGGACCACACTCGCCGGGATGGTCAATGCCTTCCATCAGCTAGGATTCACGGCGAAAGCAGTGAAAGCCGATGTCGAAGCGCTTGCGACCATGGAGATGCCGACCATTGGGCACGTCATCCTGCCCAACGGCAGCACGCACTATGTCGTTTTCACCCGCATCACACAAATCGCGGTCGAGTACATGGACCCCATGCATGGTAGACTAAAAAAACGTGCACGTGTGACGCTAGGTAGTTGGTGGACTGGCTCTGTCCTCGTGATCGAACCGACCCCTGCCGTCCGGTATACCAAACAGGATCCTTCTTATTTGCAGAGGATGATTGCGCTCGTGAGTGCGTCGCCAACCGCAATCTTAAGTGCGGCTTTACTGCGAATGGTTGAAAACCTATTCATGATCGTATGTGTGTTTGAAATCAAGACCGTATTTGAAAGAATCAATCAAGGTCAGCTACCGCTATCGCTCGATGGGCCAATCTTTAACTTATTCTCCTGCGTAGCCCTTCTCTTTCTTCTTCGCATTTTGATTCGCTTTCGCGCGATCACGGCTTCCGCCCAGTGGACGGAGCGAAGTATCTCCCGCTGGCATGAATCAGTCGACAATCCAACAACAACGCCAGAGCAACCGCTGGACCTCATTCCGTTGAAGGACTGGGAAGATATCTCGCACTTTATCCATGTCGTCATACCCAAGACCATTGCCGCGACCGCGACGCTGATCTTAATCGCCAGCATCATGCTCGATTGGAGTCCCAAACTCACGGCGGTAGCGTTCATGCTTACACCCATTCACCTATTTGTTGCACGAACGGCTGGCTTGCTCGCACGCAAACAACGGAAGCATATCGAAGACGAAAAAGTTGCTTATCGACACCAACTCCGACTAAAGCTGGAATTTGCACGAAGCCACGTTGGTTCCAAACTCATGCAATCATGGGCGGAGAAAGCAACTAGGCTCGCGACAAACCTATTGGAATACAAATCGAGTCACGCCGAAACGCGGGCCTACACACGCGCACTCCTCGGCAGCTTCGTCGAACTGAGTATCGTGGCCACCCTTTGGATGGGAACAACCTACACCCAGGTGTCATGGATTACACTCAGCGAAGCCATCACATTTTGTCTTCTGGTCGCCCCACTCTACCAGGGTTGGCGCAACATTATTACTTTTCCTCGGGCGACGATGGCGGCGCTGCACACGGCGATACGTCTCGACAGCGCACACCGTGAGAAGGCGCCGGCGGAACATCCGACGACGACCGTTTCGATGCAGCCTCCTCAGTGGGACGTCGCGTTCAACCACGTGTGTTTCAAATATCCCGGAACTCGCGCCGACGCAGTCCACGACAATTCATTTTGCCTGCAGCCAGCAACCATCACCGTCCTCATGGGTGAGCCCGATGCCGGTAAATCGACGCTAATCAAGCTGTTGATGAAAAGACTGGTTCCCAGAGAGGGCCGTATTTCCATCGGTGGGCTGGATTTGAACACGATCGACGCACGGTCAGTTGGTGAATGGATCGGCTACACGTCGCAAGACAATGACTTGCTCCCCACGACGTTGATAGAAAACATAGTCATCAATGACCCGGATCCGAACTGGGGACGATTACGGAAACTATGCACGACGCTCGGGATGCAAGCGCAAATCGATCGGTTAACCCTTGGCTATCGCACGCGCGTGGGTGAAGGCGGCGAGTACCTCACGCGGATGGAAATTCGGAAGGCCATGCTTGCACGCACTTTCTATAACGAAAGCTCGATCATCCTCCTCGATGATCCAACCCATGGCCTCGATCGCAAGACACAACTCGCTTTGAACGATCTTTTGTGCGGTGAAAGGAATAAAGGGAAGACGATCTTCGTCGCGTCAAATGCTGCTTCGATCCTTTCAATCGCCGACCAAGTGTTGGTGATGGTCGACGGTCGTATCACGAGCTCCGAGATACCGCGGGTCTGCAGTCACACACGGTAGTTCGCGGGTTCATATCATTATGTTAGGTTGACGTTTGGTTGGATACATCCTAAAATTGCAGGCGGACGATTTTAAGGAGGTTCTTTTTTCAAATCCAATTGCTCGTTTCACGCAGAGTCCTCGCGGCGAGAGACTCCGCTGCGAAGGCATTTGGTTCGGTCTCGTTAACGTCATGACATCGGTTCGCGGGTGCACACTTGCTGAGTACACACGTGGGCAACGTCAGAATCCGCCTCCCAATCCCGTCTTCAAAGCTTTGTCGTACTTGGCCTTGTTGAACTTGTACAAGTACGGGGCCTTATGTGCGCCGCCGGTCTTGCGCTCTTTCAGTCTTTCGAGGATGCCCAACCCCAGCATCTTCTTTTGAAAATTGCGGCGGTCGAGCGCTTGACCCAAGATGGTTTCGTACAGCTTCTGGAGCTCGGGCATGGTGAACCGGGCAGGCAGCAGCTCGTAACCGATCGGGTGATCATTCAAGCTGCGGCGCAGGCTCTTCAACGCGGTCTGAAAAATCTCGTTGTGGTCGTACACCATCTTCGGCACGGAGTCAACGTCCCACCAGGTGCATTCCTCCGAGAAAAGGTCGGCTTCCGGCTGTACTTTCGAAAACTCCACGAGGGCATAGTAGCCCACCGTGATGAATCGATCCATCAACCAACTGTCGCGGTCCACGTGGCGGATCAATTCCTTCTTTTTCTCGCGCTGGGGGTCGCTAAAGACATGAAACTGCTGGAAGAAGATGTTGCCCAGCCCCGTGCGTTCTTTCACCATGCGCGCCACCGATTCTTCGAGGGACTCATCCTTCTGGACAAAGCCGCCGGGTAAGCACCACGGTCCGTTGTCTTTCCATTTCAGCAGCAACACCCGGAGTTCGTTTTCATGAAATCCAAAGATGACACAGTCCACCGAAACGTGGCGGAGATAGGATTCTTGACCTTTTTCTATGAATTCTTTTCCCAAATCAGGAGCTGGTTCACTCATGCCTCTCGTATAAAATTAGGTATGTGTATGAAGTACACAATGAAAAATACCCTATAATTGTCTGGGTTCGAAGCCGTTTATGTCCATTCATCACAACGGCTTGCCCGCCCAAAAATCGCAAATTTTATGAAGAGAAGAGACTTTCTACGCAACTCCACGGTTGCCGCCACTGCGCTGGCCGCAGCACCCTTGATGAACGGACACGCCGCCAGCTGGTTTGATCGCCCGATGGCGATGCGTCCTATTGGTTTACAACTATTTACGCTGTTCGGAGCCATCGAGCAGGATGTTGCCGGCACCTTGAAAAAGTTGAAGGACCTCGGGTTCTCCGACTTGGAATCGGCATTTAGTACCAAACCCGGTTACTATGGGCTATCGTCGAAGGAGTTCGCGCAGCTGGCGAAGGACACCGGCCTAGGTTGGCGCTCGCACCATGTACTCGGAACGCCGTTTGTTCCCCCGCCCGGGGTCAAGTTGCCTGAGAATTTCGCGAGTATGCCGAAGCCACGCGACCTGAAGAACAATGCGCAGGAAGTGATCGATGAACTAGCTGGCACCGGGGTGAAGTACCTCGTATGCGCATCCACCGACATCTCGAGTGCGAGCGCCATCAAAGGTTCCATCGACATCCTCAACAAATCGCACGAATTGGCATCCAAGGCGGGACTCACGTTGTGCTACCACAACCACGACCGCGAGTTTGCCACGGTAGAGGGTGTCGTACCGTACGACCTCTTCTTGAAAGAGTTGAATCCTGCCATCAAGTTCGAACTCGACCTCGCGTGGACCTCGAAAGCGGGCATCGACCCAGTTGAACTATTCAAAAAGCATCCCGGACGCTTCCCGTTGTGGCACGTGAAAGACTTTGACAAAGACTTCAAACAACTTCAGCCTGTCGGCAAAGGTGTGATAGACTTCAAACGAATCTTCGCCGCGGCCGATACCGCCGGTCTGCAACATCCATTTGTGGAACACGATATGCCCCCGAATGCGTTCGAGAGCATCACGTCGAGCATCACCTACCTAAAAACAATTCTGAAATAAGCCATGAGAGTTCTTCCGATCGTCTTTGCCGCACCGCTACTCGTGTCGGTCGTCGCGTGCGGCCCCAAATGGAAAGAATCCGGTGAGGGTGACATCAAGACCGTAGTCAACGAAGGTGGACCGACGCTTCGATATTCATCGAAGTCCGGCGTCACCATCCTTACCGATGCCCGCCTTGGTTTCAAGGACCTGAACAAGAACGGTCAACTCGATGCCTATGAAGATTGGCGTTTGAGTGTGGATGAACGCGCCAAGGACTTAGCCTCCAAGATGTCGGTGGAGCAAATTGCTGGGCTGATGCTGTACAGTCGCCACCAGGCGATTCCCGCCCCGTCGTCGGGGTTCCGCGCCGATACGTACAATGGAAAGCCGCTCGCAGAGAGTGGCTTAAAGGCGTCGGATGTATCGGATGGACAGAAGAAGTTTTTGGTGGAGGACAACCTACGCCACATCCTTGTGACGAGTGTCGAGAGTCCGTTGGTGGCGGCGGAATGGAATAACAATGTGCAAGCGTTGGCCGAGAGCATTGGGTTGGGGATTCCCGCCAACAACAGCTCCGACCCACGCAATGGCACGACAGCCAACGCCGAATTCAATGAAGGGTCTGGAGGTTCCATTTCAATGTGGCCCGGCTCGCTTGGGTTGGCCGCCACATTCGACCCACAGGTAACGGAAGAGTTTGGTCGCATCGCGTCGATCGAATACCGGGCATTGGGTATCACCACAGCCCTGTCGCCGCAAGTAGACATGGCGTCGGACCCTCGTTGGAACCGCGTTCCGGGAACCTTTGGCGAACATCCCTACCTAGCGGCTGACATGGCGCGTGCCTATGTCGATGGCTTTCAATCCTCCTCACCCGAGAAAGAAATCAAAGACGGTTGGGGATACGAGAGCGTCAACGCGATGGTGAAACACTGGCCCGGTGGTGGATCGGGTGAGGGCGGTCGTGATGCTCATTATGGGTTCGGCAAGTATGCCGTTTACCCTGGCAACAACTTCGATATGCACTTGATCCCGTTTACGGAAGGCGCCTTTAAACTCCGTGGCAAGACGGGAGTGGCTTCGGCCCTTATGCCCTACTACACGGTTTCCTACGATCAAGACAAAGCCAACCAAGAAAACGTGGGCAATGCTTACAACAAGTATTTGATCAACGACCTGCTCCGAGAAAAATATCAATACGACGGCGTGGTGTGTACCGACTGGGGTGTCACCGGCAACGAAACAGCCATCGACGTATTTCTCACTGGCAAGTCTTGGGGAGTAGAAGGACTCTCGCTGGGCGAAAGGCACTATAAAGTGTTGATGGCAGGTGGCGACCAATTCGGTGGCAACAACGACAAGGGTCCTGTGATGGAAGCCTACCAATTGGGTGTGAAGGAACACGGCGAGGAGTTTATGCGTCAGAGATTCGAGCAGTCGGCGGTGCGCTTGTTGAAGAATATCTTCCGACCTGGCTTGTTTGAAGATCCCTACCTCGACGTGGAAGCTTCCACCGCGACCGTTGGGAAACCCGAGTTCATGAAAGCTGGCTACGCTGCACAGTTGAAGTCGATCGTGATGGTGAAAAACGCGAAGACCCCGGAAGGGACGGCCACACTGCCGCTCGCCACTGGGAAGAAGGTCTATATTCCGAAGAAGTTTACACCCGCGGGCCGCAACTTCCTCGGAGTGCCGATTCCTGAAACATTGGAGTATCCCGTGAGCTTAGACTTGGTGAAAAAGTACTTCGAGGTGACGGACAATCCTGCGGAGGCGGACTTTGCCATTGCATTTATCGGCAGTCCAAACTCGGGTTTGGGTTACGAAGCCGTCGACGCCAAGAACAGCAATGGGTACGTGCCGATCAGCCTTCAATTCGGAGAATATCAAGCGAAGGAAGCCCGCGATCCAAGTATCGCTGGCGGTGATCCGCTCGAAAAGTTTACTAATCGAACCTACAAGGGAAAGAAGTCGAAAGCGATCAACATCACCGACCTTGGAATGGTGAACGATACCAAAAAGAAGATGGGCTCGAAGCCTGTCGTCGTCGTGATGATGATGAACAATCCTGCCGTCTTTGGTGAGTTCGAACCACAATCCGCAGCGATCTTGATCCATTTTGGCGTGCAGTATCAAGCTATCTTCGACATGTTGACTGGAAAAGCAGAGCCTTCCGCGCTGCTCCCCTTGCAGATGCCTGCCAACATGGTCACCGTTGAAAAGCAAGCCGAAGATGTACCGTTGGACATGGAGGTGTACGGCGATTCGGATGGAAACAAATATGACTTCGGTTTCGGGTTGAACTGGAAAGGAGTTATCGCCGACGAGCGAACACAACGTTACAGCAAGTCCCTTCGATAGCGGCATCCACCGCACCACACACATTGAACCCGCGCCAAATTCACTTATCTTCAAGTGGATTTGGTGCAATTCTTTCAAACACCGTGTACAATCCTATAGCGAAAATGAAATACCTACTAGTTATGTTCACCCTGTTGTCTTTCGCCGCGGGTGCGCAAGACTTCAGCCTTTTTGAAAAGCGAGTATTTGTTAGTTCGAAAGGTGATTCGCTCCCCTATCGAATCTTGCTTCCGGAAAACTATGACAGATCGAAGAAGTATCCACTTGTCTTGTTCATGCACGGCGGTGGTGAGCGCGGGAAAGACAACGAAAAACAATTGACACACGGCGTGAAAGTATTTCTCGATCCTGTGAACCGTCAAAAGTATCCGTGTATTGTGATTGCCCCGCAGTGTATGATCGATTCATTCTGGCCGTCTGCTCGCTACGACAGAACCAAGTTTCCCCTTCAAATCGATTTCAACTATGAAAAAGAGATCACCAAGGCGTTGGATGCGACGACCGAGTTGACACGGAGCACGATCACCAAAGAAGCTGTCGACAAAAAGCGCGTGTACGTAACCGGCCTATCAATGGGCGCCATGGGCACATTTGAAATCGTGTGGCGCAACCCGGGGCTCTTCGCTGCCGCTGCCGCCGTGTGTGGGGGTGGCGACACTAAAGCTTACAACAAAAAACAGACATCAACTCGATTCTGGATTTTCCATGGCGATGCAGATGGTGTAGTCGAAGTGAAACACTCACGCGCCATGTATGAGCGCCTGAAGGAATTGAAGGCCAATGTTCACTATACGGAATACCCGGGTGTGAATCACAACAGTTGGGAGAACGCCTACGCGGAACCCGAGCTCCTGCCTTGGATGTTCGACAAAAAATTCAAATTCAAATAAATCCGCTGTTCCGTAAAAGTTGTGACACTGCACTAGTCTTCACCGGCTACCTGCGCAAACGAAAAGGCCGTCAACGGAAATTGACGGCCCTTTTTTATTTACGACCAACGTGTGGCGCCATTACGCCGAGTTGCGTGCCGCGTTGATGATCCCGAACATGCATCGAATAATCAGACGACGATACTGTGCTTCGTAGGGCTTATCTTCTTCTTTTAAGTTACGAAGGTTCATCAGGGCGTACTGCTGGATGGCAATGAGCGGCAAAACGATGCGCTCGCGCAACCCGACCGACGAACGAATCGTGGGGTTGTTGCCCATCAGTTCGGTCAACCCCGACACCTCCAGCAGCTTTTGTTTCGATAGTTCGAACTCGGCGTTCATGATGTCCCAAAACTGCCCGAACTCCGGATCGTCATGAAGGTACATCGTCGCCTTGTAGTTCGACTTGGTGAGCGACATCATGCTATTCCCCAGCAACGTTCTAAAGAACAACGATTTCTTATACAGCGACTTCAACTGATCGCCTTTGCCGCGTTTGTTGAGGGCTTCGATTGCCGTACCGACGCCGAAAAATCCGGGGATGTTTTGTTTCATCATCGCCCACGAACCAACGAATGGAATCGCGCGCAAGTCTTCGAATTTCAAGCCTTCGGCGGCACTCCGCTTCACGGGTCGCGAGCCGATGTTGGTATCTCCGAAAAAGCTTAGTGGCGTGACGCGCTCCAAGTAAGGAACAAACTTCGGGTGTTTCTTCAGCGCGAGGTAAGCCTTGTAACCTTCGTTGGCCAACTCGTCGAGCAGATCCTTTTCGGCCGTGGTGAGGCTGTTGTCGTCCGATTCGAAGACACTTCCCATGATACCGGCCGACAGCAATTGTTCGAGGTTGTATTTACAAGATCCGACCTTTCCGAAGTTGGAGCTGATGGTCTGGCCTTGGATGGTAATCTGCACCTGTTCTTTTTCGATTGTGTCGCCCAATGACGCGTAGAAGTCGTGTGTATTACCACCGCCCCGTGCGGGAGGACCACCGCGTCCGTCGAAAAAGACCACCTTGATTCCAAATTCTTTCGAGATCGCACTCAGTTGTTCTTTCGCGCGAAAGATAGACCAGTTCGCGCGCAAGTAACCGCCGTCTTTTGTTCCATCCGAGAACCCGAGCATGATGGTTTGCAGCCCACCCCGTTGCTTCAGGTGTTCGCGATAGATGTCGATGCTATAGAGCGTGCGCATGATATCGGCTGCGTGGGCCAAATCGTCGATCGTCTCGAACAAGGGCACGATGTCGAGGGGTAGCCGATCATTTTCAGCCATGAGCAATCGCGCTAATGTAAACACCTCGATCACATGCAAGGCACTCTGACAATTGCTAATTACATACCGATGGCAACCTGCTTCGCCATTCTTCTTTTGAATGGTCGATATCGCCTGTATGGTTTTGATCACCTCTTCGCTGAACGAATCTTCGATGGAGAGGAACACCAGGTTCAGGCGCAAGCCCAGCAGGTGGTTGATTTTCTCGATTTCCGATTTCTTTTCATACTCTTCCAGCGAGATGGCTTTCTTCTCGGTGTGGAGTTGTTGCAGCAACACGTTCCAGACGGCATCGTGTTTCCTGCTCTCTTGACGAATGTCTAGGCACGCAAAGTGAAATCCGAACAGACGCACGCGGAGGATGTACTCGTCCAAGAGTTCGAGGAACAAGCCATCGTGATCTTTGATGAGCTTGGTGCGCACGGCGTGGAGGTCGCTGAGAATTTCTTGGGGCGACGAATACGACTCACGTTGCCCGTAGGCCATGTCGTAGATCTTTTTCTCGATTTCGACCATGAGGGCATCGACGCCTTCGAAGGTGAGGCGACGGCGCAAGAGGCGAAGGTCGCGGTAGTAACACTTGAACAGCGTCTCTTTCAGACGCGACGCCACTTGCGTGGTGATCGAGTTGGTCACGAACGGGTTTCCGTCGCGGTCGCCGCCGGGCCAGAAGCCGACGGTGATCAATTTGTCGTTCTTCCAATCGCTGGGCGAGATATCGAGGCCATCACAAAGCGACTGGATGATCTGGGGGATGGCGTTGTAGAATATGTTTTCCAGGAACCACGTCAAGCTAACGGCTTCGTCGAAGGGTGTCGGCTTGTTTTTGTTAATGAACGCGGTCTTTCCGAGTTGTCGGAGCAGGAGGTTGATTTGCGGGATGTCGTTGTCGCGGATCGACTTTTCGAGGTCGTTCAAAATCCCGAGTACGAAGCCGGGGTAAAACTGGGTTGGGTGCGCGGTGAGCACGACGCGCAGGCCGAAAGTCTCGAGCCTTTCGCGCAGTTCGGCTTCGCGGTTTTCGTATTTGGCCCGCAGCACCAGCGACGACACGGTTCCCTTGCCCTTCAGGTCATTGATTTGCTCGAAGGCGGCGTCTTCGATCGAGTCGAAGAGGGCGACTTGCCGCTCGACGTACTGGATGAAGTTAAAGAGCAGCAGGAACTGCTCTTCGCGAGATGGCTTTTCGATGATATTCGCGAAGAAATCGCGCACTATATCGTTTGCGGGAATGCCTTTATCGAAACCCGCCTCGGCCTGTTGTTGCAGCAACGGCAGGAGTGTGCCCGTGCGCAAGATGTTTCGGAAGGGCAGGTTCAAGAACAGGCTGTTGTAGATGTGGAACCGCGATCCCACCGCCTGGTCGTAGGTGTTGTAGTCGTTGTGCATAGTCCCGCCGGTTTTCGGGGCCATGAAATTAACGCCGAACGCCCAGATTGTTTAACATTTTGTTCGTCAAAATCGGCTTGTCACCAATTTGTGTCACCGCCATCGTTTGTTCCAAAGGACCATTTCGGTAAATTTCACTACCAAACGTCTGAATCACCCTATGAAGAAGTTGATTTACCTGCCCTTCGTGGTTTTACTCACTTCGTGCCTCGGTTATAAAGAACTCCCCGTAGAATACGACTACAGCTACCACGGGAACTTCAAGAAATATAGGACCTTTGACATCATGCGCCCCGTCGGTGTCGATGATACCACGATGACGAACGAGGTGATCGAGAGATCGATCCTCGCCCGGATGAAATTCTTGGGCTACAAGCAAAGCGACCACCGTCCACACCTCATTATTGGCTACAAAATGTACAGCGACAGCCTGTCGTTCAATGGGTATAACCAGCCCGACATTGAAGACTGGGTAAAAAGCCAGAAGGAGGACATCCAATACGACCGTCAGAAGTACAACATGAAGACGGGTACGCTGTTGATCCAGTTTTTCGACCGGCGTCAGAACCGCTCGATCTGGCAAGGGTACGCGACCACGCTGTACGGCTCCATCGATTTCGGCAACAACCGACACTTGAAAAATGCCGTGATCTCGATCCTCGACAAGTACCGGTTCTGGGCGGAGGGCTTCGTGGAGAAGAACGGGTCGCCGGAGACGAGCGAAATGGAGTGATCCAACCCGTTTTTTTGCTCAAATTTCCCCCGAAATCGCCGGGGGGCGCTTCCGAATAATTGGAAAATAATTCTACCTTTGCACACCCTTTTTAAGGGTGCCCCGGTGGCGTAAGCCAATTCGGTGGTGATTGCCCGATGGTGTAATTGGCAACACGCCTGATTTTGATTCAGGAAAGTCCAGGTTCGAGCCCTGGTCGGGCAACCAAACAAGTCCCGCTCCCGCAGCGGGATTTTTAATTGAAGAGGAATGGCCGTCAAGATCTTTTCAGGAAGAGCAACAGCCTACTTGGCTGAAAAAATCGCGCATGCTTACGGCGAATCCCTAGGCAAGGTAGACTACAAGCAATTCAGCGACGGCGAGATGTCGCCCTTCCTGGGCGAGTCGGTGCGGGGCCACGACGTGTTCATCGTGCAGTCGACCTTCCCTCCTGCCGACAACTTCATGGAACTAATGTTGATGATCGACGCGGCCAAGCGTGCAAGCGCCCAGAACGTAAACGTCGTCATCCCCTACTTTGGATATGCGCGCCAGGACCGGAAGGACAAACCGCGGGTAGCCATCGCCGCCAAGCTGATCGCCAACTTGATTTCTGCAGCGGGTGCAGACCGCATCATGACCTGCGACTTGCACGCCGACCAGATCCAGGGCTTTTTCGACATCCCCCTCGATCACTTGGATGGAAACTACGTGTTCGTGCCTTACCTCAAGTCGTTGAACTTGAAGAATATCATGTTCGCGTCGCCCGACGTTGGTGGCATCAAGCGCGCCCGGTCGTTTGCCAAATTCTTCGATGCGGAATTGGCCGTGTGCGACAAGTATCGCAAAGAAGCGAACAAGATCGAGTCGATGCGCTTGATCGGGGAAGTGGAAGGTAAAGATGTGGTGCTGATCGACGACTTGGTTGATACGGCGGGCACCATGTGCAAAGCCGCGGCACTGCTGCGCGAAAAAGGTGCAAACTCGGTGCGCGCGGTGTGTACACACCCGGTGATGTCGGGCGCAGCCTATGAAAATATTGAGAACTCGATGTTGGAGGAATTGGTCGTAACAGACACCATCCCGTTGAAGAAATCGGTCTCGAAGGTAAAGGTACTGTCGATGTCGGATTTATTTGCGAAAGCAATCCGCAAGATCCACGACAACGAGTCGATTAGTTCCTTGTTTATTCGTTTGTAATTTATTGTTTCACTTAAATCCATAACCATCATGAAAACTGTTGAGATTATAGGGTATCGAAGAGCAAATCTCGGCAAGACTGATGCACGCAAAGTCCGCGAAGAGGGCCAAGTCCCTTGCGTATTGTACGGCGGAAAAGACCAAGTGCATTTCAGTTCACCGATGATCCTCTTTCGTGACCTGGTGTACACCAACGAAGCACACTTTGTCCACTTGAATATCGAAGGCGAAGAATGCCAAGCGATCCTTCAAGAAGTTCAGTTCCACCCCGTGAGCGAGATCATCCTGCACGCCGACTTCCTTCGCATCGAAGGCGACCGCAAGATCAAGATGCAGATCCCTGTGAACCTGGTGGGTCAAGCCCCCGGCGTTGGCAAGGGTGGCACGTTGGTGCGCAAGCGCGCCGCTTTGAAAGTGTATGGCTTCCCGAAAGACATGCCGGACCACATCGACGTAGATGTATCGTCACTAGACTTCCACCATGCGATCAAGGTGGCAGACATGAAGATTGCAGGTCTTGAGTTCCTCGATCCTAAGGCCGCTGCAATTGCTGCGGTAGAAGTTCCTCGTGCTGCTAAGATGGCTGCCGAAGAAGCTGCTACGGCTGCTGCTGCTCCTGCCGAAGGTGCGGCTGCTGCTCCTGCAGCGGGCGCTGCCGCTCCGGCTGCTGCCGCGGGCGACAAGAAAGCAGAAGCTCCGAAGAAAGACAAGAAGTAATTTTAAAGCTTCGTTTCAACAAAGAATCCCGGCGGGCCAAGCTCGTCGGGATTTTTTTTGATCATACTGTCCATCCCCCTCACCCAATTGTAGAGAACCCCCGCTTCGCCACTCGAGGCCGCACTCACACCGAATGAGGAGGTGATCGCCGTCAACAATTGCGCTGGTACACTTGTGTTCGTCGTCGTCGGGCTCAGGTACTTCGCGTACACTTCTGCGTTGATCACGTCCCCCGGCAGCACTTTCAGGCTCTTGGACAGACCGATGATGTCGGTTTGGGCCGCGGCCGTCAGGCGCATGCATTCGGACAGATAATTTGATTAGGCTTAACTCCAACGATCACCACACATCAAACCAAAAAAGCACCGTCGACGTCTCCCTGTTAATTGCAACGCCCTTCGAATAGCCATGTGCCCAACCTTCAGGAGTATACACTCCATTCGGTAATCTCTCAGCCTCCCAGTAAATACCGGGCTTT
>JBGAGH010000019.1:0-25169 GCA_044226825.1 Cyclobacteriaceae bacterium
GTAGAAGATAATGGTAAGGGGATACCCGAAAAGGAAATCAAGCAAATCTTTATCCCCTTCTTTACTACTCGGGAAAATGGCAGTGGCATAGGCCTGAGTCTATCTCGCCAGATCATGTCCTCACATGGCGGCACGATTCGGGTAAGGTCGGAAGTAAATAAGGGAACAGTATTTTCCCTGTTCTTCCCCGCGAGCTGAATTCCAATTCTTAATTCTGAACTCTTAATTCTAAATTCTCATCACCGAATTCTCTCCGGATCCAACACCACATGCTTGATCGATTGCCTATTGTAGGTATACGACACATGCACCATTCCATCTGATGTTTGGATGATCGCCGGATAGGCATAGCCTGACTGGACGGGTACATTCTCGAGGACAAGGAAAGGCTTCCAATGTACGCCATCGTCGGAGATTGCTAAGTTGAGCATGTTCCGATCTTTGGGTTCTGGGCCTGCATCTGTGGTATGGTTGTAGGCGAGCAACTGGCGTCCATCGCGCAGTGTGACAGCGTCGGTGCCGGCGTTTGGGTTGGGGAGCGAAGTAGCCTTCATCGGACTCCACGTCCTGCCTTGGTCTTCGGACCAACTCGCCCCGATCACGTTTTGCTCCGTCCGGCAAAGCACCTGCAGCCGTCCATCGGCGTACCGAAGGATACTGGGTTGTATGGCGTCGAACTCGATCCCATCATTGATTGGACCTATGACTTCCCAGGTCTTTCCTCCGTCGCGGCTGGCCTCGAAGTGGACTTTCCAAATGACACCGTCACCGTCGAGCTTCTCGGTACTCGATGGACAGAGAATTGTCCCATCGTCGAGTTGAATGGGTTTGTTTTTGACGGGCCCAATCAAGTGACCGATGCGTGGATCCTCTCCGAGTTTGGTGGGCTTAGACCAACTTCTCCCATCGTCGTTTGAAGTCATCACCATCCCCCACCAGGAGCGTGGATCGGGACCCACCTTATAAAACAACATGAGGGGTCCATCCACAGGTTGGAACAATACAGGGTTCCAAGTGGGATATCGTACCGAGTCATTTTCGACGCCGTTGGTGATCTCCTTTGGGAACGACCATTTTCCATCAACGAAACGCGACAGTCGAATGCCGACATCGGGTGACCGTTCGTGCGTCCCTGCAAAAAATGCGCATAGCAAACCGGAACGTGTTTCAATAATCGTGGACGCATGACATTCCGGCGTGGGCCTGTTCTCGAGTGGGTACACGAGCTCGCTGCTCACAAAACCATTCACACCTGGCGCGGCGAGCGGTCCCAGCGATTTTTTTGGGGAACACGAAACCACGATCAAGAAGAAGACGATGCTGTATTTCATCTATTTCCGTTTTTGAAAGATAACACCAAGGACAAATCCAACCGTGAAAATCGCCGCCGTCCCTAAGACAATGGCCATGTTCGAATGAAGCTTGCTTGAAAAATACGTCGGCGAGAGACTGATCCAGCAAATGACCAAGATACCCGCGACTACACCTACGACCGCATGAACACTGCGGGTCGACTTAGATACATACGCCAGCAGGAATAATCCAAGCATACCTCCGCTGAAGATGGAAGACAAGGCCCACCAAGCATCAAGCGCACTCTTCACACTTGTCATGGCGAGTGCCGCTGCTATACCGGTTAAACCAATCAATACCGAAGCGATATACAGAACCCGCATCGAGTTTCTCTCGGAATCAGCTTGCTGATTGAATCGCTGATAAAAATCGGTCAGCACGACTGCGGCGCCGCTGTTCAAGCTGGTGGACACTGTACTCATGCCGGCGGCAAAGATGGAAGCGATCAGCAAGCCGGTGAATCCGGGTGGTAACTCGTGTACGATAAAGTATGGAAAGACCCGATCCGCCATGTCGGTTGCCTGCAATTCTTGGGGCAGCGTGTGGGGGTTCAACTGGTAGTAAGTGAATAAGAAAGTACCAATCAAAAAGAAAAGCAACGAGACCGGAATGTAGAGGAGTCCGCCCAGCCACGCAGAGAACTTGGCATCGCGATCGGACTTGGCGGTGATGTAACGTTGCACATAATTCTGATCCACGCCGAAATTCTGAAGGTTGATCATGAGCCCGTATACCAACACCACCCAGAAGGTGGATGTCGAGAAGTCGAAGTCGAAACTTCCCAGGCTAAATTTGTCATGCGCCATCGCTGTATCAATGGAAGCTTGGAGCCCGCCGGGTACGGAGACGGCCAAGATGACGAGGCAGGCGATAGCTCCTCCAATCAAGATGAAACCTTGGATAGCGTCGGTCCAGACCACTGCCTGAATTCCACCCACAACGGAATAGAGCATGACGGCCACCCCGGTGGCGACGATCACGAGGTAGATGTTCCATCCCAACAACACATTAAGTGGAAGCGCCAGCAGGAACAGGATGGAACCCGTTCGCGCCACCTGGGTAAGCAGGTAACAAGACGACGCATAGAGACGCGCCCAGGGGCCGAAGCGAGTTTCTAAATATGTGTATGCCGACACACTACCCACCCGCCGGTATAATGGGACAAAATATTTTGCAGCAAGCCACGTGGCGACGGGAATCGACAAGCTAAATACGAATGAGTTCCAGTTCGATTGGTATGCCTTGCCCGGCAACGCCAGAAAGCTGATGCTGCTGACAAACGTGGCGAAGATCGACATCCCTAAGACCCACGCTGGTATCTGGTGGCCACCGGTCGTGTATGCAGCAGCAGAACGGGTCTTCTTGAAAAAGGAAGAACCCAGCCCGATCATTCCCACCAAGTATGCGAGAAGTATCACAAGGTCGAGCGTGCGGAGATTCATGGCGTTGAAGATACATCTATTGTCGATTTGATTTAACTTGGTTCGATGTCGAAGATTTTCATTACTGGCTCAGCCGATGGGCTGGGGCTATTGGCTGCCCGGTCGCTTGTGAAGCAAGGGCATGATGTAACACTACATGCACGCGATGCGTCGCGCGCCAAAGACGCCATGAAGGCAGTACCCGGTGCTAGTCGTGTGCTGGTCGCTGACCTGTCGAATGTGGATGAAACCAAGAAACTCGCTGCAGAAGCCAATACTATCGGGCGGTTCGATGCCGTGATCCACAATGCCGGTGTCTACAATGCTCCATCGGCGCAGATCGTTCACGTCAATACCTTGGCACCTTATGTACTGACATGCCTGATGGAAAAACCGGGGCGGTTGATCTACTTGAGCTCGGGGATGCACTTGAGTGGTACCCCAAACTTGGACGCCCTACAGTCCGCCGCTGGTAAGATAACCTACTCCGACTCCAAGCTTCACAATGTGATACTCGCCAAAGCGGTGGCCAGAAAGTTTCCGACTTTATATTCGAATGCAGTCAATCCAGGCTGGGTGCCTACGAAGATGGGAGGTCGCGGCGCCCCCGACGACCTGACGCAAGGATTCGAGACGCAAGTTTGGCTGGCGGTGAGCAACGATCGCGAGGCGCTGGTGTCGGGGCGATACTTCTTTCACAAACAGGAGTCACGCTCCGTGCCTGAAGCGGGCGACATTCACATACAAGACAAGTTTCTGGAGGCGTGTGAAAAAAAGACGGGCGTGTCTTTTTATTAGTGTCATTGCTTTCGATCCGACTTCGCGCCGAAAAGGAACTGCATCCACGGAAACGGCCGGATGATCCCGTGGTACAGCGCCAGTGTGATCACAAAGGAAACCAAAGCCGTGAATAGGTATTTCAAACCAATGGTGTCGGACGTTTGAACGACGTAAAAGGCAATCGTAACGATAACCGTTTGGTGCAGGATGTAGAAGGGATACACCGCTTTGTTGGCATAGTCCATCCAACTCGTTTTAAAATTTAGATATCGCCTGGCATAACCTACCGCTGTAAAGACCCACGCCCACGCCGTGATGGGAAAGAGTGCAAGGAATGCGTACGACCAAAAATGCGCTCGATAGTCGGGCCATGCGTCCCAAGGTTCTAGATCGTTCCAACGAATATAGTTGATGACCAAAATAGAGATCAGCGCAAGCTGAAAAGAACGAGCCCTATTTCTTTCGAGACTCTCGAGTAAGGTCGACTCATGGAAGCACAAGAATCCAACCACGAGGAAGAACATCCAGTACCAAAAGAAATTCCCATCGTGAATGAGGTCGTTGGTGGAAGGGAATGAAAAAGCCAGTAACGTGTACAACAAAACGGAAGGAAACGCCAAGAGGTAGATTCTTCCGCCGGCTGCGAAGAACTTGAGCCATCCTAGGCTTCCCTTATTCTGAATTAGTTTCATCACTGGAGCCAGGGCCACGTCATACACAAGTAAGTAAGCGATGAACCAGAGGTGGTGCCAACTGATGTCGCCGCGCGGATATGCTTTTGGATTCATGCCTAGGTAAAAGTCCCACAGGTTTCCCTTAAATCCTTGCGTGACGCGTTCGAGGTAAACCTGTAGTGGAACTACCAGGATCATTCCGACCACGAGCGGGATAAAAAGTCTACGAAACCGTAGGGCGATAAACGCACCGACCGTTCGGTTCTTCAGGATGATGTGTGCGACGGCTCCCGAGACGAAAAACAAGATGGGCATCCGGAAGCGGCTGATGAAGAACGTGAACTCGAGCAACAAGTTGCTGGTTTCTTTATTCTTGATATGCCATTCCTCCTCTGCATTGAATGGCATCGCGGCATGGAACAACAGCACCCCAACAATTGCAAGGATTCGCAGCCAATCGAGGTAAGGAAGTCGTTTGGATTCCATCGTACCCATGAAAGTTAGCAAAAATGGGCAGTTCCTTTTTTTGTTGAATCTCGTTTTGAACCCAGACGGAAGGTCGTCGTTCATTAATTCCTATCTTTATTAAAATACCACCCCATGAATCGGTTTCCCAATGACCGAGTGAACAACTTCTCGGACGCCATTTTCGCCATTGCCATCACGCTGTTGATCTTGGAGGTAAAGGCACCAACCAGTGACGAGCTTTCGACCAGCGGCTTGTCCGGCGCCCTCGCCAAGTTGACTCCCTCGTTTATCAGTCTCACCGTTAGTTTCTTTGTGACGGCCCTGTACTGGAGAGCGCACCTCATCCATGCCCGGTTCATATCCTCCTACGACAACAAACTCCTGTGGTTGAATTTATGGCTCTTGCTCTTCGTCGTCGCGCTGCCCTTCTCGACCGCGCTATATGCCAAGAACTTCAATTTCAACTCGCCATTCATCTTCTACGCCGTCAACATAACCGCCATCGGCGTCTTCAACTATTGGATGATTCGTTACATCGCCAGTAAAGAAAAAGGTTCGAACGGTCTCACGGAGATTCAGGGTCGGTGGATGAAGAGTCGAGCGTTGCCCGGGCCGATCGTGTGGTTGCTCTCGGCGCTCCTCGCGCTTTGGTTCCCGCTTATTTCACGGTTTCTTTTTGTCACGATCTTTATCATCAACGGAATCATCGACCGCCGTTTTAAGGCCATGGCTGCGTTGGAGAAGTCAGAAGAAACCCACACACAACCTGCTTGATCACGATGAAGCAGTCTCAGCTTTCTTTATTCATTGTAGTTCTGATGGCCGTGTTGCTAACCGGTTGCAATCCAAAGGCAACTGATCAGAATGCTTTCTCGCGCAACGCCAACGACGGAGTCTTCACTTCGACACAAGTAGATGTCGGAGTCGAGATGTACAACCAACATTGCGTGGCATGCCATGGCAAGAACCTGCAAGGCACAGAAGGCGGGTCCACACTCGTCGGCGAAAGGTTCATCGAACGATGGCGCGATTCTACCACGTGGTCTCTCTTTCGGTTAACGAAGAACACGATGCCGAAGACCAATCCTCGGTCTCTCGACGACGAATCCTACGCAGCGATCGTGGCATACATACTCCAATCGAATGGCTTTTCACCCGGTTCGACACGACTCGCTACCGACGAAAAGATGCTGGCCTCCATCCAAGTTGGTACGCCGACGGCCACCACTAGGAGAAGTGCTGCTTTTGTTCCGAATGCATACGACACCATGCCGCCAACGATAGAAGCCGAATGGCTGCACCACCGAGGAGACCTCGCTAGCACGAACTACTCGCCGCTCGATCAAATCAATGCGGATAACGTGTCCAAACTCCGGGTACTATGGCGGTGGAAAACCGACAACTTTGGCCCTTCCCCAGAATTCTACTTCAAGGTGACACCCATCATGGCGAATGGGCGGCTATATACCACGGCAGGCCTCTCCCGAAGCGTCGCGGCCATAGACGCCAAGACGGGCGAAACTCTATGGACCTGGCGATACGATGAAAAAGAGCGAAGAATATCTGTTCCTAGGCAAAACTCGGGACGCGGCGTTGCCTACTGGCCGTCGCCCGATCGAAAACACGACCGCGTGATTTATGTGACACCGGGATACCAAATGATCGCGCTTGATGCAACATCAGGCTTACCGGTCGAAAGCTTTGGACAAAAAGGAATTGTTGATCTGAAGCGAGCCTTGGATCAGAAAGTTGATTTGTTGAGTGCCACGATCGGGTCCACCTCCCCTCCCATTATTGTGAACGACGTGATCGTGGTGGGTGCGAGTTTTCCTGTCGGGTTAGCACCTGTCTCGAAAAACCAAGTTCGTGGCGATGTGATGGGCTTCGACGTTAAGTCTGGAAAGAAACTCTGGAGTTTCCATACCATCCCTCAAGCTGGCGAAGAGGGAAATGAAACATGGGAACAAGAGAGTTGGAAGTATACAGGCAATGTCGCAGCGTGGGCCCCACTCACCGCAGACCCAAAACTGGGCTATGTGTACCTACCACTCGAGGCCCCGACTGGCGACTTTTACGGAGGGCATCGACCGGGAAACAATCTCTACTCGCAGAGCTTGGTTTGCCTAGACGTGCGGACGGGAAAAAAAGTGTGGCACTACCAATTGGTGCACCACGACATTTGGGACTACGATATACCCTGTCCACCCATCCTGGCCGACGTGATCGTAGATGGTAAACCGATCAAAGCGGTGGTTCAACTGACGAAGCAGGCGTTTGCTTTTGCCTTCGACCGCGTTTCCGGCGTCCCAATTTGGCCGATCGAAGAGCGGTCCGTACCCAAGAGCGATGTGCCGGGAGAATGGACTTCTCCTACGCAACCATTCCCCACGAAACCGGCCCCATACGATCGCCAAGGATTTTCGGAAGACCTGTTGGTTGACTTCACCCCTGCTATTCGAGAAGAAGCTATCCGCATTGCGAGTCGGTATAAAACCGGACCGCTCTACACGCCCATCTCGGTCTATGATGCATCCAAAAATCAAGGCACCTTGATGCTGCCCGATGCGGTGGGGGGATCGAACTGGCAGGGCGGTGTGTTTGACCCGGAAACGAAAATGTTGTACGTGTCTTCTAGCACTGTGCTTCGGCCGATGAGCTTAGGTCATGCACCCGAACTCTCGGATATGGATTTTGTGGCGTTCATGGGCTCTTCGAAAGTTGGCCCATTTGGACTACCGCTCGCCAAGCCTCCGTACGGACGGATCACCGCCATAGACATGAACACGGGTGATCATCAATGGATGGTCGCCAATGGAGCCACACCAAAATGGTTGAGAGAAATTCCCGCGCTGAAAGAGATCGATATTCCTCCAACTGGAAACCCGGACCGTGTCGGATTGCTGGTCACGAAAACCCTTCTTTTCGCCGGTGTTGGCTCGGGGATGTATGCCTCCGATTTTCCTGGCGACAACAAGTTTCGCGCTTACGACAAGGCTACCGGAAAGGTGCTCGTCGAGATTGAACTTCCCGCCTTTCAAACGGGTATCCCGATGACCTACTCGATCAACAAAAAGCAATTTATCGTGGTGGCGGTTGGGGCGCCGGGACACCCGGGCGAGTTGGTCGCGCTAGGACTTTGAAATCCCGAGCTTGAATTGCCACACTTGGGCGATGGTCTCGGCGCGTTGCTTCATATCAATGGCGTTGTCCCCCACGAAGAGTTCATCTGCCGTTTGTTTGAAGAGAGCCAACCACGCAGTAAAGTCGGTTTCTTGAAGACGCAGTGGCATGTGCTTTTCAAATGGATTCCGTTTATAGCTCTGTTCGCCCAAGATCATCGACGACCAAAACGAATACATGATGGGCTTGTGGGTCGTCCAATTCACATGGTCGAAATGGGGCGCCAAGGCTGGATGCGCTAGTACCTTTGCATAAAACTCGTCTACGAATTGGACGATGTCAGCTCTTACCTCGATATCCTTCATATTACAAATCCTTTTTTGAAAAAATTCGCATGGCCAAACTCAACGGTGCAACTATCCAAAGCCCTAAAATTACGACTGAAAAGACCACACCAGCGTTCGTACCAAAAACTTCCTTATAAAAAGCTCCTGTGTATCCCATCAACGCGGAAATATCGAGCTGAAGCAACATAACTATGCGCGCGAGATCAATCGGGTTCAAGGCGATCAGGCCCAACGTTACCTTTTCTAAGGGATAGTCGGCAAACTGATAAACCACCCACAGCAGAAAACCGTCATAAATCAAGGCGAAGTAAAACCAAAACAGCAGCGCGAACCCAATCGCTTTTGCCTTATCGCGCGTGAGCGCCGACCCAAGAAAAGCCAAGGACGCAAAAACCATGGTCAGCGCCACAGCAATCCCCAATAATACCAGTACAGCTTTCGCTTGTTGGAAAAGTATCGCGGGAAGTCCGATGCCTACTACGCAGGCGCCTACCAGCGAAGTGGCGACAGCTAGGTACTCCGCCAAAAACACTTTGCGACGATCTACAGGCTGCGCGACCATCAGCTCAACAAACTCATAAGAGTTATACAAATGGATGGTGCTAAATACGACGCTCACCAAGGGCACGGAAATCAAGACTATGTTCAATAGGCTGAGCACGACTTTAGAAGGGTCCGCGTCAAGTTGAAACAACACGCAAGATGTGACGACCAAAAAGGAAGTGTAGACCAGTACAAACCGCGTCCGGAGTAGGTCGTAAAAGATATATTTCAACACTCTGTTCATTTCACTCGGTAATGGTTGACACTAACTCTCGTTGTTTTATCCAAGTAGCAATCGCACGACCGAGTCGCGTTTCGTTGGTCTCACTTTTCAGCACAGCAACTGGACTACAATACTGCACGCGTCCGTCCATCATGTACACCATGTCAGTGGCCAATTCGTCCATCTCACTCAGCACATGTGACGTAATCAACATCAATTTCCCCTTTGCCTTTTCTGTCATGATCTTCTCTTTCAATATTTCGACCGACACGGGATCCAATCCTGCGGTTGGCTCATCGAGGATTAAAACTTTCGGATTGAACAGGAAAGCTAACACGGCACTCACCTTTTGACGCGTGCCGCCAGAAAGCGTATGCAGTCGCTTGTCCAGTAATCGGTAAATTTTAAAGTTCTCAAACAACTCCTCGTCCATGGAAACATCGGACGCGCGGATGTTCTTCATCATGTCCATTAACTGACCGATGGTCATGTTATCGGGATAACGACCAATCTGAGGCATGTATCCAATGAACCTCCTATAGTTCCACTGACGTGCAATGGATTCACCCATAAAACGAATTGTTCCTTTTTGCGGCAACACCATCCCCAATAAGGATTTGATGAGGGTGGTTTTGCCGGAACCATTAGGCCCGGCGAGCGCGTATGTCTTTCCAGCCGCTAGGTCTAGATCGACGCGATCGAGTGCCTTCAGTTTTCCGAAACTCTTAGAAACGTCAGTAAACGAGATCATATGGCTTCATGGATGGAATCGCATCAAACAGGTTCTCGGGTGTGATGGCAGGGATGGCTCGCTCCGCACGATCCATCAGGGTGACCAAAAAGCTTCGCCATAATAATACAGCTGTCGGCGTTTGCTCGATGATGGTCCCGTAGAGGCTAATGGGCCGATGGCAAACGTCGCCGATAGAATCATGGTTGAGGTCATATCCCTCATACTTGTCCCAGTAATTCCCATCGATCTTATTCAAGATCAAGGAACCATTCGTGACGAGGTCGAAAGTGTTCGCCAAGAAGTTGTTTCGTGTGAACGTGTTACCATCGCAACTTGCTTGCAACCGCACCGCATAACCGTTCTTGCTAAAAATATTCTCATGAAAATCAATCCGGCTGCTGCCCTCCATGAAAATGCCGACCGAATTTTCTAAGAAGGTGTTCTGTGTCACCTGGCTGTCGCGAATATCCTTCAACAACAACCCATAGGCAGCGGAACCCCAGTTGTGCTGGAAAGTGTTGCGCACCATCGTCACTTCCTTTGAATACATGACGGCAACCCCCGCCCCATTGTCCGTAAAGGTATTGCCCTCGTATAGGTCGCTGTGGGAAAACATGAAGTGTAACCCATACCGTAGGTTTCCCACGCTTCGATTATCCTTGATGGTAGAGCGCGTGACGAACTCGAAGTAAATCCCGTCGCGGTGTCCTTCAATCGTGTTGTGGTCGATCCTGATATCATGACACTTCCACAGGTGAATTCCATTTGCCTTGTGAAACTCGTTTTCTACCTGCGAATGAATTCGATTCCCTACGATCCAACTATCGGACGAATTCGAAAAGTGTATGGCGAAGAAGGTGTCTTCAAACTCGTTGTCGATTACCCGTACCCGCTTAGAGTCTAGCACCTTGACGGCAGCGATGTCGCTGATACTCGCCACACCGGTGTGGGCAAAATGAATCCCCTGAACCAAGATATCGGTTCCATGGATTGTCAGGATCTCATACTTCTGGTCGCCATCCAGTATCGGAGATCCCTCGCCAATCAGAGCGATAGACTTTTCGATCACCAGGTTTCCTTCATGGTACGTGCCATGGACGACGTAAACCGTATCGCCTGCATTTGCACGCTCGATCGCCGTACGGATCGAAGTATATTCCTGACCTACGCCTACCCGCCAACTGCGGCAATACGAAGGAGCAGCGCCAAGCAGCATCAAGAGGATCACAAAGATGACATTCATGTGCCTCATACGTCACTGAATGATTTCACCCCATTGAATCAGTTGCCCCTTCCAATCTTCGAGTTGCTGATTCGCTTGCACTGTCGACGAAAATGCCGCCACACCGCCGCCCATAGGACTGCGTGCCGCATCGCTTCGAACAAATATGGCCTCAGTGGACACCACCAGTGGAACAGCTTCCGCGAAGTCGACCACGAGTGCTTGATGAATGTCGGACTCGGGAACCACACCTGATCGATAAAAGTCCGCGAAACAGCGAAGGTCATCGAACTTATAGATCTTACCTTTCTTAGTGACGAGTTCCGCCCCGAACCTCCTATCGACTAGCGTCATTTTACAGACGTAGCACGCATCTTTGCCAAACTCAATGGGTTCCGGTTTCACGGAACATCCGACGACCGATACTGTCAACGTCATCCATAAATACCAACCGTTACGCATGTCGTTTTCTTAAGATCCAAGTTTCATATACCAAAGAACCCCAAACCAACAGGCCGGCGATGATGAAGATCCAACCGCCAATGGCTGGGCCAGAAAAAGCTGTGAAATTGAGAAGTTGCTTCGTGCCGATGAGCGGCGGTTGATACGACATACCCGGCACCACAATGGGCGCTTCAGGATTGAGATGGTGACCGTAGTCGTATCCCCACAAGTAAAAGTCAATCAAGGCTGCGGCGCCCGCCACTAGGATCAATACGCCGAAAAGCCACAACAAGAGTTTCTTGTTTGTCGCTGCTGCCACCAAACCAATGGCGATCAACCCTCCCACCAGGTACTTCATGTATCCAAACTCGGGAAACATACTCATCTCGATGGGACGCATACCGATGTAGTGATTGAGCGCACTGATGAGTTTCACGTTCCCAGTTAGGTCGTCGATCCAGATCTTCATCTCCAGTCCCTCTGGATATTGCGGGGCCCACATTAAAATCTGCCAGAGTGGTGTGAAGAAGGTACTCACCATCATCACGGCAGCCATTCCAACCGCAACCCGAGCAACGAGCAATTTTTCTTTCATGTCCTTTTTCAGGGGAAATGGGGTCTACTCAAACTCAGTAGACCCCGGTGGAAAATCGATTACTGCCCAGCGATGGGTTCCTCATCCAACTTTCCTGTGGAAAACTTGAGAGGAGTTTTGCTTCCGGCGGGTGAAATTCGGATGTACCCTTGCATTTCTTGGTGCAAGGCCGAACAGAAGTCGGTACAATAAAATGGAAACACGCCAGTCGAGGGTGGTGTCCACTTTAGTGTCTGCGTCTCTCCCGGCATGATGAGTATTTCAGCGTTGAGTGCACCCTTGACGGCAAACCCATGGGGAACGTCCCAGTCTTGCTCTAAGTTGGTGACATGGAAAAAGACTTCATCGCCAACATTTACACCCTCGATGTTATCCGGAGTCAAGTGCGATCGAATTGCCGTCATGTACACGTGTACCTGATTACCTTTTCGTTCCACACGGGTTTTGGGTTCACCCAGCGCGGCGTATGGATTGGCGTTCTCCTCGATCTTATAAATCTTGACAGAATTCGGTGTGATCAAACTCGCGGGTATCGCCTCGGCGTAGTGAGGTTCACCCACGGTGGGAAAGTCGAGGAGCAACTGCATCTTATCGCCCGATATATCATACAATTGTGCTGATTGCGCCAGTTCAGGCCCGGTCGGCAAATACCGATCTTTCGTAATCTTATTGTAGGCAATCACATATTTACCGTGTGGCTTAGCCGTGGGGCCTCCAGGCACACTCAAGTGCCCGATGGAGTAGTACGTCGGCACACGGTCCAACACTTCCAAACTCTTTACATTCCATTTCACGATCTCGGAAGAAACAAACATCGAGGTGTACGCGTTGCCGTTGGCATCAAACTCGGTATGCAATGGGCCGAGTCCCGGTTTTTGAACCTCGCCGTGTAAGGCCGATTCATATTTAATCACTGGGATCCCGTTGAAATCTCCTTCAAAGTCTTTGTTGGCGATAGCATTTTGGATCTTCGTGAATGAAAACACGGGGATCACCGCCGCCAACTTTCCACTCGCCACAATGTACTCCCCGCTAGGGTCCACATCGCAGCCGTGTGGAGACTTGGGGCACGGAATGAAATACACGACGCCAGGGAGTTCGGTCACGTCCAAAACTTGCACTTCGCTTTCCATTTCCGTATTCGCGGAATGAGTTTTCTCGTCGTACATGTTGTGTGCGTACTTCACCTTCTCAGTCTTGGCCTTCCCTTGCGCGAGGTATTCTTCCGCCTTCTTCCAGTTGACCGCCATGATAAAGTCCTTATCCTTTTGAGAAGCGTTCACTTCCAGCAACGTGTAAGCTTGCTCCGTGTTGTAACAAGAAAAGAAAAACCAATCGTGCGAAGGTCCTTTCCCACCGCGGCTCAAGTCGTAGTTGAAACCCGGCGTCCGAAGTTGAAAGGCAATCTTCATTCGCCCCGACGTAGGTTCAACCTTGATAAAACTGATAGATCCTTTGAAATTTTTCTTGTAGGAGCTAATCGGTACGTCCGCGTTGCCCATCGGAACACTGAAGCGGGTTCCAGCTACTAGGTACTCTGTGTTTTCCGTGATAAAAGGAGAAGAGTGATTACCGCCGCTGTTGGGTATCTCCAGAATTTCTTCTGTCCGGAAACTACTCAAGCTCACACGTGCGACCCGTGGTGTGTTGTTTCCATTGGCAAATGCCCATCTTCCATCGTGCTCGCCCTTGGTTGTCGACAAGGCAATGTGATGAAGATCGTCCCAAGGCACAAACCCGTTGGCCGTCGTCAGCATGGGTTTGGTCTCTTCGCTGTATCCATACCCGTTCTCGGGAAACACCGAAAACACCGGCACTATTTTAAGTAAGCGTCCAGAAGGGATACCATACACGCCGATTTGCCCATTGAAGCCACCGGAGACGATGTTGTAGAACTCATCGTATTGGCCGGGCGCGACGTAGACTTTCGAGGCCACATCGCCCACGGCTACTTGCGAGGGCCCTTTCGGTTTACAGGAGGTTACCAGCATCGCCGCCGCCACGGCAACGACACCGAACAATAATTTGTTCATATGAATAGGGTTTAGAGGGTTCTCTACTTTTTCGCGGCGTCGTTCTTGCGCATGAACTCAAGGATGTCGCGCGCGTCGCCCACGGAGATGTTTTGGTTGGGCATCCGTACCAGACACAACTCCAACATCTTTTGCGCCTCCGGATCTTTATCGAGCATCACGTCGGTGTTGGTGATCATGTTCATAATCCACTCCGGGGCATGCCGTCTCGTCACGTCCTTCCAACCCGGCCCTACCACGCGCTGGTCGTCTAGCTTGTGGCACGCCGAACACTTCATCTCGTAAATGGAAAGACCACGCTCAATTCTTGTTTCTTCAAGAGGGGTCTTCAGCGTAACAGAAGTGACGGCGCCAATACCCTTCGTAGGGTTGGTCATCACTTCTTCTACCGCATTCTTTCCGGCTTGCGCGCCGAAATCTTCGGGCTGCTGCGGCTTGTCGGGAGCACATGCCCACAGCAAACCCATCAACACGGGAATCAATTTTTTCATAGTGATAAGTATTGGTTGAAATGAAGGAAGTCGAGGATAAACCGGGAAGACTACCCGGCAATCTTTGGGTCAAATCAGAAGACTAGTCAGCATTCAATCCTGACAAAAATCAACCGTCGGCCCTTACTTCCACTTCCCTTCATTTACCCACCAAGTAAGCTTGGTTTCACACCAACGCTTATGATCCGAATCATACTGATGTGGAAGTTTTTAAGAAGCTTTTGCAAACAGGATTTGAAGCGGCGATGGAGGCACCTACATGTGAGGTGACCGCGACGACACGAAAGCCGTTAGAATTTGATCTTGTGCCCCTCAAGTTGGAGCTTCTTCTCTCGCTCCATCTTCTTGACTGTCCTGATCACAGTCTCCACACGCAGGCCACTCATATCGGCGATCTGCTGGCGTGTGTAGGGAATCATGATTCGCGCGTTGGTGGACCCTTGCTTGGACTTAAAGTGCTTCAACAACGAAAGGATCCTGTGTTCGGGCTCATGGCTCGAAATCTCAGCCAAGACCATGGCCTTGTAACGCAAGCGTTGGCAAAGCACCTGGTCCATCTTCATATGAAGCTCGAAATTTTCGCGGAGCATCTGGAAGAAGTAGTCGGCAGGCAGTTTCCATATCTTGGATGGCTCAATGGCCACGACACTTCCCGGGTAGGGAAACTTCCCGATAAGGGCGGGCTCGCCAAAGCTTTCCCCTGCATTGAAAATGCCTTGGATAAACTCTTGACCGTGATCGCTCACAATAAACATTTTCACGGTCCCTGCTTCCACTTGAAGGTAGTCCGAAGCCGGGTCACCCTCTTGCACCAACATCTGTCCGGCGTTGAGGGACACGAGCTTGGCATGGTAGCGCTGTAGAATATTGGTGGGGAACACCCTGCGTTTGTTTCTCATAAACTTAGAGAAGTGACAAACGCGAAACCCTGACGTTTGTCAGTTCACCTGCTGATCGATTCTAAGGGAGAAACTCAAAAGATCGGACTGGACACCGCCGACGGCTTGAACCGCTGGAAAAGAATGTTGTTTTCGAGGTGAACGTGGCGCATCAAATCGCCGTCGAATTCCTTTAATCTTTGATAGGTGAATTGGTACATCTGGCACGCATGCGCGGGGGGCGCGTAGCCATTTGTCAACAGTCGAATATCTTTCACCAGTTGGCCCGCGGTCTCGTGCTCATCCTCCATGACGGCAATCGGTGCGATAACCCGACGTTTGTCGATCGACGGTTGGCTTTTCCCCAACGCCAATTCTCGCAGTGCCGGAAATAGGATCTTCTCTTCTTTTTCCATGTGCTCAAGAAGTTCGTCGACCAAATCAAGCACTCGCTCGCGGACAACCACGAGTTCTGGGTGGTCGCTTCCGTGACGCTCGCATACCTGTGCCAACATAGCGAGCAATTCAGGGCCAGCGCGACGGATATATCGGTGATGCGTTTCCACAATGAAATCGATAAGAAAAGGTGAACTCCAAGAATCCATCCGGGTGAAAATATCAGGTTGGGTTTCGTCGGACGCTTTCACCTCGGCCACCAGTTGCGCCACGGGGATCCCCACGGAGTAGCACGCCTTCGCCAACGGTGTGTGGCCGCCACAGCAAAAATCGATGTCATGTTTCAAAAAAACCTCCCATGCACCGGGATGGACTGTCGCCCATTGTGCTACCGTAGCCTCGCCATCGAGCAGCACTTGCTCACTTATCGGGTTCATCATCGCTTTTTTTTCGTGAATTTAAAGGCACCAAACAACCGTCGTTATGATTTGGGTCACAAACCCGGCCCAGCGTTCCAACCTTTCATTCGACGCGGTGGTCTAAACCTCAAAAACCCGCCGACCATGAAAAAATGGATGATTCTTGCCTTGGTTGCGTTCGCTTGCGCTGACTCGGATCTCGAAACCCAGTTTGTCACCAGCGAGGGCATCACGTTCGGTCACTTTTACGGTATGTGCATTGGCGACCGATGCGTTCAAGTGTACAAACTGACCGACGGCGCCGTGCTCCGCGACACCAAGAAGAAGTATCCTACATCCGAATCGGCATACGATGGCGTGTACGTTCAAATGGACGCAAGTGCCTTCGAAAAAGTAAAAAGCCTGCGTGACGCAGTCCCTGCCTCCCTACTCACTCAACCTAAAATCATTGGAACACCCGATGCGGCGGACGGTGGCGGCATCTACTTCGAGATGAAAGTGAACGGCGAACGCCGCTTCTGGTTCATCGACAAAATGCGTCCCAACGTACCGAGCGACTTGCATCCATTCCTGGATCAAGTAGAAAAAGCCATCGCGGACCTGAACTAAGCACTTTTCTACAAGTCGCCTTTCCAGCTAAATACGAACTTTTCACAAGGGATTTTTCGTAAATCTCTTGCGCAGTCACTTGACTGCATTTATATTTGCAGTCATATAGCTGCACATTATGGAATTGAGAAGGGATGTTTTTCAAGCGATTGCCGACCCGACGCGCAGGGCCATCATCACCTTGTTGGCGGTCCACGCGATGACCCCTGGGGCGATTGCTGAACAGTTCGACTCGTCGCGTCAGACGATTTCCAAGCACATTCAAATTTTGACCGAATGCGAGTTGCTCCAACAGCAGCAACAAGGGCGTGAGATTTACTACCACCTAAACCCGAAGAAGATTAAAGAGATTGCCGACTTCGTGGAGCCGTTCCGCAAGCTGTGGGACGACCGATTCAACAAACTGGAATCCATCATGAAAGCCTACAAAACAAAAAACTAGTCACGCATGGAACTGAAGACCCAAGTGCACGCCGAGCAAGGCAAGCAAGAGTTGATCATCACGCGCGAGTTTGACCTCCCAGTGGAACTCCTATTTCGTGGATATTCCGATCCCGAGATTGTAGAACAATGGATGGGAACGAAAGTGATCAAGTTAGAAAACAAGAACCACGGGAGCTGGAAAATTGAGACTTCGGACGCGACGGGCAAGGTGGCCTTCCGGGCGAACGGCACGATCCACGAGTTTGTCTCCAACCAAAAGATCACGCGAACATTTGAAATGGAGAACGCCAACGTGGGCATCCAGCTCGAGTTCATGACGTTCGAGGCATTAACTCAGGAAACGAGCAAGCTGCAGATCCACATCATTTACCGGGCGGTAGCGGATAGAGATCAGATGTTGAAGTTTGGCATGGGCAAGGGCTTGGCGATGGCCCACAACAGACTCGAAGAAATACTCATGAAACTGAAATAACCTATGAAGAAACGAGACAAAATCATTTACTGGGTGGCAACGTTGTGGATGTCGCTGGGCATGGTGTCGACAGGGATGGTGCAAATCCTGAAAGTTCCAACCGAAGTGGAGTTCGTGACGAAACTCGGTTACCCGGAATATTTCCTGACAATCATTGGCGTATGGAAGCTACTCGGCGTCGTGGCCGCGTTGGTCCCCAAGTTCCCGTTGGTAAAAGAATGGGCGTATGCCGGTTTCTTTTTCGCAATGACGGGTGCCCTGTACTCTCACCTCGTAAGTGGCAGCAGCTTAGGCGACACATTCCCATCCATTCTATTGTTGACACTAACGCTGATCTCTTGGTATTTTAGACCTGCCGACCGTCGTCTTTTACCCAACGGTTCCTTTTAACAACACTACCCATGAATCCAAAAGTTGATGCGTTCCTAGGAAGGGCAAAAAAATGGCAAGACGAATTCGAGAAACTCCGTACGATCGTGTTAGAGTGTGGGTTGCAAGAAGAATTGAAATGGGGCCAACCTTGCTACTCGTATGAAGGAACAAACGTAGTCTTGATGCACGGTTTCAACGAGTATTGTGCGCTGCTGTTCTTCAAAGGCGCGTTGCTCAAAGACCCTAACGGAATATTGGTGCAGCAAACCGAAAATGTGCAAGCGGCGCGGCAGATTCGCTTTACCGACACGAAACAGATCGTCAAGATGAAGGCGATCATCAAAGCCTACATCCATGAAGCCATCGAGGTGGAAAGGGCCGGTTTGAAAGTCCCGATGAAGAAGACCGCCGAGTTCAAGATGCCGGAGGAATTCAAGGTACGGCTCGACAAATCGGCGAACCTGAAGAAAGCTTTCTACGCGTTGACTCCAGGGCGTCAACGGGCGTACTTGTTGTACTTTGCTTCGGCGAAGCTCGCTAAAACTAGGGAAGATCGGATCGACAAATACGCGCCTCACATCTTGAAAGGCAAGGGTCTAGACGACTAGGTACTATAGGTCGTTACGATCAGGCAGCAATTTCCCGTATCACGCCGAGACCCGGAAGCGAGAGACTCCGCTGCGAAGGATCGTGTACTCGCGCCCGTTAACTCAGCGACACGGAATAGTCGTTGCGCATCGCGCTACCGGTCGTTATCTTGACCAAGAATTTGCATATTGATGAATCCATCTGTTGACAATTTCTTCGCCAAAGCGGTTCGTTGGAAAAAAGAACTTGAGCAATTGCGTGCCATCATTCTTGAATGCGGCCTGGCAGAAGAGTTGAAATGGGGTTCACCCTGCTATTCCTACCATGGACACAATGTGGTGATCATTGGCGAATTGAAAGCCGCATGCGTCGCGGGCTTTTTCAAAGGCGCGTTGCTGAGCGACAGTGATGGACTTTTGATTAAACAAGGCGAGAACACCCAAGTTGCACGGTCTCTACACTTTACGAGCCGTCGACAACTTATTGAGCAAAAGCCGGTGATCCAGGCATACATCTACGAGGCCATTGAATTGGAGAAAGGGGGCTTCAAGGTTGAATTCAAAAGCCCGCAACCCGACCTTCCTGCAGAACTCGAGGAGAAGTTCAAGAAATCGTCGGCTTTCAAGAAAGCATTTTACGCCCTTACGCCGGGACGTCAACGAGCATACCTGTTACACTTCAACGAAGCCAAACAACCGAAAACACGCGAGGCCCGCATTGAAAAAAAAATGCCCCAAATCATGGCAGGTAAAGGGCTTCACGACGAGTATCACGCCAAGAAAAAGCACAAATAAAAGGCGCGTGGGTACCTTGGGGTTTGCTTGTATCCAAACGCTCACTACATTTGCCCCGATGATAAAACGGGTAACCATCGTGGTTCTTTTGATCGGCATGGTGCTGCACAGCGCCAGTCGGCTCGGAGTTTTATCCTACTTGTATCAACACCGCCACGACATTGCCCATTCACTTGGACTCATCGAAGAAATCCCAATTGCTTCGTGTACAGATGATTACCATCTTAACCAAGGGTTGAAAATTGTGACAGCAGAAGAAGCTGACTCGACTCTTCCTCCGGCTACGTGGCTCGCGCAGGAAATTCAACTGTTCTTTCATGGCGGTGCCGATATCCGCTTCGGCAATCCAACGATCACACTTGGCAACGCGTACACCATTCGGCCTGCCGAATCCTGGTACAACTCCCCCATCTTATCTATTTTCCATCCGCCTTGCTAATTGAGGTTTGAAGTGAGTGCGCATCGCGCATTCACGACGTACACGCCGCTCCCAAGCTGCGTGCCCATCTTTATTTATTATCAAAACTCAATTAACATTCTGTCATGAAGGCACTTCGTGTTATTTCATATTTACCTGTATTAGTTCTTGGCCTGTTCGTTTCCGCGTGTTCCGACACATCCGACGGTAGCGAAACCGGTCCCATCACCATCCATTTCGACAATATCGTAGGAACGAGCGACCTGCAAATGAATACTGCCGGTACTCCGTACACGAACTCAAAAGGGGAAAAGTACAACGTCACTTGGTTAACCTATTACGTGAGCAACATCAAGCTCAAGAAATCGGACGGAACGGTCTTCGAGGATGTTGTGAAAGCGGATGGATCTGCGGGATATTACTTAGTTGACGAGACGGATGCCACCTCACAAGACGTCACACTCGAAAATGTTCCAGCTGGCGACTACACAGAAGTGACATTCACGATCGGCGTAGATGCTAATCAAGTAAACCAAGGCGCACAAACAGGACCACTCGATCCCTCAAAGGGATTATTCTGGAGTTGGAATTCAGGGTACATTTTCTTGGCGTTAGAAGGAACGTCTCCACAATCGGCCGCTGCCGACCACACCTTTCAGTTCCATGTTGGCGGTTACAAGGTGGACGCGGCTTCAAACCAAGTGAACAACATTAAGACCATCACTTTAAGTTTCAACGGAGATGCGGCACCTGTCAGGGCACAGCATGAACCAGAAGTGCACTTGTTATTTGACGTGAACAAGTTCCTGAATGGAACCGGTGAACAGGTCACGTTTACAGCGAACGCGGCGCGCCACTCCCCCATGGCATGTCAAAACATCTCTGGGAATATTTCAGGCGCCTTCGTGGTCGATCACGTGCATGCCAACTAGGTAATCCATGCCATCCACGCACGCACTGGGTGCTAGGATTGGGAAGTCTATCCTGGCGTTGCTGATCTCCACGACCTTGGGTCAGTGTACGGGAGATTCAGTTTCGCCGGGATCAGACTCCTATTCGCTTAATCCTCCTGCTAATTTTCCTCCGGCCGTCTACACGCTCGCGAACAATCCTCCAACAAAGGAAGGGTTTGAGCTTGGCAGAATGCTGTTCTATGATCCGGTCCTATCCTTGGACAGCACGATTGCTTGCGCAAATTGTCATCAACAAGCGCGGGCATTCTCCGATCCCGTACACCGGCTGAGCCGAGGTGTGCACGATGTGTCGGGCATTCGTAACGCGCCGGCGATTCAAAACATGGCCTTTCAAAGTCGCTTTTTCTGGGATGGTGGTGTCAACCATCTCGACTTTGTACCTATCAATGCCATTACCAACGAATTGGAGATGCACGAAAACGTTGCCCACGTCGTCAAGAAGCTGCAACGAAGTAAGTTATACCCTACTAGGTTCTCAAGTGCTTTCGGCAACGAGGAAATCTCCAGCCAGAAGATGTTACACGCGCTTTCGCAATTCATGGTGCTGATGGTGTCGTCCAACTCTAGATATGATCGTTATGTCCGGGGTGAAGGTGGATTGTTGAGTTCCGACGAGCTGGCGGGTCGCATGTTGTACCGACAGAAGTGTGCAGGATGTCATGATACGGACTTATTTACCGATGGAACCTTTCGGAACAACGGGCTGGATGCATCCTTCGAATCAGACTTTGGCCGGGCACGCATCACGGAACAGGAAGAAGATCTGGGCAAATTTAAAGTTCCATCCCTTCGTAACGCCGAGGTGACTCCTCCCTACATGCACGATGGCCGGTTCAAAACACTTGAGCAAGTGATTGATCACTATCGAAGTGCCGTGGTCGATTCACCGACACTGGACCCTTTGCTTCGATCATCCTCACGATTGGGCATCCAAATCTCCGATGATGAAAAGGCACAAATCATCGCATTTATCAAGACACTCACCGATCATGATTTTGTTCAGGACAAAAGGTTCAGTCAACCGATCATCAAATAATTTATGAAACACACGCTCTTGGTTTTAACCATCGTCCTTTCCACTTATCGGGCAAGTGCCTGCGATGTATGCGGATGTTCGCTCGGGGGCAATTACTTTGGAATTCTTCCCTTGTACAACAAGAACTTCGTGGGCCTGCGGTGGTCGCAGGCTCGCTTTCATTCGTACATCGCGCCAACCCAATACTTGGCCGCCCAGCAGTCGAACGATACTTATCAGAAGTTGGAGCTTTGGGGACGGTTTTACATCGCCAAAAGACTGCAGGTTTTCGCGTTTGTTCCCTACATGTACAACGAGATGAGGGGAACCGATCAAGTCGTCTTTGCCCAGGGCCTCGGCGACGTGAACCTGTTAGCCAACTACGTCGTCTTCAACACCAGCGAGGATAATCGCGACTTCAAACAAACACTGATTGCTGGTGGTGGAATCAAGCTACCAACCGGGAAGTTTAGCCTGACGGACAAGGGCAAGATCATCAACCGGAACTTCCAGATGGGAACTGGCAGTGTGGACTTCCTAATCAACGCAGTCTATACAGCACGGTATAAGAAGTCCGGAATCAACTTGGAGACCGGTTACAAGATCAACACCCGAAACAGCGATCGTTATTTGTTTGGAAATCAATTTCGAGCATCGGCGCAACTGTTCATTTGGCAGAAACTTGGACCGATCTCATTGCTCCCACACGCGGGAATCAACTTTGAACAAGCTGCGCGTCATTGGGATGATCACATCATACAACCCAATACCGGTGGACGCGCCTGGCTCGCGTCAGCTGGATTGGACATCTATCTCGGAAAGTTCACGATCGGTGTGAACCACCAAAGTCCGTTTTCACAACACTACAACAGCGACGCCACTGCTCAAATCTCGAGTAAGGGACGCTGGACTACCTCACTTACCTACAACTTCTAACCTATGACAAAGAACCTGATTCACTTTTCATTCATCTATCTCGCCTTGCTCGCGTGTAGCAACCATTCCGATCACCAACACCAACGAGAGATTGCGCGAGCGTCGAAAGAAGACTCGCTTCTGATGAAACAACTTCCCCAAAAGGTCGATGGCGGTAACCACTCGTTCATCATGGACGCAATTCTCGGAAGACCCAAACATGAGATCAAAACGATTGGCATCCTGGTGTACGATGGTGCCAACGATTTAGACTTCATGGGGCCCCGTTATGTGTTCGGGCAAACAGGCTCGAAAGTAATGCTGATCGCCACACATCCCGGTACGATTAAGACCGTGATGGGCGTTGAAGTTACCCCGACAACGGTGATCGATTCTGTGAAGTCTTTGGACATCTTGGTGATTCCCGGCGGCGCGTCCGGCACCATCCAAACGGCACACGATGACCGGGTGTTGGAGTGGATCCGCGAAATGGACCGCACCACCACCTATACCACGTCTGTATGCACAGGTGCATGGATCCTCGGATCAGCGGGATTGCTGGATGGGCGGCGCGCCACGACGAACTGGTATCGCGCCAAAGAAATGCTACACAAGTATGGCGCGACCTTCACCAACGAACGATTCACACAAGATGGTAAGTACTGGACAACACAAGTATGGCGCGACCTTCACCAACGAACGATTCACACAAGATGGTAAGTACTGGACATCTGCAGGTGTGACTGCCGGTATGGACATGTCGCTCGCTGTCGTGGACGACAACTGGGGCGACAAGTTTACACAGGGTATCATGCTGGACATGGAATACGACCCCGCTCCACCAATTACGGGCGGCACACCGGAAAAGACTTCTTGGCTAGTGGAATGGATGATGAACTCGATGTATGACGCCGCCGTGCAGCCGCTCATGGACAGCCTCGATCGTCAGAAAAAGAACTTGTGACGATCACGAAATAGTGGCGCTAACGTGGTGACGTTGGCTGAAAACTATACAAGTAAGGCGCCTTATGCGCACGTCCAGAATATTGCTTTTCAAGACGCTTCAACACGCCCGTGGCCAACATCTTTCGCTGAAAGGTAGTACGGCGAAGTTTCGCCCCCAGGATGGCCTCGTACACGTGTTGAAGCTCTTTCATCGTAAAGCGCTCGGGAAGTAAGTTGCCCCCGACCAATTTTCGATCGAGGTTATCTCGAAGGGTGGCAATGGCAGTCTTCACGATATCATCGTGGTCAAGGATGAGCTTGGGCAACTGATCGACCGGATACCAAGTGCATGAATCCGAAAGCTCATCGGGTCTCGGGACAACATCGTTATAATTGATTAAAGCATAGTACGCGACTGTTACAAAACGGTCCATCAGCCAGGCAAGCTCCTTTCGATCGTGATGGTTTGCCTCGAGGATCCGCTCCATCACTGCTGGCTGAAATCGTTGCATCGAGCCAAAGGTGTGAAATTGTTCCAGGTAAACGTCGGTTAGCCCTGTACGCTCAGCCAAACCACGGCGCACGGCTTGGTCCAAGTCTTCCGTCTCGCCGACAAAACCACCGGGCAACGCGAACAACCCCGTATTTCGGTATTCCATGATCAAAATCTTCAACTGAGTGCCTGAGAAACCGAAAATCACCGAGTCGTACGCTAGGTGAGGTAAAAACCCACTTTTTGACATCCATTAACAATATTTTGTAAAAATAGGTGGTCCGCTACCAAAACGCTAACTATTATTGTCACAAATTGAGACAATATGAAACTAACCTCTTTAATTATGGCAGGGTTATCGGTCGCCGCCGTGGCGTTGAACATGGCTCAAGCGCAAACCGATTTCGGGATGCCAGTACAGGCGAAGATTGAAAATGGACTGATCGAAGGAGTCTACGATACGAAGGCCGAGTTGCAGGTATACCTCGGTGTTCCATTCGCTAAGCCTCCTGTTGGGGACTTGCGTTGGAAGGCACCTCAACCACTCGACAATTGGACCGGCGTGAAGGAAACAAAGGCATTCGGGCCTCGACCGGTACAAGGCATCGTCTTCGGTGACATGGGATCGCGCTCCAAAGGGATGAGTGAAGACTGTTTATACTTGAATGTATGGAGTCCGGCAAAACCCAAAACTACTGGTCTTCCGGTGCTGGTATATTTCTTCGGGGGTGGTTTCGTGGCGGGCGATGGTTCAGAACCTCGATACGATGGTGCAGCGATGGCGAAGAAAGGAATCGTCGTCGTGACCGTGAACTATCGGTTGGGCTTGTTTGGTTTCTTCTCTCATCCAGAACTGAGTAAGGAGTCGTCGTACAAGGCATCTGGCAACTACGGATATCTCGACCAAGCGTTTGCACTCAAGTGGGTCAATAAGAATATTGCGGCGTTCGGTGGCGATCCTTCGAAGGTGACCATCGCCGGTGAGTCGGC
>JBGAGH010000001.1:0-745342 GCA_044226825.1 Cyclobacteriaceae bacterium
ATCTGCGACGATATGATGAATACCGACGAGATCAACGCGATCGAAATGGCAAACTGCGCAAACACCAAACCCTTCCTGATCGCAAGGCCGCCGCGGCTCGTTTTGAATGACCCTTTCAGGAGCTTGGAGTGCTCGATGCTGCCCAGTAGCATCGATGGGTACGATCCTGCGGCAAGTCCTGCGAGGATCGACACGCCGATCATGGTCAGCGCAAAGTACATCGATACATCACGGAACAACAGCAGTATGACCAGCGCGACGATCGATGCCGTTACGGAAAGGAAGATTGCTTCGCCAATCAGTTGCAACACGATGTTCCGCTTACCGGCGCCGATCACTTTTCTGACACCCATCTCTTTGGCGCGCGAGGCCGATGTGGCCGCATACAGGTTGGCGAAGTTGAACGTCGCCACCAACAGGATCAGCAGTCCCGCAACAGCCAACACGGCGATGTACGTGGGATTACCCGAGGCCATGCTGTCATGGTGATGGTGGATGCTCCCCAAGTAGATATCCGTGATGGGTTGCAACTCGAACTTGAATTTCTTGGCGGCGTCACCCTGCCAATGCTCGGCCCTGAACTCCGCATTCATCATGGCTTCGAGTTCTTTTGGATCGGAACCGGGTTTCAGTAGGATGTACGTATGAAACGAAATCCATCCCCAGCTATCGAGCGTGACAGGATAACCTGACGGCAACTTGAAGGTTTCGAAAGGCAGCAGAAAATCAAACTGAAAAGTCGCGGTGGACGGTACATCCACTATGCCCGTGACTTTCAACGGTAGGTTATTATCGAGCAGTATCTCGCGATCGAGTGCAGGTTCATCGCCGAAATATTTCTTCGCCATTTCCTTCGTGATCACCACGCTGTTGGGGAGACTGAGCGCCGTCTGCTCGCTACCCGCGAGAAATTGCCATGTAAACACCTTGAAGATGGACGGGTCCGCATAGAAGATCCGCCCCTCGTAGTTCTGGATATCGCCCACGCGCACGATCCGTTCTTGCGTGTACCGAAAGCGCACGGCTTCTTCCACCTGCGGGTATTTCTCTTTCAGCGCCGGACCAACGGGCGGACCCACCGTCGGGATGTGTCGCGGTCCCGGTATCTCCGCCGACTTCTCATTATGCGTCACGCGAAAGATCCGTTCTGCGTTCACGTGGTGCTTGTCGTACGACAGCTCGTTGATCACATAAAGCGATATCAACCCACAACACGCGAATCCGACCACCAACCCAAAGAAGTTAATGAGCGTCGCACCCGTATGCTTCTTCAACGTTCGTAGTCCGGACAAGAGGTAGTTTCTCAACATGGCGATGGGGAGTTGTCAGGAGAAAGATCGGGCGTGGGGAGAGGAATGGCATCACCCGGGAGGGATGATTTGGGGGGGGGAGTTGTGTATGGGAATTTGTAACTCTAGCTATGGCCACGACGTGGGGGTTTGACAAAGAGATACCAGAATCTGGCGCAGCGGGTGACCGAGAATTTCGGGGGTAGAGTGATGTTCCATAGTATTGGTTTTACTTCATGTAGGCGCTAACTTGAAACAAGGGCAAGAAGAGGTGGAGTTGCTGGTCACTGGCAATAGCGCCACACAATACACAAGAGTACCCTACGACCTTTACTTCAGAACATGATAGTCATACGATATTCAATCTTCGTTGTAGTAGCGACCTTGATTTCCTGTGGATCGAAGACCAATAGCGAAAACTTTACAAAAGGTCAATCCGAAAAATTCATTGTGAGCGTCGACACGCTTGATCTCTGTTTCAATGGCTATTTGCGAACGCTTGTTTCATTCCGAGGTGTTTACTATGGGATGATCGAAACCAAACGACTAAATACGACTCAGCGCTTCAAGAAAATGATAAGCTTCACGCAGAACGGACAGTTTGTTGAAGACATCTTTGTTCCTGAGGAAATTCAAGAGATGCCGCACTACGACATTCTTGTTGACAACGACAGCTTATATGTCAAGGAATCTCAATTTGAAAGAAATAATTTTGTTTTGGGGGCGTATGTGGGTGATTTCACATTAACCAAAACAAAAGACTTCAAAATACATGAAGACAGCGCCTTCAACGTTTATTCAAATTGCAACGGTGAATTCGGAGGAACGATCTTCTTTCAAAGCAAAACGACAAAAGACAACTATGAAGCAGCTTCCACATGTCCCATAGTCGTTAATAAAATTGGCAACACCTATTATGTGACAAATTACATGGATCATGGAATGGGGTTCGCAAGTGTCTTAGAAATTAAAGATCCAACCAAACTTCAAAAATCTCAACTAAGACTGCATGATCAACTAGGAAGTAAACACGAAAAAGGAGCTGAAATTCTTCTAGACACGGTTAACTTTCAAATCCAGACTTCTTTTGTGACAGGTGGAAAACTATATCACATATACTCTGATGAACTCGGGACATATATTGGAGAAATAAAGTCAGGTAAAATGACTCCCGAATTCAAATTCAAATTTGGGTTCTATTCTCGGTTTACCCAACAAGTAGGTGGTCGGCAAATACTGACTTGTCATTTCGCGGATAACGGCGATAATGGATTTCTAATTATTGAGGGGAATAGGCTTAGGTTTCATAGGATGAGATGAGGAGGAAACGTCAACAAAAGCGTGGTGATGCTGAAAATGTTATTTCCCTGATGACGCATCGGTTTTTAAATTCTTGGACACTGCCTAATTAAGTGTGTAAGTGGTAATGCCTAAGCAACTGCGTAAAGGTTCTAAATTCTGCATCTCCCTTCGAAGATAATTTTTCAGGGAGGTCCGTTTTCTGATTCAATTCAGATTTGAGATTCTTGAAAATGGAATAAACTGAGTTTTTTGACTAGATTTCCACGTTTTTAGGATACGACAAAGCCTCGTTTCAGCCAGAGCCTCGGCTGTGATTGAAGGGCGGTCATCCCAGTTTTAGATTGACAGTAGTTGTCACTCACCTTTTTTAAAATACGCAAAAACAACTATGGGAAAGCCTTTCAGTCAGGAATTGAATAATCTTCAGGATACTTTTGCATGGTCTTTAGAGCAGGAAATTGAAGAAATTCGGTCATTGCAAAGCGACCACACACCGGTGATGATTGTTGGGTCAGGTGGATCGCAAAGCGCTTGCTTTCTGTTAGCAAGTCTGCTACAAACGAAGGGCATTATAGCAAAGGCGATTACACCTCTTGAACTTCATTTTGTTAAGAACTCGATTGGAAATTCTAGAGTCATCTTTATCAGTGCAGGAGGCAGAAACAATGATATAATCCTCGCATATAAGACAGCATTGCAATGTGATCCGGTTTCACTGTTGAGTATTTGCATGCGTTCCAACACTCCCATTGGAAAGTTATCATCTAAGTACTCAACCTCAAAAGTATTGGAGTATCGAATTCCAGCAGGCAAAGATGGATTTCTTGCAACAAATTCTTTAGTGGCGTATTTCACTCTTTTCCTCCGGGCGTTTAACAGTTCAACTGGAGGAATGAAAGCTCCAGATTTCAGCAAAGTGAACAGTATTGAAACATTTGTAGCTAATACGACTGAAGACACTACGATTTCGATTCTGTATGGAGGTTGGAGTCATTCTGTCGCTATAGATATCGAATCTAAAATCACAGAAGCAGCCTTGGGAAATGTGCAAATGGCGGATTACCGAAACTTCGCACATGGAAGACATCATTGGTTTGCAAAACGCGGAGGTAAATCTGCAATCGTAGCGTTAGTCACTCCTGATGAAGAACTTCTTGCAGAGAAAACCCTTGCGTTATTACCTGCATCCATTCCCAGATTAATCCTCAAAAGTAAAAAGGCGGATGCCTTTGCTTCTCTGGAACTATTGATCAAATCATTCCGATTGATTGAATCAATCGGAAGTCAACGAGGTATTGATCCTGGACGCCCCGGTGTGCCTAGCTTCGGACGAAAACTCTATAATTTAAGATATGCAACGTTGCTACCAGATAAGAGGCAAAACAGCAAAAGTCTGTCAACCGATTTATTACCCATTCTGAGGAAGGCTAACGTTGATAATGCTGATTGTCTATCTAAAGATCAAATGACTTATTGGAGGGAAGCATACGTCAGCACTACAAAGAGTTTGAGTAAAGCAAAATTCGGTGCGATTGTATTTGACTATGATGGAACATTGTGCAGACCGACTAATCGATTCGATCCCCTATCCACTGAAGTAAAAGCTGCGTTGCATGAAATTCTTAGAAAAGGCTTTGTAGTTGGAGTAGTTACAGGGCGAGGAAAGTCAGTGCGGAAAGAGCTTCAGGCGGCTGTCGACAAAAAGTTTTGGAAGCAAGTTCTCATTGGTTACTACAATGGTGCAGATATAGCACCTCTCGCAGACAGTGAAAGTCCAAATACTCATGCGGAACCAGATCAGGAGCTGCTTAGAATTTATAGTTTGATTAATGGATATTCGTTTCCCTTCGAGATAAAAGCAGATCTGCGGCCCAAGCAATTAACAATTGAAATTGGCGATAAAGTACTTTGGGAAAGAACTCGCCCGCTATTGTTGCAATTAATAATGACTTCGAATGCAACAAATATTCAGGTATTGGAGTCAAGTCATTCTATGGATATCATAAAAAGGCCGGATGTGTCTAAGCTGAATATACTTCAACCTTGTGTAAACCTTAACAAAGAACTTAGAATAGGAAGCGAATGCCTTTGCATTGGAGATCGAGGCCAATGGCCTGGTAATGATTTTGAACTTCTTTCCACGAGATTCGCATTGAGCGTCGATGAAGTTTCATCTGACAGAGATCACGGATGGAATATTGCACCAGCGGGAATAAAGGGTGTTGATGCTACACTTCTCTATCTCGAAAAAATAAAATTCTCAAAAACACATTTCAATTTCGTTGTATGAGAAACGATGTTGCACAAGCATTCCTTATGGCGGTTTTGAAGTCAAGCGAAGCCATCTCACTGGACGATAATCGAAGATATTTTCAAAACATGGCCAAGTACAAGTATGACCAATATCAACAATTCGCTCCTGGTATGCGTTTTATTGAGCGGTTCGCTTTATGGCTTAACCAGTTTGAAATTGCTGATAGGAAGCCAATATTTGACTTTATAAGAAAAAGATTGGTCTTCATTTCGAATGAGGAAATGAACATCCTTGTATCATCATCGTTTCCTGATTTAATACGAAACATCCTAATTAAGAAGGTTGCGCAGAAGCTGAATGTTCCTGACTATAATGTGTCGCAGGTTATGAGTTCGATAGATTACAAGGTCGCTCTTAAGCAATCGTTGTTTTTCGGTCTGAGTGATGGAGCTCGAACAGATGTTTTTCGCCGCGCCAACTCAGGGATTATTTCTCATGAGCAGATTTATCAAACCTATGAACTTTCTGATGAGCAGGCCAAGAAGGTTCAAGGTGATTTCTTACACAAAGAGTTGAAGAAAATTTGCGGAGAACAATTCAACCAAGATTTGGGGAAGTTTCAGAACATATTTCTCCTGGATGACTTTTCGGCGAGTGGCACATCTTACTTGAGAGAAAAAGATGGGGAACTCAAGGGAAAGATTTTTCAGCTATACAAGAATATCTTCGAGTCGGGTGAAAAAATCTATGATACGAGTCAATTAAACGTATGTGTGGTACTGTATATCTGCACCAATCAAGCCTATGGCCAGATCACAAGCTTGTTTGATAAGACTGCCGAAAAGTACGGCCATCGCCCCACGCTTCATTGTATGCACATCATTCCTGATTCGTTCAAACTTAGTAGCGAACTTGAAAAAGAGATTTATGATATGTGTGTTGATCCGAAATATTATGACGCTGGAATTGAAGATGAGCATACTGGACCTAATATTCAATTAGGCTACAAAAATTGTGCATTGCCTTTGATTCTTGCACACAATTGTCCTAACAATGCCCTGTCAATGCTATGGTCATATGAACACTTAGAAAAATTTGTGGGTCTTTTCCCAAGAATTCCAAGACATCGTGTTCTATGAAAGTTGATACAAATCCCTTTTTTTCTAGGGCCTCGCAATTTATTGAGCAGGATGACAAATTCATTAAATTATTCAGTCCAGAGATCCTTAATTTGTTTAGGAGCGGTGAGTCAAACATTTGGGGGCCAGTCAAATTACTCCGAAGTTCTCCCGGCGGCGGAAAAACAACATTGTTGAAAGTATTTACTTCTAAAATCCTAAGTAATATCAGGGAGCAGAGTACGCATGATGCTCACAAGAAAGAGATTCTTGATGTGCTTAAGGAACTTGGTGTTTATGATGATGCCCATAATATCACAGTAGCAGGGTCATTACTCTCTTTCAGCAATGAGTACGTTTCGCTTGAATATCTGGATGCAAATGAGTCACAAAAGCTCAGATTGTTCTTTTCACTGCTGAACACAAGGATAACGTTATCAATACTGCAGTCAATTTGCGTAGTGAGAAATCTTCAATTTCCCAAAGAACTCGATCAGGTGACAATCTCTGTCGACGCGGCTGCTCAGATACCCAACAGTATTCGTAATCTCAGCACTGGTTTACAATTTTATGACTGGGCTTGTCAACTTGAACAAAGAATTTGCCAGGAAATAGATACCATCTACGATGTCAATTTGGAATTTCTAGAAGGGAGCGATAACCTCTTCACCCTCGACTTGTTTGCACCAGGAAAGATTTCTGTTAAAGGTCAGGTACAGGTGGAGCGTGTGCTAGTCATGCTGGATGACGTTCATAATCTAACTGCTTCACAAAGATCGCATCTTATTAAAGGCATTATTGATAAGCGTCCATTAGTTCACACATGGATCTCTGAGAGACTAAAAGCGCTCACGGTTGATGAGATTTTTTCTGAAGGTAGTAAGGGTGGACGTGATATGGACCCGATCCAACTTGAAAGCTTTTGGGCTCTTAAACCAGCGGCGTTTGAGAGATTTGCTAAATCGGTTGCCGATCGTCGCGTTTCCTCGGTCTTAGAAGATCGCGATGATTTTACGAGCCTTCTCTCGACAACCCTTGACGAAACTACGCTTAAGGTCGTTGACGAGGCATTGATCAAAGTTCAACAGACTATAGAGAACTCTTTCGGTAACAACAAGCGATACAAACAGTGGATATCTAATAAGCAGCAATTGCAAACTAGTGACAACTTAGAGCGATTGATTGAATGGCGTAGTTTGGAAATTCTTTTGCATAGAGATAAGAAGAACGAAGGAGGGCAGACAAGCTTGGGGCTGGAAGTTCTTAATGATGAACAGCTTGAAGATCAAGATGGCAGTGATGTTAAAAACGCTGCGCTTCTATTTTTGAATGAGGAGTATGGAATTCCCTACTACTATGGAATAACCAGCTTATGTAGACTTGCGTCGTTCAACATTGAACAATTTCTATTCATAGCGGGGTGGATTTTTGAAGACATACTCACCAGCTCGATAAAGAAAATCGTAAACCCAAACATAAAACTGGAAGTAACGCCGCTTCGACAGGAAGAGATCATTAAGAAAGTTGTTACGCAGAAAAAGTATGCTGATGTTTTAAATATCACGGAGATTAAAAACTTCATGGACGCCGTTGGGACGTTTTGTAGATCCGAGACATTTGTACCGAACGCATGGAACTCCCCAGGTATAAATGGCATTGCCATCACGATGAAAGAAAGAGAGCAACTTAAAAAAACTGTCATCAATGATCCCAACCACGTTTACTACAAGTTGGCAAAATGTTTGGCGACTTGCTTTTCAAACAATCTATTTGAATTTAGACTAGACTATAAATGCAAAGGAAAGTTTTGGATGGTCATTTACTTCAATAAGATCTTTTGCGTTAAGTATAACTTACCGCTTGCCAGTGGAAAGTTTCGAGAGAGAAACTTGCGAATCCTTCTCGATTGGTTTAACAACGGTTTCAAACCAAACCAAAAAAATCTCGTATGAAGCAACGTTGGGAAAATTATGTTCTGAATTCTTCGGAAACCTTTACTTCCTTCTGGCAGACATATTTGAAAGATAGGGATAAGCAAATTTTATTCATCATTGGAGTTGGATTTGATCCACGCAGCATTGATCGTCTCACTGAAATTTCTCAGTTGACGACTTCATCAACTAAAGAGGTAATCGCGTTGAGGTATTACGGCAATCAACAAGAAGCTGATTCCGATTTTACTCCTCCAGAAGTCAAATTAAATGTTGACAAGCTTAGCGGGTTACTCTCACAAGGGGACATCTCTTCTGTCAAATCAAAGCATGTTGTACTAAGATCAGATGACGATAAACACATTGCCTCGATAAATGCAACGCGACTATTTACTAAGCTAAGTGAAATACAGAAGTTCACAGATATCGTCGTTGACATAAGTGCGATGCCACGGGGAATTTTTATTCCTCTTATCAATAAGTTACTAAGCATGATTGATAAGCATAATGAGGACACTGATCGAAAAATGAATCTACATGTCGTTATTACAGAAAACGTATCTCTGGACTCTAAAATACAAGACCTTGGATCGGCTGACGAAGCTACCTTCATTCACGGTTTTAATGTGCCAGAACAGGCTTTGACTAAGGATCAGAAAAAAGTATGGATTCCCTTACTTGGAGAATCACAAACTGAACAATTTAATCTAATTCGAAAGTCAATCGAACCGGTGGAAACGTGCGTTGTTTTACCATTTCCATCAAAGAACTTGAAGCGTGGTGACTTTATTATTGACGAATACAAAGATCTATTGTTTAATGACAATGACTTTGAGCCTAGAAACATTGTTTATGTAAATGAAAGTAATCCCTTCCATGTTTATCGGTTGATAAGTCAAACGATCGATCGCTATCAGAAATCATTTGGATTGTTGGATGGTTGTAAGGTTATCATTTCAGCCCTTTCCAGTAAGGTGCTTTCTCTTGGTGCGTTTATGGCAGTGTATGAAGCGAAGAAATCCGATCAACCTGGTCAGAATGTTGGGATCAAGCAGGTAGAATCAATGAGTCATAAGATTGAAGAGAAAGCAGTAAAAGATGTGACAGGAATTCTTAAAGAGAGTATTTCAATTCATGCCTGGCTGGCTGGCGAACCGTATGCCGAGTTTAGCTCGAAATAGGGCGACTTTTTGGACTTGCTATACCTACAAAACTCATTAAAATAGCGATCTTTGGACTAAATTATGGCAAAATCCGTTTGTTTTGGCGCTGGTTTGCTGGCCCTAGATGTAATCCTAAATGGCCATCCGGATTCACCAGCATATCTAACAGCTGGCGGATCGTGCGGAAATGTTCTGGCCGTTCTTTCATTTTTGGGCTTTAACTCAAATCCTATAGCCAGACTCGCTAATGACAAGGCGGCCAAAGAAATTGTTAAAGATCTGGCTTTGTGGAAAGTAAATAGCGAGTTTATAACAAAGACCGAAGACGGGAGCACGCCAATAATTATCCACAGAATCCTAAAAGATAAACTCGGAAAGCCCAAGCATAGATTTGAATTTAAAGATCCAGAATCGAAAGCATGGCTACCGCAATACAAACCGTTACTGGCTTCATCAGTTAGAGATCTAGATATTCCGAGAAACCCTTCGGTATTTTATTTCGATCGGGCGAGTCGTGCTACAATTGATCTCGCGGAACGATTCAAGAATGATGGTGCCTTAGTTTTTTTTGAACCGCCTTCAATGACTGACATGCGCCTTTTCCAACAAGCAGCTGAAGTCGCTGATGTGATCAAATTTTCCTCTGATCGAATTAATAATTTTGATCAGATCTTCCCTGAAGCTGTGGCACCACTAGAAGTGCGAACTCTTGGTATTGATGGACTGGAATTCCGTAGCAAACATTTAAGAAGAACTGCGTGGGAAAAAGTAACCTCCATTCCGTTACCTCAAGATCTGGTTGTAGACTCGGCTGGTGCTGGCGATTGGTGTAGCGCCGGAATCATATTGACGTTATTGTCGTATAAGTTCGATTCAATGTCTGACCTGACGAGGTCACAGCTCGTCAACGCACTGAATGTTGGACAATCCTACTCTGCGGTAAACATTTGTTTTATTGGAGCACGTGGAGCGATGTATGAGCTCACCAAAACGCGATTCACTAATCTTTCAAAAAACGTAACTGCTGGCGACTTTGGCAGACTGCGAATAGCCGTGAAGGATCACGGAAATAAACTAAGCATTAACGCTCATAAGCATCTAAAGATATCAACGCTTTACGAATAGCGGTTACTGATATTTATTCCAAGACTTTAATACTTCCGGAACGCGTCTTGGCCCCATCCATCTATTAACCTTTTGGTCGAAGAAACAGTGTGTGATCCCACTAAACAGCGTATGTGGAACTTGATACTTTGCGTTTGGATTATGAAACATGAGCATGGTTTCTTCCCAATGTTCTTCATAATCTTTCTCATCAACATCTTGCTCTAATACTTTAGGAGCGTAAGGTGATGAAGCAAGATCGTTGACTTCAAATATCTTTTTCATCGGTTTCTCATAGTCGCCCATCTTAGCCAATTTGCCTACTCTATTAAAAGTATCAAGCGTTGCGTTGTTACAATATAGAATAGCGCTAACAAACTCAGATCCTGGTTGACTAAAGAAATTAGACGGGATGTCTTTATGCTTGTAGTTATGACGAGTGATGATTTCCGGGATAGGCAATCCTCGATCATCGAATTCTAATATTGAACTACCTTCTTTAAAAGCGGTTTTATACCGACAACCATATAAGTATTCACGCAACGAGATTTGCGACCAATTGAGCAGCTCACCCATATGAAAATCATGCACTGCTAAGACTAATGGTTTACCCTTTACATGTTCCTTCTTCCAATATTCTTTCTGCAGTTTGGAATACAGCGGACTTCCAAATTTTATTGGCATGTAATCGCGCATCAGCTTAAAGATGTCAAAGCCATTTTTCGGGAATGATTCGTCGAACTTTGAATCGGAGTTGACCGTCGTAGCTTCGATGTTTATTGTAAATCCAAATTTGTCTACAACGTAGTCCGGAGTATTAAATGAGTTGTCAAATTCAAAACCCTGATGCTTGAGAAAAATATATAAGTATAGTTCCCACAGGCGTGCATTAAATCCAGTGCTTTGAAAGTCCTTAATGTAATTTCCATCTACATCGACATAAGCATAAACTGCTTCACCTAAGAATTCTTTCGCTGAACTATAGACTGGATTATTAATCAATTCAAGAAACGAGGGATTAACATTTCCTTTTTTTGCGACGATGTTATATAGTTCATTTGGTTTTCCTTTTTCATCTCCCTGTACATATATGGATGTTCCCTCCGCTGCCGACTTGGCGAGCAACTTCTTTTAGTACAGTTAACGCTTTTTTGGGAGTGCTATAGAACTTGGTGCCAAAATCTATTGCTCTGAACCTTTTAGTGGCATCTCTACCCAATACGAGGGCACCAAAGTCACCATCTGTAAGATCCTTTGCGATTACCCCGTACAAGTCCAACCCCACTACTTTATAATATTCGACCTCTTGCAGGAGGGGCATGAGGTGGACATTCCGAGCGTAACACACGGCATCGAATTCATTTTTTGAAATCTCAAGTATTTCCATCGTGCAGAGTATCAAACTAAAAGGACGACGTATTTGAATAGCATCAATTGTTTCCACTTTCGATTACTATTGAAAAGATAGTACCTGACTGTGAGAAGACAGTAGAGATATATTGTAAGGTTAAGAGAGGCTTATTTTCTTTGTTGAGTCCTATGATCCTTTCAACAAACTCTTCCCTCCGATACCTTTCCGAGCCTAGTCTCTTAAAACGAAAAAACCGCCAGAGAAATACCTTAAAGGCCACTCTGACGGTTCTTCTAGTAGCGGGGGTAAGACTCGAACTTACGACCTTTGGGTTATGAGCCCAACGAGCTACCAACTGCTCCACCCCGCGATTTAATCAATTCTAGGCCTTTTTTACCCCGAATCGAGGCACAAAAGTAGACGCACCAAGGGTAAAAAACAAGGTAAATGCGTTATTTCGTTAGGCGTTAGCCGTCACTCGCTTTTAGTACGATCATCCGCGCAAGCCCGTCCCTTCAAAGCTTCAGGGTAGGGAGAAGCTTCACCGTAGGCAGTCCCGTCCGCCGTAGCTTTAGCGAAGGCGGAAGCTTTAGCGAAGGCGGAAGGCGAGGTCACCAAAACACACTATACAACGCCACCAACACTCCCACCACCAACAACGACCCCACCACAAATCGTTCCCGTACCCGAAACATCGAGGGCTCCATCTTCATCAGCTTCTCCTCTCCAATCACCTCGGGCTTCCAATATGTCAACATCACCATGATCGCAATAATCAAAAAGAAGGTGATCGTCATACGGTCCAAAAAAGGAAAGTCAGGAAATGCTCCATCGGTCCAAACTGGTAAAAACTTAAGTATCGTCGACACCGGGATCGTCAACAACGCCCCCGTCAACGCCGCGAGCGAAGTCGTGCGCTTCCAAAAGAAACCCATCAAGAAAATCGCAAGCACACCAGGCGAAATAAACCCTACATACTCTTGGATAAACTGGTACGCCTGGTCCAACGTGCGCAACGAGGGCGCCACCACTCCCGCCACCACCAACGAGATCACCACCGCCCAACGTCCAGTCTTCACCACCGTCGCATCCGTCGCATCTTTGTTCAAATACTTCTTATAAATGTCCAGCGAGAAGATCGTCGAAATGCTGTTCGACTTGCCTGCCAACGAGGCCACCACCGCCGCCGTCAACGCCGCAAACGCCAACCCTTTCAATCCCGCCGGCAACAAGTTCATCAAAATCGGATACGCATGGTCGGGCTTCACCGTTCCTGCCTCTCCCATCATCTCGGTTTGAAACAGGCCCTCCTGGTACAACACATACATCGCGATGCCCGGTAATACCGCGATGATCGGAATCAACAGCTTCAAAAAAGCGGCGAACAACAACCCGTTTCGCGCCGTCGGCAGGTCTGCTCCCAACGCACGTTGCGTAATGTATTGATTGCATCCGAAGTAGTTCAGGTTGTTGATCCACATCCCACCTATCAACACCGACAATCCCGGCAAGTCCTTATAAAAAGCATGGTCGCTGGAAAAGATCATGTGGAAATGAGAGTCGGCCTTCTCTTTCAGTAAGCCCAGCCCCACCCACGCGTTCTCGCCGAACCCAAATTGCTTCGACACCATCGTCAACGCCAAGTAGGTGGTGAACAGACCGCCGATCAACAAGACCAACACTTGAATGACATCGGTGTATCCGATCACCTTCATGCCACCCAGTGTCACGATCAATGAAAATACGATCAACCCCAAGATGCACCACCCGAACCCAATCCCAGTAATGGAATGAATCGCGATCGCGCCGAGGTAGATGATCGAGGTGAGGTTCACGAACACGTAGATCAACAACCAAAACACAGCCATGATCGTACTCACAGTGTTGTTGTAGCGTTGCGCTAAAAACTGCGGCATCGTATAGATCCCGTTCGCGCGGTACACGGGTATGAACACCACCGCCACGATGATCAACGTGGCCGCGGCCATCCATTCATACGTCGAGATCGCAAGCCCCAGCGCGAAGCCGGAGCCGGACATGCCAATAAAATGTTCCGCTGAAATATTCGAGGCAATCACCGACGCGCCAATCGCCCACCACGTGAGCGATCCCTCCGCCAAGAAAAAATCTCGGCTGTCGGTCGTGGCCTTCTTGCGCCTTCGGTAGACATAGTAACCATAACCGGCTACTATCAAAAAGTAGATGGAGAATACGACGTAGTCGGCGGGAAGGAGCTTGTTCATGCGTTCACGCTTGGGCTACCCTTTCCCGTCGAGCCAGTCAGAATCATCAGAACTTCAACGTGGATGGCAAGTACTTCGCAACCAAGTCCTCGTAGTAAGGCTTCAACTCCTTCCAGTTCGGAGGCGTCGGATTCTTCGAGTACAGGTCGTAAGGGTTGAACAACTTCACCCATTTAAACATCTCGCGATCGTGGTCGTCGAGAAGGTGTTCATATGCTTGTTCGCGGTGTTGCGCGTAGAAAGAGTGATACCGCAACATATACAATCCCGGCTCCGGGATATAGTCCTTCATCATCTGGTACACGTACTCATCGTGACCCCACGACATATGTACATTCCGCAAACCACAATTGGGCTGGTAGACACCATACTTGGTGTTGTACTTAGGGTTGGTGGAATCCGGATTGAGTGCGAAAAACTCGGGATACACAATCTTGTCGGAGTGTGCACAACCGACGGGGAAGGTGTCGCCCACCACGGCCCACTGCGGTTCGCCGAACAGGCACAGTACTTTACCCATATCGTGCACGAGGCCAGTCAACACCATCCAGTCGGGATGTCCATCGCGGCGGATGGCTTCCGACGTTTGGAGCAAATGCTGCAATTGATCGAGGTCGGTATCGGGATCGGAGTCGTCGACTAGTTGGTTCAAGAACTCGAACGCGGGCCAGATCGACATCTCTTTCTTGTCAAACTTCAGGAAGTTTTCACGCTTTTCCATCACGAAGTCGTACGTCTGATACTTGTGGTTGAGTCGGTAGAACTCTTTCACCGTGTCGCGTTGCGGCGTGTCGTAGTTCCGGTATTCAGAAGTCGATTTCGAGGTGGCGATGGATTCGGGGTCGGGATAACGTTGCAGGAGGTCGTCTTCCCATTCGTCGAGGTTCTTCAGCGGCGTGTTTTCTGCAGTTTTCATAACATGAAAGTTACAAAATTCCGCGAAAAACAAGGGCCCCGACTGGTTTGCCGGGGCCCGCGTCAAAAGCTGGAATCCGCAGATTATTTCACGGAAACAGGTACTTCCAAGTTTTCCCACACGAGGGAGAACCCTTTGTCGCTGATCACATACTTCAAGGTTTCTGTCATCGAGGCAGCTTTAGTGGGTTTCACTTTCACCACGGCCACGTCTTTCGCGGCATCGCGGGTGGTGCTTCCATCGCGCGTAACACCCCATTGGCCGGTTTGCGAGTTGATGATGATCTGCCACTCTTGTTCGCCAGGGATCGCGTAGATGCTGTACTTACCTTTCGGTACTGCCTTACCCTCGATCGTGATGTCTTTGTCTGTTTCGAGGATCGTGGCCTCGTTTGCACCCGCGCGCCATACTTCATTATAAGGTACCAATGCACCCCAGACTTTACGACCCTTCACGGAAGGACTTGAATATTTAATGGTGAGGCTCGCGCCGTTCACCTTTCCGCTTGCCGTCGCGGCGGGACTCTGTGCCCACGCTGCCGCGCTGAGCACGACTGCCGCCATCGTCAAGAAAGCGGCAAATTTCATTGTTGCTTTTGTCATACAGTTTTGGGTTTCTGAAAGTTTGAAATCGTCATTCAAAAAACGGGGTTCGATGCCAATAGGTTTTGTTCAAAATTGTATCAAACGCCGTTCAGGGAACGAAAATTATCATCAAAATTCAACATGCAAAAGAACATTTCGACGAGTGGACACCAATTCCTTTGCAGCCTACGTGCTTTAAGTGCAACGCTTCGTGCCGTTAGCAGGGTTTTGTGGTTCGCAGGGTTTCTGGGACCTGCGTGTCGTAATTGCACGTCTCGTTATCGCGTTCGTGTCTGACATCACGCGGAGTCCCCGAGGCAGGAGACTCCGCTGCGAAAAGGCTTGCTGTAATGAGTTTGCTTCGAAAAACCTCCGTTCATCCTTCGCAGGGTTTCTGGGACCCTGCGTGTCTTAACTGCAAATCTCGTTATCGCGTTCGTGTCTGACATCACGCGGAGTCCCCGAGGCGGGAGACTCCGCTGCGAAAAGGCTTGCTGTAATGAGTTTGCTTCGAAAAACCTCCGTTCACCATTCGCAGCAGGGGCTCCCTGACCTTGTGTGTCTTACGTGCAACTCTTGTGGTCGCGTTCGTGTCTGACATCACGCGGAGTCCCCGAGGCGGGAGACTCCGCTGCGAAGATGCTTGCTGTGATGACCTGGCTTCGAAAAACTTCCGTTCATCCTTCGCAGGGTTTCTGGGACCCTGCGTGTCTTAACTGCAAATCTCGTTATCGCGTTCGTGTCTGCATCACGCGGAGTCCCCGAGGCGGGAGACTCCGCTGCGAAGATGCTTGCTGTAATGAGTTTGCTTCGAAAAACCTCAGTTCATCCTTCGCAGGGTTTCTGGGACCCTGCGTGTGTTAACTGCAAATCTCGTTATCGCATTCGTGTCTGCATCACGCGGAGTCCCCGAGGCGGGAGACTCCGCTGCGAAGATGCTTGCTGTAATGAGTTCGCTTCGAAAAACCTCCGTTCATACTTCGCAGGGTTTCTGGGACCCTGCGTGTCTTAACTGCAAATCTCGTTATCGCGTTCGTGTCTGCATCACGCGGAGTCCCCGAGGCGGGAGACTCCGCTGCGAAAAGGCTTGCTGTAATGAGTTTGCTTCGAAAAACCTCAGTTCACCATTCGCAGGGTCTCCAGTTTCCGGGACCCTGCGTGTCTTAAGAGGCTGGAGACTCCGCTGCGAAAAATCTACTCGCTAACGTCCATCAACCGTCAACCATCCACCATCAACCATGTTCAACTATTTACCAGCATCAACCTCCTTCGCAGCAGGGTCTCCGGTTTCCGGGACCCTGCGTGTCGTAATTAAAACTCTCGCTGTCGTTCACGAAGCAACGTCACGCTCCCCTGCGAAGAATCTACTCGCTACACTCTAACCTCCATCCACCACCAACCATCAACCACCATCCACCAACTCCTATCACCAACCTTCGCAGCGGGGTCTCCGGTCTCCGGGACCCCGCGTACTTACGCGGCCATTTCGAAGGAAGACCAACAACTACCAATTATCAACGAACCACCAATCCCCAATCCCCAATATCCAACAACCAATTGGTGGAAGTCTCGATCGAAGAAGGTCCACCAACTATCATCCATCCACTATCCACCATCCACCATCATCCACCAACCACCCACCAACCACCACCACCTCCATGTAAGAATTCCCCCGAATGAGTAGAAATTTGTCGCTTTCTCCGGTCGTCAAAACGATTAGATTTGCACAGCCCCTAACCCAAGGATGAACCGACTGCGGAATTACTTCATTGGCGAATACCTCGCCCAGGAAACCGACATGCTCAAACGGGCGAGCGTGACCCTGATGTGCAACATCCTCCTCCTCGCGGTCTTCGCCCTGTTCATCATCAATGGGATCTATATCATCAACGACTACGTGTTGCAAATTCAAAAAGGAGCCACCATCCTTTTGCTCTTCATCGCGTCGTTATTCTATCTTAAAATTTTCAAAAAGACCGGGCCGATCGGTCATTTGATGGTCCTCATCTCGTGGACGAACATCCAGTACGACGTGTTCTTCCTCTTTCATGGCATCAACATGTTCGCTGCCTTCATCGGCACGCTGAATCTGATCTTTGCCTTTCACGTGTTGGGGAGTCGCTGGGGATTTTGCTACTCAGGTCTACACTTTCTGTCGTTCCTTACTTTCCTTACGGTAAGCATGTTCGGACTTGTCGGCAATCCCGTTCCGATCGACGAACTGCCTCCCAGCGAGGTCGTGATCTCCTTCGTGCTCGTGTTCTCCATCACGATTTACTTGATTTACCACTACCATCAAGCGTTTGAATTGGCGAAGATCAACCTAGACGAATCGATGGTCGAACTTCGTCGCGCGAAAGAGATGGCCGAAGAAATGAATCGCCTGAAGACCAATTTCCTGTCGAACATGTCGCACGAAATTCGGACTCCGATCAACGGCATCCTCGGCATCAGCCAAGTGATTGAACTTGAAAGCAAGGACAAGACTATTTTAGAATATGTCGACTTGCAAAAGAAAAGTGGCCGTCGACTTCTCGACACCATCAACAGCATCTTGAACTTGTCGCGCATCGAAGCCGAGAAGGACCAACTAGTCTTGAAAGCGGTCGACATCAACAAGCTGGTGCACGAAGCGGCGGCGTCACTCGAAGAGGTGGCACGCCACAAAGGTTTGAAGTACCGGGTTGTGCAACACACAGAACAATTGATGTGCTTGTCGGATGAAACGATGCTCTACCAAGTCGTCCACAACATTGTAGGCAACGCCATCAAGTTTACAGAAAGAGGCGAAGTATCCGTAACCGTGGCATTATGCCCCGAACGCAGTTGGGTGACGATACGGGTCACCGACACAGGCGTCGGCATCTCCAAAGAATTTCTTCCCAAAGTCTTCAACGCGTTTGAGCAAGAAAGCATGGGCCAAGACCGGGTATACGAAGGTTCCGGATTAGGACTCTCTATTTCGAAGAAGTACGTTGAGTTACTCGGAGGCGAGATTGATGTGGTTTCCGAAAAAGGCAAAGGAAGCACGTTCGAAGTTCGATTGCCTAGGTACGCACCCGGGCCATGAAGCGCATCCTCTACGTAGAAGACGACCCCATCAATGCGCTGGTGATCAAAAGGCTCCTCGCTCAGTTTTACGACACACAACATGTCGAGGACGGAGAAGCGTGTCTCGCGATCTTGGAACACGAGTCGTTCGACTTGGTGTTGATGGACATCAACTTGGGTCGAGGCAAGATGGACGGCATCGAAACAATGAAGCGTGTCCGTGCCCAAGAAAAGTTCGCCCAGCTCCCCATCATCGCCATTACTTCGTACGCGATGCCCGAAGACCGCGAGCGATTCTTGCGTGAAGGCTTCAACGGCTACGTGGCCAAACCTGTCGAACGACCCGCGCTCCTCGCCTATATCAGCACCATCATCTAGGCTAGCCAAACTGCCGCTGAAGAAGCGCCCAACAGGCTTCCCCGTTGTGTTAAACTTGTTGTATTTTCAGGCATCATGACCATAGACCTACGCAGCGACACGGTGACGCTCCCCACACCGGGCATGCGCGATGCGATGATGAGCGCACCGATCGGCGACGACGTCTTCGGGGAAGACCCGAGCGTCAATCAACTGGAGCAGAAAATCGCCAAGATGTTCGGTAAAGAAGCCGCTATCTTCTGCCCGTCGGGCACCATGACAAATCAGATCGGCATCCGTATCCTGACGCAGCCCTTCGAAGAATTGATCTGCTTTTCCGGCGCGCACATCTATCGGTACGAAGGTGGCGGCATCGCGGGCAACAGTCATTTGAGTGTGCGCCTCCTCGACGGCGATCGCGGACGGTTTACTGCGGCCGACGTGGCGGTCAACCTCAACAACTCGGCGGACCCACACCAACCTATCACGTCGCTGGTCGCGATCGAAAACACGGTGGTACGCGGCGCTGGAAGCATTTGGTCCTTCGACGCCATCCGAGAAATTCGCGCACTTGCCCAATCGAAGGGAATCAAGACGCACCTCGATGGCGCGCGCATCTTCAACGCATTGGTCGAAACCGGCACGAATCCGACAGACATGGCTGCGCAATTCGACACTGTGTCGGTGTGCCTGTCGAAAGGGCTGGGCGCGCCGGTTGGCTCCGTACTGCTGTGCAGCAAAGAGTTGGAATCGAAAGCACGTCGGGCACGCAAGGCCTTTGGCGGCGGGATGCGCCAAGCTGGGTTCCTCGCCGCGGCAGGAATCTATGCACTCGACCACCACATCGATCGGTTAAAGGAAGACCACACCCGCGCGAAGCAATTGGGTGCCGCGTTGAAAACTTTGCCTTGGGTGTCGTCGGTAGATCCGGTCGATACCAACATCGTCGTCTTCGGCGTGATGCCAGGTCTAACCACCGATCGCGTATTACAAGAGCTCTCCACGTTTGGCCTCCGCGCCGTCAAGTTCCGCGCCGCCAATGAACTTCGCATGGTCACGCACCTCAACTTCACGGATGCGATGCTGGACGAAGCCGTCTCGATTCTCAAGAAAGTAAAGTTTGCTTAATGGAAGACCTAGGAAAGTCGATGCCAGCCGCCGAAATCATGGTTGACTCGGAAAATAGTGCCGCCCAAGAACATCCGAACGAGTTTTGTTTAAACTGCGGCACCAAGCTGGTCGATCGGTATTGCCACCACTGCGGACAACGCGATATCCCGCGCCGGCAAACCTTGAGCGAACTGTTCACAAACTTTATCTCGTCTTTCTGGAGCTACGAAGGAAAGTTCTTCCTGACGACCAAGTATATTTTTACGCGACCCGGTTTTCTGGCCACCGAATACAACAAGGGAAAACGCGAGTCGTACTTCCACCCCGCGAGGATGTATGTCTTCGTCAGCTTCCTTTTCTTTCTCTTGTTCGTTTCGTTGCCGGATGCCAATAATGATGCTGTCGATGTGGGTCTCTCGGAAGACGATAAAGAACAGCTGGCGAAGATTGGCCTCGATTCAAGTTTCAAACCCCTTGACTCCGTTCCTGGCGTCAGGCTCGACACGATTGTCTCAAAAGCGAAAAAGTCGGGGAACGTCAACTGGAATCTCAACAGCACCAAGTACAAGTCGATCGAAGAATACGACTCCATCCAGGCCACACTACCTGAAAAAGAGCGCGATGGCTGGATGTCTCGATTGTTTGAAAGGCGTACCATTGAACTCAACCAGAAGTACAAGGGCGATATGGGGCAATTCGCCGAAGACTTCGCCAGCGCATTTGGCGACAACTTCTCGAAGGTGCTGTTCTATCTGATGCCATTCTTTGCGTTGATCCTAAAGCTGCTGTACATCCGCCGCGATTTTTACTACTCGGAACATCTCGTCTTCACAATCTATTATTATAACTTTTTTTATGTGGCCGGTTCAGTGGTGATGCTGTTGAACTTGGTTCCCGCCCTCGGCGCAGTGGCCGTGTTGCTGTCTATTTGGATATATTTCTACCTGATGGTGGCGATGAAGAAAACGTATGGCCAAAGTTGGAGGAAGACTATTGTCAAGTTCTTCCTTTTCACGTTCATCTTTTCGTTTTTCCTGATTTGCGGCGTTGCTATCAACGTGCTCGCCATCGTTCTGTCCATCTAATCCTAATGGCAAGTCCAAACTTGTAGCGCTCTACCACCAACCACCAACCATCCACCATCAACCATCAACCATCAACCATCCACCACCCACCACCCACCACCACCCACCAAACTTTCCCCCGACAGTCTTATTTTTGTTGAATGCTCAGTTCTTCTCTCCCACCGCTTGCCGAACGAATGCGGCCTTCGAAGCTCGAAGACCTCGTGGGGCAAGAACACTTGGTAGGTCAGCATGGGATCATCCGTCAGGCTATCGTCACCGGCAACGTGCCGTCCATGATTTTGTGGGGGCCGCCAGGCGTTGGTAAGACGACGATCGCCAACATCATTGCGAACGAAGTAAAGAGACCCTTCTATGTCATCAGTGCCGTCAGTGCGGGCGTAAAAGATGTGCGCGAAGTAATTGACAAGGCCCGGCAAACGGCCCGCGTCATCTTGTTTATCGACGAGATTCATCGCTTTAACAAGTCGCAACAAGATGCCTTGCTGGGTGCCGTCGAAAAGGGGGTCATCACGCTAATCGGCGCGACGACCGAGAACCCATCGTTTGAGGTAAACTCGGCGCTGCTGTCGCGTTGCCAAGTCTATACGCTGAAGGCGCTGGATGAAAATGATCTGATGCGGTTGGTCAACAGCGCGCTAGAGAAAGACACGGAACTGAAGAAGCGAAAGATCGCCGTGGTAGAACATGCGGCGCTGCTCAATATTTCGGGTGGCGACGCGCGCAAGTTGCTGAACTTGGTAGACCTGATCGCTCAGTCCATTACCGGCGACATTACGGTGACCGATGAACTGGTCAAGCAGGTGGCCCAGAAACACATCGCGATCTATGACAAGACCGGCGACCAGCACTACGACATTATCTCTGCCTTTATTAAGTCGCTGCGGGGAAGCGACCCCAATGCGGCCTTGTATTACCTGGCGCGGATGATTGAAGGTGGCGAAGATGTGAAGTTCATCGCACGTCGGATGTTGATCCTCGCGAGTGAGGACATCGGCAATGCCAACCCGACGGCCCTCGTGCTCGCCACGTCGACGTTTCAAGCCGTAAACGTGATCGGGTATCCAGAGGCGACCATCATTTTGGGACAATGTGCTGTTTACTTAGCCACGTCGCCAAAAAGTAACGCAAGCTACGTGGGAATCATGAGCGCGATGGGAAAAGTGCGTGAAACCGGCGACCTCCCGGTTCCGTTGGCCATTCGGAATGCGCCGACCAAACTCATGAAAAACATGGACTACGGAAAAGGCTACCAATACGCCCACGATTTCAAAGACAATTTCGCTAACATGGAATTCTTGCCCGAGAAAATTCAGGGTACGAAGTTCTACGAACCCGGCGCCAACCCACGCGAAGAAGAGCTGAGGAATTACCTCAAAAGATTGTGGAAGGAGAAATATAATTATTGATTTGTAGCCCATGCAGCGCCTAATATTCGAGTCGTCGCCCGCCTTCATCATCCTTTGCGTAGGGTTGGGTGTCGGCTACGCATGGTTGCTGTATCAAGCTCAACATCCTTGGGGTAAGACCACGAACTGGATACTATCCTTTATCCGCGCCCTGGTCGTATCGCTGGCGGCGTTCCTGCTGATCGGCCCCATCCTCAAACTCACGACCAATGAATTGGAAAAACCTTCGTTGGTCTTCGTCGTCGACAACTCCGTTTCCGTACATGAAGCCTTAGGCAAAGACCGACAGCAACAGATCTTGGATGCGATCACCACTCGGTCGAAAGAAATAGGCGACGGCAACTATCATGTAGAAGTCCGGAACCTCACGAACCTAGGTCCAGCGACTACCTCGGACATTCACGGTGCCCTGCGAACGGTCACGGCCGACTTCGAAGGAAAGAATCTCGCAGGGATCGTGTTGGTGTCCGACGGAATCTACAACTCCGGCCCGTCGCCCCTGTACACGACGCTGCGCATCCCGGTGTACACCGTTGGCATCGGCGACACGACCCAACGAATCGACCTTTCCGTGAAAAACGTCGCCTTCAACAAGATTGCGTACCAAGGAAACCGGTTTCCCGTGCGCGCCGAAATTCTGGTGCGCGGCATTTCCAACCAAGACTTGAAAGTGAGCGTGTCTGCCGGTGGGAAAGTAGTGGCGAGTGAGAGCCGAAACTCGGGGTCAAAAAGTTTACTCGACTTCAATTTCCTCATAGATGCAAAGGAAAAGGGCATTCAGCGCCTCGACGTGGTGGTGGAGCCGGTGCGGCAAGAGGTGAACTTGCGCAACAACCGCACCTCGATTTATGTGGAAGTGGTGGAGGGCAAGAAGAAGATTTTGGTCGTCGCGCCGGGACCGCACCCTGACATCAAGGCATTGAGGGCGACGATCGAGAAGAACGCCAACTATGAAGTGTACCTCCACATGCCAGGGGTGAAGGAAGAGACGCCCGAGCATCTCCAACCCGAAAAGATAGACCTCGCCATCTTCTCGCAGGTGTTGGATGTAGATGGGAGAACGCAGCCGTTGTTCCAAAGATTTTTCACGAGCAAGACGGGGCTCTTCTTGATGGTTGGTGCGAAGACCAATCTTCGGCTCTTTCCGGCTGTGGGATTGCCCGTGCTGTACGAGAGCATGGGACAAAAAGACGAGGTGACTCCCAGCTTCAACGCCTCGTTTCACGACTTCACTTTTGGCGACGATGTAGCGGGAAGGTTTTCGCGTTACCCACCCATTACCGTTCCCTTTGGAAAGTTTACGTACCCATCTGAAGCGGCGGTGTTGCTGCATCAGCGCGTGGGGTCGGTGGTCACCAATCGACCGCTGTTGTTGAACTGGAACGGTCCATCGAACCGGGTGGCGATGTTGCTCGGCGAAGGCATTTGGAAGTGGCGGCTGAACGAGTACGCCGAATCGGAGAAGACCGAAGCCTTCGACGAAGTGTTTTCGAAGTTGATTCAATACTTGAGTACGGCCGAAGACAAGCGCCGCTTCCGGAGTTTCCCCATCCAAAACGAGTTTACCGACTCTGAGCCTGTGACCTTCGAGAGTCAGCTCTACAACGATTTGTACGAGCCGATCTATGGAAACACCGTGCAAATCGAGCTCCGCGACGAGTCGGGCAAGGCGACGCCCTACAGCTATGTGACGAGCCCATCCAGCAACAGATACCGCATTGGCGGCCTAAAAGAAGGGATTTACCGGTACACGGCCAGTACCACACTAAATGGCGCGAAGGAACAAGTGTCAGGGGAATTCCTTGTCACGGCCCAGAACCTGGAGTCTCAAAACCTGGTCGCCGACTTCGTTCTGCTAAGGAAGCTGGCAGACCAAAGTGGAGGTCGTTTCTATTTCGAAAATGAATTGGACAAGTTGTCGACCGACCTGAACACGTTGCAAGCCAAGACTGTCATTCACTCAGAGGATTCGTTCCACCCGATGATCAACTTGAAGGTGGTGTTCTTTCTCCTCTTGTTCCTCCTGTCGATGGAGTGGTTTACGAGGAAGTTTTTTGGAAGCTATTAGAATTAAGAATTGAGAGTTAAGAATTGAGAATTTGGTGGAGGTTGAGATCTATTTTCGACTTACCGACGCAACGTCGAAACCAAAAATCTTAAATCCTAAATCTTAAATCTTAAATTCCTAATTCTGTACCGTTTTCGTTAAGCGACAAATATTCTTCCCGTCGCGGTTGAAGTACTCGATGTTATCCATGATGGATTTGACGAGGCGGATGCCGAGCCCTCCTTTTCGTTTTTCGTGGACGAGGTTATCGAGTCCGGGCATTTGGAAACTATTGATGTCGAAGATGTCGCCGTCGTCGACGATTTCGAATACGAAGGTGCGACCGTTGTCTACTTCGATGTGAAGTTCGAGGATGTGATCTGGGTTGCAGTGGTGAGCGTGGATCATCAGGTTCGAGCACATCTCGTCGAGTGCAAGCACAATGGCGCTCACCTCTACTTCGGCGACGCCATACTCCTTCAGCGACGTTCTAATGAAGTCGCGGATGCCCTTCAGATTGGTCAGGCTACAGCCGATTCTATACTGATAGTTCATTCGCCAACTGCTTTGCTTCCTGACGTGATGACCGGATATGTAATAGGTCGGCCAAACCTAAGATTGTGAATGTGTTCATTACCTTCTCCTTCATTCCAAACAGCACCATTGTCACATTCTTGTCCTTAAATTCTTCGATGTAGGACATAAAGACACCTAATCCAGCGGAGGAAATGTATTCGAGAGAGCTACAGTCTACGAGGATTTTGCGGAATCCCTCTCCCACGCTTTTGGCGATTGCCAGGTCCAATTCGATGGAAGAACTGGCGTCGATTTCACCGATGATGGCGATGATATCGGTCCCGTCCTCCTGCAGTCTTTTGATGTGAACCATGTGATTTTAACGGTTTTTTAAGTTTTTGGTTATTAGCCCTCCTGGCGTCATTTTCGGATCATTTGCACCGGTCGTGGCCTCTCTCTCTTTTATCTAAACTTGATGATCATGGTCGTATAGTCGTCGTTAATCATGTGTGTCCCCGAGTATTCGTACAGTTGCGCGATCAGGTGATCGGCAATCTCCCTAGGGTCCTTTTCCGTCACCTGCAACAACGTGTCGCGCAGGCGTGCCTCGCCAAACTCTTCACCTTTTTGGTCCTTCGCTTCCGTGATCCCATCCGTATACAACACCATAATGTCGCCGGGTGCGTAAGAGATCAAGTTCGTGTCGATATAGTTGCAGTAGTCCTTCGATTTGATCATCCCCAGAGCGGTGCCCCGGTCTTTGAGGTACTGCGCCTGTTTGGTGTTGGCGTTGAAGTACAACACCGGGCAGTGACCGGCGCGGGCATAGCGAATTTTTTTGATCCGGGTGTCGATCGCGAAATAGGTGGCGGAGATAAAGGAGCCGCGCTCCAAGCAATACACCAGCGCCCAGTTCGCCCGTTGCATGAACTCCTTCGGGTCGAGATCTTGTTGCGCCAAGCTGTGGAAGATCCCTTTCATTTGCGACATGTGGAAGGCGGCCGTCGTGCCCTTACCCGACACGTCGGCGATGATCAGGGCAACTTGGTGGTCGTCGATGCGAATCGTGTCGTAATAGTCACCACCCACTTCGTCGGCGGATTGTGAAAACGCTGCCACTTCGAAGTCGGGATCCTTCTCGAGTTTGTCGGGCAGCAAGCTCTTCTGCACCGTCTTCGCAATTTTCAGTTCTTCCTTGTAACGTTCGTTTTGGAACGCCTCCTCCATCAGTCGGAAGTTTTCGATAGAGATACCGGCTTGGTTGGCAAACGCAGACACGATGCGCGTCATTTCCTTGTTGAAACCTTCCGGCAACTCCTTCAAAAGTGCTAGGGTGCCGATGGTGTCTCCTTTCACCAAGATTGGGAACGACAGCAGCGAACGGAATCGCGTCCCTTTCAGGCTCGACAAATGCTTCGACAGGTTTCGAGTCTTGTCCGTGCTTTGATCCAGCACTCCTTTCACGTTGCTCGACTTGAGGTGAACGGCGATGTTGCGCGACTCTTCTTCGGAGATCTGGTAGGTGAAAAACTTGGCTTCGTTGTTAGCGCCCCGGATCTCGAGCCAGGCAGCGTCGGCAAAGACGGAGCTCACCGAACTTTCCAACAATATCTTGTACACGCTTTCCTCGCTCTGCTCCGTCTGAATGGATTGGCTGATCCGTTGAAAGTTGACGACCTCTTCCAGTTTTTGTTCGAACACCGACGACGTTGGCAGGTTGAACAAGATCACCAAGAAAGAGAAGACGCTGTAGGTGATCACGAAAAAGAAAAGACAGTGGTTGAAGTAGTTGTCGCGGTAACTTAGGAACGTGTTGGACTTCTCCGCGATCTCGGCCGACAGGTTCCAAACGGACCAAAAGAAGTAGCCCACATAAAACATGGTGAGCAGCAGGATCAAGATGCTAGTCCACTTTTGTCGGAAGTTGAGATACGCAACCCACTTCATGTTGGCCGACAGCATGATCGCGAGCACGCCGAACAGCACCATGAAAATGATGACGATTTCGTCGCCAACGGAGATTTGGACGATGTCGTAGGCAAGAATGACGAGCAACGCGAACTCGAACACGGTCCACATGCGAATCAGCCATTTCGACTTTTGGTATAAGATCAATCGCTTCCAGGCGGTATAACCGGCGAGCAGGAAGCTGAGGAACAAACCAAAGTTGATCTGGTAGATCACATCTTTGAACAGCAAGTTTTCGGCGAGTGCGGATGTGCCCAACACTTGGAGCAGCAACCGGATCGCGAGTGAACTGACCGTAGAAATGAGTCCTGTCGCGAAGACCTTCCACAGCAAGTCGGTGAAGTTGAGGGATTCGTCGCGTTCGATCCGGAACTTATAGTAGTAGAAAAGGGAGACCACGTACAGGTCGAGCATCACGCGCGGCAACCAGAGTGGCACGCCAGGGTCCAACCCTTTGCTGGTGCTGAACAACACGGTGACGTCGGCAAAAACGAGCACCAACCAGCAGATGGCTGCTGACAAAAAAGTAAGCCTGATAAGAGCTTTGGTGCGCACTGTGCCGGACTAAAAAAAGAGCCAACCTACATGATTGGCTCCGCAATAATACTCAATCACGGGTTGGCTTAAAAGCCGCAAACGGGCCGTTCTGACGCCCTTATTTCCGGCTGTAATTGGGGGCTTCGCGGGTGATGGCTACGTCGTGGGGGTGACTTTCGGTGACCCCTGCCGCGGTAATGCGCACGAATTTGGCCGATTTCAGCTTCTCCAATGTCTTGGCGCCACAATAGCCCATCCCGGCGCGAAGCCCACCCACCAGCTGGTAGAGCACCTCCGCCGCCATGCCTTTGTAAGGTACGCGTCCCGAGATCCCTTCTGGAACCAACTTCTTAATGTCGTCTTCCACGTCTTGGAAGTAACGGTCTTTCGAGCCGTCTTCCATAGCCTCGAGACTGCCCATGCCCCGGTATGACTTGAACTTACGTCCTTCGTAGATGATCATTTCACCGGGCGCCTCGTCGGTGCCTGCGAGCAGCGAGCCAATCATGACCGTGTCGGCGCCAGCTGCCAACGCTTTCACCACGTCGCCCGAGAAGCGAATCCCACCGTCGGCGATTACTTTCACCTTGCTGCCTTTCAACGCCTTCGCTGATTCGTATACCGCCGTCAATTGAGGCAATCCGATTCCAGCGACAATGCGGGTGGTACAGATACTGCCTGGGCCCACGCCAACTTTCACGGCATCGGCTCCCACTTTCGCCAGTGCCTTGGCCGCTTCGCCCGTCGCAACGTTTCCGACGATCAATTCCAGCTTGGGATATTTCTTCTTCACTTTGCGCGCTGCTTCGATCACGTACATGGAGTGTCCGTGCGCCGTATCGATGCTGATGACATCGACACCGGAAGCTTTCAGGGCTTCGATACGATCGAAGATGTCGGGTGTGATGCCGACCGCAGCACCTACCCGCAAACGACCGTACTCGTCTTGCGACGCGTTGGGTTTGTTCTTCTGTTTTAGAATGTCTTTGTACGTCACCAATCCAATCAACCGCCCTTGCTTGTTGACGATCGGCAACTTTTCAATCTTGTACTTCTGGAGGATGCCTTCCGCCTTCGCGAGGGTGATGCCCTCGGGAGCGGTGATCAAGTTGTCCTTGGTCATGATCTTCTCGATCGGCATGGACATATCCTTTTGGAAGCGCAGGTCGCGGTTCGTGATGATGCCCGCCAGCTTTCCGTTGGAATGCACGACCGGAATTCCGCCGATCTTGAACTCACGCATGATTTTTTCGGCGTCGCGCACCGTGGCGTTGATCTGAAGTGTCACGGGATCGAGGATCAAACCGCTTTGCGAGCGCTTCACCTTGCGCACTTGTGCGGCTTGTGCCTCAATCGACATATTTTTATGGATCATCCCGATGCCTCCTTCGAGGGCCATTCCGATGGCCATGGCCGCCTCGGTCACCGTGTCCATCGCGGCGGAAATGACCGGGATGTTCAGCTTAATGTTTTGGGTTAACGAACTGGTCGTATCTGCCTCGCGCGGCAAAATCTCGCTGTACGCGGGAACCAGCAACACATCATCGTAAGTGAGAGCGTCGTAGAGGAATTTGGAGGAGTCGAGCGACATGGCAAATAATTAGGATTCATTATTTGCCGGGCAAAGGTAATGCATTGTCATCATATGGCAATACATTTGTTGTATTATGAAACAACTCCTCACTTTCGTGTTGATCGGCTTGGTATTCACCGCCGCAGCTCAAACACAAACTGGAAAAGCCTCATTTTACGCCGATAAGTTCGAGGGAAGCATGACGGCATCGGGAGAAAAGTACAAGCACTCGAAGAAAACCGCTGCCCACAAGACACTTCCTTTCGGAACGAAAGTGCGTGTGACCAACCTGGCCAACAACAAGTCGGTAGAAGTGACGGTGAACGATCGAGGCCCGTATGTCGACGGTCGCATCATCGACTTATCGCGTTCCGCTGCCGAAGAATTAGATTTCGTGAACCAGGGCCTCGCCGAAGTGCGTGTGGAAGTGATCGACGCCGGCGATGGAAAGGGCGGCGGACAGAATGTCCCCATCGATCGCGTGGCCGTCGATGAAAAGGAATTTTACGACTTCGAAATCACGCGGTTTGAACCCAAAGGCTGGGGCGTACAAATCGGTACCTACCAAGAACTCGTCAATCTCATGCGCCTCGCCGATAACTTGAAGAACTCCTACAAGAAAAAAGTAAACGTTCAAGTGAAAATCGTGAACGGCGTAAAATACTACAGCATCTGCTTGGGCGAATTCTCAACCCGTCCAAAGGCTGAATCATTTATCCTCGAGGTCAAAAAGAAATTTCCCGATGCTTTCATCGTGGAATACTCGAAGATCAAGTAAAGTGCCCGATCAACAAAAAACATCTTGTTCTCTCCACCTCGTTTAGTTACTTCGTCCTACAAACATTTGATATTGACTTTGAATTAAAACATCAAGGTTGAAGATTTAGGAAAACCCCTCGCTTGGAATACTTCGGCTACTTGTCTGCTATCTTAGTAGGAATCGTGTTAGGATTACTAGGTGGCGGAGGATCCATCCTTTCTTTACCCATCCTAGTCTATCTATTCAATATAGAACCTGCGCTGGCGGGGGCGTATTCGTTATTCATAGTTGGCATCACTAGCCTCGCTGGCACCATTCCGAAGTACAAACAGCAGTTGGTACACTTAAAGGCGAGTCTCGTCTTTGGGCTACCGTCTATTGTCAGCATTTTCTTGACTCGTTGGTTCGTGGTGCCGTGGATTCCCAACGAGATTGGTCACGTTTCCTGGCCGCTCGACGTCGATGGGTTCGTGTTGACCAAGCGCATCGTCTTGTTGGGTTTGTTCGCCATCTTGATGGTGTTGGCGTCGGTGCCCATGATTCGCGGGAAGCGAGACATTGCCTCTCACAACAAGCGGTTTCGAACGGTGCTCGTGATTCTCGAAGGGATCCTCATTGGTTTCCTGACCGGGTTGGTCGGCGCGGGTGGGGGTTTCCTCATTATCCCTGCTCTCGTGTTCCTAACGGGTCTCCAGTTTAAGACTGCCGTAGGCACCTCGTTGGCCATCATCAGTGTCAACTCGATGGCTGGCTTCCTGGGCGACGCCATGAATCACGAGATGGACTGGGCTTTTCTCATCGTGTTCTCTGCCTTATCCATTTTGGGGGTACTCATCGGCAATCACTACTCCCGAAAGGTTTCGGGTCTCCGGTTGCGGATGGCATTCGGCTGGTTCACACTCATCACAGGGATTTACATCCTCATCAAAGAGCTCTTTCTGAACCACTGAGGATTCTTACAGCAGTTTTTCGATAATCCCATCGACTGAAACGCCGTCCGCTTCTGCTTTAAAGTTACGGACGATGCGGTGGCGCAATACAGGCTTGGCAACGGCGCGAACATCCTCGATATCGGGCGAGTATTTTCCGTTGAGCAACGCGTTGCATTTCGCGCCCAGCATCAGGTACTGCGATGCACGGGGACCGGCGCCCCACTCCAGGTAGTCGTTGGCAACTGCGGAGCCGTTTACATTGGGCCGCGTGAGGTGCGTCAATTTGACGGCGTATTCAACCACGTTGTCGGCCACGGGAACACGACGGACGAGGTGTTGGAATTTCACAATGTCTTCGGCGCCCAAGACATGGTTCACTTGCCGGATGTCGTCGGCAGTGGTGTTTTTGACGATCGTCACTTCCTGCTCATACGATGGATAGTCGAGGAAGATGTTGAACATGAAGCGGTCGAGTTGAGCTTCCGGTAGTGGGTAGGTTCCCTCCTGTTCGATTGGGTTTTGGGTAGCCAATACGAAGAAAGGTTTGGGCAGTTCATAGCGCTTGCCGGCGATGGTAACGGCGTATTCTTGCATCGACTCCAACAGGGCCGCTTGGGTTTTCGGGGGCGTGCGGTTGATCTCGTCGGCGAGCACGATGTTGGCAAACACGGGGCCTTTTACAAAGTTGAAGTTCCGGTCTTTGTCCATCGTTTCGGAGCCCACGATGTCGGACGGCATGAGGTCGGGGGTAAACTGGACGCGCTTAAACTGGAGGTCTAGGGCGCTGGCGATGGTTTGGACCAACAGCGTCTTAGCGAGGCCCGGCACGCCCACCAACAAAGAGTGTCCCTGGCAGAAGATGCCTGTGAGCACAAGGCGAACCACCTCTTCTTGACCGACTACGACCTTGGCGATCTCTTCCTTCAATTTTTTATAAGCCTGTGCGAGTGCATCCGCTGCTTCTACGTCGTTGGCGACTTGTGCCATAGTTTCCTGTGTATTAAAAAGTTTTCACTCCATGATTTTACAACCCTTGAACGACGGGTCGATGTTGATGAACACGTCGTTGCGGGCTTTAGTAAACCATTTGTCGAGTGCTTTGTCCTTCTTTTCGGCGAGGGCGGCCGCTTGAATGCGGTGCCAGTCGTCGTTGAGGTTCGCTTCGTGCGGTGGCAGACGGGTCTTGAAAAAGAACATCCGCATGGCGTCTTTGCCGTCGTCGGTTCGATAGGTGCTTGGCTTGGAGATACTGCCTAGTTTCAACGTATCGATCGTCAGGTATACGATTGGGTCGAGTTCTTGGATGGCCACCTTGGTACCACCATCGGCGTCGGTAAAGAATCCGCCCCGTTGTTTGGTGCCTTGGTCGTCGGAGTACTTGCGGGCAGCTGCTTCGAATGAAACCTTGCCTTCGTTGATCGCCGTGCGCAAGCTATCCAAATACTTTTCGGCCGCGGTCAAGTCTTCTTTCGAGGGTGAAGCGGAAATCAAGATATGCTGAGAGTGATACTCGTTTCCTCGACGGTCGAGCAACTGCATGATGTGAAAACCAAAAGGTGATTCGAACGGCTGCGAGATGTCGCCCCGCTTCAACTTGAAAGCCATCGCTTCATACGAAGGCACCATGGCGCCACGACCGACCCAACCCATATCGCCACCATTGAATTCTGCCGAAGGGTCGGTGGAATTTTTGCGCGCGAGCTCCTTCCAGCTGGCTCCCGCGATCAGTTGTGCGCGAAGATCGTTCAAGCGTTGCTTGGCCTCTTCCTTTTGCGCTGCGCTCACTTTCGCGACTTTCACGATTTGCGCCACTTCCATATCGGAAGAATAGTACGGCAACGAGTCGGACGGAATCTTGCTGAAGAACCTTCTTACCTCCGATGGCGTGATCGTGATTCCTTTGGTGATCTTTCCTTGCATCTCGCGGGCGAGCAACTGCTCACGCACTTGATCATGAACATCGGCACGCAACTCGGCCATGGTTTTTCCCCAAGCTCGTTCCAAGTCTTCGGGCGAGTTACCTGCGTTTTGCATCAACACCTGCATCCGTTGTTGGGTGTTGTTGTCCACCTCCGCGTCGGTTACCACCACCGAGTCAATCTCCGCTTTCGCCACCATCAATTTGTTCACGATGAGGCTACTCAAAATATTGCATCGCGCCTCTTGCGAGGGCGGGTTTCCATTGGTGAGGTAATTCTGATAGGCATTCTCGAGATCGGACTTCAACACGATATAGTTGTCCACCTTCGCGATAATCTTATCGACCACCGTTCCCTTGGGTTCGTCGGAGCCCTTCCCTTCTTGCGCCCACGTCCATGCCGGGACGGCGAGCAGTAACGCACTAATGATATACTTCAAACTCTTTCCTTTTCGCAGCGTTTTCATAAACATCTTCTTCCAGTTTTTTAGCAAGCTCCACTTTACGCTTGTTCAATATAATATTTCGGATTTCCTCTTTAACGAATTCGATGGGCGATGCGTTATCAGAGATCTTATATTCATCCACCTTTAGGTAGAATTGCGAGTCGTTGTCGCTGGTTTCGTAGTACGGATTGCTCTTTAGGAACTGGACTTTGTTGGGAATTTCCGCCAGCGGCGATCCACCCACCAGATTGTCAAACTCGATCCAGGTCGAGTCGGCAATGTGATAGGCACTCGAAAACCGGAGGCAAAACGACCGAAGCTCCTCCAAGTCCTTTTCTTTGGTCGAGTACATCAACTCCTTCAAGCGAGCAGTTCGCGGCGCCCCTTTCGGAACCACGATAAACGTTCCCCGCACGATGTTCTGCTTCAGGATAAAGTTGTCAAGATGCTCGTTGTAATATTGCTGGATCTCTTCGTCCGACACATTGGCATCCAACTTCTTGTTGATGTAATAGTTCTGGTATTCGTAGCCGATGAGTGTGTAGCGATATTCCAGCACCTTGCGATCCACCTCCGCTTCGTCGATGTCGATCTCCTTCATCGCCTGGTTGATTAACAACTGTTTGCGCACCCAGCTATCGATATAAGTCGATACCCTTTGGGCGCTGTCTTCCTTCGACATCTTCTCCGAAACAATGCCGACGAGTTCATCCTGGTACAAGTACACGTTATCAACACGGGCGACAGCCTTTCGACCCGCTCCGGCCGCCTGGTCGCGCTTCATGCGGATCAGATCGCACGATGCAACGCTCACGACCAACGCCACAAGAAGGGCATTGGACACAACTGGGGCCAACCGACTGATAGGTGTCTGAAAATTCATTTTTTCGTCAACTCTTGAACGACTTGTTTGATGGCTTTCTTGTTCAACTTCACGTTATGTTTCTTTCGAAGGTTGGCCACCCAAGCCTTCTCCATTTCTTCTTGGTAGTCCGAAATAACACTCGCCCGTGCCTCCTGAAACGACTTCTGGCCTGGAGGGAGAAGGCTTTCAACTTCCACAAGATAGTATATCCCGTCTGCATCGGTTTCGTGAACGCCTGCCACCCACGGAACCGAATCCAAAACCTTGCTGTCACCCTTCGCAAAGGAGCGGAAAGGAGTCACGGTTTTAAATCTCTTTACCTCTGCTGCGGTTAGGGTGTCGCCCTTGGCAACTTTTCCTTTGATCGCATCCAGAAATGCTTTGTCAGCGGTCGCATAAAACCGGGCTTTGACTCGCTCCCCAGCCTGATACTTGTCAAGGTGCTGTTCGTAGTATGCCCGTTGGCCCGTGGTGTCCGCCGAACCTTTGTTCCAAACTTCCTGCTCCATGATGGAAAAGAACATAATCCCTTCCTTGTACTCACGGACTAGGTTCCGGTACTCGCTGTTTTGGGCTTGCAGGACCAGGTCTTCGGCGTCATTCAGGTAACGCTCCACGAACTGATCGTATAGCTGGTTGAAATAGGCATGCGGACTCAACGCCGAGGGCCTTTGCATCTCTTTCACGAACGCGACAAAATCCTTCACCAAGGCAGGTTTCCCAGAACCGATGCTGAAAATTGGTTGTGGCTGTAGAGCCGTTAGTGGTGTCATGTTCCAATGGCCACGCTGCAGCGACGTATCGGCGGCGGCCTCCAGTTGACCTTTTACTTCTGTCATTTCCTTGAACCCTGCCTGCAGCTTACGCCGACGGAACTGGGCGCCTTGGCTCACTTGGAGCCGTTCGTCGCGGCTCAGCTGCCGTTTCAGATTCGGCGCGGCTTCTTCGAAAGAAGGAACGGGAATCTTGCGCTCTAGGCGGATGATGTGCCACCCGATATTTGACACGAAAGGGTCTGACACGTCGCCTGAAGTGGTCATCGAAAAAGCGACGCGTTCAAATTCGGGTACGCCCGCCAGCGCCCCGAGACCAAAAACGGGCAGGCGACCGCCTCGGTCTTTTGTGTTGGTATCCTCTGAGTACTCCCGGCACACATCATCCCACGAGCGCCCGCCTTTGAGTTGCTCGAAGACCTCGAATGCTTTATTGCGCGACTTCGTGTCGGTGCCGCCAACTAGAATATGTGAAACTTCCACCTCACCGGAGGCAGGACGTCGGTCGAAGACCTTCAAGATGTGATACCCAAAGCGAGTTCTGACGATCGGAGACACGTTACCGGGCTGGGTTCGATAGGCTGCATCTTCGAACTGGTACACCATCATGTTGGCGCTGAAATAACCCAACATACCCTGGCTCACCTTCGCGTTGGGTTCTTCCGATGTTTCGGCGGCCACCTTCGAAAAGTCCTCGCCGTTCAACACCCGTTGCCGGATGGCAGAAATCTTGTTGTAGGCCACGAGCGTATCGGCGGGCGACGGGTCGGGCGACAGCATGATGAGGATGTGTGCGGCCTTCACCTCCTCCTTCATTCGGTCGTATGATTCTTTGACGAGACGGTCGAGTTCATTGGTAGAGGCGACAAACGGCTTCTTCAGTTCATCGCGGTAGTTGGTGAACTCCCTCTGGAAAGCGCGCGTGGTGTCGATGCCACGATCGTGGCCCTCGGCTACCTTTAGTTTGAAATTGAGGACCAAGTCGAAATACTCTTTCACGGAAGCCTCGGTGCTTTCGGTGGGCTTCACCTGGTTGTTCTTCCCAAACAGATAAAGGAATTCGCTTTTGGTGGTCGGTTGACCGTCGATGGTGAACAATACCTTGTCGGTTCCTTCCTTCTTTTGTGCAAGCCCATTCAAGCTTAATAGCAACAGGCCTCCCAGCCACACGAAACGCCTCGATGATAACGTCATAAGCCTGCAAAAATACAGGTACTATTTCAAAGCCCAAATCCCGATTTTTCTACCCTTCTAACCAAAAAAACTGGGTTTCTTGGGCATTTTTTAACAAACTCGAAGCGGAAGCCGATTATGTCGCACCCTTTGTTTTCGCAGGCGAACTTAAAACGGTTTATTGCGTTTTGTTTAGTCGTAGCGCATGAAGGAACTCTCTTATCTCAATAAATATCTCGTCAAATACAAATGGCACCTTATCCTCGGGCTGGTCTTCGTGATCATCTCGAACGGATTCCAAATCATCCCCGGATGGTTGGTACGCGTGTCTATCGATCTCGTGATCGACAACTTGCAAGTTTACAACGGTTTTAAGGGCACCAACTTACAGGGAGAATTTTTCGACAACATCGCCTGGCAAATCCTGGTTCTGTCCGTGTTGTCGCTCTCCATGGCGCTGTTGCGTGGTCTGTTTTTATACTTCGTCCGGCAGACGCTGATCGTGATGAGTCGCCTCATCGAATATGATCTGAAAAACGAAATCTTCGAACACTACCAAAACCTTCCCCTCAGTTTCTACCGCCGCAACAACACGGGCGACTTGATGAACCGCATCAGTGAAGACGTGGGTCGTGTTCGGATGTACCTCGGACCTTCGATCATGTATGGACTTCAACTCGTGACACTTTTCTTGATGTTGATTCCATTCATGTTTCACATCAGCCCCACGCTGACGCTCTACGCGTTGATTCCACTTCCATTTTTGTCGGTAGGTATCTTTTATGTGAACAGCATCGTGGAGCACCGCGCCGACAAGATTCAGAAAAGCCAGTCGCGTCTCAGCACGTTCGTGCAAGAGGCGTTTTCCGGCATTCGAGTCTTGAAATCATTTACGCGTGAGAAGGAATCGGCGGCAGCTTTTGAAAAAGAAAGCAACGAATACAAGAACCAGTCGATGAAACTCACGAAAGTCCAGTCTCTCTTTTTCCCGCTCATTACGGGTTTGATTGGACTCAGCACAATCCTGACCGTCTACGCTGGAAGCCGTGGCGTGATCAACGGCAGTCTCTCCTTCGGCACAATCGCAGAATTCATTATTTATGTGAACATGCTCACGTGGCCCGTGGCCTCGCTCGGGTGGACGACGAGTTTAGTGCAGCGCGCTGAAGCGTCTCAGAAACGAATCAACGAGTTTTTGAAAACAAAGACCGACATCGTTTCGGAACGCAAGCTTGTTCAACCTATCCAAGGGAAGGTTGAATTTCAGGATGTCTCGTTCGTGTATCCCGACACAGGCATCAAAGCGCTCAAGCATATCTCGTTTACGATTGAGCCGGGCGAATCCCTGGCTGTCATCGGAACTACCGGTTCCGGTAAATCAACGATCTCGAACTTGGTGACCCGTCTTTACGATTCGACTGAAGGCCGAATTCTCGTCGACGGCATTTCGATTCGCGATTACGACATCGTGAACCTGCGCAACCAGATGGGCGTGGTACCCCAAGATGTTTTCTTGTTCAGTGACACGATTTACAACAACATCGGTTTTGGATTGGGCGACTCAAACGAGGAGAAAATCATTCAAGCCGCCAAAGACGCGGATGTCTACTCGAATATCATGGCGTTCCCGCAAGGGTTTAACACACGGGTGGGTGAACGCGGTATCACCTTGTCGGGCGGACAAAAACAACGGGTGTCCATTGCCCGTGCGATTGTTCGCGAACCGCGCATCTTGATCCTAGACGACGCGCTGTCGGCTGTCGATACCAAGACCGAGAACACGATTCTTAATGCGATGAAGAAGGTGATGGTCGGCCGAACGTCTATCGTCATCTCACATCGCGTTTCCTCTGCCCGTTTGGCCAGCAAAATCATTGTTCTCGACGACGGCGTCATCGTGGAGGAAGGCACGCACGAAGAACTGCTGGCCAAAGGCGGCATGTACAGCGACCTCTACGAAAAACAAATTCAGGCCGACGAGGTCGACGACAAAAGCGAACGTGTTGAGAGCCCCAGTACGGGTGCCTGACGTGTCGTAAACCTATTGTTCGAAATGGTATCGAACGCCGATCGCGGCAAACGCGCGGCCTCCGACTCGATCGAACAATTCCAACATGGCGCTACCTTCCCCATAGAAGGAGAACGGAGTATTCTCGAGCCAGTATTCAGCGCCCAAAATTACCTCGGGGCCGAAGTCGATATCGGCTCGATCGTCGGTTCGCGTAGGCGGAGTGACACTAATGTCGGTGTACCGATATGTTACCCGCGCCACTTTCAACACTGCCCCCACACCACAGTACCAGTTCAGCGCACCCTCCATACCCGACGTCGGGATGGCGAAGTCTTTGATGTAACGACCTTGTAAGTAGATCGTGCTGTTGACGCGGTGGTCGATGTATTTGAAGTCCTTGTATTTCGAGAAGGAATTGAACGAGTTGATATAGTAAGTATTTCCCCAATAGGGCGAAGCCCCACCGACGCCGAACTCGAACGCTTCTTTTTTGCTGATGTAATTCTTGTAGGTGAACCCCACCGGAACGCCGAGGCGCAGCGACACGCTATGAACGGGAAAATTCTGGCCTGCGGCAGAAAATCCCACTAGAACAAGTGCCAATAAAAATAACCGTTGCTTCATGAGTCAAAAAAATAGATTTCGTGCGACAAATGTACGCGAATGGTAACGCGCGCCGGTTGGCTTGTGTTATTAAATCGGGCTCAAAAAACGTATCGAAGTCCTACCCCGCCTTGAAAGCGGTTGTAGCCCGGGTCAAGGAGGGCATCGGTGAACCATTCGATTTCGATAAATGCCGAAAGCGGCAGGGAAAAATAGGAGTACTCAAACCCGACGATTGCCGACGGGCCGTAGGTAAACCGCGACCGTTGGAACTTCCCCAGTTGATTTTCGAATAACCCGTCCTCGTAGATATAGTCGTATTCGAGGCGCGTGCTCCGCCACTGCCAACCCAAGCCGGCATAGAGTTGCAAACCGGGGGAAATCTTTTCAGCATTCCACTGATACAGGAACTTGGCCTCCACATACCAGTCGGTCAAAGCCCGGTGCGAGAGGTACTTAATGGATTCTTCGCTGCCCAATGTGTCGGGCAGGTAGGTAGCGAATGCTTTTCGATAGTATTTGCTGTAAAGGCCGCTGGCAACCTTACCTACGTCTGCACCGAAAGACCATTTCTTGTTGGCGTAGTACTTATAGCTCAACGCGACAGGGTCACCCAGCTTTACGCCTAAACCCTGGTAAGGGTACTGGCTTTGTGTAAAGATGGGACAGATTACCCGAGACTTGGATTTCGAAATCGAAGGCGCGCGATAGCTCCTGTTCTTCGCTGATTTCTTCAGCGTCGTATGCCTGGCTTCTTGGGCAACGGCCATTGTGGAACCGAGAACCCAAAGGACTGCCGCTATCGTTAAAAGTCGACGCATGAACGACAAATATACTTCTTTTAACGATGCTGAGGGTCCCTCTTCCGAGGTCAAATCGCCCTGAGGGCGGCATCATAATTTGGCTCGTCGCCGATCATATTAACGACCTCTGAGTACTTCACCACACCGTGCGGGTCGAGAACGATAACGACGCGGGCGAACAACCCACGCATGGCGCCTTCCATCATGACCAAGCCATACTTTTCGCCAAATTCCTTCGCCCGGAAGTCGGATACTGTTACAACGCGATCGATACCCTCGGCACCGCAAAAACGCCGCATCGCAAACGGGAGGTCTTTGGATATACACAACACGACAGTCTGCGAAAGCGCAGCGGCACGGCGATTAAATTCTCGTACCGATTGAGCACAGGTACTCGTGTCGATGCTGGGGAAAATATTCAACACGACATTTTTGCCACGGAAGTCTTTTAGGGCTATGTCGTTGAGGTTGTTACCAACGAGTACAAAGTCGGGGGCGGCAGTGCCTACTGCAGGCAACTCTCCATTCGTTTTAACGGGTACAGGACCCAGGTGCGTGATCGCCATGGTAATAAGGTTTTAGATGACGAAAGATAAACCGACCACGGCCGAAGATGCACAACCGTTTAACATGAATTTGTCGCCGAAAAAATAATGCTATCGAAGCCGGTCGGAGTCGCGCACGATTTTCTCATCGCGGCGGATGAATCGCATCGCGGACCAGTTGCAGGCCACGGCCCCGAAGAGCAACCACAAGCTTGTTCGAATGATGCCATAGTGGTTGTATTCACCGTCGAGGCGATACGAAAAGTATACCGAAGCTATCAGGGCGACCATTAACAACAGCATGTTCATGGCCGCCATCTTGATTTGAAGAATGCGGTTATCGTAGCGGCGGATCGTCATGGCCGCCAGGGTAGCGGCGCCGATCATGAAAATGGCTGTCACGCAGTAAGGGATGTACGAAGTAGTGCGCTCCTCACCGTTGATGATGCTAAAGTGGAGTGGAAACAATTCGTGTCGCACGCCGGCCTGGTCGGTATATCGCCACAACGGCAAGAAGATGCCCACCAACATAATCACGACGACGAGGCCGAGTAAGATCGTTTGAACGCGCTGCCACATAAATCCTTAGTATAGACCGCAAAACTAAGCAAAAGTCGGTACTCCAAAATGAATCGGGGCGCTTCGCACGAAGGACATTATCTTTGGCGCTTTCGATGAGATACCTGTTCGAGATATCGTACCGCGGAACGGCCTATGCCGGCTGGCAATCGCAACACAACGCCACCGGCGTTCAAGCGGTGGTCGAAAAATGCCTCGGCACCATTTTACGGAACCCCGTCGCCATTGTTGCCAGCGGACGGACAGACACCGGCGTACATTGCGAACAGCAGTTCTTTCACGTAGATCTCGACGTGGCGCCGAACCGCGACAAGCTCATTCAACAGATGAACTCGTTCTTGCCCGCCGACATCGCGATCCGGTCGATTGCGCAAATACAAGAGACCGCGAGCGCCCGTTACGATGCCGTGGAACGGTCGTATCGGTATGTCATCACCCGCCAAAAAGACCCGTTGCTGCAGGGGTTGTCCTTCTTTTATTTTAAGGAGGCAGACCTTGACGTGATGAACCGGGCGGCGACACACTTGTTGGGCACGCACGACTTCCAGTCGTTTAGCAAGGTGAAGACCGACGTAAATCACTTTATTTGCACGATTAAACACGCCGAGTGGAATCAAAAAGGGCATTTGCTCGTTTTCAACATCACGGCGAATCGGTTTCTGAGGGGAATGGTTCGGGCCGTCACCGGTACACTCCTCGACGTAGGCAGTGGTAAAATCGGAATCAAGGACTTTCAGGATATCTTGAAAAGTCGCGATCGAAAAAAAGCGGGCATGAATGTACCCGCGGAGGGTTTGTTTTTAACGAAAGTGAAATACCCGAAGAGCATCTTTATCGACTAGGCCTTCGGGATTGATCCTATGGAGAAAGAAAAAGTCAGTAGCGGGAACATCATCGACCTAAAAGTTTTGCGACGCCTCATGGAGTTCGTAAAACCGTACCGTCTTCAATTCCTATCGGTCATCTTACTTACGTTTGGAATGGGCGTACTCGGACCGACCAACGTAATCTTGATTCAAAAGACACTCGACAACTATGTCGCCGTCGGGAATTACCAAGGCATGCTGACGATGGTCATGATTATGCTGGCCATCCTTACCACCCAGTCGATTTTTCAATACGCGCACACCTATCTCTCCGGCAAGATTGGTCAATACGTGATACGTGACATCCGCGTGAAACTATACCAGCACCTCATTGGATTGCGCCTAAAGTTTTTTGATAAGACGCCCATTGGTCGCTTGGTTACTCGTACCATTTCCGACGTGGAGAGCCTAGCCGATGTATTCAGCGAAGGCCTCGCTGCCATGGCAGGTGATTTTCTCCAAATCACGTTCATTCTAGTATTCATGTTTTACACCGACTGGCGACTGGCGTTGGTCAGCTTGTCGACGATCCCATTCATGTTGTTGTCAACATACGTCTTCAAAGAAAAAATCAAAGTTGCCTTCAACGACGTTCGAAATGCAGTCTCCAACCTAAATGCCTTCGTTCAAGAACACATCACAGGGATGAATGTGGTGCAACTCTTCGGGAGCGAAAAGCGCGAGTACCAGAAGTTTGTCGATATCAACAAAGAACATCGAGATGCCAACCTACGCTCGGTGCTGTATTACTCGATCTACTTCCCGGTTGCGGACTTGATCGCCGCTACGGGAATTGGTCTCCTGATGTGGTATGGCTCGAAGGGCGTTGTGCATTTCGAGGAAACCGGAATTACGGTTGGTACCCTGATTGCGTTCATCATGTACATCCAGATGTTCTTCCGACCTATCCGGATGATCGCGGATCGGTACAATACGCTGCAAATGGGCATTGTCGCCTCTTCACGTATCATCAACTTGTTGGATGACAAGGAGTACATCTCCGAAACCGGCACACACCGTCCTGAGGAAGTTCGCGGCGAAGTGGTGTTCGACAAGGTCTGGTTCGCTTATAACGATGCCAACTATGTGCTGAAGGACATAAGTTTCAGCATCAAGCCCGGGGAGACGGTTGCGTTCGTAGGTGCTACGGGTGCGGGCAAGTCATCGATCATCAACTTGCTCAACCGATTCTACGAAATCAACCGCGGCTCTATCCTAGTCGACGGCGTCGACATACGCAACTTCGACGTGGGCGTGTTGCGCCGCGAGATCGGTGTCGTGCTCCAAGACGTGTTCCTGTTCTCCGACTCCATTCGAAACAACATCACCTTTGGCGACCATGAGGTGAGCGACGACATGATCTGGCACGCTGCCGACTTGGTTGGGGCGCGTAAGTTTATCGAACGGTTGCCCGGTGGCCTGAACTACAATGTGATGGAAAGGGGCTCCACGCTTTCGGTGGGACAACGCCAGTTGTTGTCGTTTATTCGCGCGATGGTGTACGACCCAAAAATCTTGGTGCTCGACGAAGCTACCTCATCGATCGACAGCGAGACAGAAGAAATGGTGCAATCGGCCATCGCGAAAATGATGACCAATCGAACCGCGATCGTCATCGCCCATCGACTGTCGACCATTCAAAAAGCGGATAAGATCATCGTGCTCGAAAAGGGTGAAATCCGCGAAAGCGGGCGTCACGAGGAGCTCCTCGGCCAACAAGGATACTACTCGCAACTCTACAAGATGCAATACAAAGAGTTGCCGAGCATGTAACGAACCTTCGAATGTGGCGGCAACTGCTTAAGTTTGCTAAGCATGAAACTGCCACTTCTCCTTCTCTTTTTGCCCGTGCTCGTTCTGTCGGCACAAGCGCAACACAACACCGACTATCTCCTTCAACCCGACCGTGTATTCGATGGTGAGAAGATGTTCACTGACGTGTCGGTCCTCGTGCACAACGACAAGATCGTTTCGATCGGACCGACCAAGAGCCTGAAGCCTGCGAGCGATGTCGTGGTGATCAAGCTCCCGGGGTGCACGTTGATGCCAGGGTTGATCGAAGGCCATTCCCATTTGTTGTTACATCCCTACAACGAGACTCCTTGGGCCGACCAAGTTCTAAAGGAAACAGACGCTTACCGCGTGGCGCGCGCCACCGTTCACGCTAAGAACACGTTAATGGCTGGGTTCACCACCGTGCGCGACCTCGGCTCCGAAGGCGCTGGGTATTCCGACGTCGGCCTCAAAAAGGCGATCGACGAAAACATTATCGTGGGACCTAGGATGATCGTGGCGGGTAGGGCCATCGTGGCCACGGGCTCGTACGGGCCGAAAGGACTTGACTATGATTTCGAGGTGATGTTGGGGGCGGAGCCCGCCGACGGAGATCGGTTGATCCAAGTGGTTCGAGATCAAATCGGAAAAGGAGCCGATGTCGTAAAAGTGTATGCCGACTATCGCTGGGGACTAAACGATCAGGCGATGCCCACCTTCTCCGTCGAGGAGTTAAAGCTGATCGTGGAAACGGCGGCTAGTTCTGGTCGTCCAGTCGTAGCTCATGCCTCGACGGCGGAGGGCATGCGACGCGCGATCGTGGCGGGTGTTGCGACGATTGAACACGGCGACGGCGGCACGCCCGAGGTTTTCGAACTCATGAAAGCCAAAGGTGTAGCACTGTGCCCCACGTTGGCGGCGGGTCATGCCATCAGCCAATACCGAGGTTGGAAAATTGGTACCACGCCCGAACCGGACAACCTGAAACGCAAGCGAGCTAGCTACCAAGCGGCGTTGCAGGCAGGTGTTACCATTTGCGCCGGCGGCGACGTCGGGGTATTCGCCCATGGCGACAATGCCCGCGAACTAGAACTGATGGTTGACTATGGCATGACGGCCGACCAAGTGTTGCGGAGCGTCACGAGCGTCAATGCGGATGTGTTCGGCCTCTCGAATTTGGTTGGTCGCATCAAAGACGGTTTGAAAGCGGATATCCTCATTATTCAGGGCGACCCTACGAAAAACATCTCCGATTTGCGGAAGGTGCGGTTGGTGATGAAAGACGGCGTAATCTATCGGAACGAAGGCGGCCGGTAGCAAACAGGATAGTTGATTCGTCGAAAAACCGTATTATTGGTAAGGATTCGTTGTTGACCATGGCATACGTGTTGCTACAACGGACGAGTTACAATCGCCAACTTTTGACCTCCAAAATTTCAATTCCCCGTGAATCGTAAGCAAGCTCTTCAATCCATCGCTGTCGGAACAGTCGGCGCGGTATCACTACCATCGGTAGCAAAAGCATTGTCCCTTTTGCCCGACGAATTGAAAGGTAACATCAACCATTCTGCTTGTCAGTGGTGTTACAACAACATCCCGTTAGAAGATCTTGTGATCGCTGCGAAAGGCATGGGCCTCAAGTCGATTGAGTTGCTTGGCGCGAAAGATTGGGCCGTCGTGAACAAGCACGGTCTTACTTGTGCGATGGGGTATGGCTCGAGTGTTGGGCTCAACCGAGGTTTCAACGACCCGACCCTACATGCCCAACTTTTGGCGGATTACACGGTGAGCATTCCCAAGGCAGCGGAAGCGGGTTTGAAAAACTTGATTTGCTTTAGCGGGAACGCCAACGGGATGAGTCCCGAACAAGGTATAGAGAACTGCGCGAAAGGACTGGAGCCAGTGGTGAAGTTGGCGCAAAAGTACAACATCACGATCTCGATGGAGTTGCTGAACAGCAAGGTAGACCACAAGGACTACCAATGCGATCATACGGCCTGGGGTGTAAATCTCTGCGAGAAACTTGGTTCCGAAAATTTCAAGTTGCTATACGACATCTACCACATGCAAATCATGGAAGGCGACGTTATCGCAACAATCAAGAAGAACATCAAGTACATCTCTCACTTTCATACTGGCGGCGTGCCTGGACGTCATGAAATTGACGAAAGCCAGGAGCTATTCTACCCTGCGATTATGAAAGCTATTGCCGAAACAGGTTTCAAGGGCTTCGTGGCCCAAGAATTTATTCCGGCAAAGGCCGACAAATTGGCGTCGCTCAAGCAGGGCGTCACCATTTGCGATATCTAGATTACTTCGTGCTGAGGCGAATGCTTCCGTCGTCGGCACGGATGTCCACTTTCGCATTTCCATTCGACAACGTGTAGCGGGAGCGATCTTCCGATTCCTCCACCACCGAGAACGACGCGTTGGCGCGAACGCTGGTGTCGTCGTGGCGAATGTCGAAGCGGCCGCCACCAGCTGTCACCGTCATCGATACACGGCCGTCTTGGGTGCGGATATAATAATCACCATTATCAACCAGGGAGGTTTCTACGATGAAGTCGCCGTCGTCGACCTCTGCGGAAATCTTGGAGAACTTGGCATTGCGAACCTCGATATCCGAATCGTCGGCATCTACGCTGAATGTTCCTTTACCTTGGTCCATCTTCACGTCTCCATCATCGAGGCGAAAACGGAAGTCACTGCCCTCACAGCCGGTCAATACAATATTCGCGTCATCCAAATCAATGTCGATGTAACCGTTGATCGTGGTGATTTCAAAGTTACCATCGTCGCCGGCGATGACGAGGTTGACCCCTTTCGGCACTTGGATTTCAATGACATACTTTTCGTTCATGTATCCAACGATCCCGATGTTGCCATGTTTGCGTTCACGCAGGGTGAGGTTTCCGTTTGAATCATCGATGTCGACACCGAATTCTTGCGTGCCAAAGGTCATACCCTTAGTCTCGACCTCATAGTCAATCTTGACATGAGCTGTGGCGCGGTCGGAGCCAGTGACATACACCTTTGCATCGGAGCAGCGGATGGTGAGCGTTCCGCTTGGCGCAATTTTGTAATCTTGGTCGATGTGAAAGTTTCCGGATTTCGTGGTTTGCGCGAAGGCGGCTGTTGATAGCACGAGCAAACCGGCGGCGACTAGGGTCTTCATGGCGAATGGGTTTGTACGTGAGACGTATAGATTGGCGCTCACGTTGCAAATAGTCGCAAAAAAAGACGTCAAGTGTCGATTAGAGGGCGTGAACCAGCTCGACATAGAGCCTTGTGAGGTTGGGCTCGGCTTTTCCTGCCACCGCCACTATTTCGCGGATGTCGACGGGCTTCAGGTGGTCCGGGTCGCAGTCGTCGGTGAGCACCGAAATGGCGCAGCAGGGCAGCCCCATGTGGTTCGCCACCAAAACTTCGGGAACCGTGCTCATGCCCACGGCGTCGGCTCCCGCCAATCGGAGAAATCGATATTCTGCACGCGTTTCGAGCATCGGTCCCATCACGGAAGCGTAAACACCCCGGTTGAGCTTGATCTTGCTTTTTTTGGCCAGGGCGACCAGCAGGTCGTTGAGCTTTTTCGCATACGGACGGCTCATGTCCGGGAATCGGGGCCCAAGCACCTCGAAATTTTCGCCCCGCAATGGGTTGTCCGGCTGGAAATTGATGTGGTCGTCGATCAGCATCAGTTCGCCCTTCTTCCACTTTAAGTTCATGTTTCCCGCTGCATTCGAGATCAACAAGTATTGCACGCCCAAGAACTTCATCACCCGCACCGGCAGGGTAATCTGTTGCATCGAGTACCCCTCGTAAAAGTGAAAGCGCCCCTGCATCGCGAGCACCTTTTTACCTTTCAGATCGCCATAGATCAATTGCCCCTTGTGAAACTCGACCGTCGAAATCGGGAAATGGGGAATCGAGTTGTAGTTGATCGTGATGGCATTCTTGATCTCCTTCACAAATAGGTTGCCCAACCCCGTCCCCAGAATGATTCCGATTTCGGGTTTTTCAACTCCTCTTTTCTCGAGGTAAGCAACGACTTCTTTAATCAGCTGAAGCATAGAAACAAATGTGTGTATGAAAACTCGATCAACCCAAAATTAACACGGAAGAACGAATGCGCGAGCCGTCGATCGCCCTTCATATCAAACTAACGCAATTCGTAACATCGAGTCGCAATTTTAGGGGTGTTCGCGTTATATTTATTTATTCAATCGACCCCCATGAAAAAGTTCCTAGCCTTAGTTGCGATCTGTGTCAGCGTTCAGGCCCTCGGTCAGTCTTTCAACAACCTCCCGGTCATCACCCAAAAGCCACCACTTCACGGACGCCATTGGATGGCGGTGACAGGCAAACCCTTGGCGGCCACCGCGGGTGCGATGATCTTCTCCAAAGGAGGAAACGCCGTCGACGCTTCCTGTGCCATGCTTGCCGCCACCTGTACGATGTGGGACGTGCTCTCGTGGGGAGGCGAAACACAAGCGCTGATCTACAACCCAAAGACAAAGAAGGTGATTGCCATCAATGCGTTGGGCGTTGCTCCCACCGGTGCCACCGCCGAATTCTTCCGGGGTAAAAACATGAAGTACCCACCCGAGTTTGGACCTCTCGCCGCCGTAACACCGGGTACGCCGGGAGGTCTGATGACCATCCTCGCCGAATACGGGACAATGAGTTTGAAAGACGTGCTTGCCCCAGCCATCCAAATGGCCGAAGGTTATCCCATCGAAGCACAAACCGCGAACTCAATCGAGCGGGGAAAAGATCAGATCAAGCAATGGCCTTATTCAAAAAAAGTGTTCTTGCCGCATCTCGGACAAAAGCGCGAAGCGCCAGATGCCGGTGAAATCTTCGTTCAAAAGGACCTCCTCGAAACACTCAAAAAGCTAGTAGAGACGGAACAAGCCGCCTTGAAAAAAGGGAAGTCACGTAAAGAAGCGATCTACGCCGCTTACGATCGTTTCTACAAAGGAGACATCGCCAAGGAATTCGCTCGTGGCTGCCAAGAACAGGGAGGACTCATCACCGAACAAGATCTCGCCAACTGGAAAGTGAAGATCGAAGAGCCGATGATGACAACCTATCGCGGCATCGAAGTGTACAAACTTCAGCAATGGACACAAGGTCCCGCGATGCTCCAAACTTTGAACATCTTGGAGAACTTCGATTTGAAAAGCATGGGATACAACTCGCCACGATACATTCACACCTTGTACCAAGCGATGAACTTAGCTTTCGCTGACCGCGACTTCTACTACGGCGACCCTGCATTCGCGCCCGAAGAACCAATGGCCGGATTGCTTTCGAAAGACTATGCCAAGGAACGCGCGAAGTTGATCAGAGTCGACGCTAACGATCCTAAGATCGGACCTGGTGATCCGTACCCATTCGAAGGTAAGACGAACCCATACACCGACTTGCTTAAAACTTGGGGCAATTCACAAGCGATCAACTTCAAACCCGGTAGCCCGCTGGACGAAAAGTTCATGGAAACCTTTACCGCCGGTACCACATCGGTCGAGGCTGCCGATAAAGAAGGTTGGGTGGTGTCGATTACGCCCAGCGGCGGATGGGTTCCCGCGTGCATTGCTGGGAATACAGGTATCGGCATGAGCCAACGGATGCAGTCGTTCGTCACCGATCCAAAAGAGAATCCCTTCAATGTGGTGGAACCGGGGAAACGCCCTCGTGTCACGCTCACACCCAGTATGGCGTTAAAAGACGGAAAACCGTTCTTGTCCTTTGCGAAGCAAGCGGGCGACGAACAAGATCAACTGTTGATTCAATTCTTCCTCAACATGGTGGAGTTTGACATGACCGTGCAAGAAGCAACTGAGGCTCCTAGTTTCAAGACTCTGCAGATGTACTCAAGCTTCGGCGATCACGAAAAAGTACCGGGTGGCCTAATCCTCAACAGCTCAATGCCAGCTTGGAACCGAAAAGATCTCACGCGAATGGGCTACAAGCTCTCGTACCAAGATCGCACCAGCGGACCAATCAATGCAATTTTCTTCGACTGGACGCACAACACGTTCTGGGGTGGGTCTTCGAATCATGGGGAGGATTATGGGATAGGGTGGTGAGGGAATGAGGGGACGATTTGATGATGGGACGATTAGTGGAGGGGATGAGTAACGGTCACAGATACATGTCGGAGTTTTTGTTGGCGCAGACTTCTTGAAAATAGGTCGCGACTTTTTCAGTGACGGCCCGGAAGTAAGCTTCGCCTTTTTCGCGGGTGGCTTTGCGTGGATCGCCAACTCCGGTGTCTTTCGTCACTTGTGTCCATTTGCGTTCAGCCCAAGCCCATCCTTCTCGAATGCCCTGGATCTTGAACTTCTTAGAAGCGCCGTCGCCAGCTTCCGACAAAGGAGCTACTAACTCGGGACGTAGATAAAGCAACAAGCTGGTCTCCATCTCGCCCGCATGGTCGTCTTTGTTTTCAAAGAACAGCTTTTGATCAATAGACTGGAACCAGTTACATGATGTGAGGAACATGCGGGGAAACTTTAACCCAAGTTCGCGGATCATCGTGCGGAAGTCGTTGCCACCGTGGCTATTAAAAATGATCAGTTTGTAGATCCCCTGGCGGTCGAGCACTTCGATCACGTCGCGCAGAATCATCAACTGAGTGGACGGATTCATGTTGATATCCAGCTTCACATCAAATTGTCCCGTGTTCACACCGAAAGGGATACCGGGCAATACAGTAATCTTAGCTCCGCGCTCCCACGCGATGCGCGCCGCCTCGGCAGAAATCAACTCCGATTCAATAATATCGGTCCCATAAGGCATGTGGTAGTTATGTGCTTCGCAAGCCCCCCATGGCAATACCGCAGCCTCAATCTGTGCGTCTTTCACAAACTTCCAGTTGCATTCGGCTAAGATGTAAGGACGCATAGAATTTAGAATTTAGGATTTAGAATTTGGGGTTGGAGTTATTGGGTCGAAAATAGTGAGAGTTGATGTAAAGGTATACGTCTGTCATCGAACTTGACGCGTGATTATTTTAGACGCGCAAGGGATACATAAACAGAGTCGTTGTTGAACGTGCCGTTTAGCGTCAATTTGGTATCACCTTCAAACGTGTAGCGGGCAGTTAATTGGTCCGGGTCGAGTGGCTCGCCCGTCGTCGAATTGTGGGAAAGTGACATGGTCAACTCAGAGCGGGTCGTATCCACCTTGTACGTGCCGAACTCGTCGGGAATGTTGACCTGAGGCGAGAACTTCATTAACGCACCATACCGCCACTCGAAATAAAGTTTAGACCAAGCCAGATGCGCTGAGTCTTGGCTGATCTTATTCGCCACCTTCACATCCACGACCCGCCATACCCCGTTCAGCTTGGTCCTTGGCTCGAAAGACTCACGAAGGGTGTAGATTTTCAACAACGCCAACGCCACGACGGCTACGCGAACGATGTTCAAAGCCCACACCCGCCACCCACGAACACTCGATGTCGGCTCCGCGAAGAAAACCGCTAACAGCTTTGGAGTTTCCAGGGCCACAAAAAAGAAAAGAATAAAGGTGTAATGCAGCGCGTTGAAATACGCCAACGGTGAAATCGTGTAAAAATGGTCGATGAGGCAAATGTTGACCATCACTGGTATCAATATAAATGCACCAAGCAACCTCGTTCTCCGGAATAACACCAGCACGCTGCCCAATACTTGCGTCCAGCCAAGTATGTTGGCGAACGTTTCCGAAAAACCGAAGTATGTCCAGGTGAGCCAAAATCCGTTGAGTTCCCCGATAGGTGTTTCTAAAATGTAGGCTGGTGGCTGAAACTGGGTTTTGAGCAACTTCGCAAACGCATAGTTGCAAATCATGTAAGCGACATAAAACGCGACAATTCCCTGAACCCACGCATGACCCTTGCCGGTTCGTTGTCGGTCGCGTGCGTGCCACCACCAGCCCAACACAATCGCGATGAACAATACCAGCGCTACGAAGACAAGAGTTGCCTGCATGTTGTTCATCACAGAAAATTGCCACTGACTGATGCCGGAGGACAGCTGTCCTAAGCCAAAAAGGGTAAGAAGCAGGCAGGTGACTTCGAAAATTGACAGGAAACGCAAGGGAATTGGGAATTAGGAGTTTTGAATGGAGAATTTTAGGCTTAGGTTGATCGAAGTAAAGTATTTACTGATCCCATAACCTGTCGAACAATCTCGGGCAAATCTTTCTCATACTCTCCGGGTTTTCCTCTTGCCACGTAAAATTCATATGAGGATAGTAGCCTTCGTTGGTGGCAAATTTTTCGTCGTTGATGTAGTCGTGGGCGTCTTCACCGGTTTTGCTTTTGAACGCATCCAGCGCCACATACAAGAATCCCTCGAACGAATAAGAGTCACTCGCACCGTTCACCTCGGAAATCAGGTTATCAGGATTTTCCTTTGCCTTATTGTACACATCTCTTCCCCTCGAAATCACCCAACATCGGAAATACTCAAAACCGTCATCCGAACAACCCCCATTCATGATATAGGCGGCACACCATACGTCGGACGTATAAAGATCGATCAAGAATCGGATCGTACGCAATTGAAAACCGATGATTTGTTTCGGGCTCAGGTTCGATAGCTCCTCAACCAAAGAGGGCTCCTGCTCATCTTGGTTGGCGGTCTTCTTCAGCGAATTGTCGATGATGGACCAATACAAGTCTTCATCCATTAACTCGGATGTCGGCTCAAGCGGATCTCTCTTTCTAAAGAGTCGGTCGAAAAGGCCCATGATGGGAGTAACGATTGGTTCGGAGCGATTGCTAAGTTAGCAGGAAATTGCGTGTGGCGATGCTTTTGTCTCGGGTGTAGTGATATGAACGTAGGCCCGAATCAAACTCGATCGAACAAGAATTTTGAGGCAGTTCACTTCTGTCGTTCATTGTAGTTGCTCAACATCTGCTGAAAGAAATTGTCGCGGGAGAGTTTCGCAGCAAGCCGGTAAAAGTGCCCCGACTGTCCGGCCAAGTTTTTACCGAACTCTAAGTTAAATGCCATTAGTAGAGCCATGGAAGCACTTTGTGTATCACAACCAATGTCGCCCAAGATCTCGTCTATTCGAGCGATTCGAACTATCACCCGTTCAGACGCTCCCGTACGAGTTTCCTTGATTTCGAAAACAACCTCCTTCTCTCTCCGTATCATCGGATTAAACTCAGCGCTATCAATGGTCAACTGGCTTTCGGTGACTGTCTTCGAGAATAGCTCATCATCGAATATGGAAGTTATCCTACACAAAAAGACATTCGAATTGGACGACAACCACTGAATGTGAAAATTCTCTTGATTGGTGGAGTATTCTGTCGCAATATTGAAAAAAAGAGGGCAAGTGATGTAAATGGCTCGGCCGCAATCATAACAGGGAGAGCCACCGGCTGCTAGCTTGAGGGCTTTATCGCGTATCAAGAGTTTCTCGAACTCAAGTGGCTCCCAAGAATACTTTCTTCTCTTTCGGTTCGAACCAGATGGACTACTTGATAGAATTTTATTGTGCGCCCGTTGCAAGTCGATTATTTGGCCTTCTTTTACTTCGATCGGAAATCCAGATATGTGCATCATTGCGAGCGTTCCGCCAGCACCTACAATCAACTTCTCATAAACTTCTGGTCGATCGAAAGGTCTGACCTCAGCGCCCTCCGCGTTCCGACAATTTTTTGCGTAGAGGACCTGAAAAGGTTGATCTAAAGCACTTTTCTTTTTCTGTTGGGGATAGGCGTCGGTTAGCCAACAGACGCAAGTCATCAGCAATGCCCACTTCCACCGTACGAGGGTCCGGGTGACAACCGAAGAAACCATTTTTCGAAATTTACCTTGGGAAGGTACCATTTCTAAATTGCTCATGAAGGAAACCATAACCCCTAAATTTTCATTCAGAACAGAACGCACATTCGAAAGGTTATTATCTTCACTTCGATGAACAGTATTCTCCGCTACCCGAAATGGCTCAGGATCGTCACTTACTTCTTCGCGGCGATGATGATCGCTGGTTCCGTTTTCAGTTTGATCTATTTCACTTTTTTTGAAGCGTCATCGGCTGTAGTTGTTACGTTGATTGCCGTCATAGCCATAGGGATGAGCGCGCTGGGTATTCTGGGTGCGCGTGATGCCTATCGTTCGCAACTGACGATCACTGAACAGGCTCTCACTTACCGGGGCGTCTTTAAGACCACAGTGATTCGAATGGAACACCTGAGGGGCTATCGAATGAATGAGAAGTATCTCGTCTTCGAGTCAAAGAACAAAAAAGACAAGATCTCGGTGTCGACGTACCTTCAGCAGTTTAGCGCAGTACAGGACTGGGCGGTGGGTAATCTGGTTGAACTAGACGAGGCTGAGGCTATCGAAGAAGAGCAGAAGTTGATAGCGAGTAAAGGTGATGAGCGAAGGATGGCCGAAGCGCGCATCGCCATTCGGATATACTCATACCTCGGATACGCGGTGGCTGCGTGGGCGTTTTTCTTTCCGGATCCCTATGAACTAGCAGTGTGGAGTTGCGCCGCGTGGCCAATCTTGGCAATCGCACTTGCTTTTTGGTATGGGAACCTGATCGTCATCAACAAGAGAACAAATTCACACAGACCATCTCCCATTTATTCGCTGTTGGTTACGACGATCATCCTGCCTCTTCGGATTCTTTTCGATTTCCACATCTTGGATTACACCTTGATTTGGGAGTACGTCATCGTTGGCGGTGTCGTGTTGAGTGTAGCGTTACTATTCCTCACGAAAGAATTCACGTCAGAACTTAAGACGTATCCATTGATGCTTGGCATTGCCTTAATCTATGGCTGGTATCTATACGGTGTTTATTCGTTTGTGAACTGTCATTACGACACATCGAAACCAGAAATCAACCAAACGACTGTGGTCGAAAAAAACGTAATCAAAGGTAAGACGACTTCTTACGATCTCACGTTGGCGTCGTGGAAGCCAAACATGGAACCAGAAACAATTTCCGTGAAACTTCATGAGTTTAATCAAGTGAGCGTAGGCGACACGGTGGTGGTGCATGCCTACCCAGGTCTATTGAACACCCCGTGGTTGGATTACGTGGGGCCAAAGCTTTAAAAGCATTGGTCAAACGAAAGGAGGCTCGTCAAACCCCAAACGATTCGAACTAACAGCTTAATTGTTACGAGTCATTACTCCGTGGTCGGGAGGCTACTGTAAAGGCAGAGCAACTTTATAAGTTCGCCCTTTCTTCACGGTAAGCCGGTCGTCGCGCAACCAAGGGTTGAATCGCTTTAGAAGCTTGTAGTTCGTGCCATTCGCGATCGAGAATTCAACTAGGTCCTTTACACTCTCGCTCACTTCTACATACCGCACTGGCTCGGGTTGGTAGGTATGCTTGGAGTTCACATTAAACCCATACTTGTTCGGGTGCTCCATGATCTCCTTGATGGCCAAAAGGCGAAACACGTACCGTGCTGTCTCATCATTTAAGAAAAGGTCATAGTAAGATTTCACTTTTTGATTCTCCAAGGCGCGGTCCAAGCCTGCCATTCCACGGTCGTACGATGCTGCCGCCAACGTCCAGTTCCCGAACTTATCGTGAGCCTTCTTCAAAAACTTGCAGGCAGCCTCCGTGGCTTTCAAAGGGTCGTAGCGTTCGTCCACCTCATCGCGGATCTCTAACCCGAGTTCCTTTCCAGCCGGTGACATGATCTGCCAAAATCCCACTGCTCCCCGCGGCGACACGTCGTTCAGGAGTGCCGATTCGATTAGTGCCATGTATTTGAAATCGTCGGGGATACCATTTGCCTTCAAGATGGGCTCTATCTGCGGAAGCCAACGACTGGCCCGCTTCATGATGAAGATCGTACTGTTGTGCATGTACGAATTGATGTGCAACTCGCGGTCGAAGCGTTCGTATACGTCCGAAATTTGAAGCGGCACCTCTTCGCTCGCAAAACTCATTGTCGCTGGAACGTCGAGCGACACCGCTGGCATCCACGACCCCTGCGCATCGGCCGCAGCCTCTAACTCTTTTTCATCGGTGATGTCGTCGGCAACCGCTGGGTCATCTGCATTTCGCGACTGTGAAGAGCGTCCGATGACCTCATTCTCCAATCGAATAATCCTATGATTGATCCACCATCCACCCGCCAACAACGAAACAATCATGATCCCGAGCAATGCGGGAACGAGGTTCTTCATAAAAAAATATTCTTAGAAGTTCGGAGACAACATATACTTAGAGTAAAACTCGTCGATCACCATGACGGCGTCTTCTGGCGTATCTACCACGCTGAAAAGATCCAAGTCCTCCTTAGCGATCATTCCGTCTTCGAGCAATGATTGCTTAAACCAATGCAAGACTCCCGTCCAAAATTTCTTGCCCACCAATACGATTGGGAAACGGCCAATCTTTTTTGTCTGGATAAGCGTCAAAGCTTCCGATAACTCATCGAGCGTTCCAAACCCGCCGGGCATGACAATGAAGCCCTGCGAATACTTCATGAACATCACCTTGCGCACGAAGAAATAGTCGAACGTGATCAGTTTGTCCGGATCGATATAGGGATTTCCTTTTTGCTCGTGTGGTAAGTAAATGTTCAAACCCACCGACTTACCACCGGCGCGGTTCGCACCTTTATTTCCCGCCTCCATAATGCCTGGGCCGCCTCCGGTGATGACACCGTAGCCGTGTTGCACGAGCTTGTAGGCAATCTCCTCCGCCATCTTGTAATACTCATTGTTGGGTTTTGTTCGGGCCGAACCGAAAATCGTGACACACGGCCCAATCTTCGCCAACTTCTCGAAGCCATCGACAAACTCAGCCATCACTTTGAAGATCACCCAAGAGTCCGAACTCTTGATCTCCGCCCAGTCTTTATCTTTAAAGGCTTTTCGAATGCGATGCTCGTCTTCGATCGCCTCATTTAATGAACCTTCTTTGTTACTTTTCTTTTTAGAAACTTTCTTGGTCTTTACCTTCATACCACGTTTTGATTAATCCAAAAACAGATGAAATATAGCACGTTTTTGAATGGATTGCTCCCCGTCATTCTTTTATCGGGCATCTGGATGGGCTGCGGCAAAGAGCAAAAAACCGCGCCGGAAAAAACGTGGGCCCTGGTCCCGTTTGTGAAAGTCGACGACAGCAATCCCGTACTGGAAGCTGGTGCTAATGTTTTCACATGCCCCATTCTCCAAACGGAGGTGAAGTGGGACGAGAAGGATGTCTTCAACCCAGCATCTGTCGTTCGCGATGGCAAAGTGTACATGATCTTTCGGGCAGAAGACAAGATCGGAAAATATGCAGGCACCTCCAGGCTCGGCCTCGCGGTAAGCGACGATGGTCTTCACTTTGCTAAACAACCCACACCTGTATTTTACCCGGACAACGATAGCATGAAAGTATATGAGTGGGAAGGTGGCGTGGAAGATCCGCGCATCGTCGAATCCGCTGATGGGCAGTATATCATGACGTACACCTCCTATGATGGACAAGTGGCACGTTTGTGTCTCGCTACCTCGCCCGACCTTCAATCGTGGACAAAACATGGGCTCGTCCTTACGGGTGCTTTTCGCGATACTTGGAGCAAGTCGGGTGCGATTGTGGCAAGTCGCGTCGGCGACCGAATGGTGGCTCAGAAAATTCAAGATAAATATTGGATGTACTTCGGCGACACCGATTTGTTCATGGCTACATCATCCGACCTCATTCATTGGTCTCCCGTGCTGAACGGCGATTCGCTGAAACCCGTGCTCCAACCAAGACCTGGCATGTTCGACAGCCGCCTTGTAGAAAGCGGGCCCTATGCGTTAATGACGCCGGCAGGGATCGTGCTCCTGTATAATGGGATGAACCTCGACCAAGGTGGCGATCCGCAACTTGCGAAAGGTGCGTACTGTTCCGGACAAGCACTCTTCGATCTGAATGACCCCACGGTCCTGAAGGATCGCTTGGATCAACACTTTATGATGCCCGACAAGCCCTATGAAATCAACGGTCAAGTCAACCAAGTTTGTTTCATCGAAGGAATGGTCCCCTTCAAGGGCAAGTGGTACTTGTATTACGGTACTGCCGACTCGAAGATTGCCGCAGCGATAGGGCCTCCCGTGGAGTAGTTCTTTCGCTTGTGATCTATCATGGGAATTTCGCATGATGGACTTACCTTACGGGACAATTTTCTTTCGTCTTGTCGCACCACACACGTTTTATCATCGCGGGCTTATTGTTTGCCGTGTTGTGGGCGTCGGCTTCAGTCGCAGGCAAGTTTGGGCTGCAATCCGCTGAACCGCTTACCCTTTTCACGATCCGTTTCCTTTTGGCCGGCGGCATCTTGCTGGGTTTTAGCGCGATTAGCAAGCAATGGCAGCTCCCTTCTCGACGGGAATGGTGGCAACTCACCGTCTTCGGGGCCTTCAACACCGCCCTTTACCTAGGAATTTTCATCATCGCATTGGGCGACGTAGCCGCCGGAATCACGGCACTCATGTTGGCGCTCAATCCGTTGCTGATCAGTTTGCTTTCTTCGCTATGGATGCGGCGACGGGTAGCCGCCCGCGAATGGTTGAGTATCGCCATCGGTATGACCGGAGTTGGCATTGCCACTTTTCCACTTCTCGAAAATGGTTATGCCACCATGTGGGGCGTCATCCTTCTTTTGATCAGCATGCTGACCTACTCCATTGGGGCGGTATACTATGCTTCCGTCAGTTGGACCCTTCGGAGAACGACCATCAACGGCTGGCAAGTGTTGATCGGTGGTTTGTTGTTGCTTCCCTTCACCGTCACTTTCGAAGGCGGTCATACAACTTACGACCGTGGCTTCTGGTTATCAATCGCTTGGTTGATTATCCCCGTTTCCATCGGTGCCGTGCAGTTGTGGCTGTACTTGTTGAAAGAAGACGCGGTGAAGGCATCGATCTGGTTGTTCTTTTGCCCAATATTCGGGCTGCTCTATTCCACCTGGTTGTTGGGCGAACCCTTCACCGTGTTCACGGCTATCGGCGCCATATTAGTTCTCGTCAGCGTCTACTTTGGACAACAACCTAAGTCATCGCAAGACTAGAGGTTCCACCAATAGGTGAACTTGATGACAATAGCCCGACTTTTGACCGACCAATTTTCCGGCAGGTAGTTATCCGTGTAAACGATGAAGATATCCGACGCGGGTTTGAAGCGCCATTGGAGCCGGGTGTTGATGTTGACGTTGTCGGTTTGCTGGTTGTACTGCAAAAACGTGGTGAAGAAAAGCTTGTTGGTCATGGTCACATCCAACCGAGGACTCACGAGCCAAAACGGACGGCGGCCCCATGGTTCCGGAAGTCGAATGTCGTTGTAGGTCGTGTTTAGCACAAAGTTGACATATGGTTGGATTCGATAACCCAATTCACCACCCACAAGTAAGCGCGTTCCATTCGCATAATACCCCCCGTACCGCATCGATGTGGTGAGCGTGAGCAATTTCTGGGGTCGCGACGTGTAGTCAATGCCCGCAGTAAACCAAGAATGCTTCGATCCACGCGCGAGGGTGTCAAGGCCCGAGTTCGTCGGGTCGAATGGATTCAGTAGCATCACGTAGTTCTTGGTGATCCCTAACGACAAAATGCTCAGCTTACGAAAGTTGAACGTGTAAGAAGCAGTTGTCTCATCGTCCGTACGGTGATAATTGGTGTTGGTGAAGATAGAGGAAATCACCTTGGGTCCGTGGCTTAAGATATGTTTCCCTTTTGGAAAGAAAAGGTACGACGCTTGCGGACCGAAGCGTGCGAAGTTGACGCGTGGCACATACCCGACCTCGGCAATGTAGTCATGGCCGACCCGTTCTACTTGCATGGCGGTCAACCAATGTCTGCTAAAGTATTGAAGATGTCCCGCGTACACCCAGTTATCGTCGCCGGATTTTGAATTGGGGCTCATGGACTTAAACACGAGTCCTTTGCCCGTCCATTGGTTGTCGCGCGAAGCGAGGTTGTATTCCAAGCCCACGTTTCGGTTGTACATCGAGTACGAGGTAACCGATGGATCGGTGGGTGTGTTGTAGTTCAACGATTGCTTATTGATAAAGAATGCCCCCACATAAGATCTAGCAAACAGTCGACGCTGCAACGCGGCTACGGCGAAGTTCTGTGCGGGCAGCGCCTTATCGTCGACGGCCGACGTCTGCATGTCCATCGCACCCAACCGCCAGTTTCGATTGATGCGTCCGCTCAGGCGCGCGCCCGCTTGAATGGGAACGCCCAAACCGATGCGTCTCGAAAAGAAGGGACGGATAGTCGTGTATCCAAAATTTGAAAAGATATCGCCGTTCTCAAGGAAGAATTGGCGTCGTTCGGGGAAAAACAACTCGAAGCGGTCTAAGTTGGTTACTTGTCGATCCACGTCTACTTGCGAGAAGTCTGGGTTCACGGTCAAGTCCAAGTTCAACGAACTGGTCAGTGAGACTTTCGCATCGAGTCCCCCTTCGATGTGATTGTCAACCGGTGTTTTTTTCTCGAAGTTCTTCGAGGAACCACCCAATAAATATGGAATCACGGACACATTCATGCGGGGAGCTGGCGGCGTTTCGTCCCAAACCAAGAATCCGGTGTGCGACAAAGATGCGGTCGCAAACTGGCGTGGGATGGGGGTCCAACTAGACTTCTCGGTTGTTTTCAAATCGAGGCGACTGAAGTTGATGCCCCAACGCGTAATTCCTTTCTTATAACGAATCGTCTTGAATGGAATGGCCATCTCCAGCACCCACCTATTCGGATAGTTCTTAACGGCCGAAATCCATTTGTTGTCCCAGCTAAGGTCCACCTTGCTCCCTTCGTACATGATGCCATCCCATTGGGCTCCGGCGGCACTCAAACCGAAAGAGAAACCATTTGTCTGGTCATCGAAGGTGTCGATGAATAAAAGGAAGTTGTCGTTTTTACCAAACGAAAAGTCGCGCTTCAGCGATTCGACTGTAAACTTTGTGTCGGTGCTATGGTAACAAACGGCTTGTAAGTAGATGTGCTTCTGATCATATGTCATCCGCACTTCAGTGGGAACCTTTGCCATGCTGGTGTCCATGGGGAGCACCATGTAAAAGTCTTTTGCTACTTGGCATGTGGTCCAACCTTCATCGCCTTCGATGCCATCAACGACGATCGGTCCACTCGCACGGGCGATGTTGTATTCAAAAGATGCATTCACCTTTTTCGACTGCGCTTGCGCCGACAGGGAACCAAGGACGGTAGCGGCCGCCAGTAAAAAATAAAAAAAGAGTCTTTCGGTGCGCAGGTACATTCTCTATGTGGATTGGCTACTTGCCTTCCACATAGTCCCGAAGATATTCAAAATGGGGTGTCAAACGACCGTTAGCCACGATGGTTGCGCGCTCAATTATATGGGTGGCATCTTCGGAAAGAAGGGGCTTCAACACCCGATCGATCAGGTCGCGTCCGAATTCCTCGGAGGCACTGCGTGGTAGCTCGCACGGCAAGTTGTCGATCGCCATCACCGTAACATATTTATCATTACTTAATGGAGGCTGTACCGTCCCTGTCTCTGGATCGTAGTCATAGATAGGATCCGCAATACTGCTCGCTTTCTTGGTACTGGGCACAGATCCTTCAATATCGCACGTGATATCGGCGATGACCTTGATCTTGAAATCGGGCGACAGCATGTCTTCGCGCGTAAACAACACGGGCGCCTTTGGACTCCAAAAAGCGCCTGCGAGTAGGAGGTCTGTTACTTTCGTGAACTCCAGGAATCGAGACCAATACTTTTCGGGATGGATGTGAAACTCCTCGCGGTTAAAGTGCCCACCTTCTTTGCGACTATGATAGTCGGCGCTTCCAAGTTGCACGTAAACCGGTTGATCGAATGTCTTGGTCAGGAAATCGTACGGCCCCACCTTTCTGACTCCCGCCGTATCTAAAGATTCCATGGCTCCCTTGGCGACACGACCGGTGCCGGTGAGCACGATTTTGATCGGAGGCAAGTTTACTTTTCGCAGTTCGAGCTTGAGGTCATTCACGTCGAAACATTCGAACGCACGACGCAAGTCGAACAGCTTGAACCTTTTGCCATACGTCTGCAGGCCGTTGTACGCGCCCACCATCCCGGCGTAGCGTCCAAACGCCACAAGACGGTTACCCATCGGGTCCTTCAATGCTTCGTAATCGATGAGTCGAATCTTTTTTTCGAGGGCTGCCTGCAGCAACTTCCTGTTATAAGGTTGCTTCTTGATCGTGTGCGAGAAAAACAGGTATGTCTTGCCTTCCATCAACGCTTCGGCTGGCACTTCTTTGATGCCCATCAAGATATCGCAATGAGTCATATCCTCCCTGACGGGAATGCGGTACTCGGCGTATTCACGGTCTGGGAAACATCGAATCGGGCTGGATTCTACCTGAACTTTGACGTGAGGGAACCGCTGTTCGATCTCCTCCACCTGTAGGGGTGTGAAAGGAACCCGTTTGTCGGGCGGATTCTTCCTTTCGCGGATAAGGCCGATGATCATGAAGCAAAGATATTCATCTATCCGATGTTCCGTGCTAGTTTCAGACTTTGTGTAAATTCAAGCCATGCTAGCGTATTTCTGGCTCGTGTTGGGGTGGATCGTTTATTTCGCGTTACACAGCGTAATGGCCATGGACGAACTCAAGTCCAAATTCCCGGTAAGGGCATACCGGATTATTTATGTGCTGATCTCATCGATCGGATTACTCGCACTACTCTTTTACAATGCAAGCATACCGGCGTTAAAGTTCTTTGTGAACACCGGACCCGTTAGATACTTAAGCTTAATGCTGACCACATTTGGCGTGATGGTCGTTCAAAGTTCATTTCGCCAGTACAACTTGCGCGGGTTCCTCGGCGTCGTGGAAGAAAAAAAGGAACTTCGAACGGATGGGGTGCTTCAATACGTGCGACACCCCATTTTGGCGGGCGTCATTCTGATCGTACTAGGATTCTTCTTCTTCATTCCAAACTTACCCACGCTCATCTCATGCGCGTGTATCATTGTTTACATTCCCATCGGCATGCACTTCGAAGAAAAAAAGTTGATCCGACTCTTTGGAGATGCCTACCGCGAGTATAAGAAGAAAGTCCCGGCGCTTGTTCCCAACTTGAACAAGGCCGAGACCAAGAACTAGATGGTTTATTCGAGGAAGTTCCCCAAGATGGAGCTCGCTTCTTTCCCGCTGTTTCTTCCGTAAGGAGAAAGGGCCTGCACGAGTTTACGAATAGGCATCGACTGCAACCACACTTTACCCGTACCTCGCAATGTGGCGAGGAAAATTCCTTCGCCACCAAAAACCATGGAGCGCAGACTTCCTGTCGTTTCAACGTCGAAATCGATGTGCGATTCGAACGCCACCACGCAACCTGTATCCACACGAAGGGTCTCGTTGTTCAGTACACGTTCGATGACCGTTCCACCGGCATGAACAAAAGCCTTACCGTCGCCTTGCAGTTTCTGCAGGATGAAGCCTTCGCCACCGACGAGACCACTCCCGATCTTCCGGTTGAAGACCATCGTAAGACTCGTCCCAAAAGCTGCACATAGGAAGCCATCTTTTTGAACGATCAACTCGTGACCCGCACTCTTCGCGAGGTCGATTGGGATCACAGTGCCTGGGTAAGGGGCGGAAAAAGCCACCTTTGCCTTCCGGTTGCCGCGGTTCGTGAAATGGGTCATGAAGAGCGACTCGCCAGTTAAAAGGCGGCTTCCCGCCGACAAAAGCTTGTCAAATAGGCCTTGGCGCGGATTCGACCCATCGCCCATTTTGGTTTCGAACTGAATGCCTTCGTCCATGTAAAGCATGGCGCCAGCTTCGGCAATGACCGTCTCGAAGGGGTCTAACTCGATTTCAACAATTTGAATACTCTCTCCTTTGATCTGGTAATCGATCTCGTGTGAATTCATAAGGGGTGGTGAATGTTACTTGTAGTACTTAAATACGGGATATGCCATCGGCTTGTTATCCCGTTTTTGAAGCTGTATGCTGTCGTCGAAAAAATTCCAAGTCAACAATCCGTCGTCCGACTCCGGCTCTAGGAAGTAAAAAACCAGGTTGCCAAGCGGTTGCGCCAAGTCGACTCTAAAATCCCCCTTCTTCGCCCGGTAGGTACCCGGCACAAACTTACCCGTGACCCTTGCCATCTGGTGACCCTCGAATTTGCGTTGCGCCGTCTCAAACTTGTCGATCAGGAAGCGCTCGCCCACAAACGAATTCTTGGTGGTGACTTCTTCTACCGACACGCCATGCCTGCGCAAATTTTCCACTACGCGGCGCGCCGACTTTGGAATAATGTACCCACTCGGCATGGTGCTTTCGACCTCTGCCTGAAATCCTCCGTAATAGTTTACGCTGTCTAGCCGCACGATCCCCGGTTTCCTCACCACCTCGACCTTACCATCGACTTCTGTTAACTCGTGCTCATACACGGGCATGTCGTTCAATACTTCACTGGCCACCATTTTAAAGCGAACGCCTTTCTTCATTTTCAGACCTTCGGAATACTTTCTTATAGTCGTTTCCTCCGCCTTTTTATTGATCGTCCGGATTTGGGTGGCATGCGCTGAGGCGTAGTCCAGTATCTCGCTCACAAACGCATAGGTCGAATAAATCCTTTTCTCGAACGGCTCGTGGGCAAAAGATTCACTGAGGATAGCCATCCGGTTGCGAAGCCCGAATTGGTTGACGAGGTATCGCGGATGATGGTTGTAGGTATAGAAGTTCGTAATCGGCCACCCTTGGCGAACGTCGAAGTCGCCGAATGGTCCAAACCCCAAACCATATTTCGACACAACGCGGTCGCTAATTGATTTCAACATGGACACGGTGAAGTCGTAGGTAGCTTTCTCGCCAGCGTAGTAATAACTCGGCGCCCACGTGAGGTTCCATCCATGCCATGTGCCGTTGGTTGTATGCAAGTCGACAAAAAGTTGCGGATCCCATTCGTTGATTACAGAAAACAAACCGCTTGTCTCCAACGCTTCCGCCTTCACGCCGTCGCGGTTTAGATCGAGTCCTTGGCTGTTTTCGCGAATGCCTACCTCGGGGGGACTGTTTTCCTGCGACGGTCTCCGTCCAAAAGCCATCTTATCATTGCTATCGGTGTTGTAGATCGGCGCAAAGAGTATGATCAAGCTGTCGAGCAGGGGATCATTGGGATCGTTGAGAATGCGGCGGATCTCCATCAACACAGCTTCCTTTCCGTCTACCTCCCCTGCGTGGATGTTGCCTTGGATGTAGACAATGAGTTTACCTGAGCCACGCGCTTGTTGCGCATCGGCGACCATTGGCTTTGCGAGGACTGCCACCGGAATATCCTTCCCTTCGAGGCTCTTCCCCATGGAAAATACACGGATGTTGGGCGAGTGACTCACCTCTGCGTCGAGAAAGGCGATCACGTCGGCGTAGGTAGACGTTTTCTCGTAATTGGATTTTTCCGGCGTGAGTTGCAATTCCTCCGGCCAGTATTGCGCGGTTAGGACGTTGGGGAAAACTACAAAGACTGCAAAGAACAGAAAGCGATTCATGACCAGGTTTAGGAGGCGGCAATGTAGAAGTTTTTTGCCTGCCATGAGAACTCGAAGCGGGCCCGGCGTTACCGCTTGTAAAAGTGTGCTTTAAATAGTTTGATCTTTCGCCGTGTGATGTCGAATTCTAAATGGACTTAATGAGTCCACAACGATGCGAAGAAATTCTCAAGATGTTCCGACCATTCACCTTGAACGACTGCCCCAAAGGGAACGCCTTGTTCAAGCCAAAAAAGGCTACAAGAAACTACCCCTTCTTCTTTGGCTTTCCTTTCTTCTTGATGTCGTCGATGTCGTCGCGTTCGAGTAGCTTTTTGTCATCGACGTTCTTATTCAAGAATTCGTTGATGTCTTCGATGTTCATGTTGCCCTTGATTTCACCAAACTCGTTGATAGACACTTCGAATCCACGAAGGTCCTCATGCACGCGCGGCTTCGGCGTCGGCTTTTCCTTTTTTTCTTTCTTCGCCATGTTCGATGAATTTAAATTATTCCTACGATTTTGCTTCTAACGTGTTTAGGGCGCGTTCGATGCGTTGCATCACTTCGGTCACACCCAGAATTTCCATCGTCACCATCAAGTCGGGACCACCAGCCACACCCGTGATCACCACCCGCAACATCTGCATCATCTGCCCCGACTTCACATTTGCAGCACCTGCAGCTTCCTCTATCGCAGCTTTGAACTGATCGGAAGTTGTCGTCTCGCGAGAGGCCAACGTCGCTTTCAGCTTTTCCATGTACGCACGCGTTGCCAAATTCCATTTCTTCGACACCACTTGCTCATCGTAAGTCGCCGGTGCCTGAAAAAAATACGTCGCTTGCGCCGAGAGGTCGCCGGGAAACGTGATGCGATCCCGCAACAGAACCGCAATCTTCGCCGCTCGATCGTCGGAAGCTGAGATGCCTCTTTTTGCGAGCTGCTCTTTGAGCATACTCGTCAATTCTTGATCCGACTTCTTACGCAAATATTGCTGGTTAAACCACTGCGCCTTGAGGATGTCGAACTTCGCCCCCGCCTTGCCAATCCGTTCCACCGAAAATGCTTCAATCAATTCATTCATGGAGAAGAGCTCTTGCTCCGTGCCCGGGTTCCAGCCCAAAAAGGCCAGGAAGTTCACGATAGCCTCCGGTAAGTACCCCGCCTCTCTGTACCCGACAGCGACCTCTTTCGTAAACGGGTCCTGCCAAGTGAGCGGGAAAATGGGAAACCCCATCTTGTCGGCGTCGCGTTTGCTGAGTTTTCCATTCCCATCTGGCTTCAACAGCAAGGGTAAATGCGCGAATCGAGGCATTGTGCTTTCCCAACCGAGAAACCGGTAGAGCAACACATGCAACGGTGCCGAAGGCAACCACTCCTCGCCGCGAATCACGTGACTAATCTCCATCAGGTGGTCATCCACGACATTGGCCAAATGATACGTCGGCATACCATCCGACTTCATTAACACTTTATCGTCGACTTGCGAACTGTTCACCACCACTTCACCACGGATCAGGTCATGGAGTTTCACCTCGATTCCAGCGGGAACTTTTAAGCGGATGACGTATGGCTTACCAGCAGCAACCCGCTTCTTAGCTTCCTCGTCGCCGACCACCAGCGAATTGTTGAGCGACATCCGCGTCGAGGCATCATATTGAAAGTTCGGCTGCGACGTCCGTCGCGCATCGAGTTCTTCGCTGCTATCGAACGCATAGTAAGCGTTACCACTGTCGATCAACTGTTGTGCATACTTCGCATAAATGCCCTTCCGCTCCGATTGGCGGTACGGCGCATGCGGCCCACCAACGCCAACACCCTCGTCAATCTGGATGCCAGCCCATTTCAAAGACTCAATGATATAGTCTTCCGCTCCAGGCACATAACGATTTTGGTCCGTGTCCTCAATCCTAAGAATCATCGTTCCTTGGTGCTGACGAGCCAACAGGTAATTATAAAGAGCCGTCCTCACACCCCCGATGTGGAGGGCACCCGTTGGGCTGGGAGCAAATCGTACACGAACAGACATTAAGAATTTAGAATTAAGAATTTAGAATTTTGTCAAAATGAAACTCCGTTGGTTTCACCGACTCACCTTTAACTGCGAATGCTCAGTTTAGTTTACAGTTTTACGGCTGTGACTGATATCTCGACGTTCGCATCTTTCGGCAAGCGGCTCACCTCCACGGTTTCGCGAGCGGGCGGTTGCGTCTTGAAGTACGAACCGTATACTTCGTTCACTTGGGGGAAGTCGCCCATGCTTTTCAAGAAAATAGTTGTCTTCACGATGTTGGAAAAATCAACGCCGGCAGCTTTCAGTACCGCTTCGATATTTTTCATGACCTGCGCCGTCTCCTCCTTGATGTTGGCATTGACCATATTTCCCGTGGCGCGGTCGAGTGCAATCTGACCTGAAACAAAGACGAGGTTGCCAGCCTGGATGGCTTGGCTATACGGACCGATGGGTTCCGGTGCCGATGCGGAGTAGATAACTTGCCTTGACATAACGATTCATTGGTTTTGAGGTGCAATTTATGGATTCACCTCGACAACCCACTCATCTCAGCAAGGCGCCTTTCATTCGAAGAAGTTCAGTTTCCGACACTTTCGCATTGTAACGAGCGGTGGTCAGTCGATTATAAGCGTCGACCATGCTCTGCTGGGCAGTACGAAGTTCAATGAACGTGGCTACCCCACGCTTGAAGCTCTCTAGCATAATCGACACATTCTCGCGTGCAAAAGAGATGTTTTCTTCTTCGATGGCGAGTGTCTTCCGTGCGTTGTCGTAACGCGCATACGACACCTTGAGGGCCGCCAGTGCGTTTGCCTTGGCCTGCTCGTAAAGGATTTGCTGACGCTGGATATTGATGGTCTGCAACTGTACCTGGTTTCTCACGGCGAAGTTGTTGAGCAACGGCCATGCGGCGGAAAATCCATAAGTAAACCCATTGTTTTGGATAAACACCGGTGAAAACTGGTTCGTGGCCACGCTATTCTTTACACGTGCGAAGTTATAGTTGGACACGAAGTTAAGCGTGGGCATCCGATCACCTTTCCTCACGGCCAGCAGTGCCTTCGAAGCCTCTACCTGTTGCCGTGCTGCCACCAAATCGGGGTTGGTCGACTCCATCCCATCCAAAATTTCTTCTATGGTCAACGTGAGGTTCAGCGGTATCGTGTCGGCCACATCAAACACGTCTGGGAGTTGCATGCCCACGTTCGAGTTAAGCGTGGCCTTCGTTTGGATGATGAGCGCCTCTTGCTGCAACGCCAGTGTCCGAAATGCGTTTTGGTCAAGACGCGCCTGCAACAACTCCGTCTTAGCTGCGGAGCCCACTTGCACTCGCCGCTCGGCCAACTTCACGCGTTCCTCCCCAACCGACAACTGCTCATTGATCGCGTTGAGTTGCTGTTTCTGCGCGACGATATTAAAGTATTGCCCAATTACGGTCGACATCGTCGAAGCCATTTGTGCCTTCAACAACAACTCGTTCGCAGCCTGAATCTCATGTGTGGTCTTATATTGAGCAAACATCTTAAGACCGTCGAAGAGTACCCACGTCATCTGCGCCTGCGCCTGCAAGTTGTTCGATTTCACGTTCGGCCGAACGACCTCGGAGTTGTCGGCAAGTGTTTGCCTCGAGTCGTTCTTTGTCCACGTCCTATTACCCGTGAGCGTGACGTCGGGTAAGAAGAGGCCGACCGCGTTGCGGGCATCGGTAGCAGCAAACTCTGTTGAGTTCTGTGAAAGTTTGATTTGGTAGTCGTGTTGCAAAGCGGTGGTAACTACCTCTTCAACGGTAACCCTTGGCTGCGCCAAGCTAGGCGCCACCCATAAAGTGCTGATGACAAAAGCACCAACAAGGCTAGGCCTCATATGCAAGTTGTTTCGATTCGGTTTTTACTGGTTGATCCATTTGCAACTCCGCCACGTACTTGCGCTTGATAGACAAGAATGAATATATGGCAGGGATGACAAATAGGGTCAATATCAAAGAGAACAAAACGCCGCCCACAATCACCACGCCCAGAGGCACACGGCTTGTGGATGCGTCGCCCAACGAAAGCGCCAGCGGCAGTGAGCCGAGAGCCATCGCTAAACTGGTCATCAAAATTGGACGCAAGCGCATTTTCGACGCCATCAACACGGCATCGACCTTCGCCATTCCCTCCTCTCGCTTCTGGTTGGCAAATTCCACGATCAAGATGCCGTTTTTCGTCACCAACCCAATCAACATGATCATACCAATCTGCGAGAAGATATTGATCGTGAGTCCAAACATCCACAACGAGATGTAGGCACCGCAAATGGCAAGCGGTACCGTGCAAATGATCGTGAGCGGATCGATGAAGCTTTCAAACTGGGCCGCCAAAACCAGGTAAATCAACACCAATGCTAAGATGAAGGCAAACGAGGTGTTGCCCGAACTCTCTGCGAAGTCGCGAGAAGATCCTGCCAAAGCCGTGTTGAAACTATCGTCGAGTACCTGTTCTGAGATCGAACGCATCGCCGTGATCCCATCGCCAATGGTGTACCCAGCCGCCGGCGATGCCGATATGGTGGCCGACTTGAATCGATTGAAATGGTAGATCGAAGGCGGCGTTGCCGACTCTTCCATCGTCACCACGTTATCGATCGACACCAGTTGACCCGAGTTCGTCCTCACGTACAGACGCTTCAAGTCATCGGGATCGTCGCGGTTGGTCCTCGTTACTTGCCCAATCACTTGATACTGCTTTCCATCTTTCGTGAAGTAACCAAACCGTAAATTTGAATATGCCAACTGGAGCGTCTGGGAAATATCTTGAACGGAGATCCCGAGTTGTGTGGCCTTCAGACGATTGATCTTCACCAATAGTTCGGGCTTATTGAACTTCAAGTCTACGTCGACGTTTTGAAGTACCGGATTCTGGCTTGCCGCTTCCAAGAACTTGGGGATTACTCCTTTCAACTTCTCGAAGTTGTTGTTCTGGATGACAAACTGAACGGGTTGCCCACCGCGGCGGTTCACTTGGATGGTCTGCTCTTCTTGGATGAAGACGCGTCCATCGGGAAACGCCGGCAACGATTTTTGAACCGAAGAGACGATGTCTTTTTGCGACCGATTTCTGTCTTTGGGATCTAAGAGATTCACACGCGCGAACCCACTGTTGGTGGAACCAAAGCCACCGCGACCACCCGCGGTATTGGAAATGATGGTCGTGTACTCGGGCACGGAATCCATCACCAGCTTCGTCAATCGATCCACATAGGCGTCCATGTAGTCGAAAGATGTTCCTTCCGGGGCCGTCACCATCAATCTAAATTGGCTACGATCCTCCAGTGGAGCCAACTCTTGTTGGATGTGCGTGGAGATAAAATAGGTTAATCCCAACGCCGCAATAATGATGGCGAAAGCCACGTATCGCACTTTCATGAATCCCGCCAAGGCTCGGGAATAAAAAGTCTCCATCCCGAGGAAGAAAGGCTCGGTCTTGCGATAAAACCAAGAATGGCTGTGGTTCGTACGCGTCAATTTCACACTCAACACGGGCGTAAGGGTCAACGATACGAAAGCGGAAATCAACACAGCCCCGGCTACGACAATACCAAACTCGCGGAAGAGACGGCCCACAAATCCGGGTAAGAAGACGACCGGCAAAAACACGACCGCTAACGTAATCGAGGTCGAGATAACAGCGAAGAATATTTCCTTCGATCCTTCCTTGGCAGCCTGGTACTTGTTCATGCCGCCCTCTAGTTTCTTGTAAATGTTTTCCGTCACCACAATACCGTCGTCGACTACCAACCCCGTCGCAAGCACGATTCCGAGCATCGTGAGCACGTTGATTGAGAACCCACAGAGGTACATGATGAAAAACGTGGCCACCAACGACACCGGAATATCGATCAAGGGGCGAATCGCAATCAAGAAGTCGCGGAAGAACAAATAAATAATGAGCACCACCAAGACGAACGACAACACGAGGGTTTCCTCCACTTCGCTAATCGAGCGACGGATAAATCGTGTTTGATCGGTCGACACGTCCAGCGTGATGTCTTCCGGCATCTCTGCTTTTACTTGATCTAGGCGTTTGTAGAATTCATCGCTGATAGATACATAGTTGGCTCCCGGCAGCGGGATGATACCGATGGCAATCATCGGGATGCGGCTTTCGCGCAAGATCGATTCCTCGTTTTCGGGGCCTAGCACCGCCTGACCTACATCGCGGACACGCACGTTGCCGGTAGCGACATCCGACTTAATAATGACATCGTTAAACTCATCTTCGGTGTACAGCCTTCCAAAAGTGCGTACGGTCAATTCGGTGGCATCTCCTGAAATTTTTCCTGAAGGCAGCTCCACGTTTTCACGGTTGAGGGCCGTTTGAACATCCAGGGCGGTGAGGTTATAAGCACTCAAGCGAGCTGGGTCCAACCAAATGCGCATCGCATATTTCTTCTCGCCCAAGATCATGACGCTGCTTACACCGGGGATCGTCTGGAAGCGCTCCACCAACACATTGTTGGCATACTCCGTCAGTTGAAGCGGATTGCGCAGCTTGCTCTGCACCGTCATACTTATGATGTGGTCAGAATTCGCGTCCGCCTTCGATACCACGGGAGGAGCCGTCAAGTCTTGCGGTAACTGGCGCGTTACCTGCGATACCTTGTCGCGGACATCGTTCGCCGCGGTTTCCATATCGACGCCGAGTTCAAACTCAACGTTGATATTGGAACTTCCCACGCTCGAAGAAGAGGTAATATTCTTGATGCCTGGGATCCCATTGATTGATTTCTCAAGGGGCTCGGTGATTTGCGACTCGATGATGTCCGCGTTCGCCCCAGAGTAACTGGTGCTTACGTTAATGTTTGGTGGGTCGATGGCGGGGTAGTCGCGCACACCGAGGTAACTAAACCCGATGGCACCAAACAGTACGAGTATGATGTTCATCACGAACGTGAGAACCGGACGCTTGATACTAAGTTCCGAAATGTTCATACGCTTGATATTTATTTCGCTGAAGGCAGACGGTTAAGCTTACCGATTCGAAGTTTTACGGATGGTCGGATGGCCATGAGCCCAGTTGTGATTACGGTATCGCCGAACTTGAGACCACTGTTGATTTGAACATAGGCGGAGTCGCGAATGCCAGTCTCCACCACGCTGAAAATGGCAGTGTCGCCGCGCAACACAATCACTTGTTTGTTTCTCGCTGTTGGGATAATCGACTGCGTGGGGATCATGAGCGCTTGATCGGTGCGCCCAAGTTGCAAGTTGACGCGAGCGAACACCCCCGGCACCAGTTCAGCATCTTTACCCTTCACAATCGCTCGAATGCGCAACGTTCGCGTCGTTTGGTTCACGTTACCTTCTGTCGCAAGCACTATCCCAGAATGATCGCGCATACCGCCATCGACGCGGAAAGACACTACGTAACCCTTGTTAATCGTCTTTGCATACTTTTCGGGGACCGAGAATTCCAACTTTAGTTGGTTTATATCACGGATCGTGGTAATAATATCCGACGGGCTCAAGTAGCTACCCAAGCTGATGTTGCGCAATCCAACTTGGCCTTCGTATGGCGCCCGAATCTCTGTTTTTGAAATCGAAATCTTTACAGATTCAATGTCCGCCTTCAGGTTGTCGACATTCAAGGTTGCCAAGTCGTATTCTTGCTGACTGATCCCGTTGATGGCGAGAAGTTCCTTTTGGCGTTCGGCATTTTTCTCTCCAATCTGAAGTTGAACTTCGAGTTTGCGCAGTTGCGCTTGCAGGTCGCCGTCGAAGAGTTTGACCAACATCATACCTTTTTGCACCACGCTTCCTTCCGGTATGTTCAGTTGTACCACGCGGCCGCTGACTTCCGATCGGATTTGTGTCTCTTCGGCGGGCAGCAATGATCCAGGAACTTCCACCATCTCGCTGATCGGGCGTTGTTCAACGAGGAATCCGTCAACTACCATGGGGCCTCGACTGCGGTTGGCTCCTCCACGCCCTTGTTGGGGCGGGGCTCCGCCTTCTTTTTTCGAATCGCAGCCAGCTAACGCGATTACGGCTAACCAGATTACTACACTTAAACGTTTCATGTATCTCTCATTCACCACCTGGCCCAGGAGCGGTTAATTCTCTTAAAAATATCCAGTTTTTTGTGGGGCCGGATTACCGGAACTGGCTACAAAATTGAGGTTTAAACATCTGATTTCCCGCGCTGCGCCCCAAACTTTGGTGGGCGGTAAAAGTCCAGCACTTTTCGGCGTTTCGATACCTCAGCAAACAAAATTAGTTGTATTCAACGGGAGCACCTGAAAGAGCTCAATGCCGTGGGTCGACTCATTGGCACGGTCAGTCGAAAAGGAATCTTTCGACCATCAGGTCGTTCTAGCCGAACGACGGCACGGGTCTATCGACCAGGCAGGGCAATCCGGTATCGAAGTCGGAGGACAGTCGCGCGGCGCGTTATTCCACGGTCACACTCTTCGCCAAATTCCTTGGCTGGTCGACATTGCAACCGCGCATCACGGCGATGTGGTACGACAGAAGTTGCAAGGGAATCACCGCAATCATCGGCGTGATTGCATCCGACGTGTGAGGGATTTCAATCACGTGGTCAGACATCTTGGGGATTAAAGTGTCGCCCTCGGTGACAATTGAAATCACTTTCCCTTTTCGCGCCTTTACCTCTTGGATGTTGGAAACAACTTTATCGTAGGAGGCATCTTTCGTCGCGATGAAAACCACCGGCATTTCCTCGTCGATCAATGCGATGGGGCCGTGCTTCATTTCGGCCGCGGGATAACCCTCGGCGTGGATGTATGAAATCTCCTTCAGCTTCAACGCGCCCTCCAATGCGACGGGGAAATTGTATCCTCGTCCCAAGTAGATGAAGTTTCTAGAATCTTTGAACTCACCTGCGATAAATTTCACTTGTTCGTTCAGTTGCAGCGCTCGTTCCACTTTCGACGGAACGTTTTCCATCTCGACCAAGAGCTCGCGGAATTTTCCTTCGGTGATCGTGCCTCGCTTTTGGGCGACGATCAGCGCAATCATATTCAACACCGTCAATTGCGCGGTGAATGCCTTTGTACTCGCCACCCCAATCTCCGGACCAGCGTGAGTATAGGCACCTGCGTGTGTAGCACGTGGAATGGACGAGCCCACCACGTTACATACGCCGATGATGATAGCGCCTTTGGATTTCGCGAGTTCGATCGCCGCAAGGGTATCGGCGGTTTCGCCCGATTGAGAAATAGCGATCACCACATCTCCCTCTCGAATCACGGGGTTTCGATATCTAAACTCCGAAGCGTACTCTACTTCGACCGGAATACGACAGAATTCTTCGAAGAAGTATTCCGCCACCAGGCCAGCATGCCACGACGTCCCGCAGGCGACGATGAGGATTCTATCGGCGCTCACGAGTTTGGATACATACTCGCGCAACCCGCCCAAAACGAGACGGCCACTCTCGGCATCGAGTCGACCACGGAAACAATCGCGAATGGATCGAGGCTGTTCGAAGATCTCCTTCAACATGAAGTGCTCGTACCCTCCCTTTTCGATGGCTTCGAGTTCTAAGTCCACCGTTTGAATGTAGGGTGTTAAAGGCAAGTTCGACGTACTCTTGATTTGGAGTTTGCCTTTATCGACGATTGCAATTTCTTGGTCGTTGAGATACACGACCTCATTGGTGTATTCAATGATGGGCGTGGCATCGGAGGCCATGAAGAATTCGCCTTTCCCAACACCCACCACGAGCGGGCTTCCCTTGCGGGCAGCGATCAGCTTGGTGGGGTCTTCGCTCGACATCACCACGATGGCGTAAGCGCCCACGACCTTGGTCAACGCGAGTCGAACGGCTTCTTCGAGGGAACACTTTTCTTTATCTCGAATATCTTCTACGAAATGAATGAAGACCTCGGTATCCGTCTCGCTCAAAAAACGATGACCCTTGTTTAAAAGGTCTTGCTTCAGGGACGCATAGTTTTCGATGATACCGTTGTGGATGATTGCCAGCTTGCGGTCCGCTGAATAGTGCGGGTGGGCGTTTTCGTCGTTCGGCGCACCGTGTGTGGCCCAGCGGGTGTGCCCCATCGCGATGTTGCTCCCCAAGTCCTTTGATTGAATGAAGGATTCTAAGTCCGTGACCTTTCCCTTCTTCTTGTACACCTGAAGCCCATTGTTGATGACAGCTATTCCGGCGCTGTCATAGCCACGATACTCGAGGCGTTTGAGTCCCTTTAGAATTACATCGGATGCCTTTCTGGGTCCGACGTAGGCAACGATTCCGCACATATGTTGTTAACCTTTAATTCTTCGCATTTGGTATGGTGTAAAAGACTTTCAGTATCACCTTATCAGGCGCAAAGTAAAATCCATTTACACTCTTACCATTCTCCGGCGTGTGAGGGACAAGCGCGAAGGTACGGAGGTATCCTCCGTCGGTTATAGAAGTTTCTTTTTGTAAAAAGCTGGTGAGATATCCTGTATACAAGGAAGTACCCGAATTCGAGATTTGTTTCAGCGTAAACAGTAGCCCATCGTCACCAACGGGTTGCATACGTGTGAGCGAACCTTGGTCAATAGCATGTTTGGATGCCAACTCCGTGTCTAGAATGGTTTCTGGATCACCGGCGGCGTCCGTATCTGTTTTAATAGCCTGCAAGTTTCGCAAGTTAGGTTTCAACGCACGCAACAAGAACCTGGCTGGCGCATACTTCTGCTCGTCGGCTTCTATCCGTAGCTCGGCTACGCTAAATGACTTGACCGGAATCGTTTCGAAGAAGCTATAGACTTCGCTAAAGTCCAACTTGGTCATCAAACCTGTTCCTGCTTGGATGTAGCGGTTGCCGTCGGCTGGCACCACTTCGTTGTACTTTGTGGTTAGACCGGCCAGCGGTGTACCTGTTCGATCGACGGTGAGGTTCGTGTACGTAAGATATTCTCCTGCTCCAGTGTTTGCCAGGCCGGGAGGGCTGAAATAGTAAAACAGGCGCTTGGTGATCTTGCCGTGCTTGTATTGGAGCGTCATCCGAAACTTGTTGTTGTGCGGATTGAATCCAACAATTTTGTCTGCATCCACCGGCAATATGGCTAGGCCCTTGAAGATTCGCCTGAACTTGTAGAAAAACTGGTAGTTGTTCTCGTTGGTACCCAATGTGTCGGTTGCCGCCGCGAGCAGTCGACGACCCAACCCCGGGTCTAGGTCTACGACCACGCTGTCGATGAGGCCATCGTTTTCGATGACCGCTTGGTCGAAGTCACCAGGGTTTACAAACCGGGTGAATTCCGCCAACACGGGACCGTAGGGTTCATTTGAATTCGAGAAATGAGGTAGATAGGTTAGGATACTGTCCGTTACTTCGTGGACGCGATAGGTTTGATTGGACGGCACATCATTTCCTTGCCAATAGAAATCAAACGTCATCGTGAGGGTGAGTTTCTCGAATGTGATCTTGTCGTCGATCGTATCGGGAACACCTACCGAGTAGTACTGAAGGAACGAACTCGCAGTGGTCGTACCGAATCGGGGGTCGGTCATCTTACCCAGCATGATCCGATGCGTCTCGGTGCCCGAGGCGGAGTTACTCGTGGTGACCGAGTCGATGGCGAATACAGTGGATGGGATAACGAACTCTTTCGAGTAGAGTTCGAAATCGCGATTGGGGTTCTTGATCCCCACAATGCCCGTATCGTCCTTACATGAAAGAAGGGCGACCAGGATTACCAAGAAAAGCCCAGTCTGAGGACGGGGCGCCAGCCACTTAACCAACCAGTTCGTTGTAGAGATTATAAAACGACTCCGTGTAATTGTCGTCCTTTTCAATGGTCTCAACTTTCTTTTCCTTTATTTTCTTAACTAATCCTTCTAGCTTTTTATTGTCTCCGGCGACAGAAACAACATCCGACCACTGGGCGCCAAGCTTGATGAAGCCTTCGTAGTCGGCAGTTTTCAGGTGACCCAACATGTTGTCCTCGATGTCGATCATTTTCACTTTGCCCATCAGGTCGCCTTTGAACTTGTGGGTAAAGCTGTTGTTGTAAATCGTGAAGACAGTCTTCGTGTTCTTAAACAACGGATCGTTCTTGTAGGTCGTTTTCAAGTAGAGCGGAATGAAGCTCGTGATCCAGTCGTTGCAATGAACGATGTCGGGAGCCCATCCTAGTTTGCGCACGGTTTCAATGACGCCTTTGCAGAAGAAGATCGCACGTTCGTCGTTGTCTTCGTAAAACTTGTTTTCCTTATCGTGAAATACTGACTTGCGGTGGAAATAGTCTTCGTTGTCGATGAAATAAACTTGGAGTTTCGCGTTCGGAATTGATGCTACCTTGATGATCAGTGGCTTTTCTTCTTCGCCTACTGCAATGTTAATCCCCGACAAACGCACAACTTCATGTAATCTGTTCTTCCTCTCATTGATCAACCCGAACCTCGGCACCAGTATGCGGATCTCCATCCCCTTCTCTTGCATCGCCTGAGGTAATTTCCTTACGAAATCAGAAACTTCAGTCGTCTGCAAAAAGGGATTTATCTCGCTGGCTACATACAGGATTCGAATCTTTGACATAAGCTTACTTTTTAGGGGAAAGAAAAATCGAGCCACAAAAATACTGAAAATTCACCCCTTATTCAACTCATTTGCGAACACAAGGCCTTATATTAACGCCCTTCAAAAAACGCTGGAAATGCAGATTTTTAAGGAAATCGAACCACTCAAGCAGTATTTGCAGCGTTGTAAAAAAGAAGGCAAGTCGATCGGGCTCGTGCCAACCATGGGAGCGTTGCATCGCGGTCACATAGCGTTGATCGAACGCGCTAAAGCCACCAGCGACGTGGTTGTATGCAGCTTGTTCGTCAATCCCACACAATTCAACAATCCAAGCGATCTAGAGAAATATCCGCGTACACTAGAAAGTGACACGCACCTATTAAATAACTCGGGATGCGATGTGTTGTTCGCACCAGAAGTGGCGACGATGTATCAACAATCGTCCACCATTCGATTCGATTTCGGTGAACTCGGTCAAGTTCTCGAAGGCAAGTTCAGACCGGGACATTTCAGTGGCGTGGCCACAATTGTCACGAAGTTGTTCCATATTGTCGATCCCGACCACGCATTCTTCGGGCAAAAGGATTATCAGCAACTGCAGATCATTACCCAACTCGTACGACAACTAGACTTCAACTTGCAACTTCATCCCGTTGCGACGTGGCGCGAATCCGATGGGCTCGCCATGTCGTCGCGCAACATGCGGCTCTCACCCGGACAGCGTAAGAATGCTCCAATCATTTTTCAAACATTGAATGAGGCAAGCGCACAACTTCGATCGGGCTCACCGTGGGCCCATGTGCAGTCGCAGGCTGTCACACGGTTGAATGCCGTCCACGAGTTTGAAGTAGAATATTTCGAGCTAGCCGATCGTGACTCGCTGCACCCTAGCTCTTCGATGTCTAACAGCATTGTGTTGGTGGCCTGCTATGTGGGCGGCATTCGCCTAATCGACAACTTGTTTGTGTAGCCCGTCCCATCCGACTAAACTGGGACCCTGGCCAGCTGTGACTCTTCGTACTTCGCCTTTCACTGGCTATATTTGATTTCGAAAATTTCTCAACCCTTTGCACCCCAAGCTCAAGTCGTTTCTCCAATACGTGGCGATGATCAGTGTCACGGCCGGTCTTCTGTGGCTGTCACTCCGTGGCCTAAAGGTCGACGGGACCCACGCGGGACAAAGCACAAGCGACTTGATTATCGACGCGTGGCACCGCGCCAACAAGGGTTACCTAGTGTTGATGGCAGCCATCTTACTTATCAGTCACCTCTTGCGGGCGGAACGCTGGCGCATGTTGTTGGAACCTTCAGGCCACCGCGGCACCTTTGCCAATAGTTTCCTTTCCGTGATGGTGGGATACCTTATCAATCTGGCCATTCCCCGTGGTGGCGAAGTGTCACGTTGTTATAACTTATTCAAACTTGAAGACACACCGGTGGAAGTGTCTTTCGGTACGGTCGTGATCGAAAGGATCATCGACGTGCTTTGTTTGCTCACCTTAATACTAATCTCTTTCGTGGTTGAGTGGGAACGGCTTGCGGGTTTCATTAGTACGATTGATTTCTCACGTAAGGATAGTTCATCTCCATCGCCGGTTTTAGTAATCGCGGTCTTGGGTGTGATTGGCGTTGCGGTGGCCTTCTACTTCCTCCGAAACAATCCGAAGTTGAAGAAAATGTTTGCTGGATTCAAAGAGGGATTCGTTGCCGTCTTCCGGCTTAAGAACAAGTGGTTGTTCATTTTCTATTCGATTGCTATTTGGTCACTGTATTTCTTGATGAGCTATACGGTGGTACTCGCTTTTGAAGAAACCGCGGTGCTCGGCATCAGGGCGGTGCTCACGATCTTCGCCATCGGCGCGATTGCCATGGCCGTGCCGACGCCGGGCGGTGCCGGATCTTACCACGTATTGCTACCATTGGGGCTCGTTTCGCTTTATCAAATGGATGCAACCGAAGCGTGGGTTTTTGTGTTTATCTTCCATGCTTGGCAAACGCTCGTCCTGATCGTGGCGGGTGCTATTGCCTTGTTGATCAGCTATTGGCTCATTCGATGGAGAAATCGTCAGATAAAATAAAGTCGCTTCCTGAAGCCCGGAAAAAGGTGGCGGAATGGAAGTCGAAGGGTAAAAAAGTCGTGTTCACCAACGGCTGCTTCGACATCGTCCACCTCGGGCATGTCGACTACCTCGAAAAAGCCCGGAACCTAGGCGACCACCTCGTGTTAGGGCTCAACACCGATGCATCGGTCAGCCGGTTTAAAGGCCCCAATAGGCCCATCCAAGACGAAACCTCGAGGGCGCGCCTGCTGGCGTCATTTCAATTCGTGGACTTGGTTGTCCTTTTCAACGAAGACACGCCGAAAGAGCTCATTTCGGCGCTTGTACCCGATGTCCTCGTGAAGGGAAGTGACTATTTGGCAGAGAATATCGTTGGCGCGGATGTTGTGCAACGGGCCGGCGGAAAGGTGACGACCCTAGACTTTGTGGCTGGGTATTCCACTTCCAAAGTGATCGAAAAGATCAAAAAGACGTATTAACTTGAATTTGAAACACACTAAACAGTTATAGAGATGGCTTTTGTTATTGCTGGTTTTTTTATGTTAATCGGGTGGCTGGTTCAAAGTCGCTTGAAAAGCAAATTTGCGAAGTACTCGGAAACGCACCTGACTCGTGACCTCACCGGTGCTGAAGTTGCCAGGCTGATGCTCGCCGACCACGGTATCAACGATGTGCAGGTGATTAGTGTCGAAGGTCAACTAACCGATCACTACAATCCGTCGAACCGCACGGTAAATTTGAGCACCGACGTGTATCACGGGCGCAATGCTGCTGCTACGGCTGTCGCGGCACACGAATGCGGTCACGCCGTACAACACGCGAAATCATACAGCATGCTTCAACTTAGAACGGCGCTTGTGCCCATTCAAGGAATTACCAGTCAGCTCATGAACGTGATCTTCTGGCTGAGTATCCTCGGTGGTGGTTTGCTCCGCGTCTTACCTTGGCAGTCACTCATGCTGATCGTGATTGGTTGTTATGCAATCTTCGCCTTATTCTCGTTGGTGACGCTCCCGGTGGAATTTGACGCCAGCCGACGCGCGCTCGCGTGGGTAAAGACTCGAAACATCGTGTCGCCGAATGAATATGATATGGCGCAAGACGCTTTGAAATGGGCGGCCATGACTTACGTGGTAGCGGCTATCAGCTCGATCACATTGTTGATTTACTATGTGATGTCTTTCCTGGGCAGTCGCGACTAATGTTTGATAGAGATATCTTGAACAAAAAGCCTCGGCCAAAACCGGGGCTTTTTTGTTTATACTTTTTCTAGCTTTGCAACTACTAGTGTCCCTCATATGAATTTCCAACTCACCGAAGAACAACTCGCCGTTCAAGCAGCAGCTCGAGACTTTGCACAGAATGAATTGCTCCCCGGCGTAATCGAACGCGATACCCATCAAAAGTTTCCCGCGGACCAGATCAAGAAAATGGGGGAACTGGGTTTTATGGGCATGATGGTCGACCCCAAATACAATGGCGGGGGCATGGACACCATTTCGTACACGTTGGCCATGGAGGAGATTTCCAAGATCGATGCGTCGGCATCGGTATGCATGTCGGTCAACAACTCGCTCGTGTGCTGGGGTCTTGAACGCTTCGGTTCGGAAGAACAGAAAGAAAAATACTTGAAGCGCCTCGCCACGGGAGAAATAATCGGAGCTTTTTGCCTCTCGGAACCCGAGGCGGGATCGGATGCCACTAGCCAAAGAACCACCGCCGAAGATAAAGGCGATTACTATCTCCTGAACGGAACGAAGAACTGGATCACCAACGGCAACAGCGCAAGTGTCTATATCGTGATCGCCCAAACCGACGTTGCCAAGAGGCACAAGGGCATCAATGCTCTCATCGTTGAGAAAGGGATGCCCGGCTTCGTCGTCGGCAAGAAAGAAGACAAGATGGGTATCCGTGGTTCCGATACGCACTCACTCATGTTCGCCGACGTGAAAGTGCCCAAAAAGAATCGCATCGGCGACGATGGCTTCGGGTTCACGTTCGCCATGACAACCCTCAATGGTGGGCGCATTGGAATTGCCTCGCAAGCCTTGGGCATCGCCTCTGGCGCGTATGAGCTCGCGTTGAAGTATTCGAAAGAAAGGAAAGCCTTCGGAAAGCAACTGGCCGAACACCAAGCGATACAGTTCAAACTTGCCGACATGGCGACAAAAATCGATGCCGCCCGGTTGTTGATTTGGCAAGCGGCATACCTCAAGGATCAGAAGAAAGATTTTGTCAAGGCGGCCGCGCAGGCTAAACTATTCGCCTCGCAAATCGCTCAAGAAGTGACGACCGAAGCCGTACAGATTCACGGTGGCTATGGGTACGTGAAAGAATTCCATGTTGAGCGATTGATGCGCGACGCCAAAATCACACAGATCTACGAAGGAACAAGTGAAATCCAACGAATGGTGATCTCCCGCGAGTTGCTACGCGTATAGCAATCAATTCACCTTACGTTGGCGCTCCTTATGAGACTCCAACACCTGTTGTATTTTTTGATTCGCGTTTGCGAGTGAGTCCAGAGATTTTTTATTGTTCACGATCTTCTGCTTCAGCACGAGGTCTTCTAGCTTATTCGCCTCCAACGCTTTCTCCAAACGAACCTTCTCTTGGTCGTTGGCCTGAAGTTTTTTCTGAAGGTTCTCACCATCATTGGTCGTGCGTTGTGCCTGTTTCGTGACGGCATCTGCCGCGCGCTGGGCTTCGTCTATTTGCTCCTGGATCTTGTCGCGATAGTACTTGATGCTAAAGCGATACACCAGTTGTTCGATTTCCTTTGACACAGCCTCCACGTCCGTGCTGTTCCATTCGCCGGCGAGTATCCCAATCCATACACGGGCTTTAGCGTCGGTTCCAGCAACGGTGGCGTAAAGTATACCTTTGCTGTATACCGTTCCGTTGATCGCTGGTTCTGTGACCGCGATGACGTCTCCATTGTTTTTTGCTTTGCCGGATTCCTTCATGAACTTACTCAGGGCGATGCGCACATCCTCCGACTTGGCATCAAGATCCGATGCGAAACCTTCGGCGCTCTCGTTCCGAATGCGCTCCGAGCGTTTTACCACCGTTACGGTCTGAGCTTCAGCCACCACGGAAATCGCGATGGCGACTGCAAAAAATACGAACATTTTCATCTGGGGTGTGTTTGTGTTAAGCGTAGCAAGTCGGTTCGAAAGTTAGTAGGGTCCGTCGAACCTTCCCAACATCGCTCGACGAAATCATAAACGATAAATTAAGGGGCGTTTCAATAACTTTAGTTGAATGAACAAGACGATACTCATCGGCGGTGGCTCCGGACTCATCGGGAGCCGATTGACGGAGCTCCTTCTGCAAAAGGGGTACCAAGTCCGTCATTTGGGTCGTAAGGCAAAAGAAGGTACGGTACGCGGTTTTGCCTGGGATGTCGATCGAGGGACCATCGACGAACGCGCCTTCGAAGGTGTCGACGCGGTGATCAACTTGGCTGGAGCGAACATCAGCGGCGCAAGGTGGAGCGAGGAATACAAAAAAGAACTGCTCACGAGCCGAATCCGGTCGACCAAGCTGATTGTAGATTTCTTAGATCGTGGGAACCACACGGTCCAACATTTTATCCAAGGTTCTGCAATTGGCTATTATGGCTTCGGCGACGCTTCGGTGATGTTCGGCGAGGAAGATCAACCCGGACGAGATTTTCTCGCACAGCTGGTCGTGGCGTGGGAGCAAGCGGCCCAGTTGCAGGCTTCTCAGACGCTGCAGTCGGTTGTTCGGACGGGCATCGCATTGAGTACTCGCGGCGGAGCGCTCGTCGAACTGGTGAAACCCATACGGTGGTGGGCCGGGGCGGCGCTGGGGTCCGGGCACCAGTTGGTGAGCTGGATTCACGTCGATGACCTGTGTGAGATTTTTATCTACCTCCTCGAACACAAGCTGGGCGGTGTCTTCAACGCGGTCGCCCCGCTACCAGCATCGAACAAGCAGATGACCCAAGTGGTGGCGCGAACGCTGCACAAACCGCTGCTACTTCCAAACGTACCTGCCTTCGTGTTGAAACTCATCTTAGGCGAGATGTCCTCTTCCGTCTTAAACGGAAGTTATGTTTCGGCCGAGAAAATTCAGCTCAGTGGTTTCAAATTCAAGTTCGAAACCCTAGAACCTGCTATCATTGATTTATACAACTCGCGGTAGCTTACTGTGGGAGAACCAAGGTCCACTCGAAATTTATGGTGTCGTAAGAAGACGCGGGGTTGGGCCACTGCACGTAACTTGCCATCTCGAGATAAGGAGCGAGGTTGCCTTGCGCCAACTGGTCAAATAAAAATCGACTCTTTTCGAGAACTTCTTCCCTCCCGTAAATCGGGGTTACGAAGTCTTCTCTGAAGCCAACCACCTTCATGGCGCTATCCAACTTAAAGTGTCCTCCAGCTCCCCGGTACTCGCCCTTGTGCGGACCCGGACGAACGACCAAGTAAAAGTTATCACCCTGTTTGTTCACGAATAGTTGATCCAACGCAAAGGCCCTAGAAACAGAATCATAGTAAGCCTCGTGCTCAGGTTTGAATCGATCTTGCTTTGACGTGTAAGGTGGCGGCGTGTATATATGAGCAACGATTCGCGAAAGCAACCTTTGCTGTTGCTCTTTTTCGTAGTAATGATCGGGCGCGTAGCTCCTTTTGCTCGAACAAGCGAACAAAAACACGAGGGCGATCACAGTGAAGGCGAATCGAGTCATTTGGTCAAGTTAAAAAATGAACCGGGATCCATTCAGACCCCGGTTCAAAAATTTGTTGCGATGTAAACTAGATTACTACTTCGAGTAGTCCGCTACTTGTGGATTCCAATTCGTCCAACCTGCCGTCCAGTCGGTCGTACCGAAAGCACCGCGATGCGTGACGGAAGTAAAGCCGGTGTAACCCGTAAAGTCAGCACCCGTCAAAAGACCGTTACCAGTTGGCAGGAACACAGGTGTTGCCGAAAGGGGATCAAAGATGGTACTGCTCAGGCCCAACGAAGTGTCGTTCCATTTCTGTAGAAGTGTATTGTTCGACTTGAACCACAGCACTGCATTTTGGCTGCTGATTTGCGCCGCCGTCGTTACGGAGAAAGCACCGTTGGTGAAAGCACCTACACCGGTTACTACCGAGAATCCGCGAGGGTTATTCGGGTGGTTGCTTCCAGCTGCGGCAAGACCAAATGCTGCTTGCTCATCAGCAGTGGCTGCTGAACCAAAACCGTTTGCGCCCCAACCTTCCACGCCAGCCAACACGTTGTTTTTAATCACGAGGTCACCTGCAGTTGCGTTTGCGATTGTGCCGGGAAGGGCGTTGTCGATGTAGATACCGTTAGGATAACCCGTAATGAATGAGTTGATGATATCCTGTTTCGCGTTGCGGCGGATCTGAGCGCCGTTTTGGAACTGGATGTTGATAGTCGTGCCCGAAGTTGCCTTGCCACCAATGATTGTCATGTTCGAGAAAGTAGCATCAGTGAAAGGTGTATTCGAGGTTCCGTTTGCATCGTTGTCGCACTCGAAACCATTCGAACCAGATTGGTCGGCGATAAGCGGGTCGCGCACGCCCAAACCGAATTGAACTTTGCCACTGTACCCGTTGTCAGTATCGAAATCGTCGTCGATGCCTTTATAAGCGACGAGGTACGTTGCGTTCACTTTGCCGCCAAACCACTCATAAGAGTCGTCGTTGGCGTATGACACTTGCACGTGATCTACTGTGGTACCAGAACCGATGCTACCAAAAGTAACTCCGTTGATCTCTTGGTTCGGGTTGATGGGGTAACCTGCATACTCGATGCGCACATAGGTTAACACGCCTGAGTTATCGGCATCGTTGGGGGTAAGGCTGCCGCCACCGCCGTGAAACGCACCATAAGCGCCTTCCAATTCTTCCACGCCATCTTTACCGGTAGAGGCGGAAGCTTTTACGTTGTTGGTTGCTTTTCCACACAACACGAGACCTGCCCAATCACCTGCTTTACGCGAACCGGGAGCTTTGTCGGAGGTGAAGATGATCGGCTTGGCTGCTGTGCCGTTCGCGATGATCTTACTGCCACGCTGGATGACCAATGCACCACCGGGCGTGCCTGTCTTACCATAGATGATCGTTCCGGGATCGATGGTCAAAGTAGCCGTAGCCGTGATGACAGGTTCAACGCCGGCGCCACCTGCTCCGGGCTTCTTGTCTGTACCTACGCGGATAAAGCCGTTCAAACGATAGATCTTATCGGCTGTCCAACGTGTGTCGGTCGTGATGTCGGCAGTTACTTCTACAATGGGCTTAGAAGGAACGTCCGAAACGGTGATCGTAAATGAACCGATGGCAGACAATAGGTCGTTGTTATCGGAAGCCTGGAAAGAAATGATGATCGTGCTTCCCACCACCGCGTTGGCGGGTATGGTATATTCAACCGGAACAGTTTGCGAGGAAGTTCCATCCAAGGTCACGTTAGGAAGTGCCGTACTGGCAGCGCCGTTGACATAGATGAAAAGGGTCTTACCACCGCCCGGCGCGTCGACCGTAACAGATGTTGTGACTTTAGCTCCTGCGAGGCCCGAAGCCGTCGCCGTGGTCACCGTAATAGACGGAGCGGGGGGAGTGGGCTCATCTTTCTTACACGATGCGAGAAAGAGAATGCTGCCCACCGTTGTCAACGCGATGCCTCTGAGCACGAGTCGAACAAGGTTACTTGATTTCATTGTGATTGGTTTAGTTGCTGTTTCTAAAATCCGATGCAACCTAGGTCTAGCGTTTTATCGCAGTGTTACCCCAAATCGAATTTTGCTTTAACCATTCGCGTTCTGACGAAAAGAAAAGACCGCCTTTGGAGCGGTCCTCTTTATTTTGATGGCAAATATCTCCCTAGCCAACTGACGTCGGTCGGGATAGCCGGCGATTCTCGGGCTAGATGCGGTACGTGAACCCGAGCGAGAAGACTTGACCTGGTCTGAACTTCTGAATGACTTGGTCGTTCTTACGCTCCAACTTTCCGTTGTCGTTACCGTCTTGCAACAACAACATCGGTTGACTTAAGATATCGGAGATACCACCCTTCAACTGGAATTTCTCTGAGATTCGTTTGCTGAACGTCAGGTCAATCACGTTGCGCGGCATCAAATACACCGTGTGGTAGTTCTCATTTCCGACAAATGCGATGTTCTTTCCGACAACGTTGTAGAGGGCGTTCACTTGCCATCCCGACTGTTCGTTGTTGTAGAACAGTGCCGCGTTGACGACATAAGGTGCTTGTCCCATCAAAGGACGGTTCGTGTCCTGACCGGCTGCAATGCTCGTCGGGATATCGACGCGGCTTTTAATCAAGGCAGCATTTAGCAACACGTTGATTCGATCGAGGAAGGGTGATGAAGTCAAACCATCCAGTGATTTCTTCACTTCGAGTTCCACACCATATGACAACGCCTTGTTCGCATTGCCGAAGTTCACATTCTTCAAACCGCCACCAGGGCTGTTGATGTCGACCAAGAATTCGATCGGGTTCTGGAAGTATTTGTAGAAACCACCGATCGTGATTTGTTCACCCTTGGAAGGATAGAACTCATATCGAACATCGACGTTGTGGATCGACGCCATCTTCAAGCCTGGGTTACCCACATAAAGGAAGTTGAAGTTGAAGTCGTAGTAAGAGAATGGCGCCAACTCACGGAACTCGGGGCGGTTCAACGTTTTGCCATAAGCGATACGCACCAATGATTTCTCGGTGAAATTGTAGCTCATGTTAGCCGAAGGAAGCAATCGTGTGATGTTGTACTTCGGATCTACCGCGAGGTTCGCAAAATCGTCGAAACTGTGAAGCTGCTGGATATTGTTCTCCAAGCGAACGCCTGCATCCAACTTCAACTTTTCGCTGAACGGCACAGTTGCCATGACGTAACCTGCCAAGAGATTGTTGGTGGCTGTATAGCTGTTCTTTCGGTATGAGATCTCCGCGAGCGAAATACCATCAGTGTTGTTGATGTTCTGCGGTTGCATCAACACGCCCACTGGTGCATACTGCAATGCCGGGTTGAGGTAGGTAGACGATAAGCGGTATCCAATATTGCGGGCATCGAACGTACGGGACTTATTTTCGAAGAAGAAACCTGTCTTTACTTCGGGGCTCAACAATGGATTGGACGTAAACCCAAAACGTTGTTTCACCGACAAGCCACCCGAGTAAGCCGTTTCGTGAAGCTTTGCATAAAAACGACCTAAGAAGTTGGGATCAGCAGCATTGGGGATGATCACAGAAGCCTGGCCTGTTGCTCCGTCCAAGTTCGTGCGGTAACGCTTATAGTCAGGTTGGTCGCGGTACGAGTCGTTATAACCCACTACCCATTCGATGGAGGTCCGATCTTGAAACAAATCGTGGGTTCCCATTAACTGACCTGAATAAATGCCACGGTATACTTTATCGAACGAGCCATTCAATTGGCCAGTGCTGATGCCTGTTCCAGTACGATCTACCCACTGGTCGTTGCTGCTTTGGTTGTAGAGGTTCTTGAATTCGATGATGTTCTTCGGATCGAATTTGAACGCCCAGTTAAAGAGGAATCCAGTACGGACTTGTTGGTTGTACTGATTGTCTTTGTACCCGAAGTTTTGGTCGATGGCGCCACCAGATTCGGTATAGTCGCCACGCTCAACATTAAACGTGGAGTACGAATTTGAATAATTAATCGCGGTCACGTTACCTACTTGGACACGGCCGATGTTGAACTTGCGGTTCGACGTGAGTGTGAAACGTTGGTCGGGTATGGCCATGCCTTTCACGGGTGTCCAGGTATTGCGGAGCGAGCGTCCTGCCGTCACCAAACGATCTGATGTCGCCGGGATTTTCGAAACGTCGGTCGGGAAGTACTTAGGGAGGTCATAGAATCCTGTGTTGAAGCCCGTTGCGAACTCAGGATTCTTTTGCTGATGGTAGAAATCGTTGAAAGTGGTTCCCGCGCGTACTTGGGTGCTGTAGTCAATCACGAACCCGTTCTCTTCGGGGATGCTCTTGGTGAATACTTTTACCACACCGCCTGCAAAATCGCCGGGTAGATCAGCTGCAGGGCTCTTGTACACGATGATGCGATCCAACTGCGACGACGGAAGCGTCGCGAAAGAGAACGATTTCACATCGGTTTCCACGCTGGGTGCGAACGTGTTGTGAAGCATCACGGTGTTGTAGCGTTCGGAAAGGCCTCGGATCTGGACGAACTGGTCGCCTTTGATGGTGATGCCCGGCACACGACGAAGAACTTGAGCGGCGTCGCGGTCGAGCGTGCGTGAAATCTGTTCTGAAGAAATACCTACTGCGATCACCTTCGATTCTTTGATTGAACGCAAGAGGTCAAAGTCGGTATCCGTCTGGCGGGCGGCTTGTACAACCACCTCTTGGAGCTCCGACACATCTTCCGACATTTGAACGTCGAGTGTCAAACGCTTTGCGTCTTCGATTACTACTTGAGGGATGACGTGCGTCTTGTATGTTACGTACGACACCTGAATGTTGTAAGTGCCTGCTGCGATGTTGCTGATGAGGAACTTGCCGTCGAGGTCTGTCGCGGTTCCGGTGGTGGTGGATTGGATGACAACGTTGGCCCCGATAATGGGCTCACCGGTTTTCGCATCGGTTACTGTTCCAGAGAGCGAACCTTGACCAAAGGCGGCTGAAACAGAAAGAACGAGGGCGAACATAAAAAACTTGCGCAGCATGGCGTAGATTATTTTGCTGCAAAGATGCCGTGCCCATATTACCCGTCTGGGTCGGGTATATTACCGAATTGTTAATACGCCGTTCCCAATTAATACGCCGGTAAACGGGCCTTAACAAAATTAAATTTCGAATAACAGGAAGCTTACTTATTGATCGGCACCTTGTTCAGAATGGAGGCAATAATGTCGGTTGTTTTCACATTATCGGCTTCCGCCTCATAGTTCATGAGGATGCGATGGTTCATCACGTCGCGGGCAATTTCTTTGATGTCCTCAGGAAGCACAAAGTCCCGTCCTTCCATGTAGGCTACCGCCTTGGCGGCCAAGTTCATATTGATGCTCGCGCGGGGAGAGGCGCCAAATTGTATGTACTGGGCTTCGCGGTCGAGCTTGTATTCCTTCGGTCGCCGAGTGGCCGAGACCAGTTCAATAATATACCGTTCGAGCGATTCTGAAATCTTCACCCTATTGACTTCTTCGCGGATTGCGAAGATGTCCTCTTTCGTCAACAGCGGATTGACCTGATAGCTGAACTGCATGTTTGAGATCCGGCGCATGATTTCCAACTCCTGTTCTTTCGTCGGGTAGTCGACGAAAACCTTGAGCATGAAGCGGTCAATTTGTGCCTCGGGCAAAGGGTATGTTCCCTCTTGGTCGACCGGGTTTTGAGTTGCCATCACCAGGAAGGGGCGATCCAATTTGAAGGTGGTTTCTCCGATGGTCACAGTCTTCTCTTGCATGGCTTCCAACAAGGCCGATTGCACCTTGGCTGGCGATCGGTTGATTTCATCGGCCAAGATGATGTTCGCGAAAATGGGGCCTTTTTTGACTTCGAATTTTCCTTCCTTTTGGTTGTAGATCATGGTTCCGACCAAGTCGGCGGGAAGCAAGTCGGGTGTAAACTGGATGCGCTGAAAATCCAGGTGCAACACCTGCGCGAGCGTCGAAATTGTAAGGGTCTTCGCCAACCCGGGGACCCCTTCCAACAGGATGTGACCATTGGTGAAAAGCCCCACCATCAGGCGGTTGACCATGTAGTCTTGGCCTACGACTACCTTGCCCACCTCACTATATACTTGCTTGATCTTGCTTTGGTGATCTTGTTGGATTTCTGCCGCTTCGCCGACTGACATAGAATATGATTTAACGCAAAAATTATCGCAATAATAGGTAATTGGGGCCAGAAATCGCCGCACCCGGACCACGAGTTACACCCGCGGATATTCACCCTGGCGAACCCTACCCCCGTTTACGTTGCCCCAAAGGCGTTACTTATAGGTGTACTTGAAATAGATCAGGAAAAGGCTCAACACACAAACGATACCATTCGCGATGATCACCGGGAGCAGCATCAACGCAAAGGCATAGATGAGCCACACAACCGTGCTCAGCAGCACGATAAACAGCATCGTGGCGCTTAGATCACCTACGCTGCGCGTTTTCCACGTGCGGTAAACTTGGGGAACAAAGGTCACACTGGTGAGGAATGCACCAAACAGTCCCGTAAACTCAATCCAATCCATGGTTGATTCTTTTGAAGGGACTAAGTTCAGAAAATCTTAGTGAACCACAGCCTGCATGGCTGCTTCTTTCATGATTTCGAGGTCGCCTGCATTCACCTGCCCGGACCAAGATGCGAGCGCGGGGTCAAAAAACTTCCAATCGTTTTTTCCCCGGATCGATGCGTAAATCACGAGAGCCGCCAAGGCGCTGCCATGAACGCTGGGGTGAAAGTTGTCGGGACCGTACAAAGGCAGACTCGGTTTCTTTTGCCAAGCTAGTTTCCAAGCCAACCCAGCTGGGCACAGAAGGGCCTTGCACGCAGACGCGGCATTCGCATAGGAACCAATGCAGTTATCCAAATCGAAAGATCGATCGAGCGAAGGCCACACTCCATACAAGGCGAACTTCGCACCGTTCGCTTCACACACCTGAGCCATTCGCAGCGCGCCTTCCCGCAACATCACTTGCGACTCTGGTAGGGCGGAAGGTCCCTGTTGGGCGATCACAAAGTCAAACTTGGATTTAGAAAGTTTCTTCTGCAGCTCGCCATCAAAAAGGTGGTCTTCGAGCGCGTAGTTTGGGAAAGCCAGCGTGGTAGCACTCACCTTGATCCCATCCATGGCGGCCAATTCTACTACCATGGCGGGTAAGTCGTTGGTATACGTAAGGCTGTTGCCCACGAAAAATACCCGGAGGTCGGCATGGGCGTCGTCTCCGATCGTGGTTGCCCGTGAATCGGTGATGGGAGCTACACCGGGGTCTGGGAATCCATTTCTACATTGAGGTGTGACACCCAACATCAAAATGGGAAGAAACAAACGGAGCAGCATGGCGAAAGGTAAAGCTGCTATTGGTCGCGACCGAAACGGATCAACGAACATCCATCTCAACCGGATGGAACGATATGGTTCGTCAACTAAAAGGTCACCAACTCGACGCCTTTAGGATTTTGAAGGTAGGAGTTGATCAAGTTTTGAACGACGCGATTCTCCTTACCGGGCTTGATCAGGCTGCGCGCGGAATCAAAATCCGAGATCACGACCGTATCGTCATAAAAGCCAAAGCCCAGGTAAGTTCCCTTTTCAACCAAGACGACGGATTTCTCTTCTGGACTGCGCCCTTTTCCCAGGATGGCCACGGTCTGCCCCTCTTCGAAAAAACTCTCAACCGCCTGTTGCGCGCGCTTGTTGTATTTCCGTGGCGTCTCAACTCCTTGGCAAGCACCTTTGCACGAGCCAGATTGATGTGCAAAACACAAGCCCTTCGCGAGTTGGAGGCCCGACAATTTCGGACAAAGGTCGAACGTGCGGACTTTCTCCCACATGAAGTTCCAAGCTTCGCCCTTGTTCGTAAACGTGATCAAAGGCTTTGTCCCGCGTGCCACTGTATTGACACAAAACCGTAGATACCCGTTTCGATCCTCGTAGTCGAAAACACCCCACTCCTCGACGCGGTACTTTTGGGCCAAATTGTACTTCGGCCAGAGTCTTCGGATTTCCTGCGCCTCGAAGATCAACGCGATTAGTTCGTTGCCAGTCAACTCCCAGGTGATGTGATGGATCTCGTTTCTAATGTTAGACCGATTCCATTCGCGTGCTTCACCGGTAAAGTGGCCCGCGATTCTTTTCTTGATGTTGATGGCTTTTCCGACGTAGATCACCTGACCGCGAGCGTCAAGAAAATAGTACACACCCGGACGCGCCGGCAACTGATCAAACTCTTCCTTCGGTAAATTGGGTGGTAAAATCGTTTCACCCGAGTTGCGCTTCAACGCTTTCGCAATGACCCCGTTCTGGTCGCGCTTCAACAGGATATCGAAGATGCGAGCTGTGGCCAACGCGTCACCGCCAGCACGATGGCGGTCGGGTATCTTGATACCTAAACTCTCTGCCAGCCGACCGAGACCATACGAATCGAGGCCTGGAATTATCTTACGACTTAACCTGACCGTGCACAATTTTTTTGAGTTCCAGACGATGCCCTGATCTTCGAACTCTTTTTTCAAGAAGCTATAGTCGAAGTGAGCATTGTGGGCGACAAAGACCCGGTCTTTCAACCACGCGTGTACTTCTTGCGCGATATCTGAAAACGCAGGCGCTTCTTTCACCATTTCGTAGGTAATGCCGGTGAGCCCTGTAATGAACTGGGGAATTTTTCGCCCGGGATTAATAAGTGTCTTGTAGTGGTCGGTAATCTGCATGCCATCGTGGTGGTAGATGGCAATCTCCGTCACTTTATGGTTTTCGGCATAGCCTCCCGTCGTCTCTATATCCACAATGGCGTACACGAATTTCCCCTTTAGACAGGCGTCGAATTTACTGGTTGGCCGCGATTCTTCCGAGCCTCAAATACTAGGATTTTAACGGGTCGGAGGCACCCAAGGGACGGATCGCCGAGAAATACTTTTCTAGTTGAGTCGGTCTAAAAAATTTTATGTCGTCCGCAGGTCGATACTCGATGGGAGTCAAGTCGTTTGCAAACTTTAATGCCACTTGATCTTGTGGGAGCAACAGGCAGGTTAGGTTGAGGATGTTTCCGTTGATGAATTCAATTTCTGTATGGAGCTCGGCGATCATACGCGGATTCTCCAGCGGACGCACATACTTGACAATTTTCCGAATGTCTGTCTTGGGAATATCTCGGGTCCACGAACCTTTCGTGACGCGGAGTACTTCATCGCCGCGACTCAACCGAATCGACACATCCTTGTTGTCTTGATAGTAGGTCCGAAGACGGGTAATTGTTTGGTACATGCTGAAGGCAAACAAAAATCCAAACACGATCCCAACGATAGCGACAATCCATGAAGTAAAGAAAGAAAAGATCAAGGCGCCGATGACGACAATTAAAGGATACAGCAACTCATCGACGTTGCTCCAAATTTTCCGATAAGTGACCTTATATGAAAAGTCTTTTCCAACAAAGTCGCCACAAATAAATTTTGCGTCGTCGGTGGTGTATCGAAGGTTGTGCCGGAGATCTTGGTTGCGATGGTTAAAGAAACTCTCCAGCGCAAAGAACATGAACTGGATATCTGTCTTTTTGTGGTAGTATGCCTTTTTGCCATTACGCTCGATAAAGTAATAGTCGAAGACATCACGCTTTAGGTGGTCGATAACCAAACGATCGCCCACCTCATTTTCGATGTGAACGATGTCTAGGTTATTCGGAAGCGTCTCGTTGAACCAATGTTGAAGAATAAACTGGAGAATCGTTCCGGATTCTGCGGTGTGCGCTGGAGAATACTCACCCGTTTCATTCAAATATCCTTTGATTTTGAAACGGAACTGAGCCATCACTTGTGGGTTTTATCAAAAATAGACAACTTCAAGACATTCTTTGTTCGAGTCATGAAAAGTCTGATTCAATTTCTGTTGACAGGGTTGGGCGTATGGGTCGCTGCCTACTTGCTCCCGGGCGTAGAGGTGCATGGCGTCTTCACGGCCTTGCTCGTCGCGCTTGTATTGGCGTTGGCAAACATGTTTGTGAAACCTCTCTTGATTTTGTTCACATTGCCGTTAACGGTGGCCACGCTAGGATTATTTCTATTGGTGATCAACGCAGTCGTCATCCTCATTGTCGATGCCCTAGTTCCCGACTTTCATGTCGATGGATTTTGGTGGGCATTGGCTTTCAGCCTCATCTTGAGTCTCATCAATAGCTTTTTCACCGACCTCACGCGAGAGAAGAAGGACTAGATCACTTCTTTTTGATCACTATGTCCGTGGCTTGAGCTTGAATCATCTTTGAGTAGAGTTCCCGCAGATAGGGATACTCTTCAGGTTGATACACCGGCTTCGCAATACTAAGTATGTTGGAAATGGCCAGCTTGGTCGGTTCCACTTGCGCGAAATACATGTAGCGCCCGCCCGAGCTTGGCAAGGCAACCGCCACGCGGTCCGGCACGGAGCTAACCTCCACATTCGCTGGGAGCTCCATGGTCACGGTTATATTCACATCCACCGGAACGCCATAGTCGACAGGGAACATCCGCATCTCAGTTTTGAAAGGGTTCTTCTCGTCGTGCTCGATCAAGATTGGATTGAACAGGAAGTGAGTAGCTTGTGGCGAATCGAAACCCGACCACTCGACGCCATACTTCTCAACAATCGCCTTCGACAGGTCCTTGTTGTCAACAGTCTGCTCATAGTTCGCGATTGTCATGAAGTGATTCTTCGCGCGAAGTTTCTCGACGTATTCGTCGGTGCTTTTATACTCGCTCAATTGTTTTCTTTTCTCGATAGCGGCGTAACCGTAATACATTCTTTGGATGGTTCCGGTCACCTTGCCGTCTTCAGCCAACTTCAGGTTGATCTGCGTCATGGTTCGGTCGCGGTCCGTCGGTTTGATTTCCATCCAGGATGACCCTGCATCTGCCATCACTCGGCCCTTGCCGTTGTAGCATTGAGTGGAAATTGTTCCAAAGGGCAGGTAATCGTCGGTGGCATCCAACAAATATGTCTTGTCACCGGTTGTTAGGCGAACAATCACGTAGTTGAAATCGGACAAAACTGGGTGGATTTCAATTGGCCGCTCGATGTCGCGCGTGGCCAGCAAAACAGGGTCGGCATTGAGCCCCGCATGACGGAGGGAAGCCAACAGGGTGAGATTGATATCACCCACGTTTCCAGTCTTTTCTTCGAATGCCTTTTTCAGCGACTCCGAGAAATAACCGCGAGATCCGTCCCAGTCGTAGTGGAACTTTACAAAGTCAAATATCTTTTTTGCCTTCGCGAGCGGATCGGTTTCTCCGGCAATCACTACGTCGACGGCGGAGCCAACGACATCATCGCCTCTCTTGATTTGCGTGCCGAAGTTGGCGTCCAACTTGAGTTCGAGGTCAGCGTCTTTCCATTCCTTGGTGACCCTGTCGACGCGCCCATCCCAGTGTTTGACCTCGGAGAGTTCGAAATTAATGGCCGACATAAAGTTTTGCTTGGCGGTCATGAACTCTTCTTCCTTGAAAGCTGGAATGTCTTTCATCAAGTATTTGTTGCGCGAGCACTCTGCGACGGAACCGTTGCCGGAATTAATGCAATCCTTTACGATCTCGGTTTTGTGATCGGCGAGTTGGAAGGGTCCTCGCAAGGAAACGTTATAGACATAGTTCGCGGGAATTACGGTCCAATACTCGCTGTGCATCTTGGGCAGGTCCGACTGAAATTCCCAGCGACGAAAATTGAATAGATACGGCGATACGATGGTATACATATACTCGATCACACCTCCCACTTGGGCGTTGGGTATGGCAAACTTCGCCTCGTCGTAGTACTTCCCATTTTTTTCAAGGAAAACGTCCTTGCTATTGAGCTTCGTTTCCACGATCCTGTTGTTTACAAGGTCAAAAGAAGAGCCCACGACATCTCTTATTTCCTCTTTGCTACCCGCCGACTTCCGCAAGAGCACGGAAATGTTTGCGCGCTCCACCGCTTCTTTCTTCAGGATTCGAATTTTCACATGATAGGTGAAGATAAGCCGATTGTTTGTTTCATAGTCGATGTGCGCCTCGGCCAGTTCCTTGATGACGTACGCCGTTGCAGACGTATCCGAAGGATAGGACTTCAAATCAAAGTCGCTGAAGGTGGCCCTTCCATAGGGGAAACTGTAGTATTCCTGTGAAAATCCAATAATCGGGCACAGGACAAAAAGGGTGAGGATGAGGTTTCGCATGGGTCACAATCTACAAAAACATGAGTTTGTTACCTCCCAGAAATACCCCTCAAATTATCCCCCGAAAGACGCCAGGCCATTTATAAAAAAATCTTCGAATCAACACCGATTTGACCTAATATTGAGCCTGTTTGAACACCTGACCTATGAAGAGAATCTTTCTGCTGATGCTGCTTGCGGCACCAGCTATCGGCCAACAGTTGGCCCCCCTTTCTGTCGAAAAAATTATGCGCGACCCCAAATGGATCGGGGTCAGCCCTAGCAATATAAGCTGGTCCGAAGACGGCAAGTTTGTATACTTCAATTGGAATCCCGACAAAAACCCGGGCGATTCTCTTTACTCGATCAATCTGACGAATAGAACCCCTGTAAAGGTCGCTCCTAGCGTTCGTCGTACGCTTCCTTCGAACGGTGGTGAATACACCCGAGCTCGAACAAGAAAAGTTTTTGAACGCAATGGCGACATTTTCCTACTGGATGTAGCTACCGGCAAACAAACGGCATTGACCAACACCGTTGCCCGTGAATTCGGTCCTTACTTTTCGTTAGACGAAAAACGAGTCTTCTTCACGACGGACCAAAACGTGTATAGCATTGAACTATCGACCGGCAGCATCCAGCAATGGAGCGACTTCAAACGAGGATCTAAAAAGTCGGACGCAAAACAAAGCGATCAGGAAAAGTGGTTGAATGCGGATCAACTGTCTATGATGGAAATCGTGTGCGAAAGAAACGACAACAGGAAATCCTCCGAAAAGGCTCGTAAGCTAGATCAACCCAAAAGACCGAAAGAGATTTTTCTCGACGACAAAAACATCGACGCGGTGAGAGTAAGTCCCGACGAAAAGTTCATTACTTACCGACTGACGAAAGTGGCTGGGGCGAAGAACACAATCGTACCCAACTATGTAACGGAAACGGGTTTCACGACCGACATACCCTCGCGTACGAAAGTGGGCTCTACGCAGAATGCCTACGAGTTCTTTGTCTACGACATCGCGCGCGACACCGTACTCGCAGTAAAAACAAATGAGATTCCGGGCATCACCGATGAACCAGACTTCAAAAAGGAATACGCAGCAAAGAAACCCAGCGGCGACAAAAGCAAGGATTCTAAGCCAATGCCAAGGCCGACGATCATTCATGGTCCCGTTTGGTCGCCGGATGGAAAACTAGCGGCAGTTGTGGTGCGCGCTCAAGACAACAAAGACCGCTGGATACTCCTGCTGGATTGTGCCACGCAAAAACTTACGCTGGTCGATCGGCAACATGATGAAGCGTGGATTGGTGGTCCTGCCACCGGTGGTTTCGGCACGTTTGGAACCGGCGCCCTGGGCTGGTTAGCGGATAGCAAGACGCTCTGGTTCGCATCGGAAGAAACAGGGTACTCTCATTTGTATACGTACCACACCGCGACAAACAAAAAACAAGCGCTCACCTCTGGCTCCTACGAGGTTCAAAACATTGAACTCTCCAATGACAAGAAGTTCTTCTACCTAGTCACGAATGAAACACATCCCGGCGAAAAGCATTTCTATAAGTTGCCTGTTGCGGGAGGCAAAGCAGAGAAGATCACCAGCCTTACCGGCAACCACGAGGTGAGCCTCTCGCCCGACGAAAAATGGCTCGCAATCCGTTATTCCTACAGCAACAAACCGTGGGAACTTTATCTTCAGGAAAACAAGGTTGGTGCAAAGGCCATGCAGGTCACCATGTCGACATCCGAAGAGTTCCGCTCCTATGCTTGGCGCGACCCAGAAGTGACTACCGTACCGGCACGCGACGGAGCGCAAATATATGCCCGTTTATATAAGCCTACGAATCCAAATGGGGCAGCCGTCATCTTCGTCCACGGAGCTGGATATCTTCAGAACGCCCATAAGTGGTGGAGCAGTTACTTCCGTGAATACATGTTTCATAACCTGTTAGCCGACCATGGATACACGGTGTTAGACATGGACTACCGTGCAAGCGCTGGCTACGGTCGCGATTGGCGCACGGGCATCTATCGCTTCATGGGTGGAAAAGACTTGACCGACAATGTTGACGGCGCAAAATGGCTCGCGGAAAAACACGGTGTGGATCCCAAACGAATTGGCGTGTACGGCGGCTCCTACGGCGGCTTCATCACACTGATGGGTATGTTTACTACACCCGATGTATTTGCGGCAGGTGCTGCTCTGCGTCCCGTAACGGATTGGGCACACTATAACCATCCCTACACGGCAAGTATCTTGAACGAACCACAAACCGACAGCATTGCATATGCGAAGAGTTCACCTATCTATCACGCAAAGGGCCTGACGGGCAAGTTGTTGATTTGCCACGGCATGGTAGACGTGAACGTGCACTTTCAAGATGCGGTCCGTCTCACGCAACGTCTTATTGAACTCGGAAAAGACAACTGGGAACTTGCCGTCTACCCGATGGAAGACCACGGCTTTGTCGAACCCAGTAGTTGGACCGACGAATACAAAAGGATTTTCAAATTGTTTGAAGACAATATTGGTAAGAAGTAGCTTTCAGGATACCTATTAAAGAGAACGACCCCGCTTCGTGAGGCGGGGTCGCTTTTTTATAGGCTACGGATGAGTTTCCATTCTTCTTGATGGCCTTCGCCGAAATCGACGAGTAGCGCTTTCCGTCGTCCCAGTCGCATCTGCACTGGATACTCTTTACCTGTCGACGGCTCGATGAAGGTACCTGCACTCCACATGCCGAACGGCTTGATGTGCATTTCCTTAAGTACCAATTGGCCGAGCTTGCCTGAGTTCCATCGGTCGCGGGCCCATACGATGTGACCGCGCAGAATATCGCGCGAAGCGTGCATCATGACGTGGAAGGTCCTGTCGCCGGTGGCCCACGTTCCTGACATTTTCCAACCGATATCTTTCACCGAGCCCGGAAAGCCACGGTGTACCAACAATCCGACGAAAACTAAAGAAACTACCGAGAACATTGCTGCAATCATATCTTCCCCTCTTACTTGGGCGTCGTGCCATAAGCAAAAGGATTGCCTGCCGGTAAAAAGATTTGAACCTGCGTCAATTAGGCCAAAAGCAAAAAATCAGGTTTCCAGAAAATGGAATGAATGTCCCAAACTTGGTCAGTGCAATTGAATTTGGTAGAAGGTATCACAGGCGAAATGGCCTGTATTTCCGCGCGGTCCATCGATGCGCTGGAATCCTTCCGACTCATAGAGGACCATTGCCTTCTTCATCGTGTTGAAAGTCTCGAGGTAACAGTACTTGTATCCGATCTGACGAGCTGCCTCCACACACTGGCGCAATACCTTTTTACCAAGTCCTTTGCCTCGCCCTTCTGGGAGAAAGTACATCTTTTTCAGTTCGCAGGTATCTTCATCGCCACCTTGCAAAGGTGCCACGCCTCCACCGCCGATGATTTTTCCATCCACTTCACAAACAAAGTAGGCCGCGCGCGGTTGATCGTATGCTTTAAAAATATCGTCCACTTCCTTGTCGTGAATGGCGAAACCAGCGCCACTGGCTCCGAACTCAGGCATCACGGTGCGGATGATGTGCGCTATGGCTGGACTATCGGTTGGTCTAACCGGACGAATGTCGATGTTCATGAGTGATATAGTTCTTTCATGGCCTCCACGAACGACGTGCGGATGCGTTCGTAAGCTACGTGCTTTTGACTTTTTACGACCCACTTTCCGTCGACCAGTGTTCCTAAACACATCGACGAATTTGCATGGTACACGATCGCGGCAGAAAGGTTCGCGGTCGACGTTGTCGCAAGGCGCGGTGACTTCGCTTGGTACACAACTGCATCGAGTGGTTGACCGACTTCAAAATGCTGGCGGGCGTGCAGCCCCATCGCCAGCCTACCACGGTTCACCGATTCACCCATCATGTAGGCTGCGCCGTCTCCGGAGAACGTGTTCCGAAAATTTGTCGTCAGTCGTTGCCGATAGTCGATCATTCGAAACTCTTCGAGCGGGTCGAGTCCTATGTGGCTGTCGGTACCGATCGCCCAGCGACCTCCTAGTGAGACGTATTCCTTCATTCGAAAGATACCATCGCCAAGGTTTCCCTCTGTCGACGGGCACAGTATCACGTTGGCTTGCGTCTGCGCCAACTGACGAAGTTCTAGGTCGTCCAAATGTGTCGCGTGGACCAAGTGAAACCGGTGGTTGACATCTGCGTGATCGAGCAACCATTGCATGGGTCGTGTTCCAGAAAATGCCAGGCTGTCGGCTACTTCTTTGCGTTGTTCGGATACATGTATATGGAAAGGCTTCTCTTTCGGCCCGAGCTCCAGTGTTCGAAGCACGTCGTTTAGGTCCACAGCCCTGAGCGAATGAACACTGAAGCCCACTTGCGCTTTATCATAAGAGCGAGCCGCTTGGAAACTCTCGTCCAATAACTTCAGATAAGCATCGACGCTGGGTGAGATAAATCGTCGTTGGCGTGCGGCTGGTGGCAGCCCAAATCCACCTTTCTGATAAAAAACAGGCACGAGGGTAATACGAATGCCTGCCGTTTGGGCCGCGGCCAACATTCGCTCGCCCATTTCGACGAGGTTGGAATAAGGCTTGCCGTCTTTATCGTGGTGGAGGTAGTGAAACTCCGCCACGTGGGTATACCCATTGCGGAGCATCTCGGCGTACAACATCGCCGCCACCGCTTCGGCTTGTTGGGGATTCATCGACAGCGCACATTTGTACATCTCCTCACGCCACGTCCAAAAGTCATCTTCTATTCCGGCGGGGTGTACTTCGGCGTTTCCCGTCATCGCATACTGAAAGGCGTGCGAGTGCGAATTCTGAAATCCAGGAAGCGCAAATCCCGACACATCTTCTACTGCCACTCCTGACGGACTATCTTTAGAAATGGAGGTGATTCTACCCTGCGAGTCCACACCGACGAATGCGGGCATCATCCATCCTTCTCTCAAAAAAATTCCAGCGAACCGAAAGAATCGAGATCCTGCGTGGCTCATGAAAGGTGTTTTGAAATCAGTTCTTCGAATACACGGGTCAAGGTCTTCCGCATCACGCTAGCACGCTTTTCGTCGTAGTTCTTTTCGGCATCGTCCATGTAATTCACTTTCGTCATCTCGAGTTGGATCGCATGCTGCCCTTCACTTGGCTTCCCGAAGTAACGTGTGATGTATCCACCTTTGAAAGGATGGTTATGGTTGACCGTTTTCCCGGACTTCTTAAGCACCGACAATGCTGTGTCGATGATTTCGTGTCCGGCTGCTGCTCCGTCGTTATCGCCGAGGATGAGATCCGGAAAAGCGATCGGCTGAACGGTCGGTACTTTCTGGCGAATGGAGTGACATTCCCACAGAAGCACTTTTCCGAATCTGCTCTTGAGTTGCAATAGCTTCTTGGCAACCTGATCATGGTACGGCTTGTAATATATTTCGATGCGTCGATTTACCTCGCCGGGATCGACGGTGGTTCGACCATCGACATACAAAGACTCGCCGGTAAAAGTGGTCGCAGGACAAAGTGCGGTAATGATTCGACCGTCGGTATACAGCGGTTTACTCTCGGGGTCTCGGTTGAGGTCGATCACCCAACGACTATATGTCGAGTGGATCATCGTGATTCCCATGGCGGCGGCAAAATCATAAAGTCGGTGAACGAACCAGTCGGTATCATCCGGTGCCGCGATCAAGTCAGCCTTATACTGCCGTTTCAATTCAGGAGGAAACTCCGTTCCACAGTGGGGCACGCTCAACAAGATTGGAACGGGCTCGCCAGTGGGTTGTATCAATTGAAAGGGCCTCACTATCTCTTCTTTTTCTTCTTCTTTTTGTCTTTCGTTTCAGCTTGTGCCTTTAGTTCATCTATTTGTGCCTGAAGGGCATCTGCGCGAACACGTTCCTTCGTTGCTTCGAGTTGGTAAAATTCCGCCTGCGAAGCAGTGGTTTGTAAGCGCGACTTCAATTTCATGATCCTACGATAAGATTGATCGATCCGCTCTCTTGGGATTTCACCACTTACGACCATCTTCTTGATAATTTGATGAACGATGTCGGCATTCCGCGCTTCGGTATTCTGAATGTTATTCGAAAAGCAAAGAATGTCGATGCCGGCTTTCACCGCGCGCTTTACCGCTTCTTCTAGACCGTATTGTTTGCTGATGGCATGCATCTGCATGTCGTCTGAAAAGACAACGCCGTCGAAGCCAATTGCTTTGCGGAGGAGACTGTCGACCATTCTTTTCGACATGGTGCCCGGAAATCCTTCAGGATCCAACTTCCGATTGACAATGTGCGCGCTCATCACAGCGTCCACATAACCATCGCGCAACAACTCTTTGTAGGGTTTCAACTCGGCCTCGGTCCAGGTGTTGGTGACGTCTGCGATACCGAAATGGGTGTCATCTTGGGCGCTGCCCTGACCTGGGAAGTGTTTCAACACCGTGATCACGCCAAAGCGGCGGTGTGGCTTGATGTACTCGCGCGCCAGTAGGGTCACGGAATCATGATTGGGCGAAAACGAGCGCCCGGGCTTTACGATCGCGGGGTTGTTGGGAGCTATCGCCACATCTACCACAGGCGCGAAGTTGACATTGAACCCAAGGCCGGCCAGGTTAGAGGCGATCGACTCAGCGTTGAAGCGCACGGAATCGAGGGTTGTCGCTTTGCCTGAAGCTTGGGCGGTGATGGACTTCGGAAAGCCATACTTGTCTTTCAGGCGGTTGACACGACCTCCTTCCTGATCGATGGTGATCAACAATGGAATGGGTGCTGCCTTCTGATAGGTCCACAATACCTTCTTAAGCGTGTAAAACGCCGTAGCACTCTTGGGTACGTTCTTTTCGAAAAGGATAATCGATCCCACTTTCCCTTCCCTTACTTCTTTTAGCACGGTTGAATCAAGCTCGGGGCCAGGGTACCCGATCAACAGCATTTGTCCAATCTTGATATCGAGGCTGTCGCGTGTTTGCGCCAGCGTGGTGGTCGCAACCAAAAATAAGAGTACTAGGGGGAGGGTCTTCATTTACTTCGAAAGGTACCGTTCAGTTAATATTTTTCGGTGATGAGCTTCATGTCCGGCGATGATGAATCCTAGTGCCAGGACGCTCATCTCATTGTTGTTCGCTAATCCACGGCGTTGGAGCATCTCTTCCGTGAAGCCTTCAAATAAATCCACTGTGGACGCTCGTAGGTGTGCAAGTTCGTCTGAGATTTTTTTCAAGCTTCGACCGGCGGCGTTTGCTTCCGGTGCGTAGGCGTTTTCATCAAATCCATGAAGATTCGTCCGGTCGTTGCGCGCGAATCGTAGCGCACGATAGGCGAAGATCCGCTCTGCATCTACCACGTGGCACAAGAGTTCGCGTACACTCCATTTTCCGTCGGCATAACGAAAGTCCGCCATCTCTGCCGGAATTGAATGGATCAACATCTGGGTTCGGAAACCTGAAAGGCGAAGAGCCTGTATGACGTCCGTTTCGTCAATTTGCTTGACATAATTCTTATAGAACTGTGGTACGGAGTCGAGGTTCAGGAGCATGGCTTGTGGGTTGAAGGCTGAATATTAGAGCAAAAGCCAAATGAATACAAGCCCGTCAATAAAAATCACGTGGCCGATGTCGTGCCTTTATCGGCCTTCTTGCCGAACACTGAAATCTTGCCTTCGGAAGCTTGCTCCATGAAGTTTCGCAACTTCGATTCAAGCGGAAGCACCAACAATGCAATCACCACTTGAATCAAGAACTCCACAACCGGCGAACTCTGCAAGTTGATCAACGCGTAAGCCGTTGTTTGGACAAACTGGATGAACATGATCACCGTCAGCAGCGAAAGCACGCGGCTAATTGGTCGATACTTTTGATTGATGACCGTGAGTCGGACCGAAAGCAGTACCAACATACTGAACACCAATACTTCCATCGCGTAAAACCAGGGTTTCCGCCAGTAGGGAGGTTCTACACTGATTGAAATTTTGTCTACCTCACTCACCTTCCCGAAAATATTCATCGATTGAACTGAGATCTCGTATTCGCCGGAAGGCAGGTATGGAATATTGATCTCGCTGTTGTTGGGCGACCACGCTGTCCAACCGTCCATGAGCCCTTTTAATAAGTACCGATATTCTATCGTCTCGAACCCATTGTAATCTGGTTGGACGAATTCGAACGTAATAGGTCCCTTCTCTTCCTGTACTTGTAGATGGTGTTGACCGAGGACACCTGCTTCGCCCTTGACGCCCTTCAAGAAAAGGGGATATGCTTCGGGACGCTCCTTGGGCGACGGAATAAAGCGATAGAGTTCATTTCCCGCAGTGATCACCCACAGACCATTCTCCTCCGTGAGCGGTGTGAGGAAACGTATGTCGTTGAAAAGCCCAAGCCATTCGAGCTGCATTTGTTTTGTGATGCGCTCGTCGATTGTCCTCCAGCGATGACCATCGTGAAACCAAAAGGCACCAGCCGACGCGAAGTACTTGCGCGTTCCCGGCAGTGAATCGTAGCTCGTAAATTTATCGTTCGCCGGATCGTATAGTTGAAACTCCCCTGCATTTACCACATATACATCTGAGCCCACCGCGAGGCCGACGGTTTCATCGATTGAAGGCTTCAAGTACGCGATGCGTTCGACGTTCGTGATTTCGCCTTCGATCATTTCAACCTTAATGACCCCTGCCCGCCCGCAAAGCCACAAGTTTTGAAGCTTATCCTCAAACATGTAGCTCACGTACTCTTGCAACGTATCGAGCAAATGCGTCTCCTGCCACACCGTACCCTTCTTGCTGTATGACTTAATCTCTTCGTTGTAGGTGCTGACAAACATCTGGTCGATCGACTTCGACAAGAATACCGATCGGATAGGATCCGACGTGACGGCGGCAGCGCTTAAGTTGTTGATGTTGTATACCCCTCCCAACCCAGCGGCCATGAGTTGACCATCGACGTTCATTAGATGGGTCACCTTGCCATTGATCCCCTGCACCCGCACGTATTTATATTGCAGCGACTTGAGCACACGCCGCGTCTTGCGTTCGCGGGTGTTGACAACGGTCGTCTTCTCCGTCTTCTTAGGGTCGGTCGCGGGGACAGCGGCAGCTTCTTCTTTCTTCTTCTTCCGGTTCCTGCCAAAAATACTGCGCCGTGTCTTTTCCGCAAGGCTCTCGGATGCCGTTACTTCAGGTTCTGACTCTTGCGCCGTGACTGTTTTCTTTTTCGTGACAAAGTATTCTTCATCCTCGAAAACTTCGTCTTTCACCAATTTGAAGAGCCCGAGGCTGGTGCCTACGTACACGCCATCTTTGGGCATCGAATACGCGCACAATAAATTTCCTTCCAGACCAGGATAGTGACTGAAAGACCGGAAAGGTTGGAACGGTGCTATTCGCGTAAATCCGTAATCGTGCGCAACCCAGAGACATTCCTTATCGTCGCCTAGGAGTGCGTATACCTCGTTGTCGGGAAGGCCCGTGTAGTAATTGGTAATTTCTTGGGTTGCTCCCGTGGTGGGATCAATAAAAATAAGACCACCTCGTAATGTGGCGAGGCCAACCAACGACTCGTTCACCCAGGCGCCACTCACCAGTACGTTACCCTTTAAATATTCAGCATCCTTCACTTGGATCTCATTGAGAAACCCGCCCTCATACACGAACACGCGGTCGTCCGAAGTTCCGAGCAGCGTTTTGTGGGTACCCGCGAGCCGGTGGGTAAATAGTATCTCGCCGGCTGAAGGGTTGAACTGAGAGGTGACCAGCGCTCCATCCTTCCACGTGAGCATGGCATCACCTTCGGTGTTGACATACACGTCACCATCTACCTCGAAGAGGTTCTTGAACATTCCTTGTTCGGCGGTGGGGGCAATCGTTTTTTCTAGAGATCCCGTTTCCCCATCCACGATGTACAGGTTGTTGCTCGACAAAAAGAATACGCGATCGTGGGCAGCAATACTGGAAAACACATTGTTGGCAGATGGGATGGAGCCACTGAGACTCTCATATTCCCGGCCCACGGGTGTTACTTTGATTCGTCCGAAGCCTGAAAGGCCTCCGGCAAACACGGCGCCGTCGGTTGTTACCGCGATGGTGTATACGGGTGCGGGCGTGTTGACAGTATTCCAATTGTGACCGTCGAACTCGAGGACGCCGGCTTTATTGGCGAAATAGAGGATCCCTTTGTTGTCTTGCGCGATATCGAAACTTACGTGATCGATATCTTCACTCTTTGGAGAATAGTGAGTGAGGAGATAGTTCCCCGTTTGGGCAGAACTCTCAATGGCCAGCGAAGCAACTAAGACAAAACCGAGAACATGTCGCAGCATACAAAACCTCAAGGCGAAAGTTATCTATAAATCTAAATGTAATTCGGGTCAAATGACGCGATAATCTTACACGAACGAATGGGTGAGGAGCCACATTAAAAGAAAACCTCTTTCTCGCATATCGGTTCAGGGTATGTCAAGAAAGAGGTTAGACAAAAAGCATGTTCGGGCTTATCGCGCCACGAAAATAAAGTCGCTGCCTGGGGCGTTGTCCCCAAATTCTCCCGACCGTGGCGTGATCTTGAGTTTCTCGACGAATGGGGTGACTTCGGTGAGTGTCAAGATCCCATCACGACCACCTTTCGAGCGCAGCGCTTCAATCAGCGCGCGGGCAAAGGGTGAGTGCTTGCCAGGGATTCCATCCGATACGTATTGCTTTCCTCCGGAAGTAAGGAACTTGCGCGTTTTGTAGGTGAGCTTTTGCGTGATAAACTCGGCGGCGCTCTTCTCCTTGTACTCATCATCCATACCACGTGACGACGCAAGTTTTTGATCGAACGTTCCGCCGAAACAAACGTCCATCGTTAGGAAGATGTGCTCGCAGGGGATGTTGTTGACCACGGAGCGAAGGCGGTTGTACGAGAGGTATGATGTTTTTGCTTCGTCGTTTGTTAAGGCTTCTTTCGGAACCAAGTATCCTTCTCCGAAAGTGGCATCGTAGTTACCATGGCCTGCGAAGAAAATGAACAACTGGTCTAACGGCTTGTATTTTTTCTCGATGTAATCGCGGAGTTTCTTGAGGATCTCGTTTTGTGTCGCATTTTCGATGATCTCCACTTTGTAACCGTAGGTTTTGCGTAACTCTTCAGCAATCGTGCGCGCATCAAACACGGGGTTTACGAGGTCGGGCCAGTTGTCGTATTGATCGGTGGCAAAAATCAACGCGTAGTCGGTCCGATCCAACTTAGATGCATCGGCGATACCCGTAGAACCCACATGAACCGTTTTATAGCTAATAGTGCGAATGCCATCTTGGTTTTCCGCGACGATTTCCAACACGTTTTCCCCAGGCAAGAGGTTTAAGCTGCGTTCAAATTCTGAATGGAGGGTCTGGGTCGCATCGGGCTGGATGTTTTGGGTGCCGCGCGAAGCAGAATTTGCTCCTTCTTTGATATTGATCGTGACGTTCTTGATCGGTGTAGTCGACTCGATCTCGAATTTGATCTTATACTTGTTCTCCTGAGCATAGGTCGTTTCCGCCGTGGGCGTAATCCAATTGATGACAGGGATCGTGGACGTGACTAGTTTCTTGGGGTCAGAAAAATCTACCTCGAACTCGTTGGTCCGGGTACTGACATTTTGAGCATACGCGCTGGTGGCCAGCGAGCCCGCCAAGAGGAGTGTCAAATGGGCTTTCATAAATTTTGTGGCTGGGTTTAATACCCAATCGATGTTGAAAGTAAACCTGTTTGCTTTAAGTCTTTGAGGGTTGCTGTGGCCAAGCACCCAAAAAATCAGCCAAATTCGGCTAAAAAGGCGCTTTTAGCGACAGCAATTGACTAAGATACCAAATTTGTGAATCCCCTAAAAGTCGCAGGTCGAGGCGGGGTTCCCGCTTCACGGCCCGACTTTATTGGGCTTACAGACTCAATGTCGCCGTCAAGTGCCTGAGCGAAACGCTTACTTCTGGCTCATTCGCGTTTTTTACCTCGCAATGAAAATGAAGTCGCTACCCGGCGCATTGTCGCCAAACTCACCGGCACGTGGTGTCACCTTCAACTTCTCGACGTAAGGTGTGATCTCAGACAAAGTCAAGATGCCATCCCGTCCACCATGCGAACGAAGCGCTTCGATAAACGCCCTGGCAAATGGTGAGTGCTGACCCGGGATGCCGTCGGACACGTATTGCTTGCCGCCTGACGTCAGGAACTTGCGCGTTTTGTAGGCCAACTTTTGCGTCACAAACTCTGCAATCCCTTTTTCCGTGTAGACCTCGTCGTAGGCACCGCGTGAGTTCGAAAGTTTCTGATCAAATGTGCCTCCGAAACAGACATCCATTGTGAGAAAGATGTGTTCGCACGGTATGTTGTTGACTACAGACCGCAGCCTGTTGTATGACAAGTAAGAAGTCTTCGCCTCATCTTTCGTCAAAGCTTCTTTCGGAACCAAATATCCTTCGCTGAAGGTTGCATCGTAGTTGCCATGTCCCGCAAAGAAGATAAACAGTTGGTCGAGTGGCTCGTATTTCTTTTCAATATACTCGCGCAACTTCTTCATGATCTGTTCCTGCGTAGCGTTCTCGATCATTTCAACTCTGTAACCGTACGTGTTGCGCAACTCGTTGGCAATGGTCTTCGCATCGAACACCGGGTTGACTAAATCTGGCCAGTTGTCATATTGATCTGTGCCGAACACGAGTGCGTAATCGGTGCGCTTGAGTTTTGCCAGGTCGGCGAGTCCGCTGGTGCCAACATGAATCGTCTTGTAGCTCACGCTCTTTACTCCATCTTCATTCTCAGCCACAATCTCGATCACGTTCTCACCCTCCATCAGATTCAGGCTTTTCTCCACATTCGAATGAAGCTTATCGTTTGGATTGGGGGGCACCACCTGTGTTCCTCTTGCCGAGGCCGTAACTCCTTCTTTAATGCTAATGACGACGCCTTTGAGGGGTTTCGAGGATTCGACGTTGAATTTGACAGTGAACTTATTCTCGGGCTGATAGGTGTTTTCAGCCGTCGGCGCCACCCAATTGATCAACGGCACGCTCGAGTTCAAACTTTTCGCATTGGCGAGGTCTACCTCGAACTCGTTGGTTCGCGAAGCGACATTCTGTGCCATCGCTGTCGCGGCGACACATACGCATAACATGCTGATGATCGACTTCATATTCTTATGCCGTAATCCGGCGTTTTGGTTCACCGTTATTTCAACACAACCCGTTTTGCTGTGCGCTGTCCGTTCGACAGTACTTCCACGAGGTAGAGTCCCTGCGCTGGACGAATTCCGTGTACATCACGGCCGTTCCAACTCATCGTGTGTGAGCCCGCTTCGAGCACTCCTTCAAACAAGTGTGTAATGGGTTGACCCAAGTTGTTAACAACCCGCACCACCGCGTTGGCAGGCTGCGTACCCGGTAGTGTAAAAGTTACGTTCACGTCGGCTTCTGCCGGGTTCGGGTACACGGTTTGAATCACGATGTTGTTGGCTGCCGCGTTCTCCGCAACGAATTTCTTGTCGCCATAAACACTTTGAACGTACGTGCAGCGGAAGCTTGATACGCGTATGAAGAGTTCTGCCGCATATCAATAGCCACGGCGTCGAGTTCATCCCAAAGCACCAGTTGGCGATCACCGTTACCGAAGTAGGAGTTATCCCATTTGATCTCCGTGATTCCCGTCTGGTTCGATTCAATCGTAAACTCCCATGTGTGTGTCAATTCGGTAGGTACGATGTCTTTCGTGAACGCCGTCTTCTTAAGCTTCTTGTTGTGATTCACTTCGACGAAGTCGACAAAACGTGGCAAGGTAAAGTCGTCGAACTCGTCGTAGAGCACGTCGGCTTTGCGGTTCATACCGAAGCCGCCAAACGTATTTTGGGTCTCTCCACGGGTCACGTCGAACCGAACTTCCCAATCCGCCTGGTCAATGGGGTTCATCAAAAGTTGTGGACCACCATTGACACGGCCGGCCGTAGGGTTGTAGGTGGTCGGGAATGTCAACTTCACGTTGCCGTTGGCAAACACGAACCCACCTTGGAACTTGTTCAATGTGGTCGCGTCGTTGAAGGCACCGACGTACGTGCGCAAAGCTAGATTCACGTTGCTTGCCGCCTTCACGTCGGCCCAGAGCACGTTGAAGTTATACGGGTTCCCAATCTGGTTCCACCCTTCTTTCAGGTCGATCGTGAATGGTGCATCTACGGTAACGCTAACTGTTTTTCCCGTTCCCAAATCGATGGGTGTGCTGGTTTTCACAATCAACCAGTATCCCTTTCCTACTTCGATGGGTGTGGTCGGCGATAGTTCATTTGTTGAACTGTTGTCGTACCGGTACATACGCCAGTTTACGCCATCATAGTCACCGAGGTCATCGACGAACACGTCGTTTACTGTTTTCGACGTGAGGTCATAAGGTGTTGCAACAATGCGGTAGTTCGTAACTGCATCGCCGAAGGAGTTGAATGGCATCGGAGGATTTGTTACGGAGAGCGCCGCCACCGCACTCTTAGTCGCCTTGAGCGTGAGCGTGTTGGTAGCCGAGATCGTATACTCGATTCCTAGATCACCAATCTCGTTAGCGGCAATTTCATATTCATACTTGCCAGAAGTTGGTGACAGCGTCATCGGTTGTTTGGTGGTTGAACCACCTTTGGCAACCGAACGATACTCTACGGTCACTTCTTGAATACCACTTTCAACTTCGGTAACTGCTGCCACGATCTTCAAAGAAACACCTGATGCGAGGGTCGCTGGCGTTTGATTGTCGATGGTGGGTGGCGTGTTGTCGGGGGCAATGAATCCGGTCAATGGTGAGGCTGTCCGGTAATTGCGGGCTACGCCAGATCCATTGAAGGGAAACACAGCGTACGTGTACGGTGCTAGCGTAAGCGCCTCGTCGAAGGTTACATTGGGGCCAACATAGGCGACTACAGCATCGCCTACGGTGGCACCCAAGGTGTATGCATTTCCGTCGGCAGGGACTCCCGTGAGGGAAGTTCCTGATTTTCTCAAGACCACATAACCAGCGGGTGCCGCGGCTGGTGCTGTGAATGAAACCGTGTACGATGATGTAGTGATGTTGGTGAACTTGAGCGCCGTGGGTGCATCAGGCAGTGCAGCGAGCGTTTTCGTATTTCCCTGCAGTGGTGACGCCACCAAGTAATTAATAGCAGGACCTGTTCCTCCTGCAGAGAAGATGGCGTAGTAGTAAGTGGTCTCTGGTGTCAACCCACTATCATTGAAAGTTGGGGGATCGCCGAGGTAGGCGACGGTACCATCGCCGATCGCATCGCCGATCGCGTACACCGTTCCGTCGGTGGGAACACCGGTGGGCGCCGATCCCGCCTTACGAATAACCAGATACTTCGAGGCACTGGCGGCGGCAGTGAAGCTACCCGTTAGCGTCGCGCCATCGAGGTTTGAAAACACCAATGCCGTCGGCTGTTGGGTTGGCTCTGCGGCAAGGGTAAAGCTGCTGCCCGAAAGCGGCGAGGTAGTCAAGAACTTTGACGTCGCGCCAGATCCATTGTACGAGAATACGGCATAGAAATATTGGCTGGCGCCGGTTAAGCCAGTGTCGTTGATCGACAGCGAAGAACCAAGTTTGATGACGGTACTAGTTCCCAATGCGCCGCCCACCGTGTACGTTGTTCCGTCTACGGGCGTTTCGGTAGGTGCAGTATCTTTCTTGCGAATGACTAGATATCCACCGGGAGGACCTGCTGCTGCCGTAAAGGCAACATTGATAGCGGTAGCTGTGCGGTTAGAAAACACGAGGCCGGTAGGCTGCGCACCTGGGGTAACGACGTTGACTGTCAGTTGAACTTCGTTGGAGATAAGTTGTCCGCACGTTCCGGTGACGATTACTTTATACAAGCCAGCGTCGGTGTCGGAGGTAGTGGCGATGGTGTAGGTTGCCGAAGTAGCGCCAGGTATATTGACGCCACCTTTTTGCCATTGGTAGGTGAGTCCGGTGCCGGTGGCAGTCACCGAGAAACTAGCTTGCGCTGGCATGGTGACGGTAGCGGGTTGTGGTTGAACAGTGATGGCCGGCGCCACGGGCAAGGTGACGAGTGCTGGGTCCATTTGGAAGGGTTCCCGCCCGATACCTTTCGCGTTCATGCTAAAGATGTACTTGGTCCCTGCCAAAACGAGTTCATCGGCACTTGATGTTTGCGCGCCTGCATAAGGAGTAACGGGAACGGTGGTACATACTTGACCATCGGTGACGTAAACTTTTGATCCACTGGATTCGTTGCCAATCAAATACATCCTTCCGTTGTAAATGGAGGGGTAGCTGAATCCACCATTGCTCAAGCCTGGGTTAATGTCTTTAAAGACGGTGGTGCCTGCGGCGGTACCGTCGCTGACCCACATTTCGTAACCGGCGGTGACATCGCGTGCCACGAAGTACAATTTGTTATTGTAGGCGATGAAGTTGTAGGGACTCGAGCTTAAAGCTCCCGCATAGAGATCCTTGACAAGCACCGTTCCCGCTGTTGTTCCATCCGATTTCCAAAGCTCAGTTCCATTCGTAACATCATACGCTTGAAAATAGAGGACTCCGTTTAACGCCGTTAAATAGCTGGGATAAGAAGAGTCGACGCCGGCGGCTATGTCCTTTATAAATGTGAATCCTACGCCGGTTGTCTTATATAGCTCATAGCCGTTGGTTGCGGTATATGCATAGAAATATATGGTGTTCCCAACCACGGTCATACCGCTTGGGTACGAGCTTCCTGTTCCGCCATCGATATTTGTAACAACTTCCGGAGAAGCCGAAACACCATTCCACCGAAAAAGCTCGGTGCCAATGGTGGCATTGGTCGCCTGATAATATATATAGCTCCCCATCACGACAAAGCCATTTGGACTACCCGAGCTCGTCCCAACGTAGTTATCGAGCAGGGTCACGTTCCCAAACGTATCGCATTTCCATGTCTCATAACCATAAGATGGATGGTATGCTTGAAACACGACCGAGCTTAGTCCGAAAGCTGTGATGTATGATGGGTAAGAGGACCCCGTTCCCGAGACAACATCGACTTTTGTCGTCGTTGTGCCATCGCTTTTCCAGAGTTCAGTATCGGTACCGTCATATGCAGAAAAGAAAAGAACTCCGCTTACAACAGTGAGGTAGCTTGGGTTGGAACTCCCTCCCGTGTTAATATTTTTAAGCAAAGTGACCGTTCCTGTGTTTCCGTCCTTTTTCCAAACTTCATATCCTGTGCCGTCATCGGCTGCGAAGTATATGTTTCCAGTAACATTGTCGTAGACAAAATTAGTCGGGTTGCTCCCGTCGCTACCTGTTACCAAGTCAGCCACTTGAACGGGCGAAGTCCCGTTCCATTTCCATAGCTCGGCGCCAGAGCCATCATCGGCAGAAAAGAAGACGTCGGTAGCCCCTAGCCCACAGAAGTAGCTTGGGTAGCTTGATCCAGCACCTGTTTGAATATTGTACGTGGTCAGTGTTGTTCCGTTGACACGGTGGAGCTCATAGCCACCGGTTCCAGTGTCGGCTTGTAGGTATAAAATCCCATTGACGTTCGTGAGCAGATATGGATAACTACTACCGGCGCCGGGGTTAATGTCGAATTTGGTTAGGACCCCGGTTGTGGTAAATCTCATCAGTTCGTATCCGTTTACACCGTCTGTCGCCTGAAAATAGACTGCGGTGCCGCCGATCTGGGTCAAATAAGATGGATAAGAGGCTGCGCCTGCGGTTGTATTGATGTTAAAAATAATCTGAGTAGTCGTGCCATCTGTTCTCCACAATTCGGTGCCATTTGTCGCATCGGTGGCGGCAAAAAACACGTAGGTTCCTACTGTCACAAGTTCTGTCGGGCTGCCTGATGCACCGGCTGTGGTGTTGATGTCTTTTAGCATGACAGTTCCACCAGACGTTCCATTTGTAATCCAAAGTTCTGTTCCATTGGTACCGTCGTTCGCGGAGAATAACACAGACGAGCCGAGGACCGCGAAGTAAGATGGACTCGAACTTCCGGATGGATTGATGTCCTTGATACGCGATACAGTAGTCCCATCTGTACGCCACAATTCGGTTCCTGCCGACGCGTCTGTTGCCGAGAAGTAAGCGGTCGTACCGCTAATCAGGGTGATGTTGGACGGGCTACTATTGGTGGTTCCCGAATTGATGTCTTGAATAAGCGTGGTCGACAGGGTTGCTACATTCGTTTTCCAGAGTTCTCTTCCATTCGTCGCATCGAGTGCCGAGAAATAAATCGTATTGGCATCAATCACGGTGAAGTTGCCGGGTGTCGAGTTGGGAAGCCCTGGGTTAATATCTTTTACTAGAATCGTACCCGCGGCAGTGCCGTCGGTTCTCCAAAGCTCTGCACCATTTTCACCATCATTTGCCGCAAAGTATATGTATGACCCGACAACGGTAAGTCGCGCCGGCGAGCTAGAAAGATCTCCGACACGAATGTCTTTTACTTGCGTAGTCCCAGCGGCGGTTCCATCGCTACGCCAGAGTTCGTAACCCGTTACTCCGTCGGTAGCAGAAAAGTATACGTAGTTTCCAAGGGCAACGACAGTATTCGGGCTACTCCCCGAAGTACTTAGGTTCAAGTTTATATCCTTCAGCAGCGTAATCTGCGCTTGGGCTTGAAACGCAGCGATGGTAAGGATCAGAAAGTAAAGTCTTCTCATTTTATTTGGGCTCTGGGCTCGGTAATCTTACTCTTGTGTTCTGTTTCTGTAATTGACTCGCCAGTTCGACTATTCTGGGTTCGGCGCTGCGGGGAGCTTGCCTTTATCAGAATTCGACTTCGGAAGGAGCAGGTAAACAACGCCGCCCACGACGGCGCCGCCTGCGGCAATCATCCATACTGGAACCTTGGGTCCGACTTTAAACGCCTCGGTGTAGATCACTTCTTCGGTGTTCCGCGTGTCCGTGAACTTGATGCGATAGTCTTTGCCTTTCGCTGCGTGCTTGGGGATGAACAGAGCGTGGGATCCGTTGTTGGGCTGATTGATTTCGCCACTCACGCGTTCGCCACCTTTGTACAACTCGATGTTGATTGGGTTTGAGTTGCCCGCCTTCCAGGTCAGGTTGTACGTCTTACCTTTTTTGAAACCTTTCTTTGCATCGAAGTTTTGGAGCTTCACAAATGGCACATACACGCGGCCGCGAATTTCCAACGCGATTTTCCCTTTGTATCCGCCGTACTCTTGCCGGATGAGCCATACAATTTTCTTGTCGGCACCGGGCTTTACTTCGGAGCCTACATCGCCCGAAACTTTCGTCAACGGCGCGAAGTAGTTGTCCTTCGACGAGTAAAGGTTGATTTGATATTCGTTGTTGGGGTTCGAGTCATCGAGCTCGTAGTGAACAATCACTTGCTCACCCGCCAGCTCTACTTTCTTGATAGCAACCGTTTGGGCATAGATCGCCGGCGTAGCACAAATGGCCAGAGCGAGTAAAAAGGGGCGCATAAAATCGGATTAGGGACAATAAAAATAAGCGATTTTCGGCTGAATTGGGCGGCTCCAAACGCTCACAAGTTGTTTATGCGTTTTCATGGGGAAATGTAAACTCACGGGGTGTAAAAAAGCACGCCGGCACTCTCCCTTTTGGGGGATCTGCCGGCGCGCGCGGTTCTTCGTGGCGGTGTTTCTCTCCTATTCTTTCCTGATAATCACCTTGTGAACCTCCACGCCATCGACACCATCGAAACGAAGCAAGTATAAACCCTCTGCCAGCACCGGTAACTTCATCGAATGCCGCGATGTGCCAGAAGCCAGTTGATCCCCGTGTACGGCAACGCCTTGCATATTGAATAGCGTCAGTCTCCGAACCACGTTCATGGGAGGTGTGGTGATCATCACCTCCGTGTTAGCCGGGTTTGGAAAAAGCGTCGTCGACAAGATCGCCTCATCGAGTTGTTGGGGTGCGACTTCAGGGGCAGCCGTCGATAACATCATACATGGGCTTTGCCTTACAACATTTGTATTTCGACTGAGCGAACACCCACCTTCAAAAGCAATGGTGCAGTTAAAAGTTCCCGACGTATACACAGTTGTCGTTGGCGAAGTGTCACCGTTCGACCAACTGTATGATAGCGGGTTGCCATAGTTAAAGTTGGGCGTCAAATTTACATAACCGGTGGGGCAAAGTGGATTTGATTGACTGATGCTGGTGAATGTCGTCGCTGGAATTGTTCCAACCGATACATCGGAAGAAAGGGACCAGCAACCGTTATCGTCACGCACGCTGAGCGAATAGGTTCCGGGCGTCGAAACGGAAGTTTTTCTCCCTGCGGCGCCATTCGACCATAGATACGCCGAAGCGGTGTAGATGGAACTTAAGATCGCTTGGCCGCACGAAAAGGTGTAACCTGGGGTCGCGACGGGCCGTGGAAGTATGCTCACGGGTGTTCCCGTCGATGTGCTCTCACAACCATTCGCGTCAGTTACTCGTACCTGAAAATTTCCCGGTATCGCTATTAAAATGGACTGTCCAGTCTCGTTGGTAAGCGCGACGTTGTTTACAAACCATTGATAGCTCTTTCCGGCTGGAGTCGCCGTCAATGTTCCCGTGCTTCCCGAACAGAACGTCAGACTAGCGGGAGATACCGACGCGCCTGGACGCGGATTTACCGTTACCCGAGTAGCCACGCTGGGAGTTGAACAATATGCTTTTTTCGTGACAACGATGTAATCACCGGCTTGGGTTGCCGTAATTTGTTGGCCAGTGCCGTACAGTGCTGCCCCCAAGTACCATGTGTAACTATCCCCTCCCGAAGCTGCTAGCGCGACAGATCCCCCCGAACAGAAAGTGGTCGGTCCGAGCGCTGTAATGGTGGACGTAGGATAAGGGTTCACCACAACACCGATCGAATTTGACGGGAGACTGAAGCATCCCTGCGCGGAAACGGAAACGGTCGAATACGAACCCCCTACCGACGCCGAGAAACTTGATCCCGTCGCACCAGCTATGTCAATGCCATTTAACCTCCATTGATAGGATGAACCTCCCGTGGCATTAAGTATAACGGTCTGTCCCGTGCATAAAGAGGTCGTGCCCGCGGCCGTAATGTTGGGCGCCGCTGGCAATGCATTTACCGTAACCGACACGTTGCCGCTCGGCGTGCTACAAGTTGTCCCGTTCGTCGCTACGGCCCTATAAGAACCTCCTATTGATGCGGTGACTTGTGCGGTGGAACCAATCAAAACGTTATCGCGATACCAAGCATAGCTGTCTGCACCGGCTGGCACCGAGAGAGTTACTGAGTTACCATCGCAAAAAGTAGTCGGTCCACCCGTGGTAATGGTCGCCGATGGATAAGGCCTAAGTGTTACTGATACAGGCGCAGAGGCTAAGCCCGCACATCCTTCAACCGTGAAAGGTACGACTGTGTAAGAGCCACTCTGGGGCACCACCAAACTAGGTGATGTCGCTCCAGAAATACTTACTCCTCCTAAATACCATTGATACGTTGAACCGCCAGTCGCGGTGAGGGACCCACCGGCACAAATAACGGGAGAGCCAGCCGGCGAAATCGTGGCACTTGGTCTCGCAATTGCCGTCACGCCAAAAGAATCACTCGGCGTGCTGCAACCCGATGCGTTCGTAACCATAACCGAATAGTTTCCCGTGGAAGTGACCACTAGCGAAGAACTTGTCGCATTCGGTATGTCGGTTCCATTCAGCTTCCACTGCCAAGAACTTCCATCGGTTGCCTGCAGCGTCACCGAACTCGGTTGGCAAAAAGTGAGTGGCCCCGACGCATTGACGGTCCCAGCAGGTACAGGGTTGATCGTCACATCAACTGTGGAAGTTGTGAAGGAACATCCCGTGGCAATCGTTGTCACTTTTACCTTATACGATCCGGTGCCATTTGCTATGTTTAGCGTAGAAGCATTGGTCCCAACGACAACATTGTTTTTCGTCCACTCATAATTGACGCCGGTAGGTGGGCTTACAACGGATAAGTTGTACGATCCGCCACACTGAACAATCGCCGTACTGGTGTTTAACGACACGGTCGGAATGGCATTTACCGTTACTTTAATAGTCGCACTCTCTAAGAAGCAGGTACTCGGCGTCGTCACTTTTACTTTGTAGAACCCTGTGCTCGGGGTAGTAATCGCAAGTTGCGATGCATTGGTCCCAACCACCACTCCATCTTTGGTCCATTGATAGGTATTTCCAGCCACGACGTTAACCAGTGATAGCGTGTAAGAACCGCATTGGGTAACGTCTGTGGTTGTATTTAAAGTGACATCAGGCAGTGGGTTGATCGTGACATTGATTGACAGACTCTGCGCGGCACAACCCGTTGCTGTATTGGTCGCAGTGACGCGATATGTCCCCGTGGTCGAGATATTGAGCTGAGAAGCGGTTTGTCCAGACATCAAGGTGCCGTCCTTGAACCATTGGTAGGTTTGTCCCACCGGACTATTAGTCAATGAAAGCGTATAGCTACCGCACGCTGTGACAGCAGTCGATGTGTTGAGTGTCGTGACTGGTACATCATTGATCACAATCTGACTGGTGGCGGTGCATCCACCGGCACTAGTTTGTGACGCGACGTAGGTGCCTCTTGCAACGACGGTCACACTGCTCTGACCCGTCGCAAATGCAACTCCATCTTTCGTCCAGTTGAATGTTCCGGTAGGTCCTGAAGCTGTCAAGACGATCGAAGATACACCGCCTCCAAGGCACGTGGTAGGCGCCGAAATGGTAATCGGCGTCGGCTCGCTCGTGACTGAAATGGGTGCTACGGAAGCTGCTGGGCATCCAAGGTAACTCGATTGAACTGAATAACTTCCGCTCGAAGGGTAAACAACCGTGTACTGGCTTGTGTTGGGAGGAACAGGTTGGTTGGAAACTGGTACTCCATTCTTCAACCATTGCAACGTAAGGTTGGTGGGTGTCGCCGTTAATTGGACACTCCCAGCGGGACACAAGGTCGTGGGTCCGGAAGCCGTCAAGTTCACAGGCCATGCCGAAAAATAGACGATTGATCTTGCAGCACTTGCCACCGTACAAGCTCCTTTCGTTAAGTTGACCGAATAGCTGGCAGTGCCTGCCGCACTTGTGATCGTAACCGAATTACCTCCAGACTGAAAGGGCGATCCATTTCGAAACCACTGATACGTGGCGCCCGCAACAACAGGTGTCGTCAATGTCACTGTGTTCGGGCTGCAAACGTTTATGGGATTACCCTGCCCTGTGTCTTCCACGTTGGGAGACGCCACGGCAGTAATGATGGGAGCTGCAGGTGGTACCTCAACGGTCACCGTTTTCACCAATGGTGCAGATACACATCCATAGATATCTGTGACGGTCAATGATACTGTTCTGCTGCCCGACTGCATCCACCGTACTTGCGCCCCCGGTGTCGTCGGCGGATTGAGTAACAAATCGGGAGTTTGGACACTCCATTGATATCCTGTGAGACCAGGTGGCGAGAAGTTGGCTATATAAGTCGTAACACTACCGAGGCACCCCGCAGCGGGCGCGGTAAAAGAAGCCGTGGGTTTTGCCCTAATTGTCACCGTTTTTTTCAGAGGTTGCGACGGCGTGATCGTACATCCTCCCACAGTTCCAGAACCTGTTACCGTAATCACCGACGTCGCTGGCGCGGTGCTCCAAGTAATAGACGCATTCGCCCCTGACGGAGTCAAAACACCACTAGTAACGCTCCAAGTAAGTCCCGACAACGCCGACGATACGGAAAACGCGTTGCTGACACCAACACAAACATCGTTCGGTCCTGTAATGCCAGGTCCGTTGACGGTCACAGATTTGAGAGCTCCAGCGGTAGGCGTACAGCCATTGGCGTCGGATCCCATTAGGTAGACGTAACCGGAACCCGTGTTGAGCCACTTCAAGTTAAGTGACGACGAGTTCGTGCTACCAGTAACTTCTGTTCCGTCGAATTGACCTGGGGTTAACTGTCCACTCAAAGAAGTGGCCCAGGTATAATTGGTAAGCCCGGTCGCCGAGTAAGTGACAGGGCTGTTGACGCAAACTGGATCGACGCTGGCCGTAACAGTTGGCGTTGCCGGGCGCGGACTCACGTTGACCACCACAGGTAGTGCGGCACATCCGTACACCGACATATTGATTGTCTTCGCTCCAGCGGTTGTCCAGGTAACAGGAAATGTGATAGACGTGTTGGGGAAGCTCACCTGGTTGTTAACCGGAGCAAGGTCAGTGATGTTCCACGAGAAATTCACCGGGAAAATCATCGTACTAACCGAGCCTGTAACTTGCACTTGGCTGTCCGCGCAAGTTTGCAGTGTCGACACTGATATTGTCGGCAAGCGGGTTACCTGCACCGTTCGCGAACTATATGTTGGGCATGCCGGATTCGCTGGATCTGTATACCAACACTCAACAAGCACAGAAGCGCTCGGAGCGGGAGATGTACCCCAGTTACCGACCATTCTCAGGTTTACTGAATTTGTTGTGATGCTTCCGCCTACAACCGTGACGGTGGCCGTGGTCGAACTTTGATTTGTAAACTTCCATGAATAGTTCGTCATCGCTGCTGGGACACTTAAGGCGATGGTAGCACCATCGCAAACCGATCCCGGGAGTGCTGGAGGAGCGGACGGAGGTAAAGTAATCACACCTGTCGGCCCAGCCGTCAAGGTCACGCTCTTGGAGGTAACATTCGAAGCACACGTTCCTACTAAGTAGGAAACCGACACCGTCGCGGAAGTGCCTGGTTGCAAAAATGCAGTGACCTGATTTGTACCTGCACCGCTTCGGATCGTTCCGCCCGTGATCGTCCAGGTATAACTCGACTTTCCTGGTTCCGTTGTAAAAACTTGTTCGATGTTAGAACATGAGGTCGAAACACCTGTAATCGTAGGTGTTGCCGGAACGCACTGGGCCATAAGTCGAGGCCCAACCAGCGATAGCATGGCCGCAAGAAAAATCGAGAACGAAATTTTCATGGGAGTAGAATTGGGTGAAAGAAGATACCCGATTTCTCCCTGACAATCCAATGTGTCCGGAACGAAAAATGTGTCTCCGCAGGTGATATACCTACAAAGAGGTATTCCCAGTTGCAATCACATCAAAAAAAGGAAACCAATCGTCGTGTTCCTTTCCCATGCTTACACGGTCGGTTAGACAGAAAGCCTACTACGAAATCCTGCTCCAATTCACCACCGTCTTTTTCATTGAATCAATTTGCTGACGAATCACGGCGTTGGCGGGTTGCTTCAGCTCGGGATCTTGATTCAAGACTTGAATGGCGGCCTCGCGCGCTTGCTGCAACACCAGTTGGTCCTTACCCAAGTCGGCAATCAACAAGTCGAGTGCACCACTCTGTTGCGTGCCCATGAGGTCGCCGGGGCCCCTTAACTTCAAATCGGTTTCAGCAATTTCAAAACCATCGTTCGTGCGAACCAGCGTGTCAATTCGAGTGCGCGAATCGGCCGAAAGCTTATAGTCAGTAATTAAGATACAATACGATTGCTCGGCACCACGCCCTACCCGCCCCCGCAACTGATGTAACTGCGAGAGTCCAAAGCGTTCGGCGCTTTCAATCACCATCACGGAAGCATTGGGCACATCCACCCCAACTTCGATCACCGTGGTGGCAACCATAATCTTGGTCTCGCCCTTCGCAAAACGTGACATCTCATAGTCTTTGGCGTCGGGTTTCATTTTCCCGTGAACAATGCTGATGGCTACGTCGGGAAAAGCCCGCGACACGCTCTCGTATCCGTCCATCAGGTGCTTCAAATCCAACTTCTCGGACTCTTCAATCAGCGGATAGACAATGTAAATCTGCCGACCCAATTCAATCTGCTTTCGAATGAATCCATTTACTTCGAGTCTATGCGAGTCGAACTTATGTAAGGTCTTGATCGGCTTGCGGCCTTTCGGCAACTCGTTGATGGTCGATATCTCGAGATCACCATACAAGGTCATTGCCAACGTGCGCGGAATCGGCGTCGCAGTCATCACCAGCACGTGGGGATACACGGTGTCGTTCTTTTGCCAAAGTTGTGATCGCTGGGCTACGCCAAATCGATGCTGCTCATCGATGATCGCCAACCCGAGGCGTTGAAACTTTACTTCCTCCTCGATGAGTGCGTGCGTGCCAATCAAAATCTTCAACACCCCTTCTTGTAATGCCACATGTAGTGGCTTGCGTTCCGACTTCTTCGTCGAGCCAGTCAGTAAGGCAATGGGCAACTTCATCTTGTCGGCGTAACGCTTCAAGTTTTGATAGTGTTGTTGCGCGAGAATTTCGGTGGGCGCCATTAACGCTACCTGTGCGCCTCCGCTGATCACCAACAAGGCACAGATAAATGCGACGATCGTTTTGCCACTGCCCACATCCCCCTGCAACAGTCTGTTCATCTGTTTGCCTGTTCGCATATCAGCATATATCTCGCGGATCACACGTTTTTGTGCATCGGTCAGGGAAAAAGGCAAATGGTGATTGTAAAACTCCGTCACCAGCGATGCATCATTAAACACAATCCCTTTGTACTTCTCTTGTCGAACCACTTTCAATTTCAAAAGGCGAAGCTGGATGTAGAACAACTCTTCGAATTTGAGTCGATGTTGTGCCGCCAACAATTCTGCGTTGCTTTTTGGAAAGTGAATCTGTCGGATCGCTGTCTTCTTGGGAATGAGCTTTTCGGAAGTCATAATCGACAAAGGCAGCGTCTCACGAATGTGTGGTTCCGCCATTCGAAAAAGATCTTCCACGAGTTTGAAGAGAAATCGACTGTCGATGTGTCGTGCGCGTAACTTTTCCGTGATCGAATACACGGGCTGAAGGTGTCCTTCGGTTCCCGTACGGGCAGTGACGGCTTCAATTTCCGGGTGCGCGATCGACAGCTTTCGACCGAAACGGTTGGGCTTGCCAAACACGACGTAGTCGATGCCGGGTTTGATCTTATCCTTTACCCAGTTGATACCTTGGAACCACACGAGTTCAATGTCGCCGGTCCCATCGGTGAAAGTTCCGACCAACCGTTTCTTGCGTGCCATTCCCGGCATCTCGAAACCAGTGATGCGCCCTTTGAGTTGGATGGTCGGCATCAACTCGTTCGCCTCGGCTACGGAATAGATCTTAGTTCGATCTTCGTGACGAAATGGATAGTGCTGGAGTAGGTCGCCGTAGGTAAAAATTGACAGTTCCTTCTTCAGCATCTCGGCGCGCTGTGGCCCGACGCCCTTCAAAAATTCGATCGGTGTTTCAAAAAAGGAACTCACCTCGTTGTTACGGCTTCACGCAAATCAATTCTTGACTTTCTCGTTCCACTCCAAGGTATTGACAATCTTCATCATCTCCCGCTTCATGAAATCAATCGCGGGCTTCAACGAGTCATTTTGAACTTTTGTATTGAAATAAAGGGCCCCACGAAGGAAGTTCTTCGTGGAGTCCGTCATGGTAAATTGAAATTGGCTTGGCACATCGCCTTCAATCTCGGCGATGACCGCCACCTTGCCGCTCTTGGTCGTCGCGATTGTCTCGTTAATCGCATTGGCCTTGATCTGGTGCTTCGCCGTTAGCACATACGCATCATTCAAGAATTCCTTCAACAGCTGTTCGTTGTTGCGAATCCTCTTATATGTAATGTGGATGTTGGCCTTTAGCGTCGGGTAATATATCTCCACCCAGTGTCGCTCCCTCACCCACGAGGTATCGCGCATCAAGTTGGCTGCCTGCGAGTAGGCAAAAGTATAAGGTAAGGAATCGGGCAACGACCTGTAGACCGTGTCCGGTAGCACCAACCTATTATACCCTTTTGGTTTTGGTTGATATACCTTGGTGCACGAGGCGCAGAGTGACAAGGCCACGGAGACCACGCCAAAGAGAAGAGTCCTACACATGTACTTGGCGCCGATCAAAACGGGAGATCGTCGGTCGCATTGCTGTCGCCGGAAGTTTTGAATTCTTCCGCCTGGTTGCTGGCGGTCGAGTTGCTGTATTGCGGGGCCGCGTATCCACCACCCCCGCTGTTGCCCGATCGCTGGGTGCTGAGCATGGTCATGTTGTCGCCCACAATCTCGGTGGTGTAGCGCGTGACCCCTTCTTTCTCCCATGAACGCGTGCGCAGTTTTCCTTCGATGTACACCATGTCACCTTTGTGCAAGTACTTGGCCGCGATATCTGCCAACCCACGCCACAACACGATGTTGTGCCACTCTGTAATCTCCTTGCGGTCACCGGTCGTTCGGTCTTTGTACGTCTCCGATGTTGCCATCGTAAAGTTTGCAACCGTTGCTCCGTTCTCGAGGTTGCGGATCTCGGGGTCTTTCCCAAGCCGGCCTACTAGAATTACCTTGTTTACTCCTGACATATATGTTTTCGTTTTTGTTTCTCAACTACAAAAGTGCACGTCGCCGTTGACAGGTAATGTCAAAACTGTCGTGCGCCGGGGAATTCACAAAAGTATGAAAAATGGAAGGCCCGCTACGGATGATGGCGCTCTAAGAATCGAGTGATCACGATGGGTTTCGGGAGTTTGTCAGCCTTCGATGGGGAATAAAAGGATAAGTCGCGCTCAGAAGCTTTCAAAAGGGTCAGGTTTTCTTTGGAGGCATCGACTCGGAAAAACCGGATGTGCAACGTCTGGTGGGTCAATAGGTGTTTCACGGATTCGACGAGTTCCAATTCGATGTCTTTAAACTGTTTCAAACGAGGATCACGTCGCAGCTTTGCGACACTTGTTTCCTCGTCCGACTCGATCAAGTGAAATTCGTAGAGGCCGGTCCATATATCACGTCCTGTTCGTGGTCGCAGGGCCACCTCACGCCCTTTCGTCCACACGATGTAGTCGAAATGGCGCGTGCGTTTCGTAAGGCGTTTGCCTTTCACCGGCAGCATGTCGATCATGTCTCGTTGACGGGCAACGCAAGCCTTTTTGAAGGGGCATTCGTCGCATCGCGGCGATGTGGGGGTGCAATGTATCGCGCCAAATTCCATGACAGCCTGGTTGTGGTCGCCGGCGTGTTTAGCATCGACGAGTTGGTTGGCTGCCTCCGTAAAGTGCTTCTTGGCGGCTGGCGTGGAAATATCTAGCTCGATACCAAAGACACGCGCCAATACGCGGAAAACATTGCCGTCGACTACCGCTACGTTTTCACCAAATGCAATGGACGCAATAGCGGCGGCGGTATAGGGACCGATGCCCGGCAAGGTGACCAGTTCTTGGTAGGTGGAGGGAAACTTGCCGCTGTATTGATCCACGATCGTTTGAGCGCAGCGATGTAGGTTTCGAGCGCGCGAGTAATACCCTAGTCCTTGCCACAACCGTAAAACTGCCTCTTCCGGTGCCCGGGCTAGATCGTTCACCGTCGGATACGCTTGTACAAAGCGGAGGTAGTAGGGTGTGCCCTGCGCCACGCGCGTTTGTTGGAGGATGATCTCCGACAGCCATATCTTATAGGGGTCATGAGTCTCCCGCCAAGGCAGTTCTCTGCGATGCGCGCGATACCAATCGATAATTTTTTGAGAAAAGTCGTTCACGTGTGGCGGGCGACAAATTACGGGTAAACAAACGTGGGCGGGCGATTGTTCGACGACTTTCTTTGCCCATCGTGGTGATTATCAGCAAATTCATTTTGCGATTGACCGCTCGACTTTTAAATTTGCCGACCTGTTATCTACTCTTTTTTCCTAAAAATTTCACCGTGACCAAGGCAGACATCATTAACCAGATTGCTGAAAAAACCGGGATCGATAAAGCCGATGTGTCGGCTTCGGTTGAGGCATTCTTTTCCGTTGTCAAACAAAACATGGCAGGTGGACAGAACATCTACATCCGTGGTTTCGGCAGCTTCATCAATAAAAAGAGGAAAAAGAAAATTGCACGGAATATCTCTCGCAACACGGCGATCGTGATTGACGAGCACTTCATCCCGAGTTTCAAACCAGCGAAGATTTTCATCAATAAGATCAAGAATAGCGACAAGGTGAAACAAGTTGCTGAGAAGAGTTGATCTTGGTCTTCATGCTGCGCACATCAATAAGAGTTGTTGTTAGTCTGGGCTTGGTATCACGCATGGTGGTTGTGAAGGATTGACAGCAAATGCTCAAAACTAGAATCATACTCATATTCGTTACCGCCGTCTTGGTGGTTTTGATCTTTCTCTTGCCGCGCGTCGTTGTGCAATCCGAGAGCGAACTCGCGGCGTCGAAAGGCGCAGGAGATTCTACGGGCGCTCAGCCTTCGGCACCCGCGCACAACGACATTCCAGAAAACTTCAGGGGTTCCATCAACCGTTTCCGGGCCGAGTTTCAGAAGGCGACCGGGATGGAAAAAAGTTCTATCTTTGCCGACTCGTTGTGGAATTTGTACACAAAAAGTGGACGTTTCGACAGCGCAGCTTGGTTCGCGGAACAGTCCGCAACGTTCTTAAAAACAACTGATAGCTACCTGAAAGCCGGAAACAGCTACTACGAAGCGTATTCGTATGCACTGGACCAGCCGAAGCAAAATGAAATGGGCGAAAAAGCCCGTGACTTCCTGGGTAAGGCCCTCGAAGCCAATCCGAAGCTGTATGAGGCCAAAGCGAAGATTGCGATGACCCTCATGACAAGTGGAGGACCTCCCATGGAGGCCATTCGAATGCTTCGCGAAGTAGCCACAGACGACCCGAAAAACGAGTTCGCCCTGTATAGCTTGGGAATGCTCTCGATGCAATCCCAACAGTTTGGACGGGCAGTCGATTGGTTCACCAAACTGATCGCCGTCAATCCAGACCACCTTCAAGGACGAGTATTTTTAGGGGTGGCGCTGGCGAGCAACGGAGAAAAAGACAAGGCACGTGAAGAGTTGGAGAAAGCGAAAACGATGACAACAGATGAATCGGTGATCGCTACCATCGACTCCTATTTGAAAGACTTAAAAAAGTAATCATACATATTTTATGCCTAGCGGTAAGAAAAGAAAAAAGCACAAGATGGCTACCCACAAGCGCAAGAAGCGCCTGAGGAAGAACCGTCATAAGAAGAAGTAATTTTTTTATTAACTCCCCCGTAGCGTGTGCTACGGGGTAAACATTTTCAGTTTTGAGTAACGAACTAATCATTAGCGCTACTCAGAACGGAAGTCGCATAGCCCTTCTAAAGGACAAACAACTTGTTGAATTTCACGAAGAAACGGAAGGAAGCAAGTTTACAGTAGGTGACATCTATTTGGGCGCCGTCAAAAAGGTAGTCCAAGGGTTGAACGCCGGGTTCATCGACATCGGGTATGAAAAGGATGCATTCCTTCACTACCTAGATCTCGGCCCTCAGTTCGGTTCATTGATGAAATTCGCCAAGCTGGTCCGTGGAAAAAAAATCACCGGCGTCCGCCTCGACAAGTTCAAGGCAGAAAAGGACATCGACAAGCATGGGAAAATCGCCCAGCAATTGTCAAAAGGGATGTTAGTCCCTGTCCAGGTCGTCAAAGAGCCGATCTCCACTAAGGGTCCCAGACTTTCGTCTGAGTTGTCCATCGCAGGAAGGTACCTCGTCTTGGTGCCTTTCTCCAACACTGTCAGCGTATCGAAAAAGATTTCGAGCAGCGACGAACGCAAGCGCCTCCAGCGCATTATCCAGTCTATCAAACCAGAAGGCTTCGGCGTCATTATCCGCACAGTGGCCGAAGGCAAGGAAACGGCCGAACTCGACCGCGACTTGAGAAACCTGGTCAGAATGTGGGATGAAGGTATGACCCGCCTCGGCACCGCCAACGGTCGCGACAAACTCATCGGCGAGATCAGCAAAACCTCCTCCCTACTCCGAGACCTCCTCAACGAATCGTTCGACAATGTCCACGTCGACGACAAGAAAATCTTCGAAGAAGTAAAAGCCTATATCCACACGATTGCCCCTGAAAAGGATAAAATCGTGAAATTGTACACGGGTAAAGCTAAAATCTTCGAGCACTACGGCATCGAAAAACAGATTAAGTCCGCCTTCGGACAGACTGTTAGCCTGCGTGGCGGGGGATACCTGATCATCGAACATACCGAAGCGCTGCACGTCATCGACGTGAATAGTGGTAATAAGTCTACCCGTGAAGACAGCCAAGAAAGCACCGCCCAGTCGGTGAACCTGGAAGCTGCCCGCGAGGTTGCGCGCCAATTGCGCTTACGCGATATGGGCGGTATCATCGTCGTCGACTTCATCGACATGAGAAGTCAAGAAGGGCGCAAGCTCATCTATAAGACGATGAAGGATGAGATGGCCAACAACGACCGCGCGAAACACACGGTGTTGCCCCTCTCTAAGTTTGGCCTGATGCAAATTACTCGCGAGCGCGTTCGTCCGCAGGTAAACATCGTGACCAAAGAAGTGTGCCCTACCTGCAATGGTACCGGCAGCATCAACGCAAGTATTCTCATCACCGATCAGATCGAGCAACACATCGAACACCTTTTCGTGAAGCAAAACGAGAAGGAACTGGTGCTGGCGCTCCATCCCTTCCTGTACGCTTACTACACCAAGGGTTTCATCTCGAAGCGCTTGAAGATGTTTTTCAAATACAAGCGCTGGGTGTCGATTGTAAAGGACAGTTCGCTCGGCATTACCGAGTTTCATTTCTTGAACAAAGACGGTGAAGAAATCGATGTAGCGAACAAGAGCGAAAAGATCACCCCCGAGACACTCGCCGACATCAAGGCGTCCGTCGCCGAAGGAAAACAGCACCACAAGCATAAGGTGGAAGCAGTGCCCGACGAAGACGACGAAGATGAAGATGAGGACCAGGCAGAAGAGCAACCGCAAGAACGCCGTCGCCACGATCATGGCCGACGCCGCGACCACGGTCGCCATCGCAACGAACACAAACCTCGTCCTGAGCAGCAGCAACAGCAATCAGAAAACGCTGAAGGTGCCAACACCGGGGAGTCGCAAGGCGAAGAGAACAAGCAAGAGAATCGGAACCACCACCAAGGCGAACGTCGTCACAACGATCGACGCCACCGTGGCGACCGACGTCATCATGGAGACCGCCGAAACCAACAAGGAGACCGGCGTCAGGGCAACCAAAACGAGCAGCAACAAGGCGAAGGACAAACACCTCCACCTCCCGCTCCGATCCAAAATGAGTCGTCACCCGTGGTGCAGGAATCCAAACCCGTGTTTGAACAACCTGCAAAGGTGGACCCGCCGCAAGAAAACAACTCGGGCGATCAATAACCCAGTGATTTTCAATTCAGACAAGAGCCCCGACCCACCTCGGGGCTTTTTCTTTTCCCGCCATGTCAATTTGTCAGTCCTCTGGATTGGAACAATGATTGACAAGGGGCGGTGAAACATTCTTACGAACCATGGCAGAAGTTGCAGAAAAGGGTACCATCTCGATTCATACCGAGAACATTTTTCCCATCATCAAGAAATTCCTGTACTCCGATCACGAGATATTCCTGCGCGAGTTGGTTTCTAACGCGGTAGACGCTACTCAAAAATTGAAAAAGTTGAGCTCGCTCGGCGAGTTCGGTGGCGAACTAGGCCAACTCCGCGTCGAAGTCAGTTTCGATAAAGAGAAGAAGACAATTACCGTGAGCGACCGTGGCTTGGGGATGACGGGTGAGGAAATCAAGAAGTACATCAACCAGATTGCTTTCTCGGGTGCGACGGAGTTCGTCGAGAAATTCAAAGATAAAGGCGACGTAAAAGATATCATTGGAAAATTCGGTCTCGGGTTCTACTCGGCGTTCATGGTAGCTGACAAAGTAGAGATCGTCTCGAAGTCGTACAAAGCGAGCGAAGAAGAAGCCGTCCGTTGGGAGTGCGATGGATCGACCGAATTCGAACTTACACCTGCGACCCGTGCCGATCGCGGTACCGACGTGATTCTTCATGTCAATGCAGACTCGGAAGAGTTTTTGGATGAATATCGGCTGAAAGGTATCCTAGAAAAATACTGCCGCTTCTTGCCCGTCGAAATCAAGTTTGGGACGAAGACAGAAAGTGAAGAAGACGGACTAGACGAGAAAGGTGAGAAGAAATATAAATCCGTTACCAAGGATAGAATCATCAACAATCCTTTCCCCCTATGGGCGAAGTCGCCGAACGAACTCAAGGACGACGACTATAAGAAGTTCTACCGCGAGTTGTATCCCTTTGCCGAAGAACCGCTTTTCTGGATTCACCTCAATGTCGACTATCCTTTCAACCTCACAGGTGTGTTGTACTTCCCGAAACTGAAAAATGATTTCGAGGTTCAGAAAAATAAGATCCAGCTATACTCGCGCCAGGTATTCATCACCGACGAGGTAAAAGACGTTGTTCCCGACTTCCTCATGTTGCTGCACGGGGTACTCGATTCCCCGGACATCCCGCTCAACGTTTCCCGCAGCTACCTGCAGAGCGACTCCAACGTAAAAAAGATCAGTCAACACATTACAAAAAAAGTTGCCGACAAGCTGCAGGAAATGTTCCGGAAGGATCGTGCCGACTTCGAAAAGAAATGGGACGACATCGCCATCTTCGTGAAGTATGGTATGATCAGCGACGACAAGTTCTTCGATCGCTCCAAAGAGTTTGGACTCCTTAAAAATACCGCCAGCAAATATTTCACGCTCGAAGAATACAAGGAGCACGTGAAAAATCTACAGGTCGACAAGGAAGGCACGAATGTCTACTTGTATACAACCGACACCGGTAAGCAGCACGCCTTCATCGAGGCCGCGAACCAAAAGTCTTACGACGTGCTGGTCATGGACTCAATGATCGATAGTCATTTTGTAAATGCGCTCGAGCCGAAGTTGGAAAAAGTCCAGTTTAAACGCGTCGATAGTGAAACCGTAGACAAACTGATCCCGAAAGACGAAAAGATTGAAAGCGTGTTGAGCAGTGAAGAAGAAGAGAAGCTCAAGTCAATCTTCGAAAAAGCGGTTAACAACACCAACATGATCCTCGCGGTCGAGTCACAAGCGCCCGATCAAATGCCGGTCACTGTCACGATGAGTGAATGGATGCGCAGGATGAAGGACATGGCCAAAACGGGCGGCGGCGGTGGCTTCGGCTTCATGGGCAATATGCCCGACAGCTACAACGTCAGCATCAACGGCAACCACGCGGTGACCCAGGCCATCCTACAAGCAGGTACCGAAGACGAGCAAGTACAACTTGCAAAACAAGCGTACGACTTGGCTCTTCTGTCTCAGAACCTCTTGACCGGTGCAGACCTTACGAATTTTATAAAACGAAGCGTACAACTGATTAAGAATTAAGAATTAAGAGTTTAGAATTAAGAATTAAGAATTGAGAATTTTGGGGTTAGTACTCAGAATCGACTCGGAAAAATCGACACTCAAAGAACGACTCCACTAAATTCTCAATTCTACATTCTCAATCACTGCGGAAGTATCCAAAAGATCAATCAGCTGTCCGAACACCGATTGACCGAAAAAGTGGCTACTTCAAACTACAAAAGAAAGAGCCCTTTCATATAACTATGATCGGGCTCTTTTCGACTTTTTTCCCGGACAGCAGCGGTTTAGAATTAAGTATTGAGAATTTGGGTTTAGTACTCCAAATCAATTGGAAAAATCGACACTCTAGGAACGACTCCACTAAATTCTCAATTCTACATTCTCAATTCTGAATTCTAAATCATTTCCCTTCCGCCATCTTCTCTGCACTTTCGGCAATCTTTAATTGCTCGATGAACTCGTCGATGTCGCCGTTCATGATGGCGGGTAAGTTGTGTTGGGTGAAGCCGATGCGGTGGTCGGTGACGCGGCTTTGAGGGTAGTTGTATGTTCTAATTTTTTCGGAACGGTCGCCACTTCGAACTTGGCTGCGGCGAGAGGCGCCGATTTCTGCTTGCTGCTTTTCGTATTCGCGTTCGTACAACTTGGTGCGGAGCATTTGTAAGGCTCGTTCCCTGTTGCCGTGTTGAGAACGTTCGATTTGGCAGACGACCACGATACCCGAAGGCTTGTGGGTGAGTTGGACTTTTGTTTCCACCTTGTTCACGTTCTGACCACCGGCGCCACTCGAGCGGGCGGTTTGAAACTCCAAGTCGGCGGGGTTGATCTCTATGTCTACTTCTTCGGCTTCCGGTAGTACAATCACCGAGGCAGCGGAGGTGTGCACACGCCCTTGTTGTTCGGTGGCGGGGACACGTTGGACGCGGTGGACACCCGATTCGTACTTAAAGACTCCGAACGCGCCATCGCCTTCCACGGTGCTGATGACTTCCTTGTAACCGCCGGCAGTTCCTTCTGTGACATCCATGACGGTAAGTTTGAAACCACGGCGATCGCAGAAGCGCTGGTACATGCGAAAGAGGTCGCCAGCGAAGATGGCAGCTTCGTCGCCGCCCGTGCCTGCCCTAATTTCTAAGATACAATTCCGATTATCGTTGGGGTCCTTGGGCATGAGCATCTCCTTGAGCTCTTTTTCCAAGGCATCGCGGCGCGGGGTCAAGTCGTCGATCTCTTGCTTGGCCATTTCTCGGAGGTCCTCGTCTTTTTCCTTTTCGAGAAGTTCTTTGGCCTGTCGGATCCCGTCGAGCGCATGGGTGAGCTCGTCGTATTTTCTTACGACCTTTTCTAGGTCCTTATATTCCTTGTTGAGCTGCGAGAATTTTTTCATGTCACTGACCGCATCGGGTTGTACGATCAGTTGCCCAACTTCCTCGAATCTATGCTTGATTTCCTCCAGTTTCTCGATCATGGCGTATAACGAGGCGCAAATTTAGCAATTCGCGGCGACCGCGAAGCTATTTGGCTAAAGTCGATTTACCTCGCTCGGTTCGCGTTGCTTGCTTCCTTGTGGTTAAACCTAACTCTTCTCAGTCAGAATTGGATCAAAAAGGAACGCATCTGTTGAGAGAGTGAATTGGATCGAATTACCTGAAGCTGACTGGCAGCACCATCCTCACCGCAACAGGCTCGCCGTTCACAGTACCTGCACTCCAATTCCTTGTCTGGCTCACCAGTGTAATGCAACGAATTGCCTCCTTGTCGCAATTTGGATGCAGGCTTGAACGAATACGAGGATCAGTGATGCTCCCGTCGATGCGGACCACGAAGTCGACGACAACTTTGCCTGAAATCCTTACATTCTTCGCGTCTGTTTGAGGTCGAAGAATTCTATTTAAGTCAGCGTAAAATGCCGCAATTCCACCAAGTGGCGCTGGCGGTTCGTCCACTTTGTCATAAACAATTTCGCGTTGTTCGGTAGAGTACTTCGTATTAGCAGGATTTGATCGCTTCACGGATCGGACCATTTTGTTCCCTCTGAAAATGTACGGCAGGTTGGGATAAGTACTCGCTGGTATATAGGACGCAGCCAAAAAAGTCTCGGTAGCCTCGAGCTTAAAGGGCTCGGGGAACTGGTCAGTTGAAGAGATGTTCTTTGCCGCTTCAGGCACATCCGGTAGTTTCTTGCTTTCTATGAGAAGTCCGTTGCTGTATAACTCCGAATAGACCAGCTCACCAGTAGACAACCGGCATTCCCATTTTCCATTCTTAACTCCGCCTTTGATATACCCATCAACTATAACACGGGGCTTAAGCCCAGCTGCATAATACTCCTCATGAAACTGCCCCACCCCGTTCTGGATCATCGGTGCACCGGTTGAGTCGAAAGCACTCAAGATTGTCCAATACACAACATCAATCGCCACCTCCTTGTCTGGCTTGCCGTTGGGATGAAAGTACTTCCACGTTCCCACTCGAAGGTTATTCGAGTAGTACCCAATGCATTGGACATTACCGTTTTCGTGATAGAAAGTAAACTCGCCGTTCTTTACCCCACCTCGGTAAGTTCCGGTCATTTGAGGTTTGCCGGAACGAAACATATCACGAACCGGTCCGACAAACTTATCGCGGGCCGTGTCGTACACACACATTCGGACGTACTTAGCCGAATCTTTAAGGGTTAGCTCCCACTGATCATTGTAGTAAAACCTGCCCATCACTTGGGCCCGAGTATCAGAGAAACCCAGAAAAATGGCCAGCACTAGGAGAATTCGCATGCTGAAATTTAAGGCAAATCGAACTCCAAATCTGGCGTGTCTACCCCCGAATTTTTTTGCTACATGTCTTCGGCGAAAACCAATAGGTAGCCGTCTGGGTCCTTCACCGCGAATTCCTTCATTCCATAAAACGTCGTACGCATGTCCAAGGGGATCTCGACTTTTCCTTTTAGGGAAGCAAACAAGTCATCGATTCCTTTCATTTTGATAAAAAAGGTTCCGATGCTGCCCTTCCCGGTGATCTTTAGGCTCGGCATGTCTTCGTGTATGCTGTCCAGTGTTTGGAACATCATCGTCACGGTGTCTCGCTGCACCATCGCCCAGTTGTAGGTTCCAGTGTCCGGTACGGAGGCCACGAGCGTGAATCCTAGTTCGCGTGTGTAGAAGTCAACGGAGCGGTTCACGTCGGCGGCAATCAAATTTGGCGAGAGGGTTGTCAGGGTCGGTTTCATAAAGTGTTCATGTTATTCGTCACAAAATAGCACCACCCCGTCCCAACCTTCTTTGTAAAAATTAGACAAAGTCAGATTCCCGACGCCAAGTAGTCGCTAGGCGTTTGCCGGGCAAACTGCTGAAAGAACTTCGTGAAGTGCGCGTGGTCGGCAAAGTGAAAATCGGTGGCGACGTCCAACAAGTTCGAATAGTTGCTTTTGCCAAGTGCCGTTCGCAGCTCGCGGAAACGCAGCAGCTGAGCAAACTGTTTCGGTGTGGGCCCTACATGCTCCACAAACTTGCGCTCCAACTGTTTCTGCGAGATCCCCACGTCGCGCGTAAGTTCATAGATGCCTACATTCCCGCGACGCTCGATGATCTTGTCGAGGCATTGTTCCCAAGTTTCACGTCGACTCGTCAACGACGCCTTTCGGAGTAACCAACGATCGATCAGCCGAACACGCCTTTCGTTGGGCAGCACACGCAACTCGTCTGGGTTGGGGCCCATTCGGTAGACGTCCGTAAGCAACTCGCTGCTGTCATTGAATTCCGACAGCCGTGCTTTCAGCAAACGACCCAACCCGGAAGGTTGGAAGCGTATTCCAAAAAGATCGGCTTGTCCAGAACAACGAGTCTCGATGGGGACAAACATGTTCCCAACGATGTAGGCACCATCTCGCGTCAGTTCCGTGCCTTTGTGATTCCGGACCTGGATCGGCGCCCCGAAATTGAACAAGATGTCCATACACGCGTCGGGGTAAATCTTTCGAAACGTATCTGTCGCCCCCGTCACACTCCAATAACATTCCACGATTGGGCTGAGTGCTGGGTGTGGCAGGTATTCGCGGTACTGGATCATGGAAGATAAACCTAAGGAAAAGCGTTAGGAAAATGAACTGACACTTGTAATCTTTGGCGCCTGAAATCGAGATGATGAGGTTATATATTCTTGCGGCTGTCTTGTTCTTTTCGTGCGCCACGGTACAAAACGGTCCGCTACTTTTTGGTCCGCCGCGCAGCTTGGGGTTGATAGACGAAAGGTTACCGGAAGCCTCTGGGCTAGCTGCCAGCGTAACACACCCCGGGTATCTCTGGTCGGTCAATGACGGCGAAAACCCCAATGAAGTTTTTCTTATCGACACGACCGCTCGCGTGAAGATGGGCGTGAAATTGGCTGTCCCCAACCGCGATTGGGAAGAAGTTGCCATCGGACCCGGCCCCGACCCACAAAAGTCTTATGTCTACGTAGGAGAAATTGGCGACAACAAGGCAGTGTTTCAATACAAATACATTTATCGCTTCGAAGAACCTGCATCCATTCAAGCGTCGACCGTCGCTACGTTGATAGACACACTCACGATTCAAATGCCCGACGGGCGGCGCGACACGGAGACGCTTATGATCGATCCTCTTTCCCACGATCTGTACCTCATCTCGAAACGGGAAGACTCCATTGGTGTCTATAAAGTTCCTTATCCATTCCAACGCGGGGTGATCACTGCGCAAAAACTTGCCAAAATTCCTTTCCACAATATCGTAGCCGGCGGTTTTTCGCCCGATGGTCTCGAGATCATACTTAAAGACTATGATCACATTTACTATTGGAAGCGCAACCAGGCGGAGGCTTTAGAGAAGGTGTTGTTGCGCCAACCAACTGAAATCCCTTATGAACGCGAGTCTCAAGGTGAGTCGCTTGCTTGGCGAATCGACGGAAAAGGATTCTTCACATTGAGTGAAACGAACCCAGGCAAGCCAGCGTACTTGTTGTATTACAAAAAGAACCAATAATCACTTCTGACGTTTCGCCAGGTCCTCGGCAAACGCTCGAAGCAACTCCTTGTTGGAGTTATCGATCGACTCAAGTTGGCGATACCCTTGTTCAAAATAGGAATGGGCCTTCTGCTCAGAGAGCTCGCGAATACCAACCGCGTCGTATAGGGCAGTAACGGCTTTCACTTTCTTCCGTTTGTCGAACTTCTTCGCCGCAAGCCATTTCTGCAACGACGCGCGCTGCGGACCGCGCGTACGCTCAAGGGCTTTCACCAATAAAAAAGTCTTCTTGTTCGACACGATGTCGCCACCTACCTGTTTTCCAAACTTCGACTGGTCGCCATACACGTCGAGTACATCGTCCATCAATTGAAAGCCGATGCCCACGTTCACACCAAAGTCATATAGCGCCTGCCGATCGGCGGCCGACGCTCCGGCGAGAAGCGCGCCCAGCTCCAAACTGAATCCGAGCAAGACGGCAGTCTTCAACCGGATCATCTCGAGGTATTGCTGTTCGGTCACACGCGACTTGGTCTCGAAGTCCATGTCAAGCTGCTGCCCCTCGCAAACCTCCGAAGCGGTACGGTTGAACAGTGCTAGGACTTCGGCCAACTGGTTCGGCGGAAGCGTGAGAAAAAGATCGTACACTTTCACGAGCATCACGTCGCCCGATAGAATTGCCGTATTGGAATTGAACTTTTCATGAACGGTCGGCTTGCCTCTACGCAAAGGAGCTTGGTCCATGATGTCGTCGTGCATCAACGTAAAGTTGTGGAACGCCTCGATGGCTGCGGCATATCTAATGATGTCTTCCACATTATTGCGGTACATCGAGTAGGCAATGCAGGTCAGCATGGGACGAAGCCGCTTGCCGCCCAATTTCATGATGTACCGGATCGGTTCGTAGAGCGACTTCGGGGAAGTTCCTAGTGGCAGTTGCGCGATCTCCTTTTCAATCAACGGCAACAATTCTGCGGGTGTCATCGTCCGCAAAGTAGCAGTTTCGTCACGACAAATTCAATTTGTTGAAGCGAGAGGCGTCGGTTAGCGCTTTCCTAACCTTGTGAAGGCTTCGTCGTCATCGGGATACCGCGGGTCTTCGAAAGAAAGATCGATCAGTCGACGATCAACGTCCGTTTTGCGAATCCACACGGTGACTTCATCGCCCAAGCGGTAGACTTTCTTGCGACGGCGGCCGATGATCCGGAAGTTCTTCTCATCGAATTCGTAGAAGTCGTCTTTAATGTCCGACAAGCGTACCATGCCCTCGCATTTTGTCTCGATGATCTCTATAAATACGCCGAAGTCCGTCACACCAGTGATGATCCCCGAGTATGGCTTGTGTTCCGCCATGCTCATGAACTCGACTTGCTTATACTTGATCGAAGCGCGTTCTGCGTCGGCGGCGCGTTTCTCCCGTTCCGATGAATGAACACACTTGTCTTCGTATTCCTTTTTCATGAACGGCTTACCCTCATCTAGGTAGTGCTGCAACATGCGGTGTACCATCATATCAGGATACCGTCGGATGGGCGACGTAAAGTGCGTGTAGTGCTTGAAGGCGAGCCCGAAGTGACCCTTGGGATCGGTTGTGTATTTTGCTTTCGCCATCGCGCGCACCGCGAGCTGCTGCAAAACATTTTGCTCGGGTTTACCTTCGATTTCGTCCATCAAGGCATTCAATGACCGCGAAATCGCGCGCTCATCTAAATCGAGTTTGTGTCCAAACTGCTTTGCAAACTTGGCGAAGTCCTCCACTCGATCTTGATCCGGGAGGTCGTGTGTGCGGTACACGAAAATGTTCTTCTCGCCTCCCTTCTTAATGTTGTACACAAATGTAGCCACACCCTTGTTGGCGAGGAGCATAAACTCTTCGATCAATTTATGGGCATCTTTTCGAATCTTAGGGACAACGGCCAGCGGCTTCCCTTTCGGATCGAGCTTGAACTTGACTTCAGTCGTTTCGAAATTCACGGCTCCTTTGGCAAAGCGCTCCTTGCGAAGGGCTAACGCCATCGCATTCAAGGTCCTCAACTCCTCGGCAAACTGACCTTGCCCCGATTCAATCACTTCTTGCGCACTTTCGTACGTGAAGCGATGGTCGGAGTGAATAATCGTTCTCCCGTACCATTCGTTGATCACCTTGCCGCGAATGTTCATTTCAAACACGGCGGAAAAAGTAAACTTGTCTTCATGGGGCCGCAGCGAACATAGTCCGTTCGAGAGCCGTTCGGGTAACATGGGAACAGTGCGGTCGACGAGGTACACCGACGTGGCCCTATCGTAAGCATCGGCGTCCAACGCAGTACCAGGCCTAACGTAGTGCGTGACGTCTGCAATGTGCACGCCTACTTCATAGTTGCCGTTGTCCAAAGGGCGAAAAGACAATGCGTCGTCGAAGTCCTTTGCGTCTTCGGGGTCAATGGTAAATGTGAGGATCGAACGGAAATCCCGTCGACGTGCAATCTCGTCTTCCGTAAATCCTTCGCTAATCTTCTCTGATTCAGCGATCACATGTTCAGGGAATCGGAACGGAAGGTCGAACTCAGCCATGATCGAATGGATCTCCGCCTCGTTCTCGCCTGTCTTACCAAGGATCTCGACCACCTTCGCCTCCGGGTTGCGATCGCCGTCGCCCCATTTGGTTACTTCAATAACGACCTTATCGTTGGTTTGCGCCCCTAGTATATTCTCGCTGTATACAAAAAAATCTTGGTAGATCTTCTTGAAATCGGGGACGACGAATGCGTAAGTTTTCGTCACTTCCACGCGTCCAACAAATCGAGTGCGCGCGCGTTGCAAGATGGTTTTTACTCTCCCTTCCGGTGATTCGCCACTCCTTCCACGTGACAGTTCCACTTCCACACGGTCGCCATGGAGCGCGGTGTGCAGATCGGGTGTTCGAATGTAGATGTCTTTCTGGTTTTCAATACCCGTGACGATGTACGCAAATCTCGGGTTTACGTGGTCCACAATTCCTTCCAGCGTGGGACGCTTCTTAGTAGACACATAAGTGCCATCGGCGAGTTGCCGAATCTTGCCCCTCGACACCAAGTCGTCGAGCACATGAAGGATTTCCTTGTTAACTGATTTTCTCTTTTTACCTGCCTTGCGGGCAATCTGACCGAAGTCGTACGATTTCCCGAGGGTTTCTTCGAGGATCTGTTGAATGATTTCGTGTAAAGCCTGCTTTTCTACTTTCGCTTTACGTTCTTTTTTCTCTTTGAATTTTTTCTTTGACATGATGTCACTTATGTAATAATCTAAAAATGACCTGGCGGTCTTTCATCTCTGTAGCGTCTTTTGTACTCAACCTACCATCGAGGTGGCGGCGGCGGGCGGTGCAGTTGCCCAGGTAGGAACTTGTCTTTCGAACTACTGAACGCAAAGATACGAAGGAAAATTCGACAAACGCGTAATTTATCGTTACGTCGTCAAGATGTGCTCTTTTTTGATGGCCTCCATGCCCTTCAGCTTCAGAAACAGCTGCCCGATAGTAACGACGTCGCCAACGCAATATGTGGCGATCTTCGCAAGATCTCTTTCCTGATAGTAGACCTCGTTCACCATGCTCCCATCCATCACACCTTTGCTCGTCTCGATGTCGAACAAGGCAGCGAGTAAGTCAAGCGAGGTGTAGTTTTTGAAGTCTCCAAACTTCCACATTTCCATCGTGTCGAGATGTGTGACCTCCCATGGTTTGCGCCCGGTTTGATTGAGGATCGCCGGTGGGATCAATCCATTCACCAACATCCGGCGGCACAAGTAAGGAAAATCGAATTCCTTCCCATTATGAGCGCACAACTTAGCATTCACTGGATCGAGTTTCTCGAGCGTCGTCTTCACGGTGTGAAGCAACTCGCGCTCGTTGTCGCCCATGAAACAACGCGTGCGAAAACCGAGCTCACCATTTTCCGTGTCAAAGTAGCGTCCGACAGCCACCACAATCACCTTCCCAAACTCCGCATAAATCCCCGCTCGTTGATTGAAAAGGTCTTCGGCCGTCTGCCCCTCGTCACGCTTCAAGAAAGAAGCCTTGCGCGCCCACAGCGCCTTGAATCGCTCCGGTAGACGTTCGTATTGATCGACCGTGGCAACCGTCTCGATGTCAAGAAAAACAATATCGCGTAGCTCTGGTATCATCGTTAACGGCATCAATTTAAACCTTTAATTGACACGAACGGTCGTGAGACTCGGAGCCACCGTCGTAAATTTGACAAAGTTGTCATGCTTTCCTTTCGCCACGAAGTATTCTTGCAAGTTGCCAAGTTGAAAAGCTTCACCAAGGCAAGCCAGGTATTGTTCATCAGTCAACCTGCCGTCAGTAAAAACATTCGACAACTCGAGGATGAATACAAAACTAACCTCTTTGAACGACGGGGAAACACCATCGCGCTCACGGAATCCGGTCAAACCCTGCTGACCGCACTCTTGCAAGCCAAAGAGATTGAAAAACAACTCCAATACGACATTAGCACGCGTGGCAACGAGTTCATGGCAAAAGGAGAACTCAAACTTGGTGCTAGTACCACCGTGGCACTATACATCATTCCTCCCGTCATCTCCGGTTTCCACGCTAAGCATCCCAACGTTAGCATCAGTCTGTTCAACAGGAACTCGGAAAGCGTGCTCCATGCACTCCTCGAACATGAAATCGATGTCGGCATCATGGAAGGCCGACACAAACTCTCGCAAGTCAAGAGCCAGCACTTCCTCACTGACGAAGTAGTTCCCGTATGCTCGGCAAAAAGTCCGCTCGCCAAGAGACCAACGTATAGCGTGCAAGACCTCCGTGCATTGCCCGTCGCCCTGCGCGAACGTGGCTCAGGTACCCTCGCCGCTCTTAAATCGGCATTGGCTTCACACCGGATCAAGCTCTCTGACCTACAGGTGAACGTCCGCCTGGGTGGTACCGAAGCCCTCAAGAACTTCATCTTAGTCGACGACTGCATCGGTTTCCTTCCCATGCGTTCCGTAGCAAAAGAACTCGAAGCCGGTGCGCTCGTGCGGCTGTTCATCGAAGGCCTCACCGTTACGCGACACTTTTACTTCATCCAGCGTCATGGCGACGACCGCGATGGACTCACCAACGCCTTCATTCGGTTCGCCCGAACACACTTCAACCTACCCTAATGCCGCACATCCTGCAGACTTTCCATTATAACTACAGGTTATGCCAAATAAGATAATACCATGCCTGCAGTAATGACCATTCCTTCCTGTCGTGTCGTACACTTGCCCTATGACGGTGATGGTGGAAGAAAAAATCTCAACATGTGAAAACCTCGCGTGCAGCATATGTGGTATTCTTTTCCCACTGGGGCAACGGAATACCTTCGCCAGCTGCGACACGTGCGGGAAAGCGCCCTTGCTCGCGCGGTACGATACGCACGGGCTCGACAAGTCTGCGATCGATGTTCATGAGCGCTCGATGTGGCGCTACCTGCGGATGCTACCGGTCCTCCATCGCCACAACATTGTGACGTTGGGCGAAGGTTGGACCCCCATACTTTCCATGCGCCGAACCGCCGACGCCCTTGGTCTTTCGTGGCTTCGCATGAAAGATGAGTCGTTCAATCCAACCTGCTCATTCAAAGCTCGGGGTATGAGCATGGCCATTTCCAAAGCCAAAGAACTGGGTGTGGAACGCTGCATTGTGCCCACCGCCGGAAATGCCGGTGGAGCCATGGCGGCCTACTGCGCACGCGCGGGCCTTCAATCCCTGGTGGTGATGCCGCGCCACACGCCCAAGGCATTTCAGCACGAAGTAGAAATGTTTGGAGGCCAACTCGTCCTGGTAGACGGGCTGATCAGCGACTGTGCCCGGAAAGTTCGTGAGCTCAATGCCGCGGGTCATTACTTCGATGTTTCGACCATGAAAGAACCCTATCGATTGGAGGGCAAAAAGACCATGGGTTATGAAATTGCAGAGCAAATGGATTGGTCGTTACCGGACGTAATCCTATACCCAACCGGCGGCGGCACTGGATTGATTGGAATGTGGAAAGCCTTTCATGAAATGTTTCAACTAGGGTGGATGGCGCCCCAGCGCATTCCAAAAATGTTCGCGGTACAGGCTGAAAACTGTGATCCAGTTGTCAAGACGTGGACAGGGGCGCAACTCGATGCGTCTAGTTATGTGGGTCAAGCGACCATTGCGAATGGACTAGCTGTTCCCAATCCGTTCGCCGAAAAAATGATCCTGAACGTTCTACGAGAATCTGGTGGAAGGCCGTTACCGGTAAGTGACGTAGAAATTCTACGTGAGCAAAAAGCGCTTGGTGCCCGTGAGGGTGTGTTTGTGGCGCCGGAGGGAGCTGCTCTGTTCGCGGCGTTGAGAAACCTGGTCGAGCAAAAAGAAGTTCAAGCGACCGAACGGGTACTCATCCTCAACACCGGGTCTGGGTATAAATACACCTAAGAGTGTAAGATGCCCTCCTTTTCAAGTTCTTTAATGTAGACAATGTTCTCCTCGCAGATGGTCTCGGGCACGAACACGAACTTTTTGTCGAACACCTTGCTACCCACATAGTAGCTCACCCAGTATTCGTTGTTGAGATGGAAGACTTTTTCGTCGATGGGCTCCACCAGCGCCGAGCTTCTCGCGGGCACGGTCTCTAAGAAATGTCGTAGCGTCGATGTTTTCTGCTGGTGCCCCTCCTTTTCTCCGTAACCGGTGCTGCTGACCAGTGTGTTTTCGATTTGAAATGTGTTGTTGTTGATCAAATACACCTTCCATTCGTAGGTGTTGAGCAGCGTCTTCTCACGAATAACCGCGATCGTCACATTCTTTACTTCCGGTATTTCGATGTCTTTCTTCATTCTTCTTCAGTCATATCAAAAAGTGAGAGGATATTGCCGGTGAGAATGCGTTTCACGTCATTCATTGCAACGGCGTGGCCCAATTCTTTCTCCATGGACGTCACACCCTTGTCGCTGTCGGCGATGCCACAGGCCACGATGTGTCCGAAGTACTTCATGTCGGTGTTCACGTTCAGGGCGAGACCATGCATCGTCACCCAGCGACTCGTCTTCACCCCAAAAGCGCAAATTTTCCTAGGCGCTCGGTCGATGTCGAGCCACACACCGGTCAGTCCCGGAATGCGGCCCCCTTGCAATCCGAAGTCTCCCAAGGTTTGGATAACGGCTTCTTCCAACAAGCGCATGTATTGGTGTATATCGGTGAAGAAATTCTCCAGATCGATAATGGGATAGACAACCACTTGACCAGGGCCGTGATAGGTGATGTCACCCCCGCGGTTGATGGGAAAATACTCGGCTTGAATTTCTCCGAGTTGTTCGAGCGGCATCAATAGGTTGCTAGCGTTGCCACTTTTTCCAAGGGTATAGACGTGTGGATGTTCGCACAACAGCAAATAGTTCGGGGTCTGTTGTTGCGCCGTTGGTGCCAAGTCGCGATTTGCGGCTTTTACGGCCAATACTTGGTTAAAAAGTTCGGTCTGGTAATCCCAAGCCTTCTTGTATTCGATGAGACCGAGGTCTGAGACTTTGGTTCCCCGGTAAATCTGGGCGTTCATCGCTGTTTTTCGAGTTCCTCCTTCACGTATACGATAGTCTCAACAGCATCGGGATCAACCTGGTTCTCTTTCGCCAGAAAATAAGAGATCCAGTCGGTGAGGTGAATCAGGTAGTAATATTGCTCCAACAACGACGCACCTTCTGCCACGATGTCGATGATCGGATTGGATTTACGCTCAAAAATGGGGCGGCAAAGTTCCATTCTTTTTTCAACGCGCTCATGGTCGTGGTCGGAGTATAGATACACCACTTGAATCATCGGAAGGAGTATATCGGGGTAGTGCCATCCTTCCAACTCGTTGTGGTTCATTTCGGGGAAGGTGTTCACATGAGCCAGCTGCTTGGCGTTCTCATTCAATTGGTTCTGAAAGCGAAGAGCCATCGCATATAACCTTCCATCGCAATAGATCACGGGAAGTTTCCCTTTCAACTTTCGAGCGATGATTTCCGCCTCCGTCTGAATCGCTTTCTCACTCCTATCGAGCGACTGAATTGCATTCTCTGTCTCCTTGATAAATGCGGCCCCAATCAAGTTGGTATGGTACAGCGCATAGAGCAACGAAATCAACATGTATCCCACCATGGCGCGGGGTGACTGATTGGCCGTGGGGATGTGCACATAGAATAGATTGTACTCGCGCGCCAGCTCCAACAACTTCCCTCCGGACGTAATGCAAATGATGTGGGCCCTCTTCAGCATCGCTTTCTGAACAGCTGCCAGCGTTTCTTCTGTATCGCCAGTATAAGAACAAGCGATGAAAAGCGTGTGTGGGCTTACAAACTGGGGAATATTGTATCCTTTGCATACTGTGATCGGGATCGGCACGCGTCCAAACGTGAGCGACTCGACCAAGTTCGCGCCTATTCCCGATGCGCCCATACCAGCAATGAGAATGTTACGTATGTCACTGCCCGGCCGCACAAGATCTACCGCTTGACCCACGCGCAAAGCTTCTGCTAATTGTCTGGTAAACTGCTCAATCGACTTCACCATCAGAGGTAATTTGCTTCAAAGGTAGGTCTCATGACAACTAAAAAGCAAACAGGAGAGTTCGGCGAGCGCATCGCTGCCGAACATCTCGAAGGGAAAGGTTACACCATCCTAGCGCGCAACTATCGGTACAAGCATGCCGAAATCGACCTGATCGCACAGAGCGGCGACTGGCTCATCTTCGTCGAAGTAAAAACGCGAGCATCCACCGCCTATGGTTACCCCGAAGACTTCGTCGACTATCGCCAGCAACAGTCCATCTTCGAAGGCGCCATGCAGTTCATGCACGAAAACGATTGGCAAGGCAACGTCCGCTACGACATCGTCTCCATCATCCTAAAAGGCCGCGAGGTTAAGGAAGTTGTGCATTTGGAGGATGCATTCTATTGAATTCGTTAGGCGTTAGACGTTAGACGTTAGACGTTAGGCGTTAGGCGTTCATTTGAATAAGGTGATGAGAGGCAAAGCAAACTATAAAGACTTGGATTTGTGGCGAGCGACGAGGGAGCTCGTAAAGGATGTTTATGAATCCTCGAGATATTTTCCCGAGTATGAAATGTTTGGGCTTGTCTCACAGTTGCGCCGCGCAGCAGTATCCGCATTGTCGAATATCGCCGAGGGTTGTGGAAGGGGTTCAGACAACGATTTAATCCGGTTCCTTCACATGTCTCAAGGCTCCATTTTCGAGGTGGAAACGCAAATCATTGTCGCAATGGATCAAGGGTATTTGAAGGAAGTCGACTTTAATCGCTTGGTCGAAAAGACAGAGCGCTGTAAAAAACTGATATTCGGCTTTATTCGGCACCTAGACTCAAAACGTACCGGAGCGAACGGGTAACGAGTAACCTGTAACGTTCGCCTACCGATTATTCCAATAAATCTCCCTCCCCTTCAGATCCCATTCTTTCCTCACGAAGGGTTTCTGTTCTTTGTCGAGGATAGTTCTCCACCCATTCGCCCACGCGGCGATCCCATTTGTATTCGCCTTGGACTGCCACGGTGCCATTTTCGTGATACATCACGTAGTAGCCCTCGCGTTCGTTGTATTCAACAGGAATCATCTCTTTTACCTTGGTTCGCTCGGCGGGATCGTAGTAGGTAACGAGCGATTCTTTCGGCCACCCTTTGTAATACTTTTCTTTGTCTTCGAGTAGATCGTTGCGATCATATTTCATCCACCTTCCATGCTTGGTTCCCTTAAAGAAGATGCCTTCTTCGAGGACGATGTCGCCCTGCATTTTCTTGTATGGTCCATGCACGAGCACACCTTTTTTGGGGTCGTAGCCTGTCTTGCGGATTTCCCGGCGGGTGAAGTCAAACCAATAGATGTCGCGTACAAAAGGTGTGGGCTTCTCTTGGCGCTTGAGATAGTAAAACGTTTCAATCACGGTTTTGTCGCCGAATCCGCGACGTGTAAAACCTTTCTTCGTCTTGATGCCGTACCAGGTCTTTCTCTTGGGCTTCTTCTTTTTGGTAACGATGGGCTCGGAAGTCTTCTCGTCGAGTTCGAGAAGCTTATAGGGCTTATCTGTCTCGAAGGTAAATTGACCCTCGCGTCCGAAAGCCTGTGGCTCCTGCGCATGAAGGTGGGTCGCGCAGGCCAATGCTAGTAGGAAGAAAAGCGGTTTCATGGCCGACAAATAACGGATCAGCAAACAAAGATAGTATACCGGGAGCCTTGTTCGGGCCTTAAAAAACGCCCAAATGTGTAAAACGGCTTCTTTCCCTTGCCGGGCGGGGTTATATTTGTTTACATCCAAAATCCCATGATTACCGTTCGAGAAATGAAAACCAAAGATGCGGACCTCGTGGTCCGTTACTTTCTCGATGGGACGCCGGACTTCCTCCGGGGTATGGGTGTCGATCCCGCCAAACTCCCGACCCGTGAGGAGTGGGTTAACTTGATCATCACCAATCTCGAACGACCCGCCGAACAAAAAGAGTTCTATTACCTGATCTGGTTGCATGACGACGAGCCGATCGGGCATTCCAACATCAACAAGATTGTTTTTGGGCAAGAAGCCTATATGCACCTGCATCTTTGGAGCGAAGACAAAAGGCATCAAGGTATTGGCACTTCGCTGGTCCGACTTTCGCTCCCGTATTATTTCCAAAAATTTAGATTGAATGAACTCTTCTGCGAGCCCTATGCGCACAACCCGGCGCCGAATAAGACGCTCGAAAGAATGGGGTTTGAATTGCTGAAACAGTACGAAACAACTCCGGGATGGATCAACTTCCATCAACCCGTAAACCGATGGCGTATGACGAAAAACGGGTTTTTGCTCATGAATTGATCTCGCCTCTGAATTCAGAATTTAGGCTTAAGTTCAGAATTCTAAAGGAGTCAAGACCCACTTCAGCAACCTCACCCAATTCTGAATTCCGAATTCTAAATTCTGAATTCTAAATTCCGAATTGTCAATTGTCTTTATCTTCTTCGTCTGCCGCCTTGATCTGCTCATCTAGGATTTTGTCGATGAGTTGCATCTGTTTTTCGTTGATGGTGTTGTCGACTTTGGCTTGCTTCTTCATGAAGCGAAACATGGCGTTCTTCTTAATCTCATAAGCCATAAACACCGTGTACTTCTTTTCCTTCTCGTTGTAGTATTTCTCTTCGCCGATCTTGCGTAGGTCCGCGATATTGGTATTCATCACGGCACGCACGAGGCTTTGGAATTTGTCGGCGACGTCGGCAGCAGATTCATTTCCGGTTTGCCCCAGGTATTGATCTGAAACTTGCTTCATCGTGGTTTGAACTTGGCCGGCTAACTGTGCCTTGGCTTCGATGTCGGCTTTGCCACGCGCGATGTTGTCTTGAGAGCTTTCACCCTTGCCAGTGCCTCGGAAGAAACGATTGTTAGATTCGTAGGCTTTGCCTTGAAAGGGTTCCTTTACTTTCTTTCCAAGGATACCAGAAGTACATGCCGTTGCTAGCACCACGAGGGCGACAACGGGAAAAAGGAATTTGGTTTTCATGATGTAAGGGGATGCAGTGCGTGTCAAATTACGAAAATTGTGCCAACTCGGTTCCGTGAAAGATCAGCTGCCACCGGAACGCCCACTTCCAGCGAAGAGAATAATGCTCGATGCCTGCCTTCTTCATGATTTCGCGAAGTTCTTGTTTGGTAAAAGCCCGTCGCACGGAAAGGGGCGCATCGTATTTCACCATGGGCGACCTGGAAAACAGGGTCGTCAACCACTTGATCGAATAGTATGAAAACCAGTGGCGATGAATGTCGTTGATCACCACTCCGACACGAGCCTGCTGCTGGAGCCGACGAAACCAGGTCGCCAGTTGAACGTCGTCGAAGTGGTGGGCGAATAGCGTTGCCGTAATGACATCGTACTTCTTCGCCGCGAAAGCCGGTGAAAAAACGTCGAGGGTATCGAAACGAACATCGGCGTAGCTCGCACAATGGCTCCGGGCAAACGCCACAATGTTGGGGTTGGCGTCGATTCCTTCCACCAATAGGTGGCGACCATGGCGCTTTGCCCAGCGTACCAACTTCACCGCCATGTCCCCACCACCGCAGCCACAGTCACAAACGGTGATACGACCCATGCTCGGCCCATCCGCCAAAAGTTGCCCAACTCCATCCAACGTAACATGGTCTCCACCCAGCAGGCGGTTGATTATCTCCAATTCCCTCAGGGTCTGATCTACGACGGGACCTTGGCAGGCAAGGTCGTCCATCACTTCGGGTTCGTAAGATCTTTCCTTGAGAGAAATCATGTATGTGCAACTGTCAAGACCATGCTTTCCAATGTCAGTCCCGGTCCAAACGCAAAACTCAGGATGCGCTTGCTCTCGTCCGCTGCCGTCAAATCATGCCACAGTTCTTTCAACACAAAAAGTACGGTGGGCGACGACATGTTTCCAAATTGACGAAGCACAGAGTATGAATACCGGTTTTGGTCGCTTGTCAATTTCAGTTCATGTTCGATCACTTCTAAGATTCTCTTGCCTCCTGGATGGATGGCAAAAAATGCAAGCTCGCCTACGTTGGAAGATACTTTTGCCAACAACTTGGTGGCTAATTCTCGAATCCCCTTTTGGATGACCTCTGGTACGTACGTAGAAAGGCGCATCTCAAAACCCAGGTCACCGATCGCCCAGGCCATATCGCGGTCGCCTTCGAGCGCCAAGTCGCATTGAAATGCTTCGGGACGCAGGTTCACGCCCGTCCTTGGTTCATGCTCGACCAATAAACACGCCGACCCGTCGGCAAAAAGTGCGTTCGCCAACAAATTGTCTTGCGTGTTCTCGTTTTGAAAATGGATGCTGCACAACTCGGTGCACACAACCAGCGTCTTGGCGTTGGGGAAAGCTCTATCAAACGTGTCGGCTAACTTCAGCGCGTTGAAGGCCGCATAGCAACCCATAAAATTGATCGATGTTCGTTGTACGTCTTGCCGTAACCCCAAGCGTCGAACCAAGTCGATATCGAGGCCTGGCGCATACATGCCAGTGCAACTCACTACGACCAAGTGCGTAATCTCACCACGCGTAAGTTCAGGCCTCCTACTCCACGCATCTTCAACCGCTTGCACACTTAATTCGATCGCGTGTTTTCGGAAAAACTCCATCCGGGTTGCCGTGGTCGGGAGCGGCTTCAGGTCATCGGAGTTTTCGTAGAATTCAAAGTTCGATGCTCTTCCATAGTCGGCCAACACCGAATGACGGTGTTCAATCCCTGTTGCCCTATATAACGCCCGTAGCTTTTGTGCCTCGGATGTATCAAGCTGCATCGCGCGGACCATGAAGTCGGCAATCGCCGATTGCTTGAAGCGGTTGGGAGGAGTGGCCGTTCCAATGGACGTGATGTAACTCATGCGATCAATTATACCTCAAAAACCCTAATTTTATAGAGATTGTTCGAGTCTGATTAAGTTACTTCCCATTCATGTTATCGCGGTCGACACTCCTTCACCTTCGGTTTCCATTCTCATTCTTCCTTCTGCCGGTTTGGTTGTTTGCCTTGACAGTCAGTCCCAACCTCGACATCAATGGAATCGTATGGTCGTTCATCACCATTCACTTACTCGTATACCCGGCGAGCAATGGCTTCAACAGTTACTTCGATAAAGACGAGAAGAGCATTGGAGGACTCAAGAACCCACCTCCAGTGAAGAAGGAGTTGTACTTTACTTCGTTATCACTCGATGCGCTGGCGTTGTTGCTCGCCTCTTGGTTTGTCAACGTGGCGTTTGCCCTTTTGCTTTTCGTGTATGGTCTAGCCTCGAAGGCGTATAGTCATCCGGCTGTGCGGTTGAAGAAATATCCAATCTTGGGTTGGCTCACGGTCGTGTTCTTCCAGGGTGTCTTTACGTTCGCGATGAGTTACATTGGAATCAACCGCTTCTCGTGGGAGAATCTTTGGCATGCACGTGTGCTTGTTCCTGGCCTACTCACCAGCCTCATGTTCTTTGCCACCTACCCGATGACTCAAGTGTACCAGCACGAAGAAGACTCCAAGCGGGGCGATCGAACATTGAGCTTGATACTCGGCGTCCGCGGCACTTTCTTTTTTGCCATGGGCTTCTTTACCATCGCCTCCGCGGGATTCGTTTACTATTTCCTAACGACGTACTCTCTTTACTACGCACTTGTATTTCTCGCCACCCAGTCTCCCGTCGTATTCTTTTTCCTGAATTGGTTGGTTCGAGTTTGGAAGGATCCCCAACAAGCAGATCACACTTCGACCATGAGACTAAACTTGTTGTCGAGTATCTGCCTGAACGCGTTTTTCTTGTACCTGTTTCTTGCGACCGGAAACTTCATTTAGTAGATCTTGATTGTCCAATCTCCGCCTCCAGCAATCTCTTGGTGAGTCGAATTCCATCTTCCTCAGACAGTTTTTTTCCCTCGTACTCTACGCCGATGTAGCCCGCGTAGCCAGACGCTTGCACCAAAGAAATCATTCTTGAGAAATCGGTCTCGAGGCAGTTGCCTTGGTCATCAAAATCGAATGATTTGGCGCTCACACCTTTTGCGTATGGGAGCAGTTGCTCCATTCCCACGTATCGGTCAAACCACTTTACACAGGGCGAGTCCCACATATCGCCTTTCTCTCGCTGCACGCAGAAGTTACCGAAATCCGGCAGGGTGCCACAGTTCGTCATGTGTGTCTCCCGGATCACGTTCGTCAGCCAGTTGGAATCCGACGAATACCCGCCGTGATTCTCCACCAACACATTGATTCCAATCGGCTCGGCGTATTCCGCAATCTTCTGTAGGCTCTCGATACTTCTTTTGGCCATCTCCTCGGCCGTACCCGATCCAAAGCAATTCACGCGAATCGAATGGCAGCCGAGAAACTTGGCAGCATCTACCCACTTGAAGTGGCGCTCCACCGCCTGTTCCCGTTCCGAAGCATCCGGGTCGGCCAAGAACCCCTCGTGATCAACCATGATGAGAACGTTGGTAACGCCGTGGTCAGTGCAGACGGTGTTGAGTTGATTGAGGTATCGAGTGCTCTCGGCTTTGTCCATGAAGAACTGGTTCACGTACTCCACGGCGTAGATCCCAAAGTCTCGAGATGCCCGCACGGGAAGATCGAGGTTCGACATGCTACCCGATTGAAGCGCTTGGTGGAGTGACCATTCGGCCAGTGAAATCTGTAACATCAATGTGTTGTTTTCAAGTGTTAAAAGGGACTGCCATGTGTTTGTCTCACCAAGAAGTTAGCGATGGGTCGCACGTTGCGGACCAATCCGACAGCGAGGTTGGACGCAAACTCACTCCCAAATAAGTTTTGCACCTGACGCCCAACCCATAGCCGTTGTGCAAACAACGCCTTCCATTTAGTCGCGTATCGTGCCTCCATTTCCGATCGCGAAAGGCGACCGGTAAGGAATTCGAGCGTGACATCGCTCGCGAGTTTAGCGGCATGGATGGCCATCGCCATTCCATTTCCGCACAGGGGTGTAATCATTCCCGCCGAGTCCCCCACCATCAGCATATGTCGCTCAACCGGCGTCTTCGTGGCAAACGTTATTTCGTTAATTACCTCCGGTTTTTCGAAGATGAATGTAGCCTGTTCAAAGACCTTGCGGAGAAATGGGTTTCGAAAAAGGATGGCTTCCTCCATTTTACGAACGTCACCAAAGCGACGGAGTTGGTCGCGGTGCACTAGGTAACACAAGTTCGTCTTTCCCCCTTCCACGTTGCTCATCCCGCAGTAACCGTCTTTGAAGTTGTGCAGTTCAATCCACCCTCTTTCATGTGGATACTGAACATGGTATTTCACACCCACGTAAGGTGAGCGTTTTTCGGTAAACGATCTACTCCAAGTATAGTCCAGCTTCGACCTTTTTCCATGTGCGGCTAGCACAACGCGCCCTTGAAATGAACGGCTTTCACTGAGAACGTGAAAGAGTTGTTCGTCATAGTCAACTTGATCGACCTCTTGGAAAAAGAAATGGACGCCGTTAGACATCGCTTTTTCGTAGAGGAATTGATCGAAGGCATATCGGCTGATCCCAAAACCGCCCAGGTCGAGTTTCATCGTTGCCGGTTTCCCTTGCACTGAAGTGAGACGCAAGAACTCGATCGACTCCGGGTGCAACTCTTCAGGAAACAAACCTACCGATCGAAGAAAAGGTGCTGTCTCGTTCGAAATGTACTCGCCGCAAACGCGGTGAAACGGATACCGTTTCCGTTCAAATAACGCCACGGAATTCCCTTTTCGGGACAAAAGATTGGCCGCAACCAATCCCCCCAAGCCGCCGCCCACCACAATCACATCGTAAGAAGGGGTATTTTCAGGGGCCGCAACGGGTTTCATTGCATTGTGGAAATAATGTTGAACGATCGTAAAACCATCTACGCCGTTAATTTCGTTAATTGGGCATACCTGCCGCCGGTAGAGACCAAATAATTGCGTAACCGGGTTACCAGGAAGGAGATTCTTTCATTCAATTCGTCTAAGTTTTTTTGTTGGCTATGGAAACGGGAAAGGTGTCGGATCGAAGGGAGGTCCTTAAACTGTTGGTGGTGGGCAATAATCCCATCGAGTTAAGTAAGGTGCTTGACAAGGTGGAGCGATTAGACCGTCGCAAGGAGGTACGAATCGCATTCGACTTCCAATCCATCGTCGATCGCTTATCAAATTTCAAACCTGATTTCATCCTCATCGATGACAACATCGGGAAAACCGAGCTGCGTCAGGTGGTGGATCAATTGCTGCGCGAACGGCGAACGAAGCACATCCCGATCACAGTTTTGAAAAACTCCAACTACCGAGAAACGATTGGCAATGGTGTGTACGATTACATCTTGAAAGAAAATCTGTCGACCGAATCTATCTACCGAGCGATTGTCAACTCGTTCAAGGTTCGGAAAACCCAAGAATACCTGTACAACTCTTATAAGAAAAGAAAGGGTCAATTGATGCGCTTGTTCCGGAATGAACCAGCGTTTCAAATTTGATTGGCGAGCCTGAATTCTTTGCGAAGCCGTTCTCCATTTCGGTCCACCTCGATGGTGATCTTCTTGCCCGGCTTGAGGTTAAAGAAAGCATTCACTTGGTTGAGATCTAAGACTGCGACATCCACGCCATTAATCGTCATCACTAGGTCACCAGGTTGAACACCGGCTTCTTCCGCGGGCGACTTTTCTCGCACATCCGTCACTTCAAAGTTCTGGAGTTTTGAACCCTTGGCCTTGAGCGTGATCCCACTCATGTTATAGTAGAAGTTTTTCTTGTACCCACCGTTCTTGTGGATGTACATGCGCTCGCTGGGAAAGTTGAATGTCACCTTGAAACGGCTCAGGATTTCACCGCCGATCGCACCGTTGCGTTTCACCGTACGACTCGTCTTCAGCGTATCCATGTAACTGTTGGGATCTGGAAAATTTGCAATCACGTCAGGCACATCATACTTACCAAGGTCGAGCGATTTGATGCGCGCGATTTTACCGGTGATAACTCCGCCCAATCCGCGACCAATAATGCTGTTGATGTACTTATCCGGCACCTTCAATGTGTCATTCGTGTCCGGTTCTAATATCAGTCCGTGGCTGGCACCGCTATCGATCAGCAACTTGGTCTTCACGCGCGTAGTGTCCTTCATGGTGATCGTGGTCTTGATGTACGGCTTCGTGTCCTCGATGGTGATCTTCAACTCCTGAGCATTTCGCCGAGGTTTGAACCGTTCGGGTCGAGAAACAATCAGCTCTCTTTTCTCATAATCGATGGTGACGATAAATCGGGAGAACAACTCATAGCCGATAATACCTTGAACATCGGCACCGAGATAATTGCGCAATTCAAGATAGTCTTCTTCCAACACCAACATTGCGTGACCTTCGCCATGGATACCCGGAGGCAGGTCCAATGTCACGTTATTCGTTACGTATGCCTGCACGTATTTTTGACCACCGGGACCACCCACCGTGTACTTGCGGCTGTAGGTCAAATTCAGGATATCGCTGAAAATCTTTTCGGTGAGGATGGCAGTGCGAACGCCCGTGTCCAACACGAATCGTAGAGGAAGTTGCCCATTGACGACAACGGGGATGATGACGAGGTTGTTATTGATTTCGATGGGGATACGAACCTTATTCCGGCCATCCTGCATCACGAATCCCAGCACTTGCTGCGCGTGGGTAATCAGGGGTAGGCACGCAATCAGAATAAGCGTAAGCAGCCTTTTAATCATTGAACACTAAGCCTCGCTTAAAACTAAACCTTTTTTTCTGAAAAGATTAAAGGGTTAAGCGGTAACTACCCCAAGTTCGGTGAGCAGTGAAAGGGGTTCTCGTGACACAATTAAAGTCTTGCTGTTGGCTTCGCTGACGAATCCTTTTTCCATCATGGTGCGAAGTTGTAAGATCAGGGGATCGAAAAATGAAGCGGTGTTGAGTAAGCCGACCGGGCTCGTCACCAGGCCTAGTTGACGCCAAGTGAGGATCTCGGCTAACTCGTCGAGTGTTCCCCATCCGCCAGGCATCGCAATAAAAAAATCCGTGAGGTCTGCCATGCGCTTTTTCCGCTCATGCATGGACTGGACGAGCTCGAGTTGCGTGAGGCCGTCGTGGCCCACTTCGCGCTGATAAAGAAAATGAGGAATAACCCCGATTACCTTGCCCCCGTGACGAAGGACTTCGTCGGCGACAATTCCCATCAACCCTACTTTCCCACCTCCGTATACAAGGGTGCAGTGGTGTTGGGCGAGAAGGCGACCCAACTCGCGGGCTGCTGCGGCGTAAACGGGATCGACCCCGGCGCTAGAGCCGCAAAAGACACAAACGGAGGGCATTTGTTGGTTCTTGACAGAAATCGCCCGTTTGGGCGGCTCTGTTTAGTGCTTCAGGTCGTGCTCGTTGTCGCTGAACTTCTTGTTGGGCAAAATCCAAGGGCAGGCGGCCGCAAGAATGAACAGCAAAACGATGATGGTGAAAGTAATAGGCATGACTCAGATATTTAGCAGGGTTAAAATTAAGCCCCAAAGGTGGAATTTTTCAACTATCAGTAGCTAAAAAGTTAAAATTGAACAACTTTACCCGCCATTAGGTTAATTCTCAGCCAATTCACATGAAAAAGGGTCTCATCATCTTCGGAATAATTGCCGTTTTGTTAGCCGTCGCGTTCTATTTCTGGCGCGGTCAAATCAAGTCGAAAAGCCCCGAAGACGGTGTCACGTTCCAAGATGGCGATGTGAAGATCTACGTGTACTACAACCGGCCTTTCAAGCGAGGTCGTGTAATCTTCGCGGAAGATGGCCTCGTGCCCTTCGGGAAAGTATGGCGTACCGGCGCCAACGAAGCCACGTACATCGAAACCAACAAAACCCTGCTTATTAAAGGTCAAGAACTGAAGGCTGGCAAATACAGCATCTGGACCATCCCCAACGCGCAATCTTGGACGGTGCTGTTCAATACAGAATATCCTTCGTGGGGAATCAACTTCAACGGCGAAGCCAACCACGACCCGGCCGCCGATGTGGTGAAAGTCGAAACGCCTGCTGTGATTCAAGACACAGAGATCGAGCAATTCACGATCTCCATCGAACGCGTCGACGATGAAATGGAACTGATCTTTATGTGGGACAAAACAATGGCGGCTGTTCCCTTTAAGGTTGTCGGGCAATAAGTCGAACGATCGTTTTTCGCTCTTCCGGTACGGCATCGTATAGTTGACTCGCTGGCATCACCCGATTGGCGCCAACTCCCTGCTCAATTAAGTAGTTCACAACTTCGAGCGCCTGGTGTTGCGTGCGGTCGTTGTGGTAACTCCTTTTCACTGCCGTCGAATCCGAGGTGACAACCTTACTCACGCCAGTACTATCCGTGAGTGTCTTCGTGACGGTAAAGTGTACGGGTTCTTCGATCACTTCCGTGAGATCTGGATCGGAAGCAACGGAATCCTTTTGGTACCCATAGAGGTCAACTTCAAGATTGAATCGTAGCGAAGGATTTCCGTTGATGAGGCGTGCGACTTTACCAAGTTCTGTTTTCGAGCGTTCATCTAGATCCGAACTGTGGGGTTTGAAGGTAACGCCACCCAGCTCCATCACATCTCCCGCCGCGACCGGCTTGAGGCTTACATTCAACTTTTCCAGTGTCGAAATCTTTTCACCCGTAAGGTCATAATCATGGGTATAGAAACTAAAGTTATCTTCTTCAGGATCTACCGTTACTTGATACGTACTCCCCTCGATGAGATATAAGGTAAAGGAACCATCTTTTGTTGGTCGCGTGGAGATGAGACGCTGACGCGTTTTGGAATCGAACAATGTGATGTAGGGCGATGCCAAATTTGCGGGCCCCTGCATCTTTCCTTCCACCTTCATGACCGCGCGGGGTTTCAGTTCCTTTGGAAATAAAATTTCGACGATCTCGGAAGATGTCTTTGTAGGAACATCTTTCACCAAATAACGTCCAAGTGAGTTCGCCGAAACATACTGATCATCTCCGGGTGTGTTGGCAAATGTCAAGGGAACGGGTTTCGTCCAGGTGGATCCAGACTTCTTCGTGATGAACAAATCCATGCCTCCGAGTCCCCCCATTTTGTCGGAAGAGAAAATCAATGTCTCCGAGTCGCCCATGATTCTTGGAGTTTGCGAGTTGCCGTTGTTGATGTCGGCGGGTAGCTCCACCGGGGGTTGCCACGGGTGGCTCGGCGTCTTTCGTGTGGCCATCATGATTCGGCAACCAGTAGCGGTGGTTGCATCCATGCGTGAGCACCTCATGAAATACATAGTTGTTCCGTCTGTCGTGATCGAAGGGCACGCTTCGTTCTCTTTCGAGTTGATGGGTTGCCCCACGTTCACAGGATCGGACCAAAATGCCCCACGCTGATCGCTCATGTAAAGATCGTAGCCGCCCAGACCTCCGCCTTTCGTGCTAGACACGTACACTTGGCGCCCATCGGGAGAAAGTCCGAACCCACGAAGAAAATTGAGACGCGCGTTCAATGTTTTGGGCAATGCCACCGGTGGACGCCAGTTCACTCCATCGGGTTTAGAGGAATAAAACACAGTGAGCACGTTGTCCTCCGCATCATCGGAAACATACAGCATCGAGTTTCCTTCAAGGCTCATGTACGGTGACGACACGCGAATGGCTGGATGGTTGATGGGCTGTCCAAATCGGTTGATTTTCGATTGAGCAGCCGCCACCAGCGTCGCGGCAAGTAGAATGACAATGAAGGGAAAGCGCATATTCTTTGTGTTTGACTTTCTAGCGGTCGGTGACAGCCAAAAATCGTTCCGACTCTTATAACCAATTTATCCAAAATTCTTTGCGACCGACGTGAACAGAGCGAAACAATACGGATTTTGCTTGTTAACTTTAGCCCTCGCCAGATTGTAGACATGATTCAAGTAATACCCTCCATAGCCATCCGCAAAGGAAAGGTCGTAAAGATGCGCAAGGGTGATCCCTTGAGCGAAAAGGCATACGACGAAAACCCGTTGGACCTCGCCAAACGGTTCGAATCCCATGGTATTGAAGTAGTACACCTGGTGGATTTGGACGGAGCCGAAAAAGGAAGTCCCAAAAACTACCACGTGCTCGAGGCTATTGCCGGTCACACTGACCTCAAGATCGACTTCACCGGTGGCATCAGCACCGATGGCGACATCAGCAAAGCATATGAATACGGGGCCGACTACATCACAGCCTCGAGTATTTCTATCATCGATCCAAACCTGTTTGCCTCCTGGCTCCTATCCTACGGCCGCGAAAAAATTACGCTTGGCGCCGATGTGGTCGACATCCAGTCGAAGCTCATCGCCTTTCGTGGCTGGCAGAAGCGTTCGGAGATAACGCTCTTCGATCACGTCGACTATTTCTACACGCGCGGCCTCAAGTATGTAAAAGCGACCGATATCTCTCGCGATGGTGTGCTCGAAGGCCCTGCGTTTTCTTTCTATCAAGAGATTATCGATCGATTTCCTGAAATCAAAGTGTTGGCCAGCGGTGGTGTCCGCGGCGTGGACGACATCAAACGCCTAAATGACATGGGTCTCTTTGCCGTGATTTTCGGAAAAGCCTATTACGAAGGAATTCTTAAACTGAAAGACCTAGAGAGTTTCTTGGTGAAACAGTCCTAATAGGGATTAGCAAATCTGTCTTATGTAGTTACTCCATCATCAGATCAGAAGCTTTGAACTTCTGGATGATGTAATAAAGGAAATTGAAGTTGAGGGGGTCGCCTTCGGCTTGCGGCTTCTTGGGATCAGCCGCTTTAGATTTACCACCGGGTACCAACGGACGAACTTGCGTAGAATCGTTGGGGGTGATATTCAGATTTTTTGCCCGCGAGTCTTGTTCTAACAACAGGGGCTTTTCATCATACATCGCAGGCTCTACGTTGTTGTACGTACCCGTGTTAGGACCTGGAACAGGCGCTTCATCTTGGGCAGATGCCGACAGTGCCATGATCATCATGACACTTAACAACCCTGGTAGTAAGTTTGAAAATTTTACATTCATGCCCTCGCGTAGAAGCTGAACCTAATTACTTTACAGGCATATGCAATTTAGGGAATTTTTGAAATGATTAAATGGGAGGATTTCGAGAAAGTTGACCTTCGGGCTGGGACGATTTTGAGGGCAGAACCCTTCCCAGAGGCCAAAAAACCGGCTTTTCGGCTCTGGATCGACCTGGGGCCGGAAATAGGGGTACGGCAGTCGAGCGCGCAGATCACCGCATATTATCGACCGTCGGACCTAATTGGCCGACAAGTAGTTTGCGTCGTAAACTTCCCACCCCGACAAATCGCCAATTTCATGTCGGAAGTATTGGTAACAGGATTTCCCGACGATCAAAAAAACGTAGTCCTCTGTTCCATAGAAAGAGTTGTACCCAACGGTGCCCGCCTTTTTTAAACTATGATCCCGTTTTCCTCTTTCTCAAAATTCACGCAGGGCACATTGGTCCCGCCTCATCCTTCGGGCATCGTCCGGGTTTTCCGAACGGATAGCCGCAAGGCATCGCCACAAGACGCGTGCTTTATCGCCATGCAAGGAACACGACACGACGGGCACGACTACATTCCTGCCATGTATGCGGCGGGCGTGCGCATGTTCATGGTCGAACGTGCACTCAAGTGGACTCAATACCCCGGTGCTGAGTTCTTTCAAACTAATTCCTCCCTCCGTGCGCTGCAAGAGATCGCCGCCCATCATCGTTCGCAATTCAATTATCCCATCGTAGGTGTTACCGGCAGCAATGCGAAGACCATTGTGAAGGAGTGGATCTATCAATTACTCAGTCCACACCTGGCCGTCGTCAAAAACCCTGGAAGCTATAATTCACAACTCGGTGTGCCCCTCTCGGTCCTTCAGATGCAAGCACATCACGAAATTGGAGTCTTCGAAGCGGGCATCTCCCAACGGGGCGAAATGGATCGGCTTGAAAAAATCATTCAACCCACAATTGGAGTCTTTACCAACATCGGTTCATCGCACGATGCAGGCTTCGAAAGCCGCGCCCAAAAAGTAGCGGAAAAACTGAAGTTGTTTGCCGGTTCGCGGGTCCTCATTTACTGCCGAGATCATTCCGATATTCATGCGCAAGCATCACAATTAAAGGGTCCGACGTTACTTGATTGGGGCCTCCACGAGGGCGCCACCATCCAGGTATCGCACGGAATGCAGTCAATCGATGTGCGATTCCAAGGACAGCTACACACTTTACCCTGCCCATTTGTAGATCATGCGTCGCGCGAAAACCTCACGCATTGCATCGTGTTACTTCTTCACCTAGGCGTTGGCGTGGACTCGATACGGGAAGGCATCGAGAGTCTGAAGTCCGTTCCAATGCGACTCGAGATTAAACAGGGCGTGAATCAAAGTCTGATCATCGACGACACCTACAACAACGACCTCGCCGGTCTGCAGATCAGTCTCGACTTTCTTGCTGGGCAACAGAAACCGCACAAAGTGTTGATCCTCTCCGATGTGTTGCAATCCGGATTGGACCAAGGGACACTTGCGCAGTCGATCGCCAACTTAGTGCGACGCTCAGGCATTCGTTCATTCATTGGAATAGGTCCGGTGCTGAGCGCGGAGGCTCCCGCTTTCGACGGCATTGCCCACAGCCAGTTTTTCCCGACGACGGAGGCGTTCCTAGCTGGATTGGATCCCGACTCGTTTCAGTCTGCGGTAGTGCTCGTGAAAGGAGCCCGCGCTTTTCGGTTCGAAACCATCGTCCATCGCTTACAACGAAAGGTTCACGGCACCGTCATGGAGATCGACCTGAACAACCTCGTTCACAACTTAAACCATTTCAAGGCGCGACTCCGTCCCGGCGTAAAAATGATGGTGATGGTGAAAGCATTCGCCTATGGCAGTGGAAGCGAAGAAGTTGCCAACGTTTTGCAATATCATCAAGTAGATTACCTCGGCGTCGCATACGCGGACGAGGGGATCGACTTGCGGAAGAGTCGGATTTCTTTGCCCATCATGGTGATGAATCCTGCGGAGGAGACCTTCGCGTCGTTGCTGGAGTACAATCTTGAACCCGAGATATACAGCCCGCGGATTTTGAAGTCGTTTGTCAAATTCTTAGCCGGCAAGCCCTGGACCATTCACATCAAGTTCGATACAGGCATGCACCGCCTTGGATTCGAAGAGAAAGACATGGATGATCTGTTGACGATCCTGCAGCAAAATCCACAACTAAAGATTTCGACGGTATTTACACATCTGGCCGGTTCCGACGAATCGGAACATGACGCATTTAGTCGCCAACAAGTGGCAACGTTCCAGCAACGATACGAAGAACTGTGTCGCGCGATATCGCAGCGTCCAACAAGGCACGTGTTGAATTCGCCGGGCATCCTTCGCTTTCCAGATTTTCAATTTGAAATGGTTCGCCTCGGCATTGGGTTGTACGGTGTCGATCCGACAGAAGATCAAAAGGCGGAGTTGCTTCCCGTGGCGACCCTGAAGACGGTGATTTCACAATTGAAGTTTATTCCGGCGGGCGAGACCGTTGGCTACGGCCGCAAGGGAAAGGCAAGTCATGACATGCAACTCGCCACGATAGCGATTGGCTACGCCGACGGTTACAGCCGCGCCTTCAGTCGGGGAATCGGCCATGTGCTGGTGCGGGGCCGAAGAGCTCCCGTGGTCGGTAATGTCTGCATGGACATGACAATGATCGACGTGACGGGCATCGACGTGCAAGAAGGCGAGGAAGTGATCGTGTTCGGCAAGGACTTACCGATCGCCGAGGTTGCCTCTTGGATTCGAACCATTCCTTACGAGATTCTGACGAGCACGAGCGAACGCGTCAAACGCGTCTTCCATGCCGAAAGCATTTGACCCAGGGGCCTATGAAAAAGAAGTCGGATCGAAAGAAGAAAGACGAGGCTGAGAAGCCCAAGACGCCTCAAACACCGCCTCCTCCTCCCGATGATGAAGAGAAACCGTTCGATTTCGGTGGCCTCCCCGATCGCGATTTGAAGAAAAACCTGGGGTGTGGCTAGCGCCTTCGAATTTTGGGCACTTCACTGATTTTTTTCATGCCCTTTGTGCTCCTTTCCCGTTATCTTGGGGCGTTTAATTAATCTAAATAAGGATTGGGTTCGGTCAAAAGTGTAGCGGATATGGCGCCAGGAGAGGTTGCCGTTATTTCGGGCTTCATCGACAGCGATTTTGCCACCAAGCTGCTAGAAATGGGTTTTCTCCCCGGCAGTTCGGTGACCTTCAATTTTGCGGCCCCTTTCGGAGATCCCATCTGCGTCAGCGTGGCGGGCCTCGACCTATCGTTGCGGGTGGCAGAAGCGTCGACCATAACCATTTTGAAGTAAACCATGGCCGAAGGAAAGAGGTTGCGAATCGCGCTTGCCGGAAAACCCAACTCCGGAAAGTCGTCGTTGTTCAACCAATTGACCGGCCTCAACCAAAAAACCGGCAATTTCCCTGGTGTCACCGTAGAAAAACGCACGGGCGCATTCTCTCTCCACGGAACCACGGTCGAGTTGATGGACCTTCCCGGTATCTACAGCCTATACGCGCGAACGTTGGATGAGAAGGTCGTAGCAGAAATACTGGCCGACTATTCGAGCGAATTTTATCCCGACGTAGTCGTGTTGATCGCGGACGCGACCAACCTCAAGAATAGCTTCCTCCTTTTGACGCAGCTGATCGATCTAGGACTTCCCGTGGTGCTGGCGTTGAACATGATGGACTTGGCTGCACGCTCGGGGCAGAGTGTCGACATTAAGAAGCTTTCCTTTGCGTTCGACTTACCGGTGGTCATGGTCAATGCGCGCAGCGGGCAAGGCGTCGACGACTTAAAGGACATCCTGTCGAACAAACTCGTTCCTTCCAAACGAAGTGTATTCCAGATCGACGCCGAGATCATGCCTGTGGTCTCGCAACTGAAAGAGCGATTCAAACTTCGATCGGACTACGAAGCCTATCAATACCTGCAGCAAACGGATAGTCTCACGCACCTGTCCCCCGATGACAAGAAGTTTATCGCTTCACTGGCGAAGGGAGCCGGGTTCTTTCCGGGCAAATACCAAGGTGCCGAGACCATCCGGCGCTACGAGTTTATCCAAGATCTCCTCAACCAGGTCATCATCAAGGCACCGAACGTGGGCTGGAAGAAGACCTCGCATCGCATCGACCGTATTCTCACCCACAAGGTTTGGGGATACGTCATTTTCTTGTCGCTCCTATTCTTGATTTTCCAGTCAATTTTCGCGTGGGCGCAGGTGCCGATGGATTTCATCGACAACCAGTTCGCTGCGCTCAGCGAGTGGTTGGAAAGTAAGTTGCCCGATGGACCTCTCTTCGATTTGATTTCACAAGGAATTGTTCCCGGCATTGGGGGCATCATCATTTTTATCCCTCAGATCGCAGTTCTATTTGCGTTCATTTCCGTGTTGGAGGAAACCGGCTATATGGCCCGCGTGGTCTTCATGATGGATAAGATCATGCGTCGGTTTGGACTCAACGGAAAAAGCGTAGTGCCCCTCATATCCGGCTGGGCCTGCGCCATTCCGGCGATCATGGCAACACGAACCATCGAAAACTGGAAAGACAGGTTGATCACGATCTTCGTAACTCCATTCATGAGTTGCTCCGCGCGACTACCCGTGTTTACCATTCTCGTTGCCTTAACGGTTCCCAACGAGTCGGTGCTAGGCGTTATCAACCTCCAAGGACTTGTCATGATGGGGTTGTACCTGATGGGTTTCTTGGCGGCGATACTCACGGCCATGGTGATGCGATACATCGTAAAAGTGAAGGAGAAGAGCTTCCTGATCATGGAATTACCCCTTTACCGCGTACCGATGTGGCGTAACGTGGGGTTGACCATCGTGGATAAGACCAAGGCATTCGTCTTTCAAGCGGGGAAAGTGATCCTTGCCATCTCGATCATTCTCTGGGTGCTCGCCAGCTACGGCCCGGGCGACGCATTGGAACATGCCGAAGAGAACGTACTCGCGGAATCCGCCAACCTGCGATTGACGGAGCAAGGGTTGGCCGATCGTATCGCCGCCTATAAGCTTGAGCATTCCTATGCCGGCACCATCGGGAAGGTGCTTGAGCCAGTGATTCGACCGCTGGGCTACGACTGGAAAATCGGCATTGCCTTGATTACATCCTTTGCCGCGCGCGAAGTCTTCGTTGGAACCATCGCCACAATCTATAGCCTCGGCAGCACAGAGGATCAACTAACCATTCGGGATCGCTTGAAAAAGGAGGTGAATCCCGAAACCGGCGAGCCTCGGTTTACGCTCGCTGTCGGCTTTTCTCTACTAATCTTCTATACGTTTGCCATGCAATGCATGAGTACAATCGCCATTGTTAGAAGAGAGACGGGTACATGGAAATGGCCGCTCATCCAGTTGGCCTATATGACAGGACTTGCCTATGTCGCTGCGTTTGGTGCCTACCAAATTTTGTCGTGATTAGTCCTTTATCCTATATTTAGGTACTGGTAGTGATACCAACCCTCAAGCCCACGAACCACTCCATGCCTAAGAACAGAAGTTATCAACTCGGACTGCTTTACCTCGTGCACCTCCTGATCAGCTCCGATGGAGAAGTAAGTGAAGTGGAAAAGAAAGCGCTTACCATTATCAAAGGCAAAGAGGAAATTTCGGAAGACATCTTTGATCAATTTCGCAATGACCTAGCCACAAAAAAGGAACGCGAGATTTATCAGCAAGGAATCGACTACCTCAATCAGTGCACCGAAGAAGAGAAGTTGGATGCCTTTGCTCACTTGTACCATCTGTCGGAGGCGGATGGTAATGTTCACGTAAAGGAAGTACGACTCCTTCTCTATTCCATTAAGATGACCGGTATCGAGTTCAACGACGTGGTTGAACATGCCAAGAGAACGAAGTGAGACACTCACGCTAAAGATCTTTCATCATGCTTAGGTTTCAATGGCTGCTGATCGCAGCACTCGCATGGTCATGTGCTCCCAAGAACAAGTTTGACAACCCCGACGTTGTTCGAATCTTCGAATGGCAAGATCATAGAAATGATAGCGTTGCGGTTTACTTCACCCACAACAATCCTTCGCTTCGAGCACAAGCGGCGCTGGCGGCAGCTTCCATGCAAAGTGAAGCGCTTGTGCCCGGGCTGGTCAAACTTTTGACCGATGAAGACTCCACCGTGGTCGCGTCGGCTGCTTTCGCGCTTGGGCAACTCGGCGACAAGGCAAAGGCTCAGACCATTGTCTCCGCGCTTAAGACCACAGAGCCTTCTGTTGCCAACGTAACCCTGGAGGCATTCGGTAAAACGGTTCAAGCAGGAGAACGCCACGAACCATTGACCACCGCCGGCAAGTCGACCGAGCTTCAATCGGGCGTAGCTTGGGCTTTGTATCGGCTGGGTACACGTGCTCTTGCCGATTCGACGGACATTCAACTCGCGGCGTCGCTCCTGAAGAGCGCTGATCCAAACGCGCGACTCGGCGCCGCTCACTTTTTTCAACGGGCGACCTACAAAATATCAACGCCGCCCCAAGAATGGGTGGACGCGTTGTCGGACACGAATCCCGAAGTTGTGATGGCCCTGACCCGCGGGCTGGGAAAATTCGACGATCGGGTCTTGCCCCTCATTGCCAACGCGGCGCGGCATCCGGATTATCGCGTGCGCGTCAATGCCTGTGTCGCGCTCCGTTCCAAAAGCTGGGCCAACGTCAAGGAACTTACGGGCACACTCCTCAAAGATTCGAATACCCATGTGGTCGTGGCTGCTTCTGAATTTGTAGCGGGAGCCACGCCTGTCGTAGATTCTTCATGGGTAGCTGACGCAGCACGCGCATCCACCCATTGGCGTGCACAAGCCAACTTGTTTGGTTGTGCCCTGAAACTCCATCCTTCCAAATCGGTAGGTTCGGAGGTCAAGACGATGTTTCAACATTCGGCAAGTGTCTATCAGCAAGCAGCTTTGTTATCGGCATTGGCGAGCGACGCAGATAACTATTCCTTCATCTTCGAACAGTTCAAGAATGGAAAGGCGCCGGTTATTCTATCGACGGCAGCGAACGCACTCGCTACCATCAACCGATCGCCCGCGTTTCGGCCAACTTGGAAGGATGAGTTCTGGGGCATGTACCGATGGATCATAGAACAAGGCGATGCCGGTTCCATCTCGGCCGTTTGCAGCGTGTTGGCCGATTCCACACTAGGTTATCGATCGATTTCTCCTGACGTATCCTTTTTGGAAACGGCTAAGGCCAAGCTTTCGCTTCCACGCGATTTCGAAACCTACGTCCCGCTCACCGAAGCTTTGAATCATCTGAAAGGATTGCCTCCGCCCACGCCGTTAAAAAATGATTTCAATCACCCAATCGATTGGAAACTTGCAACCACGTTGGCCAACGATCAAACGGTAACCATCGAAACAACAAAAGGAAAGATTGTGATGGCGTTGCTCATCGACGAAGCGCCAGGGTCGGTCGTCAACTTTGTGAAGTTGGTCAACGAACACTATTTCGATGGCCGATACTTTCATCGGGTGGTCCCGAACTTTGTGATCCAAACAGGATGCCACCGCGGCGACGGCTTCGGTAGTGAGGATTATTCGATCCGATCTGAGTTCACGACCCGCAAGTACAAGACTGGCAGTGTAGGTATGGCTTCTGCGGGAAAAGACACAGAAGGGACTCAATGGTTCATCACACATTCACCCACACCGCATCTCGATGGCCGATACACGATTTTTGCAGAGGTCATTTCAGGGATGGAAGTAGTGCATGCGATTGAAATCGGAGATCAAATCATCTCTGCGCGCCTTACCGGATATTGAGTTACTTTTGCGCCTCGATGGCAGACAAGTTTTATCAGGATTTTACGGTTGGCATTCTGGGTGGAGGTCAGTTAGGCCGCATGCTTATCCAGTCTGGAATTGATTTAAACATCGACTTTCGGGTTTTGGACCCCGACGCCCATGCACCGTGCAGCCGGATCGCGGCATTCACCACCGGAAAGCTTACCGACTTCGATACCGTGATGAAGTTTGGTCAAGATTGCGACGTGATCACGATCGAAATCGAAAACGTGAACACTGCCGCACTTAAGGAGCTTGCTAAAATGGGGCGGCGCGTGTTTCCCCAACCTGAGGTGATCGAGTTGATCCAAGACAAACGGCTCCAAAAACAATTTTATCTCGACAATAAGATTCCGACAGCTGAATTCATCTTGACGGCTAACCGAGCGGACGTGGAAAAACTAAGCGATTTCCTCCCGGCGGTTCACAAACTCGGGAAAGAAGGATACGATGGCCGGGGTGTTCAAGTGTTGCGCTCGCGGTCGGATTTGCCGAAGGCGTTCGATGCACCCGGTGTCCTGGAAAAGCTCATCGACTTCGAGAAGGAAATCGCCGTCATCGTGTCGCGCAATAGCGAAGGTGCGGTTGCCGTGTTCCCTCCCGTTGAGATGGTGTTTCACCCGGAAGCAAACTTGGTTGAATACCTTTTTGCGCCTGCGAATGTTTCCGCCGACATTGTTTCGAAAGCCCAGTCGCTGGCCACACAAGTGATCACGGCGCTCGATATGGTTGGCCTACTCGCGGTTGAAATGTTTGTCACCCGCAGTGGTGAAATCTTGGTAAACGAAATTGCTCCGCGGCCCCACAACAGCGGTCACCACACGATCGAAGCTAACATCACGTCGCAATACGAACAACATCTTCGTGCTATCCTGGGATTGGCGCCAGGAAAGACCGATACCGTCTTGCCCGCTGCCATGGTCAATCTTTTGGGCGAAGAAGGTCACACAGGTAAGGCTAATTATGAAGGATTGGAGGAAGTGTTGGCGATGCCGGGAGCGCACGTTCATCTGTACGGAAAAAAGACCACCAAGCCATTCAGGAAGATGGGGCACGTAACGATTGTCGACACCGATGTTGAAAGTCTGAAGAAGAAGGTCAACTTTGTGAAAGAAACCTTAAAGGTTACCACATGACAAAGCCAGTTGTCGGGATCATCATGGGAAGTCACTCTGACCTCAAGGTGATGAAGCAAGCCGCCGAGTTCCTTGAAGAGATGGACATCCCTTTCGAAGTCGACATCGTGTCGGCGCATCGCACACCCGAGCGAATGGCTGCTTATGCTTCGGGGGCGCAGGCGCGCGGACTCCGAGTGATCATCGCGGGCGCTGGCGGTGCGGCACATCTCCCGGGGATGGTAGCATCGCTCACCACCCTACCTGTCATCGGTGTCCCCGTCAAATCTTCGAATTCGATCGACGGTTGGGATTCAGTTCTATCGATTTTGCAAATGCCCTCTGGGGTGCCGGTTGCGACGGTGGCCCTCGATGGAGCGCGGAACGCTGGTATCCTGGCTGCTCAAATTGTGGCCACCAGCAACCAGCAAGTTGCTGCCAAGCTGCAAGTGTTCAAGAAAGGCCTTCAGGAAAAAGTTGAAGCCTCGGTGCGCGAATTGAGCGCGAAGGGCTGGAAAAGTTTCCAATAATCACGGCGGGTGCGCAAAAAAGCGTAACTTCTCAGCGTTTTTAATGTCCCTAATTTGAGTGATGAAGCCTGCAGATAAAGGCTGGTTGAAGGAATACCTGGAATTCCGCCAGGAACTTTTGAAAAATCTCGCGGCGGAAAGCAAAAAGGCTTCGCACCCCGAGCACTCCCTCTACCGCGTAATCCAGCCAATGGGGCTCATGTACGGGCAGTCCATCAGCGCATTCGAACACCCGCAAACGGAAGATTGGGATGAACGCGATCGGATGAAAATCTTGCTCGCCGAGAGTTTGATCAGCAGCTCCCTTCTCTTCTACGATCGACAGATAAAGAACCCGGACGAACTATCCTCCGTCATTCTAAAGACCGTAGAGAGTATCGCAAACTTCTACAACAACGTATTCCCCGAACTTGCGACACCCACGAAAACGCTCTTCGGAAGGAAAAAGTCTCCATTAGAACTCGCCGAACGTATCCTAGATAAGCGGATTGAACATACGGTCGACTACAGCAGCAATTTTTGGGTTCAGTTTTTCCATAACAGTTTACTCTTCCTCGATATTTTCATCTTCGGCCAATGGATTCATACGAACGCCGATAAGATCGTTGCCGACTTCTTCAAATATGAAAGAGAGGAACTCCGGTTCTCCGTCGTGAAGATCATTGCGGCAGCGGCTCACTCTAACACGACGATTGAGTATGAAGAACGCAAGTTGCTCGAATTCTTCCTGCAGAGTACAGGTCTCAGCGCTGAACGCAAGAAAGAAGCCATCCGCATCTTCGAAGAGGGTGTAGCGATCGAAGGCATCAACTTGCCCACGAACAATTCCTGGATTCTGAAGAAGTATTTCCTCGAAGTAGCGATCCTTACCATTTGGTCCGACAAGCGTGTAGAGGAAGCCGAGGAAGTGTTTCTACAAAACCTTTGTCAATACCTGGGTTTCGGCGCCGACGATCTTGAAAACAGCACGATGGCCATCGAAGGGTTCGTGCTCGAACACTGGGATCAAATCAGCCTGTTGCAGAACAAAAAGGACTTCAATGCTGTCAGCGAGCGTTTCGTCAGCCGGCTCTCTAAAGTGGCAGAAAACAATAGCCAGCGACTTGTGAAAGAGGCTCAAGAGAGCCACGAGCTAATGGAATTGCTGGAACGCGCCAAGTCAAATGAACTCAACGAAGACGAAAAGGCGCGCCTACAAGCACTGTTGATTTCTACTTTGAAGACGATACCCACCTTTGTCATCATCTCCTTGCCCCAAAAGTTTCTGACGCTGCCGATCCTGATGAAGATCCTGCCGAAGAACTTCTTTGCAGAAGCACTCCTAAAAGCATAGTCGCGACGTGCGACGGTACATCAAATGATTAGGGTATGCGGGAGGCGTTACTCTTGTGCTTCCTTTTCTTTCTTCTTCGGAATTAACACCGAGAAGATGATACTGAGGGCTAGCACCCCCACGATCACCGAGAACGATGCTTCGATCGGGACGTGGATATCGATTATCTCCAATAGCATCTTCGCGCCGATGAAGAATAGAATAATCGAGAGTCCTTTTTGCAGGAGATAAAACTTGTCGATAATTCCCGCGAGTAAGAAAAACATGGCTCGCAATCCCAATACGGCAAAGATGTTCGAGGTGTAGATCAAAAACGGATTGGTCGTAATAGCGAAGGCTGCCGGAATGGAGTCAACAGCAAAAAGCAAGTCAGTCGTTTCGATCAATACCACCACCAAGAACAGGGGTGTAAACATCAGCTTCGGCTTGCGTACCAAGAACTTTCCACCGAAGTCTTCGGATGAAATCGGGAGGTATTTTTTGCAAAGACGTAGAATGGGGTTTTTCTCGGGGTCGATCTTTTCGTCGCTATCTTCGAGGTAGATCTTAATGCCCGAGTAGATCAGCAACACGCCGAAGATGTACAACAACCACGTGAACTTAGCGATCAGCAGCGCGCCAACGAAAATAAACACACCCCTGAAAACTAGCGCTCCTAGGATACCCCAAAACAAAATGTTGTGGTAATACTCCTCCTTCACGCTGAAGTATTTTAGGATGAGGAGAATGACAAAAATATTGTCGACCGATAGAGCGTATTCGGTTAGGTATGCAGAAAAATATTCGAACGCCGCTTCGACTCCATCGCCTTCGGGTTCATTGAAATAGATAAATAACCCAAACAGGGTGCTGACCACGACCCAGAAAATAGACTGGTAGAGCGCTGATTTGGTTGTGATCTTGCGGCTCGACTTGTGGAAAACACCCAAGTCCAACAATAGGAAGACGCCGATGATGAGGCCAAAAACGCCAAAAAGGACTTGTTCCATTCTACTGGACTCTGTGAACCACGATGTTAAAAGCATGTCCTATTTTCCGCGTTTCGAACTTGTTAAAAGAGGTGATTACCTGATCGTTACAACAGCTAAACACCTCTGCGCGCCAAAGCTACGAATATTCACTAAACCCTGAAATTCAGGGGTGCCGTTTATACAAACCTACCCCCAAAAGGAACCGCACACGAGTGAATAAATAAAATTTTGGGGGTATGTACGTCTAGTCGGTCACCTCTAACTGAAGTTTTAGGAGGTTACTGTAGATACCCCCCTCCAGGGCGACCAATTCTGAATGAGACCCTTCTTCGGCGATCTCACCCTCTTTGATCACCAAAATGCGATCGACTTTGCGAATGGTGCTGAGGCGATGGGCGATGACGATGGTTGTCCTGTTTTCCATCAATTTCTCTAGCGCATCTTGAACGAGCTTCTCGGAGCCGGCGTCGAGAGAGCTCGTCGCTTCGTCCAAGATTAGGATAGATGGGTCTTTGAGGATGGCTCGCGCGATCGCCACCCTTTGCCGTTGCCCACCCGACAACTTCATGCCTCGGTCGCCGACCACGGTATCCAACCGTTCCGGAAGCAATTCAATGAACTCCCACGCGTTCGCCTTTTTCGCCGCCGCCACGATCTCCTCGTCGGTAGCTCCAGACCGTCCATATGCAATGTTTTCACGAATGGTGCCCCCGAACAGGATCACTTCTTGGGGAACAATACCGATGTTCTGTCGGTAGGCTGTGAGCGAATAGTTGCGCACATTTTCACCGTCCACGGAAATCGCACCCTCGGTCGGGTTATAGAGCCGCATCAACAAACTGATAATCGTCGACTTACCCGAACCGCTGGGACCCACCAAGGCTACCTTCTCACCACGGGCAATCTCGAACGACATGCCCTTCAATACGGTCACATCCGAACGCGTCGGATAGGCGAAGGCTACCTTGTTAAACTGGATATCGCCTCGCATTTTGATCGTGGATTTAGATGCGGGTCGCTCGTCTTGTAACTCCAGAATCTCAAGAACCCGTTCCGAAGCGCCGATGGTTCTTTGGAGCTGCCCGTATTGATCGCCGAGTCCGGCAATGGAAGCTCCTATGAACGCCGTGTAGAACACGAATGAAATCAAGCTTCCGACCGTGTTCGCGACCGGGTCGGTCTGAACGAGCAGTGCGCCGTACCAGCTTACCGCCACGATGCCGCCAAACAGGGCAAAAATCGTAAATGAAAAGAATAGACCGCGGTAGCGTGCAGACCGAAGCGCCGTATCTACCACATCTTTCAGGGATTTCCGGTAACGAAGCACTTCGAACGCTTCGTTGGTAAAAGCTTTTACAACGGAGATCGATTGTAGAGTCTCCTCGACAATGACATTCGCATTAGCTAACTGATCCTGTGTTTTCTTCGACAGCTTACGAATAAACTTTCCAAAGATCAGGGCACCGACAACCAACAATGGAAACGTAAGAAGCATGAATAGTGTAAGCTGTGGCGCGATGACAAAGATTAGCACGATGCCGATCACAAGAATCAATACTTGTCTCAGCAACTCAGCCAGCATGAACGTGAAAGCATCCGTAAGGGTACTCACATCGGAGGTAACGCGACTCATCAATTCGCCGACCCGGCGTGAATCGAAAAACGATTGTGGCAACCAGATCATTTTTTGGTACAATGCGGAACGTATGTCGGCGAGGGAGCGCTCGGTAAACTGCGCGAAGAAATGGACGCGCGCATAGGAAAAAAGGCTTTGGAATACGAGTATGACCAGAAACGCAAGGGCGACTTCATTGATCGAGTACGCTATTTTTCCCTGCGCAGCATCGAGGAGTTTTCCCGCCACATAGGGAAACGACAGCGCCGTCAGGCTCGAACCCGTCAGTGCTAATAAACCAAGTATGAAGCTTTTGCGATACGGTAGGACGAAACGGAAAATTCCAAGAAACTTTCGAAGGCCTGCTTTCGTCACGGGGGCCTTTTCACCTTCGTCGCTTCTTCTTCTTGCCATGCGTGGTAAGACGAGCTTAGTCGCCTTTTATTTTACATCGATACTTCTCCTGCGATCACAAATCGAACGCTGTCGTTCATCACCATCCTTTGCGAACCTTCTATCCGATAACGATGGAGCACGAGTTGTTGGTCAACGGGTTCCAATTCGATCGTGAGCTTGCGGTCGTTGTGGTACACGGGGTTGTCATCCTTTACGATCGCCTCGATCTTGCGAATGTCGCGTCGATCGCGCAAAAAATAGATTTTCAACGACAAGACGGGAGCTTCACGTTGCGCGAGAATGGTCGTCACGGTTAAGTTGCTATTCGTGTCGCGCGCATCCGACACCAAGTAGGCGTCTTTGAACGTAGGCTTATTGACCTGGTCCAACTGGCGAAACAGCTCCAACTCGGTCCTCCACTGCGCCGTGTCGGGCGTATACCGTGTTTCGTCGCGCTGGGCACCTACCTCCACTGCTTTTGTCAACGCGTGGTGCTGTTGCTGGAAAAATACCAGTTGCCGGTCGAGCAAACTGTCAATATCAATAAAGGCTTTCTTGTCAGGGGGCGCGGGCTTCGAACACGAAGCGAAGACAGCTGCCGCCATCCCAGTAAAAATCAAGATCCGGACACTCATTGTTCCAATAACACGTTGCCCGTCATCTCTTTCGGAATCTTTACACCCATGAGTGTAAGAATCGTCGGCGCCAGATCACCCAGCTTACCATCTTTCAACTTGCCTTTGTAGGTGTCATCAACCAAAATGCAAGGCACTAGGTTGGTGGTGTGCGCCGTATTTGGTGTCCCATCGTCGTTCACCATTACTTCGGCATTGCCGTGATCTGCAATGATGATAATGCTGTATCCATTCTTCCGGGCGGTTTCAGTGACGGCCTCGTTGCATTGGTCAACAGTTTCAACGGCCTTCACAGCTGCCTCAAAGACACCGGTGTGTCCCACCATGTCGGGGTTAGCGAAGTTTAAGCAAATGAAATCTGCCGATTTTTTTTCTAACTCAGGGATGATCTTATCGCGAATGTCAGCGGCGCTCATTTCCGGTTTCAGGTCGTAAGTCGCCACTTTCGGTGATGGTGCAAGGATGCGCGACTCGCCCGGGAATGCTTCTTCGCGACCACCTGAGAAAAAGAAGGTGACGTGTGGGTATTTCTCCGTCTCCGCGATGCGAATCTGCTTCAACGTTTCCTTCGACAGCACTTCGCCCAAGGTATTTTCCAAGTTGTCCTTATCGAAGATCACCTTCACACCTTTGAACGTGTCGTCGTAGTTGGTCAAAGTCACGTAGAAGAGTTTCATCTTCTTCATCCCGAATTCGGGGAAGTCCTGTTGCGTCAGTGCTTGCGTAATTTGACGGCCACGGTCAGTGCGGAAATTGAAACACAACACCACGTCGCCTTCGCTGATGGTGGCAATCGGCTGACCCGATTTGTCCGTGTGAACGATCGGCTTAATGAATTCATCCGTAACGCCGGCGGCGTAAGACTTCTCTACGGCGGCGATCAGGTCCGTCGTTTTCTCGCCGGTACCGTGCACGAGTAAGTCGTAAGCCAACTTCACCCGTTCCCAACGCTTATCGCGGTCCATCGCAAAGTAGCGACCCACGACAGAAGCAACTTGTCCCGTCGTTTGTTTCAAATGGCTTTGCAGCGATTGAAGATAGCCTACTCCACCCTTCGGGTCAGTGTCTCGACCGTCGGTGAACGCATGGATGAAAAGGTTGCTAATGCCATTGTTCTTCGCGATGGTGCAAAGTCCTTTCAAATGATCGATGTGCGAATGGACGCCACCGTCGGAGAGTAAGCCGATATAGTGTACTTTCTTGCCAGTCTTCTTGGCGTAGTCGAATGCTTCTAAGAGGATTGGATTCTGATCGAGCTCCTTTTGCTCGATCGCCACGTTTACTTTTACCAAGTCTTGGTACACGACGCGGCCCGCGCCGATGTTCATGTGGCCCACTTCAGAGTTACCCATCTGCCCCGCGGGCAATCCGACGGCTAATCCCGACGCCTCGAGCTTACACATCGGATACTTCTTGTATAGAGAATTAATGTAAGGGGTCTTGGCATGGGCAATGGCCGAAACTTTCGGGTCTTTGCCGAGGCCCCAACCATCCAAAATCATCAATAGAACGCGCTTATTCATAAAAAACGGGATAGGAATGCAAATATAGAGGGTTGTATGACCGACTTGGCGTTATCTAGCATTAATTCCGGGGCAGCAAACGTTTCCAGTCGCATTATTTGCTTTATGACGGCGTGTTCGGCCCATTTCATGATCAGGATATAATGGCATACTTTTGGAAACAGTTAACGGTTTATGGGTAGAACATTCGTTTTAAGCGTTTTTTTCATGTGCCTGGTGGCGATACCCGCATTGGCGCAGGATATCTTCTCGCCCATGAAGGATGCCATCAAAACGGGCAACGCCAAGGAGGTGATCAAATTCTTCAATAATTCCGTCGATATGAACCTCGACGGCGAAGTGAGCATGTACAGCAAAGCCCAGGCTGAATTCGTGCTCCGTGAATTTTTCAAGAAACACCCGTCGACCGAATTTTCAATTGTACATACTGGCTCTTCTCGGGGCGGTCTGCAGTTTGCCATCGGCCGCTACGTAAGCAACGCCGACACCTTCGACGTGGTGATTCGCGTGAAAGAAGTAAGCGGTACCTACTTGATCCACGAAATCAACTTCGTAAAGGACTGATGTTCGATTTCACTGGTAAGAACTATCCACCTTACCTCACCGAAGAGGCCCTTTCTACATTTCTAGGCAACGCCTTCCGCGAGGATATTGGTGAAGGTGATCATTCCAGTCTAGGCGCAATTCCCGCCGATCGTATTTCAACTGCACGGCTCTTAGTAAAAGACACGGGCGTTCTCGCTGGCGTAGATCTGGCCTCGTTGGCGTTTCAGTTTTACGACCCAAGTTTAACGATGAACGCGATCCTCGCAGACGGAGCCACGGTTCATCCAGGGGATGTCGCCTTTACCATCGAAGGCCCGGCTCGTTCCATTTTGTCCTGCGAAAGGCTGGTGCTCAATTGCATGCAACGCATGAGTGGCATCGCCACCTACACGCGGCGGCTGGAGCAAATGATCGAGGGGACCAAAGCCCGGTTGATGGACACGCGAAAGACAACCCCGAATTTCCGACTCATGGAAAAGTGGGCCGTCTATATCGGTGGGGGCCTGAACCATCGGTTCGCCCTTTACGACATGGTGATGCTGAAAGACAACCACACCGATATGGCGGGAGGGGTGCGAAAGGCCATTGAGAATACGCATCGTTATCTCCACGAAATCCAAAAACCGCTCCGCATCGAGGTCGAGACACGCAATCTGGCCGAAGTTAAGGAAGCGGTCGAGGCCGGAGGCATCGACGTGATTATGCTCGACAACATGAACCCTGCCGACATGAGAACCGCCGTGGACATCATCGGAGGGCGATTTAAAACAGAGGCCAGTGGTGGCATCACCGAAAGCACGATCCGCGCCGTGGCCGAGACAGGAGTTGACTACATTTCCGTGGGCGCCCTCACCCATTCCGTGCGCAGCCTCGATCTCAGTTTGAAGTTCCTGAAATAGGGAGCACCCCGATTACGACTATTCCCCAGGAGAAGTTATTTTTGCCCTCCCGAACGGGTTTCGGGTGCACTATGATTGTAAAGACGAAGAATTACCGGATGGAAAAGAACGAGTACATCCGCCTTGCATTTCGGAACACCCTCCGCCAGCAATGGTGGGTAGCCCTGATCGTTGTGGCGATTTGTTCCGGTTTTTTCATTGCGCCAAGCATCTGGTGGTTTATTGTCGCCATAGTCGGCGCTGGCCTTTACTTGTTGTTCTGGTGGTTACAGTTTTACGGCGTGACGCAACTGGAACAAGGAAAGATGCTCTTCGAACGGTATCATTATGAGATCAGCAGTCAGCAAATCCTGATGAAACTCAATGCCCGTGAGGGAATGCCGATCAAGTGGGATCAAATCAAGAGTGCTAAAGTGGGTAAGGACCATTTCTTGCTGTTCATCAACAAGGCCCAACTGATTCACCTACCGTTCAAAATCTTTAATACCGACAACGAGCGGAAGTTCGTTCAGAGCATTCTGAAAACGAAAGGGCTAACCGCCTAACTCCCCATAGTCTGGTTTTCCGAACCAGTTTCGAGGTTTCTCACCGCTTGTGGGTGTTCAAGGTTTTTTAACTTGAACATTCGCAAGACGACTTCGCCATTATGTCCCGGTATTCTGATAGCGACCTACCATCGAAAAAGAAAAAATCTACGCCCAGTGAAGCCTTGGCGAAGATCTTTCGGTATTGCGCCTATCAAGAACGGTCTCACCAAGAAGTTCGGAACCGATTATTCGAATACGGACTCCGCACCGACGAAATCGAGGAGATACTTACCAAATTGATCACCGACGGCTTTTTGAACGAGGAACGTTTTGCTAAAGCTTTTGCCGGTGGCAAGTTCCGGATGAAAAAGTGGGGCAAACTCAAAATTGAAAATGAACTGGCTTCTCTTGGTGTCAGCCCGAGATGCATCGCGCGGGGGATGACCGAAATCGACCAAGACGATTATGAAAAAGCTTTGCGCGACATCTTGAGACGCAAGAGTGAATCTTTAGACGAGTCCAATGCGTTTGTTCTACGTGATAAGATTGCGAAGTATGCCATCGGCCGGGGGTTTGAGCCCGAACTTGTCTGGCGGGAAGTGAAACTGCTGATAAAGGGTTAAACACGTTTCCGGATACCGAAAACAGAGGGGTGCGTGGAGAGGAGGCTTTATGAGTTATCTCGTCGAACGATGCGGAAATGGCTCGAAATTGAACAGGATTTGAAGTGGCGATCTTGCTTTCGCATCGGAAATTTCGCCCTTCAAACGGAAGAAAAATCCGGACGGCAATTTGCCCTCGTATATTAGAAGGTTTTTATTTTATTTTCAGACACTCGACTACCCTATGCAACTGATACGAGCCTGCACGTCGATTCTAGATCAGCTAGACGAAGTGGTCAGGCAACTGTCGGATGGAGACTACGCAAAGCCCTCACCGGCCCTCAGCAACTCGACCATCGGGCAGCATTTAAGACACACGTTGGAATTCTTCCTTTGCTTGGAGAAAGGATTCCACGACGGCGTCATTAACTATGACAAAAGGGCGCACGACAAGTTGATCGAAAACGATCGTCACATTGCGCTTCATGCCATCCGGCGAATTCGAGAATTCGTGGGCTCTACAAAAACCGACGTGGTCTTGCGTTTGGATGTGGGCTACGATCGTCATTCGGACGCATGCACCACGATTGCGACCAACTATTTTCGGGAGCTGACTTACAACATCGAACATGCCGTTCACCACATGGCATTGATCAAGATCGGCGTTCGCGAAGTGGCAGGATATGTGACGCTGCCCGCTGAATTCGGGGTCGCTGTGTCCACGCTTCGACACACGGACTCGATGGTCCATCAATAAGCCTCGTTTTCAAACTCATGGGTCTTTGGCAACGCGTTCGGCGCAGCAACTTTGTTATTAAACTCACGTCATGGGAGTACTGGCCTTTCGGCATCTTGCAGGGGCCGGTGTTCTTCTATTGGCTCTTCCTCGTTGCACGCACGCGCTCTTGGTTTTTCTTCTCCGCTTCGAACCCGGGCATCTTGACAGGTGGAATGATGGGTGAATCCAAGTCGGAGGTGTTGGGACTAGTCCCAGACTCGGTGAAGCCGAAAACGATCTTGATTCGAATACCGACCACCATCGATGGTTTGATTGCCACGCTAGAGAATAATCAGCTGTCTTTTCCGCTGATCTTCAAGCCCGATCTGGGTGAGCGGGGGTGGATGGTTCGTCGCATTCGCAATCGGGTAGACGCCGAAAAGTACCTATCGGAAATCAGACTCGACTTTATCGCACAAGAACTAGTCGAGGGACCTCTTGAATTTGGTGTCTTCTATGTTCGATACCCTGATCAAGAAACAGGGCTCGTGAACTCGATCACCATGAAGAAGTTTCTTTCAATTACTGGAAATGGAAAGAGTACTATTCAAGAACTGATCCTCGCCCTTGACCGCGCAAAGCTTCAATGGGACACCTTGAAGGTGGTGTACCACGAACGGTTGAATGAAATTTTACCCGATGGACAAGTACTCGAGCTGGTGTCGATCGGGAACCATTGCCTTGGCACCACCTTCTTGAATGGCAATCACCTGATCACGCCCAAGTTGAATGAATCCTTTAACAAGATTAGTCGCCAGATTCCCGGATTCTTCTTTGGTCGTTTTGACTTGCGTTGTGCTTCGGTTGAAGATTTGGAAAATGGGCATGTAAAAATCGTAGAGTTGAACGGATGTGGCGCCGAACCCGCGCATATTTATCACCCTGGCTTTTCCTTTTGGAAAGCGCTGGCAACACTCTTTCGCCATGTGCACGACATGTACCGAATTAGCGTTATCAACCATGAGCGCGGTGTTCCCTATCTTTCGTTCCGCGAAGGGCGCGCGATCTATCGTAAGTTCCGTGCGCTGCAAGCAGGTGAATGATCTACCTACAAGTCTTCATTGTTGGCCTCGTGTTCAGTTTCTTGGGATCCATTCCACCTGGGACGCTTAACCTGTGCGTTCTCCAGTTGGGTCTAGAGAAAAAAGTGGGGGCAGCACTTCGTTTCGCTCTCGCAGTATCGATCGTCGAATATCCTTACACTTGGATTGCGGTGGCGTTCGAATCTTGGATCACGGCAACACCAGCGGTAACGGAAAACTTCCAATTGATTACGGCGATTGTCATGACCGTAATCGGTATCTTAAACATCTGGTCTGCCCGTCGGCCGACACAACTCGTCAACAAGTTCAACGAGAGCGGCTTCCGTCGTGGGTTGGTGTTGAGCATCCTTAACCCGATGGCCATCCCTTTTTGGTTGGTGGTGACAGCCTATCTCAAAGCTCAAGGGTGGATTGACCTATCGAATACGTGGAAGCTTCATGCGTACATCCTTGGCACGTCGGTCGGGGCGATGTTGCTGCTCACGATCTTCACCTATGCCGCCCACAAGTTGTCGGGGTACATTACCAATAGTAAAATGGTCAAACTAGTGCCGGGTATAACACTTCTGGTTCTGGGCGTGTATGCGTTCGCGAAGTACCTATTTTAGTTTATACGTCTCCTTGTAGCGGAAGCAATCGATTCGATGATCGTTGACGAGACCACAGGCTTGCATGTGCGCGTAAATGATGGTACTTCCGACAAACTTAAATCCACGTTTCAGTAAATCCTTACTCAGGGCGTCCGACTCTGGCGTCGTGGCAGGGATGTCGCCCATACCCGTTCGGCGATAGACAATGGGCTTCCCACCTACAAAGGACCAGATATAGCGGTCGAAGGTTCCGAACTCCTTCTGTACTTCGAGAAAACGCTTGGCATTGTTGACTGCCGCGTGCACTTTCAACTTGTTTCGTACGATACCCGGGTCGAGCAAAATCTTTTCAATGCGTTGAGGTGCGAACCGCGCCACCTTGACTGGATCGAAATCGGCAAAAGCCTTTCGGTAACCCTCTCGCTTTTTCAAGATGGTAGACCAGCTCAAGCCCGCTTGCGCACCCTCTAAAATGAGGAATTCAAAGTGAACCCGGTCGTCATGTACCGGCACGCCCCATTCTTCATCGTGGTATTGAATGTATTGGTCGAAGCCAAGACACCAAGGGCATCTGTTTTTCTCTTTTTTCATATTCAAAAAATACTGATTTTAAAGCGAAGTAATCTACCCTACTGACAGTGGTATGTCAGGAAAACCTAATACCTATGAAAAAACTTACGCTGTTATTCGCCCTCTTCGTCGTGACCGCATCCATGTATGCGCAAAAAGTCGACTATGACAAAAAGTTACAGGAGTTGGGCATCACGTTGATGGCTCCGTCGAAGCCTGTTGCGAATTATGTGAAGGCTGTGCGAACGGGTAACCTTTTATACCTCGCGGGGCATGGGCCTACAAAGACCGACGGAACTTATGTGACCGGGAAAGTAGGTCGTGAGCTAACGATCGAACAAGGTTATGATGCGGCGAAACTGACCGCTATTGGATTGTTGTCGACGCTGAAAGCGGAGCTGGGTGACCTGAACCGAGTGAAACGCATCTTGAAAGTATTGGGCATGGTGAATTGTCCCGATAATTTTACCGATCATCCCAAGGTCATTAACGGTTGTTCGGATCTGTTGGTGGCCGTGTTTGGCGACAAAGGCAAACACGCGCGGTCAGCCGTAGGGATGAACTCGCTTCCGATGAATACATCGGTAGAGATCGAGATCATCGTTGAAATTGAGTAAACGCCGGACGTCAAACCTGGCTTGCCTCTACCCCCTGTATTTTTGATTCCTAGTGTTTGTCAAGGTGATGTATACCTAGATTTGGCTATATTCAGTTGTCTATAAAACAATCTATAGTATGGCTTTCACGGGAAATGAAGGGGAGATGATCGACCCCAACCTCGCACAGCGATGGATCGATAATTATGAAAAAACAATTAATCCGGGCGAGATCAAAGCAGAGTTCTTTGGCTTTCGAAAGATCAACGAATTGATGTCGCAAGTCGACGCGATCGGTGTTCGGATTTATTATGCTAAAGACGAAACCGGGACGAACAAGTTGGTGCTGGTTGCGGTGACACCCGATCAAAAGAACCTCGCGCCAGTTGATGGATCGAAAGCTTTGGGATTTGTCCTTGATGGTGGGAGGCCGTGCCCGCCATACTGCGGGTCTCCAGATGAATGATGGATACGACGTGGCTATGCATGGGTATCTCCATCTATCGGATATGCGCCACATCTGCATTTGGCGCATATCTAAACTTCATGAATCGAAGCGTGGCCAGATGGACCTAATTGGACTGCTGTTTGGCGCCACGTTCTTCTCGAAATTAGCAGCCATGTTAGAGCGAACTGGCTATACTCCCAGCAAGATCGAAGAACCTAGCACAAAATTTTGGATTAATACGGAGTCATAAGCTATGCCGGCCTGACCTGGGCTTTTATTTTGGCGAGGAAAGTCCCTAACCAAGATGCGGCCCTCACCTAGTGTCGCTTACTCACTTCAAGGCGAATTGTTCCGGAACGACGTAGCGCAAAAAACGAACGTGCATTGCTCGACTATGACATTGGCACTTGTAATTCAGCAAAGTAAACTGCGATCGGAAAATGACTGAGTCGCTCGACACAACCCTGTTGGACATTGTCTCTTTCACAGCGGACCTAGGATTAATTGCCTCACTGGTTGCCTTCTTTAGACTCCCAACTGCGAGTCGATCAGACTATCGCCTCCTGGGAATCATGCTTTGTTTATCGTTACTCACCGAGGTAGCAGGCACCGTAGGCGGTATGATCCTTCACTTCAACATGAACTTGTCGAACAGTTTGTATGCCCTTCTGGAGCCAGTCTTGCTTTTATTCTTTTATCGAGACAAAATGCATTCACAAAGGTTTCGATCGATGGCAGTATCTCTCGCAATCACCTTAGTCATCTTCGGGCTGGTCGATCTATTTTACCTCCAAGGTCCCTTCAAGATCAACTCCTATATGAAGGTGGCGACATCCTTTACGATGCTGGTGGTCTGCGTAGCGTATTTTTACGTCTTGATTCGTGAATTACCAACGGAATCGATCACGCGACTACCGATGTTTTGGATCAATACCGCTTTGCTTACATACTTTTCAGGTGCCTTCGTGGCCAATTTAGCCACAAACTACCTCGTATACATCGTGGCAGAGCCAACCTTCGAAACCTGGATCACCACTTGGGCAATTCACAACGCAATGTTTTTCTTTTGCTACGTGGGTATGGCCTGGGCATTTGATTTAGAAAGACGGGGACATATAACAGTTAAACGAACCACCGACATTGGATGGAAGTGACAAATCGTTACGCGTTGGTAAGAAGTAACGTTTGAACTCTGCGGCAAAGGGAACCCATTTTCCGTTCGCCGCATACTTTTTCGAGGAAATTGCGTAACAAATGAGAATATTGCCGATTCTATCGCAGCGATCGGTGATGACCGCCACTAATAGCCGAAATGATAGAAACATATGACAGACACATTCTGGCTTACATTCACAGCGTATGTAATGACTGCGGGGATTCTGGTGGCGTTTCTAGCGTTTCTGTCCATTGCAAAACCACAAAGAACTCACTTCAAGTATATAGGCGCCTTTCTTGGATGCTCCCTTGCGACAGAAGTCGTGGTCGCTGTCGTGGTGGATGTCTTTGACGAAAACGCGAACTTGTTGTATAGCATCTACAGCATCTTCGTATGTCCGCTTATCCTACTTTTCTACAAGCAAGAGGTAAAATGGCCGGTGTTTCAAACCGCTGCTACAGCTTTGATCTGGCTATTAATCGCCTTTGGTTTTATAAATCTCTTTTTCATCCAAGGCGAGACCGCGCTCAACTCTCACATGAAAGTGGTAAACTCTGTTACAGTAATTTTGCTGGTGCTCGTCCATTTTTACTTCCTCTTGAAAGAACACTCTGGTGCGATGATCACCCAATCGGTTGCTTTTTGGGTCAGCACTTCGTTGCTTGTCTACTTTGCCGGTGCTTTTATTTCCTATTTGGCCGTCGACTACATCATCAACACGATCAAAGACGAAAACTATGAAACAATGATACTCACCTGGACTGTTCACAACTGCGTGGGTATTGTGAGCTATTTGCTTATGTGTTGGGCCTTCATCTTAGCGAGGCGGAATTCGAGTTTTTAACGCCAATCCAAGGCGCTTTTTCCACGAGTCGGACGACATTATCTTATTTTTGCGCTGACCTTCGTACGTCTGTGGAACCTGTGCTCGACAACCAAGTGTTTCTCCTTATTGTCATCGGAACCGGTGGGATGTTGATTCTATCTGGCGCGATCGTCCTGTTCATCACTTTTTATCAGAAAAAGATGGTGGAAGCTCGCTTGAAACAGCAGCTGCTGGAAAGCCAGATGCAACAAAAGGTATTAGAGGCAACACTCGAGTCTCAAGAATCGGAAAGGAGCAGGGTGGCAGGCGACCTCCACGACAGCATCGGCGGTATGCTCTCGGCTGTCAGAGTTGGGTTGTCGGCCATCGCGCGACAGATGCCCAATCCTTCGGTCATGGAGGCCCAAAAGCAAATGCTCGACGACACCATCGAGTCCGTTCGAAAGATCAGCCGCGACCTGATGCCCGCCACGCTGGAAAAGTTCGGGCTCGTGCCAGCGGTACGCGAGCTTTGTGAACGCATGCGGATTACCACGAAGATCGAAATCGGGGTTATGGAGCTGGGCACGTCGCGCAAAATCGACCGTAAGCGCGAATTGATGGTTTACCGCATCGCGCAGGAACTCTTGAACAATGCGTTCAAACACTCTCAAGCCACGTACATAGAGGTTGTCTTCCATTTTAAGGAAAACCTTTACCTTATCGTGGAAGACAACGGGGTGGGGATCGACGTGAAACAAGAAGCGGAAGCCGGGAGAAAGAGTCTAGGTCTCTTCAACATTCGAAGCAGGGTGCAGCTTCTGGGAGCATCCGTGATGATCGATCGTGACAAGAAAGACGGGAGTAAAATTATCGTAACAGTGCCCTATGAGTAAAAAGCTGAAGGTGTACCTCGCCGACGATCATACACTGTTCCGCAAGGCGATGGTAAACCTCATTCAATCGTTCGAGGGTGTCGCTGAAGTAAAAGATGCCGAAAATGGCAAAGAACTCCTCACCTTGATGAAATACGGCGAGCCCGATGTGGTTCTGATCGATCTCCAAATGCCCGTGATGGATGGCGCCGAAACGGCCGAAAACGTCCTAAAGAAGTATCCCAAAACAAAGATCATCATCCTCACGATGCATGATAGCGACCGTTACATCCTCCACATGCTCGAAATGGGAGTCCACGCTTTCCTTCTCAAAAACACAGACCCAGATGAACTCGAAAGCGCCATTTACAATGTCTACGAGAAAGACTTCTATCACAATGAACTTGTCGCATCGGTATTAAGGAAAAACGTACTGGATAAGAGAACGCCCCAACGTCCCCAGTTCCGCCAAGTGAGCCTTACCGAAAGAGAGAAAGAAATCGTGCTCCTCATCTGTCAAGAATTGACGATTCGAGAAATCGGTCAACGGCTATCATTAAGTGAAAACACCGTCCGCAACCACCGCGTCAACATCATGGAAAAACTAGGCGTCCACAACATGGTTGGACTCGTCAAATTTGCCTACGACACCGGCTTGGTGAATTAATTCCCTGCTTTTACCCACTAGTATAATACTACCATTTTTGTAGTACTTTTTTACCATACCCACTTTGGGGGACGCATTTTCAATGCTTGCATAAAAAGCACCAAATCAAAGCTTTTGCAAGACCTTTCTCATCGTAAGCTGTGCGACGTCAATGATCGTCATAGAATCTCCATAAGAACTATAGAGCGAATAGCGATCTTCATTCTTCTTGCATTTAAGCAGGACCCTCTCTCCACTTATGGTGGCTTTTAAGGCAATCGACACGATGAAGATACTTGTGGTTCACAGGCAGAAAGAAGTCGTTGAACAAATCTCCAAAATACTTCAAGGAAAGGATTTTGCGATCATGCATCTCGAATCGGGCTTGGATGGGCTCTTCACGTCCCGCATCGAGAAGTTTGATCTTGTGGTTTGTGGCACCGACCTGCCTGTGGTCACAGGCTTTGAGCTCGTCCGATCGTTGCGCACCTATTCCGTGAACCGTAACACGCCGGTCATATTCCTGGCCGACACGGTCGACACCAAAACGGAGCGCTTAGGGGAAGCCCTCGGCGCCGCGGCCTTATTAGCCCACGCCAACGTACAAGCCGATTTGCCCGACAGAATCTCGGAACAAGTCAACAACTGGCAGAATCTCTCGAATAATTAAGCGCCTGCAAACGCTTGAAAACTCTGCATTTCCGCAGTTTTAATCTTTCGTTAAAACCGACTTCATCGCTTGAACCTCAGGTAGTTGTTTTGCGTTATTTGTGATAACAACCACTAGTTCCGATGTTACAATCTCCTAAACTGGCAATCCTTCAGAGCCTGGACTCGATGGACGCGGTGCAGATGGAAGAAGTGCTCACCTACATCAAGGGCCTTCTCAACCGTCCCGATCGCACCACGAGCTATCAGCGTTTCAAGAAGGAAGCGATGAACGAGATCGCGCTCGCGCTGAAGAACCAACCGCGTCAGGTAGAAAAAGCCTGACCTTCATCTCGAGCGGTAGTTCATAGGTGTTTAACAACACCTAGTAGGGTTGTCTTCCCCAAAATTTTTCTACTCTTCTCTTAATTGTACTTGACATAGTGCTCCCACTTGGCGAGCACATCCACGAAGTCTTGCGGTAAGTCGGAATCGAAACGCATCATTTTACCTGTGACCGGGTGGACAAAGCCCAGTGTTTTTGCATGAAGCGCTTGTCGAGGAATCACTTCAAAGCAGTTTTCCACAAACTGTTTATACTTTGTGAATACCGTTCCTTTCAACACCTCACTGCCACCATACATTTCGTCATTGAAAAGAGGGTGACCTAGATACTTCATGTGTGCGCGAATCTGGTGCGTACGACCTGTTTCCAACCGGCACTCGACTAAACTGACGTAGCGATAGTCGGCCAGCACTCTATAGTGCGTAATAGCGGTTCTACCAAAGTCTCCGTTGGGAAAGGCAGTGGTGACACGTCGGTCCTTCAAGCTGCGACCCACGTTCACATTGATGGTGCCTTCGGGTTGTGCGGGCACACCCCATACAATGGCTTGATACCGGCGCTCGATCGTGTGGTCGAAAAATTGTTTCGCCAAGTGCGTGAGGACCGCCTCGGTTTTTGAAATCACCAGCAACCCCGACGTGTCCTTGTCTATCCGATGCACTAGCCCGGGTCGTCCTTCGTTGCCCGGCATGTGTGGTAAGGCTTGAAAGTGATAGACCAAAGCATTGACGAGGGTGCCGGTCCAATTTTGATATGCCGGATGAACAACCATCCCTGCCGCCTTGTTCACCACTAGTAAATGATCGTCTTCGTAGACGATATTCAGCGGGATGTTTTCGGGTTTTACTTCGTTATCGCGGGGAGGCTCAGGTAGTGAAACAATGATGACATCGCTCGGGTGGACCTTGTAGTTGGGTTTCACCTGCTTGTCATTCACTTTCACAAACCCTAAGTGAATGCCATCTTGGATCTTGGTCCGAGTGACATTCGGTAGGCGATCCATGAGGAATTTGTCAATTCGGAGAAGGCTCTGGCCAGGGTCGGCGACTATCGTGTGATGGACGAAAAGCTCGTCGTCTTGGTCATCGTGTATGTCTTCGGTCGCCATCGGTGTCTGTTGGTGGCGACGAAAAAGCTCTTTTTTGAGAGGCCTTCGCCGAACACACGGTTTGAATACGTTGCTCAAAGGTACAATTCATTTTAACTTTGTCGCATGAGACCTTGGCTGCTATTGTCATTATTAGTGTTGGCTTCGTGTGGTGGAACCCTCAGCGATGAGCAACGGAAAAAACTCCGCGACCGCATGAAGGAGGATGAAATCAAATATATATCTCCTGGCGAACTGACGGATGCAGCCTTTGCTCTCGGTCGATCAATCTCTAGTACCCTGTCATCGAAAGATCCGGGTATGGTCAACCAGGAGTTGATGGACTCTTTGGAAGCCGCGCTGAACGTGAAAATCGTTTCTATTCAGCCCGGAGATTCTGCCGTCGCAGGAATCGAAGCCCAACTTATTGAAGCATACATGACAAGTTCAGGGCCGAGCGACATCACCGACAACGTTCAGAAGTTAGGGACTGACTCTCTCCTCTACACGAAACCGATCGTTCGTGAACGACCCGATGGCAGCGTGGAATTTGCTCGAGCTTTGAGCATCCACATGCCCGTAAAAACTGTCGTCATGTCGATTCCAGAAAAATGACGCGTTGGCAAATTTGGGTCGACACAGGCGGAACCTTTACCGACTGCCTGGCCACCGACCCTCAGGGTTCCCTTACCCGCCTCAAAGTGCTGAGCAACGGAACCCTGCGTGGCCGTGTCTTGACACAACTTACGGCTCACAAGATTGCGGTTGAAGTCAATTGGCCATTTCCCGACAAACTTAAAAACAACTACTACGAGCGCTTCCGGCTTCGAATCGCAGGCCGGTTGAATGAGACTTTCACCATTGCATCGGTCGATCCCAATCGAGGATGGATTGAACTCACACAAGAACTCCCTACAAAGCTGACAGGCGCTACAATCGAGGTAGATACTGCCGAAGAAGTTCCGGTCTTCGCGGCTCGTTTGTTGACGGCCACACCCTTGGGTACGCCCTTCCCGGCAATCGATATGAAACTTGGTTCGACACGCGGTACCAACGCCATTTTGGAGCGGAAGGGTGCCCGTACAGCGCTGCTCGTTACCAAAGGATTTGCGGACGTGCTGGTAATCGGCAACCAACAACGTCCTAATCTTTTTTCCCTACACGTCGTCAAAGAGAAGCCGTTGTACCACGACGTGATCGAAATTGATGAGCGGATCGGTCCGTCAGGCGAAGTTGAAAAATCGTGGAACGAAGGTGATGTCATTCCGCTCATACATCAACTGAAGAAAAAGAAGATAGAATCAGTGGCGATAGCCCTATTGAACAGTTACAAAAATCCTGTACATGAATCGAAGTTAGCCACGACACTGGAAAAGGAAGGGATCAAATTCATCAGTATCTCGCAGGAGCTGTCGCAGCAAATCCGGTATTTACCGCGCACCGAGACGACCGTAGTCAATGCCTACCTGGCGCCGATCATCAACAATTACGTCGGTAGAATTCAAGAGGGCTTGAGGGGCGGACAACTTAAGATTATGACGAGTGCCGGAGGGCTCGCGTCGTCGTCCAACTTTTTCCCGAAGGACAGTTTGTTGAGTGGCCCCGCGGGGGGCGTTGTCGGTGCGTTTACGTCGGCAGCACGGTCCGGGTATACCAAACTGATCACGTTCGACATGGGCGGCACCTCGACTGACGTGTCGTTGGTGAATGGCCGTCCAGACTATCGTTATGAATCACGTGTCGGCAACTTAAAGATACTTTCTCCCTCACTTGCCATCGAGACGATTGCGGCGGGCGGCGGATCCATTTGTGCCTTCGACGGATTTCGACTCACCGTTGGCCCGGAAAGCGCGGGAGCATTTCCCGGTCCTGCTTGCTACGGCGCTGGAGGACCGCTGACTATCACCGACGTCAACTTGTTGCTAGGTCGCATCGATCCTCTAAACTTTTCCATCCCTCTTTCTAAAGGACATGCAGAGATGGCGTTGGATCAATTGATTGCGCGCATGAAGCGAAGAGATCGAAAGTCTGTCACTCGCGCGCAAGTGTTATTGTCGTTGGTGCAAATCGCGAACGAAAAAATGGCGGGCGCCATTCAAAAAGTCTCCACCCAATCGGGACATAATCCTTCGGAGTATACGCTGTTAAGTTTCGGGGGCGCTGGGGGCCAGCATGCGTGTGCTCTGGCTTCTATGCTTAATATGGACCGCGTGCTCATTCCATATGATGCTGGTTTACTAAGTGCTTATGGAATCGGCCATGCCCGCGTAGAACGATTTAGCGAACGACTTATGTTGACGCAACTATCGGACGCGGCACCAAAACTAGCTTCCATCTGCCACGACCTTTTTCTTCAAGGAAAGGAGCAATTGGTCCGCGATGGCGTCCTCGAACATGAGATCGAACTAGGCGAACAGCTGGTGTTCCTCCGCTTCAAGGGTCAAGAAAACCAGCTTGAGATAGACCTTCGTGAAACAGGTTTTGAGTTGGAGCGCATCACACATGCCTTTCGCGAACGATATCAACGAACCTTCGCACATTGGCTTCACCTGCCGCTGGAAGTTGAATCCGTGAAAGTAATTGCCCGTACCAAAGCGGCTGCACTCAAGTCGTTCACGCAGAAACTTTCTCTCTATAAGCCTCAACCGGCTCGCCAGTCGTACTGGATCGGTGGATCGGGAAAGCGGCCCTGTGCGATATATCGTTGGGAGCAGCTTACCCCCGGCGCCACTATCGAAGGTCCCGCTGTTGTTGCGAGCAATAACTCGACGACATGGATCGAACCGGGATGGAGATGGACGCTGGACCACCATAACCACGCATTGCTCGAAAATTTCCGACGCGTGGGTTTAACTGCGAAGCACGGTGTTGAAGCAGAGTTAGAATTGTTCACGAACAGGTTCACGAACGTGGCGTTGGAGATGGGTGCGATGCTCCAGAGAACTTCATTTTCGATCAACGTGAAGGAGCGCCTAGATTTCTCTTGCGCCGTGCTTGACCGCGATGGATACTTGGTTGTTAACGCCCCCCATATTCCGGTGCACCTAGGGAGTCTAGGTGTTTGTGTTCGTGAAGTAGCGAAGGTTATCGACATGCGCGAAGGCGATGTGGTGGTGACGAACCATCCGGCGTTTGGCGGGTCGCATTTACCCGATGTTACACTGATTAAGCCTGTTTTCTATCGCGGGAAACGGGTGGCCTATGTCGCAAACAGGGCACACCACGCAGAGATTGGTGGCCGCAAACCGGGTTCGATGCCCGCTGATGCAAGAACGCTAGCAGAAGAAGGGGTCATCATTGCCCCTATGTACCTCATTCGGAAGGGCGAAGCGCGGTGGCAAGAAATTGAAAGCGTGTTTACAAACGGACCCTGGCCCACGAGGTCTTGGGCAGAAAACCAAGCCGACCTCAACGGCGCGTTGGCCGCGGTTAACTTTGGTGAGTCCGCCATGTTGGATTTGTGTGAAAAATACGGAGTGAGCCAAGTGACACAGCAAACACAGAAAATCCGCGAACATGCGGCTGCGCTTTTTAAGTCACGATTGCGTGAGCTCAAGTTTAAACGAGCGCAAGCCACCCAGTATCTTGACGACGGCGCCAGACTGAACGTCGCGATGACGATCACCAAAGGAAAACTCGTCATTGATTTCAAGCGAACCTCCGCTGTTCATGGCGGTAACTTAAATGCGACGCGTGCCATCGTGCAGAGTGTCGTGTTGTATGTGATTCGCTTATTGGTGGGAAAAGATATTCCCATGAATGAGGGTCTAATGGATCACGTCGAGCTGCGCATCCCCGTTGGATTACTCAATCCGGATTTTGATGTCGCGAACCCACCTGCCGTGGTAGGGGGGAATACGGAAGTAAGTCAGCGGCTCACCGACACTTTGTTGTTGGCGCTGAAGATGTCGGCGTGCAGCCAGGGCACGATGAACAACTTCCTCTTTGGGAATCGGTCATTTGGCTACTACGAAACTATTTGTGGGGGCACCGGCGCGGGACCGGGATTTGATGGAACAAGTGCCGTGCATCAGCATATGACCAACACAAGAATCTCAGATCCGGAATTGCTGGAATGGAGGTTCCCGGTTAGGTTGGTACGCTTCGCGGTTCGGCGTGGTTCGGGTGGAAAGGGAAAGTGGAAGGGCGGAGATGGAATCGTTCGAGAGTTCCGTTTTACAGACACACTTGAACTGAATATCCTGTCGCAGCATCGCGTCGAAGAACCCTATGGGTTAAAGGGCGGATCTCCTGGTAAACGTGGACGCCAATTCATCATCCGCGCAAGTGGAAAAAAAGAAAAGCTACAGGGCATGGACAGCGCCATCGTTCACCCCGGCGACCACCTCATCATCGAAACCCCCGGCGGCGGTGGCTTCGGCTAACCCTCATTCCTTCGTCCCCTCGTCCCTTCGTCCCCTCTCTAATTATTCTTCCGCTTCTTCAACAAATTATTCAGCTTATTCTGTAGCTGTTGAACTTGGTTGGTGCTATCCTTCTTAGTGCTATCGGGCTTCAACACGTTATTGATGATATCTTTCGGGTTGTTCCCTTTTACTGCTTCTTGAATTGCTTGTTCCGTTTTCTCTTGCACGGTAGCTTTTACTTCTTCCTTCACAGCTTCGGTGGTTTGCTTCACTTCTTCCTTCACCGCATCTTTCACTTGTTGTTTTTGTTCCGTCATCACCAAAGCGGTTTTGGGGTCCTTGTAGGTTCCGCCCACCCCTATCGTGACAGGGATTTCCTTCGATACGGTGGTTCCACCGGTGACTTGGTTGACATAGCCTTGTAGCTGTGTTCCGATCTTGCCCGCAGGGACATTCATTTTCAAGGTATAGTCGATGGTCCCGTCCAAGCCAGTACTACCCGTGACATTTGTCGCATAGCTGCCAAACTTCACGTCGAAAGGCTTCACGGTCAGGCGTCCGTTATCAATCGCAGCCGACATCAACACATCTTTCAAGGTAACTTTGTCGGTATCGTCGAGTTTGGTGAGGGATGTTATTCCGGAAACCAACTTGGATTCAGTCAAGGCAGCCTGGGCGATTTTGATAAGGCCCGCGCCATTCACTGTTCCCATCTTAGGCATCATGTCTTGTCCGAGCTCGCCGCTGATCTTGAAGTCTGTACCGAAGTTTCCGTTTACCAGCCCTGCAATGGGCGCATAAGTCGACACCACAGAAAAAGATGTCGCGGCTTGCTTGATCGACAGTTCATCAATCTTGAGTGAAAGATTATACTTTGGATGGTTGATGTCCTTGGTGTCGTACGCTCCATTCACAACAAAGGCCCCACCGAGCATATTGAACTTTAAACCACTTAGGTTGGCGACCCCATCCTTCAAGACGACGTCTCCCGACGCATTTGTCATCGTGTAGTCCATCATCTTGACGGTATTCACGCTCGAACGGAGCACGAAGTCGATGTTGGCAGGAATGGGAATCACGCCAAATGACGCTGTGTCTTGCGTGGTTGTCTCCTCGGTTTCGGTCATGAATTCGTTCAGATCGAGGAGGTTCGATTTGAAATCGACATTACCCTTGATTACTTCATTGTTCCCGAAAACGTAACCGATGTAATTGGTCACGGCACCGGTTACAGCGAAGTCACTCTTGCCGATGGTCCCGGATGTGTTCCGCAATTCGATCTTACGCGGGTCAAACACCAAGTCGGACTGACTGACGGTGACGTCAGGCATGTCTTTCATTGTAAACTTAAACGCGGTCATCGAGGCGGAGCCACTCGTGGGTAGGCGATCGTAACGTTCGGCTTCCAGGTCGGACATCTTACCTTTCGTATGAATATCGGCTTTCACTTTTCCAGCCACTGTCATGCCCTCCAACGGAAATATCTTCGTGATTTTCTCCAAGTCAACACCACCTTTTGCATTCACATCCCACGTGTAGTCGTCTAAGTTTTGAACAATCATGTTCGCATCGAAGCGTTCGCCTTCCAGCATCATGGAGAAGTTGCTCACATTTACCACCGTCTCCGCCATTTTGCCGCTCGTATTCTTCACCGTGGCATTCATTTTCAAATCTTCCAACGGCGCCGGAAACGCTGATGACTTTACATAACCGTCTGCCAAACCCATTGTGATGTCGAGCGCCGGAATGATTTTCTTAATGCTATCATACACACCATTCACTTTGGCATCGACGGCGAACGAGCCTTTCATATCTAAGCCGTCCATCGGAAACATTTTGTTGAGTTCAGCGAGATTCAGTTTAGCCGCAAGCTCGCCGGCCATTTTGTAGTCCTTCAAGTTGTCGATTCGCATACGTGCATCGACTGGGTTAGCACCAAACTCCAAATGGAGTTTCTTGAGATCAACCACGGTGTTGTCGAGGTTGCCGGTGGCATTGTCGATCAACAAATCCATGTTGATGTTTTTTACCGCACTCGGTAAATCTGGGTACTGGAACATTGCGTTGTTAACCACCAGCTTCAAGTTGAATGCGGGCATTTGAGTGTCGGAGTAAGTACCTTTCGCAGCGCCGCTAAACGCCAATTCTCCTTCAGTTTTGATATTGGAGAAGTCTTTCGTGTACATACCCGGAACCAATGAAAGCAAACTCTTGAACGAGTTCTCGGGGCTCTTGAATGTGAGATCCATTCCGTAGTCGGCGGCATTCATTTTTACCCAGCCCTCCATGCTCATGGCGAAGTCGTTTACCTTGGCCGTATTGTCCTTGAGCGTAAACTTGCTGAAGTCCTCACTGATCGAAACGACAGCATCAATTTCGCAGTGTTTATTAGTGAGGTATTCCACTCCATCGTAGGCCGTCGTAACTGAGTCGGCAACCGTGTGTGTTCTCAAGTCGAAAACATCTTGGGTGAAGTCGCCACTGCCAGAATGTTGGAGACCCCGGATATCTAATAGATAGGGTAGTGACTGGTCGTCGTAGGAAACACGGCCGTTGATGATCTCCCAATGGTCGATACCGAATGCAAACTTGCTTGTGTCTGGCGTTTCCGCGGTCGGTTCTGTAGAAGGGTAGGTGATGTCGTAGTTGGCGCGCCCATCCTTCAAAACCTTGATGGTAATTTGCGGATCGATAAGCGTAATGCCCTTCACGCGAAGTTGGTCTCCGAAAATGATGTCCTTCAAGTTCACTTCGACATCGAGTTCTTGCATCACGAACAAGGGTACGTTGTCGAAGGGCTCACGGTTAAAAACGCCCAGTTCTTTGATCTGGATGGTAACATTCGGGAAGTTCTTAAATACGGTGAGGCTGAAATTGTCTACATCAAAAATGACATCCGCATTGACAGTCTTGGCGATAGCTTTGTCGAGCGACGCTTTGATGTCATCCTTGAATACAATGGGGACAATGATGGCTGCCGCAACGAGCAGGATCAACACAACTCCAAAGACGATCAGAATTCGCTTGACGATCTTCATAATGGGATAATTTGAACCACGAAATTACGAAAACAACTGCGCTGGGCGACTTATCGAATCGCTTTTAGCGGCAAATTTAAAAGGCGTCAAACGCTCAAATATTGCGCCGAGTCGCAAAAAAAGGTCAACCTTTCAAAGGAACCACCGTAGTACGACGTCTAGAATACGCCTTTTTAGCGAAGTATAAGGAGGATAGAATAGATAGGCGTTTGAAAGTCCTCGCTTTTGCCTCACCACAGGCTTTTCATTCGAAAACGCTAGGAAGCCAGCGTAACCATGAGATTTGCCGATGCCACTATTATTGACTCCCCCAAATGGCAGGTTTGGATGGATAAACTGAATTACGCAGTCGTTGATGCAGACGCCTCCAGCAGACGTTTCTTTCAATATAAACTCGCGAAATGCTTTTCGATAAGAAAATACGTAAAGTGCCAATGGCTTAGGCTTGCCGTTGATCATTTCAACGACGTCATGCTCCGAATCAAACGTTAGTACCGGCAACACTGGTCCAAAGATCTCTTCTTGCATCACGAGCATCTCGTTGTTCACTTGCGTGAGGATCGTGGGTGGATAGAACTTTGCCGTCGCATCCTGCAAACCGGAAACAAATAGTTTCGCGCCTTTCGCGAGTGCATCTTTTACTAGGCTATCTAACCGGAGGAAGTGTCGCTCACTCACGATGCGAGAATAGTCGACACTAGCCGTCGTAATTGCCTCTCCCCGTCCAAACAGCACCTTCACTTCCTGTTGCAACAACTCCAAGAATTCATCGCACACGGAGCGCTCGACGAGTAAATAATCGGGTGCTATACAGGTTTGGCCGCTATTCAAGAATTTGCCCAATGCGATCCGCTTCGCAGCGTCGCGTAGGCTAGCAGTCCGGTCAATAATAGCGGGCGACTTGCCGCCGAGTTCCAGCGTGACCGACGAAAGTTGGTCTGCTGCGGCTCTCATCACCACTTTACCCACTGCGGGGCTTCCGGTAAAGAAGATATGGTCGAATGGGAGTTTTAACAATTCTGTTGATACCGACGCGTCGCCTTCAACTGCAACAACTAGATCTCCTTCAAACACTTCTTTCACCAGTCGAGAGATTAGCGCTGCCGTGTTGGGCGTGAACTCGGAAGGCTTTAACAAGGCGGAATTACCAGCTGCCAAGCATGAAACCAATGGTGCAATGCTTAACTGAAATGGGTAGTTCCACGGAGAGATGATCAAACATGTGCCTTTGGGCTCGTACCGGATCTCGGACCGTGTACCCAAGAACGTGATCGGCGCATCGACCGGCTTGGGGCGGGTCCATTTCCGAAGGTGGGTGAGCGCATGTTGGATTTCCGCCAGCGTCGGGAAAATCTCTGATGTCCCAACCTCCATGGCAGGTTTACCTAGGTCTAGGAAAACGGCTTTTTCAATGTCCAAAGTGTGGTCCCTTACCCATTTTTCAAGCTTTTTGAGCCTTTTTACCCGCTCCCCGAGTGGCTCCGAACGGAGCTTTTGGCTCCTTGCCTTGAGCTCGCCAAACGCAGCAGCGAACCCTACCTGTGCACCTATGTTTGGCGTCTTTCCCACGGTCATACCTAAAGTTATCAATTTCGACGCGCTCGCCAAGATTACGCCAGTGTTACGCCCTCTTGACTCAATGTTACCTGAATGTTAACTTAGTGTTACTAATGTTATCGGTGGGTTTGAAACGCGCGGTCACTTTTTCAACGATACTACTCGTCCTTCTTTCGAGTTTCACTGCGGAGGCGCAGGTGTTGGAAACGGCATGGGTCACAACCCACGGCGCTTCAGGTCGCGAACAAGTCTCCGGACAAATCGAACAACTTCTTTCGAGGACGTTGGCTTCCACTGAGTCCGGCAGCATCGATCAGTTACGCACTTTATTCAATAAGACGCACAAACGTTTTCTTCGACACTACGTGCAGTACGCAGGGCTGGAGGAAATCGGCGACGGGCGTTACGATTGTTTGACGGCAACAACACTCTTCGCCGACATCTTGACTCGCGCGGGTTTTCGCTTCGAGGTGATAGAAACGAATTATCACATCTTCATCACGGTGGAAACAACGGCGGGCAAGGTTGTATTGGAAACGACAGACCGATTTGGTGGCTTTATTTCAGATCCTCGCCGCATCGAAGATATTTTATCCAGCTACCGTAAGAATAACTTGGCAGCCTCTAGCGCGCATGAGTTGAGATTTTCATTTGGACTGTGGCAGTCGATCTCGACCGAGAACTTGGCGAGCTTGCTGTATTTTAACCAGGCCGTGAAAGCTTTCAATTCCAAGCAATGGTTGGAGTGTTCGAACAAGCTCGCGTTGTCTGCTGCAACGCGCCCGTCACCCCGTGTCTGGGAACTAGCGACGGCACTCTGTCAAGTAGTTTCAAATAGCGAAGTCGAGAAAGAGGTAAGAGACTCTATTCTCGTTCGCTGGGAGCAACCTATCGCTAGGCGCTAGCAATTTAGATTAAGATTAGTTTTGCAGGATGCGTACTTGTACGCGCCGGTTCATCTTGTGCGCTTCCTCCGTGTCGGCTCGGGAGAGAGGTTGAGTTCCGCCAAAGGCCTTCGTCTTCACTTTGTTCTTGTTGACGCCTTTCGACACGAGGTAGTCTCGAACTGCGTTGACACGCTCTTGTGAAAGTCTCATGTTCTGTTTCGGATCTCCTTTCACATCGGTATGTCCTTCCAACTGGATAACCATCTTGGGATACGACTGCAGCATCTTCACCACTTGGTCTAGTTCGGCATACGATGCAGGTTCAATTTTCGCTTTCCCGAGTTGGAAGATGAGGTTATCGAGGTTCATCACCTTGCCGACGGTGTGGGCCGTTTCTGCTTCCTTGGCGGCGCTGTTGGGCACACCAAGTTCTACATCACGCACGACGGTGCGGTTTTTCGCTTCGGCTGGGTCGAGCATGTATTTGGCGGCAGCAAAACCTGGAGCTTCTACCAAAATCTCATATCGCTCGTTGTCGAACATCGGAAAACGAAACGACGAGCCCGTCAGCAACCCGACTTTGTTGCCATAGGGGAGACTTTGATATGAAATAGTAGCTGACACGAGCTCCTTCGTCGCCGCATTGAGAATTTTCCCTTCCGCGTAGACGAGGGTATCGGCCGGGGCTTGGGCCAAAGCCGTGGATACTGTTGATGCGAGAATGAGTGCGATCGCGATGGTTCTCATCGTTACATGGTAAGGATGGTGAATTCAACACGCCTGTTTTTCTGGCGTCCTTCTTTCGTTGCATTGGTGTCGACCGGGCGAGTCTCACCGAAAGATGAGGTCTTGACACGCTCTTTCGCGACACCTTTCTGAAGGAGGTATTGGGTAACTTTCTCTGCGCGATTCTTCGAGAGGCGCAGGTTGTATTCGTCGGGGCCTACGTTGTCGGTGTGACCCGAAACTTCAATACTGATGGAGGGATGTTCCGACAGCAACTCAGCCAAACGATTTAACTCTGGGAACGATTCAGGGCGTAGAATGAACTTGTCGAAATCGAAGAAGATGTTGTTCAGTGGTATGGTAACCTTCGGCTCCAGCTTCGCGATCTCGATCGGTGCAATAGTCATGTCTTTATAGGTAACTTGGCCATCGGTCTTGAAGTTTCTCAGATCCAAGTTTTGGTTCACCGAAAGGTGTCCTTCGGATTCCGCACGAACACCATAAAGTTCGCCGCCAGGCAGGCGAATCTCGTACTCGCCGGTCTCAGGGTTAGACTGTGCGATGCCCATCTCCTTGCCGTCTGAAAGTCGCTCGTAGATGATCTTTGCGCCCACGGGCTTGCCGGTTTTCGCGTCGATCAACTTACCCTTCACAATCACATAAGGTTGAGGGCTGTTGTAGAATGGCAACTTGGCTCGGTAGATGTCCGTGTTGTCTTCCGTTCCCTTTGAATAATAAGCGTATTCGCTCGTCGAGGGGATGTGAAAGAATAGGTCCTCACCTTTCGAGTTAATGTCGGGGCCCATATTCTTGGGGTCGCTCCAATTTGTGTATGAATCGTCGAGGCGCTTAGACATGTACACATCGGATCCGCCATACCCACTGAATCCATTGGAAGAGAAGTACATCGTCTGATCATCCGAGGCCAAGAACGGCGCGGTTTCTTCACCTGCCGTATTGATCTTGTCGCCGAGGTTAAGGGGCTCCGTCCAAGAGCTGTCGGGCTTCATGAAACTAACGTAGAGATCGCGGCCGCCTCGTGAATCTTCGCGTTCCACCGACATCAAGAGGGCCTTGCGGTTGTTGGTCAGGAAGTAGTTCGCTTTTTCGTTGAAGTTGTAGTCGTTTTCGATGTTGAGGGGCTTAGGTTTTGTCCACTTTCCGTTGACATTATTGCTAATGGAAACACCGGCCACCATTTTGCCCTTCTCGAGATACTTGTTACCCAGGAGCATGACAACGGTTTTCCCATCGGGCGTCGGAGAGGTAATCGAGTTGATAAAGTTGGGTTGGGCATTGTTGAATTCGGGGCCCATGTTTTTGGCTACGGACCATTTTCCATCGGCGCCCAGTTCGGAATACCAGATGTCTTCTTTGTCGTTCACACCGCCGATGTTTTCGGGGTGGTTGGCGCGGCTGAAGTAGAGCACCTTTCCGTCGGGGGAAAGCATGGGATTGTATTCGCTGGCCGACGAGTTGACGTTATCGTCTAATTTCTCCACAACGATTCCCGAGGCTAATAATTCGGGGGTCACGATGTTCGCGATGATCGGGAGGTGGGAGTCGGTAATGGCCACTGCGTCGATCGAGAAGTACTCGGGCAGCGCAGCGCCATCGAATTCAAGCTTCACGGCGGCCACTTTGAACGTCGTCTTCTCGACAAACACGTTGAGCATCCGGCTTTGGAGCGGAACTGCGATCGGATTCAACGTGCGGGCTAGGTGCTCAACGCCCGCTTCATCATAAAGAAGAACCCGGTAAAGGGCACTCGGGTTATAGGATTCGGCAATCGCGATTTGCTGAACCTGGATAGGGTGGTCGTAACCCAACTTGATGAATTCCCGACGGTTGGGCTTGTCAGGCGTCCACGCGTTTGGATTTTGGCCACCAGCCGGTAGCACATTGGGCTTGCCAAGTATCTGCTGAGCAGAGTATTGAACTGGTGTTAATTGACTAGAGAACTCTATGACTTTCGATGCCCACTGCACTTCTTGGGCGAAAGTGAAAGAACTAGCAACAAAAATGAAGAACGGCAGGATTAGGTAACGCCTCATGCACAGCTATGCTTTGAGGGTTAAACATAGTTAAAATTTTTAAAAATGCGGAAAAATACTACATCCATACCGCCAATTGTCGACCCGCCTAGGAGGCCACAAGGCCCTAGCAATCAGCCGTCTTTAGTTCATTGAGGTGGGGTGGAATAATAAGAATCCTACATGCAGCAAAACCCCAAGTTGGTTTTCGCGGTCGTCGTAATAGTTGACACTCAAACTAATAGGGCCGACCGAGGAGTGCAGGACGAGACCAGCCGTGCCGGCAAAATAGAACTTGGTGAGATCTTGGCTTAACGTCGCCGTTTGGTCGGGCTGGCTGACCAGGCGTTCGAAAGGTTTGAACACGTAGCCCTCCAGCCGGAAGTCTAAATTCTTGCGAACCGAAAACACATTCCGCCAGCCGCCAGCGACATAGCTGAACGCACGAAAGTTTTCTAGGAGAAGGGTGGGGCTGTCTTGTATGGGGGCAAATCCCGGCGCATTGATCAATGTCCCTCGGTAGTTGGTCATGAAGGGCTGGTTCGAGATAACACCTTCAAGTAGGTAGCCCGAACTATAAATGCCCTTCCTAAAGTATTCCTCCAACGTCACCTTGCCCCGAACCCAGGCCCGGTGTTGGCCATTGGTCGGGGCCATCACCGATGTATTCCCAGGTAGGAAGGTCTCGTTGAGATTAAACCAATCAAACGAAAACTGATAACGCTTGCCCTGCGAAGCGTATTGCTTGCGATTCAACGTGTTGGTCGATAGCGAAAATCCAGTTCTCACCCCAGAAAGCTTCAGTTGATCCAAGGTGTCGGTTGAGACAAACACGTTCGAGTCGATATACCGATCGAAATTGTTAATGTAGTAGCCATAGAGTTGCGCCTTGTATTGGCCTCCTACAGGAATCCCTAGCGCAGCTCCGACTTTCCGGTCGATCCGGTACAAAACGGTCGGCGGGAAGTTGTCCAACACAATGTCCTTTCCTTCTAAGAAATCCCAGTTGTTGAAAGTTGCCTCCGGCTCCAGGTGGAACCGGCCAAAACTGGGAAAGTCCCAACGCGCCTTGAGCTGAGCGGACTTATAGAAGTTACCAGCGTGAAAATTCGCCATCACGTGCGTCAAGGTTCGATTGAAATAGTAATAATTGACGCCTAAGTACATCGTACTGATATTCCGAGTAGACACCACCCCACCGAAGTCGATTTGAAAATCATTCTGCGGTCGTTTCGATAGCTGGAAGTCAAACATCTTTTTCGTCGGATCGTAGAGGAAGCTCGGATAGATGTTGTGGAAGTAGTCGTCGGTAACGAGCTTATAGTAGCCTTCTTTTACATCGCTGAAGTACAGCGGTCGCTTTCCGTTTCGGAAGAACTTGTCGAGGTAATGCTGTTGCCGCGAATTGAAGCCTTGATATACGATCTTCTCGATTTCAAACGCCGTGCGCCTGTTGTTGAAGTTGTTTCGCGCTTCGGCTACTTGTTCGCAGCTCCTGCGCGTCGCCCCTACTTTCCGTTTGATTTCGTCCATCTGCCGCATCGTCTGCGCGTATCCGCTGTCGATGAGTGCGCGCACCTTCGTGAAATCAAGCGCCGATAATCCACGTAGGTTAGGTTGGATGTAGACACCCGAGGGAGGAATCTCGGTAGGATCCGACTTATCCAGCAGCATGTGAAGCAATGAACGAGAGATCAGTTTCTCATCCTCGCCATAAGGATAGTCTTCATACACTTTCGACGACACATTGCTACCGATGATCACTTGGGGATTGAAGTCGTGTTGCATGATATCGACAGGGAAGTTGTTGTAAACACCTCCATCGAACAGGTACTTATTGTCGACTTTGATTGGTCTGTAGAAATACGGAACTGTTTGAGTGGCCCGTAAAGCATCGCTCAGGCTACCCGATTTCAAGGTCACCTCATTCTGAGTAAAGATGTCGGCGGCCATGACTCGAAGGGGCACAAACAAACTGTCGAAATTATTCCTGGCAATGGCCGACGGTTGGGCCATGATTTCAGCTAAAGCGAAATTCAGCGACAGGTCGTTGGCAATGCTAGAGTTGAGGTTAAATCCCGACGCGGAATCAAGGGAAAGATTGATCTTCAATACGGAAGGATTGTCGTCGGGACGATTATAATAGTAGTTGTAGCCATGTTCGAGACGACCGCTTACCCACCCGATGAACTCCTTCGACAACATGATCTCCTCGATCTGCTGTGGGCTCATACCGGCAGCATAACAACCGCCGACGATTCCACCCATCGAGGTGCCGGTGATGAAGTCGATGGGGATTTCATTCTCTTCGAGCGCCTTTAACACCCCAACGTGGGCGATGCCTTTCGCGCCCCCGCCACTTAGCACAAGACCTACCTTCTGGGCGACAGCAAAGGTGCCCATCAAAAGACAAAACAGGAATATGGCCGCCGGCTTCATGGGCGAAAAATCAACATGTAGGAATGAATTACTCTTTTAACCAAAAAAGTAATTCAAAAATTACGGGCTCGGTGAAATTTTATTGTCTAACCTCCTACTTTCTAGATCGCCGCCTCTGAGGTCTTCACTGGAAAGTCGATTAAGTCGAGTTGGCGGGTAAGTTGCAACCGGACGGAGTCGAACGCAGGTCGTTGGGTTTCCTTTACGGGCTCTGCAGGTGGAAGTTGTACTTTTAGCGCGTCAATCTGCACACCGTTCTTCCAAAAGCGGTAACATAAATGGGGGCCACTGGCAAGTCCCGTGCTTCCCACATAGCCGATTGTCTGCCCCTGGCGCACGCGAACACCGGATCGGATGCCGCTTCCAAAGCGTGACATATGTAAATACTGGGTCGTGTACGTTCCGTTGTGGCGAATCTTGACATAGTTGCCGTTGCCTCCCTTGTATTGCGCTTCAAGCACAATACCGTCGCCTGCGGCCCTGATCGGAGTTCCCTCCGGCGCCGCAAAGTCGGTCCCATTGTGTGCCCTGAAAACCTTGGCCACTGGATGGAACCGGTTCGGGTTGAATCGAGAACTGATGCGGGTAAACTCGATGGGGTATTTAAGAAGGGCTTTCCGTAGACTATTTCCCTTTTCGTCGAAGTAGTCCACCACTTCTTCGTCCGACTGAAACGGAAAGGCATAGTAAGGACTTCCAAAATGCTCGAAGTAAACCGCTTCAATTCGCTCGATGCCGATCGGTTTCCCCTCCACCTGCTTCTCCGTATAAATCAACTTAAAGCGATCGCCCTTTTGCAGCCTTTGAAAGTCAACTTGCCAAGCGAAAATATCGACAAAGGCGTTCGTGAGCTGATGAGAGATGTTCATCGACTCGATGGTCTCCGATAAGTTAGAAGTGATTTCCGCAGCCAGCGATCGTTCCACGATAGATGTGGGTCGCTTGCAGTTCTCCACGACGAGCGTGTCGGAAAAATGGAAAATGACGTACTCGATCGGGTTCGATTCATACACGAGCGCACGCGCCGAACGAATGGAATCGCGTTGAGCCAACACTGTGTACTTCTTGTGCGCTGCTACCCTCCGAAAATCAAAGATGTCGCGGGGTATCAACGAAATCTGTCGCAAGACTTTAGGACTTACATAATAACCTTGGAGTAAGTCGGTAAATCGCTGGTTCTTCTTCACTTCGTTCTCGGTCACATCCAAGCCGTCGATCACGAGCCCGAACAACATGAGTGGTGGAATGTCTATCTCAGCTTCGACGGTATCTGATGCGGCAATGGTATCCTTCGCCGATGAATAACCTGATAGGTTGTCAATCGCAAACAAGATCGCAGCGCACGCAGTCAACGCGCCAACAATCACAAGACTCTTCTTGAACCAGGTCGGCATTACCTAAAACTAGGTTTACAGTTTAAAAAATGACCCAACTCCGAAGTTGGAGTCAGTAAATATAGTAAGGACTCCCCTATTTCGAGATTAGAATTACACCTACGCCGAGGTACTACTTGTAAAGCTGCTGGTACTTTTTCTTTCCCGACTCCAAGAATTCGACAAACTCGTTCACATTGGTATTGTAAGCGCGAGGCCACGCCAATACGCGTTCGTCGTCTCCAAGTAAAATGTAAAATGGCTGCGCGTTATTCTCGAGGTTGGCAATTTGAAGGTCCGCGTTCTGCTTGCCGATGGTCTTCTTCACTTTCCCGTCAATCTTAGAAGTATACCATTCTGACTCGGGTAGTTCAGTTTTGTCGTCCACATAGAGTGCCACCACCACGAAGTCTTCCTTGAGTTTCTTCAATACTTTCGGATCACTCCACACGACGGCTTCCATCTCTCGGCAATTCACGCATCCATGACCGGTGAAGTCGATAAACACGGGCTTATGTTGCTCCCGGGCGCATGCCACCGCTTGCTTATAGTCGAAGTAGCCACTGATGCCATGGGGCAAATGGAGAAAGTCTGCGTATTTGGGTTCTTCACAAGGAGACTGTTCGCCTTTCAAGGCAGCGAGGTTGAAGTCATGCGTATACATGGGCGGAAGATAGCCGGCCAATGCTTTCAGGGGCGCACCCCAAAGACCGGGAACCAAGTACACGACAAATGCAAACGTGCCAATCGCGAGCATCAAACGGGGGACAGAGATGATCGTCAACGGAGAATCGCCCTTGAATGTCAACTTACCCAAAAGGTAGAGTCCCAACAGGCCAAAAATTACGATCCATAGTCCGATGTTCACTTCGCGGTCGAGGATACCCCAGTGGTAGGCTTGGTCGGCGATGCTAAAGAACTTCAGGCACAACGCAAGTTCAATGAAACCAAGCGTCACCTTCACGGCATTCAACCAACCGCCGGATTTGGGAAGGCTCTTGATCAGTTCTGGGAAGATGGCGAAGAAGGTGAACGGTATCGAGAAAGCGAAAGCATAGGCAAACATCGCCAGCACAGGTTTGATCACCTGCCCGTTGGCGGAAAGTACCAGCACGTTTCCCACGATCGGAATCGTGCACGAGAATGATACCAATACCAAGGTGGCGGCCATGAAAAAGATTCCGACGAGTCCACCTTTCTCAGCTTGCTGATCGGCTTTGTTCACCAGCTTGTAAGGCGCGTTTATTTCAAACAACCCGAAGAACGATAGAGCGAACACAATGAAGATTGCAAAAACGAAGAGGTTGGGTGCCCAATGTGTCGACAGTGCATTCAACCCATCACTTCCCAATGAAAACGCCACCAACGTTCCTGCCAGTGTATAAATTGTAATGATGGATACTCCGAAAATAATTGCCTTCCGAATACCTGCGCGTTTCGTTTGATTGTCGCGCAAAAAGAAGGTGACCGTCATGGGAATCATGGGAAACACACACGGTGTGATCAATGAAGTAAGTCCCAGCACGAATGCGAGTAGCAAGAATCCAATGAATGATTCTTCCGTGGTTTCTGGCTTGCCCTCGAGGATCGCCGTGTCCAGCACCGGTCCGTGAAAGTCCTTGGAAACACTCGGAACTGGTTGTTCCTCTTGTGGTTCCTCGTTGGGTTGATTGTCGACAGGGGTTTCAGTGTTAACTGTAGCGCCTGTTACTTTGAGGCTTGTCAGTTTGAAGTCACCATTGATCAACACACACTTTCCATCCCGTGTGCTACAAGCTTGCCCATCGTATTCACCTTCCAGTTTGATGGCAGGAGAGAGCACTTTAATTGTCTGGCGAAATTCCCCGGTCTTTTCGAAGATGATTACGTCGCAATCGAAGATTTCATCGTGTTTCTTATGATCGTTGATCGCGCGCACACCACCAACCAATTCGTATCCACTGTTGGGTGTTAGCTTGATGTCCATGGGGATAGGACCACATTCGTCGCTAAAGCCATTGGAATAGAGATACCATTGATCATCAATAGTGGCTTTGAAGATCACATCTATCTGATCTCCGACTTTCACGTCAGTTTTCTCCAGCGTGGCGATGATCTTAGCGGGCTGCAGAATCTGAGCTTCCGTGTGACAAAGGCCCAAGGCGGCAACAAATGTGAGGGTGGCAATGATTCGAAACATTGTCTAGTTGTTACATTAATCGACTAGCGAAAGCGCTCTTCGAGTTTCTAAAATTAAACTAAAGGCGCGTAAAAAGGTTCAAACGCACAGCGCACGCGTAATCTCTTAACAGAAAATTAGGATTCGCGCGTTTCGCACGCGCAGGAATCAATGCGCTTAACCCTTAAAGTGCTTATAAAACGCTACGATGGTCTCGATACCAATCAAGAAGTTTTTCACGCCGTAGCTCTCGTTCGGTGAGTGCAACGCATCGCTGTCGAGTCCGAATCCCATCAACACGGTGTCCAAGCCAAGTTCGTTCTTAAATAGTGCGACGATTGGAATACTTCCCCCGTCGCGCGTAGGAATGGGTGCTTTACCCCACACCTCTTCGAAAGCCCTCGCCGCTGCGGCATACGCTTTTGAGTCGGTCGGTGTCACTGCTGGTTGACCGCCGTGGTGGGCTGTTACTTTCACTTTGACGGACTTCGGCGCGATGGCGAGGAAGTGTTTCGTAAAGAGGTCAGTGATTGTTTGGTGATCTTGGTTAGGTACCAAGCGCATGGAAATTTTCGCGCTTGCTTTCGACGGAAGTACTGTCTTCGCTCCTTCGCCGGTGTAGCCACCCCATATCCCATTGCAATCCAGCGTAGGCCGTATGCCAGTTCGTTCCAAGGTTGTGTAGCCCTTCTCGCCTGTGATTGCTTCGATGCCCAGCTCCTTCTTGTATTCTTCCACATCGAAGGGTGCGGCGTTGAGTGCTTTGCGCTCAGCTTCGGAAAGGTTGGCCACCTGGTCGTAAAACCCGGGGATGGTGACACGGCCATTTTCGTCGTGCAACGACGCGATCATCTTCGCCAACTCATTGATCGGGTTAGCCACCGCGCCGCCATAAACGCCGGAGTGCAAATCGCGGTTCGCACCAGTGACTTCTACTTCCATGTAGCTGAGTCCACGCAATCCAACGGTAATTGAAGGTTGGTCGAGAGAAATCAAAGCTGTGTCGGAGATCAAAATCACATCGGCTTTCAGCTTATCGCGATACTCTTTTACAAAAATTGGCAGGTTATCCGATCCTACTTCTTCCTCACCTTCAATCATGAACTTGATGTTGCACGTGAGAAGGTTATGCTTGCTCAAGATTTCGAATGCCTTGATGTGCATATATACCTGCCCTTTGTCGTCGCAAGAACCGCGCGCATAAATTTTGCCGTCGCGAATGGTTGGTTCGAAGGGAGGAGATACCCAAAGATCGAGTGGGTCGGGTGGTTGCACGTCGTAATGCCCATACACCAACACTGTTGGCTTTGATGGGTCTACTTTCTTTTCACCAAAAACGATGGGATGCCCTTTGGTTTCCACGAGCGATACGTCGGCGCCGAGTTCGATTAAGCGATCGCGCACGTACTCTGCTGCCTTCCTTACATCACCTTTATGCCGGCTGTCGGCACTCACAGAGGGAATTCTTAGAAGCGTGAACAACTCCTGTAGGAACCGGTCCTTGTTGGCTTCAATGTATTGCTTCACCATGTTGATCAAACCTGATGGGCTAGTTTTCGAGCATCAGGAGGCCAAACATAGCCAGATTTTCCTGCGTTGTTCGAAGCTTCGTGAACAAGTGGTTATTATTCGCTTCAAATAAAGAAAACGTTTGCGCTGCAAAGCGGTTTTGCGACAACCTGTCTGCATGTATTCTTACAAACGTTTTCGCTACTAGCTGTTAGGTTTTGCAGTAAGATTTTTTGAAAAAACCTGATTTGACAGAATAAGTTTCTGCGACCACAGGGTTACCTTTAATGTCATTTCCCTCACAAAAAGTTTACGAAATTGGAAGACCAGCAGCAGCAAGGACTTTATCATCCGTCGTTCGAAAAAGATTCGTGCGGCGTGGGCTTTATCGCCAACATCAAAGGCCGGAAATCACACGAGATTGTCTCCAATGGTTTAACCATGTTGGAGCGCATGAGCCACCGGGGTGCGTGTGGTTGCGAGCCCAACACCGGTGACGGCGCGGGGATCCTAATTCAAATCCCGCACGAGTTCTTCTTCACCGAGTGTTTGAAGCAAAACGTCACGCTTCCCGCCATCGGCGAATACGGGGTGGGCTTGATCTTCTTCCCCCACGACCAAAAACTGCGCGAAGAGTGTCGCACCGTGCTCAACCGCCAAATCAAGCGCATGAAAATGACGCTGCTTGGCTATCGCTTGGTACCGACCATCAATAAAGAACTGGGCGAAACAGCCCTAAAGGCGGAGCCTGTGATGGAACAGGTTTTCATCAAGCGTCCGGACTTCATCGAGGACCCAGAAGAGTTCGAACGGAAGCTTTTTGTGCTGCGCATGTTTAGCACCCGACTGATCAAAGAATCGGTTGCTGGGGTGAACAACCAGTTTTACTTTTCGTCGCTTTCCTATAAAACCATCGCCTACAAGGGCATGTTGACTTCGCACCAGCTGCGTTGGTACTTTCCAGATCTTGAGCATGAAGAGGTTGTGTCTGCCTTTGCAGTCATTCACTCCCGTTTTTCAACCAATACTTCGCCTTCCTGGCGCCTAGCGCAACCGTTTCGATACATCGCCCACAACGGGGAGATCAACACGGTACAAGGAAATATCAACTGGCTCAAGTCGAAAGAAGCCTTCTTCGAATCTCCTTATTTCACCCGGGAGGAGTTGAACATGGTGTTGCCCATTTGCAACCCGCTTCAATCCGACTCGTCCAACCTCGACAACGTGATCGAGTTGCTCGTGCACGCGGGCCGTTCGCTTCCCCACGTGATGATGATGCTCATTCCGGAAGCATGGGACGGCAATGAGAACATGAGCCGCGAGAAAAAAGATTTCTACGAATACCATGCAAACTTGATGGAGCCGTGGGATGGCCCCGCGTCCATTACGTTCACCGATGGAAAAATTATCGGTGCGACATTAGACCGCAATGGCCTTCGCCCCTCGCGCTTCATCGTAACAAACGACGACCACGTCATCATGGCGTCGGAAGTAGGTGTGCTCGACATCGACCAATCCAAAGTGGTTTCGAAAGGCCGCCTACAACCGGGTAAGATGTTCGTTGTCGACATGGAAGCAGGTAAGATCATCAGCGACGACGATCTGAAGAAAAAAATCTGTACCCAACAGCCTTACGGCGAATGGCTCCGCGCCAACAAGGTCAAGCTTTCAGACCTTCCTGAACCCGGCGGTAGTTTCCACAAGTACGATTCCAATACCTTCATAAAGCGGCAAGTTTCTTTCGGGTACACTTCCGAAGATCTTCGCGTCATTATTTCGCAGATGTGCGAATCGGGTAAAGAAGCACTCGGCTCGATGGGTAATGACACCCCGCTGGCAATCCTGTCGAAACAAGCCCAACATTTATCAAGCTACTTCAAGCAATTGTTCGCGCAGGTAACAAACCCGCCGATCGATTCGATCCGCGAACGGCTGATCATGTCTCTTGCGTCGCACGTCGGTGGTTCACTCAACCTCCTCGAAGAATCGCCCGAGCACTGCATTACCTTGGAACTCCCTACGCCAATTCTCACGAACGGCGAACTCGAACGGATTCGATACATCGACCACCGGCACCTGCAGACAAAAACGATTTACACCTACTTCAAGGCCGACGGCAAGGCAGGTTCCCTTGAAAATGGGTTGAACCGCGTTTGTCAATACGTCACCGACGCCATTGAAGACGGCTTCACCATTATTATCCTCTCCGATCGAAGCTTCGATAGCGGACACGCACAAATTCCTTCTTTGCTTGCGGTATCTGCCGTTCACCACCACCTGATTCGAAATGGAATTCGTGGCAAAGTGGGCCTCTTGGTGGAAGCTGGCGATGTGTGGGAAACACATCATTTCGCAACCCTGTTGGGGTATGGAGCATCGGGCGTGAATCCTTACCTAGTGTACCAAACGATTCACGACATGAAGAAGCGCAACTTGCTGTCGGAAGAATTGACCGAAGAACGCGCGATCTACAATTACAAAAAAGCGGTGGGTGGCGAGTTGCTCAAAATCATGAGCAAGATGGGTATCAGCACCCTGCAATCATATCACGGCGCCCAGATTTTCGAGGCGCTCGGAATTAGCAAAGATGTCATCGATTCTTATTTCACAGGAACTGTATCCCGAATTGGGGGTCTTACTTTGGACGACATCGCGCAAGAGGCGCTCGCGAAACATGGATTGGCATTCCCCAAGACGTCGAACGTTGTTCCCCGTTTGGAAGTAGGCGGCATCTATCAATGGAAGCAACGGGGCGAGGCACACTTGTTCAATCCCCAGACCATTCACCTGCTCCAACAATCAACGAAGGCCAACGATTACCAGCTGTTCAAGAAATACTCGACACTGATCAACGAACAAAGCGAAAAAGCGATTACGCTTCGTAGTCTGTTTGAATTCAAGAAAGGCAATCCCATTCCTATTGAGGAAGTGGAGTCGAAAGAAAGCATCTTCAAGCGCTTTGCGACAGGAGCGATGTCCTTTGGCTCTATCTCTTACGAAGCACACCGCACGTTGGCCGTGGCGATGAACCGCATCGGTGGAAAGAGTAACTGCGGTGAAGGTGGTGAAGACGAAGCTCGTTTTACACGACTCCCGAACGGCGATTGGGAAAACTCTGCCATCAAGCAAGTGGCCTCAGGTCGTTTTGGCGTGACGAGCTACTATCTCACCAACGCGAAAGAACTTCAGATTAAGATGGCGCAAGGAGCAAAACCCGGTGAAGGTGGTCAGCTCCCAGGTCATAAGGTCGACGAATGGATTGGACGCGTACGGCACTCCACGCCTGGCGTCGGTTTGATCTCACCTCCTCCTCATCACGATATCTACTCGATCGAAGACCTTGCTCAGTTGATCTTCGACTTGAAGAACTCGAACCGCGACGCGCGCATCAGCGTGAAGCTCGTGTCCGAAGCGGGAGTTGGAACTATTGCTTCTGGTGTAGCAAAAGCACACGCCGACGTGATCCTAATTTCTGGCCACGATGGCGGTACGGGTGCATCACCACTCAGTTCTATCCGACATGCTGGATTGCCCTGGGAACTCGGGCTCGCAGAAACACACCAAACGTTGGTACGCAACAAACTCAGGGGTCGCGTGGTGTTGCAAACCGATGGACAGATTCGCACGGGACGCGATTTAGCGATCGCTGCGCTATTGGGTGCCGAAGAATGGGGTGTGGCCACCGCGGCCCTCGTAACCACCGGCTGTATCATGATGCGCAAATGTCACTTGAACACATGCCCGGTAGGTGTGGCTACGCAAAACAAAGAACTCCGTGCCCTATTTACCGGCAAGCCAGAATATGTAGTTAACCTCTTCTCCTTCTTGGCGGAAGAACTTCGTGAAGTCATGGCGGAACTTGGGTTCCGAACCGTGACCGAGATGGTGGGACAAGCCGACTTCCTCGAAATGAAGGAGATGGAAGATTTCTGGAAGTACAAGAACTTGGATCTGTCGCCCATCTTGTTCAAGGAACCCATGAGCCTCGATACGGCCTTGTTCAAACAAGAAGAGCAAGATCATGGAATCGAAACCGTGCTCGATCGTAAGTTGATCGAGGCGGCAGGACCGGCGCTCAAATCGGCGAAAGCTGTACAAGCTGAGTTTACTATTTCGAATCAAGATCGCGCTGTGGGCGCCATGTTGTCGAACGAAATCTCGAAAGTGTACAAGGGTGAAGGGCTTCCCGCTGATACGGTAAAGTTCAAGTTCAAAGGCACAGCTGGTCAAAGCTTCGGCGCTTTCGTCACGAAGGGTGTCACCTTCGAATTGGAAGGCGATGCGAACGACTATTTTGGCAAGGGGCTGTCGGGTGGCAAACTCATCCTTCGTCCCGATAAGGCAATTACGTATAACGCGTCTAAGAACATCATTGTCGGTAACGTAGCATTCTTCGGTGCCACGTCCGGTGAAGCTTTCATTCGAGGCTTGGCGGGCGAGCGTTTTGCCGTTCGAAATTCGGGTGTCACCGTGGTGGTAGAAGGTGTAGGCGACCACGGGTGTGAATACATGACGGGTGGCCGCGTCGTGATCCTAGGCGAGGCGGGTAGAAACTTCGCAGCAGGTATGAGTGGTGGCGTTGCGTATGTATGGGATGTGAACAAAACTTTCGTTCGCAACTGCAACATGGAGATGGTATTGCTCGACACCATCGACGATGAGGAACAACAAATGCTGAAACAGTTGATCAAAAGGCACCAAGAACAAACGGGTAGCGATGTGGCAGCACATATTCTCAGCTACTGGGCAACTGCGTTTAAGCAGTTCATCAAAGTGATGCCTGTCGACTATAAGGCAGTGCTCGAGAAAAAGAAGAAAGAAAAGAATGTATTGTTAAACTGATTGTGGATCGCTACAGGCGAACAGGCCCTCAACCACGTTCCAGATCAATCAATCAAAAAAGACATGGGAAAACCTACAGGATTCTTAGAACAAAATAGAAGTCTTCCGGAAAAGCGCGACGTGAAAACACGCTTGAAGGACTATTACGAGGTAGAAGGCGAAGTCAACAATGAGTTGACCAACAAGCAAGCATCGCGATGCATGGATTGTGGTACGCCGTTTTGCCACAGCGGCTGTCCGCTTGGAAACAACATTCCGGAGTTCAACGACGCCGTGTACCAAGGCAACTGGAAGTTGGCCTACGACATCCTGGTATCGACCAACAATTTCCCTGAGTTTACCGGCAGAATTTGTCCCGCACCGTGCGAAGCGTCTTGCGTGTTGGGCATCAACAAACCGCCGGTCACCATCGAGTACATCGAGAAGTCGATTATTGAAAAAGCTTTCGCTGAAGGTTTCGTGACCCCACGCGTCCCTTCAGTGCGGACTGGAAAGAAAGTCGCCGTTGTTGGCTCCGGTCCTGCTGGTCTTGCGGCGGCGGCCCAACTTAATTACGCCGGCCATTTGGTTACCGTCTTCGAACGCGCCGACGCGATCGGAGGGCTGCTCCGCTATGGCATTCCTGATTTCAAACTTGACAAACGTGTCCTCGACCGTCGCTTGGACGTGATGAAGGCGGAAGGCGTCAAGTTTGTCGTAAACACGAACGTGGGCGTGAACTACAAGGTGAAAAAATTGCGCGACGAGTTCGACGCCATCGTATTGACAGGTGGTTCCACCGTTCCACGCGACCTGCCCATCAATGGTCGAAACTTAAAAGGCATCCATTTCGCAATGGATTTCTTGACGCAGCAAAACCAGCGCGTGAGCGACAAGAAAATTTCAAGTAGCGAAATCTGGGCGACCGACAAACATGTTGTCGTGATCGGTGGCGGCGACACAGGTTCGGATTGCGTTGGAACTTCGAATCGTCATATGGCAAAATCTGTGACTCAGATTGAGATCATGCCGAAGCCACCAAAAGATAGAACCGACTCGATGCCTTGGCCAAACTGGCCGATGATCCTTCGTACCTCGTCGTCGCACGAAGAAGGTTGCGAGCGTCAATGGAGCATCGTCACCAAAGAATTTGTGTCCGACGACAAAGGAAACGTGAAAGGAATCCGCATCGTCGACGTGGAGTGGAAGGCGGTGAATGGAAAGATGCAGTTCGTAGAAGTGAAGGACTCGGAACGCGAAATACCGTGCGACCTCGCCCTGCTGGCGATGGGCTTCCTACATCCGCAACACGAAGGCTTGTTGAAACAACTTGGGGTCGACTTTGACGAACGTGGTAACGTGAAGGCCACCGACTACCATACTTCCGTGGATGGTGTGTTTGCTGCTGGCGACATGCGCCGCGGACAATCATTGGTTGTGTGGGCGATTAGCGAAGGCCGCGAAGCCGCACGTGCCGTCGATGGCTACCTTGGCGGCGTCACACTCCTAGAAGCAAAAGAGAAGGGGACGCTCGCGTTGGCCTAACCCTTTCTCGATTATCTCTCGTAAAGCTCCAACGGCAACCCGTCGGGATCGGAGAAGAACGTAAACTTCTTCCCGGTGTATTCATCTATGCGCACGGGTTCGGTATCCACCTGCTGCAACTGGAGCCACGCCACGGCCTCGTCGATGTTGGCCACGGCAAATGCTAGATGGCGAAGCCCCCGCGCCTCCGGGCGCGACACACGGGCCGGCGGGCTGGGAAAGGAAAACAACTCAATCATGTATCGATCGCCCAGCGCGAGGTCCAGTTTGTAGGAGTCTCGTTCCTTTCGATAGTGTTCCGATACCACCTTGAAACCAAGCACGTCTGTATAAAAAGCCTTCGAACGCAGGTAGTCACCGCAAATGATGGCTACATGATGGATGGATTCAAGTTGCAGCATGTCGCAATTTAGTCGCGGATACCCCAAATCTTTTAATTTTACATCTCTATTCAAGATTTAACACAACAGCCATGAGTTTCAGGATCGAGAAAGACACGATGGGCGAGGTTCAAGTTCCCGCCGACAAGTACTGGGGTGCGCAAACCGAGCGCTCGCGCAACAATTTCAAGATTGGACCGGAAGCGAGCATGCCGAAAGAAATCATTTACGCTTTCGCTTACCTGAAGAAGGCTGCCGCACAAGCCAACCATGAGTTAGGCGTGTTGCCCGCCGAAAAGCGCGACCTGATTGCCCAAGTGTGCGACGAGATCCTGGCGAAGAAACTTGATGATCAATTTCCACTTGTCATTTGGCAAACCGGATCGGGGACACAAAGCAACATGAACGTGAATGAGGTGGTGGCCTACCGTGCCCACGTGCTGCAGGGCGGCAAGCTTACCGACGAGAAGAAGGTGCTTCACCCCAATGATGATGTCAACAAATCGCAGTCATCGAACGACACGTATCCCACCGCGATGCACATCGCCGCGTATAAGCAAGTGATCGAGATCACCATTCCCGGTTTAAAGAAACTTCGTGACACCCTTCACAAGAAGGCGAACGATTTCAAGTCGATCGTGAAAACGGGCCGTACCCATTTTATGGATGCAACCCCGTTGACGCTAGGGCAGGAGTTTTCCGGTTATGTGCAACAAATCGACAATGGCATTCGTGCCTTGACGCTCGCATTGGATGCCGTCAAAGAACTAGCGCTTGGCGGGACGGCCGTGGGCACGGGTTTGAATACACCCAAGGGTTATGATGTGTTGGTGGCTAAAAAAATTGCCGAGTTGACTGGTTTTCCCTTTGTCACAGCGCCCAACAAGTTTGAAGCGCTCGCCGCACACGATGCGATGGTGGAACTGTCCGGCGCGTTGAAGCGTGTCGCCGTATCGTTGATGAAAGTTGCCAACGACATTCGCATGTTAAGCTCTGGGCCTCGGTCAGGCATTGGCGAGATCGTAATCCCCGACAACGAGCCCGGATCGTCGATCATGCCCGGCAAGGTTAATCCTACCCAGCCGGAAGCACTTACGATGGTATGCGCTCAGGTAATTGGAAACGATGTAGCCGTATCCGTGGGTGGTTCGATGGGGCATTTCGAATTGAACGTGTTCAAGCCGGTGATTGCGGCCAACGTGCTTCAATCGGCACGGCTAATCGGCGACGCCTGCGTGTCGTTCGACGAAAAATGTGCACAGGGAATTGAACCGAACTTGCCCGTGATCAAGAGGCACATGGAGAACTCTCTCATGTTGGTAACCTCGTTGAACACGCACATCGGCTATGAAAATGCCGCGAAGATTGCCAAGAAGGCCCACAAGGAGAACAAGACCTTGCGCGAAGCGGCGGTCGAACTTGGACTGCTTACGTCCGAACAATTCGACCAGTGGGTGCGCCCCGAAAAGATGGTGTAGTCTCGGCTTGGAGGCTGGAAATCAGCTTTTTGGAAAATTTTTAATAACTTTACCTATTCAATAAAACCCAGCTCAATGAAAACTCGAGTTTTGTTTATCTGCCTGGCATTAATTTTTTCCGGCACCACGGTTTTCGCCCAGCTATCGAAAGCTGAGAAGAAAGAATGGAAGAAAAAGGCTAAGCAATATGCCAAGAACCCTGCTACACTAAAGCAGTTGACTGAAGACAAACAGGTTGCCGACAATAGCGTCGTAGACCTGTCTGGCCAGCTGAAAAACCTGCAATCGACCATCAGCGACAAGAACGCCAAGATTGCTGAATTGGAAGACCAAATCTCCCGCATGCGCAGCGAGTTAAATTCTACGAAAGCAGAATTGGCCCAGTTGAAAGCTGCCCCGGTGGTGAACCCGATGGACTTTTCAAAAGGCGTCGTGTTCAAGGTGCAAGTGGGCGCCTTCAAGAACAAGGACCTCAGCAAGTACTTCGAAAACAACCCCAACTTTGGTGGCGAAGCAGCCGACAAGGACAAAGGTGAACCTCAAAAGATCACCATCGGTATTTTCCGCGATTACTGGGAAGCCGATACGTTTAAGAAATACATGCGTGAAATGGGTGTGAAAGACGCCTGGATCGTTCCTTACCGCGATGGTGTGCGTGTCGAAATCAAAGACGTACTCGAGGGCGTAACCGCCGAAAAGGCCGCCGAAGGTTCGAAATAAAACTGTTAAAAGAATCGTTGAGAAAGCAGCATCCAAAGTGCTGCTTTTTTTGTTGAATGGATGTTTAATTTGCGGAATGATCAGGTTTATTGTCGCGTTGGTTTTTGCTCCCGTTGCCCTATTTGCTCAAATTCGGGTAGACAAGTTGGTCATTCCAGCCGGGGAGACATACCGCGTCTTGGGGACGGACATCGTAGTGGTCGACACTTTGATCATGAACGATTCTTCGACCATTCTACTGAACCGCAATAACAAGAGGGACAATTTCATTCACGCGAAACACCTAATTGCCCGCAAGGGCGCTCGAATCATCGGCACCGGCGAAAAAGGTAAGCCTGGCAAAGACGGTGGTCGCGGTCGCACGCTCGATGGCCCCTGCATCGACGGCACGCCCGGACAAAATGGAACCGGTGGCTCGCATGGAGACGATGGTGTCAACCTCTTCTTATATTTCAACCAGCTCACCATCACTGGTAGCCTCATCATCGACCTTCGTGGCTCCGATGGAGGAGATGGCGGCGATGGTGGCCAAGGTGGTGGCGGAAGTATTGGGACGCGTGTTTGCGTTGGCGGAAACGGTGGGCCAGGCGGAAACGGCGGCACAGGAGGAAACGGTGGAAACGGCGGTGCCGTCACCATTGCATGTAAACAATGTGTCGACCTTCGTTCCCTCCTCGGGGAACAACTCCTCGTGCGGAACTATGCCGGCTTCGGTGGCGTTGGTGGCGACGCTGGCCCCGGTGGACTGGCCGGGCTGGGCTCGAATGGAATGACCTCCAAGGATGGTAAGATCGGACCTCGCGGCAAGCGTGGACCCGATGGCCTTACCGGAAAACAAGGGGCGATCAATTTCGAGAAGAACTAAATAAACCATGGTCAAACGTTGGCGATACAAACCCGTTCCTCCACAAGAGGAAGTTCTCGCGTTGAGTAAAGCCATCAATGTCAACCAATACTTGTGCGCAGTCCTCATTCAAAGAGGCATCACCGACTTCGAACGCGCTAAACAATTCTTTCGACCAAGTTTAGATCAACTACACGATCCATTTCTCATGCGTGATATGGATCGCGCCGTCGACCGACTCAAGCAAGCGATCGATCGCAATGAGAAAATCTTAATCTACGGCGACTATGATGTAGACGGTACGACCGCCGTCTCGTTGGTCTACCGCTTCCTCAAGAGCTTTTATGAGAACTGCGAGTTCTACATTCCCGATCGTTATTCGGAAGGATACGGCGTCTCGGAAAAAGGAATTGAATGGGCCGAAGCCAACGGCTTCACGCTCATCATTGCGCTTGATCTCGGGATCAAATCGTCCGACATGGTCAAGGTCGCCGGTCACAAGGGTATCGACTTCATCATTTGCGATCATCACCTGCCGGGGAAGGATATGCCCAGCGCCGTCGCCGTGCTCGATCCAAAGCGCGAAGACTGCGACTACCCATTTCAAGAACTGAGCGGCTGTGGTATTGGATTCAAATTGATACAAGCGTTTGCGCGGCGGCATGGAAAAGAGGACGAGCTGTATGCCAACCTCGATCTCGTAGCCGTGAGCATCGCCTCGGATATCGTACCGATCGACGGCGAGAATCGAATCCTCGCTCACTTTGGACTCAAGAAACTGAACGAGAACCCCTCGCCGGGACTACGCGCCCTGAAAGAGATTGCCGCGATCAAGAACGACCTAGATATTTCAGGTGTGGTCTTCACCTTGGGTCCTAGAATTAACGCAGCAGGACGTGTCGATCATGCCGATGGTGCCGTCGAACTTCTCATCGCGCGCACGCAAGAAGAAGCCAACTCGTTGGCCGAAAAAGTGAACGTGAACAACGACGTCCGTCGCGAGTTCGACACGAGCATTACCGAGGAGGCCATTCAAATGATTGAGAACGATGAGCTTCTGCGGCAGGCGAAATCGACCGTCTTGTTCAAGAGCTCTTGGCATAAGGGGGTCATCGGAATTGTTGCTGCGCGGTGTGTCGAACGCTTTTACCGACCCACCGTTATCCTCACCGAGTCGAATGGTCTGATCACAGGTTCTGCCCGAAGCGTCAATGGGTTCAATCTTTACGAAGCGCTGGTCAAGTGTGCCGACCTCCTCGAAAAGTACGGCGGCCATAAATACGCGGCGGGCCTCACCATGAAGAAGGAGAATCTCGAAGATTTCCGGAATCGGTTTGAGGAAGTAGTTGCCGCTTCGGTCACGGAAGAAATGCTGACGCCGGTGGTCGACGTAGATTTGGTCCTCCCTTTCGACGTCATTACGCCTAAGTTCATCTCCGTCCTCCGTCAACTGGCACCGTTTGGCCCCGAGAACCATAATCCCGTATTTGAGGCACGAAATGTGTTTGTTTTCAACTCCCTCGCTTCTTTCAAGGATCGTCATGTGCGCTTCCTCGCCGGACAAAAGGGACAACAAAACGTATTCAACGCCGTGGGCTTCGACATGATGGAACACTACAGCCGGTTGGCCGCCGGGGACTATTGTCGCATGGCATTCACAGTGGAAGAAAATACGTATAACGGCATCACATCCATCCAACTTAGAATTAAGGACATCAAATTCGATTGATCATGATCCTGCGCGCCGAAGAGCTAGTCAAGAGGTATAAGAAACGCACAGTGGTCAACCACGTGTCCGTAGAAGTTAAGCAAGGCGAAATTGTAGGGCTGCTCGGCCCCAATGGCGCCGGTAAGACCACGACCTTCTACATGATGGTGGGGCTCATCAAACCTAATGAAGGACAGATCTTCTTGGAGAATGAGAACATTACAAGCTTGCCGATGTACCGACGGGCCAAACTTGGCATTGGCTACCTCGCACAAGAACCGTCGGTGTTCCGTCAGTTGACGGTAGAGGAAAACATCATGGCGCCGTTAGAAATGATGGCGATGACGAAAACGGAGCGCAAAGAAAAGGTCGACACACTTCTGGAAGAGTTTAAACTCAGTCACGTACGCAAAAACTTGGGAATGGTGCTTTCGGGAGGCGAACGCCGGCGGACGGAAATTGCTCGTGCGTTGGCGGTGGATCCCAAGTTCGTTTTGCTCGATGAGCCATTCGCGGGTGTGGACCCAATCGCGGTAGAAGAGATTCAATCGATCGTCGCGAAGCTCAAGAGAAAGAATATCGGTATCCTGATCACCGACCATAACGTCGACGAAACCCTGTCGATTACGGATCGTGCCTACTTGATGGTCGATGGCAAACTCTTTAAGCAAGGCACCGCCGAAGAGCTTGCATCCGACGCCATGGTTCGGAAGGTCTACCTCGGCCAAAACTTCATGCTTCGCCGGGCAAAAGTGGATGCCGATTTGACCAACGTTTCGACGTCGATCGCTACGGCTGAAACCGACGAGCCAGACCTGTTCAACGAGACACCTCTTGACACACCCCCTGACCGACCCACGCCAAAATTGTAACGCCATCAACGGCGCTGAACTTCGCCTTTTGTTTGTGTATTTTTGGGGTTCGCGGATATGACTTTCCTCAACTCCATCCTCACCTGGGTCATGAAGAAGAGAATCCACCAGATGGAGCTTTTCATGAAATACCCCCACGAAGTTCAAGACGAATTACTCAAGAAACTCATTGCAACGGCCCGAGATACCGATTTTGGGCGCCTGCATTCGTTCGACGACCTCACCAATTACGACGACTTTCGCCGGCGCGTGCCCGTGCACACCTACGAGCAGTTGTTCCCTTTTATCGAACGACTGTTGCAAGGAGAACAAAATGTGCTGTGGCCCTCGGAAATCAAATGGTTCGCAAAGTCGTCCGGGACAACCAATGCGCGGAGCAAATTCATACCCGTCTCGGTGGAAGCCATGGAAGAGTGCCATTTCAAGGGTGGGAAAGACTTGCTTTCCATCTATGTCAACAACTATCCCGATACCGGCATTTTCTCGGGCAAGGGCCTCGCGGTGGGCGGTAGCTTGTATAACAATGAGTACGACCCGACCACCAGTTCAAAATATGGTGACGTATCGGCGGTCTTGATGCAGAACTTGCCGCCGTGGGCGCAGTTCATTCGCACTCCAAGCCTTGAAACTGCCCTGATGAGCGACTGGGAGGAAAAGATCGAAAAACTGGCGCGGGAAACATCAAAAGTAAATGTCACCCACATCGCGGGCGTTCCTACATGGACCGTTTTGCTCCTCCAGCGCATCACCGAGATGGAAAAGAAGGGCAGCATCCTAGAAGTATGGCCGAACCTGGAAGTCTTCTTCCATGGTGCCGTGTCATTTGCTCCATATCGAAACCTGTTTAAGTCACTCATCCCACGCGACGGCATGCGTTATTGGGAGACGTACAACGCGAGCGAAGGCTTCTTTGGAATTCAAGACCGGAGTAACTCAGAGGAACTGTTGCTGATGCTCGACTATGGTGTTTTCTACGAGTTCATTCCCACGGAAGAACTTGGCAAAGAGTATCCTGAAACGATCACCCTCTCGGAAGTTGAAATTGGTCGGAATTACGCGATGGTGATTACCACGAACGCGGGTTTGTGGCGTTACAATATTGGCGATACGGTAAAGTTCACAAGTATTTCCCCCTATCGGATCAAGATCTCGGGTCGAACCAAGCATTTCATCAACGCATTCGGCGAAGAGATTATCATCGAGAACGCTGAAACTGCGATTACCAAGGCGTGCGAAATTACAAATGCGGTGATCGACAACTTCACGGCTGCGCCCATTTACTTAGAACGCGCGCAACGCGGTGGGCATGAGTGGATCATAGAATTCAAGGTTCAGCCATCCAGCCTAGAGCGTTTCACACAAGTGCTCGACGAAACACTTCGGAAAATTAACTCCGACTACGATGCCAAGCGTGCACACGATTTGGCATTGGTCGCCCCTCGCGTCCACAGCGTCGCGGAAGGAACATTCTACAAGTGGATGAAGAAGAAAGGAAAGTTGGGCGGCCAAAACAAGGTTCCTCGTTTGAGCAACTCCCGCGAGTATGTCGAAGAAATTCTCGCGATGGAATAGTCCGTCGTGGAAATAAAAAAGGTGCCCCAATTAACGGAACACCTTTTCTTGTTGTTAATCGGCGCGTTCTGTTAACTCTTGAGCTTCACCCCACAACCGACTGCCTTTGTCTTCGGTCGATCGACCGGTTTCCCTGCCAACAGAGCATCGACAGCGTCTTCCACGTAGCGGTTGCGCACCTTTCCAGCGTCGCGCGAATTGTCGTCAATCGCACCGATGTACGCTACCTTAAATTCGGAACCGGATTTCGCGAGGACATAAATGTGCGGCGTATTGGTAGCACCGAATGCACGTACTGTCTCTTGACTCTCGTCGTACAAGTAAGGGAAGTCGTAGCCTTTCTTCTTGGCATACCGCACCATCTCGTCGAAGGAATCGCCAGAAGAAATTTCCGGTGAGTTTGGATTGATGGCGATCAGCGGAAAACCTTTCGGAGCATACTTCTTGTTCAGGGCAAGGATTCGATCGTTGTATGCTTTTGAAACCGGGCACGTATTGCAATCGAACGCCACGATAAATCCCTTCGCTTCCGGGAAATCGGATAACGAAACCATTTTGCCGTCCACATTCTTCAATTTGAAATCAGACGCGGTATCACCCACATCGTAGCCATTTTTCACAGGCGCGAAAGCCACTACGGCTACTAAGACAAAAAACGCGAGAACACTTTTCATTATCGTTTACAGTTTATGTTCACAATTTCAATAAAAGTGACGAGTGCCACATCCCGAAAGGAGTAGCATTTATCGCACTTGGTCAATTAATTTCTCCAGTTCACCTTCGTGAAGTTCCGATCCGGCAAAGGCGCGCTTTCCGGTCTTGCTGTTCACCACGATCGTCGCCGGGATCGCACCTGTCCATTCCTGCTCGATTTGGTCGATGTAGTCGTTGGGGTTGGATTCATCGAGAATGAGCACGCGTGACTTCAATTTCTTCCGGGCGACATACTTGAATACTTTGTCTGGGTTCGGATCTACTGCCAAATCCATACTCACGAGTGTTACTTGGATGTCTGGATGCTCCTGTGTCAGCTTTTCGAATAGGGGTAGTTCTTTGATGCATGGCCCACACCAGGTCGCCCAGAAGTTAACGACGCGAATTTCGCTCCCTTTCGACTCTAGGATTTCCTTCAATTGAGGAAGTTTCACGACTTGGGGCTCTAAGGCACCGTCGCGGGACAGGCCAAAAAGGGATAGGATGACGAGCAATCGAATCATGTTACAAATCAAACGCGAAACACCAGAAAAGTTTGTTAAGAATTGCCAAATTCGACAGGCGCCCACACGCGTGATCGAACGAAAATGCCGACAGCGCCAATGTAAGATTGATGACAGGTTTGGTCTAATCTCGTCTACTCCAGTGAGTTAGGTTTTTATGCAAAAAACGAAGAAATAGAAATCCACAAATTGAACGACTTATCCACATTACGTTATTGTTACAGGTTAACATATTGATTTACAAGTATTTATACCCATAAATTTGAATCAAATCTTTGTGGAAAACTTCTGAGGGCCCTCGGCGAAGTCGTCTGTAATGGGCTAATTTTCAGGCAGGTAGGAAGTCTTGAAATAACCATCCACAATCGATGAATTTTCGACAGATAAAAGAGACCTGCATCTATCATTCGGACCTCCTCGCCGCGCGAGAATTCTACGAGGGCAAACTAGGGCTCGAGGTGATCGGATACGTGACTGGCAAACATATTTTCTTCCGTGCGGGCGCGAGCGTGCTGTTGTGTTTCAACCCCGATGACTCGAAAGCGAAGACGAGTCCCCCGGGTCACTACTCGGCGGGTCGGTACCATTTTGCGTTCGAGGTGGAGGCGCCTGACTACGAGCGGAGCAAGGCCGAAATCGTTGGGAAGGGAATCCAAATTTTGGATCAAGTAATGTGGCCGAGCGGCGTCGAGTCGTTTTACTTCGAGGACGGCTTGGGCAACGTGGTCGAAGTGGTTCAACCCAATATGTGGAAATAAGATTGCGATTATCGCAGGTGGCCCGTGGATTTTTCTTTTACCCAAACCGCATAGTCGTTTACCTGAATGCAGTCGGACAAAAGTTCCTTTCCTCTAAGAATCTTGATAATCTTGCTTGTGTCGATTGTCGCACGAATTTGTGTGCGTTGATCTGCCGGTAAGTTTGATATCCGGACGAATTCGATTCCCTTGTAAACTTCAGCACTCATACTTCTAGGTTCATCTTCGCAACCGTGGTCATTTATACAGACTTCGCGCGAAAGTAACCCCTATCCTGTTCAACGGAGTTTCGCCCATGTCAAGCTTATGTGATGTTTGACGCTACCGGATTGTGGAAGGGTTGAACGGAAACGGCATACTTTGAGAAAACCATCTCGGTGCTACACGCCTCTCTTATCGAGTGTTTCGAACAAAGAAATATTTCGCGAATGATGGTAATATTGCGCTTCTTGGCTCGCGTATGGGCGGTTCTCGCCAAGTCAACAATTAAGTGACAATCAAAAGTAAATCCACTGGTTACCTAGTGGGCGGAATCTTGATCAGCCTTCTCGGCGCGATCTGTTTTTCAACGAAAGCCATCTTTGTAAAACTTGCCTACGCGACAGCTTCTGTAGATGCCATCACGCTACTGGCTTTGAGGATGATCTTTTCCTTACCATTTTTCTTGGTCTCCGCTTTTATCACATCCAACCGAGAAACCAATACAAAGTTTACTGGCAAGCAGTGGCTTTTCATTGCCCTGCTGGGAATTTGCGGTTACTATATCAGTAGTCTGCTGGATTTTGAAGGTCTTCGGTTTGTATCGGCTGGAATTGAGCGTCTCATCTTATTCGTATACCCAACTTTTGTTTTGCTGATGTCAGCCTTTTGGTTTGGGCGTAGAGTGAAAGGGTACGAATGGTTGGCGGTCGCCATCACATACACCGGGCTTTTGATTGCATTTTTTAGCGAGGCGCAGTTTCAAACATCGCATTCATTCTATGTTGGTTCCGGACTCATCTTGATTTGCGCCGTCACCTACGCGCTTTACATTGCCGGGAGTGGCGCGTTGATACCGGCGGTCGGCGCCATCAAGTTCAATAGTTACGCTATGTCGTTCGCAGCGGGAGCCGTATTGATCCATTATTTTCTGTTTGGAGCACATTCGCTGACGGGATTACCCCTATCCATTTACGCGCTTTCCTTCGCCATGGCGGTCGTGAGTACCGTCATTCCTTCATACTTGGTTGCTATTAGTATTCGACGGCTCGGATCTAATACCACCGCCATTGTTGCGAGTATTGGCCCGGTGTCAACGATCTTTCAAGCGTGGTGGGTTCTCGACGAAGGGGTTTCAGGAATGGAAATAGCCGGTACAGTATTTATCCTTGCTGGAATTTTGCTTATCAGTTGGAAAAGAACTGAATTTAGATCCGATTCATCCCAATAGTCTATGAAATTGATCCGCCTCCTCGTCGCATGTTTGTTCGTGGCAAGTGTGTTGTCTGCACATGCCCAAGAAAAATATATGATGGTTTTTCTTCATAAGCGTTTGGATGCTCCGAAGCTCACGCAGGAGGAAAACGACCGGATTATGTCTGGTCACATGGGCAACATTCAAAAACTGGCGAAGGAAAACAAACTGAAGGCCGCGGGACCTTTCGAAGGCGGCGGTGGCATCTTTGTATTCAAAGCGTCGTCAGTCGCCGATGTGGAGGCGTGGATTCAACCCGATCCCGGCATTCAAGCGAAACGTTGGAATGTCGAAATTCTTCCTTATGAACCTTGGATCGGTGGTATTTGTCCGGTGGGCGAGAAGTTTGAAATGATTATGTACTCGGTTGTTCATTTCAAGCCAAAGGTGTACAAGTTCAATGTGCAGGAAGCGTCGACCACGATTCAAGAACATCGCCAATACATTCGGGAGCTGGCGAAAGCAGGGAACGTGATCACACACGTTTCGTTCGGAGGCACCGATGGTTCATTCCTCGTGATGAAGGGCGAAGTACCGCAAGACGCGATCATGAAAGACCCTGCTGTTGTCGGCGCTCTGTTCGAGCCAGAATTCAAACAACTCTACATCGCGAAAGGCTCCTTCTGCGAGCCCAAGTAACGGGGTTCATTCCAACGCGCGGAACAGTTCGTCTTTCAAGGCATGCATCCCTTTGTATTGAAGGGAAGCTTGGCTCATCGTGTTGACGGCTTGTTTAAGCGCTGTGCGTTCTGGTCCCGAGAGAGAATTTACGGGATAGAAGTACGTGCGGATCGTGAAAATGAAAGCGTCGACATCGGCGAGTCCGATTAGGTTTTGGCGTTCCACGCGGATAAAAAATTTTGTTCCCTCGCCGTCTGAGCGACGTCCACGCCAAACCTGATCTCCGATCCCAGGCGGTGGTTCTGGGTGGTGGTTCAGGCGATCGTCTGTCGAGACGCCCCACGCAAACCGAGTGAATGGACCTTTGTCTATCACCATACGAAGCATCACGGAATAGTTCTTCACGGTTCGATCTATTTCAGGAACCGGCACATGTATCTCGTTGAAAGGTTTCCCCACTTTGGTTCTTGGATCCCAGTGGTTGGGCGAGCACAAGTGAATCGCGACCAGCTTGTCTTGTTGACCGCGCAACTGAACGACGGCAATGTCTTCGGGTACGTGGCTGCAGCAAGCGTCGAAAACAGACACAAAGCCATCTTTGGTTACCTCTATCTCATCCAGCGAAAAAGAACTTCCCGTTGATGAGATGTGAATCCTTTGATCTTTTTTCAAAAAAGTCTCGGGGTACTCGGCCAGCAGTTGCTGCGTCAAATAATGCGTTACAGATTCCTGCGTGTCTTGGGACCAATCGGCTGTCGAGTGATATTTAGAAAGGTTCTCCGCGCGACACTGAACTTTGTTGTCGATGTATTTTGAATACGTCTCGTCGATGTCAAAAACTTTCGTAAATCCGTCGCTGCCGCGTGAAAGAGGAGTAAGCCCTGGCGCTGTGGAATAATTCCCAGTTAGAAATGGAAGAAAGCGCCTCATAGGTTTCTATTCCGACACCACCACGGCCATATGCCCACCGCTCGGGTCGATGGCGATTCGTGTCACTCCCTTTAAAACGATATTGCCTTTAAGGGCTACCAACTGCCAGCCTTTAGACGGTTTCCGCGGGTTGAAAGAGAAAAGGTTGGTTCCATCGCTGCCGATGATTCTTCCATCTTCGGTCCAGGCGATGTCTTCGCTCGCACCAGGTGTATTGGTGATCTCGCTAAGCGTCGACGACTCTGTGTCGTACATCATTATCTTATTGGTGCCTCCGCCTTTCTGGATGAAGGAGAACGCGCGCTTACCGGGAACCTTAGACAGAGATCGGCCGATGTTTGTGGCGATCACAGTATCCACTTTCGTGGGAAGTCGCATGTAATGCAAGGACTGCGGCTGTCCGTCTTTTCCAAGGATGAATAAAACAACGTGACTGTTGTCCAACCAAAGGTGATAGCCCACCGTTAGGTTATCGATGATGAGTGATGGATCTCCGCCCTCGATTGGGTACTTGCCTAGGTCTTGGGCTCCATTATCGCGTTGAATGATGCACGACAAATATTGTTGGTCGGGTGTCACCGTGGGTGAATATTCTCGATCACGGGTAACGGTGATGTTGGCGGTTTGCTTTGTTTTCCAATTGTACCTGAGAATGTCGGACCTTCCCGAGTCGTTAAAGGAAGCATAATACACAAAGGGTAGCGTAGGATGAAAGGACGGTTGATTGTCGTACCCAATGTGCTCGGTTACTTTTTGCGGATTGGAAAGGGATACTTTACCGCCTTGATGAAGATTAAATAGCCAAATATCGGACGCCGCTTGCCCATACCCATGCATCGCGACGGCCAGAAAACAGAGAGTCAGCAGATTTCGCATCCTCCAATTTAGGGAATTTCGGGTGTCAAGAAGTGCCAAAGTTTGACGGTTGGCTAACCGAACTTGAGCTCGTGGTGAGGGTGCCACCGGATGCCGTCATGTCGCAAAAGCCAAAAGGACTCGCAGAGAAACCCTCCTTCGAATGATCGTCTGTTAAAGTCGTCCCAAGCCTTCGGAAAGGTCGCCTTTTTCAAGTCGCGAAATGCGATGGTGATGTGCGGATGAAAGGGCTGGTCTCGATACGATGCGTCGAACAAGTTTAAATTAACCTTACAGAATCGATCCAATTGCTGTTGGCATCTTTTAAGGTGTTCACTTTCTTCCACCGACACGAAGATGACGCGAGGAACAAAACACCCGAATCCTGTTAAACCAACCTTGAACCCCGTTTGGGTGGAGGCGAACTTTTGAAGCGTATCGACGAGCCGTGTCTCACCTTGGCTTTTCCAATGAAACGGCATATGAAGAGTGATGTGCGGCGGGGATCGAAGGGCTGCGTTCGTGTCATACTTCTGCTGGCAATACTCCTTCAACTTCGTTACTTCCGCGGATGTACGCGCATCAGGGAGGATGGCCAAAAAATAACGGGCTTCGCTCAATGGTATTCTTCTTTCGTAGAATCCAAGTACTTCACCCAGTCTTCACCTTCAAGCGCGGCCTTCAGTTTGTCGGCGCGTGTTTGAATCAGCTTGTGCATGTACCTTTTCAAGAAGATAGCATGTGCCAACTGGCCGATAGGTCCCAGCGGGAGCTGGTAGCGGAAGTCGTCGGCCATGAGGGTGGACCCATCTGGGAGGAGGCGCATTTCATGATGGTGCACGAAAGAGTGGAAGGCACCCGACAGCATTTCGTCGACGAAAAAAAACGGGCGTTGCATCGCGGTGATTCGGCTCGCAAGCCGCTGCCGTACCCATAGGTGTGTTCCCTCCCATTCGACAAACTCGTGGTTCTCGATGAGGCCACTGGTGCGACCGGCCACAGCGATCTCGTCGGTCTCTTTCATGGATGCCAGGTGAAAATCAATACTTCTGGAAAGGTCGAAACAACGGGCTTGCGGGGCCCGGACAGTTGTCTCGAGGTAAACACGGTACATGTCGATTAAAGCTTACCGCAATATATCTTTCAAGGTTGAGTCGAGCGTAGGAAATTTGAATTTATATCCTTCCTGCAGGAGTCTTTTTGGGATCACCCAACGGCTTTTCAGTATCAACTCGGTTTCGGTACCGATTACGGCGGCACCCACGCGCAAGAGGCGTTCCGGGGCGGGTATTCCAAATGAAAAGTTCAACACCGTCCGAAGCTTTTTCATCAGCACCGAATTCCTCACAGGTTGCGGCGAGGTGACGTTATACACACCCGTCGCGGTCCCGTGAATGATCCAATCCACGATTCTGGCGACATCAGCCTCATGTATCCAACTCACGATTTGTTTGCCATTCCCTTGTTTACCCCCAAGACCAAACAACACCAGCCGCGTCATCGGCAATAGGGCGCCCCCTTGAGGTCCAAAAACAATCGAAGTTCGCATGACGACACGGCGCGTAGTCGCGGGTGCCACGTCCCAAAATGTCTTCTCCCACTCTTTGCAAACATCCATCGAGAAATCACTGCCAATTTCACCGAAGTCCTCGTCCATGGCCCGATCTTCAGAGTGGCGATAGATTGTGGCTGACGACATTTGGAGCCACACGGGAGGCGGCTGGGAACACTTCGACATCGCCTCGCCCAACACTTTTGTGGACAGCACCCGCGACTCTCGAATAGCTTGCTTGTTGGCTTCGTTGTATCGGCAGTTGACGCTCTTACCGGTTAGGTTGATTAAAGCGGCAGCTCCCTCCAACTCTTGTCGCCAGTCGCCCAGCGAACGAGCATCCCACGGTACGACACGAACGTACGAATCCGAAATCATCCGTTGACGGCTCAAGATGACGACTTCATAATTTGACCGAAAGTGATTCGCCAGCGCCAAGCCAATGAAACCGCTACCTCCCGCTATGATTATCTTGCTCATCCCAACACGATCCATAACACCATCATTCGATATACTACCCAAGATACCGACAACTTGGGCGATAGTCCCAGCTTTTTCACCCGTTGTGTGTGGATTAAGAACATGTACATCACTACGGTTCCAAACCACAATAGAACTAACCATTCAGGCATTACGGAGACCGTCTGTCCAAGCACAAGCATAGGTATCAACAGTAAACTTCCGATAAAGGATACGGTCATCATGTTTCCTAGGTAGTGCATCTTGCGGTTTGAGTTGATGAGAAACAAGACTACAAGTTGGAAGAGGAGTTGGCCGCCACAGATATAGAACTCTCGACCAAAGCTCGTCGCCGGAAGCCACGTGATGAGCGAGGCATACTTCGTTAAGATCCAAGACGTAAACAACCAAGTAAGGATCAGGTAAGCGACACGATAGCCGAAGTGGTAGGTGGGCGTGCAACTTCCCCTCGTCTCAAACTCCTTTGGTGGTGCGATAACCTTGCGATTATAGGAAATGAACTTGTAGAGAATCTGTAGCGGTAATCTGAATACGCGAGCGCCAAGGAAGTTCGCGAGCCCTGGTAATGAGTTGCCGATTACTTTCAATAAACTGTCTACACCGTAGGTAACGGTGCCTGTTCGGTAATCGATGAGGGCAATTTCATCCTTCGCCCGGTCATTGCTAAATCCAGCCGGCACGCGCGCACAACCGAATGCCACGCGTCCATTCGAATCAAGCATGCCCGTCTTCACAAAGGCTCCCGTGTATAGTTCGCACAATGGGCAGTCTTGGTCGTAGACAAGTGTATGATCTTGCAGCGTTTTCATAGTCAAAAACTTGTGTGTGGAAGGAATCCCTTACCCGACTTGTTACTGGTGAGGATTTGCTCGGCTGTCAACGAGAGATAGGCAATGGCGAGTACGATAGGTATTCCCACGATAAGGACGTCTCCGAGTGCGCGGTTGGTCATACCCAAAAAGTACAAGGACACGGATAGAAGGTAAACCAGTCGCCAATTGCGGAGGCGGGGCGAGCCGATCGTGGTGATGATTGCCGACGACACTTGCCACGCACCCAAATAGATGGCGGGGATCGGGCCGCCCATCACCGTTGCTAGGATAAGGGCCACCTGGGCCCAAAAATCGATCATCGCTAAAATTCTTATAATTTTCATATTTTCAATTATTTGTGAAAGTATAGGACAAAAAAATAGCCTTACGACGTGCGGCTATTCTGGAAAGTCTTGAAGGTTACATAGAAATAGAACAAAGCCAATACAACTGGGATCGCGAAAGCCAAGAACACCCCAACAGAACTTAAGAATGAGCCGGTCTCAATCGATTTGGAGAGACTCACGCTAATGGATGCTCCTATTATGTAGATCACGGCTGCGATAAAATGGATTCGTCGGAACTTTAGGAGGTGTGATTTTGAAATATTGGTAATCAAGGAGCTAATCATCTGCCAAGGGCCGAGCAATAAAGCCACGTAAACTGACATCGCGCCTGTCATCGAGTATTCGCCGGAGAAGAGCGACGAGATACCCACGAGGAGGACGCCGCCTATCAGCAGGGCTTGAACGACGAAGTCGATACCATGGAGGATTTTCATAAGAAGTTTATTTAAATAGTTTGGTGATCGTACTCCAGAACCAGCTTTCTTCCGACTTAATGAACGTTTCAAGTAATCCGTCGGAGCGCTCGGCGAAGCTCTTCAAATCGCGTGTTACTTTTCTAAACTCCTTGGCTTCGTCTGAACCATCTGGTTGAACATCAGAAACTTTCTTAAGCACTTTCAGAAGGGGTTCCAGTTCGCGCCGGCGACGTTCTTTCGCCACAGTACGGGCCAATGTCCACACATCTTTCTCCGACCTGAAGTATTCCTTCCGTTCGCCCGGGACAAACACACGCTCAACGATCGACCAGTCTAGCAATGCCCGGATATTCATGTTTGCGTTACCCCGCGAGATATTCAGCTCCGACATAATGTCTTCTGTTGAAAGAGGCTTGGTCGAAATCATGAGCAACGCATGAATTTGCGCCATCGTCTTGTTTAATCCCCAGCTACCCCCCAGCGTTCCCCAAGCTTGAATCAGCTCCTCTTTCGCTTCTTGATACTTCATACGGTATAAATGTACACCTTGTTTCCGAACTTTCAATATTTATTGAAAGTTTAATTTTGGACTTTCACCCGCTGTTCACCTTTCGGCGAGCATTCATTTGTACTTTTCTGCTAAGCGCAGGTATTTATCGCGGTTTTGGGGCTCAAACTCCGCTAGGCGGGGATAGATTTCGGAAAAAGCGCTGTCCATGCTGAGGGCCTCATGGTAAAGTGCGGCGGCGCGGGTCTGCTCACCCCGATCGTCGAAACGCTTTCCTAGCGCCCACGACAGCCATGAAAACCTGAAGCCTCCATCGTAGGCTCGTTGAAAATGCACGTATGCGTCGTCGGTTTGTCCTTGGTTATACAACACGATACCCTTACCGTAGACTGCTTCCATCTCGTTGGGATTGAGTGCGAGGGCGTCTTCGTAATACTTATTTGCGGAGTCGTACTGCTGGTTGTTGAAGAAGTCGTTGCCGGTCGACACTAAGCTCGATGCGGTTGGTTGATCGGAAGTCTCACCTTCTTCATACCCTTCCGCCGGTGATTCGATCGCGGTGCTAGAGGTGTCGTCGTTGTCGTCGTGGGTAAAAATTCCGACGATGATCAGGAACGCAAAGATTCCAAAGAACGTGCCCGCGATGGCAAACACGATTCGTTTGGCTGTAACCACCGAAGGCGAAGCTTGAGTGGCTGCAGAAGAACCGGATGAGGACCTACTTCCGCCCTGAAATGTATTTTTTCTTTGAAATATCTTGGGTTGCACCGGCAGGTAGAAGTACGACAGGAACAGCGCGTAGGCCGACAGGCAAAGGAAAAACCAATTGAAAACGCTCGGGAGGCTAAAAGTGATGCCAAACAAAAGTGCCGAGGTGATGGAAATCCAAAACCACCGATTGGCTTTCGCGGGCGTCTTTTCGAAGTATTCTTGTTCCACAGGTGAGAGGTGCCTTTAATTTACGACATCCGAATCAAAGATTCTCCAAGAGAAAGTCGGTCATAAGTTGGTAGCGGTGGGCGTTGGTTGCATTGCCACGGAAGCCATGGGCTTGGTCGGGGTAGTAGAACGACCGGAATTGCTTCCCTGCATCGATCAATTTCTGCTCTAGGGCAACGGAATTCTGAAAGTGCACATTGTCGTCGCCGGTACCATGGATCAGCAAGAAGTTGCCCTGCAATTTTGCGGCGTGCGTGAGCGGCGAATTGTCGTCGTAGCCGGAGGCGTTGTCGGACGGCCGTTGCAGGTAGCGTTCGGTGTAAATATTATCATAAAACCTCCACGTGGTCACCGGTGCCCCGCAGATACCTAACTTGTACGTGCCTGCTCCTTTGGTCATGACCAAGGCAGTCATGTATCCACCATAACTCCAACCCCAAATTCCCATCCGCGTTCCATCAATAAACGGTAAGGAGGCGAGATACTTTCCCGCGGCGACCAGATCTTCTGTTTCAAGCTTACCCAACTGTTTGTATGTCTGCTTTACAAATTCTTCGCCTCTACTTCCGGTTCCGCGTGTATCGACGACCGCGACGGCGATGCCTTTTTGAACCAACATCTGATGCCAAAAGAAGTTGGAGCCACCAAAACTGTTCGACACCTGATTTGACCTTGGGCCGCTGTATTGAAAAACTAGCACCGGGTACTTCTTTCCATCGTTGACCGTAGCGGGTTTTAGGATAAACCCATCTACTTTGGTCGATCCATCTGCCGCGGTGTATTGGAAAAATTCCTTCTTCGCGATCCCATATTCACCTAACTTCTTCACCAGCGCTTCATTGTTTTCCAGCACCTTCACCAACGTGTTGCCTTTTGTCTTGAAAAGGGACACGGTCAGCGGATCATTCGCATTGCTGACCTGGTCTATATAAAATTGGGTATCCGGACTCATGTTGACGGAACGCGCACCCTCCTTTTTTGAGAGTTGGGTTTTCTTTTTTCCATCCAATGAAATTGAATAGAGCGCCCGGTTCAAGTAATTTCCTTCGGTCGATAGATAATATAGCGTTCGCGATTTTTCGTCGAGTCCCACCAGAGCGGTCGCCTCCCAACTGCCGGAAGTAATGGGTGTTGACCCGGTGCCATCGGTGTTCACCAAATAAAAGTGCTTAAACCCCGAACGCTCACTCGCCATGAGAATTTGCTTTCCATTCTTAAGATAGACGAGTTCTTCGGTGTACCGTAGGTCGACAAACGTGTCGCTCTTTTCTGTGACGATCACCTTCGTTTGACCATTGGTCGCATCAGCATGAAGTATCTCGACGACATTTTGTAGCCGGTTCATCCTTCGAACCGATAGGGTATTGGGGTCTTGCGTCCAGAGTATTCGCGGAATGTAGATGTCTTTCTCCGCGCCGATATCAACCTTCACTTTTTGGTCGTTGGTGGTATCGAAAATCCAAATTTCTACCTCCGAATTTGCTTCGCCCGCCTTGGGATATTTGTACCGATAATCGGTTGGGTATAAGGCGCCGTTGTTCCATTTCTGGAGGTTGTACTCCTTTACCAGCGACTCGTCGAAACGATACCAGGCGATGCGGCGACCATCCGGCGACCATGTGAAAGCTTGGGCAAAGCCTAGTTCCTCCTCGTACACCCAATCGGTACTTCCGTTGATGACATGGTTGAATCGGCCATCGTTTGTGACCTGCTTTTCTACCATTGTCGTCGCATCCACGAAAAACAGGTTGTTATCTCGTACAAAAGCGACAGAATTCCCGTTGGGTGAAAATGTGGCGTAAGACTGCTTTCCTCCGTTCGATAGCTTTTGCGTGGCGCGCGCAGCAATATCATAGATGTAAAACTCGGCCTTCGTGGAATGGCGATAAATACTCTCCACATTCGTCGCGAGCAACAACTTCGACTCGTCCGCACTAAACGAGTATGCTTCAACGGCGAGATCGCCTTCGTAAAGCCGAGCTACCTCCTGACCGGTGGTCACGTCGAACTTGACAACCTTACCCTGAACCAACGATGTATAATACTTACCATCTTTAGTCCAACGAATCCCGGTCACAGTTTTTTGATCGAAGGTCCTTTTACTGGTGAGGTCATCGATCGTAATGGACGTTTGTGCCGAAGCTAGCGCGATGGTCATCGAGAAAATAATTGAGAGTGCCCGTTTCATATCTGGTCGTGGAATGGGAGTTCGTAAAGTGCAGAATTTTTGAGGAAAGAGGAAATGAGGAGGGGACGAAACAAACGAGAGGAGGAGACGAAGGGACGAGGGGATGAACGTGTGTATATTTGGAGGCATGACCTATGACTTGATCATCATTGGAGCGGGGCCTATTGGGTTGGCATGTGGCATTGAAGCCAAGAGGGCTGGTCTTTCACATGTAATTCTTGAGAAAGGTGCGCTTGTCAATTCAATCTATCACTATCCGCTGAACATGACTTTCTTCTCCACCAGCGATCGGTTGGAGATTGGCGATGTGCCGTTTATCTCGCACGGTGCGAAACCAAATCGAACTGAGGCTCTCGAATATTACCGCCGCGTGTGCCTCGCCCATCAACTGCACGTAAAATTGTACGAATCCGTTGAGTCCGTGTCGAAAGCTGAAGGTCTGTTTACTGTGACATCGTCGAAAGGGTCCTACGCCGGTAAGAATCTTGTGCTAGCGCTCGGGTTCTACGATCGACCATTCCTTTTGAATGTACCCGGGGAAAGTTTGCCGAAGGTTCGTCACTACTATGATGAACCGCACCCATATTTTGGCCAGCGAATCGTGGTTGTCGGGGCTGCGAACTCCGCCGTCGACGTCGCGCTGGAGACCTATCGGAAAGGCGCCGACGTGACCATGGTGATCCGCGAAAGCGAGATCAGCAAGAGCGTCAAGTATTGGGTAAAACCCGACATGGAAAATCGCATTCAGGAAGGATCTGTAAAGGCTTACTTTCAAAGTTCAATCCTCGAAATTCGGGAGGCAGAGGTCGACATTCAGACACCTCAAGGAAAACTGACATTGGGCAACGATTTCGTATTGGCGATGACAGGCTACCAACCTCCATTCGAATTCATGGAATCAATGGGACTCCGCTTCCACAGCGACGAAGATCATACCCCCGTCTACGACGAGAACACCATGGAGTCGAACGTAGCGGGGATCTACTTAGCCGGAGTCGTTTGCGGCGGCCTTCGCACCAACAAATGGTTCATCGAAAATTCGCGGGTGCATTCCAACGTCATCGTGCAGTCTATAAATAAGAAAAGGGCCGCAGCCCTCTCTTAGAAATTATGTTGTCAATCTCTTACAGCGCGTTGGCAGTAATCGACGCTTTGATCTTCACTTCTAGTTTAAATGCTACGGGAGTCTCAGAAAACGTACCTGTTAGGAAGATTCCCACTTGCTTGTCATTTCTCAGCAGGTTGGAGATGTCGTCGATAGCTGCTTGGTTGTAGGTCAGGTTTTTCTCTTGGCCGACTATCGCCTTCAAATCTTCAGCATTCAACGAGGCAACAGAGGTAGGCGCGCTGCCAGCTGAAGAGCTAAAACCAATTGAACCGTTCTTGAAGATCACGCTCTTTGCGGTGGTGTACTCCGACACTTCGTATTGCACCGAAGTAATTGTGATGGACTTGATCTTGTCTTTGTACTTCGCAAAATCAGAGTTTGAGGTTGCGTCGAGCGTTTCTTTTAACGAATACGCTTTGTTGGTGGCAGTAGCAGTTTCATTGACCTTGAACTCATCCGAAAGCTCGATTTCAAATGTAACATCATCGACTTTATCTAAAAGGTCGCACGACGCTGACGACATGATCGCCGCAAAACATACCGCCATGGCGGAACGAAGGACAATTTGTACTGTTTTCATGAATCTGGGTTTGGTGAATTGGATACAAACATAGCGACTTGCCAACAATCGCTGAGGAGTTACCCGCCAGTAATTCCATTTACACCGAAAAGGTAACTCAGTTTTACAATTTTTGTCAGCCGCGTCGGGGCTTGGTGTCACTTCATTTGCGGCGACAATTAAAAGGGAACTGTAATGCCAAAGTAGAAGTTCCGAGGGGCGGCAGCATTGAAGTATCGTCCGCCGAGGGCATTCAAATCATTGCCCAACGAGTACTTCTCATCCAATAAGTTGTCACCGCCAAGGTAAAGATCGAGATCTTTGATCTTCCAAAATGTCATTTTTTTGCCAACTCGTGCCGACAGAAGGCGGTAGGAAGCGGCATAAGCTGTGTTCGCATCGTTCACCGGCAATCGATCCGTAAAGTTGAATGTAAGATTTGAATACCATCCCTTCTTCGTCGTGATGTCGAGACCCGTCACAAAAACCTTGGGTGGCACGCCCGTCAATCGATTGCCCGTAAAATCGCCGGAACTAGTTGAGTAGTCTAAGAAGTGATAGTCGTTGTATGAAATCGTAGCCCACCAGCGGAACTGTTGGAGTTTCGTTCGACCCCACGTCGGCGTCCAAGCAGCGGTCGATTCAATTCCCTTTTGGGAAGTTTTGCCCGCGTTAATGTAATAGTCGGCACCGACCGCATCGGCTTGCACGACGATGGTTTGATTGAGTCGAAAATCGTAGCCAACCAAGTTAAAACTCAGCTGACGGTTGAACCATTCCGTCCTGATGCCGACTTCGATGCTTCGGCCCACTTCGGGATTCAGGCTGGTGTTGATGTTGCCCGTTGACGGGCGCACTTCAGCTAATGTCGGCGCCGAAAAACCTTGGCTAAAGGATGAATAGAGCGACGCCTGTCGACCAAATTTTTTGATCAATGCCAATCGGGGATAGGCACCGGGATCAAAACTTTTCTCTTGCTTGACAGCAGGTGTAAGAGAATACCGATCGAATTTATACTTGAGAAAATTCACACTTCCACCTACTGTCGCTAAGAATTGGTATGGAAGTTCCAGTTCCACCTGTGCAAACGCAAAGAAGGAGCGAGACCGCAGTCTGTCGAGCGTCCGCACATTGCCTGGATCCCCTTGGTTGTTGTCATACACACTCACGGGTGAATACAGGTATTGAAACTCGCCGCCGAAGGTAAGTTTCCCTTTCTTGTCTGCGCCGAAGATGTATTGAGTTTCGGTGCGACCACCCCAGTTCTCTTCTTTTCGTCGTTCGTAGTTAAGGATGGCTGGATTCTTAAACAGCGTATTGGATCCGAAAACACCAAGTGTCGTAGTCCACCGTTCGTTCCAATCGTTTTGGTATACAGCTCCATAGTAATACGTCGCGTTAGAGATAGAAGCCTGTTGTTGTTCGGCGCCAGGTGCGGTCGCCGACGCAGGTCTTGCTTGTCTTGGATCGGCGTCATATTGAGCTTGATTCAAACCACCGGGTGTTCCGTACTTGAGATTGGCGTTGAGGAAAATGAGGTTGATACTACTTCGGTTGTTGATTGAATAGTCCCAGTTGAACCTGACGTTTGTTCGATCCAAGAATGTTTGTTTTCGATACCCATCGGAGTGCTGTTGGCTCATTGAGATCGAGATAACTGAGCGATCGAACGATGCCTGGTAGTCGTAACCAAATCGATACAATCCGTAGCTACCCCCTGCTCCGTAGACTTTCGAGACAGGCTTGGAGCCTTCGGGTGCGTCGAGCAGGACGACACCGCCGGTACCGGCGCCGTAAAGACTTGCCCCCGGGCCTTTGATGATCTCCATCTTACCAACTGTCGCGAAGTCAAGCAGATTCAGATACGTGTTTCCTCCGCCATCGGTGAACGGGAGTCCTTTCCAATAGAATTTTACATTTCTCACGCCAAAAGGCGAACGCAGTAAGCTTCCGCGGATTGAAAATCGATAGCTTGCGGGCGACCGCTCTTCCATGCGTACGCCGGCGACCGTGTTTACGGTAGACACGAGCGATGCCGGGCTAAATCGGGACAGCTCTCGACTGTCGAGCACATTTACCGTAACGGGGACATCTCCAATCGGTCTGTTGCTGCGATAGGCTTTTACCACAAGCTCGTCGAGGACACGCAAAGTGTCTGACGATTGGCCTTCTTGTGCGCACACCGTTTCAGACAACATCATCAAGCCAGCTATCAGGAGTGCGCGTAACATGGTCGGAAATGTTTATTGCTGAAAAGGCAACAAGACTTCGTCGATGGGTCGAGTATTTGGGAAATAGCCCGCGAGCTTCATCATCACTCGGTCAACCAACGTGTCTGGGCAGCTTGCCCCGGATGTCAACAAGATCTTCGTTGGCGACGATTGTGGTAAGAAACCATATGTAGTTACGAGGCTTTTATGGTGAAAATCAAAGTGATGAATTTCCTCCGCGCTTTTGATCTCCTGTTCCGAGTTGATGAAAAAGGTCTTGAACTTCCGCTCGCACAGTTCTACAATATGAGAAGTATTTGAACTGTTGTAGCCGCCCACGACGATGGCGAAATCGGCGTCGGTCTCCAGGAGCCGATACGTAGCATCTTGATTATCGTTTGTTGCGTAGCACAGAGTATCGCGTGTGTCGGCGAAGTGGTCTTTGAGGTTTTCTTGACCATACTTCTGCAGCATCAACTGGCGAAAGTAGTCGGCAATCGCTTGGGTTTCCGTGGCCAGCATGGTTGTCTGGTTCACAACACCTACGCGCTGCAAGTCTTTCAACGGGTCGAACCCGGGCGACATTCGGCCCGAAAACTCTTGGTAGAATTCTTCCCGCGACTTACTTCCGAGGATATAGTTACCGAGTTCTTGCGCCTCTTCCATGTCGCTCACTATTACCGATGGACCGCTCGCGGAGCTATGCGAGAAGGTAGCGCGGGTCTCCTCGTGTCTCGGTTTCCCGTGAATGATGATGGTGTGCGATTCCTTGCCGAGTTTCTCCGCGCGGTTCCACACTTTCTCCACAAAAGGGCAAGTGGTATTGTACTTATGAACCTCTACGCCCTTGTCGAGGAGCAGGTGTTCAACTTCTATCGTGGTTCCAAATGCAGGGATGATCACGATGTCGTCTTTGTTGATCTTATCCCACGAAATAAATTGAGTTCCGTCGGTATCCATGATGAAACGAATACCTCTGTCCTGCAGGTCGGCGTTTACTTCTTGGTTGTGAATCATCTGGCTCAGCAAGTATACTTGCCGCGACGGATTTTCTTCGATTGCCTTATAGCTGATTTCGATGGCATTTTCGACGCCGTAACAGAAACCGAAATGGCGCGCGAGGTAAAACTGAACCGGACCGAAGTCGAGCATGGAAGGGGCGAAGTCTTGCTTGCGTAGGTCCTTCACTCTACGCGACTCCTTGATCTTCCCCGTGATGGCCGACCGATAGTAAGCAGGGATAGCAAACTTTTTGATAAAACTGGATTTTCTGATGGCAAATGTAGCACTTTCGGCGCCGTATAAACACAAAAACCCAACTCTCCCGTTATCCGGGACAATTGGGTTTTCGTCATTATCAAGAGCCTTTTCGGAAGGCTTCGCTTTACGCTGCTTCCGAGAGTTTATCTTCCTTGATTCTGTTGGTCCGAACTTCCTTCGATTGAAGGTCAAACCATTTCACTTCCACCAAATTGGACTTGATGTACTTAAGCACCTCCATCACTTTACCATCAATCTTGCTTCGTACGATCTGTCCTTTCTTATACAGCCTCCTCATATCTTACAGATTACATTCGTAATGCATAAATATACTCACGGGGATAGTCTTCGTAAACTCCCGCGAAAAGAATTGTTTCACCCGCTTTTTTCTTCTTAATGATGTCGTTTGCTTCTTTCACACTCTTCACCGGCTTGTTGTCGATGCTCGTAATGATAAAGCCTTCTTTCATATCGGTATAACGGGCCACTTTACCGTTTTCAAGATCTTTTACCTTGACACCATATTCGAGATCCAGACTCTTCAATTCTTTCGAGTCAAGATCCGCTAGCTCTATCCCTAACGATGCCGAAGTCGATTCGGTTGCATCACGCTTTACGGCTTCGACACTTCCCTCACGGTTTTTCAATGTCACCGCAAAGGTCATCGCCTTCCCAAAACGGTCTACCGTTACATTTACTTTGTCGCCGGGGCGCTTCCGACCAATATACTCCGTTAATGCAGTCCCCGATTTGATTTCGCGATCATCGAGTTTCACGATCACGTCGCCTTCTTTGATTCCCGCTTCCTTCGCAGCACTCTTCGTGCCTTCTGCAAAGCCATTCACGTAGGCACCGTTGTCCACTTTAAGATCTTTCTCTTTGGCCAACCGATCGTCGACCGTTCCGACGGAGATACCCAACCATCCGCGTTGAACGGCACCGTAGCCAATGATGTCTTCCGCAATCTTGCTGACTAGGTTCGCGGGAACTGCAAATCCATAGCCGTTGTACGTACCCGTTTGGCTAGCAATCGCAGTGTTAATCCCAACCAATCCACCGTCGACGTTGACCAATGCCCCACCGCTATTGCCCGGGTTAATGGCAGCATCCGTTTGAATGAACGATTCGATGGCGGTGCGTTGTGTTTGTTGATCGGGCGAGTTGCCGTTGATGATCCCGATGTTACGGCCCTTGGCGCTGATGATTCCGGCGGTAACAGTCGAGTTAAGGTTGAACGGGTTGCCGACCGCCAGAACCCACTCCCCTACTTTCACCTGATCCGAATCAACAAAAGAGAGTGATGGCAAATTTTTCTGGTTTATTTTTAGAACAGCTAAATCTGTATCTGGGTCTGTACCCAATACTTCAGCGGGGAATGTGTGGTTGTTCGACAGCGTTACCTCCACCTTATCGGCACCGTCGACCACGTGATTGTTGGTGACAATAAATCCATCGGCATTGATGATCACGCCGGAACCTGTGCTCACAGCCGGCCCGCGTTGCATCTGCCCATTGGGGCCGAAGAAAAATTGCCACGGGTCATTTTCATCGCGCGATACGACCCTTCCCGACGACGTAGAACGGATGTGCACGACCGCCGCCGTTACCTTTTCGGCTGTGGCCGTAAAGTCGAGTGGCACAGCTTCACCTTTTTCATTGATTTTATATCCCACTTGCGCAGTGGGTACTCCCGAAACGTGTTCAATGCGCACACCTTGCTTCTGGTCATCTCTCCACATCCCGGTTATGCCGAGTGTGATGGCGCTTCCCATCACAGCGGCGAGCATGAGCGATACGAACTTTTTCATTTTTTCCATGTCTAAATTAAAAACTGAGTTTCTGACTTATCAAAACGTACACCATCCGCCCTCCAACGCACCCTCCAGTGAAATTTTGTCTGAATTTTTTCAGTCAATTCTGACATTCTTGTCAGTGTCTTCCCGCCGGTGGTCGAACGCGAAAGATTGCCTACTTAGTACGAAAGCTTTCGGAGTTTGGTTGCAGGCCGTGTATGGAACAGGATAGGCGGTCGAAAAATCACTTAATTTGCTGTTTTTAACGCTCTTTTAACTCTTCATGGACATTCAGGCATCTATTATCATCAAACGCGGTAAGGAACAATCCATTCTGCGACGTCACCCATGGCTCTTTTCGGGTGCGATTCACAAGGTGGAGGGTACACCCGTCGATGGAAGCTGGGTGTCGGTGAGCGACGGCGAGGGCCGACCTCTGGGTTACGGGCATTACCAAAAGGGAAGCATCACGGTTCGCTTGCTTGTTTTTGGGACGCATCCGCCCGACGCTGGGTTCTACCGGGAAAGAATTGCTGCAGCCGCCGCACAGCGAATGAACGTGAACATTCACCCGACGCTGACGAACGCGTTTCGGCTCGTGCACGGCGAAGGCGACGGTCTTCCTGGATTAATCGTAGACTATTACAACGGTGTGGCTGTCGTTCAAGCGCATTCGCATGGCATGCACGCCGACCGACAGGCGATAGCCGAAGCCATCAAGGACACACTTCAAGAGAAAATCATCGCAGTCTACTATCGAAATCAAATGGCTGGAAACGCCGATAGCGAATACCTACTAGGGATGAGCGTGGTGCCCCACACGATTTTGGAATATGGTCATAAGTTTTTGGTTGACTGGGAGGAGGGCCAGAAAACTGGTTTCTTTTTGGATCAGCGTGAGAATAGGATGTTGCTAGCAGGGTACGCCATGAACAGAACTGTCTTAAACACTTTTTGCTACACGGGCGGATTTTCGGTGTACGCCGCACAAGCGGGAGCTACGCTTGTACACTCGGTAGATGCCTCGGAGCGGGCCATCAACATGACGAGGCAAAACATGCAATTGAACGGTTTCGACCCGGAAGTTCATGCTTGTTACACCGACGACACGTTCGACTTTCTGAAAGACAAACAGGATAAATATGATTTGATTATCCTAGATCCACCCGCATTTGCCAAACACAAAGATTCGAAGCATCAGGCGATGAAAGGATATCAGCGCTTGAACCTAGATGCCATTCGAAAGGTCAAACCTGGTGGCATCATTTTCACGTTCTCGTGTTCACAGGTTGTGGATCGCCAACTGTTTTACGACACGGTTGTTTCCGCTGCTATTCAATCTGGTCGCGAAATCAAAGTACTGCAGCACCTCGGTCAGCCCGCGGACCATCCCGTGTCGATCTATCACCGCGAAGGTGAGTACCTCAAGGGGTTGGTTCTCTACGTGGCGTAACTTTAGTGCGCGTACCGCTCGAAGAATTCGATCACTCGGAGCATGTGGTCCATCATTCGACCGGGATTGCCACTCCTCGTCAGCTCATGGCCTTCTTTAGGGTAGCGTATGTACTCAACGGGTTTGTTCAAAATCTTCAAGCTCTTGTATAACGTCTCCGATTGAATGACTCCCGTGCGTAGATCTTGGTCGCCGTGGATGATCAGCAATGGAGTATTGATTTGATTCACGTATGTCAATGGTGAGTTCGCATCTAAGATTTGTCGGGTGTTTTTGTCCCATGGGTAGCCGCCGAAATGATCTGGAATCAATCGCCACGCATTTCCTTCGCCCATAAATGTCGACAGTTCATAAACACCGCGTTGCGCGTTTGCGGCTTTGAATCGGTTATCGTGGCCGACGATCCAAGCGACCATGTAACCGGCATAGCTGCCGCCTTCCACAAATAGTAAGTCTTTGTTAATCCATGCGTGTTTCGCCATCGCATCGTCGAGGGCGCCGAGTATATCGCCAGCTGGACCTGTTCCCCAGTCTTGGAAGTTCGCGCGCTTATATTTGTCACCGTAGCCACCACTTCCGCGCGGATTGCTGTACACTACGCCATAGCCCCAGGCGGTCTCCAGTTGATATTCATGCCACATGGAGAAGATGCCGGGTCCCCACATCGCGGAGGGGCCACCGTGGATATTTAGGATCGTCTTATACTTGCTCCCATCTTTCTTGCCGATTGGATCCATCACCCAGTATTGAACTTTTGTTCCGTCGGGTCGGGTGAGCCAGTATTCTTTCGGGTAACTGATTTCGCGGTCTTTGATCCAACCTTCGTTCAGTTGCGTCAGTTGCTTCGCACTCTTTGGGTCTTTCACGCTCAAGAGGTATACCTCCCATGGGTTTCTCGTTTCGGTAAGGGCCAACACGATCTTGTCGCCGTTGACGTCGAAGTCGTTGACGCCCGAATCGTTTCCAAATAACTTGACGATGGTACCTCCCTTTGCAGGGATGCTGTACACCGGAATGTCTCCTTCGGTTTGAGCTACAAAAAATATTGTCTTGCTATCGTTGGACCATGCCGCCGATGCAGCATCTCGATCAAGCGATTGTGTTAGTATGGTTGGTCTATCGCCCGACGCGGTGGCGGTTGCGATCAAAGCCTGAGAATAGTAACGACCGTTCGTTGAGTTCGCAGTGAAACTAATCATCGTACCATCCGGAGAATACTGGGGGTTGCTTAGCGAGTAGCCATTCCATGTAAGGAGTTGCTTCGCAGTTTTTGTCGAGACATCGATGGTCCAGATGTCTGCATCCTGTTCGCGATCCGGATGAATCTTGTATACCCTCGAATCACAGATAATGGTCTTGCCGTCGGGCGACCAGTCTGCGTTATTGTAATCCTGCAGTCCAGTGGTTAGCTGAGTTGCCTTGTCGGCATCGAGCGATTGCACAAACAAATGCGAGAACGATTCGTCGGGCTGTAAGTTGAGTTCTCCTTGAAGGTCCTGACGAAACAGCACTCTTGGATTATTGTCGCTCGCGTTTTTGGCAAGCCAGGCACGAACTTCTTCGAGTGAGCCGTCAGGCGAATTCACCACTTTCTTCTTTTCATCGCCCTTCATGCCCTTGAAGTTCGGCTCATCGCCTGCGGTTCGTGCGGGGCGCTCATAGGTCCACGTCGGTTTGCTGTCGAGGAGATAGATTGGAAGGGAAGCACTAAAAAGGACACTTTTTCCATCTGGTGACCATCGTGGATTTCCAGCTCCAAACTCCGACTTCGTTAATGGTTTTGCCTCGCCACCCGCCATCGGCAGTAGCCATATCTGAGACTTATCACCGTCGGCCCGAACAAACGCGATGGTCTTACCATCGGGAGACCACTGTGGAGAAAGATCGTTTCGATCACCAAACGTCAGTTGACGCGGCTCTTCCTTTCCCGTGAGGTCGAGGAGAAATAGGTTTCTCGTATAGTAGTATTCGCTCTCGTTCTTCAAGCCTTTTCGGATGACCACCATCACCGCTTTCGATCCATCCGGAGAAATTTGGATTCCGTTCGTCGTGGCGATCTTCATTAGGTCCGATGCCACGATCGGCTTTTTCGCTTGGGCGAAGGCTGTGTCCGCGACAGCGAAAAGTGTGATAAGTAAAATGAAAGCTTTTAGTTGTCTTTGAATCATGGGTGATGCGTTGAAATCTTAGATGCGTTCGGGAAAATTATTTGCAAGAAGGTCCGGATTCGATTTACTTACCGAGGGGCAAATCCACATTCTCATTCCAGATGTACTTGTTGAACCATTGCCAATTGTGCCAGGTTGCCGCCAGACGCTCCTTCGGTTTCGTGATGCCGTGACCGAATCCTTTGTACACGATAAGTTCGCTGGCCACGCCTCGGTCGCGGAGTCCTTGAAGTAGTTCGTAAGCATTTGAAATGGGTACTCGCCGATCGAATTCGCCGTGCTGGATGAGTGTTGGCGTTTTCGCTTGGTTGATATTGGTCATTGGCGAGGTCTTCCGGTAAATCTCCTCATCGCTCCAGGGCGTTGCTTTTAGGTACTGCCGCGTGAATGGATGGATGTCGGTACTAACATAGTAAGTCACCCAATTCGAGATGCCTGCGCCAACCGAAAAGGCCTTGAATATGTCCGTGTTGGTTGTGAGGTAGGCTGAGATGTAGCCCCCTTGACTCCAGCCCATGCACCCCATTTTATTTCGGTCGATCATTCCCTTTGCGTCAAGGTAGTCGACACCCGACAACACATCCCAAGCATCGCCCACCCCAAGGTTTCGAACGTTTAGCGACCGAAACGCTTCGCCATATCCTGCGGACCCGCGGTAGTTAACTCGTAACACGAGACTTCCTTTGTCGAGCCACTGAATAATTGGGTATACATATGCAGGTACGGGTGTGGGCGTATCGATACCAGTGGGCCCACCGTGTATCACAACCATCAGCGGATACTTTTTCGACGGGTCGTAGTTCCAAGGCTTGTGCAGCACGCCTTCGATCGATGCACCATCTTTGCTTTTCCAGCTAATTACTTCGCTTTGAGCGACACGCCATGTGGATACCTGTCCAGTCATGTCGGTTATCTTTTCTGGTTTCGGAGATGTTGCGGATGTGGTGAATACTTCGTTCAATTGATTTCCGTTCCTTCCCACAAACGCCATCCGATCACCTTGTTTCGAGAAGGATACGCCGTAGATCTGCTCGGGGCTGTTCAGGAAAACGTTGTGGGCGCCGGTTCTGGGATCGACGCGGTAGATGGGACGTCGTGTCTTGTTCCAAATGCTGGCGAAGATTCCATTGGGTCGCCACACGAAACCGCCGCCATCTTCATCCAAGTCCTTGGCAAGTTGCCGTGTTGACTTCGTCTCTAGGTTCAATACAAACAGTTTGGCGTTCGCGTAGAAATTCGAAGTCGTGTCATTTAGGTTCGTGGTGAATAAGAGTTCTTTCGAATCGGGTGACCAGTCTTCCAATCCATCAGAACTCTTGTTGTTGACGCGCACGGTTACTTTCTTATCCAAAAGATCAACGGTGGAGATATCTGAGCGCAGCGCAGAGTTTATCAAGGGATCGGGCTGATGAGAGAAGGCAACCATCTTACCATCGGGTGACACGGCGAAATTTGTAACCGTGAATTTTCCATCTGTGAGTCTCACGAGTTTTGGCCATTCGATGCAGCCTGCTTTCACCTTCAGCGAGTCACTCGTTTCATAGCAGGGCATTTCCGATGGGTCGGGCATGTCTGGTTTGAAGTCTAGTTCCCACAGGTGTGAAAGCGTGAATTCGTGGTCGTCCGTTTCGAAGGCTCCATATCGCTTCTCGCGTTCTTTCTTCGACTTATCTTCTTTCTCCGGCTTTGACAGAATGAATTTGTTACCCGACGGATGCCACTCAAAGGCTGATATGCCTTCTTCTTCTTTTGTGACGGCACGTGCTTCACCTCCGTCGGTTCGGATCACATAGAGTTGTGTTTTGTTACCACGATCTGCCAAGAAAGCGATCCATACACCATCGGGTGAAAATGCCGGTGATGAGCTCCCGCCCTTGGGTGTATTCGTAAGTTGGAATGGTTTCTTTCCCTCTCGATTGATCCAGATTTCCGTGTCGAACCGGTTGTCGTTCCAATCGGTGCTTTGGACCGTCCAAGCTATGGTCTTTCCATCGGGCGCCATCGTGACACCGTTTACAGCACGCAACGACAACACTTCCTCGAACGTGGGGACGTGTTGACTGAATGCGACCAGTGAAATGGAGGAGAAAAGAATAACCGAAATCAGCTTCATAGGTGTGGTAGGAAAATGGAGTGCGATGACCTAACCAAAAATAGTCACACCGTTTTCAGTTTCTTTTGCGATTTGAAAAATTCCGGCGTCCGACTCCGGACAGTTTGACGGATGGTGGAATTTAGATTTGAGAAATCCTTAACATCGGGGCTGATCGAAATCCATTACCTTTTCAGACTTTTTTGCCCTCACGTTCATGAAGTTTCTTTTCTCCTTCGTTCTTCTTTCCATTTTTTTTTACGCCGATGGGCTTGCCCAAAATAAACCGGGTGCCCAGCTTCACATTAAACGTGCGACCGAGGAGATCAAAATTGATGGAGTCCTCGACGAAGCATCGTGGCAAAATGCTGACGTGGCAGGAAAATGGTTCTTGAACTATCCTGTTGATACAGCTTTAGCGCCAAAGCAGACCGAGGCGCGTCTCACCTTCGACGAGCACTACCTGTATTTTTCATTTGTCTGCTTCGACGACCAGTCGCGAGATATGATCAACTCCCTTCGTCGCGACTTTGACTACGAGCGCAACGACAATGTGGGTATGAACATTGGTCCCTACAATGATCGGTTGAATGGTTTCTTCTTTGTGTTGACACCAGCTGGCGTGCAAATGGAAGGAACCGTTTCCGGAGGCGGAGCAGGCGACGATTCATGGAATATCTACTGGGACAATAAATGGTACTCCAAAGTTGTGCGCTACGAAGATAGGTGGGTGGCCGAAGCCGCTGTTCCCTTTAAGAGTTTTCGTTACAAGAGCTCAGTTCGCGAGTGGAACATCTCCTTCGATCGCCTCGACAAAAAGCGCAATCATAAGTCTTCTTGGATCCATACACCCATCCAATTTCCGACGGGGGCATTCGCCTACTCGGGACAGCTTGTTTGGGACGACCCCATTCCTCCGGCACATACGAACATTTCATTCATCCCGTTTGTGGCCGGTCGTCTATCGCAAGACAAAGATGCAGAACCGAGTCGCGCCTCGGAAACCCAAGTTGGATTCGATGCGAAAGTGGGCGTGACTCCGTCTATGAACTTGGACCTAACGGTCAATCCAGATTTTTCACAAGTTGAAGTGGATCAACAGGTGATCAACCTGACCCGATTTGAATTTCTCTTTCCTGAACGGCGCACGTTCTTCCTCGAAAACAGCGACCTCATGGCAAACGCCGGCTTCCCAGAGTCTCGCACTTTCTTTTCGCGCCGGATTGGGTTGGTGAAAGACAATACTGGCCTCTACACGCGAGTTCCGATTGCCTTCGGCGCCCGTCTTAGTGGAAGTATTAATCCAAGGTGGCGAACCAGCCTCCTCAACATGCAGACGAAAGAAAGACTCTCGTTGGGTCTTCCAGGTCAGAACTATTCTGTGGCGACCGTGCAGCATAATTTTTGGAAGCAGTCCAGCGTGTCAGTCACTTACGCCGACAAAGAGTCGTTGCGTGTCGGCGCCGGCGACTCGCTGAAGTATTTTCATGAGAGCATTTTTCAGAAGAACGAACTTGGAAAAACATTCATCAACAAATTCAACCGCGTATTGACGGGAGACATTGACCTGCTCAGCCACGACAACAAACTTGGTCTATCCGGATATGTGTCGCGCTCATTCGACCCGAACGTCACTAGCAGAAATTGGTCCGGCGGCATGTATCTGAATTACTCTACACGCCCATTGAACTTGTACGTTGGGAGTTCTGCTGTTGACAAAGAATACAACGCCGAAATGGGTTATGTACCAAGCCACGGTGTGTACCCGGGACAAATCAACTACTTTGCCGGTGGGGCATACAAGTGGTATCCGAAGAACAGTGACATCGTCACGATGGGGCCCACGGTGGATCTACAAAACACGTTTGTTCCCGGTGGAACCCTCAGCGATCGGTTTTACTCGCTTGGCTATCAATTCCGATTCCTGAGTACCGCAACGTTGCGTATCCGGTACAATTACGTTTATCAATGGATGACGAATACTTTCAATCCGATCGACTCGGACAAGTACACTTCCTTTAAGGCGGGTGAAACCTATTCTTGGCAGAACATCGGAGCTGTGGTACAAACCGATTCGCGCAAGCTGGTGAACATGAACTTTCAAACTTCCTATGGTGGCTTTTACAACGGAACCAACCTCAACTTTACGGGACAACTCAACTACCGGTATCAACCTTTTGGAAATGTGTCGATGCGGGTCGACTACAACGACGTGCGTTTGAAAGAGGGATACGGCCGTGAGAAGCTTTTCTTGGTGGGGCCGCGTGTTGATCTCACTTTTACCGATAAGATCTTCTTGACCACCTACGTACAGTACAACAACTTACTCGATAACGTCAACCTGAACGCTCGCTTCCAGTGGAGGTATAAACCCGCATCCGACTTCTTTATCGTTTATACGGAGAACTACCTGCCTGCGACATTTGGAAGTAAAAATCGCGCACTCGTGTTCAAGTTCACCTACTGGCTAAACGTTTAAGCGAAAATCTTTTGCATCCATCGTTTGCGTACCAAACCGTCAAAAGGATTGCGATAACTTCATTTTAAATTCTCATTTCTCGGTTAATTTTACTCCCTTCAAAGGAGGGCGCTATCCAAATTATGAGTGCGAAGTTGAACCGTGTTCTGACAACTCTTTTTTTCGTGGTTGTGCTTCAGCCGGCGTTTCCTCAAACAACGAAGCCGGCTCAGAAGCCTAAAACCACGACAAACAAGACGCCCGTCAAAAAGCAACCATTGCCTGTCGATGGGTTTTGGCTGGTCACGAAAGTGACGGTCGGCTCGCGCGAAATAACGCCCGTTGCTAGATGGGCTCGGCTTGGTGACGGAAAACACACGACGGGCAATGGTTGGCTCCAACATTCGTTCGGGACGTATGCCTACGATAAAGCCAAGTCCGAACTGTCGCTCGTCACGGCAAATGAACCAAAAGATGAATTCGGTCCATTCAAGGTCACTCGAAATGGACCCCTTATGACGTGGAGTCGGGTGGAAGACGAAGAGACCGTCGTCGTAGAACTAAAGCCAATTACGGAGATGCCGATGAGTCCGTCGGATGAAGCCAAAGGGCTTTGGATATTGGAGAAAGCGACGAAGAATGGCGAGGATATCACGAAAACCTTTGATCGCGACAAGAAACACTATTTGTTCATCCGTTGGGACCATCAATTCGATCGGCAAAACAATGCGCAGGAAAGAATATCTGGGTACTGGTTCGTAGATTCACACCAGCCGCAAATGACGTTTATTCCAGAAGGCCGCCTGATTCCTGAAGAAAGATGGATGATCTTCATCGAAGGTCAAAAGTTGACCATGAAAGGAACGTCCGACAAAATCACCGACCTTGTTCTGACGTATCGTCGCGCAAGTGAGTTCCCCAAGTAAGCTATAATGCTTGAATAGCCTCCGACAATCCGTAGAGGCCCACCAAAAAGATAGAGACGATGCTTAGCCACAGCGCCGCGTCGTACGCCTTGCTTCGCGACAGAACTTGTTCACGTCCATAGCGAAAATGTAGGGCGCCAGCCATCACAACAAAAAGCATGAATGACCCGATCATGCCGCCGAACAACACCATGAGCACGGGTAGCTTGAAAAACAGGTAAGCAATTACCCATGTTAAGGGAAAGACCCATGCCAGCGTGGCGATGGTCCGCTTTCGGGAGGGCAAGTAATCGAAATTGATCCAACCCAATACCCCGAAGATGTCTGGGAAGATGCGGGTCCATGCGCCGAGCGTAGCGAATAGACTCGAGAACAAGACGAAGAAGCCGCCTATGAGGTAGGCGGACTTAATTCCGGGGCCGAGCGACTGAGTGTAAATGAGTGCGAGTGTCTCGATCACTTCATTACCATGAGGAACCTCGCCCCTTGCATGTAGAACAGCTGCGCCTAAAAGGTAAAAGGCCACCGTCACCAAGGTATAGATCACCATCGCAACCGTAGCATCGAGATACATGACCTTGATCCAGCCATTTGCGCGTTGTTTCCAGTTTTCGGAATCATCACGCGGCCCTGTATAAGCTGCGTAGCCTTTTTCTAAGCACCAGTAGTTATACGCGATGATCTCATCGCTGGCAACGCCTGTGATCCCAAAGGCTCCAATTGCGTATGGCAAGTATTCTCTCGGTAACAAAATTTGTTGTTCGGCCAGAACACTCCATATAGAGAAGCGATAGTCTGTGAACTGGAGCGAAAAAAGGGACGCGAGTGTTAGCAGCGTGAACATCGCGATCATGAACAACGACATTTTCTCGACGATACCGTATTTGCCGTTGTAGATCATGGTGGCTACTCCAAGCGCACAACAGAATGCCCATACCTCGAGTGGAACCGCGGGTAACAACATATGGAGTATCACGACGGTCCCGCCCAACATCCCCCCCAGTTGTATGATCTTCAATCCGATGAGGACGAGCAATGTCCAGACGGCCCAATTTCGAGAACCGGGCATTTTCGAGAACGCCTGCATGCATCTTTCACCTGTTAAGATAGTATGCCTTCCGAACTCAAGTTGCACGGTCACTTTTGCCAAGCAGCTCACAAGGATGATCCAAAGGGCAATGAATCCTGCTTTCGCACCGAGTATGGTGGTGGCAATGAGTTCTCCCGAACCAACGATTGATGCTGAAAGAATAAAACCGGGGCCAAGGAATTTCAACCGCTGCAAGAGCGTTGTGGGCGGCTGCCGAATGGTGTCCGTCGAGATGATATACGGATCGCGACTCATGAAACGCGGTGGCTGTAGCGGTGTCTCGTTTTGTTGCTCACGAAAACGAAGTATTCATTTCGATTGGGCTGATAAACTATTTATCGGTTGGAATGGGTGCGGGTCCATCCGGGATATACGGCTTGTATACTTGCTCGCCTTTCCGTTGGACGAATTCTGCTCGTACATCTTTTCTTAGTTGCTCATTTTCAAAAAGGTCGACCATTGTCATGCCGAGTGACTTAGCGGCGAATACGAGGCCTTTATGTCCAATCGACATGCCTCCACACGCCACCACCGACCAACCATGCCACGCGGTATTTGCCGGAGCAGTGGTGGCGGTGAGGCTTATTTCGGGAACGATCCAACTGATGTCCCCCACATCGGTTGAACCGCCTGCCGGGTGCTCCGCTGTTTCCTTCAAAGGATGGATCGCACCATCGAGTCCGGTTTGCTTTCCCCCTTGAACTTCTTGAATCTTTTTTGCGAAGGCGATCTCTTCTGGGGAATATATGATTGGACCGAGTGCTTCTACATTTTTTTGTAAGGCTTCGGCGCCCTTGCGGTTAACAAGAATTTCGTAGTCGCCCGATTGGATGCTGACCTTTGCTTCTACTCCTGCGATGAGCGCGGAACCCTGGGCGATCTCTTTAATCCTGCCAAATACCTCTTCCACACCTGTACGTTTGCTATCGCGCACCCACATCCAAATTTTGGCATACTCGGGCACTACGTTTGGGACATCTCCGCCTTTTTGGATTACATAATGCATCCGAACGGAGGGCCTCACATGTTCACGAAGCATGTTCACGCCGTCGGTAAAGGCTTCTAATCCATCCAACGCGCTGCGTCCGTTCCATGGGTCGGCGGCGGCATGGGCGGATTTACCTTTAAACTCCACAACGAAGTCAATTACGGCTTGTGAGCTTTGCGTGCTTGCGGCGATCTCGACATCTGGATGCCAATCCAAGCACACGTCCAAGTCGTTAAAAAGCCCTTCCCGAGCCATGTATATTTTTCCTCCCACCGCTTCTTCCGCTGGTGTGCCATAGAATCGAACGGTGCCTTTCAACTTCCCGGCTTCTATTAATTCTTTCACGGCCAGGGCGGCCCCGAGGCTACCTGCGCCAAAAAGGTTGTGGCCACAGCCATGGCCGCCCGCACCTTGAACGAGCGCCTCCCGGGTGGGCTGCGCCTTCTGAGAAATGCCCGGAAGCGCGTCATATTCGCCCATTATTCCGATCACTGGTTTCCCCGAGCCGTATTCGGCGATAAATGCAGTAGGCAAGCCAGCCACGCCGCGCGTCACTCGGAATCCTTGGGCTTCGGCGTAGTCGGCTAACACTTTAGACGACTGGTATTCGCGAAGTGCGGTCTCGGCGAATGCCCAAACTTGATCGCTGAGTTTGGTTAACTCGGCTTGGTGCTTATCGATCGATTGGATGATGGCTTGTTTGTTCGGGTTTGGTTTTGCCTTTTGGGCGAACGTCGAATACCCAAACAATAGAAGCACGCTAAGGGTAAGGCTTCTCATGGCTTAGTGCTTTTAGGTTTTTTTCAAGATATACATTTCCAACCAAAAGGGGGTTGGCGGGGTCAAAGGACCAGATGAGTGCAGTATGAAAGGGATTGTTATAGCCGCTATGCTTGGGGTATCACTGTTGAAATGTGGTGGAGATGAGAGTGCGACCAATAGTGAACCAGTAGGGTGTAACGTCCGTGCGAAAGTCGTAGATCTTTCGGGGCTTGATGGATGTGGGATTGTGCTGGAGTTGGAAAATGGGACGAGATTGATGCCAGAGAAACGCACGTACATCCAAGCTCCGAAGATCGAAGACGACCCGCTCTATTACTTTGACCTCGTGCCGGGTGCGTCGGTTCAGATTGCGTATCGCGAAACAAACAGGGCAAATGTCTGTATGGTCGGCCCAACAGTTTTCATCACTTGCATTACCAAACTCGAGTAATATGAAAAGATTTGCTTTCTGGATTTTTCTCGGGGTTGTAACCCTCGTCATGATTATCGTAAATGTTGCCGTCGTGTAACTGGCGTGCTTTGTTGTAAAAGCTGGCACGAAAAAGCCCGCGGAGTTTTATCCGCGGGTTTTTTTTGTCATTTCACGTAAAAATTGATGATCAGGAAAACCTGATTATTTACGCCTCAACAGAGGCACAAATGATCCTCTAGCCTTTGGAAGTGATAGTTTTGTCCTGAACAAAATACCTGGCGCATGGGACTAACAAAAGATGACGTGACCTTGATTCGTGATGTGTTCAAGGTGGAACTCACCGTGGTTGTGGAAAATTGGGACCAACAGATTGGTCAAGTCAAGCACATGCTTGTCGGTATTGATAGTCGGATGACCCTGCTCGAGAACCGAATGTCCGGGCTGGAAGAACGGATGATCCTGCTTGAGAACAGAATGTCCGAACTTGAAGAACGGATGACCCTGCTCGAAAACAGAATGTCCGAACTCGAAGAACGGATGACCCTGCTCGAAAACAGAATGTCCGAACTCGAAGAACGGATGACCCTGCTCGAAAACAGAATGTCCGAACTTGAAGAACGGATGACCCTGCTCGAAAACAGAATGTCCGAACTCGAAGAACGGATGACCCTGCTCGAAAACAGAATGTCCGAACTCGAAGAACGGATGACCCATCTGGAAACTCGGGTGACGACACTTGAGATTCAAGTGGCCGCACTTGAAAATCGCGTGACTAAGGTGGAAACCAACCTAAATGAATTAGAGTGCGGTGTCGCGAACCTTCAAGGGGGCGTCTCGGAGCTCGAACTTCATTTTCGATACCTCAACGGCGTCTTGGACTACATCAAAGTTGACGTCAAGAAAATTGGCAAAGACGTCTCTTTGCTCGCAGTCCTCAACCAACTCGATGAAATAAGAAAGGACCATCGCCTTAGAAGCATTTATGAGCCCGAGGTGCGGTGAACGTGACGCCTTACAACTTAAGCGGTAGGCATGTTGTGTTATCCGCAGACGTGAGTTGATTAGAACTAATACGCTCCACCCCAACCACGAGTAACGAAAAACGGACAACCGTTATGCGTTACACGTTATCCGCGGCTTTGTATGTTTTCGAAGCAAAAACTTTCTATCTGAACCCCAACCACGAGTAACGCCTAACGAGTAACAAGTAACGAGTAACAAGTAACGAGTAACGAAAAACGAGTAACGCCTAACGAATCCCTACTTCATATACATATAATCCAGCGTCAGCGTAAGCATAGTCTTCACGCCTAGCTTGAATGCCTTTTCGTCAATCATGAAGTCGGGCGTGTGATGTACGGGGGGAGCCGGATAATTCATCGCCGGGTTGTATGCCCCCACAAAGAAAAATAAACCCGGAACCTTTTGCTGGTACGAGGCAAAGTCTTCCGCCATCGTAACTGGGTTGACTAGGAATACATTCTTTTCACCGGCCGCCCGCTTGAGAGATGGCACCATCTTCTCCGTCAAGGCAGGATCGTTGTAAGTAGGGGGATAACCGCCAGCAACTTGCACTTCCGCCGTGGCACCGGAGCTCTCAGCAATCTTCGTCGCCGTCAACTTTATCTTGTCATGCAAAATCTTTTGCATCTCAAGGTCGAACGTACGGGTGGTCCCGGAAAATACTGCTTCCTCTGGGATGATGTTCGCACGAATGCCCGAGTGCAACGTTCCAATCGTGAGAACAGCCGGCAACTTCGTTAGTTCGGTCTGGCGACTGACGATGGTTTGCAGCCCTAAAACGATTTGGCTCGCCACAACGATCGGGTCGATCCCATCCCAAGGCGTTGCCCCATGAGCTTGCTTCCCTTTCACCTTAATTGTAAATCCTCCAGGGCTTGCCATAAATGCGCCAGGCCGATAGTTTATGGTCCCCACCGGCACAAGCGATTGAATGTGCAACCCAAATACAACATCCACTTTTGGATTGTCGAGGGCTCCCTCCTTGATCATCAATGCTGCGCCACCTTCCTCGCCAGCGGGAGCACCTTCTTCTGCCGGCTGAAAGAGAAACTTCACTGTTCCTTTTAGGTCGGATTTGTCCTTCGCTAGAATTTGCGCGACGCCTAGCAGCATGGCAATGTGCGAGTCATGGCCACAAGCGTGCATGACGCCTGTCTCTTGTCCACTGAAAACAGACCGTTCTTTAGAGGCGAATGGAAGGGGACTGCGTTCTGTTACCGGAAGTCCATCGATATCGGCACGAAGGGCAATCACTGGCCCTGGTTGTTGCCCCTTCAAGATGCCCAACACCCCCGTCTTTGCAAACGGATAGGTAACTTCCACGCCGAACGATCTCAACAGCTCAGCGATCTTAGCTCCGGTTTTGACCTCGCGGTTAGACAGTTCTGGATGCTCATGAAAGTAACGACGCCATTCGATTACTTGATTCTCAATATCGTTTACTTGTTGTTCAACTTTTGACTGGAGTTTTGCGCTCATTTGTGCCTGCGCGACAACGGAAAACAAGCAAAAAAGAGCGACGATGAGCAAGGGGTTTCTCATTAGGGTAAGGTTTTATTGGAGAAGGTAGCTTGACGATTTTAAATTACCTTCACCTTTAGTAAAAAAGATATCGGCAACGTTTGATTCAGCCGATGTTTCACAAAAGGGAGAATGAACTGGGTGAAAATTTTCGATTCGCGAGAAACTGCGAGGTCGCAAGTAGCGATAGGTCGCACTCGTTTGGTCGTGGTGAACGGTCGTAAGATTTGCTTGGCCCTAGTCGGCGATCGTCTGCTAGCGGTTCAGGACCGTTGCTCCCACAATGGCGAGTCGCTCAGCAAGGGAGCCATCAACTACTTGGGAGAAGTCATTTGTCCCTGGCATGGATACCGATTCAATTTAAAGACAGGCCGTGAATCCGACGAGCGTGCCCGTGATCTGGAGACCTTTCCTATCCGTGAGGACGAGGAAGGTGTTTTTCTCGGCCTGTGAAATACTCGAAGCGTGGATTCGTTTTAAAAACCGTTACCTCGTAATTTTGCTGCCTTGATGCGCTTCACTTTAGCATTCGTCTTCGTCGTTGGGTGTTGCTGTGCTTATGCGCAGCGTCCGCTTCCTGAAATTGCTCGCCTCACTTCGGATCTCACGCTGTCCGAGTCTGCTCCAGCGGAGCTGCTGGCGACCCGATCAATCGTGCTTTTCCGTAACAACTACTCTAACGAGGAACTCACGCAGATTCAAAAAGCCTTTCAACAAATTGGGATCGACGCGGTTCTCTACCTCGACATCGAACGGGTGATGTCGGGCTTCGATCCAGAACGAGCATTTTCCACCTATTTCACCTCACGCGAGATCAAGTTCTTAATCGTGCTCGACAAAGGCGAAGGAGCCTATTCGTTTCTTTGCACCGAGTTCAACGGTAGTCCTCAGTTTGTCAAACCTGGTCAACCATTATGGAAAGAAACTCATGCGAAGTTGGATGAGTTGCTCGCGGCGATCTATCGCGATTCGTGGCTCAAGGCTAAGAAACAGAACTTCCTAATCAACGATATCCCTGAACTTGACATTACTGTACCGATCATCTCTGGGCGAAGGTCTGAACTTTACCCGATTGACTTACGTACCGACAATATTGCCTTTCCAAGAATTACAGACACGGCCGTGCAGGCGGAAGTAGATACCCTGCTGAAACGGTTGTACCCTTACCCGGACAAATACAAGGTCGTTACCATGCCTGCAGACGAAAAAGATCTGGTGAAACAAGGTTTTCAATTCCTAATCCTGTTTGTGAAAAGCAATGGAAAGACTGCACGTGAACTGTTGGGGTACAACAACGACGCTGCCTCCACGGCGTATGGGTCCGTAACCTTTCCCAATGGTAGCCCTCAAGTGAAAACCATCTCCGCCGATGTACCGATCTATAAGATCTACATCAAACACTTGCGCTCCGGAAATGTCTTTCTCGGAACCAAATGGGACGCCGATCAAACGCTGTCCCAAAGTTTGAAAAATCACCTCATGGGTCTTCGCGCCGAGCTGAAGCTGAACTGATTCATGACACGAGTTTCAAACCGATGATGGAGCCTATCAGCAAAAAGATGAAAAAGATCCGGGCGAAGTAGGTTGGCTCTCCGAAGAAAAACATTCCTATCATCGCTGTTCCAACCGCACCTATACCTGTCCAAACCGCATATGCCGTACCGATTGGAATGGTCTTAATGGCTTCGTTGAGAAAGTGAAAACTGAGGGAAATGCAGACGAAGAAAAGAAACGTCCATTTTCCATTCTTGAAATTCTCTGAGAGCTTAAGACTGGTGGTAAATCCGACCTCAAACAGTCCTGCAATAACCAAGTAGACCCACGCCATAACTTTAACGTTGTTTGGGTGGAAGATACGCAGCTGGTCGAAATCACTCGATATTAACGACTTGATCTTGCCCTAGATTTTAGGGCAAAAGCGATTGCGATGATCGCAACGACAATCCAAAACCCATTCATATGGTAATAATGGTGGCCCCAGTCGCCGTGCCAGCCATAGTCGCCCCATCCAAAGATGGACCCTATCAGTCCGAAAACGCCTCCTAAGATTCCTCCGATCAAGCCGAAGATACCGCCGAGAAGGCCGAAGACCAATCCAAAGAGTCCCCCGAGCAATCCTATCCAAATCGGAAACGTGAAAACGATGACGAGGGCTAAAAGTACAGATGAAGTCTTCATGGCTAGGAATTTACATGCCAAGCGCAAAAAGCGTTCACTTTTGGAAATACGCCTATTTCACACAGAATCGCATCTTTTGTTGCGGAAGTGTCACAAAATGAACAGTCGCGCTGAACATTTCTGAACACTTTTTCAGCTCCGCTTCCGGTAGTTCCACACGGCGAATGAATTCAGCACGACGCCAAACACGAACACGGTGGCGAGATGGTACCTGATATCGTATAGCCCACTGCCCTTCAAGACAACCATCCTCATCACTTCGATGAAGTAGGCGACGGGATTGAACTTAGTAAACACCTGGGCCCACTGCGGCATGCTGTCGATGCTCGTATACAGACCTCCCAACAGGATGAAAATCATCATCAAGAAGAACGACAAGAGCATTGCCTGTTGCTGGGTGTTCGCCATGGTTGAAACGAGTAACCCCAACCCTAACACGGCCAACAAATACACTGCCGCAAAAATGTAGATTGTTCCAATGTGCCCAGCCGGAACGATTCCGTAAAAAACATAAGATATGATTAGTCCTATCGTAAGAATGATCAAACCCAATACCCAAAACGGAATGAGTTTACCGAGGACGAACTGATACTTCTTAATGGGCGTGACATTGATTTGTTCAATCGTTCCGATTTCCTTCTCCTTCACAATGTTCAAGGCTGACAAAAATGCTCCGACCATGGTGACGAGGATAACAAGAATACCCGGTACCATAAAAAATCGATAGTTCATCAAGGGGTTAAACCAATTCAACCAGGTCACATCCACCAACGGAACCGGATTGAACCTCGGCATTTGCACCCAGTCTAATCGCACCTCGCGATTGAAATCCATAATGATTGCCCGTAGATAAGCGCCTCCCAAATTTGCCTTCACGCCATTAATTGCGTTCAACGCTATGAAAAGCTTCGCCTCATCTTCCCTGACTAGATTGCGTTCGAAGGCGCTGGGGATCTGTAAGACTAAATCCGCTTCATCGTTTTCGACACGTTCCAAAGCCTTGTCATAAGAATCACTATAGTCGACCAACTTGAAATACTCACTTGCCAATATCTTATTGGCCAACTTTTGTGAATAGGTTGAATGGTCATAGTCGACAATACACAACTTCACGTCCTTTACTTCGTAGTCCGCCGCCAGTGGCATCACCAATAATTGTACGGCCGGCATCATGAAGATCATCCTCAAGATTGCTGGATTCCGAAACACCTGTCGGAACTCTTTCTCCAGTAGAATTCTTAGCACCCTCATTCGAGTCGGGTTTTAAATTTTTTAATGCTGACCAACATGAACAGAATGGTCATCCCTGTTAATATCAAGGTCTCTTTCCACACAAACCCAAATCCCAAGCCCTTGATCATGATATTTTTGACGATGTAGTAAAACCACTTGGCAGGCACGATGTTCGACACGACCTGCAGTGGCAAGGGCATGTTTTCTACGGGAAACATAAACCCGCTCAACATAATGGTTGGAAGGAATAGTCCCATCAAGGAAATCAACATCGCGGTTTGCTGCGATCCTGCGATTGACGAAATCAACAAGCCGAGGGCTAGCACTGTAACAGTAAAAAGTAGGCATTCGCTCACGAGCAATACCAGGCTCCCCTGAATCGGAACGTCTAGCACGAAGACACTCAGCAACAAAATGCTGCCAATATTGATGGTCGACAGTAGGAAATAAGGCACCATCTTGGCAATCACCACGCGGATGGGAACAATAGGCGACACCAGAATCACTTCCATTGTCCCAAGCTCTTTTTCACGCACAATGGAGATAGATGTCATCATGGCACACACCAACATGAGCACCATGGCCATCACACCCGGCACGAAATTGTATGAGCCCTTCATCTGTGGATTGTACAGCATTCGTTGTTCCGTGCTAATTGTGTACGGAAGCTTATCACGCCCGCGAATATTATCTTGAAAATCTAGTATGATCGCAGATGCATAGTTAATCAGCGTGTTGGCAACGTTCGGGTCGGTGGCATCGCCAATCAATTGGATTGGCGCTCGATTGGCATGCAGCAACTCTTCTTGAAATCCCACAGGAATAACGATCGCCAGTTTGATTTTTCCGGTTTGAAATGCTCTCTCCAGGTCATCGTTGGCTTGGATATCTTCTTGAATATCGAAGTATTGACTTGCCTCGAGTTCGTGTATGATCGCGCGGCTTGCATCGTCGCGCGCATTGTCAAGAATTGCGATTCGGCTATTCTTGACTTCGTTGGTCAAGGCAAATCCAAATATCAAGATTTGCATGAGTGGCATTCCGAAGAGGATAAACATCGTTCGCTTATCCCGCCACAAGTGAAAGAACTCTTTCCGAATGAAGAACAAAAACTGTTTCATGTGTCTTAGTCGGCGCTTCGAACTGCCTTTCTTGCGAGTTGAACAAATACTTGCCCCATGTCTGTTGCTCTGAATTGCTGCTTAAGTTCATCGGGGGTGCCCAGGGCATCTATTCGACCGTCCACCATAATGCTCACGCGGTTGCAATACTCAGCTTCATCCATGTAGTGGGTGGTCACGAAGACGGTAGTCCCACCGGCCGCAGCCTGGTAGATCAGGTTCCAAAACTCGCGCCGTGTGATGGGGTCGACGCCACCGGTTGGTTCGTCTAAGAACACGATCTGCGGCTCATGGAGCATCGCGACAGAGAAGGAAAGCTTTTGCTTCCATCCGAGCGGAAGTGATTTCACCAACGACGTCGCCTGGTCTTCGAGGTGGAGCTGATGAAGCATGTAGTCCATCTTCGTCTTGATCTGTTGGTCCGTAAGCCCATAGATCCCACCGTAAAACCTGATATTCTCTTTCACTTGCAAGTCTTCATACAGTGAGAACTTCTGGCTCATGTAGCCGATGCTCTTCTTAATGTTATCAGGTTCGCGGAAAAGATCGTATCCAGCAACGTTCGCTTCACCACTGGTCGGGAATGAGAGCCCACACAGCATGCGCATGGCCGTCGTTTTACCGGCACCGTTCGCGCCGAGAAATCCAAAAATCTCGCCTCTCGAAACATCGAACGAGATGTGATCGACAGCAACAAAATTTCCAAACTGCTTGGTGAGTTCCCTCACCGAAATCACATGCCCTGTGCTCATACTTTTGTCGTTTCCGGTGATTTCATCAGGTCCATAAAGCAATCTTCGATTGTAGGTCTGATTTTGCGAATGGTTAGGTCTGGATGTCGATCCAGGCGTCGGCGCATCTCGGCTTCAGGAAGAAAATCACCTTTGAAAATCACATGATGCTCCGATCCAAATGGATAGCAAGACCACACCTCGGGCATCGCAGAGATGTCTGTCAAAAGCCGATACATATCTGTTGATTTGAAGGCCCAGATGGTCTTATCGAACTTAGTGGTAATGGCTTCGGGCGAATCGATTTGCATGATCCTCCCCTGCTGAATTAAGGCAACCCGGTCGCAAAGGCTCGCTTCATCCATGTATGGTGTCGACACCAGGATGGTGATCTGCTCTCGCTGCAAGTCTCGAAGCAATTCCCAGAATTCTTTTCGGGAGACTGCGTCCACACCTGTCGTAGGTTCGTCTAGAAACAATACCGATGGGCGATGAATCAGCGCGCAACTTAAGGCGAGCTTCTGTTTCATCCCACCCGATAACGCGCCCGCCTTTCGATCTTTGAACTTCTCGATTTGTGAATAGATCCCTTTTACCAAATCATAGTTTTCTTCAATCGATGTGTCAAATAAGGTGGCAAAAAAGGAGAGATTCTCCGCGACGGTAAGATCTTGGTAAAGAGAGAAACGACCCGGCATGTAGCCGACGCGTCTCCGAATCTGCTTGAAGTCATTCACGACGTCGAATCCATCCACCGACGCGGTGCCTTTGTCGGCAAGCATCAGCGTGGTCATGATGCGGAATAACGTGGTCTTCCCGGCCCCATCCGGGCCGATTAAACCGAACAGTTCGCCCTTCTCCACTTCAAACGACACGTCTTCGAGCGCTGTGACGCGCTCCTTTCCCACGCTGAACACTTTTGCAACATGATTGACTATTACGGAAGACATAGCGGTTCGGTCGATTGATTACTTCACTGCCTCCGCGGGTGCGAGCTTAACTTCTCCATACATGCCAAGCTTGAGATATCCATCATTCTTGACACGAATCTTAACCGCATACACCAAGTTTGCCCTCTCATCTTTCGTCTGAATTGTTTTGGGTGTAAACTCCGCCTTCTCAGAAACCCACATGATCGCACCTGGATATGTCTTATATCCACCATCGGGGGCATCTATTGCGACTTCTACTTGCTGGCCAAGCTTGATCGAGGAAAGTTGGTTGCCCGAAATGTATGCGCGTAGGATCAACGTTGAAAGATCTGCCACCTTGTACAATGCCTTGCCCTGCGCCGCAACCTCGTCTTTCAATGCATATCGCGTAAGCACCGTTCCTTTAAATGGATTTCGAATTATCGATTTTGAGATTTGATCCTGAACCTGCTCGAGCTGTGCCTTTAATGGGAGCGTTTCACTTTGGATGGATTGCGTCGTAACACTGAGGTTCGACTGCAATGCGTCGTACTGTCGTTGTAGCAACACCAACTGCGCATTCCAGTCATCTAACTGCTTTTGTGTGGCCGCGTCGGCTTTGAGCAAATTCTCAACACGCTTCTTTTCACGCTGAGCAGTCTCAATCTGTTCGCGGATCGCCGCAAGTTGCAGTGTCATATTCGGTGTCTTGGCGACGACTGCTCTGATTGAATACTGAAGTTGCTTCTTCTTGAGAAAGAGTTGAGTCGTGTCAATCAGGCCAACGACTTGATTGGCCTCGAGATCTTTTCCTTCCTCTACCTCTAGGGAAAGTATTTTTCCTGTTGCCTCCGCAGAAATAATTACTTCGTCGGCTTCGAAATTTCCGGTGGCATCAAAGTCGTTCGACGAGCTGCGACAGCCTGCGAACGTAGCCAAAGCAGCGATTAGGGTCAATTGAAGGGTACGCATATATGGATGGGAAATCTTGTTTTTAATTCGTGCCAGTGGTTGATAAATAGTTGTACTCAGTCATGAGCAGCTGAATGCCGTGCAACGACCTGTTCTGTTTCGCTTGATCCTCTGCATTCAATTCTCGGAGGTAGTCATTGGCCGTAATGACGCCATTGTCGAGTTGCGATTTGGCGGTTGTCTTGATTTTTGAGCGCAAGTCTATAATCTTGTCGTCCACCTCGATTAGGCTCTTCAGCTTTGCGATCTCCGATGTCTGCTGGTTAAGCGTCAGTTTTGTGTTGAAAAGGAAAACCTGCTTTTGTACTTCTACTCCCTGAAGATTTAACTGCAGCTGTTCACGGTCGCGCTTGGTATTATAGAATCCCGATAAATTCCAGTTTAGCCGAAGTCCGCCGATGTAATAAGTGGAAAATTCGTTTTTCAACACGTTCAATCCCGGGCGACCATATCCACCTTGGACGAAGAGTCCCACGCGAGGCAAAACTTTGGTGTTGTTCAATTGCTGTTGGGCGGTCAGGACTTGCGTTTGAAAGTTGTACATCGAAAGCTCTGGCCGGGTAATGTTGGATACGTCGGCGGTGGCGGTCGACAGCGTTTCTGCTGGCTTTTCCAATGTCGTTTCGCCCGCTAGCTCCTGTCCAATAAAAACCCCCAACATGGAGAGGTATGCCGTTCGACCTGCGACTAGTTCAATCGTACGTTGCTCTGTTTTCAGTAGTTCGGCTTGAAGGATATCTGCATTTGTCTTAAAGGCTATTCCATTTTGGATCGAGGCTTGGACCTTCTCGATACTTGACAGGAGATCCTTCTTGACCAAGTCGACTTGGATCAATTGTTCATCAAGCAACAGGATGCCAAAAAAGATCTGGTTGACTCGTTCGCGAATTTTGTAGAGCTCAACCTCAACCTTTTGATCTTCTAACTGGGCGTTGGTTTCCGTGATCGCATTTTGGCGTTTGATGGTTCCGCCATCATAAAGAGACTGATTTACCTCCGCGTAAACCTTGTATTGGTCTTTTGCCAATGGCTTTACCGCGAAGCCGGGCACGTCGATGGGAACCTTCGTGACGTCGGATTGATAGGTGGCTTGTCCCGCTACCGAAACTTGTGGAAGGTAGCCACTACTTGCATTGGCGACGGTGAATTCCTTGCTCTTCGCGAGCAATTCCTTCTGACGGATGAGTGGAAAATTCTGTCGCGCCTTTTCATAACACTCCGCCAGTGTGAGGCGCTGGGCGTCGACTTGGGTCGCCCATGCCAGGGCGATGAGTAGGATCAGCCGTTTCATATGGTTTTCTGCAATTCGTGTGAATTCGAACGAAAATTAGCCGATTGCGCTGATCCGCGACGGCAGTTTCCGCGCGAAGTGGGGAGAATCGCAACTGAAGTGCATAAAGTTGAAATCGAGAGGAAGGTCAAAAACCGCATGTGTCCGTTTCGGACAAGGCATTTCCCGATTCGGCCACTACATTTTGGGTCGTGGTGCCAATGTTTCGCATTTTTGAGGTCTCCTTCGTAAGAGGGGTATCATACTTTTGAAAATGAGAGTTTCGCGCACAATTTGGATCATCGCTGGGCTAGCCGTAGCACTTTGGGCGTTCGCCTCCGAAGCCAAAGCCCAATCACACGAGGGCTTTATCTACGGAAAGGTGTACACCACCCGAACCACCTACCTGGGCCCGATTCGCTGGGGAAAAGAAGAAGTACTGTGGACCGATTTGTTCAATGCTGCCAAGACCGACAAGTCGTTCGACAAACTTGTTCCCGAGTCAAAATCAGATTCCTGGACCATTGACAGTTGGACACTCGGGAGCATTTGGGAAAATACCTCCACCCACCAATTCACATGTCAATTCGGGAACATCAAAGAAATGCGCATGGTCGACAGCGACATTGTGATCCTGACGCTAAAAAATGGCGGACAAATTCGGGTGAAGGACGACGGCAATGACATCGGTGAAAAAGTGCAGGTCATGGACCCAGAACTCGGGGAAATCAGCATTGACTGGAAAAACATCGATCGCATCGAGTTTCTGCCAACGCCTTCTAAACTAAACCAGACTTTTGGCCTGCCCATTTACGGTACCGTGGAAGGGATGCGTCGAGAAAAATATACTGGGTTCATCGTGTGGGATAACGACGAGCGCCTCCTCACCGACAAACTGGACGGCGATTCCGACGATGGCGATGTTTCGATTTCTTTTAAAGATATCGCCTCGATCGAAAAACGCGGGCGCGGTAGCTTTATCGTGACCAAGTCCGGTCGCGAATTGTACCTCACTGGCTCCAATGATGTAAACGACGAAAATCGTGGAGTCATGGTCGTGGTCCCCGAAGTTGGCATCGTCAAGTTTTCGTGGGATGCCTTTCGCAAAGTGACATTTACAACTCCCAACAACACCGGCGCAGCATTCGACGACTTTAAGGCACCCAAGATGATGACTGGATCGATTTCTCGGATCGATGGCAACGAATTGAAGGGTGAGATCGTGTACGATATTGATGAAACCATTGATTTTGAAATCATCGAAGGAGAGGAAAACGGCATCGAATACCTGATCCCGATGAAGAATATCAAAAGTGTGACGCCCAAGAACTACGACTATTCACAAATCGAACTCCGGAGTGGGCAGTCCCTTTTGTTAGGTGAAGGACGAGACGTTTCCGCTCGGAATGCCGGCGTTCTTGTCTTTCAAAAAGGAAAAAAAGATCCCATTTACGTTTCGTGGAGAAAGATCGACAGGATTACCTTCGACTAAGAAACGTTTTGTTAGCTCACCGTTAGTTCTATGGGTCTCTTTTCCTCTCGAAGGCTTGTGTGGCTTGCCGTGGCCGTCGTTGCAGCGGCGCTCATCACTTGGTGGGCAATCGTCGTCCAGCCGGGGCCGGTTGTGTATTTCAGTCTCGCCTGGATTGCTGTCATTTCTCTCCTCCTCTGGGTCGGCAATCGCTTCCTCACCCGACGTTTAGATAGGAGCCTACCTTGGGCGAAGTGGGGCAACATCCGATTCTTCGTTCAACTCGGGCTCGCGCTCCTGTACATGCTGCTCTTGATCACGGCGACTTACTACGCAATCAAGACGCCGCTGACCGGGAACCCTCCGACGCCGCAACAAATTATCGTCGCCACAGCTTGGGGGTGCATGATCTTCGTACCCGTTTTTTCCATTTACTTCAGCTTGCATTTTCTTCGACACTGGCGTAAGTCGGAACTGGAAGTAGAAAAATTCCAGAAAGAAACGATGCGTTCGCAACTCGATTCGCTCAAGAGTCACCTGGACCCTCACTTTCTCTTTAACAACCTAAACATCCTCGCGTCGTTGGTTGAAAAAGATCAACGCGCCTCGAAGGAGTTCATCCAAAAATTTGCAGAGGTATACCGGTCGATGCTGCGCAGCAAATCGGACGACTTGATTCCGTTGTCCGAAGAAATGGCGTTCATCCAGGCCTATATTTATCTGATAAAGATGCGGTTTGAAGAGAATGTGATCTTTCACGTCAGCATACCGACAAGCGCCCAATACAAAATGTTACCCCCTTTGACGCTCCAAATGCTGATCGAAAACGCGATCAAACACAATATCATTACGGAGACAAGGCCTCTTGTGATTGACATCTGTGTCGACGAAAGCAAGCTCGCGGTAAGCAACAACTTGGCCCGGGCCGAAACATCTGATTCACCGGGTACAGGACTTCAAAACATACGGCAACGGTATCGTCATTTTACCGACACGCCCGTGGAGGTCCTTGAGGCCGATGGAAAGTTCACTGTCCGAATCCCCCTGCTAGAAATCGAACATTCATGAAGGTACTATTGCTCGAAGATGAAACGTTGGCGGCCGATCGACTTGAGGCTATGCTCCGCGAAATTCAACCGGGAATAGAGATCGTTGCCCGGTTAAAGTCGGTAGCCGCTGCCGTAGATTGGCTTAGTGCCAATAAACATCCAGAACTGATTGTGACGGACATTCGATTACTCGATGGTTTATGCTTCGATATCTTTTCGCAAGTCAAAGTCGAGGTCCCGGTCATCTTCACGACCGCGTATGACCAGTATGCCATTCGTGCATTTGAAGTCAACAGTGTCGATTACCTGTTAAAGCCCGTTCAACGTGAAAAACTCGAGGTGAGCCTACAACGGGTGCAACAACGCAAACTGGAGACTGCCCCGGACTACAGCCGGGTGTTGGACCTTATCAAGAATGCGTCGTTGCCTAGCTATAAATCTCGGTTCATGGTCCGTCTAGGCCAACGTATTGTCGCAATCACCACCGATAAAATTGGCTACTTCTTCAGCGAAAGCAAATTGACTTACATCGTGACGCTGGACGGGAAAAAGCTCCCCATCGATCAACCCCTGGACGAGTTGATAGAGATTCTTGATCCCAAGCGCTTCTTTCGTGCCAACCGCCAGTTTATAGTCGCGTTCGAATCTATCGCCGAAATCCATCCTTACTTCAAGGGCCGCATCAAGATTGTCCTTCAACCCAAAACGGAAGAAGAAGTGGTGATCAGCTCCGACCGAACACCCGAGTTCAAACGCTGGATCGATCAGTAGCCATTTATCCCGATTCATCCGGCGCGAGTTCCGATCCATCCCACTACCCTTATTTAAAGGCCAACCTCCGCGCATTTTTGGAGTATAATCATCCGGTTTCACCACCCGATTAATACCCAAAACATGAATAGAATCGCTACTCGACTCGCACTCACTTTGTTTGCGCTACTGCCCGCCGTGTTCGCTTTCGCGCAAGACGAACACTTCATCTACGGCCGAATCACTCTCGTCGACAACAAGACGTACGAAGGTCCTCTTCGATGGGGAAAAGAAGAAATCTACTGGAACGACATCTTCAACGCCGGTAAGCCGCGGAATGAAAACTTACGGTTGCTGTCTAGCTCCGAGCGTGATGAACTCGACGACCGGCTGTATCGCGCCAACAACCGCTATAGTTCCTGGAGTCGCTGGGCCGACTCCTTTGGCTGGCGTTGGGAAAACGATGGCTGGAACTCCGACTTCAACCACCAGTTCTCTTGCCAGTTCGGCGATCTCAAGGCTGTCGTCCCCCAAGGAAGTAAGTGGGTCACCGTGGAAATGAGAAATGGATCCAAAATCGAATTGGATGGTTCAGGATACAACGACGTGGGAACAGACATCCGCGTCATCGACAAAGAATTAGGCGATGTTGAAGTATACTGGAATCGCATCACCAGAATCGAGTTCATCAATACGCCGACTCGACTGGCAACTTCATTTGGCAAACCCCTTTACGGAACGGTTGAAGCTTTTGGCGAAAAATTCACCGGCTTCATTCAGTGGGACCACGATGAACGGATTTCCACTGACAAACTCGATGGCGATTCAGACGACGGAGACTTGTCAATCGAATTTGGCAAAATCTCATCCATCACGCGCGCCGGTAGCCGTTGCCTAGTCAAACTAAAGTCCGGCCGTGAAATCTATTTAGAGGGTTCGAATGACGTGAATCGTGAAAACAGAGGTGTGATCGTGATGGGTAAGAGTTTTCCCGCCATCGACATCCCGTGGAGCGAGTTCGACAAAGTTACGTTCGAAGATAGAACCCCCGCCGCCATGGTTTCTTTCGATCAATTCAAGGCGCAGAGCGAGCTGGTAGGTACCGTGAAAACATTTAAAGGCGAGACCTACTCGGGTCGTATCGTGTACGACTTGGACGAGGAGTTCGACTACGAATTGCTGCAGGGTAAGAAGCGTGAGTTCGAATACTCGGTTCCCTTCAAAAATATCAAGCGGTTAAAAACTTACGACGACACCCGTTGTGAAGTGGAATTGAAGAGCGGCGAAAAAATTATACTCGACGATGCCCAAGACGTCAATTACCGCAATCAAGGCGTGCTCATCTTCACGGATTCTAAATCCGATCGCCCAATATACGTGGGCTGGGATAAAGTAAGCGAGATCGAATTTCGATAAAGGCTATAACCGCGGCGTCTTTACCGCATGAAGACGCTTGCGTTTATGTTTAGGGGTAGTAGGGGTGCCATCTGCTTGAAAGACAGGTGGTGCCCCAATTTTTTCTCTTGGTGACATTTCTTTACAATTTCTTCTTAAAAGTAGAAACATATTGCCCGATATTTCGATCAAGGAAATAGGATGAAAGTTTATTTAGGGGAATTCGAGGAACTCGTGTTACTCACCATTGCCACGTTGGGTGACGACGCTTACGGCGTCGCGATCAAGGATTCGATCGAAGATCGTTGCCATCGTTCTATCAGCATCGGCGCCCTACATTCTACCATAACTCGCCTCGAAGAAAAGAATTTTCTCAAATCGTGGGTGGGCGGCGCGACAGCCGAGCGTGGTGGGCGGAGCAAACGTTTTTATGAATTGACTCGCAACGGGAAAGTAGCCCTCACCGAAGCCAAGTCCTTGCGGGATGAACTTTGGGCTGCGTCGAAAGTAAGCCTCTCTTTACCCAAGTGATGGACAAGCCTCCCAAACTCGCCAGTTGGTTATTTGATTGGTATTGCGGTCGTGCGCACGTTGATGACTTGCGTGGCGACATGGAAGAGATGTTCCATCGCAACGCTAGAACGCTGGGTCCTCGGCGCGCACGGTGGATTTATCGGCAGCAAGTCGCCTCACTCTTGTTCTCCTATGCCATCAGAAAAAGGAAACGTCGCCAAGAAAATCATCTATTCTCTCAAGCTAATAGTATGTCTATGGTTGCCAACTATCTTAAAGTAGGTTTTCGAAGCCTTTTGCGGCATCGTTACTTTTCTATCATCAACATGGTGGGCCTCGCCATAGGGATGTCCATTAGTTTGCTGATCCTGACCATTTTTATCAGTGTCACCGACTACGATGAGTTTCACGAAAACAAGGACCGAATATATCGCGTGATTACTACGACCGGCGAAGGGGATGAGCTTGCGTCGGCACCCAGGATGGTCGCAGAGAAAATTCGCACCGAATTTGAAGGGGCAAAAGAAGTGATCGAAGTCGATCGAAGCCTGTATGCCGACGAACCCCAACCGCGCCAAGAGGTGTACCTAAACGGGTATTTCGTCGATCCCGGATTCCTCCGTTCCTTCACTTTCCCGCTCGTTCACGGCGACCCGCGTACAGCATTGAATGACCCACGCGCGGTGGTACTCACCGAACACGCTGCGAAGCTTGTCTTTGGCTCGGCGGACCCCATGGGCCGGGATATCAACGTTAATGGAACCATGATGCAAGTAAGTGGTGTGATGAAGGACTTCCCCGTCAACACCCACTTTTCGTTCAACGCGTTGGCGCCGATGACAGGTATTCGCGAGAAGTTCGAACGTCAAAGCGTTGCGGAGGGCTGGTCCCAATTTCGTCGTCACTTCGTGTACGTTGAGTTGGACAACGCAAGCGATGCGGCTCGTCTCCAAGAATACCTAAATCAACTTGCAAAAAAAGTTTACCCTACAGCGTCAGGATTTCAAGCCACGTTCACCGTGCAAGCACTTGGCGAGATCACCCCGGGTCCCGAACTAGACGACAGTGTCGGTCCCACGTGGAGTTACCTTTCATTTGCAATTGCTGGTGGCTTGGCCCTGTTGATCCTACTTCCCGCATGTTTCAACTACACCAACATCTCCATTGCACGGGCTTTGAAGCGTTCGAAGGAGATCGGGCTTCGGAAAACACTTGGTGGGCTACGGCGTCATATTTTCTTGCAGTTCCTGTCCGAGACAGTCATCATTACTTCGCTTTCGCTGATTGGAGCCGCGGCCATCTTCTTCATGATCCGACACGAATTCCAGTCGATGTTGGTGCACGCTTCTGCGTTAGACCTAAGTCTTACCCCGATGCGCTTGCTCGCCTTCTTCGGATTCGGACTATTGACGGCTGTGATCGCTGGCGTGCTTCCTGCCCTTCACTTTGCACGGCTGACCCCAATCGAAGCCATGCGCTCGAATTTGCCGGCAAAAGCGTTTTCAGCCATGCGTCTTCGTAAAGGGTTGATGGTGTTTCAATTCGGTCTTTGCCTCACGTTCCTACTAGGACTCATTATTTTCTCGAAACAATACCGGTATGCCCGAAACTTCGATTTAGGTTTCAATCAAGAAAACATTCTCGACGTTCGGCTCTCTGGTATTGATCCCACGAAAGTGGAAACTGAATTCAGTAAAATTTCGGATGTTGAACGTATATCCTTCTCGTCGGGGGTTATGGGCCACGGTGTTCCCAGCACGTGGGTGAAACTAGATCAGTCCGTAGACAGTGCCGAAGTCTTTCAAATGTACGTGAGTGGTTCGTTCATTGAAAACATGGACTTGACATTGATCGCAGGCCGTGTGTTTGACGACTATCGCGATCATGAAACTTCTGTGATTATCAATGAAACCTTGATGAAACGCTTTCACTTCGCCGGTCCTTCGGAAGCATTGGATCAACTCGTTCACGTCGACTCGATGAACCTGCGCATCATCGGTGTGGTGAAAGACTTTCACTTTTGGCAGCTCCATGCTCCTCCCGGAAACTTCTTTTTCCGCAGCAACCCAGACGAGTATCGATTGGCAAATGTGAAGCTCGTTTCGTCTGACGTGCAGAGTGCACTCGAACGTCTCGAACCCTCGTGGCGAGAAATTTCGAATGGTGGGATCTTCACGGCGGAATTCCTGTCGGAAGAAACCGCTAATGCCTTTTCAAACTATATCACGTTACTCAAAATCTTTGGGTTTCTAGGGCTCTTGGCGATCACCATTTCCTGCCTAGGCCTTCTTGGGATGGTCGTGTACGCAACAGAATCAAAAACGAAAGAAGTCGGCATCCGAAAAGTGATGGGTGCTTCCCGCTGGGGCTTGGTACTCTTGCTTTCGCGCGATTTCTTAAAACTAATGGGAGTAGCTGCGCTCTTCGCCGTTCCCCTCACCTTTTTGTTCAACAGGGTCCTTGCTGGCTTGGACTACTACCGAGTACCCATTACCGCACTGGATATTCTCTTCGGTATATTATTGATGGCGCTAATTGGTATCATCACGATGGCATCGCAAACATGGAAGACCGCTTCGACGAATCCTGCGGACACGCTTAAATACGAATAGGTGCCCGAAAAAAAGGCACGCGTCCAGAATCTGATCGCGTGCCCGTTACCTGTTCGTGAAAACTCAGAATGGGTACTCGCCTTTATCGATGACGTAGCTGGCAACTTTACGCCGTGCTTCTTTCAGGTTGTAAGGATCAACTTTTGTATAACGCTTCAACCCCATCAGCATCAAGCGAAGTTCATCTCCATCCGCAAAGGAAGTGATGGCACTACGGCCGGCCGACGCAGCCTTTTCAACGGCACCATGCAGGTAAATGATGGCGAGTTCTTTTTGAATCTCGGCTGCCTTCTCTCCCTTGGAGGCAATCATCTTTTCGACTCGTAAGATTGCGGACTCGGCTACATATAGCTCAATCAACATGTCGGCAAGGTTCATGAGCACTTCCTGCTCATCCGACAGCTTCATCATAAATTTTTGAACTGCCGACCCTGCAACCATCAGTCCCGCCTTCTTAAGGTTGGCGATGACCTTCTTCTCCTTGGTGAATACCCCTTCCTCGTCGCTTGCCCCAAAATCAGGTATCGCCATGAGATCTTTTTGCACAGCCATCGCCGGCGACATCAGGTCAAGAGTACCTTTCATCGCACGTTTCATCAGCATATCGATCGTGAGGAGCCGGTTAATTTCGTTTGTGCCCTCGAAAATTCGGTTGATCCGCGCATCCCTATAAGCACGGTCCATAGGTCCTTCCGCAGAAAAGCCCATGCCCCCGTAGATTTGCACGCCTTCATCGACAGAGTAATCCAATACCTCAGATCCATGAACCTTGAGAATTGCGCATTCGATCGCGAACTCTTCCAACGACTTTAACCTAGCTTTGGACGAGTCCATCCCTTGGGCGATAAACGCGTTGTAGGCGTCGTCGATGTTTTGGCCTGCGCGATAATGCGCCGATTCACTTGCGAATATTCGCGCGGTTGCCTCCGCAATCTTGTGCTTGATCGCGCCGAACGTGGCGATCGGAACGCCGAATTGCTTGCGTTCTTTCGCGTACTTGATCGCCTTGGAAATGGTGGCTTTAGAACCGCCCACAGCGGCCACACCTAATTTGATACGACCAATATTGAGGATGTTGACCGCGATCTTAAACCCGTTCTCGCGCTCGCTCAACAGGTTTTCGACCGGTACCTTGCAATCGTTGAAAAAGATCTGGCGTGTGGACGAACCTTTGATCCCCATCTTTTTTTCTTCCTCGTTCATCGTGATGCCACCGAATGAACGTTCGACGATGAACGCACTCAAGTTCTTGTCTTGGTCTATTTTCGCGAAGACGACGTACACGTCGGCAAATCCACCGTTCGTGATCCACATCTTTTGTCCATTGATGACGTAGTGCTTGCCATCGGCACTCAACACAGCTTTCGTCTTGCCCGAGTTGGCATCCGATCCCGAGTCTGGTTCTGTTAAACAATAGGCCGCTTTCCATTCTCCGGTCGCGAGTTTCGGGATGTACTTTTTCTTTTGGGCGTCGTTTCCATAATAAAGAATTGGTAGCGTGCCGATACCCGTATGGGCCGACAGTGCGACAGCTACAGAATGACCTCCACCAATCACCTCGGCCACCAACATGGTCGTGTTGAAATCCATGCCGAATCCGCCCAACTCTTGTGGAACGGAAGTTCCCAACAAGCCCAACTCGCCAGCTTTATCCAGAATGGTCGGCATCAGCTTCGGATCTTTCATGGAGTCGATCTCGTCGAGCTTGGGATAAACTTCTTTTGTCAAAAAGTCTTTGCATTGCTGCGCGATCATCTTTTGCTCCTCCGAAAAGTCTTCGGGTGTAAAGATGTCATGTGCTTGCGTTTCTTTGATCAAGAACTCTCCACCCTTGACCAGTCCCTTTGTTGCTGTTTCCGTGCTCATATACTTATCCTCCGTATTGTGTTCTTGTGATATTCGATCAATTCAAAAGTTCATAGATACCGGCGACACCTTGCCCGCCGCCGACGCAGGCCGTCACCATTCCATATTTCTTCTTTTGGCGACGCAGTTCATTAAACAACTGTACCGACAACCGCGCGCCCGACGACCCTAGCGGGTGGCCTACGGCAATCGCGCCACCATTGGGATTAAGTTTAGCGCGATCGATGCCAAGCTCCTTGATGACGGCCAGCGACTGTGCCGCGAATGCTTCATTCAACTCGATCAGGTCTACATCTTGGAGTTTCAGTCCAGCTTGTTTCAGGGCTTTGGGTACGGCTGCCACAGGACCGATACCCATGATGCGGGGTTCAACACCCGCTACGGCATAACTCATCATTCTTGCGATCGGCTTCAAGTTTAGTTGCTTGACCATGCGATCACTCATCACGCAAACGAATGCCGCGCCGTCGGAAGTTTGAGATGAATTCCCGGCGGTAACAGAACCATTGACGGCAAACACAGGCTTAAGTTTCGAAAGGCCCTCGATCGACGTGTCGGCGCGAATCCCCTCGTCCGTGTTGACGACGAATTCTCGTGTCTTCTTCTTACCCGATTCGTCGACGTAAACTTCCTTCACGGTGATTGGCACGACCTCATCTTTAAACTTGCCTTCCTTCCATGCTGCTGCTGCCTTTTGATGGGATTCTACCGAGAATTGATCTTGCGCTTCACGCGAAATCTTGAACTGTTGGCTCACTTGTTCCGCTGTGAGACCCATGCTGATGTAGTAATCGGGGTGATCCTTGGCGATGCCATAGTTCAACGCCGTCTTCCAACCCATGACGGGAACGAGCGACATTGATTCCGTTCCTCCCGCGATGATGATGTCCGCTTGACCCGCTTGCACACGGGCCGATGCGATTGCGATTGCTTCCACGCCAGAACCACAGTATCGATTGATCACCATCCCGGGCGTTTCAACGCCGAGTGCCATCAACGAAATCATGCGGCCCATTTGCATACCCTGTTCGGCTTCTTGTACCGCGTTACCAACGATGACATCGTCGACCATTTTGGGATCCAGCCCAGGGATGGATTTTACGAGATACTTGATCACGTCCACCGCTAGGTCATCGGGACGCGTGAAACGAAACCCACCTTTTTTGGCTTTGCCAACACCTGTGCGATATCCTGCTACGATATATGATTCCATAATTCGAAGTTTTTGAGTCTAGGTTTAGTTTCTCAGCGGCTTACCGCCAGTGAGGATCGACTGAATTCTCTCTAGTGTTTTGCGTTCGCCACAGAGCGACACGAATGCCTCGCGCTCCAGGTCGAGCAAGTATTGTTCACTCACCTCCTGTGGTGACGTGAGATCTCCGCCGCACATCACGTTGGCGATTTTCATGGCGATCTTCGCGTCGTGTTCGGAGATGTAGTTACCTAAACGCATACCGTTCACACCTGCGGCGAACAGTGCCATTCCCGTTCTCCCTTGAACTTTAATGTTCTTCGCTTGCGGCATCATGGTGTAACCTGCTTCCGCCAATTCAATAGCTGCCGCCTTGGCATCCAAGATCTGGCGATCCTTATTCATCGAGATTCGGTCCTTCGGACGAAGGATACCCAGGTCGCGGGCATCATGCGCCGATAGCGCCACCTTAGCCGTCGCAATATTCATGAACGCGTTCTGTAGTGCATTGAGCTCTACGTCTCCTTCTTGCGCTCGGTCGCTGACGCGTTTCGCAAACTCTTTCGTTCCTCCACCACCGGGAATGAGTCCGACGCCTACCTCCACGAGTCCGATGTATGTTTCGGCTGCCGCTTGTGCCAAATCCGAGTGCATCGTCATCTCGCAACCGCCACCGAGCGTGCGCCCGTGCGGAGCCACCACAACTGGGATCGTTGAATATCGAATTCTCATCACGGCGTTTTGGAATGCGCGCACCATGAAATCAAGCTCGTCGTAGTCTTGCTCGATCGCGTACATGAACACGAGGCCCAAGTTTGCACCCAAGGAAAAGTCTGCACCCTGGTGTCCAATCACAAGACCGCGGGCACTCTTCTCCGCTAACTCGATGGATTTGTTCAACCCGGTAATCACATCGCTGCCGAGCGTGTAGCTCTTGCTGTGCCACGAGAAATTGAGAATGCCATCACCGATATCGGTAATCTTCGAATCGGCATTTTTCCAAACAACATTGTTGCTCAGGTTCTCAAGTATGATGAAGGCATCACGACCCGGAATATTCTTGTACGATTTCGACGGGATGTCATAGTATTGACGCGCGCCGTTCTGAACGCGGTAGAATGTTTTGTTCCCGGCCGCCAACATGTCGTACACCCATTGGTTCGGTTTGTAGCCGGCCGCCTCCATGGCTGCGATCGATTTTTCAATTCCGACTGCATCCCACGTCTCGAATGGACCAAGTTCCCAACCAAAACCTGCGCAAACAGCATCATCGATTCTAAACAGTTCATCCGAGATTTCTGGAATCCTGAAGCTGACGTATTTGAATAGCGCGTAGAAGCAGTCGCGGTAGAAATCACCGGCCTTGTCTTTGCCGGCGAGCAACACTTTAAATCGCTCCCGTAGGTTATCGATTGTTTTGGTGGTCTCGAGTGTGGCAAACTTTGCTTTCGCCTTCGGTTTGTATTCTAAGGTGTTTAAGTCAAGCGTCAGGATTTCCGTTCCTTTTTCGCCTTTACTCTTTTTATAGAAGCCTTGTCCTGTCTTATCGCCCAGCCATTTGTTTTGCTCCAGCTTGGCAACCACCTCGGGGAGCTTGAACATATCGCGGCTCTCGTCGTTGGGGAGGCCGTTGTAAAGGTTGTTGGCTACTTTGATAAAGGTATCGAGGCCAACGAGGTCCGACGTGCGGAAGGTAGCCGACTTAGGGCGACCGATGACGTGGCCCGTAAGCTTATCGATTTCATCGACGTTCAAGTCAAACTTGCGCATCGAATCGATCACCTTTAATAGACCCCACACACCGACGCGATTGCCGATAAAGGCGGGGGTATCCTTACATAGAACGGTGGTCTTACCGAGGAATAGATCGCCGTATTGCATGACGAAGCTAACAACGGCCGGGTCGGTATATGGAGTCGGGATTACTTCGAAGAGACGGAGGTAGCGCGGGGGGTTGAAAAAGTGCGTTCCACAAAAATGCTTCTTGAAGTCTTCCGAACGCCCTTCGGCCATCAAGTGAATGGGGATACCGGAAGTGTTTGAGGTGATCAGAGTTCCCGGTGTGCGGTGTTTCTCTACCTGCTCGAATACCTTCTTCTTGATGTCTAGATTTTCAACCACTACCTCGATGATCCAATCGACGTGCTTGATTTTCGGCATATCGTCGTCGAAGTTCCCTGTGGCCACACGCGAAGCAAACTCCTTCTTCATCAACGGCGCGGGATTCGATTTGACCGCGCGCTCCAACGAGGAGTTGACGATTCTATTCTTCACGAGCTTGTTGTCGAGTGTCAAGCCTTTCTTTTGCTCTTCCTCGTTGAGGTCTTTGGGAGCAATGTCGAGAAGCAGGACTTCGCATCCTACGTTCGCGAAATGGCAAGCGATGGCCGAGCCCATGACTCCAGAGCCCAACACCGCTACTTTCTTAATCGATCTATTCATATCTCTTTTAAGTGTCGCCGTTGATTTAGCGCGTCAGTGCCTTCACCGGTATAAATACTGTTCCTTTCAATGATCTGGTTGATCGTGCTCAACACGCTGAAAAACACGTCAAGCTGCTCATTGGAAATTTGTCCCCGAACTACTTCATTAAATCGCAGTACGGTATTCCTTGCCTTTTCCTTGTTCTTCTTTCCCTCCTTCGTCAGTCGGATTCGAACAGATCGCTTATCGTTCTTGTCGGTTTCCCGGTAGATCAATCCTTTCTCTTCCATCGATTTGAGGAGACGGGTCAAGCTCCTTGCTTCTAGTCCCATGAGCGGGGCGATCTTCGTCGCTGGGGTCCCCTCTTCGGTGTGAATGTTCAGCAGGGCAAATCCTATCGACATCGTTCCTCCATACTTGATCGCTTGTTGGTTGTACATCCGCGCGATCGCGTGCCAAGACGCCTTGATGTGATAGTCAACTGTTTCTTCTCTCTTCATGCAATCGATAGCGAAGATAAAAGAAAATTATTATGCATGCAGAGTATTTAATGAAAATTTAAGGGTGCTAGACCTCTTTGCCGATCTTCTTCAGAAAGAGTCGTGTGGCTTGTCCGATCCAGTTGTCGCGGTGAATGCGTTCGGGGAAGACCTCGATCACCTCGGCGAGGCGTTCCACCGCTTCGCCATCGAGCTCACTAATTTGCCGGAAAGTATAGATGTCCAACGCGTTGAGTTTTCGCTGGAACGCGGGGCCAATTCCCTTTATTTCTGTGAGGTCGTCGCGGTCGTTTGAGTCGGTTTCAACGGGCCGTACAAACGGGTGGTCCGACCAGTCGCGGTGGTCCACGTTGGGTTTAGATTCTTCTACCAATGGCGGCGGCGTCTTTTCTTTCTCCGAAGCTTCTGCTTCAAGCACGCGCACCCGGAACTTCGACGACGACAGTTCGCCCTCCAATTGCTGCAGCTTTCTTTGCAGTTCCGAAAGTTGGGCGCGAGCCGCCTGCTCCGACTGCTCGAGTTCGGTCAATCGCGTCCTTAGCTGGTCCGCGTGGAGTTTTTCACCAACCGCCTTGTCCTCCGCCAACTGGCGCGCCATTTTCCATTCATGCTGGGATTCCTGTGCTTGCGCGAGTTGGATTTGAAGTTCTCGTATCTCAAATCCTGCGTTTTTAGCGAGTTCAGACGCATTTTCGAGCGGCTCCCGACGCATCATCCACGCCAAGCCAAAACCCATGAAAAATGCTACCGTCATCAGCAAAAGGATCTCGATAATCGCCATGGTGCCTGCCATCGGTGCCACCGCACCCACGGTTTCAGGTAGGCCTTTGATACTGAACATGTACCAAACTGCGCCAACAAAGCACCATACCGCGTAAAGGCCGATGATCCAGTATCCTTTCTTCATGTTTAGTGAGGTCCTGAGCGATTGAATTTAGTTGTTTTCGTCAAAACGATCGCAATTTTTTACTCCACCATGCAACCAGCTTATCCGCTTTGGCGTCTTATGCATAATTGTCTTAGGTATTCTTGCTATGCATTCTCCCGAACTACTCAAAGGAACGCTCCAAACGATCGTATTAAAAGTGTTAAAAGATCACGGAAAAATGTATGGCTATGAAATCACTCAGCGTGTGAAAGAACTGTCGGACGGTCGTCTATTGCTCACCGAGGGGGCGTTGTACCCCACGTTGCACAAACTTGAAGCGGATGGGCTGCTCAAAACGGAGGTGATGAACATCGGCAAGCGTGTACGCAAGTATTACATACTCACGCCACAAGGTCGCGCCATCGCGAAAGATCGCGTGTCAGAGTTTATCGACTTCATTCAAACCATGACATCAGTACTCCAAGTGAAAATAGGATAACGTGCAACTTGGTGAGGAACATATCGACTACATCATCAAGGACCTACACCGTCGTGGTCTGCTGCTCGAAGGTCTGAGCGACGAGTTGGTGGACCACGTCTGTTCAGCCGTTGAATTAAAAATGGCAACTGGCAAACGGTTCGTCGACGCATACGAAGAAGTAATCGCGACGTTCGGGGGAAGCCAGGGCCTGCAAGAAACACAAGACCTCACCATTCATTCTAGAAACCAACATCTCAGTGATATGTTAAGAAACTACTTTGTCGTTGCCTTTCGAAACTTAAAAAAGCAACGATTCTACAGCATCATCAACACGGCTGGGCTGGCTGTCGGCATCGCTTCCTGCTTGGTCATCCTGCTTTACGTCGCGCATGAATTAAGTTACGATCGGCATTTCTCGGATATCGACAGGTTGTATCGCGCTGAAGCGGAAATCAAGTTCGGAGACAATCACCTCATCTTGGCTGTGACGCCCGGTCCGATGGCGGATGCGTTGCGAAAGGATTATCCGGAGGTAGCAGTGTCGACCCGTTTGTGGAACAAAAACACAGTGATCTTCCGTCGCACCGAAGAGAGTTTCAAAGAAGATCACGTCGTCTTTGGCGATTCCTCGTTCTTCCGCGTATTCGACATACCTTTTTTGTCTGGAGATCCTACCTCGGCATTGAAAGAGCCAAACACGATGGTCATCAGTCAAAAGGCTGCCGACAAGTACTTCCCCGGTGAAGAAGCCTTGGGTCAAACCTTGATCAGCAATAACGGTCAGGTTTGGAAGATTACGGGCGTATTTAAAACCATACCTTCCAACACCCATTTCTATTTCGATTTCATCCGATCACTTGTGTCGGATAGTTATAGTCAAGACACGAATTGGCTCAGCAACAACTTCTTTACATACGTGAAACTTGTGCCTGGCACCAATGCTGCCGATTTGCAAGCCAAGTTGCCGAAGTTGGTGGACACCTACGCGGGACCACAACTACAGTACGCCTTGGGATCCGACTTCAGCCTCGAGAAGTTTAAGGCAGAAGGTAACAAGCTCGAGTTTTCACTTCGACCGGTGGCCGATATTCATTTGCACTCGGATCGAATTGCCGAGATCGACGCCAACAGTGACGTCATGTATGTATACATCTTTTCGATCATCGCGGCTTTCATCTTGATTATCGCGTGTATCAACTTTATGAACTTGTCGACCGCGCGATCGGCCAACCGCGCAAAGGAAGTAGGTATCCGTAAGGTGATGGGATCTGTTCGTGCGCACCTCGTCCGTCAGTTCCTGATGGAGTCGATCGTGGTGAGTGCCATCTCATTTTTCCTGGCCATTGGATTAGCTTGGATCGCACTCCCCTTTTTCAACACGTTGGCCCAAAAGGACCTTCACATTCCTTTCGATTCCATGTTGTTTTGGTTTGCCCTCCTTGGTGGCGCACTATTGATAGGTATTCTGGCCGGCATTTATCCTTCTTTCTTCTTGTCGGCATTTAGACCGGTAAACGTGTTGAAGGGAAACTTAGCGCTTGGTTCCAAGAGTGGAATGATCCGAGGTACGTTGGTCGTCTTCCAATTCTGGATTTCTATTGTCTTGGTTATTGGAACAATTGCTGTCAATCGTCAACTGTCATTTATCCAGAACAAGAAAATTGGTTTCGACAAGAGTCAGATAATCATCATTCATGATACGTATGCCCTGCGGGATCAACTTCAATCATTTAAAGACGAAGTGGAGCGAAATAGTTTCATCAAGAGTGGCACTGTGTCGGGGTTCTTGCCTGTTTCCAACAGCTCTCGCAGCGACAATGCCCACTGGCCCGCTGCGAAACAGCCCACTGAAGAAAACATGGTATCGATTCAGAATTGGGAAGTCGACTATGACTACGTAAAGACACTGGGGATGCACATCATCCAAGGCCGCGACTTCTCGAAGGAATTCTTGTCGGATTCATCGGCGGTGATCCTCAACGAAGCCGCGGTGAAAGCGTTTGGATTCGCGAACCCACTAGGAGAAAAGATCGCGACGTTCTCGGGATCGGCGAACCTAGACACGAAGGAACTTGCGGTATCGACGGTGGTGGGTGTGGTGGAAGACTTTCATTTCGAGTCTTTGCGACAGAACATCGGCCCGCTAGCCCTCTTCTTACGTAAGAATGCCAGTTCCATTTCGTTCCGATTCGAATCCGCCAATACCCAAGACGTCATATCACACATCGAAGAAACGTGGAAAAAATTTGGCCCTGGGCTCCCGTTCGACTATTCATTCCTCGACGAAGACTTCGGTCGCATGTATCAGTCTGAACAACGGCTCGGGGATATCTTCTCGGTTTTTGCCGGGCTCGCGATTGTGATTGCTTGTTTGGGTCTTTTTGCGCTGACGGCTTTCACCGCCGAACAGAGAACCAAGGAGATTGGAATTCGCAAGGTCATGGGCGCTAGCGTTTCTGGAATCGTGCTCCTCCTGTCGAAAGAGTTCGGAAAGTTGATTTTGATCGCGTTTGTGCTTGCCGCGCCAGCTGCTTGGTATGGCATCGATTGGTGGTTAAAGGGATATTCGTATCGTGTGGAGATCGGTGTCTTCGTGTATCTAATGGCTGGTGCTATGGCCTTCGTCGTCGCATGGGTCACCATGAGCTTCCAGTCGATCAAAGCCGCGCTCGCCAACCCAGTCAAGTCACTGAGAAGCCAGTAGAGTCGTGATGCTCACAGATAAGGGGAACCCATTAGGTGTTCCCTTTTTTTTTCTAGGAGCTTCCGTAACTTAACAGGCTCATGAAAAAAATCATCGTACTCGCACTAAGTATCCTGGTCGCCGTGGTTGCAGATGGACAGTCGTGGTTCAAGGGAAATCTACATACCCATTCTTATTGGAGCGACGGAGATGAATTTCCGGAAATGATCATGGACTGGTATAAGACCCACGGCTACCAGTTCGTGGCGCTTTCCGATCATAACACGCTGGCTGCCGGAGAAAAATGGAAACTGATAGCCAAATCGCAGACTGCCACCGATGGCTTTGCCAACTATCTCAACAAATACGGAAAGTCGTGGGTCACTTATCGGCAGGATACAGGAAGGACCAGTGTGCGACTCAAAACTCTCGAAGAATACCTCCCTCTTTTTCAGGATCGGGATTTTTTGATTATTCAATCTGAAGAAATCACGGAGCGACTTGGTGACAAACAGATTCACATGAACGCGACGAATGTGCAAGAACTCATTCCTCCGCAAGGCGGGACCACAATCGTCGACATCATGCAACGCAACCTCGACGCTGTCGCGCGACAACGGCGGGAATATGGTGTGCCGGTGATGCAACACCTCAACCACCCGAACTTTTTTTATAGCATCACGACGCAGAACATGATCGACCTAAATGGCGAACGTTTCTTCGAGGTATACAATGGGCACCCGCTGGTCCATAATTATGGCGACAACGCCCACCCAAGTACAGAACAAATGTGGGACGACATCAACATCGCCTATGTCAACTCGGGCAAGCCTTTGCTTTATGGTCTCGCCACCGACGACAGCCACAATTATCATTCATTTGGACCTAACTACAGCAACGCAGGGCGGGGATGGGTGATGGTGCGGTCGAGGGAGCTGACACCGGCATCCCTCATTTTGGCAATGGAAGCAGGTGAATTCTACGCAAGTACAGGTGTAACCATGCGCGAACTCTTTGTTAAAGACAATTTCCTCCACATTGAGGTTGAACCAGAGAAACCCTTCTATTACAAAATTGAATTTATCGGTGCGCGGAAGGGCGACATCAAGACGTCGGTGTTGGCTACATTCCCAGGGCCGAAAGGTCAATTTGAAGTGACTGACGAGTATCTTTTCGTACGCGCGAAAGTCACGTCTACAAAGAAGCGATCCAATCCGCTCGCCGAGGATGAGAATGAAGCCGCTTGGGTTCAACCGGTTCGCTTCCGGGCCAAGAAGTGATCTTCAATTGGTCTTGATCTGCGTGGTATCCGTGGCCAGGGTAGGAACAGAATAGCCTCCAAACTCGAACGCGATTTGTGGATAGCGTGACCTTAGCTGTTCGTATAGTGTAGTATCCTCAAGCACTTGATGGGCCACAATCTTGCGAAGCGAACGCATGCGCGCCACCTCCTCCAGACCTTTCAGCGAAAGTTTGGCGAAACTCAGATTGATCGTTTTTACGTGTTGCAGCTTCGCCAAGGCAACGAGTTCAGCGTCACCGACATTGGTCGTCGAAAAATCTACAATAGTTAAGTATTCCATCTTCGTAATCGTCGACCATGCCGTGGCATCCAACGATGCGCCGGCAATCTTCAAGCTTATCACGTTCCGCGCGATTGGTTCCAACCGAGGCAACAATACCGTGGCCTGTTCGGTTGCGCTCACGAAGTTAACTTGTAAGTAGCGACTTCCCTGGGCAACGGGTGTAATGGCCACACCCAGCTGCGTTAGTTCTTGCATCAGTCTTTCATCCGGTTCACGAACAGCGTCCTCTGGATATGATTCTTCTTTCGGTTGTGGCTCTTGCAACGTAAGCCACCCAAGTGAATCCAGCACCCCCGAGAGTTTGACATCAAAACTTGCGCCTTTCAAGATCCATGTCTGGATGATGTCGCGTTCAAAATCAGTGAGCTGTTTTCTCTCCTTCGGAGGCATGTGGTCTTCGTGATCCATCGGCAAATCAATTCGATTGACCAGCATACTCTCTTCTGGATTCGACGCTTCGAAGAGCTTCCCATTCTTGCCGCCCTTGAGTAGGAACTCGCGAGCGTCTAACCTCAGCCCTCCTTTTTGTTTGTCTTTTCCATGACACGAAACGCACCTTGTATTCAAGATGGGTTGCACGACATCGGCAAAAAGAACCGCTTGTTGGTAGGTCACTGCCGACGGATCGAATGGTGGTGCTTGCTCGTCGGTCGAAATCGGCTCGAATAAATAGTGGTCGCCATGTGTGAGCGAACCCCCAAGATGGCCGGTGATCGTAAGTAGGATCAGGGTTGCTCCTGCGCCTCCTAAGACTGCCGGTCGATTTCCTGGAAATCGATGAATCAACCACCAAGTTCCAAAGGCGACACACGCGAGGGTGATACCCATCCATTGATGCCATTGATACCCTTGGGGATCGTAGTCGTTCCCGCGGGTGAGCGACAATCCGGACGCGACGGCCAGCACGGACGAAAGGCTTCCCAGTAAGAAAGTCAACTTTGTCACATGCGTGGGGATGCTACGAGCGATCACCACGAAAAAGATTGCGAGACAAAGTATACCGATCGGAAGGTGAACCAACAATGGATGGAGCCTTCCGAGCAGGTCCAAAAGTGATGTCATGAAAGGTACCGCTTACGGAAGGTGTTCATCATATGAACATTGATATCCCATTGATCTGCGAGCGGCTGCCGTGTATACGGCGTGGTCGGCATGTAATCGGGTGGTCCGAATTCGGTTAGCATCGTCATGGATTTTCCTTCCTTCTTTTTTCTTTCAACCACGGTGTCCCACCAATTGAAGTGAGCCTTCACGGCATCGCTCCATTCCGGGGCTCTGGGTTCTGATACTTGTGGTCCTTCTGGGTGTCCGACGCGGGCGTGAATATGATCAACACGGTTCAACACCATCGCAATTGTTTCACTCTGATCTCCGAGTAATGATTCATGAACAGCACACCAATGCGAGATGTCCAGCGTGATTCGAAGATCTTTATTCTTTTCGATCAATTCCCGTGTCACGGGCGCCGAATACAAGGCGCGTCCCCTGTGTGTTTCGTGATAGATAGGTAGACCTGTGCTCTGTGCGAGCTTAGTAGTAAATGCGATGGCTTGTAGTTTTTGATCTGCTGTGAAAAAGTCTCGTCCTGAATGGCAATTGATATACAGGGGCTTGGTCTTGGCTATTTCTTGCAGGGTGCTTTCGAACTGCGCTTCATTTTTCGCGAAGTCGGGATCACCACTGCCCCACAGGAATGCGTGTTTCAAACCATGCTTCGAGAGTGCCTCGAACATCGGCGTTCGATCCTTTTCATTCGTTGGCCACCACAGTTCTGCTCCATCGTATCCGGAAGCTTTCGCCTTGGCGCAGAACTCCTCCCACGATCCGGGGAATCCCCAATTGGTTGCCATCACGGTGAGCGAAAATCCTGGCGCAGCTTTGGGGCCAGTCGGTTGTGCAAAGTTTTCGAGTGGATTCATCATAAGAGCGGTACTAGCAATGGACGAGGCTTTTAAAAATTGTCTGCGTGTTGGCATGGTTTCGAATTTAGGTAAGGCTGCTAAGCAATGATTTCGCGGATGACATTTCCATGCACGTCCGTCAATCTAAAGGGACGTCCCTGAAAATCATACGTAAGTCGTTCGTGATCAAATCCCAGTTGGTGAAGGATGGTCGCCTGCAAATCGAACGGGGTGGTGCGCCCTTTAATGCCCGCGTAACCGATCTCATCGGTTTCACCATGGGTGTATCCTTTCTTCATTCCTCCTCCGGCCATCCAAACGGTGAACGCCTCCGTATGGTGGTCGCGTCCCAAGAAAGGACTGTCTTTCCCATCGCGATTCTCTTGCATGGGTGTACGTCCAAACTCTCCGCCCCAGATCACGAGCGTTTCATCCAGAAGTCCTCGTTGTTTCAAATCCAACAAAAGAGCTGTTGTGGCTTTATCAATTTGTCGGCATTTATTCACCAATCCTGTATTCAAAGCTTCACCGGCATTCGTTCCGTGCGAGTCCCAGCCCCAGTCAAATAATTGCACGAAGCGTACTCCCTTTTCAACAAGCTTGCGGGCCAGGAGACAGTTGTTGGCGTACGATTCTTTACCGGGTTGCGTGCCGTACATCTCGTGGATGTAAGCGGGCTCGTCGTTGATGTTCATGACCTCGGGCACCGAGATTTGCATCTTGTAGGCCATCTCATACTGTGCGATTCGAGAAAGTATTTCCGGATCACCTGTCGCCTCATGCTCTAGTCGGTTCACTTCGTTAATGGCATCGATGGAAGCACGGCGGTCGTCTCTGGTGATGCCATTTGGGTCGTCCAGAAATAACACTGGCGCTCCTTCCGAACGGCATTGCACGCCTTGATACACGGACGGCAAGAAGCCGCTTGCCCACACACTTTTGCCTGCGTCGGGATTGCGCCCTCCTGACGTGAGCACGACAAACCCCGGCAAGTTGCTGTTTTCACTCCCGAGTCCATACGTCACCCATGCGCCCATACTCGGCCGCCCGAGGCGCGCACTGCCAGTATGGAGTAGCAACTGCGCGGGGGCGTGGTTGAACTGGTCTGTTTGCATGGCTTTCAGGAAAGTGACTTCGTCGGCCACCGAAGAAAGGTGCGGTAGGTTATCGGAAATCCACGCGCCCGATTGACCTCTTTGCTTGAAAAAGGCTTGCGGCCCAAGCATCCGCGGCACCCCTCGGATGAACGCGAACTTCTTCCCTTCCAAGAGCGAAGGCGGACATAATTGGCCACTCATTTTCTGTAGTTCGGGCTTGTAGTCGAACAGCTCTAGTTGGGAAGGTGCGCCTGCCATGTGAAGGTATATCACCGACTTTGCCTTCGCCGGGAAATGGGGCGCTCTGGGCAGCATGGGATGCGCCGACGAAAACGCGTCGGCCATTGCGGTAGGCTTCGAGGAACAGCCGGCCAAAGATCCTAAGGCCAGGCCCCCTAACCCGAGGCCGCATTCCAAAAGGAAATGGCGGCGGGTAATTCCTTGAAGATATTTCTCCTGGTCTGGCTTCACGTCAATTCTTGGTGATAAACTCATCTAAATTCATGATGGCCGAGGCTACCAGCATCATGGCCTTCTTTTGTTTTCCAGCATGGTAGCTTGCCGGTTGAATTTCCCCGCCTGCAATTTTATCGAACAGCTTGGTGAGCACCTGAAGCTCGGCCGCCGAAGGTTCGTGTCCTAATGCTGCGACATACCCGAATGAAATTTGAGCCGCCCGATCGCTAGCAGCCTGCAGCATCCGGTCTGCCAGGTGGCTAGCGGCTTCTACGTACACCGAATCATTGAGTGTCACCAGAGCCTGCAACGGCGTATTGGTCCTGATCCGTCGGGCTTGGCAGACTTCTCGCGCAGAGCCATCGAAGGTGATCATGCTCGGGTAAGGAGCTGTGCGTTTCCAGTAGGTGTACACGGCGCGGCGGTATTGATCCGAACCTTGACTCTGCTTCCAGCTTTGGCCGTTGTACGGGGATCGCCAAATGCCATCGGGTTGGAAGGGCATCGACCCGGGGCCATACATGCGCGTGCTCAACAAACCACTGATCGCCAGCGCCTGATCGCGAATTTGTTCTGCCGTGAGCCGGACGCGTGGCGCACGGGCGTAAAACTTATTGGCTTGGTCTTTCGCGAGGTGTTCCGGCGTCACGTGAGAATCTTGTCGATATGTCGAAGACATGACGATCTCCTTGATGAGCGTCTTGATACTCCAATGATGATCGTTCATCAATCGCCACGACAGGTAATCGAGCAACTCGGGATGCGTCGGGGGTATTCCCTGCGTACCAAGATCTTCGAGCGTCTCCGCCAGCCCCAGGCCAAAGAGTTGCTCCCAAATTCGATTCACAAGGGTTCGCGACACCAACGGGTTCAACGGACTCGTCATCCACTGGGCGAGGCCCAAGCGGTTCTTGGGTGCCGCCTCATCCATAGGTGGCAGCGAAGCAGGTATCGCCGGCTCAACACGGTCGCCTTTTACCAACCAGTTTCCTCGTTCAAAAACCCTCGTTTCTCGGCGCATGCCCTCCGGATTCTCCATCATGATCGGTGTCGATTCAACATCCGCCGTAAGCAGTTCCCAGAAGTCTTTCTTGTAAACCATCGATTGCTCGTCCCACGGTATGCTGGTGTCGGTGAAATAGAACCAGTCGAAGATCATCCCAGAATCTTCCGCCTTCGTTAGTGTCGGCGCTTCATAGGTGAAAAATAGATCATGAACTCCGTCCGTGGGTGCAATTGGAACTTCGGCGATTGTCCAATTTCCTCTCGTGTTCGGAACCCGAATCCTAGCGATCTCGGGGCCATTGTGGCTGTCTCGGCGGATGGTCCACACACCACCATCTACGAATCCGGCGAATCGATAGATAAGTCTATTGCTCTTCACAAACGAAACGCGGGGTAAGCGGGCCTTGCCGTGGTTCCGAAAGATGAGCCACTTTGTATCGGTGAGCGCGCTGTTCACGAACTGATCCGACTGGATCGAGTTAATGGTCGGTTGCCAAGTCCGAACGAAGCGATAGATCTCCGAAGCTTTCTGTGGCGATACTTTTCCTGCGATCCATTTCTCTATCCGGTCGAGTTTCTGGAGCGACTCGGTGTTGAAGTGCCGCAACGTAGGATAATCATCGTACGTGTCTTCATCACGTGTGTTGTTGAAGAACGCCATGAACTTGTAATAGTCTTCATGACGAAAGGGATCGTAAGGATGACTGTGACATTGCACGCAGGCGAAGGTGGTACCCATCAGTGTTTCCCACGTTGTATTTACGCGGTCGATCACCGCGGCAGTCCGAAATTCTTCATTGTCTGTTCCACCTTCATCATTCGTCATGGTGTTGCGATGGAAAGCGGTGGCCAAATACTGCGCGTCGCTCGGCGAGGGTAAAAGGTCACCGGCGATCTGCTGAATCAAGAATGAGTCGTATGGTAGGTCGCGATTGAAGGCGTCGATCACCCAGTCGCGATAGCGCCAGATTGAGCGGATGTAATCGCGTTCATATCCTTTCGTGTCGGAGTAACGTGCCAAGTCGAGCCACATACTTGCCCATCGTTCACCAAATCTTTTGGATAGCAACAACGAGTCGACCAAGGATTCGAATGCCCGAGGATCATTATCGGCGAGGTATTTTTTGCGAAGCGATTCAGGCGCTGGCATACCAATCAAGTCGAGGCTCACACGCCGAAGGAGTTTTTCTTTCGGCGCTTCCGGCGACGGCGTGAGATCATGGTCCGTTAGCTTTTCAAAAATGAATCGGTCGATGGTACTTTCACCCCACTGCTGCGCGCCTGGGATTTCAACTTCTTTGATGGGTTGATACGCCCAGTGATCACCCCATTTGGCGCCTTGTCTAATCCAGTCAGTCAGCGTCTTGATCTCTTCTTCGGTGAGCGGATCTTTTTTGTATGGCATTCGATACTCTGGATCATGGCTGTTGATCCGCTTCAGAAGCTCGCTGTGCTCGGGCTCGCCCGGGACAATCGCGAACTGACCGCTTTCCGCCTTCGCAAGCGCGTCTTGTGGAAAGAGTAGGCTGTAGTCTGCTTCGCGCTTAACACCACCATGACAGGCGATGCATTTTTTGTTTAGAATCGGTTTTACTTGGGTGTTGAAATCCACTGCTTCTTCCGCGGCAAGCCAGTACCAAGAAACACCGACCACGACGAGTAAAGACATTGCAACTGCTACCCAAATTCGACGCATAAGGGTAAGTTACGACGTTCACGCGGGATACGTCAAGGATGCGGAATAAAATCTAACTACTGACCTCCCCGGATCAGGGATTCAAAAAACCAAATCGTATCGCGGTATGAGTTTAGGCTCACACGTTCATCGATGCCATGAAATCCAACGGGATCTGTCATCGGGCTGAATTTGATCACCTGGTTAGAAATGATGTCCATGTATCGCGAGTCGGTGCCTCCAATCATCAAGAATGGGGCTGTCAGTGTTTCAGGAAAAGTTTTGCGCGCGGTTCTTTGAACCAGTTTGAATGCCTTCCCTTCGATGGGCGTGATCGGTGTGGGCTCTGAAACAAAATCGCCCAGCGGCTTGATGGTGACTCTACTGTCGTTGATCGTTTTCCTAACGCGTTCGATCGCAAATGAAGAGCTGTCGCCCGGGAGCAAGCGCAGGTTGACGACAGCGCTGGCGATGGTCGGCACTACATTGTCCTTGACTCCTGCATGGTATATCGTCGGTACGATGGTCGTTCGGACAAAGGCGTTGGGTCCGGGGTTTTTCTCATAATTACTCACAACGAGCGAGGAAAGGAGCCATCGATTGGCGATCGCCATTTTGGACACGAAACTCATTTCCGGTCCCACGTGGTCCAGAAACGCATTGGTCACTGGGGTCAAGTGGGCTGGGAATGGATCCTTTCGAATGGCAACGAGGGCTTGGTCTAGCACGTCCATGGCCGTCTCGGCGGCTGGCATAGAGGAGTGCCCGCCTTTCAGTTCTACCTTGAGTTCGAGGGACAAGTATCCTTTTTCTGCCGTTCCAATCAGCGCCACCGGTTTGTCGATGCCGGGGATCTGTTTCTTTGTAACGATCCCACCCTCATCGATGACGAGCTCGGCCGACACACCATTTTGTTTCAATTCCGCGGCGATGGCGCGGGCTCCTCTTCCACCGATTTCTTCGTCGTGGCCGAAGGCGAGATAGATTGTCCGCTTGGGTTGGAAATCTTCATTCAACAATTTTTCCACAGCTTCCAGAATCCCAATCAGGTTGATTTTGTCGTCGCATGCACCCCGCCCCCAAATCGTGTCATTCTTGACGAGTCCCTCAAAAGGATCGATTGTCCACAGCGATTTCGACGCCTCTTCGATGGGGACAACATCTTGGTGCGCCATCAGCACAAATGGTTTGAGCGATGGATCGGATCCATTCCACTTGTAGAGGAGGCTCTGCCCTGCAATTTTCTTGAGCTCTAAGCTTTGGTGTACGCGTGGGTAGGTTGTGAGCAAGAACCTATGGAATCCATTGAATTGCGCCGTGTCGGGTTCGACATCCGCAGCGAACGATATTGTCTGAAATTGAATGGCCCGCTGCAAATGTTCGATGGATGGCTGTGTGAGCGGCGGCGCCGCTTCGTATGCTACATCCGGTTGGTGGGAACTAAACGTGAAGGTTCGAACGAGTACGACGACTACCAACACGAACAACGCGAGGCCGGCAAATTTCAACAAACGCAACATGTACCTTAGCTTTCGGGCTTGAAATCGCCCCGTAACATCCGGTAACGTTTTCTCGCCTCGGCAACATACACACTTCCTGGGTACTTGGTAAGGAAGTCGCGGTAAATCTCCATCGCCTTGTCCTTGTTCCGAAGTTGATTTTGATAAATGTCGCCCTGTAAAAAGTACGCGTCGTCGGCTAAAATGTCGTTTCCAAATCGATCGATGATGGTTTGTAAAAGGGCGATCGACGATTCGAAATGGCCCTGTTTCATTTCTAAGTTGGCTTCGAGCCAGAGGAAGTCGTCAAGCATCGGCGACGATTTCTTCACCGGGTTGTCGATGTAAAGCGAATCGCCGGTTTTATTTTCTTGCGCACCCTTTTGCGGCGAGTCTATCAAGAACGGGTCGTTCTTCGCGATCCAAACTTTGTCGTCGTTCGTAAATTTTTTCAGTCGACGCATCGCCTCCACATTCTTGTTTTGTTGAAGTAGCAATTCAACCAGCGCGTATTGACGAAGAGCGTACCCAGTCGAATCGTAGCCCAAGTTTTCGTTGATGCGCATACTCAAATCCATCGCGTCATTGGCGATTTCGCGGGTCGTCGCCTGCTTCAGTATGTCCAAGTGCTCTTGCGCCAACGCAAATTCTCCTTTGAAGTAGGACAACTTTGCATTTTTCAATTTTGCTTCGTAGCCCGTGGGTGCATCCCTTTGCATCCGTTCGACCTGCGAATAGAGTAAGGTCGACTCCCACGGCTCTTCCTTTAACAGATAGATATCACCCAACTCTAGTTTTGCTTTCGACTTTAAATATGTCGACGCTCGTTGATTTTGTATGAGTTTGTTGAGTCGGTTGACGGCCGAGTCTTTTTCGTCGAGATAGTACGCGAATAGCCCCGCTTCGTTTAATTGGGCCTCATGTGCATTTGGATTCTCCGGGTATGTGGTAACAAAAGTATCGTACTCGCGAATGAGGTAGCGGATCGAGTCGCGGTTGACCGGGTAACGACGCTTCACTTTCGCCTCACGCGATTTGATTTGTCCCAATCGCGCTGGTAGGTAGTGTTCTGTATTCGCGTATTCTTTCATGACGTACGAGAAGCTCTTGTCTGCATTGTCGAAATCTTGGTTGTCAAGCGCTATCCTCGCAATCTCCAGCGTTTTTGGCTGCTCCTTTTTAAAACGCTTGTCGTAAGCCCGGGCCTGAATGAAAGCGCCATAGAAGTTCTTCTGCTGTAAGTTCACCCAGATGAGGAGATCAGCGAACACGTCCGACTGTGGATTTTGCTGGACACGGTCGTACAGTAGGCGCTCGAGCGTTTCAAGTTCTTCGGGTTTGGTGAGTAAGCTCTGCAGGAGATTTTTCACGCTCCCAATGTTCGCCGGCGTTTGCGTGACATAGTTGAGATATTCGTTCACCATCTCGTCGCGCTTGCCCTGAACGCGGTAAAGATTTGCCAACTCCAGCGTAAACAGTGTGTTGTTGCGCAAACTAGTTCGCGCTTCAAGCAGCGAGAGCGTCGCATAGTCGGCCAGCTTATGGGCTACGAAATAGTCTGACACCGAACGAACTCGGAAAATGTCGGGCCCAACCGCTTTGATAATCGCTTTGAAATATCGGTCGGCCCTTTGGGCGTCGCCACTGCGCAAGTACACCAGACCTAAATCGAGCTTGTAGCTGAGCCGCTCGTCATACTTTTTCACAAGTTTCTCCACATAGTTCTCAGCCTCGCGGAACTTGCCCATGTCGAGAAGGAGGTTGAAATAGTTATCATGTATCTGAGGGATGTTTTCTGAACGTTTGGCAAGCCCTTCGTACATCGCCAGCGCCTTTTCTTTTTCTCCTTTTTGAAGGTATTCGTTGGCGATGCGGACATCAGTATTGTCTTGGGCGAAGGCCACGTTCGTGAATAAACAAACGAACACGACTTGTATTAATCTATTATATATAGAATTTATGTAGTAGTAATTAGTCATGTTTGTTTGTGGATAATTCGCGTCGGTTTCGAAGGGTGGATAATTGTTGGGTTTCGTGTGGGTTTGTTATTGGGTTTGGGGTCTGGTTTTGATGTATTTAATGTACGATAAACATTTCAACAAGGATGTTAATTGTTTTTTTGAGGCTAACTATCTGTGTGGAGAGGTGTGGATGAATGGGGTAGTTTTCCACGGAGTGTGACGTTTGCTCGTTTTCTAGAGGAGGCTGTTTTTGGTGTGTGGGATTCTTATGAGTTGTCCACAGGTTGTTAGAATGTTATCCGCAAAGGGCCTACTTCCCAGTTGGCCCGAAGTGGGACTTCCGGTTTTTTGTCTGGGTTTAGATAGTAGATGACTTTTTCGGGTTCTAGGTTTTCTGGGTAATTCGCGGTGTCCCATTTCCCGTTGGCGTTGGTGTCGATGATGACACGAAGTCTGACGGTTTCAGGCGGTAGATAATTTATTTTGAGTTTCTTCTGGTCGACGTATTCGCGGATTACTTTGTTGCTGGCGCTTAATACTTGGAGTATGAAGTGTGGTTGAGTGGTTTGCAGTTCTAGTTTGAGTGTTGCGGTTGTAGGGGTGTCTATGAGTTTGAGTGTGGCTGCTGCGTTTTTGCTGGAATCGTCGTCGATTGAGATGAGGAATGAAGGTGCAAATGTGAGTTTGGGGTTTTTGGGTAACGAGTCGATAGGCACAGGTTCTGAGACGAGAATTTGATTGAAAGCGGTGTCGAGTTTGTATTTCGTGAGTCTAACTGGTAAGCGTGTAAGGGAATCGTATTGAACGTAAAGGCTGTCTGGATTTAACTTTTTGATTGGCTTATTGAGGGTGATTTTGAAGTCCAATTGGTTGTTGTCAATGTTGTAAACTAAGTCGCTTGCAGACACGCGGAATGTCTCTTTGATTTTCGGTCTTTTGTCTCGTTTGATGTATATCAGCGTGTCTACTTTTTGGTTGATGCTGTCGGTCGCTTTGATTTGAACGAGTGCGCTGTCGATTCCTTTCTTTTCGTAGTAGGCGAGGATCTCGGTTTGCGTGGTGTTGAAAGTGGAAAGGATTTGGGTGTCTGCTACTATTTTATAGCTGGACATTGATTTGTTGAAACGTATGATGTTGACGTTTGACTGATTTCTGTTCGTCGTGAGTTTTGGTTTTCTGGAGTCGATATTGACTAGCAGTATTCTCAGTTTGGAAATGTTGGAATCGAGTTGGATGGTGCTGGCGAGGAAACCGAATTTTTCGGTCCGTGTTTCAGCTTTAAGGTTTTTGTTTTTGTCTTGAAAGGCGTAGATGCGGTATTTTCCTTGTTTTAGGTTGGTTATCAGGAAGTTACCTTCTTTGTCGGATTTGGTAAAGTATTCGGGAATGTCTTCGAAGATATTGAAGGTGTCGGTGGTGTAGAGGGCGACTGTGATGTTTTCGGGGACGAGGTCTGTGAGCGCTTCTCGAATGGTACCAGAGATGGTGAGTGAATCGATCGTTGGACCTGTTGAGAAGGCGAGGTGAACGGGCAGTCCTTTTCCTGTTTCAGGGTCGATAGCTGGATTATTCTCGGTGATGTCTTTGATGGCTTCCCGGAGGTTGAGGTTGTAGGTGGTGTTTTCTTTCCAGGGGAGTTCCGGGGTGATGACGAGTGCATTGCCACGGAGTTTATACTCTGTCTTCTGCCCTAGTGTGGGTACGATGATGATCTCTTCTTTGGGATTATTGAGTTGGACAGGTTCGGAGAAAGTGATGACTATTTCGTCTTTGTTGAAATTGACTTCGTTGGGCTTCGGGTTGTAGCGTATAACACTTGGCGGGATGCTGTCTTTTGGTCCGCCTTGTGGCGTCGTTTGTGTGGCGCAAGAGAGCGCGATCATCCAAAGAAATAGTGCCGGGAGCCAGAGGTGTTTCATGTGCCTGCGATATAGATGAGGCTGGAGTAGTTGTCTTTTCCTGCTTTTAGGTTTGAGATGAATCCGTTGGTGAGGGCGCGGGCATATTGTGCGAAGGGTGATTGTGTAGGTCGAAGGTATTGTTCGCTTAACAAGCTGACGTAGTAGGAGTCGAGTTTCATCGGTTCTATGTCAACGAGTTTGAGGTTGTGTTTGGTCAGCAGCTCGCGAATGTTTTTTTTGTTGAAGTGCCAGAGATGTCGTGGTACGTCGTATGCTGCCCAGTGTTGTTTGTAATGGTGAGCGTCGAAGCTTTCATGGTTTGGAACAGCTATAAAAATCGTACCGTTGTTGGTGAGCAGCGATCGGAGTTTGGCCAATGTGGTGTTGAGGTCTGGGATGTGTTCGAGTACATGCCAGAGGGTGATGGCGTTCGCTTGTTCGGTGAGTTCATGAATATTGGGATACACCTTGAGGTCTTGGCGAATGACTTTTCGGGCGTCCGGTGATGGCTCGACTCCTGTAACTGACCAGCCAGCGTCTTTGCACGTTTCTAGGAATTGGCCAGTCCCACATCCAAAGTCGATCAAGTTGAATTTGGATTGGTAACGGTTTACGAGTGCGAGTTTTCTTTTTAAGGTTCGCTTTCGGGCTTCTCGGTAGAGGTAGTCAAAGAACGATTGTGTGCCACCTGTGTGAGAGATGTAGTTGCTAGATTGGTAGTACTTCGGAAGATTTGTTTCGTTGGGTCTCGGGTTGGTGAGCAAGAGTGTGCACGTGTCGCAATGTTGCACGTGGAACATTTCACCGGTGGTGGTGAAGTCTTGGGCTGTGAAACGTTCTGTGAATTTTTTTCCGCTGCAGATTGGGCAGACGGAAATGAGCTCAGTTTGCATTACCTGCCAAGATAAACGGTTAAGACTGAAACGTCGGCTGGCGACACACCGCTGATGCGTGACATTTGGCCAATGGTGGTGGGTCGTATTTTCTTAAGCTTTTCCCGGGCTTCGTGAGAAAGGGCTTTGACTTTGTCGTAGTCGAAATCTGGATAGATAACAAAGTCTTCGAGGGTTCCGATTCGTTCGGCTAGCTCTTGTTCCCTCTGGATGTAGCTGTCGTATTTGATGTTGATTTCGACTTGCTCGAGTTCTTCGACTGAATAGTTGGCGAGCTCGGTGGCGAGTTGGTTCCCCATTGAGCTTAGGTGCTGGATGGAGATCTCCGGCCGTAGTAGGATTTTCGTCGCCGGGGTTTTTTCCGTGATTGTCGAGGACCCGGCTGCGTTCAGTATTTCGTTGGCGATTGTGGGTTCCGCGCGAAGTTGTTGGAGGGTTTTCGTGAGTGACTGGATGTTTTCCTTTTTCCGTTTGACCGCTTGATAACGCGATTCACTTGCGAGTCCTATTTGGTATCCGATTTCCGTCAGACGGATGTCGGCGTTGTCTTGGCGGAGGAGGATCCGATATTCTGCCCGTGATGTGAACATCCGGTATGGTTCCTGGGTCCCTTTGTTGACGAGGTCATCGATTAGAACTCCGATGTATGCGTCTGATCGTTTGAGGACGAGAGGTTCTAAGTCGTTGATTTTCCGGTGGGCATTGATACCGGCCATGAGCCCTTGGCACGCGGCTTCTTCATAGCCCGTGGTGCCGTTGATTTGTCCTGCAAAATACAGATTGTCAACCAGTTGTGTTTCGAGACTCGTCTTTAGTTGGGTGGGTGGAAAGTAGTCGTATTCGATGGCGTAGCCGGGGCGGAACATGCGGGCGTTTTCGAAGCCGGCTATTTTGCGGATGGCTTTGTATTGTACGTCTTCTGGTAGCGAGGTGGAGAATCCGTTAACATAGATCTCGATGGTGTTCCATCCTTCAGGTTCTACGAATATCTGGTGGCGGTCCTTATCGGCGAAGCGGTTGATCTTGTCTTCGATGGATGGGCAGTATCGTGGACCGAGACCTTTGATTCGTCCCTGGAACATGGGGGATTTGTCGAACCCTTTTTCAAGTTCTTGGTGGACGTCGTCGTTGGTGTATGTGATCCAGCAGCTGAGTTGTTTGGATAATGGAGTTGTTTCGGGGGAGTACGAAAATTTGCCCGGGTTTTCGTCGCCGGGTTGTTCTTCCATTTTCGAGTAGTCCAGTGATCTTCCGTCGATTCGCGGCGGTGTTCCTGTTTTCATCCGGCCGGCTTCAAAGCCGAGGGTGATGAGTTGTTCTGTGATGCCAGTTGCGTTTCGTTCGGCGGCCCTTCCCCCGCCGAAGTTTTTTTCCCCGATATGAATTAGTCCGTTGAGGAATGTTCCGTTGGTAAGGACGACAGCTTTAGCTTTTATTTCCAGTCCGAGCGCTGTTTTGACCCCTACTACCCTTTTGTCATGGATGAGTAGTCCTGACACCATCTCTTGCCAGAAATGGAGATTAGGTGTTTGTTCGAGGGCGAGTCTCCATTCTTCCGCGAACCGTGCTCGGTCGTTTTGCGTTCGGGGGCTCCACATAGCCGGGCCTTTGGAACGGTTGAGCATCCGGAACTGGATCATTGACTTGTCGCTGACGATTCCTGAATACCCGCCTAGTGCGTCGATCTCACGGACGATCTGTCCCTTGGCTACACCCCCCATCGCTGGATTGCACGACATCTGCCCGATGGTATTCATGTTCATCGTGACCAAAAGAGTTTTTGATCCCATGTTGGCTGCGGCAGCCGCTGCTTCACATCCGGCGTGGCCGGCCCCCACTACAATGACGTCGTACTCTTGGAACATGCTATTCTTGATGTTTCACGTGGAACCTAAACGACTTGTCCGCTCGAAATCGTTCCACGTGGAACATGGTTTCATCGCAAAGATAAGTAGGCGCTTTCTCTTTCGCGCATCTCAGATTTCTGGCGGGTGGTCTTATCGGCATAGCCAAGTAGGTGCAAAACACCATGGATGATCACGCGATGTAGTTCATCGTCGAACCCGGTCCCGAGCGCTTTTGCATTCTCTTTCACCCGTGGCACGCTGATGTAGATTTCGCCATCCAATATTCGTCGCCCCTCGCGATGGCCCTCGGAGAGGTCGAAAGTGATAATGTCGGTAAAGGTGTCGTGTTCGAGGTAATCCTGATTGATTTGGAGCAAATAGGCATCCGTGCAGAAAACGTAGGAAAGGGAACGGACCGAGCCTTTTTCAGCGGCGACAACTTTTCGAATCCAACCCGCCGTAGTGGAAGAGTCCGGTAGTCGAAACCTAGTCTGGTGATAATTGAATTGAATTTCGGCGTCGGGTGAATTTTTCGCCATTAGGAGTTCATGTAGAAGCTCAGCTCTACTACCCGACCATTGTCGTCGAAAGAAACTTCGTCGCTCAGATGTTTCATCAAAAAGATACCGCGACCGCCGGGCTTCTCAAGATTTTCGGGCGACGTCGGGTCAGGGAGATTCAAATGATCAAAACCAGTTCCCTCATCTTCAATCTTGAACTTGATCAGACCTTCTTCAAAGGAGAGAGAGAGAGACACATTCTTCGAGGAGTCGCCGCGGTTGCCATGCTTAATGGCGTTGTTCACCGCTTCAGTGACGGCAATCATGATGTTGCCGTAGATGTCGTCGTCGAGGTGGTACTTTTCCTTCGCGTTGTCAATGAAGCTTTCGATCATCCTGATATTCTCTGCGAGCGAAGGGATTTCAATACGGATGTTCTTCATGCCAGCCACCTCAAATAATTATTCCTGTGTTCCAATTCTCTTAAAATAGTCGTTCACCTCCTTCTTGTAATAAGGGTATAGTTTAGGAGGTACGGTCTTCAGCAATTCTACTTCTTTTTCCTTTAATCTTAAATATTCCTCAAAAGCACGCGGAATTTCTTTGTCGTAGTCCTTCGCCGTCTCTCCCTTCCGCTCATCATCCATGTTCTGCTCGCGAAGCGACTTCTCGGTTTCCAACAACCGCGTCATAATCTCTTGTTGACGTCGGATCGTCTGCTCCGTAATCTGCTTATTAACTAAATCCATTTCCGTTTGTTCCATCTTGCCCGGCAAATCTCCACCCGGAACCTTGCCTCCTTCTTGCTTCAATTTCTCCTGCATCTCTTGCAACGCACGCCGAATCCGCTCCTGCTCCGCCGCCGCCCTCGCTAACTCCTCAGATAACTCCCGACCACTCTTTCCCCCTTGCTTCAATTGTTGAATGCGCTCGTTCAACTGCTGTTGCATCTGACCCAAGTTCATCGGCTGGTTGTTCTTACCCTTCCCTTTTCCCTTCGCTTTCATCTTCATCGAATTGGCCATCATCTCCTGCATCATGTCAAAATGATTCTTCAACATCAACGCAAGGTTGTTGATGCTCGTCATCGATAACTGCATCTCGCTGCCAGCCTGTCCCTTCCGCCGCTCCCGAACCAATTCAACCGACTTGTCCAAATGAGCATTCAATTCACCTACCTCCCGCGTTACCACCGATCCTAAGAACGCATCCTTCTTCGCAAGAGATAACAAGCTGTCTTCCAATATCTTAGCATCATCCTTGAGCTTCAATTGGTCCTGCCCAAGCTGCACGTACCTCGGGTCAGTCTGCTGGATCGGAATGAAATCCTTCATCAAATTCTCCTGATCAAAAGACAACTTGATCAACCCGTGAACGATCTGTCGAAGCATCTCCAAATTCTGCATGTCGATTTCCATCTCCATCGAATTCTGCATGTCCTCCATCTTCTGCTGCATCTTTTTCATCTGCTGCACCGCTTTGCGTTGCTGTTGAGCCGACGACTTCTTCTGACCCTTTTGCAGCGATTGCTTGCTCTGCTCCTGTGCGTCCTGAACGTCATTCATCTCCTGCTCCGACGGCGTGCCCGATTCTTCCTTCAATTCCTCATCTAGCTTCTTCAAGTCTTCGATCTCCTTCTTGAAATCTTCGAAGTCCTTAGCCAAATCTTCCTGCTTCTGATCTAGTCCCTTCTCTTCCCCTTGTTCATTTCCATCATCCTGATTACCATCCTCCGACCCGTCCTTGTTTTCTCCATCTTTCCCAGAATCGTTTTTGTTCTCCTGACCCTGCTTCCCTTCTTTACCGTCCTTACTGTCCTTGCCCTCTTCGTTGCCGTCCTGACTTTTTGCTCCGTCCTTTTTCTGGTCTTTAGATTCCTTGCCCTCGGTCTCCTTCAATAGTTGTTCTTGCTTTTGGACTTGCTCCTTCAAATCCATAATCGCTTGATCCAACTTGAACTCACGCTCCATTTGTTTCACCAGCTCAAGGGTCCGCTCGAGTTCCTTTTCCAAATTGTCGCCCTTACGATCCATCTTTTCCAACATGCGCTGGATCTGAGACGGATCAGAATTTTCTTTCAGCAACTTTTCCAGTTCTTCAAAAAGCTTCCTTGTCTCTTCATCCAACAACTCATTCATCAACTTCTGAATCTGCTCCGCTTTCTCTTTTATCCGCTGGCTCTGTTCATCGGTAAATGCATCCTTCTTCTGATCGAGCATTTGATTCTCTTTTTGAAGCTCGTTGATCAGCTGATCCAAGCCTTGTTTTTGTTGGACCAAGTCCTCCAACATCTTCTTGTCTTGCCAATCCAAGCTTTGTTTGCCACGTAACTTCTGCTGAGCTTCTTCGACTGACTCTTGCAGCTCCTTGGCCTTGTTGATGCTTCGATCGATTTTTCCTTGCGTGGCCGCTTGCGCCTTACTGATCTCGGCTTTCAATTGTTCTTCACCAGGAAGGGCGAATACATACATTGACGAACGTGTCGACTTGTGTCCGTTCACACCATCGTTATCCCAAACCTGTAGATAATAATTCACTTGGTCGCCGGGTTTAAGATTCAGCGAGTCTAATGCCCATTGATGAAAAAATGTCTGCTGGTTAGATCCTGAGCCAAGACCAAGTGATACACGCTTTTCGCCCGATGGTTTTTGACTGCCGTCGCGAACAATGGAATAGTGCAACTCTAGTCCTGTTAAACCATAGTCGTCGGCGAGCGATCCGCCCAAGAGTATGTTTGTGAACAACACTGAATCCCGGATATGGTCCACTACGATTTCGGGATGTTGGTCTTTGATCACCCGAATAGAGTATGCGATTCGATCTTTATTTTTCGCATGTTCATTCTCCAGCGAAATCCAATAGTCCTGCGGGTCTTTGAAACTGTTGCCAAACGTAAATTGCTGGTCATCAATTTGTTGCATAGGGTTCTCCGTCCCGCTGGCGAAGCCGATCATCGCGGCAGTGGCATGGGTGCCACCCACGGTCCACGTCACTTTCGTTCCCTCGGGTATTTCCAGGTTTCCCGTATTCGACAACTGTTCAGATTTCCGACCTAGGTATTTCGGAAAGAGTAAGTCGATCTTCAGGCCTGTCAGTTCCGGTCGGTTGATCAACTCGATGGAATAAGGTTCTGAGTAAAATCCCGATGCCTCGAATTGAAAGGCCATAGGACTCTGCATTCGTTCGAATGTATAGGTAAACTCCCCTGGCTTCACCGTTTCCATTTTCAAACGCTGCCGGCCCGACACGATGTATGCGGCTTCCGGTATGGCCTGACCATCTAGCGAAAGTTGAAGGGTAAAGTCTTCGTTGAAAAAGGCTGTCAGTTTTTCCTGCGGGAGAACAAATTTGAACGGTGCTTCCGGCGAGAACTCGGTGTTGAACTGAACGATTCGTTTTGTGCTCTGGGTGAAGATATCTTGGTTGACGATCCAAAGAATAGCCATCAACACGAAAGGCATCGCGAAGTACTTGAGGTACCGGCGGTTCTCCTTGAGATCGATCGCTTGCTCAAAGGGTATCCCCACCATCGCTTGCGATTTCTGAGCGATACCCGCTTGGACCAACGGGCTCGAACTATTGGGGAGCGAAGCCAGTTGCAATAGATTCAAGAGGCGATCGCTGATGGTTGGGAAGTAATTGCCGACCAGACGAGCACTTTGTTCTTGGTCGAGCCCCTTCTTGTATAGCCACCACCGAATGGGTTGTTTCAGAAAGCGATAGATGCAGAAAACGACCAATCCAACAAACGAAGCGAAAACGAGCAGGCGTGCACCCTTGCTCATCCAGAGGTTGTATTCGAGCAGTGCGGCGATGATGAAATACACGAGCACCAACGACAGGGTAAGTATCGTGCCCCGTATGAATAAGTTTAGATAATACTTCCGGCGGAACGACGCCAGGTTGTCATAAATCGGTTTGATGCCCTCCCCCATACTCGATCACATTTCCATTTGACAAAACGTCGGGAATCGGTTCTAAGTTTGGAGACACCCCGACTAATAAATATAAGAGTTGCTGTGGACACATGCGATGGGTTGTCGACATAATCCCGTCCCCGGGGGGTGGGTTCATGCCTGCAGGTTCCATCCGTACTCTTTTTCGAAATAGTCGACTAAATGGATCTTGAGAAGTCGCTCCTGTTCGAGCAGGTCGAAATGCGGTAGCTTTTTAACCATCTTCCAGTGGGGCCATCCATCCTTGTCGCTGCCGACAAGCTCATAATACCCTGACGAGCTAAGCGCCCTGCAGATGGCAATGTGCATGAGATCTTGCTTTTCCTCTTTTGAGAATGGCCGATATCCCTTCCCGAGTTCTTGCACGCCTACGATAAACAAGACTCCGTTAAGGTCTTTCGGCTTTCGCCCGATGTGGCGTTCTACTTCGACCAGCAATCGCTGCCACTGTCTTTCTAGTTCAAGATCCTTTTGCAACACGTAAGTTGTTTTTCGTGGTTTACTTCTGCAACTCTTCCCAGTATTCGAATGCGCGTCTAAGGTGTGGAATTACGATCGTGCCACCCACCAACGTCGCGACGGCCATTGCCTCGTGGACTTCTGCCGTCGAAAAACCCAGCTCTTTGCATTTACCGAGGTGGTATTTCACGCAATCGTCGCAGCGTAGGACCAAGGAACACGTCAGCCCAATCAACTCTTTCGACTTAACATCTAAGGCGCCTTCTTGGTAGGCATTCGTATCGAGGTTGAAGATTCGCTTGATGATCAAATTGTCCGCTGCCAGGATTTTCTCGTTCATCTTGCTGCGGTAATCATTGAATTGTTGAACCAAACTCATATCGTTCCTTTTTCTCGTAAAGATAGGAGACGCGATCAATGAATGAAGCCATCCTTAACAACGACGATGATCAGGTAAACCTAACGTGGGCGATTTCCATTCGAGCTGCCTTCACTCGAACTTACCTCATGCTTGTGGCCGACTTCATTGCGCTTTTCTATCCACGTTGTTGTGTGGCGTGCCATCGCCCGTTGGCGAAAGGTGAAGAAGTGCTTTGTACCCGCTGCCTGGTACAGTTACCGAAGACGGCGTACCATCGCTTCCAGGATAATCCCGTGATGAATCGATTGGCGGGTCGTTTGCCTTTGAGCTTTGCATCGGCGTTTCTAAAGTTTCGAAAAGGCGGACTGGTTCAGAGCTTACTCCACGAGCTTAAGTACAACAACCGCCCAGAAATAGGCATCCGCATAGGACATCTCTACGGGATGGAATTGAAGGACCAAGGCTGTGAAGACACATTTGACTTGATCGTTCCCGTGCCGCTGCATGCTTCAAGGATGCGGAAACGAGGGTACAACCAGAGCGCGAAATTCGCCGAGGGACTTGCCGAGTCGTTAGACCTTCCGTGGACGGATAGCATTTCGCTTCGGCGCGACGCCACCTCTACCCAGACGCGTAAGGGACGGGTAGATCGCTGGAACAATGTGAAGGATGCCTTTTCGGTCGGTGCGGTCGAACTCGTAACCGACAAACGAATCTTGCTCGTCGACGATGTGATCACGACTGGCGCCACGATCGAGGCATGCGGTCATCATCTTGTCGAATCAGGCTGTCGTAGTTTGAGCGTGGCCTGCATTGCGGAGGCGTGAACACAAAAAAAACCCCGGCTGTTGGGCCAGGGTTTTCTTTACAATGCTTGGGTTGATTACCAGTTCGAGCCGGCGCGGATCATCGCGCAACGGAAACCGATAGTCGCAGTAGAAGAGTCTTGGTCGAGGTAGCGACGTGTACCAGGAGACATCCAGTATGCTACGTCCTTCCAAGAACCACCTTTGTAAACACGTACTTTGTCAGACACGAGTGACGTGAAACCTTGAGGGTTTGCTTCTTCCCAGTCGTCGTTGTCAGGATCTTTCGCGTTGAATTTCGCTTTCGCGGGATCCATCTTAGGATCTTTCAATTGATAGTTGTTACGGTATCCAGCTTTCGCGTCATCGAGGAAACCATCGCGACGGATAGGGTTCAGGTCATCGAAATCTTGGAACGACATCGGACGGTACACGTCCATTACCCACTCGCTCACGTTACCGGCCATGTTATAGAGGCCATAGTCGTTCGGAGGGAATTCATAGATATACGATGTGATCAACGCACCGTCGTTCAAGCGACCTGCGATACCGGCATAGTCACCGCGGCCTCTCTTAAAGTTTGCGAGGAAGAAACCCATCGTCTTACCGAACGGGTTACGAAGAGCGTGACCATCCCAAGGGTAAATGCGCTGATACATTTGAAGTTCTTCGACCCACTGGGTAGCGATGAGCGCTTGCGCCGCGTATTCCCACTCGGCTTCTGTAGGGAGGCGGTAGGCAGGAATCACGACACCTGTTTCGAGAGGAATTCGGCCACCGGGCGCAACTTCGGGGAGTTCTTCGCCAGAGTCGGCCAACAGTTTTTGGTTGACAGCTGTAGTTCTCCACTTAGCATAGTTGTTGGCTTGTACCCAGCTTACACCCACGACCGGGAAGTAACGGAAGCCAGGATAGCGGAGGTAGTGGTCTACATAAGGGTCGTTGAACGCAAGCTTACCAACCCACACCGTGGTGTCGGGGAGGGCTGCTTGGTAAACTTCCTGAGAAGAGTCTTTGCTCAGGTAGTGCATGTATTCCAACCAGTGAATATTTGCGATTTCAGTTTCATCCATGTAAAAGGAAGCCACGGAAACGGTCCTTTCGATGTTGTCGCGGTAGGACATGACATCTTCTTCGAATGAGCCCATCACGGCGCGACCACCTTCAATAAAAACGGTGTTTGGAGCATGTGGTTGGCCTTCGAAAGGCTTGACTTGAAAGCCACCCGCGTCGTCGTCGTTGTAGGCGAGGCCTGTGGCCGTGCTCATTTGACCTGGGTTCGTAGCTGTGGGCTTGCCTCCTCGGTTTCCGAAGAGTGAACACGAGGCGATGATCATAGAACCGCCTACGAGAAAAAATAACCCCCTTACGTACTTCATTTTCCTAGTGTTAGATATTAAAGAACTGCTAATATAAATAGATAAAGCAATGTTTTCCAAAGGCTAAGGATTTTTAAGATAAATCCTTAGTCAAACTGCCGTAAGTCGCCGCCGAGATGAAACGCGCCCACGTGTGAAGTATTGCTTCGGTGTCGAAATCCAGAATTGGGAATCCCCTTTGGGCGGCTTGTCCCACGGCGGGAGGAAAACCGCCAAATTTCATCAAAAATCGCGATTTCCCGGGTGGCACGCTTTTCACACCTAGGCCCCGCGTTATGAAAGCAAAAGAGATTTTCAGTATCGAGGACTTCAAAAAGGCCTCCTTCGAAAAGAAGTGTGACGTGGTCACCATGCAATCGAATTACGTCGTCACCCGTACATCAGGCAACTGCAAGGTGTACCTCTACCACACGGGCGAATTCTTCATCGAAGTTTACTATTCGCCGATCTACCGAAAGGTGCTGATGATAAACCCTTTCAATGACAGTGAGAGCCTTCTTCCCTACGCCGACAGCGTGTCGCTTAGTTCTGTCGGAATCACAGATCCCAGAAACAATTAAGGCCATGATGAGTGCACATATTCCCATGAACGAGTTCCAATCGTTTCCGCTCGAGGAAAAAGCCAAAGCGATTACGATGTTCGGAAAGATGATCGCGACACGGACAGCCTTTGGGATAGACTTCTTCCTTTATGCACTCGACGACTACTACGTGGAGGCCGCGTCGATGCCTGAAACCGGTGCCGTGGTTTACATCCGAGCGACGCGCAGCGCACATCTGGCCGACTTATACCTCGAGTCGATCCAGCTTCCAAAGCTTTAGTTTCTAAATTTTGTTGAGTAACTCCAGCGCCGCTTCTACCGAAGTAATTTGTTCAATGGTGAGTGTAAACTTTTGGTTGGCGTCTTTCATGCGGCAGCGACGCGAGTTGGCTTGAACGAAGTGCAAGATTTTTCCGAAGGTCTCGGATTTGAAATATTCATCCTTGCCCGAAATGAACTGGCCTTTGAACTTATCATTCTTCAAGCTGATCTTTTCAAACCCAAACTTCTCGCCCCACCAACGAAGGCGAACGCTGTCGATCAACTGAGTCACCGACGGCGGGATCTCGCCAAATCGATCTTTCAAAGAATCCTTAAAACGACCGAGTGTTTCTTCCGTCTTGATGTTGTCGAGCTCGGCGTACAGTTGCAATCGCTCGCTGGTATTGCTCACATAAGTCTCCGGGATCAGAATCTCGAGATCGGTTTCGATCACACAGTCTTGTGCTAGGAGCTTAGCCTTCTCGGCAAGTTCGCTGGCAAACAACTCCTTGAACTCTGTTTCCTTGAGCTCTTGAATGGCATCGTCCAAAATCTTGTGGTAGGTCTCGAAGCCCAGGTCATTAATAAAACCACTTTGCTCGGCGCCCAACAAATTGCCGGCTCCACGAATGTCGAGGTCGCGCATCGCCACCTTGAAACCGTCGCCTAGTTCCGAGAATTCTTCCAACGCCGAAAGGCGCTTTCTTGAATCGGATGAAAGCACGGATGATGGTGGCGTGAGGAGATAACAGAAAGCTTTTTTGTTCGAGCGGCCGACGCGACCACGCATTTGGTGGAGGTCGCTCAACCCGAACATGTGCGCTTGGTTAATGATGATCGTGTTCGCGTTGGGGATATCCAATCCCGACTCGATGATGTTGGTTGATACCAGCACGTCATACTCCGCCTCGATGAAACGGATCATCACTTTCTCGAGCTTATCTCCATCCATCTGGCCATGGGCTATGCCGATGCGCGCGTCGGGAACGAGTCTGAAAATCACGTTGGCGACTTGCTCGATATCGCTGACGCGGTTGTGGACAAAGAAAACCTGTCCGCCCCGACGAAGCTCATGTGAAACAGCATCGCGGATGATTTCTTCGTTAAAGGTGTGCAATTCTGTCGTCACCGGCTGACGGTTCGGCGGCGGAGTGCTGATGATACTGAGGTCGCGCGCACCCATCAACGAAAAGTGAAGCGTTCGTGGAATAGGTGTAGCCGTGAGTGTGAGCACGTCTACGTTTACCTTCAATTCCTTTAAACGATCTTTCACTTTCACTCCGAACTTTTGCTCTTCGTCGATGATCAACAAACCAAGGTCCTTGAATTGAACATCCTTACTGACCACGCGGTGGGTACCGATGATGATGTTTACTTTACCTTCCTTGACATCTGCGAAGATCTTTTTCAGTTGGCTGTCGCTCTTGAAACGGTTGGCGTATTCGATTCGCACGGGAAAGTTTGCCAATCGTTCGCTGAACGTGCGGTGGTGTTGCATGGCCAGAATCGTGGTAGGAACCAACACAGCAACTTGCTTACCATCGGTGGTGGCCTTGAATGCCGCTCGGATGGCTACTTCCGTCTTTCCGAATCCAACGTCGCCGCAGACGAGGCGATCCATGGGATGGGGGGCTTCCATGTCTCGTTTGACGTCTTCGGTGGCACGCGCTTGGTCCGGCGTGTCTTCGTACAAGAATGAACTCTCGAGTTCGGCCTGAAGGAATCCATCAGGTGAAAAAGGATAGCCCGGTGCTGTTTTGCGCTTCGCGTACAAGTTGATCAGCTCCTTCGCGATGTCTTTGACTTGTCGCTTGACCTTATTCTTTTTCGACTCCCATTCGCCCGACCCCAACTTGCTGACGACGGGCGGTGTTCCCTCCTTCCCCGTGTATTTGGAAATCTTGTGCAGCGAGTGAATGTTGATATACAACATGTCGTCGTCGCGAAAGACCAAACGTATGGCTTCTTGCTCCCGGCCGTTGACATCTTTTTTCTCTAAGCCCGCGAACTTTCCAATACCATAGTCAATGTGCGTCACGAAGTCGCCGGGTTGCAGTGTTTGCAACTCCCGGAAAGTCATCGCTTTCGATTTGGAGAATTTCTCTTTCGCCCGATACCGGTGAAATCTTTCAAAGATTTGGTGATCGGTATAGCAAATGATTTTCAGGTTGTGGTCGACAAACCCTTGGCGGAGGGACGTATCGAGCGTCTGAAATCTAAGCTCGGGATGGATTTCGGTGAAGATCCCTTGCAGCCGTTCAAGTTGCTTGTGCTGTTCGGCAGCGATAAAGTTCGTGTAGCCCTGCATCTGGTGGTCGACCAGGTTGCCTGCGAGCAGTTCAAAATTCTTGTTGAAAGAAGGTTGGGCGCTAGAGCGATAGTCGATCGTGAGGTCGGCCGGCAAATGGAAACGACTCCCGAATTCCACCTTTCGGAAAGGAGCGATGCTCTGTTCGAAGCTGTCGCGTGTTTCAAAGAGTGCCTCTGGTTTCAAGGCCAACTTTGTCTGACCGCTTTCATGGACGATCTTATCGAAACTTTGCGACGCCTTTTGAAAAGATCGTTCGATTACGTCGAGGGTGAGCAGCGTGTCTTTAAACCATACGCGCGTGGAAGGGGACACGAATTCAAAAAGCGATTGTCGTTGTTCTTGCACCAAGCGTGTTTGCACGTTGGGCATTAAGCTGATCTTGTCGAGTGTTTCGACCGACAGCTGCGAGCCCGGGTCGAAAGAGCGAATGCTGTCGACCTCGTCGCCGAATAGCTCTATGCGGAACGGCAACTCGTGCGCAAATGAGAACACATCTATGATACCACCCCGAATTGCGAACTGACCTGCTTCGTACACGAAGTCCGTTTTCTCGAAGTCGTACGTGTGAAAGAATTCTTCCAGAAAAGCCCGGTCGAGTTGCTCGCCGACGCTGACTACGAAGGTATTCGAAGCAAGTGATTTCTTGTTGATCACCTTTTCGGAGAGGGCCTCCGGGTAGGTGACGATAATGTTGTGCTTGCCTTGAATGGAGAGGTGGCTGAGGCACTCGGCCCGCATTAATATATTCGCGTTCTCGGTTTCGTCGTACTCGTAAGGCCTTTTGTACGACATGGGAAAGAAAAGAATCTCCTTTTCTCCAAGTACATTTTGAAGGTCGTTGAAGAAGTAAGAAGCTTCCTCCTTATCGTGCAAAATGATGATATGATCTGCACGGGTGGCTCGGAACACTGTGGCAAAGAGCACCGCGTCGAGGCTACCATTCACTCCCTTTAGACGTACGACGCTATTACTTTTCGACTTGGACGCACTGATCCCCTCGGCTAGCGTCCCCACCAGACCGTCGGCCTTAAAAATCTCGAGAAATTCTACCGCCCTCAACCTAAAAAACGAGAGCGCAAAAGTAATACAAAAACTTCGCCCACTAACGACCAATTGTAACAGGTCGTGGCGGGGAGATAAAATCTTCTACTTTTGGGGTATCATGGCGTTTGGGTTATTGTTTTTTTACTTGGCCTTGGCGTGCATCGGATTCATCTTCATTGGGTTGTGGCGTCCGTGGGTTCTGCTTTGGTGGGAAGACGTGTCAAACCGTCGGAAGGTGATTAAGGTATATGGTAGCCTGGCAATATTGTTTTATTCGATTTACTGGATTTTAAAACTGTTAACCGCGTGAAGAAGTCTCTTTACACCCTGAGTTTGGCATTCGTCGCCGTCTCGTTAATCCTCGTTTCTGGTTGTAAGAAAAAAGAACCCGTGGTTGTGGAAGCTGTCGCCACCGAGCAGAATGATATGCCAGCGCTTTTCGTGACCAACACCGACGACAAGCAAGTCTATTTAAAGGACGCAAAGGGAAACACGGTGTTGGTGTTTTTCTCGCCCGACTGCGACCACTGCCAGCGCGAAGCGAAGATGATATCCGAAAACACCGACATCTTTAAAGGCTACAATGTGTTTTTCATCGCAGCAGATTCGCTCCCCGTCATCTCTAAGTTTGCGATAGACTACAACCTCACCGGACATGACAACATTCAATTCGCGCACGCCGACGGTATGGAGGTTTTCCGCTCAATGGGCGCTATCAATAATGTTCCCCTCTTCGTCGTCTATCGCAACGAGCGCATCGTGGCGCGCGTAGATGGCGAGGTGGCGTTGCCGCGCTTGAAACAAATATTGCAAGTGTATTAATTACCTCACGCGGGTGGCGTCGACGAGCCACTTGGCGGAAGCACCCGTAAAGCCAATTAAGTAACGTTCGCCACCTTCGGACAGGCCGGTTTTTTTCTTCAAATCCTCCACGCTTAGCGGATAGTTTCGGAGTAAGATGTTCGCTTGACTGCCGGCGAAATTCTTTTTCAAGGTTTTGTCGGGCTTCACAAATCCGTGAATTTCAAATACGCGACCAGGAAACCTATCTACGATGCCGCTGCTGGTATACAAATGCGTGTTGGCGTGAAGCTTGAAAACACCAAATCGTTTACCGGTCAATCGAAAGGCGCCTGCCTTCATCACCGATGGGTTAGGTTCGTATAGATACTTCAGCGGTTCCGAGAACTCTACCGCTGTCTGTCTTTCGGCATCCAATTCGAATTCAAATACAGGCTCGCGCAACGAAGCATCCGAATTTTGAAGATGGTAGCATCGTACCGTAGGTGTGCCTGTAAAGTCTCGCTCGCACCAAAAGAGCAGCTCCTTGCAGTCATTATCGACCGATACGACGACGACAAAACGAACACCTGAAATCTCGCGCAACGCTTGTTGTATGTCGAGGAGAGGAGAACCTTTGATGAGCAGAACGCTCGTCTGGTCTACGATTGTGCGAAACAACTTTGTTACATCGGGCTCGCAATCCGCCAGGCGAAAAATCTTGCGTTGATTCTGGTCGCGACGCGACGGATCGATGAACATGAAATCAACTGGTTTGTGGTGCCCGCCCAGATAGCTTTCCGCTGACCCGTGGAGGTATTCAACATGCGTGAGACCCAACACGCGATGGTTGTGTGCCGCCACGGAAACTATCTCAGAGTTGGGTTCTACGTAAGTCGCCTTTTTGAAACATGCGGCTACAAAACATGCGTCTACACCAAAGCCGCCGGTGAGGTCGACCATCGATCGCCGGTTGGGGCACCACTCTGTGACAAGCTGGGATTTAAGTTTGGCGGTAGCTTCCGAAGAGGACTGCTCGAGATTAACGGTCGGCGGATACACAATGCCACGTGTCTTAAAGTACGTGGGCAGTTTATATTGTGATTTGTTTCTTGCCTTGATCTGAGATGCGATCAACGCGGCCGGTAGTCCGAGTATTTCTTTTTTTCGAAGCACGAGTTCGCTCGCGTCGGTGTATTCACGACGGAAGATGAAATCTTGAACCGCGTCGGAAGCCAGTGTGGCAAGCTCTTTCATGCTGGTTGTTCGCGGAAATGAATGTAAATGTTTCGAATGTATGCGATTAGTCCACCGGACTGTGCCACTAACAATACAAGGTCATTTCGATCAAGGGAATATACGACGACCATCACCGAAGCCACGGCGCTGATCACCCAGAAGCCTAGAGGCAACACTGACTCGTGCGCACGTTCCGAGTAATACCATTGATAAAAGTATCGAAAGTTCAAGAGCAGTTGACCGATGCCGCCGATCGCCAAAAAGAAATTTCCAAAATTGGTTGAAGACCATGAGCCAGCCACCGACCACTGGCTAAAGGTTGAGCCCACCCAAATAGACGGCGGGATCAACAGCACCGAAAAGCGCGCCATCCGTGAAAGCTTGTGCCAGAAGCCTTTTAACTGGAGGTTCCGAACATATATATAAAAGGAGATGGTTTGTCCCACGACAATGACCAAGTCATGCCGCAGGATTCCATACACGAGGAAGACAGACGACCCGATTACGCTGAAGATCCAAAAGACAGTCGGAGACACTACCCGCCCCTGTCTTTCGGAAAGAACCCACTGCGCGATGGTGCGTGCTCCGAACATACCCTGGCCGATGAAGCCGAGTACGAGCAAGCCAAGTTCGAAGGGACTCCTATCTAATGCGTGCACGTTACCTTTATTCTTCTTCCTTGTTCATCAGCGCACCCAACAAGTCGAACGCTCCGCTATCGGCGACCAGTACTTTGTCTGACATACCATCAAAGCTAACTTCGATGAACCCGTTTTGTTCTGTCCCTACCGTTGCCTCGGTCAGGGTAAAAGATTGGGATCCGTCGGGCGACAGAGCTCCAGCCACAAACACAAATCGCTTTCCCTCGAAGCTGAGCACGGCCCGCGCTGGAAGGACCGTGGTTGGTTCACTTCCAGTTTCGATATCGGCCGAAAGATACATACCTGGAATAAGACTGATGTCTTCTTTGTCGAGATGGCAATGCACCCGCACCGTGCGTTGTGGTGTGACTTCCTTTCCGATGAGGTACACGGTAGCGGTACGAGGTGTAGCTTCATTGGCCAGAACGAATCGAACCTTTTGACCCACTTTCAGTTTGAGGACATCCTTTTCGAAGGCGACCAATTCGGCGTGTAGATGCTCGGGATCAACGATTTTCATGATCACATCCGTCGCGTTGACGAAGCGCCCGACCGTTGCCGTGATGTCGGTGACATAGCCGTTTATGGGTGCGACCAAATTGATAGTGCCACGCAGTTCGTTAGCCGTGGAGAGCTTGTCGGCGTCGATGTTGATGATCTTAAGCCGCGCTTTGAGTCCAGCCGTGCGTGCATCCAAACTCATGAAGTTTGCCTTCGCTTGTTGCAGGCTCTTCAAAGCATTGACGTTCTCTTTTGCCAGTTCTTCTTGCCTGGCCAGTTCGGCTTTCGCCAAATCGCGCTGACTTACAAGATCTAGGTAGTCCTGCTGCATTTGGATGTATTCCGGATTTTCCATCACTGCCACTATCTCACCTGCGCGGACTCGTTTGCCTTGCAGCATGTCGGTAGACTTCAGAAATCCTCCGAAGGGAGCCGATATCGTTACCAAGTTTTGAGGCGGTACGTCGAGCTGTCCGTTCACATGAACGACGCCGCTCAGCGACATCCGGGAGATTGATGTTATCGTGAGCCCAACCGTTTTGGCTTGGTCGACCGAGACTTTCACCGTTCGAACGATGGTGGAATCGGAGGTGCTGGCGGTCGATGTGGACGTTTCTTCCTTCGTGCAACCCGAAAGCAGGATGAATGCAAAGAGGGTGAAGGCAATATATTGATAGTTCGATTTCATGACTTATTCTTTAATTCTGTTGAGTAAGATATTCCAACCGAATAACGGCTTGGTTGTATTTGTTGACGGTATCTAGGTATCCGACATAGAGCTCATTGGCTGTTTGCATGGCGAGCAGCAGTTCGATCATACTTGTTTCGCCTAGCTGATATGCGCGCGAACCTTGGATGAAGATCGCATTGGCCTGGTTGTTTCCCTGTTTGATGTAATAATCAAGCGACTCCCGATATCGGGTGATCTCGGCAATGACGGCTTTCACTTGCGCGTCGTGTTCAGCCACGCGTTGTTCACTGGCGTTGCTAACTGCTTTCTGACGAAACTCGTACAGACGAACTTTTGCGAGTTGCGGTCGAAGCCAAAGAGGAATCGCGAGGCCTAACTGAAACCCTTGGAAGCGATTGGAAGACGTCGCCAAGTCGGTCGACCCTGAGCGCAACGGCACACCGATCAGAGTTTGGTTGAAGTATCCGAGCGTGATGTCGGGAAGGACGTTGTTACGTTGGAGGCTTGTTTCTTTTGAAGCGACGATAGCTTGTTGACGATACCATTGCGTCAACAGCGAAGACTGCGTATCAAACGAAGGAACGTCCAGGATGGTAATTTGATCTGTGATCAACGGACGATCAGTTGACCCAAGGAGGGCAGTCAGTCGTTCTTGGGCCGAAGCAATGCTTGCCTCATTTTGGCGGAGCCGCACTTTGATTTCTTGCGACCGCCCTTCGATGGTGAGCTTTTCCAACATGGTCGCTTCGCCCGCACGCTGTCGCGCGGTAGACGCAATCACGTGAGTTGAAAAGATACTGTCGAGTTGCCGGTATTCGGTGTGGAGGGCAAGCAGGAAGTTCAATTCGTGCCAGGTAGAGCGAACGGCCCATCGGACTTCGGCCGTTTTGTTGGCACGAAGCAGCCGTGCATCTTCCAGGAAAGCAGCATTCAACTGACCCCGCGCGGCGAACACACTCGGAAACGGAATGGTTTGAGTAACGGTGATGTTGTTGTCGTTTGTGGGGTAGCCGTTATACTGACCGAACGTGCCAAAGACGGTTGTCTTGCCTACATCGCCGGTGGTTTTCATCTCGACTTTCCTCGATTCGTAGAGGTTACCGGCGGACGCGATATCCTTGTTTCGTTGAATGGCCAACTCAACGGCTTGTTCCGACGAAAGCGTGGGTTGCTGTGCGAATGCACTTGAACCAATGAACAGCAAGAACAATGTTATTGCAGCAGGTTTCGTCTTAAAGCGAAATCCGTTTTCAAACCAAGTATAGAGGCATGGAAGTACGAACAGCGTAAGAAGCGTGGCACTTACCAAGCCACCAATCACGACCGTAGCCAGCGGTTTTTGAACTTCGGCACCACCGCTGTGCGAAAGCGCCATGGGCAAGAAACCAAGAGAGGCAACAGAAGCCGTGAGCAACACCGGGCGCAAGCGCGTGGCGGTTCCACGAAGGATGATTTCATGCAGATCCGATAGCCCTTCTTTCTTGAGCCGGTTGAACTCAGCGACTAGCACGATCCCATTGAGAACCGCGACACCAAAAAGTGCGATGAAACCGATGCCAGCAGAAATGCTGAAAGGCATTCCCCGGAGCCAGAGCGCCAACACACCGCCAATCGCCGAGAACGGGATCGCCATGAATATCAAGAAGCCTTGCTTGATGGAATGAAAGGTAAAATACAGTAGCACCAATATTAACAACAGCGCTACAGGCACGGCTACCCCAAGTCTTTTGCTTGCTTCTTGAAGTTGTTCGAAGGCGCCGCCATACGTGATGTAATACCCAGGAGCAAATGTGACTTCGCTTCGAACGCGCCCCTGAATTTCTTTGACAATGCTTTCGACGTCGCGACCTCGGACGTTGAAGCCAACTGTGATCCGACGCTTGGCATCTTCGCGTTGAATTTGGTTTGGAACTAGTTTCAACTGAACGCTCGCGAGTTGTGAGAGCGGCACTTGAATACCAGACGGCGTGGTGATGGGCATATTGGCCAAGTCGTCGGCACTTTCACGCTGCGACTTTTCGAGACGAACCACGAGATCGAAACGCTTTTCACCTTCATACACGAGGCCTGCCTTCTGTCCCGCGAAGGCGCCACGAACGACGCGATTCACGTCGTTGATGTTCAAACCAAATCGCGCCAGCTTTGCCCGATCCGCTTGCACTACAATCTGTGGAAGACCCGACGCCTGTTCAACATACACATCTTGCACGCCGTCGATACCAGAAGCAAGCGCACCTATTTTCTGTGCGTAGCGTGTGAGGTGGTTTAAGTCCTCACCGAAAATCTTGAGCACTACATCTTGACGGGCGCCAGTAAGGAGCTCGTTGAAGCGCATTTGGATGGGTTGTTGAAAGCCGAAGGCGACACCAGGTAAGTATTCCTCAAGCTTTGATTTCATTTTTTCAGCCAACTCATTCCTGTTGCTAGCCGATGTCCAGAGATCACGGTCTTCTAGGACGATGATCAGGTCGGTTTGTTCCATAGGCATTGGGTCTACCGGAATTTCGGACGAGCCAATCTTGCCAACCACTTGCTTCACCTCTGGAAAGTTGGACACCAACACTTTCGACGCTTTGCCAGCGATGTCAACCGACTTTGTTAGACTGCTGCCCGTAAGAAGCCGGGTTTCAACAGCGAAGTCCCCCTCTTCCAACGTGGGAATGAATTCGGCACCAAGCCTTGAGAAGATGATGAGACTTCCCACGAACAGTGCGACGGCGGATAATGTTGTAAGCGCTTTGCGTTGCAGCACTTTGCGGAGAAGGCGGTCGTAACCCCGATGAAAGAACGCCATGAGTTTGTCGGAGATCGCAAGGGACGACTGCGGCGACTTCGACAAAAATTGAGCGCTTACGGCCGGTACGTAGAACAACGACAACAAGAAAGCTCCTAGAATGGCGAACGACACCGTTTGTGCCATTGGCCGGAACATCTTTCCTTCTACACCAACGAGTACCAAGATGGGTAGGTACACGATTAGGATGATGATCTCACCGAAAGCGGCGCTCTTCCGAATCTTGGAAGCGGACTCATATACTTCTGCGTCCATCTCTTCCTGCGTGAGCCGCCGCGATATTTGTCGCATGCCCAAGTGGTGCATCGTTGCTTCTACGACGATCACGCTGCCGTCCACGATCAATCCGAAGTCTATCGCACCCAGGCTCATGAGGTTTCCAGATACACCGAACAGGGTCATCATGGAAATCGCGAAGAGCATGGCCAACGGTATCACGGAAGCCACGATTAAACCTGCTCGCAAGTTGCCGAGCAACATCACTAAAACGAAGATGACGATGAGCGCTCCTTCGGCAAGGTTCTTTGCGACCGTATTTATGGCATTTTGAACCAGCTTGGTGCGGTCCAAGAAGGCTTCAATGTAGATACCTTCGGGAAGCGTTTCTTCAATTTGCTTGATCCGAGCCTTGACTCGATCTATCACTTCGGACGAGTTCGAACCTTTCAACATCAAGACAATGGCCCCGACCGCCTCACCTTGGTCGTTGAAAGTCATGGCACCGTAACGGATCGCAGCACCGAGCTGAACTTTTCCAGCATCGCGAACCATGATCGCAATTCCATTTTCATTCTTGACAATGGTGTTGTTGATGTCTTCCACTGACTTCAAGAGACCATCACTTCGAATGAAATAAGCATTTGGATTCTTGTCGATGTATGCGCCGCCTGCGTTTTCGTTGTTCGTTTCGAGCGCGGCCAGAACATCATTGATGTCGATGTTCAGACTTCGAAGGCGCTCGGGATCCAACGCTACTTCATATTGTTTCAATTCTCCCCCGAAGCTGCTGACGTCGGCGACTCCCTTCACTCCAAGGAGCTGCCGGCGCACGATCCAGTCTTGGATGGTGCGGAGTTCCATGACCGTGTACTTGTCTTTGAATTCCGGTTTCACACGAACGAGGTACTGGAAAATTTCACCCAGCCCTGTTGTGAGCGGCGCAAGTTCCGGCTGACCAAGGCCCGCCGCCATGTCGGCTCGCACACCCACAAGGCGTTCGCTCACTTGTTGACGTGCCCAGTAAATGTCGATGTGTTCGCCGAATACAATGGTGACCACCGACAAGCCGAAGCGAGAAATGGAACGAATTTCTTCGATGCCCGGTATCGTCGACATGGACTGCTCGACGGGGAACGTCACCATCCGCTCTATGTCTTCCGCACTGTAGGAAGGCGAGATGGTAATTACCTGAACTTGATTGTTGGTGATGTCGGGGAGTGCGTCAATCGGAAGTTTGGTGATCGAATAGCTTCCCCAGATCACCAAGGCGAGGGTCATCATTGCGATGACAAGTTTATTGTGAACGGAAAAATGAATAATCTTTTCCAGCATCGTAGTTGAAAGTTTAAAAGGACAGCTTTGGTCCACCCGAGCGGCCAACGCCTAATAAATGTTAAGCGAGTGCAGGCTCAAGTGCACGAACGGCTGAGTGAAATCAAAAAGGCAATCATGCATTCCGTGATCGGAATGGCGCAAGGCTAGGCCCTTGGGGGCTGAAAGATGTCGTGCGAAAGCAGCGACGGAGAAATCTGCTGATCGAAAGAAATGAAATCTTGTGTCGATAAGAGGACCGGGTCGTTTAATCGGATGTGCGGTTGCACGAGCGCGACCGTCTGGCCCACCTGCGAGTGGCTGCAGGTTTTAAATGGTAGGCGCATATCTGTATCATCGTGGGCCACATCTGTTTCGTAATGCATGACCAGAAACTCGATGAACGACATTTCTACCGCACTGCTATGTTCCGTGTAATGTTTGAACAGGAGTGGAACTTTCAAGGCTTGGTGAAACTCCGTGAACGAACACGAATACACCAACAGGAATGATATCGCCAGAGCCTTGCGCATTGCGCGAAGTTAGTGAATTAAAAAAGACTCAAGAGTCCACCTTTCCTGAATTTTGTCAGGTCGTACGCCGGCAACGATTTCCCGTTGAAATACCGACGTTTTGAAACAGTAAATAGTTGATGGATGGCGTCGGCGATGTTACCCTCGCCACTCATTCGTCTACCGAATTGGGTATCGTTTACGTTCCCATCGTGAAGAGAACATATCTGGTTCCACACCTTGTCGAATCGATCGGGAAAGTTTTTTCGAAGCCAGTCTTCAAATATTTTACCGATAGCACCGTTCAACCGAACGACCGTCATCCCTGCGGCGACCGCTCCCGCATTAGCTGCTGCTTTCATGATATCCGGAATCTCGTGGTGGTTGAGTCCCGGTATAATGGGGGCAGTCATCACACCCACCGGAATTCCCGCTTTTGCTAACGCTTCGATCGTGTGAAGACGTTTAAAGCCGCTTGCGGTGCGTGGCTCCATCTTTCGGCGAAGGTCTTCATTCAATGTCGTAATGGAAATATACACGTGTACCAAGTTGTCCGACGCGAGATCTTTCAAAAGATCGATGTCGCGTGTGATCAATCCATTCTTCGTGATCAATCCAACAGGATGCCTGTAGTTGGCCATGACCTTGAGCATGGCACGAGTGAGTCCGTATTTCCTTTCCTGTGGTTGATAGCAGTCTGTATTACCCGAGAGTGCGATGGGAACTGCATCCCACCGCGGATTCAAGATGAATTTTTCTAGAAGCTCAGCTGCATTTCGTTTGATGATGATCTTGCTTTCAAAATCCAACCCGGCACTATACCCGTAATATTCATGTGTGTTGCGGGCATAACAGTAAACACAACCGTGTTCACAGCCTTGATAGGGATTGGCAGAATACATCATCCGCAGGTCGGGGCTATCTACTTTGTTCACGAGTTTCTTAGCCGACTCTTCGAACACTTGGGTACCTGGATACCCCGTCAGCGGTTCGTCCAGGCCCTCGATGTGTTCGGTCACATATTGATTCTTCAAAAACCTATTGGAGGTCTTAATCTGTGATCCCCGCCCGTCGAAATAGTCCTCTTTCTGCTCCATGAGGCCAAAATACTAAGAAATTTAGCAAATCAAAGATAACGATGCTCTTTTTCTTAGTTGTACTTTTAGGTGCGCTTGATGCTTCCATATCACGTTCCCACGATATCGTCGTTACCAAACCCATTCGGGATCCGCGTGTCTGTTTTGCATGAATACCAGAACCATGCGTCTGTGTCGGGCAATAAATGGTGGAAGTTGCGCGACAACCTGCAGCGGGCAAAGGCGCTGGGACATACACGCATCATCACGTTTGGTGGCGCGTATTCGAATCACATCCGGGCTACTGCCGCAGCGGCACAAATAGAAGGATTCGAAAGCATTGGAATAATCCGTGGCGAGGAGGTGAGCAACCCGTCGCTCGACTTTGCCCGGGCGCAAGGCATGACGCTGCACTTTATTTCACGTGCTGAATACCGAAGCAAAACGGACAACACATTTATCTTGAATCTCGAACGCGCCTTTGGACATCACTATTTAATACCCGAAGGAGGATCGAACGACGCAGCCGTAAACGCATGTGAAGAATGGGGTCGTCTGCTGGCGACGCACCCAGTAGATGACATCTACCTAGCCGTGGGTACCGGCGGAACGCTTGCAGGAATCGCGCGTGGCATCAACGACAGTCAGCGTGTAATTGGTGTGCCCGTCCTCCGCAACACTGGCTTTCTGGAAGAAGTGATTCAGAAATGGGTAGGAGATAATCATCGGTGGACGCTGCTCAACGACTATCACTTTGGTGGTTACGCAAAATCGACACCGCAGCTATTGGACTTCTGCACCAACTTTTCCCAACAACACGGCTTTGATATCGAACCTGTTTATACCGGCAAACTCTTCTTCGCTTTATTTGATCTGATGAACAGAAAACTACTTCACGAAGACAGAAGAGTGCTTGTGGTACATACGGGAGGAGTGCAATTGAGAATTAAGAATTGAGAATTGAGAATTGAGAATTTTGAATGAAGAATTTAGGTGAGGGTTTCGATTGGAGGTACCACCAACCACCAACTAACAACCAATAACCAATAACCAATAACCAATATCTAATCCCCAATGAATAAAGGGTGAGCGCTTCGATCGGAGGAACCATCCACCAACCACCAACCACCAACCATCCACCATCAACTATCAACCACCAACCACTAACCACCTATCCGAACAAATCCTCGAATATCTCGGTGAGTTTGCCGAATGCTTTGACCTTGATTTTCGCTTTGGTTAAGTCGAGCGACTTTTGGCTGTACTTGGAGATATAAATCTCAGTGAACCCAAGCTTTTCTGCTTCGGATATCCGTTGATCAATTCGGTTGACTGCCCGGAGTTCGCCGCCGAGGCCCACTTCGGCCGCAAAGCAGATTTTGTCGTTGATGGGAATTTCTTCAAACGAAGAGACGACGGATGTGCAGATTGCTAAATCGATCGCCGGATCTTCGACGGAAATTCCTCCGGCCATGTTCAAGAAAACATCTTGTGTGCTCAGCTTAAAGCCACAACGCTTCTCGAGGACGGCGAGCAACATGTTCAACCGCTTTTGATCAAAACCAGTGGAGGTGCGTTGAGGGGTTCCGTACGACGCGGGACTCACGAGCGATTGAATCTCAATCAAGAGCGGCCGGTTTCCTTCGATGGTTGCTCCGATGGTAGCACCACTCAGTTGTCCATCCTTTTGAGAGATCAATATCTCGGATGGATTTGATACTTCGCGAAGACCGGTACCTAGCATCTCATAGATGCCAATCTCAGATGTAGACCCGAAGCGATTCTTGGTTGTCCGAAGAATGCGATATGCCAAGTGACGATCACCTTCAAACTGGAGAACCGTGTCGACCATATGTTCGAGGACCTTGGGGCCTGCCAGCATGCCGTCTTTCGTGATGTGGCCCACCAAGAAAACGGACGTGTTGGTTTCCTTGGCAAACTTCATGAGCTCGCCGGCGCACTGTCGAACTTGCCCTACGCTTCCCGACACCGAATCAAGTAGCGGCGAGTACAGTGTTTGGATAGAGTCTACGATCAAGAGTTGAGGTTTCATTTCTTCGACTACCGAAAAAATGATCCGCGTATTTGTTTCCGTGAGGACATGAAAATTGTCGCTCGCTTTTTTAGGACCTATTGTTCTTTCGGCCCGCATCTTGATTTGTTGTTCGCTCTCTTCGCCCGACACATAGAGTGTTCGTAGCTGACTCATTCCAATGCCGATTTGAAGCATGAGTGTGGACTTCCCGATCCCGGGTTCGCCACCGATCAAAACCAGTGAACCAGGAACGATTCCGCCACCCAAGACTCGATTCAATTCGTGATCTGGTGTGATGATCCTGATCTCCGATGCAGATGCGATTTCGGAAAGCTTCCGTGCTTGAGTTGCCTTGGTGCCAGGTTCCGAGCGCCATTCGTTTTTTCCGCCTTCGGTTTTGGTGACGACTTCTTCCGCGAATGAGTTCCAAGAGTTGCACGAAGGGCATTTTCCCAGCCATTTGGCCGATTCATACCCACAAACATTGCAGAAATAGAGAGTTTTTGCTTTCGCCATGAGAATGCCAAATGTCCAGTTTCGGGAGGCTCCGCACAAATACAGTGATTTGAATTGCAAACAGAAAACCTGATTAAAAATGCCAAATCACCCGAAAGGGGTATTTCGGTCGGACGCCAAATAGCCGAAATTAGCTTCTATCAATCGTCGGTTAACCCCCCGCTGGAGCAACGTAGCGCCAGTCAGAAAAAATCCGGCAATTTTTTATGAGAATACCCTCTCTCCTCGCCGCATTTGTGCTGGCTGCCCTCACCTCATTTGGTCAAAAGGACAAAGGACCGTCTTTTGGCGTGATCACCCCAGAAGAACAGCAAATGACCACTTACGAAAAAGCCCCGAACGCATCGGCTGTGATCCTGTTTGATATCGGTTCTTGCGAGTTATCAGAAGCATTGGAAGTAACGTTTAAGCGCCATACCCGGATCAAGTTCTTCACGGCCGAGGCAATCGAAGATTTTGCGACCAAGACACTCAACTATGAGACTTCCGGCGACATGATTTCCCGGATCAAAGGGGCGACCTACAACCTGGAAAATGGAACACTCGTGGAGTCGAAGCTGAGCGATGATGGGATTTTCAAGCAAAAGTTGAACAGGCGTTATAGCCAAGTGAAGTTCACCCTGCCAAATGTGAAACCGGGATCCATTATCGAATACAGCTACACATGGACCATGTCCGTGGCGTTGTTACCGTCATGGCAATTTCAACACACCATTCCGACCAAATACAGCGAATACTCCACCATGATTCCTAAGAGCTTCACGTTCCGGAAAGACATGATCGGATTCTTACCGTTGACGCGCCGCGAGGAAAAGAATCAAGGAGCATATGAAAAACTCGTGATGGAGCATGCGCCGGCTTTTGTCGTCGAACCCTTCTCCACCACGCCTGAAGATTACCTTTCGGGTGTCACGTATTATATCACCGAGGTTTTTATTCCAGGCCGAGTGATCAACTTGGAGAGATCGTGGAAGTCGATCGCAAAAGGATATAACGAAAGTTCAGATTTTGGCGATTTGTTGAAGACAACGGGTTGGTTAGAAAAGACTGTAGAGCCACTGATTGTTGGTGCTACTACACCCGAGGAGAAGGCCCGACGAATTCATGAGTTTGTGCGAAACAACATTGTGTGGGACAAGCAGGTATGGGATGTTCCAGATCGTTCGCTCAAGAAAGTGATGGAAGGAAAGACGGGAAGTTCGGGCGAGGTAAACATGTTGATGGCGGCGATGCTCAAGCGCGCGGACCTCGATGTTTATCCTGTGATTTTAAGCACACGAGACCATGGTCTGATTCGACCGTTCACACCACATGCCAGCCAGTTCAATGATGCGGTGGTATTGTTGAGAATAGATGGAAAAGACCGGCTTCTGGATGCGACGGACCGAAACCTGCCATTTGGGGCGCTTCCCGAGCGATGTTTAAATGGTGAGGGACTCCTGGTAAATTCCAATGAGGTCGTATGGGTTCCGCTCGTGGGCACCAAGGCTCGAGCTACGTATACCGCCAACGTCAAGCTATCAGCCGATGGCGAACTTACCGGCACCTTGTCCATTGCACGCGATGGCATCTTTGGCAGTGACATGCGTGGAAACTTCCAAGAGGTCGGCAAAGATCAATACATCGCCAACTTCAAGGCGGGTAAGTCCTGGGAGATTTCAAAAAGTGAATTTTCAAATATGGAGAGCGCCGGCGACGCGGCGAAAGAAACACACAATTTGGCCGTTCGTGATCATGTGCAAGTAAACGGCGACTTGATGTATCTCAACCCCTTTATCATGGGGCAAGAACAAAACGTCTTCAAATCTGAAACGCGCGAATACCCTGTCGACATGCCCACGCCTTTCGACCGAATTTACACGATGAAGATCGAGATACCGGAAGGTTATAAAGTTGAGGAGGTCCCTCCAACCAAGATGTATGCATTGCCAGACGGTGGAGGTAAGTATGTGTACAGTGTGACGGTAATGGGCAACACGATTAATATGACTTCACAGCTAACGATCACCAAAAACAGTATCCTTCCAGACAAATATCCGATCTTTAGGAACTTTTATTCCATGGTGGTAGCGAAGCAAGCGGAACAAATCGTGGTGAAGAAAGTGAACTGAATATGAAAAGAACACCCCTGTTTTTCCTGTGTGCATGCGCGATCTGGGTTTCAGCAAATGGGAAAGACATTAAGTATCCCGTGAGTGCCATCCCGGCAGAATTGAAAGTGAACGCCAACGTAGTCGTGCGCGCCGATGAAGGCGTGTTTAAAATCTTGACGCGGGGCACGGCGACCGTGCATTACTATATGGCGATCACCATCCTCAATGAGAATGGTCGAGATCGCGCGGTTGTGGCGCTCGGTTACGACAAGCTCAGGAAAGTGAGCAACATCAAAGGCTACACCTACGACGCGAATGGAGAACAAGTAAAAAAACTTAAGTCGTCCGATATCTTTGATCGAAGCTCATACGATGGCTTTAGCCTCTTTACAGACAACAGACTAAAAATCTTCGATCTTTCTCACTCATCCTACCCCTACACCATCGAGTACGAATACGAGGCAGATTTGGCAAACCTGTATATCATCGATGATGCCAATATTGGCAGCGGGGAAGGAGTTTCAGTCCAACATTTTTCTTATCAACTGATTTACCCGCAGGCGTTGACGCCTCGGTACAAGGCGTACAATATCAATCTCACACCAGAGAAAGGAAAAGTAGACGGGATGGAGTCATTGCTCTGGAAGATTGACAACGTGGCCGCTCAGAAATACGAACCCATGAGTCCAGCGGGAAGTTATGTGAAGCGCATTTCTATCGCTCCCTCCAACTTCGAATTCAATGGTTATATAGGCGACATGTCGTCGTGGGAAGAAATTGGAAAGTGGCAACTCTTGCTGAATGAAGGACGCGATAATCTTCCGGACGCGACGAAAAAGAAAATCAAAGAGCTGACCAAGGACTTACCGACGGTAGAAGCCAAGACCAAGGCATTGTACGAATACATGCAGAGCAAGACACGCTATGTCAGCATCCAACTCGGTATCGGCGGGTGGCAGCCCTTCGACGCGGCGACGGTTGATCAAAACGGCTACGGCGATTGCAAAGCACTCTCCAATTACATGGTTGCCATGTTGAAAGAGGTGGGCATCAAAGGATACTACACGATCATACGCGCTGGGGAGGACGAACCGGAAACGGATCCCACGTTCCCCAACAGAGAGTTCAATCACATCATTGTTGGCGTTCCAAACCAAGCGGATACTATCTGGCTTGAATGCACCAGTCAAACGATGCCCTTTGGTTATATCGGTCGTTTCACCGAAGGGCGCTATGGATTGATGGTGACCGAGAATGGGGGTAAGCTGGTCCGCACCACCTATTATCCAACTGAGAAAAACGTCCGGACAACGTCTGCAGATGTCGAAATTGACCTTAATGGAAATGCAAAAGCGGCGGTGACCACGAAATACTCAGGGCTTCAATACGAACAGGATGGGCTCGAATTCGTGCTGAATTACTCCGGCGAAGAACAGAAGAAATGGATTCAAAAGGTCACAGATATCCCGAGCTTTGACGTGACAAAGTTTTCGCTGACAGCCGAAAAGGCTCGTATTCCCAGCGCCGTGTTGAAGGTGGACTTATCCTTGAACAAGTATGCATCAGTGAGCAACAAGAGGATTTTCTTGACACCCAACTTGTTGAATAAGTCGAAATTCATTCCCGAGAAGATCGATGGCCGAAAGTCTGAATTTGAGCTGGGCAACGGATATACGAAAGTAGACACCATCCGATTCCATCTGCCTGAAAGCATTTATCCCGAATACCTTCCCCCCAACACCAAGATTACCTCCAAGTTTGGATCCTACGAATCCGGTTACAAACTCGATCAAGGTTCTTTGATCTACTTCAGGAAGATGGTTCGCAAAGATGGGAAGTACCCGGCGGAGGCCTACAATGAACTTGTGGACTTCTATCGAAACGTGAACAAAGCCGATAACACGAAACTTGTCTTTCTAAGCAAGACCTAGGTTCGAATGCTTTCGCCCACGCGATGTTCGTCGGCGTCTTCCTTTCGCATAAACTCGAGTGTTTTCTTGTCCATCCACCGTGGGAAGAATATGTTCAACCAGACGGCCAGCTTTCCTTGCAAGGTGAGCAGTAGGTCCCGTTTCCGCTTGATAACGGCGTGGTACACCTCTTCCGCAACTTCTTCCGCAGACATCATGTTGCTTTCGTCGGCGGGTGAGTAACCTTGAATTTTGCCATTGGCCATCAACGCCGAGCGTCGTATGTTGGAAGCCGTATATCCCGGACACACACTCAAGACATGCACGTCTTGCTCAATCAATTCTGAACGAAGGGATTCCAGAAAGCCGATCATCGCAAACTTGGAAGCCGAATAGGCACTGCGTTCCGGTGTTGCGCGCCGGCCGTTCACCGAAGAGATGCCAACGATTGATCCTTTGCTTCGAATGATGTGAGGAAGGGCAAACTTAGTCGTGTAGATCGTTCCGTAGAAATTGATGTCCATCACGGTTCGAAACACTTCGAGTTGAAGGTCTTCGAACTTTCCGCGCATGGTGACACCGGCATTGTTAATGAGTACGTCGAGCCGACCAAACCGCTCGATCGTCGTGGCAACGACCCTGGCGCATTCGGCTTCAACCGAGGCATCAGCTACTATTGGAACTACGTCGATGTTGTCCTTGGTAAGTTCCGCTGCTGTTTGTGCAAGCGATGCTTGATGTCGGCCAGTGATAACAACTTTCGAGCCTTCGACGCCAAACTTGTGCGCTAAGGCTCTACCAATTCCCGACGATCCCCCCGTGATCAAAATAACCTTGTCTTTCATACGCCGTCTGACAAGCACCCGTTACAAAAGTAATCAAAAACAAAAGGTAATTTTGACACCATGTTTCTAATCAGGGCGCTCTCTCTCATTCCCTTAAAAGTACTGTACCTTTTTTCTGATGCGATTTTCTTTGTCACATTTTATGTGATTCGATACCGTAGACGCGTGGTTTGGGCCAATCTCGTCAATTCGTTCCCGACAAAGACGCGCGAAGAATTAAGGGAAATTGAAGCGAAATTTTATCGAAACTTAAGCGACTACGGAATGGAGACCCTCCGGTTGTTGTCCATGGACAGAACGGAACTGGTGGATCGCATGCGGTTTGTGAACCCCGATACCATCCGAACCTTTACCGATCAAAATCAATCTGTGATCATCTTGGCGGCTCACCAATTCAACTGGGAATGGTTGTTGGCTGCCGGTTGCCTAGAGTTGCCGGTGCCGGTCGATTTTGTTTATCAACCACAAGCTAGCGCGTTGGCCAACCGGATGTCGATGGCTACTAGGACGCGTTTTGGTGGATATCCCGTGCCGCGTGAAACAGTAGGACGAGCAGCGCTCAAAAGGAAGGATATCTTACGGGCGACGGCGATTGTAGCAGACCAGTATCCCGGTCACTTCAACCACCGCCGCTATTGGACGACATTTCTTCACCAGCGTACGGCATTTTTTCATGGACTCGCTCAGCTTGCGGTATTGACCCAAAGTGCCGTATACTTTGCGGCCATCACAAAAGAAAGAAGAGGTTATTATTCTGTCGAGCTGGTACCGATTGCCCAACCACCATTCACCGACGAGAATAGTTTGGCGCTCATCGACGCCTACGTAAAGGCAAGTGAACGAATCATTCACCAGCAACCCGAAGGTTGGTTGTGGTCGCACAAAAGGTGGAAAAACCGCGAGGAGGATTAGGCGAGCATCAACTCGATATCTTCGCGAGTGAGCTGCTTGATGATGCTTTCTTCGGTGGTGATCAAATTCTCCGACAGCTTAAGCTTGTGTTTCTGCAACCGGAGAATTTTCTCTTCCACCGTGTTTCTTGTGATGAACTTGTACGTGAAGACGCGTTTTGTTTGACCGATACGGTGCGCCCGGTCGACAGCTTGGGCCTCAACGGCTGGATTCCACCAGGGATCGAGAATGAAGACGTAGTCCGCTTCCGTCAAGTTTAGACCCAAACCTCCGGCTTTGATCGAAATCAAGAATACCTTGAGATTCGGATCTTTGTTGAACTTCTCTACTTGATCCTTTCGATCGTTCGAGGAACCATCGAGATAGGCAAAAGGAACTTTCTGCTTGTATAGGAACTCCTTCACGATGTCGAGGTGCTTCACAAATTGGCTAAACACCAATAGTTTATGGCCTTCGGCCATCGCACTCTCCAACATGTGCGACACGTCTTCTAGCTTGCCAGACTCGCCCGTGTAGTTCGGGTCGATCATACGCGGATGGTTCGACAACTGCCGCAACTTCGTCAACCCTTCCAGGATCATGAAGCGTGAATTGTTGATCCCTTCTTTGTCGATTTGCTCGAGAATCTTGTTGCGGTAGAACGCTTTTGCCTCTTCGTATTTTTCTTCCTGCTCCGGCGTCATGTTCGTATAGTGAACATTCTCGACTTTTTCGGGAAGCTCGGTTGCCACTTGCGACTTGAGCCTTCGGAGCAAGAACGGTTTGATGATCGCATTTAGCTTTTTGGTCTTCGCTTCATCCTGCTTCTTTTCGATGGGCACTTGGTACTCGTTTTTGAAGAAGGTCTGGCCTCCCAACAAGCCCGGGTTGATGAACGTCATTTGCGACCACAAGTCCATCGTCGTGTTTTCGAGTGGTGTACCGGTAAGCGTCAATCGGAATCGCGACGTGAGCTGCATAACCGCTTTCGCGATATTAGAAGTCGGGTTTTTGATCACCTGCGACTCGTCGAGGATGATGTAATTGAATGGAAACTCCTTCAACAAGTCGATGTCCAACCGCGTGATCCCATACGACGTAAGCACCAAGTCGTAGTTCTTGAACCTCGAGATGTCTTTATTGCGAAGCGTTCCTGTATACGTGAGAATCTTTAAGTCGGGAACAAACTTGCTCGCTTCCATTTCCCAGTTGTAGATCAGGGATGTCGGCATCACCAATAAACTGGTGCCTGTGTTTCCCTTTTCTTTTTCGGCGAGGAGGAGAGCCAGCGTCTGAACGGTCTTTCCGAGACCCATATCGTCAGCTAAGCAACCACCGAGATGAAATTCATTGAGGAATCGAAGCCAGTTGTAGCCCGCCTTTTGATAAGGGCGCAACTTGCCAGAGAATCCGGCGGGAAGATGATAGTCTTTAATCCCGTCGAAGGAATCGAGACTCCGGAATCGCTCGCTCATATGCACTTTGGCGAGGTCTCCGTCTTCCAGTTCTTTCAGGAGGTTAAGGTGGTACTTTTTCAGTACAGGCTTTTCATGATCACCTTGAGTTTCGCTCAACGCGAAGAGGTCGCCATACTTTTGAAGCCAGGCGTCTGGAATAATAGCAATCTCGCCGTTCGGTAACTTGAACTCGACCTTCTTGCGAAGGATCAACTTCCGCAGTTCTTTAAAGGAGATTTCGTACTCGCCAAAACGAATCTTAGCATGGATGTCGAACCAGTCGATGTTTTCTTTTACTTCAAGTTCGAACACCGCCTTACCCACGAAGTATTTCTTGTCCCGATTTTCCGGTTGACTGACTTCGAAGCCCAGATTCAGAAGGTTGACCCGGTTTTCATTCAGCCAAGAAAAGGCGTGGGCCTTTTCAACGGCACAGCGGAAGCCCTTTAATGGAAGCCCAAGCTTAATCAGCGTCTGCGCGTATTTCTTTTCGCCTTCAATATTGCGCTTCACCCGATGGAAGATATACTCGTTGTCTTTCCGTTCAATGGTCACGCTCACAGGACCGAAGACTTCGCCACGGAAGCGATGCTTACCATATTTGAATGACAAGTCGAAGACGATTTTACCCGCTTCGTCGTCTTTGGCTTCAGGTTCCGCCGATTGATCGAACAGGTCTGTCACTTCCCGCGATTGCCCTTGGTGCAATTCGGATAACGTAAGCAGCGGGTGTGGATCGTAGTTGCTGCGGTTGATTTCAAAACCCTGCACATCCACATCGTCGAAGGAGGCGATGAGAGGTGCTACAAATCGATTGTAGTAGGTCTCTTCTAGGTTCTTCGGAATAACGACGAACTTTTTCGCTAGGAAGGGCATCAACTTCCGGCCGTCGACGTGTTTGTCGAAGCCGTAGAGTTTCCCATTCAAGACCATCCATGCCGGCTCTTTGCAAATGAGGTAGGCAGAAGGATTGGGGATGTCTACTTTCTTACCGTCGTGGGTAATGGTCGGGTAGTAGTTGGTGTTTTCGTCCGTTCGACGGAAGTGAAATTGAATGTTGGCCCGTTTCTCAAGCACTTCCAGCTTCTTCCACGTGGGCTCGCCGTCGTTACCCATTTCGAAGAGCATTTTGCCCTTCATCTTTTCGAGGATTTCGGCGCGCTTACCCTCGAGGTATCGCTCGATTTCTTCTTGCACGAGTTCGTTGCCCTTTTGTTTGTCGTACACCTTGGCGAAGAACTCGTTCGGCTTCATCATTTTGGCCGAAAATTTCTTCAAAATGACGTCTTGGCTCATCTTATCCATCAGGTCGATGAGCTCGTAATCGCGTGCGTCTAGCCCTTTGGCAAACTCGCGTGCATTTTTTGCCGAAATGTTTTGATGCTGGTAGGTGAGCTTGCCCTTTTCGTCGAGGTGGACAATGAAAGACTCGAAAATATAGCCCAAATACTCGTGCTGATAGAGCGAGTAAATGACCTGAAAGGGTTGAGCTGCCGAAACTTTCATGTTGTTAACGATCTCACCGGGTGGAAACAAAAAAGCGCTTCAAAGGAGTCGGTTTGGCTCAATTTCAGGCGATTACGCACCAAGCAGAACTGCTAAACTAAGCATTTCCAACCAAATTTTTTGCAGGATTTTTGGCCCTTCCTTACATCGGAATTACATGGTGCAACGCCCGCTTGGTCACAGGTGCGTGATGCTGTAGGAGCGTGCGGCGCGCGCCGCGGGATAAAAAGAAGTGAGGATCGTCACAGCGATGACCAGTAAGGCGGTTAAGGAGAAATCGGCGAGTCTCATCCTCACCGGGTAGGCATCAACGATCGCGTTTTCCATACCCATTCCAACCAAGCCAAACTGATCTTGAAGAAAACAGATGGTGCCGCCCAAGATGATACCCACGATGGCACCCGTGAATGATATAATGGCTCCTTCTGCGATGAACACCCTCTTTATAAACTCGGGATAGGCGCCCAACGCGAACAAGACCGACACATCCTTTTTCTTATCGATGGCCAACATCATCAATGAGAAGAAGATATTGATGGAGCCCACCACCACCAGTGCCGCTAACGCTAACGTGGCAAACAGTTTCTCAAGCTTGAGCAAGCGGTAAATATCTTGATGCTGTTCCTCATTGGTGAGAACTTTGAAATCGGTTCCTAGTTTCGCCAGGAGTTGGGCCTTCACCTTGTTTACGTCTGCTTTGGGATCGGTCTTTACTTCCAACCAAGTTCGACGATTTCCATAGTCGAGTAGTTCTTTCGTGAAATCCAGCGGCAGGAAGATATAGTTTTCGTCGTAGTTCTTCTCAATCGAGAATACACCGCCGGGGCGGATGCTTCTACGGGCGTACATCCGCGACGGATCGAGGCCTCCCCCCGACACATTTCGAATGTAGAATACTTGCATGGCCCGCATGTCGTCCTTTACGTTGATGCGGAGGTTGCGTTTTACGCCCTCACCGACGATGGCAAACGGGATGCTGTCTTGGTGAAGGGCGAGTTTTCCCGCGACGATATTTTCGTTCAACCGACCCTGCTCTACGAAGTTGTCGCTGACGCCTCGAACAATCGCTGTCATTTCAAAATCAAGGTATCGAACGTAGGCGTAGTCTTCGATCACTTCCGAAACCAGCTGTACGCCTTCGGTAGCACGAAGGTCGGCCAAGAGTTCGTCGCTGACCTCAAACGTTTTTCGCTTAGCCGCTTCGATCTTTAACTCGGGATCAAAAGATGTATTGAGGGACCGGAGCAAATCCTCCAACCCATTGAACACTGACAAAACGATAATGAGGGCGGCGGTTGAGAACGCAACCACTCCCATTGAAAGAAGAGAAATCACGTTGATGAAAGACTTCTTCTTTTTGGAGAAGAAGTATCGCCGGGCAATGAAGAGCGGGGCGTTCACTTTTTCTTTGGTGATTCGGGTTTGGCGGGCGATGCAGGTGGAATATTCAGATTCTTCAAGAGCTCGTCCATCTTTAAAGCATTTTCTTCTACCTCGTCGATGAAGAAGGCTAGTTCAGGAATGATGCGGGCTTGGTTTCGAATCCGTTCACCGAGAGCTTTCCGAATCTCCTTTTTGTGCTGGTCGAGCTTGTCGAGGAGCGCCTGTTTGTCCTTTGCGAGCATCATACTGATATACACCTTCGCGACGCTCAAATCGGGACTGATCCTTACCTCTGCAATCGTGATAAACGCGTTGTCCAGGAATCCCCTTTTGTCTCGGAGGAAGATGTCGCTCAATTCCTTTTGAATCAAACGCGCAAATTTCTGCTGTCGTACCGTGCTGCTCATGAGTATCAAAGGTAAGCATTTCGCCGCTTCAAGTCGATGCGGTGGCTACTTCCCGAAGACAACGGTCTGTCGACTAGTCTAGTTCAGAATAGTCGTATGTTTTCCTTTATTTGCACTTCGAATCTGAAGACTGTGCTGAGATTTTTTCGAATCAACGACCCATACCGGCTCCTCGCCATTCTTCTATTCCTGTTCCTTTTCAGTTTACCGTTTTTGATCGGCCCGCCAGGCATAACAAAACCAGAGCTGAAGGCCATGTTGGTGGGTGAAGCACTCAACCAAGGGCAACAAATGTATTCGGAGGTGTACGACAGCACGCCACCTTTGTCGGCCGCGGTGTTTGCATGTCTCGATTGGACCATGGGTCGGTCGGTGATGGGTCGGCAAGTCTTTGCACTGTTCTTGATCTTTTTTCAAGCAGCTTTTTTTGCCATCGTGCTGATCAACACGAAAGCATACAATGACAACACGTACGTGCCCGGCTTTATTTATGCTTTGCTCTGCTTCGTTTCGTTCGACTTCCTGTCTGTCAATCCAGCTCTGTTGGGGTCTACTGTTTTGTTGCTCGCGTTGAACAACCTCTTCAGAGAAATCGAATTTCGCGTGGAGCGTGATGAAACTGTTTTCAAGGTCGGCTTCTATTCCGGACTCGCCAGCTTATTTGTCTTCACGTACGGGATCTTCATGGTTGCCGCCATCGTCATCCTCACCATCTACTCGCGCAACAACCTTCGAAAGACACTTCTCACGCTCGTTGGCTTCCTGTTACCCCATCTGGTGCTAAACGTTTGGTACTATTACCGCGACGAACTCCCAGCACTTTGGACAAACTTCTATGCAGAGAACCTTTTCCATACGGACCTCAATTTGGTTTCGCTCCGCACTTTACTGTTGATTTCGGCGCTACCCCTCGTGTACTTCGTGTTCTCTTTGTTTATGATGACCCGCGAGGCCAGGTTCACCAAGTACCAATCGCAACTCTTTCAGGTGATGTTCCTATGGTTGATCGTTTGCGTCGTAGAACTCTTTGTCACCCGACAATTATCGCCGCATAGTTTGATCATCGCCATTCCCAGCCTGTCCTATTTCTTTAGTTATTACTTGTTGTTGATCCGTCGCAAGTGGATTGCTGAGACCGCTTTGTGGGTGCTGATTGTTGGCGTGATCAGCGTAGCCGTATTAGCAGGCAAAGGAAAAATTTCAGCCATTGACTACTACAATTTGATGGCCCCGGCGGGACAGCCAAACACGTCTGAGCAAAAGAAAATCATGGTGTTAGATGACGACCTCAGCTTGTACCGATCTAATCAATTGGGAGGATACTTTTTAGACTGGGCAGTATCGCAACGGGCACTGAGTCGCCTAGATGAGTACGAAGAAGTGTTGCGTTTGGACAACATGTTCAAGCAACATCCACCGGACGAGATTATTGATCCTTCTGGCGTACTCCCTTCCGTGATGGCTCGGGTACCTGCCGTGGAGAAAGCATATCGAAAGGTTGGCCCCGATCGCTACTTGCGGAAGTAGGATTTCAACACGCGATTTTGTTCACACGCCGTTCGTGACGACCACCTTCAAATGAGGAGTTTAGAAACCTATCGACGATCTTGAACGCCAAGTCCGAACTAATGTACCGGGCGGGGAGGCAAAGAACATTCGCGTCGTTGTGTTGACGGGCAAGGGCTGCGAGTTCCTCCAGCCAACAAATTGCTGCACGGATACCTTGGTGTTTGTTTGCTGTGATCGCAACACCGTTTCCGCTGCCGCAGATCAAGATGCCAAGTTCGAATTCTTTTTTTTCAACCGCCGAAGCAACTGGGTGGGAAAAATCGGGGTAGTCGGCAGACTCGCTTGAATGGGTTCCGAAATCTTTTGTTTCAAAACCCGCGCGCACGAGGTAGTCGCGCACCTTTTCTTTCAACTCAAATCCAGCGTGGTCGGCTCCTATCGCGATTTTCGGCATCATGATTTGTTTTGTTCTTCTTTCGCTTCTGCGGCGGCAACTCGTTGCTTCCTTCGCACTTCTACCGCCGAAATGAAGATACTTATTTCATACAGCACGTACAACGGAACGAAGATGATCATCTGGCTGATGGGATCTGGCGGCGTAATGATGGCTGCAATCACCAAGATCACGATCACGGCGTGCTTGCGATACGTACGCATGAACTTCGGGGTCAGCAAACCAATGCGCGTCATAAAGAACACAACGACCGGAAGCTGAAATAGCAGTCCGCTGCCGAACACGAGAGCCACAATCGTTTGAACGTAGGAAGTGATGTCGAACTCATTAACGATCATGTCACTGATCGAATAGGTCGCGAAGAACAAGATCGACATGGGTGCCAGTACGAAGTACCCAAATGAGATTCCTGCCGCGAACAAACCCGAAACGGCAAACACGGCACCACGTGTACCCTTCATTTCGTTCGAATAGAGTCCTGGCCGTACGAATCGCCAAATTTCCCAGAATACATATGGGAAAGCGACGATGAGACCAATGACGGCCGCCGAGGTGAATTGCATGGCGAACTGGCCAGTCACCAAGCGACTTTGAAACTTCACAGGAATTTCGGTGACGCATAGGGCATCGCCGAACCCGAACCGTTGGCTCAAGTCGCACAAAGCCCGGAACGTAATGAAACTGGGCTTCGCGGGCGCGAAGATGATGTTATCGAAAATCCACTTCGTATAGACAAACGCCGCAATCATGAACGCCATGATCGCGAATGCCGACCGAACAATGTGCCACCTAAGTTCCTCCAAGTGGTCGAGGAACGACATCTCCTTTTCTTCGTGCTGCTGATCCAACGCCATCTTAATCTCCTGAGATTTACTTCAATGAATACTACTTATAGAGGGGGAATTTCTTCATGAACGCGTTCACCTTGCGCTTCATCGCCTTTAGATGTTTCACGTCCTCTGGTTTCTTCAAGGTTTGATCGATCAAGTCAACCACTTTTACCACGTCCTTCTCTTTCAGTCCTCGTGTGGTGATAGCAGGCGTTCCAATCCGCATACCCGAGGTAACCATCGGCGACTGCGTGTCGAACGGAACCATATTCTTATTGATCGTAATGTCGGCCCGAATGAGTGATTCCTCCGCTTGTTTGCCTGTTAGGTTCTTTGAGCGAAGATCGATCAGCATCAGGTGGTTGTCGGTACCGCCCGATATGATGCGGTAACCGCGCTTGGTAAATTCTTCGGCCATGGCTTTCGCATTCTTCGATACCTGAAGGATGTATTCCATGTATTCGTCGGTGAGAGCTTCACCGAATGCCACGGCTTTTGCTGCAATGACGTGCTCGAGTGGTCCGCCTTGTGTGCCCGGGAAAACACCCGAATCCAGGACCGACGAAATCTTGCGGAGTTCACCCTTAGGTGTTTTAAGACCCCAAGGGTTATCAAAGTTCTTCCCGATCATGATCACGCCACCGCGGGGGCCTCGTAAAGTTTTGTGCGTGGTGGTTGTCACAATGTGGCAATACTCGAGCGGGTCGTTTAGCAAGCCACGGGCGATCAATCCCGCAGGGTGCGAGATATCAGCTAAGAGCAATGCGCCGACGGCATCGGCTGCCGCACGGAGTTTTTTGTAATCCCAATCGCGGCTGTAGGCGGAAGCACCACAGATGATCATCTTGGGTTTTTCACGTTCAGCGATCGCGAGTACTTTATCGAAATCGATCGTTCCCGTCTCTTGTTCAACACCGTAAAACACCGGTTGATACAGCTTACCCGAGAAGTTGACGGGTGACCCGTGTGTCAGGTGACCGCCGTGAGATAAATCGAACCCGAGAATCTTATCGCCAGGCTTAAGACACGCAAGCATCACGGCCGCATTTGCCTGTGCGCCTGAATGGGGTTGAACGTTCGCCCAACTGGCACCGAACAATTCTTTCAGGCGATCAATTGCCAGTTGTTCAATTTCATCCACTACCTCGCAACCGCCATAATAACGTTTGCCGGGAAGGCCTTCGGCGTATTTGTTGGTGAGAACGGTTCCTTGCGCCTTCATGACTTGAAGGGAAACGAAGTTCTCGGAGGCAATCAGTTCGATCCCGCTCTCCTGGCGGTCTTGCTCCTTTTGAATCAGGTCGAAGATGACTTTGTCTCTTTTCATGGAAGTGGTGGTTGTTTCGGGCTTAAGCGATCGAAAATAAACCGCCAAAAATAGGGCGGTAGCCCGTCAATGAAAAGGAATTCCGAATAATTAAGCCGTCCGCAAACCGGGTTTTTTCAATCACCAGATAGCAAAACGATGAAGGCCGCGGTGAACCCACGGCCTCCTTACAAGCTCATGAGACAGTTTTTACTTCGGCGTTGGCACGACGACGATGCCCGATCTCTTTTTGGCATCCAGCGAATGGAAAAGAACGTCGCCCGCGGGCGTAGTTGCTTCGGTCCTCGCCAGGTTCGACAGTCCGGTGATCTGTTGCAGGGCAAGGTTCAACAACGTTTCTCGTGGATCACCCAGTGGATAGAGAAAGAGGCTATTATCGGTGTTGACCAATTGGGGCGTGAAGCCATTGCTATAGTCGGATTGCCCTTGGCTATTCGACAGCCGCACCACGATTGGTTGGATGCCCCACGTATTTTGGCTATCGGTATCATCATAGAGGGAGATAGAACCGACATTCTTACCAACAGTTACTTGACCAATCAGGAACACGTCCATGTATGGCTTGAGGCCGTTGATGATCAGTTCGCTCGCCGACGCTGTGCGCGAGCCTGTAAGAATATACACACGACCATCGCGAAGTTGGCTGCCGATGTTTTGCGACTTGACGAGGAACGGAACGGTTAGGAATCCGTCGCCTAGGTTTGGATTGGCTTTGATATCGGCCGTGACTTGGGTGTTGTAGTCGTGTTTGGCGAACACGGTGGATGCAGTGACGTCCTTGGCTATTAGGCTGGCGAGGTTCTGCGCGGCCGTTTCGGCGCCACCGCTGTTGAAGCGAAGATCTAGGACTAAGTCGGTAATTCCTTGCGCCTGAAATGAGGCGAAGATGGATTCCATCTCGGCGGTATAGGTTTTACTTGTCGCGTCGGGGCCTTCCGAGAAAAGGTTGTACACATAGTACCCAATTTTTCTATCGCCGTAGCTAAACACTTTTGACAGATAGTTCGGGTCTTCGGCATATTCAGTTGGAACGACTGACAAAGTGTTAGGCGACGCGAAGGCTTGAGTATCAAGGTTTAGCGCACGGTAGGTGATGCTATGATTTTCCGAAAGCTTGTCTAGTAAGTCTTGGTAGTTATCGACGGTGATGGTGGTCCCGTTGATGGCCGTTATGATGTCTCCGCGCTTGATACCCAACGCCGCGGCGGCTGAGTTCTCTTTCACGTAAAGGACCTGCATCAGCACATTGGAACCCGTCGAAGACTCTCTATAAAGGACGAATTCGAAGCCCGGTTCTTTCGATACGCCTCGGAGGCTGTTGAGCAGGGTGGTGAAATCGGCTTGAATCCAAGAGAACCGATCTTCCGAAGAAAGGAGCGACTTGAAGAACGGCTCTGGTTCGAGTGTCTTATCCGGCGAGGTAGGAATGGAGCCATTCCAGAAGTACCAATACGACATGTTTTCGAGTATCCACGAGTTCACGTGGTCGTTCGCGTTGGTGGGAGCTGGGTCGCTTTTCTTTTCGCACGATTGCGATGCGAAGGCCAAGATAAAGAAGGCCGTCAAGCGTGGGAGAATACTGAATAACTTCATAAAAGACTTCCGGCGATCAAGTTGCTCATATAACGACTAGGAAGGAATCCTATTTCACCTTAGGGCGTCGAATACGTATCCGTCTTGAAGCCGAGTATCGACAGATTACAACGTGTGGTCGTTCCACCGGGTTCCGTTCGCAAATTTCTGGCACCTTTGATTCTGCTGCCCATGAAAGCAAAAGGAATCACACAAAGAGGCGGATTGCTGGTGACGCTACATGTGGCGGGTGTGCTCCTTTATACCCTGTCACCGTTATTTTTCAACGCGATGCGCTCTCCGCGCTTCGAAAACATCCAGATTAGCTTCATCTTCCACAACGCCCTTATCGCGACGTTCTTCTACTTCAACATGTTGGTCTTGATCCCCAAAGTGCAAAAAGACCGCGGGTGGATAGCGTATGTAATCGTCGGGTTGATTTGCGTTGTGGCCTTTTCGGCGCTTTCACACTATGCGCGCGATTTCTTTTTCCCTAGGGAATTCCGGCGTTTCTCATTCGACCGCGTGCGAACGCCGCCGAATCGGATTCTACAATATGTTGGATACTCACTGCCGTTCCTCATGGCATGGATATTTAGCACCAGCGTCAAATTCTCCATGGACTATTTCAGAATGGAGCGCCGCCGGAAGGAGACTGAAAACGAGGGACTCCGTTCGGAGCTTGGGTTACTTCGATCGCAGATCAGCCCACACTTCATGTTCAACGTCTTGAACTCACTGACGGCGCTTGCGCGCAAGAAGTCAGATGAGCTCGAACCCTTTATTATCAAGCTTTCGCAGCTGATGAGGTATTCCATTTACCACACAGACCCTTCGGGCGGCGGTAGGGTCCCCCTTGACACCGAATTGGAGTACCTCGAGAACTATGTGGATCTGCAGAAACTGCGATTTGGTCACCATGTCTCTGTGAAGATCGAGAAAGATATCCGACAACCCGACTATCAGATTGAACCGATGTTGTTGATCTCATTCGTCGAGAATGCCTTCAAGCATGGCGTGGTGTTGGTACCCGAACCGGTGATCAACATTTCCTTGCAATGCGCCGATGGTGTATTGAAATTTGCTATTAAGAATAAATTCGTTCCTACGTCGACCAACGACGAGACCCACGGCGTTGGACTTAGAAACGTGAAACGCAGACTGGAGCTCCTCTACGAGGATCGTTTTGAACTCACCATCACGCAAGAAGAACCATGGTTCACGATTCACTTGAATTTAATTGAAAAATGAGATGCTTAGTTGTTGATGATGAACCCCTCGCGCGCGAATTGATGGAAGACAACATCAAGAAGGTGCCTTACCTGGAATGGATTGGGTCGTGTAGCAATGCTTTGGAAGCACTCGATGCTTTGGGGCGGGAAAAGATCGATTTGGTGTTTCTCGACATTCAAATGCCGGGCATCAACGGCATACAATTCCTTCAAACACTCAATCAGCCAGTCTTAGTAATCTTTATCACTGCTTACGAAAAATTTGCAATTGAAGGGTACAACCTCGATGTCGTCGACTACCTTCTCAAACCCGTCGCATTCGATCGATTTCTAAAGGCGACAAATAAAGCCCATGAACTGTTCACACTTCGAGCTAAACCCGCATCGCAAGATTTCTTGTTTGTTCACTCGGACTACAACCTCGTCAAGGTCAATTTTACCGACGTTGTGTTTGTGGAAGGGCTAAAGGACTATGTTAAGATCCATCTCGTGTCGAGCCAGCGTCCTGTGATCACGCGCATGAGTATGAAGTCACTGGAAGAACTCCTTCCCGGTCGTAAGTTCGTTCGAGTCCATAAGTCGTTCATTATTTCAATTGATAAGATTGTCTCCATCCGCAAGGCGAGGGTGAAAATTGGTACGGCGGAGGTCCCCATCAGCGACAGCTACTCGGAGAAATTTTACCAAGTGATCGGCAAGCCAGACCCTGTAAAGATCACGCCCTCAGGGTCTTAAAATCTGCTTAAAAAAGACTGCCAATACTGGAAAATCGTGCCAGCGATTCCGACATTCGCCTCGCAAATGCCGTTAGTTTACCTGGTAGATTGATCGGCTCATTTTTCCAGTTTGTCTCAAATTCTTTCGTAATCGAGATACGATTGCCATGTTGGGTTCGGTATGCGGCGCCCCGGTCTAATCCTCCTACTTCTTGCGTGTAGTGCGCTTGTTCAGGCTCAGTCGTTATCTCGAGCTAAAGTCGATGGCCTGTACATGGACCCGCTCGACGCGGTCTTAGATCAAGTATCCAAGCAAACAGGTGTTCAATTCAGTTTCGACCGCGAGCGACTCGCGGCCATTCGTTACGAAGCACGGCACTTCAACTTGCCTTTGAAGGATTTCCTCGACTTGGTCTGTAAGGAGAACCGTTTAAAATACTATCAAGACGAAAAGGGACTCGTGGTCATCTTCGATATGTTTGAAGACCCTCGAGATACCCAAGTGCTTGGACGGACTGATCCCGGAAAGCCGACAAAAACATTTCAGGGAAACCCCAAGCGCTTCAACTTCGCCATTACCGGAAAGACCCTTGATCGTCAAACGGGGGAGACGTTGCCGTTTGTAAACATCACTGTGAAAGGGACCAAGCTAGGCACGGCTTCGAACGTCGACGGGTTCTTCAACTTGTTGAAGGTTCCATCGGACACGTCGACTCTTGTTGTTACGTACATGGGTTATGAGACGAAGTATGTCTTCCTAACGCCCGAGGCCCCCATCAACAACATCTCCATCGAATTGGCACAGGCGGCGACACAACTCCAAACGGTCACCGTCACGGGTCAGAAAGAGACGGCAGCCGCTTTGCAGTCGAACGAAAAGGTATCGATGGTCAAAATGACGCCTGCAAAGATTGCCACGCTCCCCAACGTCGGTGAACGGGACATCTTTAGATCATTTCAATTGATGCCGGGTGTGAGCGCAGCGAATGAAAATGCAGCAGGACTCTATGTGCGGGGAGGAACTCCAGATCAGGCTCTCGTCCTGTATGACGGGTTTACCGTTTATCATGTCGATCACCTCTTCGGGTTTTATAGCGCGTTTAACTACAACGCGTTGAAGGATGTGCAACTGTATAAAGGCGGATATGAGGCACGTTTCGGTGGACGCATGTCGAGCGTGGCGGAGATTACCGGGAAAGAGGGAAACCAAAAGCAATTCAACATGGGTGGCGACTTAAGCCTGTTGAGTGCCAACCTTTTCTTCGAGGTACCAATCAATAAGAAGTTGACCTTTTTGGCAGCGGGTCGCAAGTCGTACCGGGGACCGCTGTACGACAAAGTGTTCAGTTCTTTTGCCAATACTAACACCACGGCCACGCGTCAATTTGGTGTCGGGGGAAATGGTCGCTTTACCCGCCCAGATTTTGGCCAAACGGTTCGATCATTTTTCTATGATCTCAATTCTAAACTGACGTATCGACCCAACGGGCGAGACGTATTTGCTTGGAGTCTCTACAACGGCACCGACAAGATGGACAACTCGCGGGACCAAGATCGCCCGGAGTTCGGCCCTTCAGGACAAGCGCTTAGGACCACCATTAGCGACATCGCCAAATGGGGTAACACGGGTACGAGTTTGAAGTGGTCGCGCCAATGGAGCGACGTGTTTTACGGAAACACCCTCGTGAGTTATTCCAACTTCTTTAACCAACGCGACCGGTACACTACCTCCGTGGTCGAGGATGCCGAGCTAGGCCAGGTAACAGTTCGCTCCGGAACACTAGAACACAATAACTTGAATGACTTTTCATTTAAGTCGGACTACGAATGGAAACGTACGGAAAAGCGCTCGATCGAATTCGGGGCCCAATTGACGTACAATGACATTCGCTACAGCTACATTCAGAACGATACGTCGACCATCATCGACCGGCACGACAAAGGATTGACCTCGACCCTCTATGCGCAAGAGAAAATACGGCTGGTCAACAATAAGTTGTTGTTGACACCGGGTATTCGGGCGAATTACTATGGCATCACCAAGAAGCCCTATGTTGAGCCACGCTTCTCGTTCAACTACCAATTGACAAACAAAGTGACGATCAAGGGTGCCGCTGGCAGGTACTATCAGTTCGCCCGGCGCGTCATGCGCGAAGACCTGTTACAAGGGAGTCGCGACTTCTGGACGATGTCGGACGGGAAACAACTTCCCGTGAGTTACGCAGATCATTATATCCTTGGCGCATCTTACGAGAACGACGACTTCTTATTTGATGTGGAAGGATATTTCAAGAATCTACAAGGGCTCTCTGAATACTCGTTGCGATTCACGCCAGCATTCGGCCAAGTGCGCTACGATGAAAGTTTCTATACGGGAACGGGCCAAACGAGGGGTGTAGACTTTCTCATTCAAAAGAAGGCCGGTCAATACACAGGATGGATTGGATACACGCTTAGTCAAACCGTGAACACGTTCCCCATCTACCAAGAGAAACCATTTTTGGCGAGTCAGAACGTCACCAACGAGTTTAAGTCCATCAACATTTACAAAATGGGGCGTTGGGATTTTTCACTCACGTGGATTTTTGCGTCGGGTAAGCCGTACACGGCACCCACGGGAGCTTACAACATCGACTTGCTCGACGGTACCAGCAATAGATTCTATAACGTGTCGGCCAAGAACGCGCTTCGACTACCTAATTACCATCGGATGGATGCGGCAATCACCTACCATTGGCCCAACAAGGTAGGTGCGATGAATAGTATTGGCCTGAGTTTCTTCAATCTTTACAATCGACAGAACGTTTGGTACCGTGAATTTCAGGTGCAGTATGGGCAGTTGATTCAAACCGATGTACACTACATGGGCTTTACGCCGAATGTGACGGCATCAATGAAACTGAGATGACGCAGGGTGGTGGAAATATGAGAAGCAGTTCTAACGGATTTTGGTTTCCGTTGGCAGTCCTCTTCGCGATGGCGTTGAATTCATGTGTGGATGTGAACGACACCATTGAAAGTGTCGCCAAACCAGTTGTGCAGGCGTACCTAGTTCCAGGTCATCCCGCAGAGGTTGACCTATGGACGGAGTCAACCTTTATCGACACCGACACCACAATTGATGTGTCCAACTTGGAGGTCACGTTCGAAGTAGATGGCAAACCTTACACCTTGACTCCGCAGGGCAAGGGAAAGTATTCCAAGGCCGATCTATTGATAGAAGAAGGCCATACCTACTCTTTGCACTTCATTTACAATGGAAAGGACATCACGGCGACGACTGCAATCCCGTCGAAGCCGAAGGGATTCACGCAATCTGACACGACGATCGCTGTTCCAACGTTCAGCCAAGAACTGACCGAAGGATTTCCAGATCCGATCCTTTTTACGTGGCAGAATCCAGATCAGAAGTATTACATCGTTTTTGTAGAGATCAACGATCCGAATCCTGTCCAAGTAAATACTACGGGTTTTCAACGGCCGCCTTTCCGATTCAGGAATGACCCTACGCAAGGCGCTCAGTACGAACTCCGGTCGCAGTCGCTGCGGTACTTTGCGAAGTATCGGGTGGTGCTCGCGGAAGTGACTGCCGACTACGCCGCGCTCTACCAGCAAAACGGCACGTCTTCAGTGAATATCAAGACACCCTTTACGAACGTCAACAACGGTCTTGGGATTTTCACTGGTGTGAACACCGACACCCTTTACATCCGCGCGCGTCGATTCTAGTTACTTTTTGGGTTGAAGCCAGGCCACTTGTTGGCTGGATTGATGCGGTTGTCCGATGATGTCGCGATACAAGTCAGGTCGTCGGGCGTTTATGTAACGCGATCCACCCGCCAGTTCTAAGGCGTGCGGATCGAACAGCGCAGACACAACTTCGTCATCAAGTGTGCGGCATTCAGACAAAATTTCACCGAAGGGATCGATGATCATCGAGCAGCCATTTTTTAGTTGGTCGTCATCCATTCCTATTGGATTTGAAAAGACGACATAGATACCGTTATCATAGGCTCGTGCTGGCAACCATTTCATCAACCATGCGCGGCCCTTAAGTCCATCAAATTCTGCACGTAGTGCATCGGGATTTTTCGCGCGATTGTGCCACAACGAAGGGTCGACAAAACCTGCCCCCGGACGAGGGGAAGGCGTGCACATCGTGACATGTGGCATGAAGATAATTTGAGCCCCCAACAAACGCGTCGCTCGAACATTTTCCACGATGTTGTTGTCGTAGCAGATCAAGATGCCGCATTTCCAACCGTTAAGATCAAACACGCAATATTCGTGGCCTGGTGTTAGGTAAGGATTGATGAATGGATGAAGTTTTCGAAACTTGGCGACCAAGCCATTTTCGTTGACACACACGTAGGCTTTAAAGAGTTTTCCATTCGCGTCTTTCTCGAATAACCCGGCGAGTACCGCAATCTTGTGGCGCTGCGAAGTTTCCTGAAGCGCCGAAAGGCTATCACCATTTGGGATGAATTCTGCCAGCGACATCATTTGGTCTCTTGACAAATGGCGGGCAAATGTATAACCCGTGATCGAGCATTCATGGAAAGCAACGGCCTGAGCTCCTTGCTCGGCAGCCTTTCCGGCCAACCGATCAATCACCGACAGATTATAGGCCTTGTCTCCACTTTTATTTTCAAACTGAGCGGTTGCGACGCAGATCGGATTCATAGATTAGTTCTAGATCGATAAATAGCCACCGAGATGAAACGAAGTTTGAAGCACAATTCTTCGCTACGCTGGCAAAGAATTGTGAGCTAGCAAAAGAAAAAGAATTTCGGAGAGTCTGTTAGACAAAGTGTCAACAGGCCATGCTACCAACTGTCGGAGGAGCCACCGCCACCGGAGAATCCACCGCCACCGAAGTCGCCTCCGCCACCACCGCCCCATGAGCCTGAACTTCCGCCGAAGCCGCCACCCATCGGAATGATCCAGCCGCCGCGCGACATGTACCCACCGCCTCCGCGACCACCTCTGCGGGAGGCAAGGATGATAAAGATGAGGATCACCAAAAGGGACACCCAAGAAGTTGGTTTCTTCGATCGCCGTTTGATGGGTTCATCGTTGGTGTATTCACCTTTAATTGTCTGGATGATGGCCACGACGGCGGCTTTGATTCCACCGGCATAGTCGCCTTGTCGGAAGAAAGGTGCAACTTGATTGCGATTGATGCGACTTGATTGCGCGTCTGTCAACACACCTTCGAGACCCGCACCCACCTCTATTCTCATGCGTTTATCGTCGATGGCGATGAGGAATAGCACGCCGTTGTCCTTTTTATCATTCCCGAGTTTCCACTCATTGAACACGCGGTTGGCGTAGCTATCGATGTCGTCGCCTTCCAGCGACTTCACGACCAGAACGGCAATTTGATTCGAGGTGGAATCGCGCTCGTGCTTGAGAACGTATTCCAATTGGGCGATATCGTTGGCCGACAACACTTGAGCTTCGTCGTGGACCCACTTGCCGTCGTGAGGAGGGATTGCCTTCTGCTGTGCAAATGCGAGGCTGGGGATAACGAAGGCGATAAACGCCAGCAGGAGATTAACTGGATGTTTGGGTGAGGTCTTCATCGGCACTATTCTATTCTCAGGTCGTCTCCCAGTTCGTTGATGTCGTCTTCGGCACGCAAGAAACCTTTCTCAAGAAGGATTTCGCCGCTGCGCTTGATCGCTGATTCGAGTCCATCCACAAGCTTGTTCTTTTTGATTCCCTCGATGATTGTCCGCACGAGGGCGTCCCATTCGCGCTGGTCTACGACTTTACTTATGCCCTTGTCGGCCATCACGATCACTTCTCGTTCAAAGAACGAAACGAAAATCAAGATACCGGTGCGTTCGCGGGTGTTGAAGACTTCTTCTTCCAGAAAGGCACGTTCTGCACGGGCAGCTGTTGCCACGTCCAACATCGCTTGGTTGAGTAAAAATCTCTTGAGTGGTAGAAAGTAGTGGGTCGCTACGCCGCCGCAAAGTCCCGCGAACAGGATCAGAATCACCATATTCAATGGATCGTACACACCGTACTCGGCAGGCGCATACCGATCGACGAAAATGATGGCCAAGCTCATCGCGACGGCAGCGATCACGCCGCCTCGGTAGTTGGCCACGGTATAGCGTCCACTCGACTCCACGAACACGGGAACGATTTCGCCAGAGATCTTGCTTTCGGCATCGAAAACCGCCGCCTTGATGCGCGCTAGATCCTCTTTATTGAAACGGGTCTGAAGAGACATGAAACTGATTTACTCGCAATTTAGGAATAATGTACCATCCACACGGTGCCCAGCCGGATAGACGCAAAATCAAATGACTTTAGCTTTCCACCGTCCAGATTTCATGTAGACGTAAGCCATGCTAAACATACTGATCCAGTACACCCACTCGCTACCCCACCCCCACGTAATGGGCAACGTCGACACTTCTAAGGTGTAGTATACGTAAAGACTATAAATAACGATCGTGACCAGTTCAATGGTCAAATTCACAACGGTGTTGCCGGTACCGGTCACCGCGTTTAACCAAACGGTCGAAAAAGACATCAGGAGCAAGGCGACCGCTACCACGCGCACCACTGGAATGGCGAGTGCAATGAACTCAGGACCCTGACCGTAAAAAGATAGGAACCACTGTGGCCACACATTCAAGACGATGAAAAGTACAAATGAGATGCTGAAGCTGATGGTGGCTATCTTCCGAACCAACCCATGTACTTCGTCATGACGTTTCTGCCCGATAATATTGCTCACCATGGTGCTACACGTGGCGGCAAACGCCCACGAAAACGTTCCAAACACGCCGAAGATGTTCCGCATTGTGTTCGAAACCGCGAGTGCCAAAGATCCATGGTGTTCGACCAAGATATAGAAGAACTCCCAGCTGATGATGCTGATCGCATACTGTCCAATCAAAGGCGACGATTGAACCAAGATCAAACGGATCATTGATTTGTCAATTCGAACTTCTTCGAACATGGCAAACTGAACATGAAGTTTCTTCAGGTGAATAACGACCCAGATAACGATCAAACCCGTTGCTTCCGCAATGATGGAGGCATACGCGGCTCCGTTAAAGCCAAGCTCCGGCAACCCGAAATGACCATAGATAAAGCCGTAATCGAGGAAAACGTTCATCAGCGTTTCCGATAGCGTGCCCCAGATCAGCAACTTAGTTTGGTTCGTGCCGACCAACAGGGCGTTGCGCATCGCATATAGATACAAGAACGGCAAGCCCCAGATGCGGATCAGTAAAAAGTCAACCACTTGGTTTGCAATGGCTGGGTTGTGAATTGTGGCCCGAAGAATAAAAGGAGCCACCGTATATGTTGTGAGGATACCCAGCGCGGCAATAGCGAGGGCAACCCACGCACCGTGCACGAACAGGCGTCCAATCTCTTTATGCTGATTTTGCCCGGCGCGTCGTGCGATTAGAGCTTGAAGACCATTGTTCAAACCATTTCCGATGACGGCAAAAATGAGGTAGAACACACCCGTAATTCCTGCACTCGCCAACGCCTCTTGCCCTAGTCCACCCAAGAAAACGTTGTTGGTGATAAAGTTGATTTGAGGGACGAGGATGGCCAACGAGATCGGCAAAGCCATCCCTAAAATTTGCCGGGATGTTACCTGCAGTCGTAAGTCTTGTTGGGATTCCACGTATTGGGGGGAAAAGAACCGCAAACGTACTAAATTCGCTCGCCTTTTCGCCTATTTTAGCACAGTCTGAATTCGATTCTTGAACCAGTTTGTTTGCGCTAGTTCGGCCTTCGACAGGTTTTGACGTTCTGGAAGCTGCCGGCAATAATCCTTCATCGAAAAGACCTTGTAAAACGTCTCAAAGTCGTCTGATGAAAGGTATGTTCTCAGAAGATCCGCCTGATTCAAATTCTCTTGGTGATTTTTGAAACGCTGCTGCCGAGCATCCTTGTTAAATTGTGGTTCTCCAAAGTATGAGTAGCTCTGACGAGCCATTGCGATGGAAAGGACTATGGTTTCGCGCAACCTGTCTTTTTCTTTTGCAATGCGGCCAATATAGATCTGTGAATCAAAGGAAAGACCCCGCGTTGCATTGTACTCCAACAGATTGTCAGGATGGTACAAGAAGTTCTCTAAGCAATAGTAGTCTAGTATTCGAAGGTTGGGATACGACTCTCGGATTAACATAATATCACTGTCAGACAGAAAGTCACGATCAACGAGCCCATCTAGTTTAGTTGATCGCACTTTGTGGTATACGTTGTTCCTGTTGTTATCTGAAACGAAAATTGTATCCGGAATATTGATCAGTCCATAGTAGTCGCGGTCTTTATTCTCGACAAACACAATCCTCATGTTGCGAAAGAGAGAAGGAAGGAGTGCTTTCCCTACAGCTATTTCGTAGACATCAGGATTATCCTTCGGCTCGGGAGTGAGTGTACGCGGTGAGTCAAAATCCAAGTTGCCAAAATCGATAATGACCGCGTATTCATAATGACGCGCGAATTCAATAAATCCAAGTGAGTGGCTCGCGGTCCATAGTTGACAGGTATTGGGAATCCAGTTTTCACAAAGCTCCTTTAGCAAGTTGTGCTGGATCTTCGTATTTAAATGTAAATCAATCTCGTCAAGAAAATAGATGGTGTTTTGATAAAGATCCTTTCGGCTCAAAAGGTTTAACAGAAGATTGAAAACTTCTTTCTCTCCGGCACTGAGGTAATTGTAATGAAACTCTGATTTACCTTTTCTAAATGTGATTTCTGCTGTTCTACCTTCTAGAGGTGGGATAATCTCAACCAATTCAAGTCTTGTGCCGTTAATGTTGCCAAAAACATTTTCCAGTGCAAGATTTATTGGACCGATATAACGTGCTCTGATTTGATCTTTCGAGTCCGCTGATCGAAAGAACTCACGGAGTATCGTTTCAGTTATTTTTTCAACATCGTTTTCAAATCGATTATCTTTTTCGATAAAATAACGTGGTCTGTCGTTGTCGCGGCCAAGATTGATGTCGACCGTACCTAAAGACCTGCGTGTTAGCCGTGGCACCTGCCGGAAACTAGTCCGACCATAGAAGGGACGACCGGCGTTTGTATGACTTATCGACCCGTCCTCCGTTGCAACCCATTCTTTCCCTTCGTCGGAGAGAAGCGATAGAACGACCGGCTCCGTCGATTGCTTGCGATAATATGACCACGTATTTTGGTCAACACTTTCACCCTTCGAAATGGTGTTAAAAAGCTCAAAGGCGTCAAAAACACTTGATTTTCCGGATCCATTGGATCCAATCAACAAAACCAACTTAGCGGAAGCTGGAATCCCTGAGATTTCTAGGTCAGTAAACCTCCGGAAGTTTTTTAGCTTGATTTCTTGAACTTTCATGATCTCTTCGCAAAGGTACGAAAAGCACTTTTGCATCATTGACCTCGAACATGCTTCATGGTAAATGGCAACGAGTATTTTGGTACCTTCATATCAGAACCCTTTTTGTTGATCGTCATGCAAACCATCCTAGGAGCCAATGGCGTTATCGCCACAGAACTGTCAAAGCACCTTCCTTCCTACACCACACGGATACGACAAGTATCCAGGCATCCAAAAAAAGTGAACGCCACGGATGAAGTCGCCGTGGCAGACCTACTCGACTACGCGCAAACGGAGAAGGCAGTAGCCGGAAGCGAAGTGGTATACCTCACCGCTGGCTTGAAATACGACACCAACGTTTGGCGTGAGAACTGGCCCAAACTGATGAAGAACGTGATCGATGCGTGCAAGAAACACCAAGCCAAATTGGTTTTCTTCGACAACGTATACGCTTACGGAAAGGTCGAAGGTAAAATGACCGAGGCAACGCCGTTTAATCCCAACAGCAAGAAAGGTGAAGTGCGCGCTAAGATTGCCACGATGCTGCTCGACGAAATGAAAGCAGAGAACCTGCAAGCACAGATCGTACGGGGGGCCGACTTCTATGGACCCGGTGCCCTCCTGTCGTTGACGCATTCAACGGTGACGGAAAGACTAAAGTCGGGCAAAGGCCCTCAATGGATCGGCGACCCCAAGGCCATGCATACATTTACCTACACACCCGACGCCGGCAAAGCGATGGCAAGGCTTGGTAATACTGCTTCCGCGTACGGTCAGTCGTGGCACGCGCTCACCAGCAAAGAACGAATGAGCGGCGAAGAGTACGTGAAGATCGCCTGTGAACTGATGGGCGCCCCATACAAGATCCAAGCTATGCCACCGTTCATGGTCAGGATCGTTGGCTTATTCGTTCCCGTCTTGGGCGAGTTCGTTGAAATGATGTACCAGTTCAACCATGACTACGTGTTCGATAGCACAAAATACGAACAAGCTTTCGGCGAAACCGCTACAACTTACCGGGAAGGAATCGCCGCCACGCTCCAATAAAAAAAATAACCAGTGCCTCGCTGAGACACTGGTTATCGTCGTCAAGGTTACGGTAACTCTTACCCTCTTACCAACTCCACGTTGAAGTGTAATTTCACTTCATCAGCTACGACGATGTTGCCCGCTTCTGTGACGGCACTCCAGTTGAGACCGAAATCTTTGCGGTTGATTTTTCCGTTTACCTCGAAACCCGCGCGGTAGTTACCCCAAGGGTCGGCCGCAGCGCCATGATTCTCAACCGCGAGTTCCACCGCTTTGCTGGTACCGCGGATTGTAAGGTCACCCACCAACTTGTACTCGTTTCCAGATACCTTCTTCATCGTACCCTTGAAATCGATCGTCGGGTGTTGCTCCGCTGCGAAGAAGTCAGGCGACTTCAAGTGCGCATCGCGATCCGCTACGTTCGTGTCGATGCTGTTTGTGTCGATCGAGAACTTCACCTTCGCGCCATCAAAGTTTTCGCCATCGCTCTCTACCGAGCCACTGAATTTCTTGAAGAAACCAGTTACCGTCGAAATCACAAGGTGCTTCACCTTAAATTGAACTTCGCTGTGGGTGGTATCTACACCCCATTTTGTTGCTACTGCTGATTGTGTGCTCATGTTTTTTGTCTTTGAATTGTGACGATACAAAGATGCGTGTCCAAACATGCAATTGTCATTGAACTGGGTTAAGAACGGTGGCGCGTGACTTAATCTAGATTAAGAAACTGGGGCTAGAACCCCTAAAAACACAAAAAACCGAGTTGCCCCGGTTTTTTGGTGAGAGATAAGCTTTGACTAGGCTGGAACGCCGATGAGTTTTTTCTCCATCATGTATTCAGCAATTTGGACGGCATTGGTGGCCGCTCCCTTGCGCAGGTTGTCCGCTACGACCCACATGTTTAGGGTCTTGGGCTGCGACTCATCGCGGCGCAGGCGACCTACAAACACTTCATCACGTCGGTGAGAGTTGATCGGCATCGGGTACACGTTGTTTTTCACATCGTCTTGCACAATCACACCGGGCGCTTTCTCCAACAGTGCACGCACGTCTTTCAAATCGAAGTCTTGGTAGAACTCAGCGTTCACTGCCTCGGAGTGACCACCGATGGTGGGAACACGAACCGTCGTGGCCGTGACGCCGATTGTTTGGTCTTCAAGAATCTTACGAGTCTCGTTCACCATCTTCATTTCCTCTTTGGTATATCCGTTGTCGCCGAACACATCGATGTGGGGCAACGCGTTCATATCAATCTTGTGGGGATACACTTTCGGTCCTTCCACGCCTTGGCGTTCGTTCATCAACTGAACCACGGCGTCTTTGCCTGTTCCCGTAACAGACTGGTAAGTCGAAACGACGATTCTCTTCAGTTTATACTTATGGTGCAACGGCGCCAGCGCAATCACCATCTGAATGGTGGAGCAGTTCGGGTTGGCGATGATGCGGTCTTCCGCGGTGATGGCATGACCATTGATTTCTGGTACAACCAATTTTTTAGTGGGATCCATGCGCCATGCAGACGAGTTGTCGATCACCACAGTTCCTACTTCTGCAAACTTCGGTGCCCATTCGAGCGACGTACCACCACCCGCGCTGAAGATGGCGATGTCGGGTGCCAAGCGAATCGCTTCTTCCATGCTCTTGATCGCATACTTCTTACCCTTATACTCGATTTCCTTGCCTACGTTTTTGGCGGAGGCCACGAGATAAAGATCATCAAACTGGAAGTTGCGCTCCTTGAGCACTGTTAGGATTTCCTGACCAACTAGGCCAGTAGCTCCGACTATCGCGATTTTCATTTTGTAAAAATACTAGTTTGTCCGACCATGAGAAATAAAAACCTTCTATCAATCCAATGTATGATGGTCATAGCGAACGTGTGTTCGGTCGTAGACACATCGTGGGCACAAACAGCAATTGAGGAAAACTTCGATCGTGACAACATCTCTGCCTGGGTGGGAACCACATCACACTTTATCATCAATCCGGCTCAACAACTGCAGCTCAGCAATACCGCTGCGGGTAGCTCTTTTCTTACTACACCGTTTGCGCCTGCGCGGAATGAAGATCAGTCCGCCTATGCGGGCGTCATCGAGTGGTACTTATACGTTCGATTCGCGTTCGCGGGTTCATCGAGAAACTACGGCCGCATCTATCTTTTGAGCGACCACGAAGATCTTACACAAACTGCATCGGCATTTTATCTCCAACTGGGGGAGGCGGGATCAAACGATGCCATCGAGCTCTTCCACCTGTCAAATGGCATCACCACATCCGTTTGTCGTGGGGCCGACGGAACGCTCGCTTCATCCTTTGCGATTCGGTTAAAGATTACTCGGACCGACGCAGGTCTATGGACTGTAGCCATTGATTACACAGGAGGATCGAACTTCGAAGATGTTGCAACTGGCGTTGATTCCACGTTTGTCGACACCAAGGCGTTCGGCATTCAATGCGTGTATACCATAGGGAACGCTACACGATTTTACTTCGATGATATCTATGTGGGGCCACCCAAGATTTCCCCACCCGCGCCGCCAGCGCCACAAGTGGGCGACATCGTCATGAATGAGTTCTTCCCGGATCCATCTCCATCGGTTGGTTTGCCCGCACAAGAGTTTGTCGAGTTATATAATAAAAGCGATCATGTCATCAACCTGAAGGACTGGCTACTAGCGGACGCTACGAATGCCGCAAACCTGCCAGACGCAACCATCGAACCGGGCGCGTACGCGATCCTCGCGCCGACTGCAGCAATCACTGCCTATTCCGACTTCGGTCATGCCGTGGGAGTTGTCGGATTTCCATCGCTCAACAACAATGGCGATGAAATCAAGTTGTTCACGCCAGGAGGTCTGTTGATGGATTCTCTTACTTACGAGTTGAGTTGGTATCAAGAAGTCGCGAAAGCGAATGGTGGATTCAGCATAGAAAGGCTTCACCACGATTCGTCGTCGGTCAACCCATTAAACTGGTATGCGTCGCAATCGCCAACCGGCGGTACTCCTGGCGCTGTCAACTCTGTTTTTGGTCGTAACCCGGATTCTAAGAAGCCAACCGTGCAATCCACCTTGTTCCTCAACGACTCGACATTACAAATCATGTTCAGTGAGCCTATGCAAGTAGGTACACTTCAAAACGTGTCGAACTATCGACTGTCGGGGCCGGGAACTGTAACGGTCATTCCGCGGGACGATACTAGTCTCGTTCTGCAGTTCTCAAACATGGACAACGGTGCCGAATATGCGTTAAACATGTCAGGTGTCACCGATGTGGCGGGCAACGAGATTGACTTATTTGAGATCGCGTTTCTCTTCTTCGTCCCCCACCCCGTTCATGCGAAAGACGTCCTGATTACCGAGATCATGTCCGATCCCACCCCCGTCGTGCAGATACCCGAAGCGGAGTACCTCGAACTTTTCAATCGTTCGAATCATCCAATCAATCTCGAGGGCTGGACACTTGAGGACCCCGTTTCACGGGCAACGCTTTCTACGTATATTCTTCATCCATCTTCCTATGTGCTGCTGACGTCGAATGCCAACGTGAGCAAGTTCGCACACATCTCGAACATCCTTGGGGTAGCCAGTTTTCCATCGCTTGGTAACATGTCGGATCGGATCGTGCTTCGAACAACCGACAACGTGCAGATAGATTCTATCTCATACACGAACAGCTGGTACCGAAATGTCGAGAAAGCCGATGGAGGCTGGTCGTTGGAGTTGATAGATCAAAACAATCTCTGTGCAGCGGAAGACAACTGGGCAGCCGCGGAAGACGACCGAGGGGGAAGCCCGGGTGTGATCAACTCGATCAACGGCGAAAAACCCGACATCACGCCTGCCGAACTGACGCGCGCCTTTACTCTGAGTGAACAATTGATTGAATTGGTATTCAACGAGCGAATGGACGAGGAGACTCTGCGAGCCACGTTTTCGCTTACCCCAGGAGCGTTTCACGTGACCCCAATGTTCAAAAATTCGGGACAGCGTGAGATCATGCTCACCACCGAAGAGCCTGTTCAGTTCCGAATACAATATCAACTTACCGTGGCCGGTGCGCGCGACTGCCCGGGCAACTATTCCGAACCACAAACGATTTCTCTGATGATGCCAGAGCCTGCGGTGGTAGGTGATGTTTTGATCAACGAGATACTATTTAACCCGCGACCCAATGCTTTTGATTTCGTAGAGCTCATGAATGCATCGTCCAAGTTCATACACCTTCATGGATGGAAAATTGGAAACCGGACGACAGCGGAAGTTATGATAGGGCAAGATGTCATCCTTCTTCCGCAACAACACGTCGTCGTTACGCCATCTAGAGTTTCACTCGAATCGAATTATCCCGCGGCTATCAACAAAATGGTCATTGAGATGCGCCTTCCGTCTTTTCCGGACGATGTCGGCTATTTGGAGTTATTGGAACCTAGTGGAATTACGGTCGATGCTTTCGATTACTCCAGTAAGATGCATGCATCGATGATTCGAGATTCGGAAGGCGTTTCGCTGGAGCGTGTATCCGTGCGATCGCCAACGAATGATTGGAACAACTGGCATTCGGCCGCGGGTGCGATTGGTTACGCCACGCCCGGTTTTCAGAATTCTTCGACGATGCCCGATTTCACCACTTCGATCGTTGGTATCGAGGTGATACCTCCGGTTATCCGGTCCCAAAGTTCAACACCGTTCGCGCAAATTCATTATCGACTCGATCGTGTCGGGATGGTAGCGAATGTTTCGGTTATCGATGTGGAGGGGCGACCCGTGAAAGAATTAGCGACCAATGTTACACTTGGGTCGGAGGGTTTCTTTCGATGGGATGGCGATGATTCGCTGGGTCGACGCGCTCCTGTGGGGTATTATATGGTGTGGTTCCAAGCATTTGACTTGGATGGCACCGTCATCACACGTCGTCATCGCGTTGTGGTGGGCTTTTAGGGTGCTTTTGGTGCAGAGTTGCGGTTCGTTGGTGCGCCGCGAATTAATCTCCCGTAGTGTCTCCAGTTTGAAGAAAGGGTACAGGCATCATACTTTATAGATATTGCTGAGATTGATCAGGCTATGATTAATTGACTAAGGAACCTCACTAGACCCAAAAATGATCGATGTAAATATATTATCGCCGGACTCAACGGCCGTCGTGTCACGGCAACAACTTCCAGTTTGGAGATTCTTTTGAAATAGTTTAGTTTAATTTTCCCTTACACGCACTATATGAAGAAAAATGACATCACCGTAGGGTTCTGAGACCAATACTTGACCTAATTAACCCGAGAAAGGGCTATCCGAAGACCATAGGACGGCCCTTTTTAGTTAGAACAAGGGGAGTTGATGAAGCTCCCATTCCCGCCGACAAGTCCGCCCTTCCTCGCTCTCTCTGTTAGCTAGGGATTTTTCGAACCCGTCTGGGACAGGAAAGTTACCTACACCCCAGGCCACGATATACGTCGCAAGTTGATTTAAGGTCTTTTTAGGCATGACCAAAGAACACGCAAACGTTATCCTAGCCGTCAAAAAGCGTACTTTTCAAACTGAGATGCTACCTAAATCTCCAGGCATTTTTTGTTTAGGGGTTGACCCTGTATTTTTGCCAATCTTTTTCAAAACCGTATCTAAAGAGGACAATCATGGCTAAATCGACCAAGAAGGCGGCCAAACCTGCCAAGAAGAAAGCCGCAGCCCCCAAGGCCAAAAAGCCCGCACCTGCTGCTAAAAAGGCGCCCGCGAAGAAGGAAAAAGAAGTGAAGAAAGTGGTAGCCAAGAAGGTAGCGGCCCCGAAAAAGGAGGCTCCCAAGGAGGCGCCGAAGCCGACCATGAAGAAGGCAGCCGCACCCGACCCGACCAAGAAAGTGGTGCAGCTTACTAAAAAGCAGGATAGCGCGCCCAAGCCGCTCCCCTCACCGCAACTGAATATTTTCCCGATCCTGACCCAGCGTCCAATCGCCCATAAGCCGAAGGTCAACCAAGTTGATGACCGCACGCGCTACAGCGACGAGGAACTCAAAGAATTCGAAACGCTGATCCTCAAGAAATTGGAGAAAGCACGCGAGGAATTCCGCATCCTGAAGGAAACCCTGAACCGCAACAACGATGCGGGAACGGATGCTACTTCGGGTGGAAACACCAAGGTGTTGGAAGACGGCGCCGAAACGGCAGAAAAGGAAAACTTGAGCCAGTTGGCGGCACGTCAGCAGAAGTACATCATGAACCTCGAGAACGCGCTGGTGCGGATTAAGAACCACACGTATGGTATTTGCACCGTAACCGGTAAATTGATCCCTAAGGAAAGGCTTATCGCTGTGCCGCACACGACCCAGTCGATCGAGGCTAAAATGATGCAAACCGACTAATTAGATTGAGATGGATTTTCTCCTTAACCACGTTGAAGCGTTGATTTTCTGCTCGCCCGTTCCCACGAAAGTGGCGGACATTCAGGCGTGCCTTTCGGAGATGTTCAATGCGGAGGTTCCCGAAGAGGACATCACGAATGCCATCGCTAAGCTGGAAGAGAAATACCAGAGCGACGAGTATTCTTTCTCGATCAATAAATCTGTTGGGGGCTATCAGTTTTTGACGAAGCCGGCTTATCAGACCAGCATCGGCATCATGTTGAAGCAACAGTCGAAGAAAAGACTGTCGACTTCGGCGATGGAGACATTGGCGATTATTGCTTACAAGCAACCGGTATCGAAGACCGACGTGGAGAACATCCGCGGTGTGAACTGCGACTATGCCGTGCAGAAGTTGCTTGACAAAGGATTGATTGAAATTCGCGGGAAGGCCGATAGCGTGGGACGTCCGATGTTGTATGGCACGAGCCCCAAGTTCATGGAGTACTTTGGTATCAACGACATCAACGACTTACCAACGCCGAAAGACTTTACAAGTGAAGTGAATACGATCGGAGAAGTACCTGAGAATTAACCGACACTCAGCATACACATGACAGGCTCCGGTTCAATTTGGGTCGGAGCCTTTTTATTTGAATAACATTTATGGCAAAGCAAGAAAGAAGAAAACCCACCGGACGACGCAATTCGTTTGGAGGACCACGCCGTGACGGCGATGAACGTCCACGCACAACGAAAGGCGGCAAGTTCCGCAGCACCAAACCTCCTCGCGACGACGAACGCGGTGGCGACTCAAGACCCCGCGGAGGCTTTGGTAGCAAGCCTCGGCGCGAATCCGAGGGTGGTGATAGACCCTTTAGAAAAGGACCTTCCAGCGGTGGTGGGTTCGGTAGAGCGGGGAGCAGCTATCAGGGCGGACGCCGCGTGTTCAAAAGCGGAGGCCCTCGCAAACGCTTCGACCGCGACGATGAACAAAGACCTGACCGTGGTGATCAGGAACAAGGAGGCGAATTTCGCGGCCGTCGTCGTGAACCAGGTCAAGATTTTGACTCACGCCCTCGTCGTCCTCGCAGCGACAGGCAGGATCGCCCCGGTGGATACCGTGGTCGTCGCAGCGATTCCGACGAACGCCCCCGTCGTCCACGAGGCGAACGCCCGGAACGCAGGTCTTTCGTAGAATCAAAAGTCTCGCGTCAGAAAGAACGCAGCGAACCCCGCGAAAGCGCAGCGGCAGAATCTCCAAAAGATGGATTGATTCGCCTCAATAAGTTTATCTCCAACAGCGGAGTGTGCTCCCGTCGCGAAGCCGACGAGCGGATCAAACTGGGATTGGTCACCGTCAACGGCGTCACCGTTACCGAGATGGGGCACAAAGTGAAACCCACCGATGATGTACGCTACGAAGGGAAGAAATTGACAGCCGAGAAACCGGTATACATCCTCCTCAACAAGCCCAAGGGATTCATTACAACGACGGATGATCCGGAAGAGCGCAAGACCGTGATGAGCCTGATCGCTAACGCGTGCAAAGAACGAGTGTATCCCGTGGGACGACTCGATCGCAACACGACAGGTTTGTTGCTTTTCACCAACGATGGCGAGTTGACCGACAAGTTGACGCACCCGTCGTTCAATGCAAAGAAGATCTACAAAGTAGAATTGGATAGAGCCATCACAAAAGACGATTTCGAAAAGGTGAAAGATGGCGTGCACCTCGAAGAGGGGAAAGCAATTGTGGATGACTTGGCCGTGGTGAGCGACGATGGCAAGACTGTCGGAATCGAACTACACATCGGATGGAACCACGTAGTACGGCGCATCTTCAATGCGTTGAACTACGACGTCGTCAAACTAGACCGTGTCGTGTACGCCGGTCTCGATAAGAAAGATCTAAAACGAGGTGACTGGCGTTTCCTAAAGCCAGAAGAGATCGTTCGTTTGAAACACTTCTAAAACAAGCCGGCCCCAAGAACATTGGGGCCGGCTCTGTTAGATGGCTATTCGCTTTTCAAGTTATCTACCGGATTGACGAAAGTCGCGCGCCACGTTTGGGATCCCACCGTCACAACCGCAAAGAGTAGTAGCATGGCCACGCCGAAAAGAATCTTCGGTAGGTCTACCTCTACGTGATACGGCAGCAACTCCAGCCATAACTTGTTCAAGAACCAGGCGGCCGGAACCCCCAGCGTAATCGCGATAACGATAATCAACATGAATCCTTTCGATAGGAGATAGATAAGAGACCCGTTGCTACTACCGAGTACTTTCCGAATCGAAACCTCCTTCAACCGAGTTTCGGTCGCGTAGGTAGCCATCCCCAGCAAGCCAAGACAAGAGATGAAGATGGCAAGAAAAGCTATGAAACCCAGGATCTGCACGGCATCACCAAAGAGCATGTGATAGATCATCATCACGTCGGTTTTCATGTCGGCGACATCCATCTTAAGCCCCGGGTTTACCAGCGCCCATGACTGTTCCACCGACTTCACGGCATCGGTATACGTACCTCGATACTTCACTTGCAGTACAGCGAAGGAAGGGCGGTCGTACATCAGCGCTAGAGGAGCGATGTTATTCATCAAGATCTGATGGTTGTAGTCCTTCACCACCCCGATGACCGTTTTCGTTGTCGAATCACTATTATAGATAATGGTTTGACCGATGGCATCCCCCGCCGATTTAAACTGAAGCACTTCTACCGCCCTTTCATTGAGCACCACTTTGTCTTTATTGGCCTCGTCGGTTGTACCGTTCAGGAAACTACCGGCGACAAGCGTAAGTTTGAGGTTGGCCACGTAGTCATTGTCTACCTGGAAATAGTCAAGTTGTGCCCATTCCGGGTCGGACATTTGACGCTTGAAGCCGCCACCGTACGTGATACCGGCTGCAGGCAAGTGTGAAACTGCCGTGACACTTTCGATGTTGGAATGGCGAAGTAATTCGTTCTTGAGCGGTTCGTGATTGGTCTTATTCAACTTTACCCGCAACTGATTCTCCATGTCGAACCCCTGGTCTTTGTTGAGGTACATATCCAATTGACTGTACAAAACGGTGACCGACAGAATGAAGATCAGCGCAAGCGTAAACTGACCCACCAGGAGTACACGTCGTAGGCCCATCGCTCCAAACAGGCGCATACCTGTAAGGCTTTTGAGGACCTTAACTGGTTGAAAGCCGGACAGAACGATTGCGGGGAAGGCCCCCGCCAGTAAACCCACGACGATGGCAAACACCAAGAACACGGCGTACACTTCTACGTTCGCGGCTAGATCCCAGCGGAACATCCGAGCAAACGACAACTGAAGAATCAGGGGTTTCACCAACATGAGGAACGCAACAGACAAAGCCAATGAGCACAAGGCAACGACCACTGCTTCGGAGATGAATTGAGCAAAGATTTGCGTTCTGGTGGCACCGTTCACTTTTCTTACACCGATTTCTCGGGCGCGCGTAAGGGACCGCGCAATCGACAGGTTGGTAAAGTTGAAGCACGACGTCACCATGATCACGCCGGCCAATCCGGAAAGAATGTACACCAGCACCCATGGAAGCGAAGGGCCGATCGGGTTGTTGACAAATTGACCCGGTGTCATCTCAGTGAGTGACTGCAGTTGCAGTCTCATTTTTGTGACATGTTCTGGCGTGCCGCCAATGTGACGGTCATAGACGCGTTCGAGTTCCTTTTGCAGATCTTCGGGCGAAGCGGACGGCTTGAGTTGAACGTACGTCCACGTGGTCCAGAAATTTGACCAATCTTGTTCTCCCGACTCCATCAACTTCTGACTTGCGAGTGACTGCACCGAACTCATGCTCGCCAGGGCCTCAAAAGCGATGTGGGTTTTTTTCTCGGTCTTTTTCAACACACCCGTCACTGTATACAAGCCTAGCTCGCCCACCTTCAGGGTTTTTCCTACGGGATTTTCGTCGCTGAAAAGTTTGTCGGCCGCTTTTCGTGTCAGCACCACTGAATAAGGTTCTTTCAGCGCCGTGTTGGCGTCGCCATATTGAAGTTCGTACTCAAACATCTGCAACACCCCCTGATCGGCGAAGTAACCACCGAGTGGCACGTTTATGTCTTGATTTTCGAACTCGATCCACCCGTTGCCAAAGCCACGTTTAAAACGAACGACCTGATCGGTACCGGTGAATTTCTCCAACTCTTCCTTCAACGGCATCGGCGACGTAGATGAAACAATCGCATCCGGCGCTGCGAGTCCCGTGCTTTTTTCGATGTGAATGGAGTTGACGCGGAACACCCGGTCGCGCTTGCTGTTGTACCGGTCGTACTGCAATTGGTCAGCTACAAGCATGATGATGGCCATGCAGACCGACATTGCTAGCGAAAGGCCGAAAATATTGATGGCAGAAAAAAAGCGGTGTCGAACCAAGTTCCGCACCGCTGTTTTAAAATAATTACGAAGCATGCTGCACTAAAGTGTTGACTGCTATTTCAATTCTTGACGAACGATGAAGTAGTAAATCAGGAATGCACCTGATACAAAAACGGCAACAAGTCCGTAAGGAAGGGGAGAGTCGGGCCGTGTTTCGATGAACTCGAGCAGCACGAGCGACAAACCAGCGGCCATGGTGACCAATCCCCATTTCAAGGATGAGTATTTCGAATCGACTGTGCTTTGTTGTTTGAAGATCGCCTGCGCATCTTCGTTGACGAATCCTTTGTCGATCATCTTCTTCTTAAGAATGTAATCGGTCATCACTTTTGCGAAAAAGTATAACCCAGTGCTGAAGGTGCCCAAGATTGTTAATGGCATCAGTACTTCTTTCAGGTTTCCGTCCATGGCGATATTGTTTTTTGGTTTTGATGCGTGAGACACGGGCTAAACCGGCGGTGTTGCAGGAAACCCATAAAATTCTTTGTAGATGTTTCCCGCCAAGATTCTTTCACTTAAACTGCAACACCCCACCCGATTCCTGTGTCAAACGACCCAATGGAAGACGACAAAATCCTCGTTTCCCGCGTCTTAAACGGGGATATGAAGGCTTTTCATGCGCTGGTGAGCCAGCATGAAAGGCTTGTTGCCCATATGGTGGGTCGTCTTATCAAGGATGTCGAGGACAGAGAGGAGATTTGTCAGGACGTGTTTGTGAAGGTCTACCAAAAACTCGGTGAGTTTCAGCATCAGTCGCAACTAAGCACGTGGATTGCCACCATTGCCTATCGCCATGCGATCAACCACCTTCGCAAGAAGAAGTTGTTAACGACCGAGTTACCAGACCATGACGCTCACTGGGCCGATGTTTCGGCGGGCGACCCCGACTCGCTTGCGGACGATGACATGGAGGCGTACTTGATGAAGTTGGTCGAACGCCTTCCGGCGCATTATAGAATTGTGCTGACGTTGTACCATTTGGACCATAAGAATTATGCAGAAATTGGGGAGATCACGTCGATGCCGGAAGGAACGGTGAAGAACTACCTTTTTCGCGCGCGACAGTTATTAAAGGAGCAGGCAAAAAAGTACCTTCGAAACGAAGAGTGGATATGAATTTAGACGAAGACCTTCAACGTAAAGTGGAATCAGGCGCTGGCGAAGGAAACGACGCCGATGCCTACCGTTCTGTTTTCTCGGCGCTTGACAAAGAGCCATCGCTTAAGTTACCCAGCAACTTTTCGACACGTGTAGTTGCTGCCATCCAAGCAGAAATAGCACGACGTGAAGCACGCAAGGATCGGTGGTGGTTGGCGCTCGGCTTAATTGGCCTGATCGGAGCCCTTGGATTTACGCTGGCGATCGTCGATTTCTCTGGTAGCGCCGGCGTGTTCTCGTTTCTTTCGGGTTACAAGAACTTGGTCATCTTCACTGTCGCGATGATCTTAACGCTACAAGTTGTCGATCGCTATGTGTTCCCTCGTATATCGAGGAAGGCTTAGCGATCAGGATTCAATCACCTTGATTAATTGATTGACCAGTTCCTGTTTTGAGAATTTCCGTTCGGCCAATTCACGTGCTGCTTGTTGGTGCTGACGAAGCCACTCAGGATCGGAGATAAACACCTTAATTTTTCGGATGAAGTCGGTGGGATCGGAAGGGTTTACCCAGATGCCGCACTTGGTCTGTTCTACTTCTTTCCGGATCCAACCGCTAAAGTTGACGATGATGAGTTTGCCGGCAGCGAGGCCGTCGAAGAATTTATTAGGAGAACCCGTTTCCAAGATCGGGACGTTCTTATAACACACAAACGCCGCGTCGGAAATGCTGAGGATCCTTCGAACTTCTTCGCGATCGATGAACCCCGTGAATGTGATGTTCTGCAGCATCAAGTGGTTGGCGTGCTTCTTGAGCCTTTCAAGAACCGCACCGGTGCCGCAGAGGAAAAAGTGAATCGGCAAGTTTTCTTTCCGCGCGAGGTTCACGCATTCGATGAAATAGTCAAGTCCATTGGCAAGGCCCGCTGCGCCGATATATGAAACCACAAACTTACCGTTCGTACCATATTTAAGTTCTAGCGCTGGATCTTTGGCGGAAGGTTGGAAGAACTGGCAATCGGCCATGTTTGGGATCATCCACACGGGCACCTGGGGCGCGCGTTGTCGCACGGCGTCGGCGATGGAAGGACTCATGGCGACAACTCCCTTTGCCTTGCGATAGGTTTTTCGCTCGAGTTGGAAGAGGTACTGTGTCGTGACGGGATTACGGAGGAAGCCCATCTGGATAGGCGCATCGGGCCACAGGTCGCCTACCTCGAAAAAGTATGGAATACGTCTGCGGGCACTGATCCACCGGGCGGGGATGGCGATGGTGAGAGGGACTGAAATCGCGTATACAGACGTGATCGCGGGGATCGACGAAGCCAATCGAATGGAGTTGAAAGCAAAAGAAAGGAACGCCCAGCTCCGCCGAATGAGACCGTATTTGTTGTCGTAGTCGACAGGTATGTAATGGACTTCGATGCCATCTATTTGACGTGTCTCTGGTTTTTTTCCAGAATGCCCTGCGATGACAATCACTTGGTGGCCTTTATCGACTAATGCTTTTGCCAAATGAAAGGAACGGATCGCACCTCCAGCATAGGGTGTTTGAAAAAACTGGTGGAGGATCAAGATTTTCATCCTGCAAAGAAATGAAAACGATTTTTTAAATAATCAACGATTCGTAGATTGATCGCAACTAAAAATTGACAACTGCGAAATGAAAAAGTCACTGCTCGTATTGTTCTTGACGGCCAGCATCATGGCGGCGAATGCCCAGAAAGCTCAGAAACTATTCAACGGGAAAGACCTGAAGGGATGGATTGTGTACGGTACGGAGAAATGGTATGTGGAAAAGGGCGAGTTGATTTGCGAGAGCGGCCCGGACAAACAATACGGATACCTTGGCACTGAGGCAACGTTTAAAGACTTTGAGTTGACGTTGCAGTTCAAACAAGAATCGAACGGCAACAGTGGAGTTTTTTTCCATTGTTCTGTGGATGGAACTACTGTCGCTGGGTGGCAAGCCGAGGTAGCGCCATTGAATCACAATACCGGTGGGATTTACGAGTCATATGGCCGTGGCTGGTTGATCAAGCCTGCGCCGGAAAAGGAGAAGTTTCTGAAGGAAGGGGAGTGGAATACGATGAAAGTACGCGTGAAAGGCGACGAGGTGACCACGTGGCTAAATGGTGAACAGATGATCACCCTGAAAGACGAGAAGATTGGGAGTATTTCTGGTAAGATAGCCCTTCAAATACATGATGGCGGCGGCGTGAAAGTCCGCTGGAAGAACATCAAGATCAAGAACTTATAGAGGCACACAAGATTTGAGATTGGTCCCATTCGGATGGGTATCAATCTCAAATCCTACACCAGCAATTGACTGGTTTCTTGCAATCTGTTACCGTGCCGGCACACTCTTCGAGTATGCCAGGATATTCAAAATCGTTGAGGACGAAGGTTCTAGTTGCGCGCGGTCCAGCTTGCCAAGGGTTGCCTTCAGGTCGTTGTACATGGCCTGAAGTTCCGAGTCGCAGAGCAACGCGTTATTGATCTCCTTCGTCTCCTCCACCGAGGTCTCGTGGTATAGGAATTTGATCAGGTCGTTTTGGGTAAAGAGTTTTATCATAGGCGAAATTTGTCTGAGTCATTTTCTTCCGCAGGTTGATCAATGCATACCTCATACGTCCGAGGGCAGTATTGATGCTTACACCGGTGCGGTCGGCGATTTCTTGGAAGCTCATGTGGAGATAATGCCGCATGATCAGCACTTGCTTTTGTTCTTCGGGTAGTTGTTTGACGAGATCTCTCAAGCGGCTCTTGGTTTCTTTGAGCACCTGCACATCTTCGAACGACTCTTCTGCAAACTGCAAAGAGTCCATCACCCTACTTCCATCTTCCAGAACCACTTCGGGGTAACGCTTTTCACGGCGGAAGTGGTCAATCGCGAGATTATGTGCAATTCGGCTTATCCAGGGAGCAAATTTCCCCTCCTCATTGTACTTATCTCCTTTTATCGTGTTGATCGCCTTAATGAAGGTCTCTTGCAGGAGGTCCTCCGCTATGTAGCGATCTTTAACTATCAAATAAATGGCCGTATAAATACGGGACTTGTGTCGGTGAAGCAGCATCTCGAACGCCCCTTCGTTACCTTTCTGATAGAGTGCAACCAATTGGCTGTCACTACATCTGCTATCGATCATTGGGTTTACATTTTGGTAACGTAAAAATCTGGCTCGATAGTGTCTGGGGTTATGAGATTTTAGATTTGGATGAGAAAAATAGAAAAGTTTCCCGAAGGAGCAAAAAAAAATCAAAAAATCTTGCCTTCAATGTAATTTGTTTTACTATTTGGCGACAATTTTTGGAGATCGATATATGGCTGCGAGTAAAAAGCGCGTTATCAAGAGTTTGGAGAACCTGAGCGAGGATCTGAAGGAGTTAATGCGCCATCAATACCCGAATGGATACGAAGGAAGCATCACGCGCATTATCAACGCTAAGAAAGAGCCCATTTTTGTATTCCCCCTAGAAACAGACGACGCTACTTACTTGATAAAACTTCCTGCTACCAAGAATAGCGAGGGCGAATATGATGTCGAACCCGCAGAAAAAGGCGAGTTTGGCGCCGAACCACAGGCAAACGACGACGACTTCAACAACAATGAAGGCGACGACTTCGACAATAACGAGGAAGAGTCGAGTGATTACGACGAAGAGGGCGGCGGCGGAGGCAAGCGAAACCGCGAAGCCAGCTACGACCCCGATTTTGACGGATAGTGTAGCCCAAAAGAAAGTCACTTTTTTCAATCAAGCTGAACACCATCCTGCCGGGTGGTGTTCTTATTTTCGCTGCACATGACGCTACCCGCACACGACGATCAACACCTCGACGAGCTCGACCCGAAGGACTATATCATTATCAAGCGTGCGAGGGTCAACAACCTAAAGAACCTGAGTGTCGCCATTCCGCGGAATAAACTGGTGGTGATCACCGGCTTGTCGGGGTCAGGCAAATCGTCACTCGCCTTTGACACGCTTTTTGCCGAAGGGCAGCGCATGTATGTCGAAAGCCTCAGTTCCTATGCGCGTCAGTTCCTGGGGCGCATGGAGAAACCAGATGTCGACTATATCCGAGGTGTTTCCCCCGCCATTGCGATCGAGCAAAAAGTCAACACCCGAAACCCGCGGTCAACTGTCGGTACAAGCACCGAGATTTACGACTATCTCAAACTCTTGTTTGCTCGAATAGGTAAAACTTACTCACCCGTAAGTGGCAAAGAGGTTCGACGCGACTCGGTAACCGACGTCGTGGACTACATCAACCAACAAAAGGCCGGTACACGCATCATGGTATCGTGCCCACTGAAGATTCAAAAAGGAAGGAAGCTCGAGGATGAGCTGAACTTACTCCTCAGCAAAGGCTTTGCCCGCATCTTGATGGGCGGAGAGGTCAAATACATCGAAGAATTGCTCAATCCACCCGTCGAAGGGAAGTCCAAGAAAAAGAAACTTTCGCTGGAGGGTGAGCTAGAGATCCTCATCGACCGGGCTGCCGTCAATCGCGAAGACGAAGATCTCACGTTCCGACTATCCGATTCTGTGCAAACGGCATTCTTCGAAGGTCACGGCGACTGCCTGATCCATGTAGAGGGTAGTGGCAAACATACCTTTTCGGATCGCTTTGAATTGGATGGAATTAGTTTCACGGAGCCATCCGTAAATCTCTTTAGTTTCAACAACCCGTACGGTGCTTGCCAAACCTGTGAGGGTTTTGGTAAGGTGCTCGGTATCGACGAAGACCTCGTCATTCCCGACAAGAGCCTTTCCGTGTATGAAAATGCCATCGCGCCTTGGCGGGGAGAAGTCATGAGCGCCCAATGGCTTCGTCCCCTGTTGAAAAATGGAATCAAGTTCGACTTCCCAGTACACCGCCCGTACAGCGAGCTTACGCAGAAGGAGAAAGATACCCTGTGGCAAGGGAACGAGCATTTCGATGGCATTAACGAATTCTTTCGTTACCTCGAATCGAAGATGCACAAGATTCAGTATCGCGTGATGCTGTCTCGTTATCGCGGTCGTACAACCTGTCCAGATTGTCGGGGAACACGCCTTCGCAAAGATGCTTCCTATGTGAAAGTGGGCGGGTATTCAATCACCGACTTGGTGTTAATGCCGATTGAAGACGTGTATGTGGCAATCGGCAAACTTCCCATCAACGACTATGAAAAGAAAGTCTCTGAACGATTACTCGTCGAGATTCGATTCCGTCTTGAGTATTTGGTGAAAGTTGGCCTTGGATATCTCACGCTCAATCGCCTCACCAATACGTTGTCGGGTGGTGAATACCAACGAATCAAACTTGCGACTTCACTGGGAAGCGCGCTGGTGGGTTCCATGTATATCATGGACGAACCCAGTATTGGTCTCCACCCGCGAGATACAGCCCGGATGGTTGAAGTGCTGCAGTCACTCCGCGATTTGGGAAACACGGTGATCGTCGTTGAACATGAAGAAGATATCATGCGGGCGGCCGATCAGATCATTGATATCGGCCCGGATGCTGGGAGCCACGGCGGAGAGTTGGTGTTTCAAGGCGCCCTCAAAGAGTTGTCTTCGAAAGTTGCGTCGCATACCACCGACTACCTTTCGGGACGCGAACAAATTGCTGTACCAAAGACACGCCGCAAGTGGCGCGACTCGATCACAATCGTGGGTGCCCGGGAGAACAACCTAAAAAACTTGACCGTCAAGTTTCCATTGGGCGTGTTAACCGTTGTTACAGGTGTGAGTGGCTCCGGTAAGTCTACACTCATCAAGAAGATATTGTATCCTGTGGTAGGCAGGATGAACGGCTCCGTAGCAGAATCACCGGGGCGCTACGATAGAATCGAAGGGGACTTTTCCCGGATATCGCAAGTAGAGTTTGTAGACCAAAATCCCATTGGCAAATCGTCGCGTTCGAACCCGATATCGTACGTGAAGGCGTACGATGCTATTCGTCAGTTGTTCTCCGACCAACCTTTATCCGTGCAAAGGGGCTATAAACCGTCTCATTTTTCGTTCAACGTGGAAGGCGGCCGCTGTGACAACTGCGAAGGCGAAGGTGAGATTAAGGTCGAGATGCAGTTCATGGCCGACATTTACCTCACGTGCGAAGTGTGCCAAGGCAAGCGGTTCAAGCAGGAAGTGTTGGAGGTGGAGTACAAAGGAAAAACGATTTCTGATGTCCTCGACATGACGGTGGAAGAGTCACTCTCGTTTTTTCAGGAGAAGAAACCCATTCATGATCGCATCCTTCCATTGTTTGACGTCGGCTTGGGGTACGTGAAATTGGGTCAATCTTCAAATTCATTGAGTGGTGGCGAAGCCCAGCGTGTGAAACTCGCCTCCTTCCTCGGCAAGAACGCCCCCGACAACGACGCACACATACTCTTCATCTTCGATGAACCCACGACGGGTCTACATTTTCATGACATTTCTCGGTTGCTGAAAGCGATCAACGCGCTAGTGGAAGAAGGACACACGGTCATTATTATCGAGCACAACCTCGAAGTGATCAAATGTGCCGACTGGATCATCGACCTTGGACCAGAAGGGGGCGAAAAAAAAGGCGGGGAACTTGTGTTCGAGGGAACCCCAGAGGCGATGGTAAAAAAAGGGAAAGGGTACACCGCGCAGTATCTCAAGTCCAAGTTGAGCTAGTCAACCAAAATATTGGGGGTATGCGCCACCCTGATTTTGATAAACGGCTACCTATTTCCTACTACCTTTCCGTTTCGAAAAAGGCTCCATCACAATATTTATGATTCTTAGACTACTCGCGTTCGGGTTCTTCCTGTCGAGCACCGTCGCAACGTTTGGACAATCCAGTCTCGTCGCTGGCTATGTCATTACCGCCAACAAAGACACACTTAAGGGGTTTATTGTTGACCGCCGCAACAAGTGGTCTGTCCGCGAAATCAGTTTCACCCCTTCCAAAGACATTGCACCAAAAGTCTACGCAACCTCCGAGATAGACGCATTTTTCCTGGCGCCTTACAATGCATTTTATCGCAGCACGGTGGTGGAGATCGACAAAAAGCCGCGCGAGATGAGCCTCTTGGAAACCGACGCCAACCGGACGCTGGTGAACGAGCGTTTATTGTTACAAAGGCTTGTGAATGGACCCCTCGTGCTCTATCGATATGTCGATGAAGCCGACAAGCTCCATTTCTTCATCCAGAAAGGCAATGGTCCCATCGATGAACTGGGCTTTGTCCGGTACCAAGCCTCCAACAACCGGTTGGTCGAACTCAAGATGTATCACGGCATGCTGCAGAACTTAACAGCCGATTGCGAGAAACTTCCGCCCGTTCCAACCGATTTCGTCGAGGCTCGGTTTGTCCAGTTCGTGACGAAATACAATGGTTGTAAAGGGTATCAGGAAAAGATCACTAAAGAGAAAGGCAAGATATCTGGGTTTGTCACCGTCGGTTTTTCTTCGGGGTCACCGGAGTTTAAAGGAGCACCCGCCTTCGTAGCCGGCGTATACACCGATCCCGGCGTGGGAAAGTATAGCAGCGTGTCAGCTGTTAACATTGGAGTCGGAATCGAGCTAGCGCCGCTGCGGCAATCCTCTAGATTGCGGCCAGGGCTGTTTGTCACATATCAAAGCTCGGGTCAAGCAACACGCATTCCCAACACCACGCAGACCTATACACTCCAGTTTCAATCGCTCTCGTTCGGGCCCTCTGCGAAACTACTGATTACTACGTCGAAGAAGGTAAACCCATTTATCAGGTGGAATCTAGGTGCGTCTTACGTGTTGGGCAAGGACGGGATCATGACCAAGTCGACCGGCGAGTCAGGCGTTTTCGGCGATCTGAAGAAGTTCGGTTATACAGGTGGCGTCTCGCTAGGCGCGCAGTGGAATTTCATCACTGCGGAAGTCCGTGTTTCTTCACTTCAAGTTCCGACGGTACTTCCAGCACATGCAATCTACAACTCCGTAGACGCGATAATAGGAATCCGCGTGTTTAAGTAGGCATGTCAATACTTCGCAGGCTGGCCAGGAGCAGGCAGCGTTTTCTTGATAAACTCTCGCACGTGTTCGTTGGATGAAACGAGGTCTTCGGCGCGAAGGTACATCATATGCCCACTTCGATACCCCTTGAATGATAGACGATCCTTCATCAACCCACTGGGATCAAGTTGCCACATCGTGTACTTCGCTTCGAAATAGGTGGTGGCACCATCGTAGTAACCTGATTGAACCATCACATTGAGGTATGGATTTTCCGCCATCGCCAGACGAAGGTTCTCGCCAGTCTGGTTGTTGGTGTTGTCCCACGGATGTACCGGACCAAACATGTTGTATTGCAAGTCAGTTTTGTATTTCAACACGTCGCGCAAATAGTAGTTGATTGCCGGTGTGAAAGAATGCAACCAAGAAGTGAGTTCCGCATTGTAGTCCGGTTCGCCCCCCGCCACTTTCTTGTCGATGCCGAGGTAACGCGAATCAAGGCGACCGATGGTTTGACCTTTTTCACGAAGCAGCTCTTTCCAAAAATAGTCGGTGGGAACAACGAGGTTATGTTGCATAATCGTTTTCTCCGATAAACCGGAATAGCGGGCCATCTTGGTTGCTACTTGCTTTCGCTGCGCGGGATCCATAAAGCCTCCTTTCGCCAGTGCCGGTATCAATTCATCAATTGTGAACTTTTCTACTTCCGGAAGTACTTCGTCCAAGTCCTTTTGCTGTAAGTCCGCCGGAAGAGCTTTCTGATACCAAGCTGCTGCGGCGTAATAGGGAAGACTTAACGCATCATTGACAGGTCCATCGCGGCGAATTCCAAGATCGACCGGCGACACTAGGATAACACCATTGAGGTACATCCAGTGTTGGTTCTGAAGTGCTAACGCTAAACCCGCCACCCTAGCGGTACCGTAGCTTTCGCCGATGAGATACTTTGGCGAGGTCCAACGACCAGCACGAGAGACAAATAGATCTAACCAATTGGCCAGGTAGGCGATGTCTGCGTTTACACCGAAAAAGTCTTTCCTTTCAGCCTTGAGATCCAACAGCCTCGAAAAGCCGGTATTGACCGGATCGACGTAAACAATGTCGGCCACATCTAGTATTGAGTTTGGATTGTCCTTCACTCCGTATGGTTGAATGGGATAACCCTCTTTATCGATTTCAAGAATCTTTGGACCGGTGTATGCCACGTGCATCCATACAGAGGCAGAACCAGGGCCGCCATTGAAGGACATAACCAATGGTCGTTTTGCCTTGTCCATCACATCAGTTCGCTCATAGTAGGTATAGAACACAGAGGCGACCGCTTTTCCTTCGCCATTCCAAACGGGCATGGTCCCTGCCGTTACCTTATAAGGAACCTTGATGCCTTTGATGGTGACCGTTGAATTGGTGACGACCGAGGATTCGGCGGGAACGACGCGGTCGCTGGGCGCAGAATTTTGCGCGAACCCGAGGTCAATGAACAAAGAAGCGATGATAAAGAGTAAAGGAAATCTCATGCGTGTGTGCTTATGCGTTCCGAAGGTAAGAATGAATCTACCTTCCTTCGACGGCATTTTATCGCTGCGGTTCAAATTCAGGTTGAAGCGCTTTAGCCCCCGCGAGGCTTGAGTATCTAGAATTTAGACCGGTAAACTTTCGTATTTTTGGCGTGATACTTTGCCTATGGAATTACTATACAAGCCCTGGCCCTGGTACGTGGCTGGACCCGTGATTGGATTAACAGTGCCCTTGTTGCTTTTATTGGGGAATAAGCGGTTGGGAATTTCATCCACGCTACGACACATCTGCGCTGCGTGTGTTCCTGCTTCGATCCCACTTTTCAAATACAACTGGAAGGCCGAGTCGTGGAACTTACTTTTTGCTATCGGACTGGTGATCGGAGGTTTTTTGGGGGGTGTCGTGTTCGCCAATCCTGATCCCGTGGCGTTGTCGGAATCTACGCTGGCGTATCTCTCTAGCTATGGTATTTCCGAACAAACTGGGTTGATGCCTTCGGAATTGTTTTCGTGGTCGCAACTGGTCACGACTCGAGGATTCTTGTTGATGGTGGTCGGCGGGTTCTTGGTTGGGTTTGGAACGCGATATGCCCGCGGTTGCACATCGGGTCACGGAATCCTTGGATTATCGGCGTTGCAATGGCCGTCCTTGATTGCTACGATGTCATTCTTCATCGGTGGCATCTTGTTTTCAAACTTTGTGTTACCCTACATTTTATCGCTATGAAAGGGCTTAAGTATATCCTCGCAGGTGTTGTTTTTGGAATAGCCCTGACAAAAGGTGAAGCCATGTCTTGGTTTAGGATCATGGAGATGTTCCGTTTCGAAAGCTTCCACATGTTCGGAATCTTCATGACGGCCATTCCAACTGGTGCGCTCAGTTTGTTCTTGATTCGAAAGTTGAACGCCAAGACGATTTCTGGCGAACCGATTGAGATGCCGAAGAAAGAATATCACCATGGCGTGATTTTGGGAAGTCTCATCTTTGGATTTGGATGGGCCCTAACGGGAGCCTGCCCTGGTCCCATTTATACTCAGATTGGTTCAGGATATACGGTGGCCATAGCGACCCTCCTCGCGGCGATTGCCGGAACGTGGACGTTTGGTGCGATTCAAAAATACCTCCCCGATTAATGGAATTTTGTAAGGGCACGCATCATGGTCGTACATTTAACCAAGCTACGGTCATGATACGAGTCACTTACGCACTTCTTTTCTTCCTAGCAGCCTTTCCTGCGCTCGCACAGAATGTAACAACCCTCATTGACGAGGGGATCGCGTTGCACGACAAAGGCGAATACGATCAAGCAATCGCAAAGTACTTACAGGCATTGGCCATAGAACCCGACAATGGCACGGCCTACTACGAAGCTTCGTTTAGCTACCACCTGAAGAAAGATTATGAGAACGGGCTCAAGATGGCCGAAAAGGCGATTGAGTACGCGACCGATCGAACCAAGGTCTTGGCGATCGCGGTAAAGGGATCCATTCTCGACGACTCGGGGAGGCGCAAGGAATCGGCCGAATGGTACGAGAAAGCGTTCAAGCAGTACCCCAACGAGTATCTTTTGCTCTTTAATTATGGGGTTACCCTAGCAGGACTCAATCAGGAAAAAGAAGCGGAGTCTGCATTCATTCAAGCCTTATCCAATCGATTTAATCATCCGGGAAGTCATCTGCAGCTTGCCAATCTCGAAAAAAGGGAGAATGCCAAGGCGAAAGCTGCTTTAGGATATTCGTTTTTTCTCTTGTTGGAGAACACGAGTGATCGGGCGCTGGGAGCTGCAAAATCCTTATACGAACTCTACTATCCGGTGAAAGATTCAGCAGATGTTAATACCATCTACCTCACGCTTCCAGCCAAGGGAGACGAAAGCTGGTCCGCGCCGGAGTTGTTCTTCAATTTGATCAGCACGGTGTCGAACGAGAAAAACCGTGCTGCGGGCAAAATACCCAGTGAACAAGAACAATTTGCATCGGATACGGAGTCGTTCTTCAAAATGGTTTCCGAAACTCCGAAGAAGAAGAAAAAGAAAGCGCAACGGCAGTCAGACTTTTGGTGGGACAACTACGTACCTTTTTTTACGTCGATGTTGGAAGCGGGCCACACAGAGGCCTTTTGCTATCACATCATGAAAGGAAGAAACCCTGAGGCGTTTGATACTTGGTCGAAAGAAAATAAAGACCAACTGGATCGTTTCTATCTTTGGTTAAAGACACGATGACGGACGCATGGCGGATTTTAAGAGCATTCTTTCGGCGATAGAAAAACACATTGAACTAGACGAGGTAGAACGCTCTGTGCTTCTTTCGTTGTTGGAATCGCGCACCCTGAAAGCGGGCGATTACATAGAACGGGCAGGCGAAATGTCGCAACATTTCATTTTTGTGAGTATGGGATGTTTGATGGCATACTACACCGATGCCGACGGCGTGGAGCGGGTGCTGCAGTTTGCCACAGCATCTTGGTGGACGGGAGATCTGCACAGTTTCACGAAGAAGAAGCCATCTATTTATTCAACACGCGCGTTGGTCGACTGCGAAGTACTGTTGTTGACTTCCGAAGGAATGGAGTCGTTGCTAGCTCGCGCGCCGAAGTTTGAGAAGTACTTCAGGATTCTTTTTCAAAACTCGTTGGTGGCCCATCAGCAAAGGATCATGCAAACCATATCGTTTACGGCTGAGGAACGCTATGAGTCCTTTCGGGAACGTTACCCGGCTTTGGAGCAGTACGTACCACAGAAGTACATCGCCTCTTACTTGGGAGTGACGCCCGAGTTTCTTAGTAAAATTCGGCGAAGGCTGATGCAGCGCTAGGCGGCGTATTCGCTAAACAGTTTGAATGCGCGCCCGAGGTCGACGTTGCCTCCCGACAAGATGATGCCGACGCGCTTGCCTTTGAATGCAGCTTTATTCTTCAACACGGCAGCGAATGGTACGGCGCAGCTAGGTTCAACAATGATTTTCAGGCGCTCCCAAATCAGTTGCATTGCCGTCACGATCTCCTTATCCGACACGACAACGACTTCTTTTACAAGCTCGCGAATCAACGGAAAAGTTTTGTCCCCTAACGACGTGAGCAGTCCATCGGCGACGGAGTTCGCCTGCGACGGTTCGATCTTCCCGCTTTTGATGGAGCGAAACGTGTCGTCGGCACCTTCCGGTTCGCCGGCATACACTGCGGTTTCGGGCGAGAAATACTTTGCAGCCAAGGCAGTTCCACTCAAAAGACCGCCGCCGCCCACCGGCACGATGATGGCGTCGAGGTGTGGAACTTCTTCGAAGAGTTCTTTCGCCGCTGTTGCTTGCCCTGCCATCACGTCGTAGTTGTTGAATGGATGTATTTCGGTAGCGCCGGTCTCCGCCACAACTTTGGCAAGTGTCGTTTCGCGGGCTTCGAGGGTGGGTTCGCACTCAAAAATTTCGCCCCCGAAGGCGCGAACACCCTTTTTCTTGATTTCTGGCGCTGTGCGCGGCATCACGATGTATGACTTCACGTTCACCATGCGCGCCGCACGGGCCAACGCCTGAGCGTGGTTCCCCGACGAATGGGTCGCGACGCCCTTTTGAAGATCCTCGCTAGCCAGCGACAGCGTGGCGTTCATCGCGCCGCGCGCCTTAAATGCCCCAATCTTTTGAAAGTTCTCAGCCTTGAAAAACACATGTGCGTCAGCCAACGCATCGATGCTTTGGCTCGTGAGCACCGGCGTGCGATGAATATGTGCGCGAATGCGCTCGTGTGCCTGCTCGATGTCGGATTTGGTTGGAATGTGATTCATGCGTATTTAAACTTTCTTCCTGCCAGGAACAGCCTGGATCTGTGGTTTATAGCCCGAGTCGCTGAAAAACTTCGACGCGTTTTCGTAAGCCATGATTTGTGGGAGCGTCTTCTCTGGATATCGTTCATGATAGGACTGCACAATTTGCCATCCCACCCACTGACCAATTCGTCCTGGACACTTTTCCCCCACCTCCAATGTTTTCGGACGTTCGATGATGTACTTCTGCTTGTCTTGCATCGACGTTGAAAACAAAACCTCATCTTCTATCAGCCGGGACCAAATCAGACTTTCAAATTCACGCGAACCCTGCAGTTCCTCTGTCGTGTAACCGATCAGAACGCTGTCGGGTGTGCACGGTGTCATCTGCTTGGCAAAATAGTAGGCCTTTCCATAGGCGACCATCTCCGCAAGCATCGTGCGATCCTGCCCATCTACTCGATTATAGCGCCCATCGAAGCCGTACAACAACATGAGCGATGGTACGATGAAGCCGGGGTGGTATCGGCGCTTCATGTAGTCGTACAAATTGAGGTTATCATACTTAGCACCCTTGCCCAAGAAGTAATCCAATCCAACGATCACCAACGAATCGCTCACAAACAGATCTCTGTCAAAACCCGTGATGACAGTCTGAATTTTTGGCGGCTGAAAATCGGGGTAGTAGTATTTCAGATTGGCGAAAGCCTGACGAAATTCTTCCTTCAACTTCGACATATCTCCGAAAACTCTGTGGGCCTCCATGAGTAACGTGTCGATGTGGGGATTCGTGAACTTGTTAAAGTTCTGATTGATAAAGACTGAGTCGTCGGGGTAGGCACCTCGATTCATGAACTCGTCGCGGATAATCGGGTGGCGGGTGAGAAAAGCAACGAGCTGCTCCTTTGTTTGAATGGCCGGCAGAGAATCTTCAAGCGATTCCCATGCGAGGTCGATCCGAATATCCTTGGTGTCAGGAACAAAAGCACATGGTTCAGCACGGTCGCCACCGCAACTTGCGAGTGTGAGCAGTACCGGTACCATCAACAACCACCAATTTCTCTTCATAACAGGCAAGATAAACGCGAATTTAGAATTTGGGAGGAAGAATTTAGAATTTACGATCTTTGCCCGCTATCTCATTTAGAGCATTTGAAGAAGGTAAAGCATATCGCGATCGCGGGAAACATCGGTTCGGGCAAAAGCACGCTCGCCGAGAAGTTGGCCAAACATTATGGTTGGACTTCGTTGTTCGAGTCGGTCGACCAGAATCCCTACCTACGAGATTTTTACAGCGACATGACGCGCTGGGCCTTCCATTTGCAGATATATTTCCTCAATAGTCGATTCAACCAGGTGCGAAAGATTCGCGAGAGTGCCCGCACGATCGTGCAGGACCGCACGATCTATGAAGATGCGCACATATTCGCGGCAAACCTCCATTCCAGCGGCCACATCAACGACCGCGACTACCAAAGTTATCTCGACATCTATAATTCGATGATCAACTTTGTCGAGCCACCCGACCTTTTGATTTACCTCAAGGCAGATATTCCCAAGCTCGTGCACCAGATTTCGAAACGCAACCGTGACTTCGAATTCAACATCAAACTGGAATACCTGAAGAACTTGAACGATCATTACGAACGTTGGATCTCGTCATATAACCACGGCAAGTTGTTGGTGATCGACGTGAACAACCTCGACTACGTAGCTCGGATTGAAGACTTCGCGCACATCGTCAGCAAGATCGATTTCGAGCTCAATAATCTTTTCACAAACTAGTTTTCGTGCGACCTGCATCTTAGGTCCCCATTCAAGCTCCGACCTAGCCGTTTTGGAATAGCACGAATCCCGCGCCCGTGTGGAGCTGGTGAAAAGTTTTCGTCTCAAGGCCTTCGATTTGACAAAATGCGCGTGTTCGAAGAACGTATACGTCGCGTACATTTGATGGCGGTCTACCCAATCCAGTAATAATCATCTATGAAAGCACTCACGTTCAACGGCATTGAAGACATTCGCTTCGAACAAATACCCGATCCATCTATCGTGGCGTCGACAGATGTGATTGTCAGGGTCGAGTTGTGTGCCATCTGTGGATCCGATCTTCACGTTTTCCATGGGCGGGAGCAAGGCATCGACGCGCACACCGCCATGGGTCACGAGTTCACTGGCGAGGTGGTGGAAGTGGGAAGTTCGGTGCGCACGCTTCGCAAAGGCGATCGCGTGATGAGCCCTTTTACCACGAGCTGCGGAAAGTGCTTCTACTGCCTGCGTGGACTCACGTGCCGATGCGTGGAAAGTCAATTGTTTGGATGGATAGAAAAGGGCTTTGGGCTACAGGGTGGTCAAAGTGAATGGGTGCGCGTGCCAAACGCCGACGGAACCTTGGTGAAAGTCCCCGATGGGATCAATCCCGATGAAGCCTTGATGCTGGGTGACATTCTTTCTACTGGCTTTTTCTGTGCCAAGCAGGCGATGATCCAACCGAAAGAAACACATGCGGTTGTAGGTTGTGGCCCAGTGGGCTTAATGGCTATCCTAGGCGCCATTCATTATGGTTCGGAGAGGCTTTATGCGATCGACACCGTACCTGAAAGATTAGCGATGGCGGCTTCGTTCGGCGCCATCCCGATTGATGCCACCAAAGAGAGTGCGAAGGATACCTTGCTCGACGCGACGCAAGGCCGTGGGGCGGATGCCGTGATGGAGGCTGTCGGCAGCGGGTCGGCGGGCCAACTTGCCTACGACTTGATACGTCCCGGTGGCATTATTTCCGTTGTGGGAGTTTGCAACGACGACCACCTCGCGTTTTCACCCGTCCAGGCGTACAACAAGAACCTGACTTACAAAGTCGGACGTTGTCCCGCAAGGGCCATGATCGATGAACTAGTGCCCGTCGTGCAACAAAAGAAATTCGACGTGAGCAAGATTGTCACACACCGGATGAAGCTTTCCGAAGGCGTAAGAGGCTATGACATCTTCGCTAACAAAAAGGATCATTGCCTGAAAGTCCTGCTGACGCCATAAAACTTTCGCCTTCGCAGGGTTCCGTTACCCTGCGTTATTGTAAAGCATCATTTTTGACTAGCCGCGGTTTCGTGCTTCTAGTTACCAATCATGAAGACAGCGTTAGCGAACACGAGTTTGCCGTTTTCCCAGAACGTGCGGAATAAGGGATTGTCGACAAAGTAGGTCACGCTTCCCTGTCCTTTTTCTTCCGTGCCAAACACGAGGCTATTGGAAATTTTCCTGTTGATCTTAAAGCCAGCAAATCCTTGCACGGGTTTCGCGCCGCCTTTGATCACGCCGACGTTCCAACCATTTTCCAAGAATCCGTAGCGAAGTTCATTCGTCTTAAGTGTGTAGTACGTATCGCGCAATCCATAGGCGAGGGGATGCGAGTTGTCGACCGACACCTTGTAGATCGCACCGGAAATTGTTTCGGACAGTTGCTTGCGTTCCGCCTCACCATACTTACGAAGCTGGTTCTTTTCGCGCTCTTCCTTCTCCTTCTTCTCCGCTTGGGTCTTCTCATCCTCGGTGGCATAAGGCTTCAGCCCAAAGCCTTTCTTTTCTGCGAATGCGGTTACACCATTCGCGATCACGATCAATCGACCACCGCCGGATACCCAACCTGAGATTGTTTCCAACGTTCCTTCGTCGAACATGCGATAGAAGCCTTCCGGCACGATCAACACGTCGTACTTTTTGAGATCCACGTTGCGGAAGTAGTCCGTCCCAATCTGCGTGATCGGATAGTGCAGGGTTTGTTCGAAGAAGTGCCAAATCTCGCCGCTGCTCAGCGACGAAGTCTGTTCACCAAAAAGTGCTGCCACCTTCGGGGCCTTCAGGAACCCGACATAACCAGACCCGAAGTCCTTACCCTTATCCACAAAGCCAGTTGTAGACGTGTAAATTTTTCGATCTGCAGCCTTCGCCAACGTGCGGACGAGGTTATCAAAGTCACTCACCGATTCATTGTTCCGACGTGTGACGATAAGCGTTCCCGGCTCAAAAGACTGTCCACCGACTGTGAACGCAAGGTTAGCGGCCCGCACTTTAATGTTTTTCGCCAACAGCGTGGCCAAGAATGCTGCGTCTTGCACGCTTTGGTAGCGGAAAATGTATGCGTAAGGTTTATCCGCAAGACCACTGTTATCAACCGCCTTCGGTTGGTAGGCCTTCGCGGGATTGATGCGTTCTTGGATAGCGTACGCCTTGAGGTCGTAGTTGTACATCAGGTTCCAAGCGGTAATGTCGTACGTCGCGGAGTCCGCCAACTTCGACTGAGGTTCGAACAGCGTAGTAATGAATCGTGACTTGGGTTGGTACACGTTTACGACGATGTCATCCGTCGCCAAATTGAAGTTCGACTGCGACTGAGTTTGGTAATCGAACCCACGCGCCGGTTTCGCGGCAGCAGGATGGCCATAACGGATGCCATGTGTGTCGAACCATTTTGTCAACGAATTCAACTTGTCGGCATTGTTATCACCTTTGATCACATACGTCTTATAGGGAGCCGCGGGCGCGTTTGCGTTGTCTTTGAAGTATTTCTCAAACTCATCAACGACACGATTGGCATTTTGTGACGTGATTTCGACAGTTGAGATACCGGCAGTATAGTGGTGCGTAAGACGATCCTTCAAGGTGAGTGGATCACCTTCACGGGTCGTAATGGTCAGGCCCGCAAATCCACTTCCACCCTGCTCATAGGTCATCCCGATAGCTCCGCTGTAAGTAGGATAGGTGTCGCCATAGCTGGGGTAGTACAAGTCGAAAACTTCTTTGGTGAAATACAACCAACCTTGGGCGTCGAAGTACTTCGCATTATTTTTTCCAATCATGGTTTGGAATTCGCGCTGCCAAGAAGAAATCACTTCATGATACGGTTCAGCCGCGGGGGCAAAGTAATAGGGGTTGTTAGGTCCTTGTTCGTGAAAGTCGACGTGAACGTGCGGCATCCATTCGTTATAAACTTTGATACGTGCCTTCGACTCTTGCTGGGTTTCCCACGCCCAATCTCGGTTCAGGTCGAACAAGTAGTGATTCGCGCGACCACCGGGCCAAGGTTCGCGATGTTCTTTTGAATCAGTGTTCGGATTGGGTGGAAACTGGCCGTATTGATTGTAAAAGTTAGCGTAGCGATCTCGTCCATCGGGGTTGATGCATGGATCCAGAATCACCACCGTATTTTTGAGGAGTTCCTTGGTCTTGGCGTTGGAGGGATTCACGAGTTCATAGAGTGTTTTCATCGACGCTTCCGTCGAGTTCGCCTCATTGCCATGGACGTTGTAACTGAGCCAAACGATCGCGACTTTATCGGACGAAGGTTGCCCTTCCAAGACGCCCGCACGCTTTAGGTTGTCTGTTCTGATCTGCTCTAGGTTCGCAAAGTTCTCGGGTGATGCGACAACAGCGAAAATCAAAGGGCGATGTTCGTACGTCTCGCCGTACTGTTGCACCTTCACATTGGGCAACGCGTCGTCTACATGTTTAAAGTATTCGACCACGCGATGGTGACGGGTGAACCGATCTCCCAGTTCATAACCGAGAAATTGCTCCGGCGATTGAAGTCCAGACTGCGCAAGGGCGGCCGTCGCCGAAAAAAGCACGACAATAAGCGTTCTAAGCATAATGGTTGCGAAAAGGTTTTAAAGGCGTAAGATATTCCACACGCTATCAATTCCAAAGAGTGTTTTGACGGCGTCGCAGGTTTCTGCAAGAGATCACCCAAATAGTTTTACGGTGCCGTAACGATGAAGGGTAGCTTTCTTGTAGCTATCGAACAAATCATAGGCGTAAAACCTACAAGTTCGCCGTCGGCTTCAACCGGAAGTCTGTGTGGCGACGCCACGCGGACGGAGCGGAGCAACTGGTAGTCGATCCACTGCGGAGCATGTAACTTCTTAGGCTTTTTGATGGCCTGAAGGAACATCAGAAATCGGAATAGTGGAATTCCCTTGCACAGGAAGAGGTTCAACTGCTGATCGGCGATATTTGCATCGGGTGCTATATAAATGGAATGCCCGAATGCTTTGCCATTGGCAACTGCTACCACCCTAGCTTCGCCCGTCCAATTGTAATGTTCCGACTCTATCGTAACGGACGCAGGTCGGTGCGTGAAGAATGTGAACAAGATGGATTGGAGGTACTTCGCGGAGGCGCCAGCCCACGCCCACGAAGGATTCTGGATGCGCTTCACCACCTCGGGCCCCATACCGATCGAACATTCGTTGATAAAGAACCGCTTCGCTTCATCCGAGGTTGTGACACTCCCGACATCAATCAGCGACACTTTCATTTCTTCGAAACGCCGGAACACCTCGCGAGGATCAGCCCCTTGTTTGAGGGTGCGCGCAAAATCATTTCCCGATCCGAGGGGGATCAACCCGACGGTTGGAGTCTTTTCTTGGTTGGAGCGGAGCAGCCCATCGACGACCTGACTTAGCGTGCCATCACCGCCCGCAGCCACCACGAGCGACTCCCCGCGAAGGCTTGCGGCTGTTGCGATTTCACGTGCATGACCCGCGTATTGCGTCTCTTCCACCCGGGCTGAAAATCGATCACGCAAGACAGGAAACAAATGCTGGTAAAAGAACTTGCGCCGGCGCGAAATGCCGTTGAGGACGATTAACATGAGGGAGCGGCTAGGCCGTTATTTGCTTTTGCAACTTTTCTTGATAGCGGCTTTTGCATCGGTTGACCCCATTTCCTCCGCACGTTTCAGATCGAGACAGCCGTCGTAGTTGTTGTTCATCAAAAGCTTCACCAAACCGCGTTGCATATACGTTTCTGGATCACCCGGGTCTAGGTCGATCGAACTCGAATAGTCTTCAACAGCGCCCGTGTAGTCTTCCTTTTCAGACTTGCTCAACGCGCGATTGTCGTAGTAAACAGGATTACTATCGTCGAGTTCGATTGCCTTGGAGAAATCTGCAATAGCGCCTGTGTAATCCTGTGAATTGTGTTTCACCACGCCCCGGAGGTTGTAGGTGTCGGGATCTTCGCCATCTAACTCAATCGCTTTGGTGTAATCTTCTAATGCTCCTTTCAAATCAAGTTTGGCAGCCTTTGCCAACGCACGATTTTCGAATTTCACCGCATCCTTCGCATCCATCTGGATCGCCTGGTTGTAATCGGCGATGGCCTTGTCGAAGTTACCAATGTTGTAATAGGCAACGCCTCGTAAGTTGAAGAGATCGAAGTCGGACTTGTCTAGCTCAATCGCTTTTGAGTAATCGTCGATGGCACTCACAAACTCACCGAGTTCTGCCTTCACCGTTCCACGGTTATAGTACTTGTCGGCGTCGTTAGGACCCAGCTCAATCGCTTTGGTAAAATCGAAATACGCGCCTTCTAAATCATCGAGGTAGTACTTGGCCAGCCCCCGATTGGTGTATGCGTCGGCAAACTTCGGGTTGAAGCGGATGGCCTTGTCCAAGTCTTCAATTGCCGATTCGTCGTCAAGCAACGCCATCTTCGCTTCCGCTCTTAAGTTAAGGGCGTCCGCTTGCATCGAGTCGAGCTCCAACGCATATGTAAAGTCGCTAATCGCACCATAAAAGTCTTCGAGACCCATCCGCGCCTGCCCCCTCAAGCTGAGTGCTGCCTTGTTGCGCATGTTCGCCTCCAAAACCTTGGTGAGGTCAGCCTTGGCTCCTTTGAAATCCTTTGTGTTGAGTTTCTTCCGCGCAGCTTCCAGGACATCCTGCCCGACGGCAGTAGTGAAACTTAGGAGTGAAAGAACTACCAAAAAAATAGCGCGCATTCTGACGGAGTTTATGGGTTGAAGGTAAGGAAAATATGGATGAGGGGACGAGGGGCGGAATAGGTCACGTCTTCTGCTGTACTTGCAAAAAATTAACAAAACCATTCGGTGTAGCACCTTACATTTGGAGAAACGCGGCATTGAAACACTGCCTTATGACAACAACAAAGATTCTCGCATCAACTTTCGTCTTGGCTACGGCAATCGCCTACCACGCACAGGCGCAAGAAAAGCCACTCGACATGAAGATGGACTTCGAAGAATACGACCCGCCATCAACACTCGTCGTAGAGGAGCATCGACTCACGCGGTCCAAGTTTCCATTCATCGATATACACAATCACTATGGCAACATGAATACAGGCGACCTGAGTGAGCGTGTAAAGGAAATGGACAAACTCAACATGGCCGTGATGGTCAACTTGAGTGGACGTGGCTTTCGAAGCAGTGGTGACCACCTCGAGAAGTCAATAGATAATATCAAGGAGCACTATCCTAATCGCTTTGTGCTGTTCACCAATGTTGACTTCCGCGACATCGACAATCCCGATTGGGGTGCCCGCATCTGTAAACAACTTGAAGAGGACGTGCGCCGCGGTGCGAAAGGATTGAAGATCTACAAAAGCTTGGGCCTCTTCGATAAAGACGCAAAAGGTGAGCGCATCCACATCGACGACCCACGCATCGATCCAGTGTGGGCGAAATGCGGAGAACTTGGAATCCCGGTTTTGATTCACGCCGCCGACCCAAAGCAATTTTGGCAACCGATCGACAAAGACAACGAACGGTGGCTTGAATTGAAACTCCACCCCGGCAGACGCCACGACAATGATCCCGTAAAGTGGGAGACCGTGATCGCCGAACAACACAACATCTTTAAGAAACATCCAAAAACCAAGTTCATCAACGCGCACTTGGGCTGGTATGGAAGTGACTTGAAGAAACTCAGCGGCCTCCTCGACTTGTATCCAAACATGTACACGGAAATTGGAGCCGTCATCGCCGAACTCGGCCGCCAGCCGCGCGCAGCGAAGGCATTCTTGACCAAGTATCAAGACCGAGTGTTGTTTGGAAAAGACAGTTGGGTGCCGGAAGAATACGAAACTTACTTCCGCGTTCTCGAAACAGAAGATGAGTACTTCCCATACCACAAGCGGTACCACGCATTTTGGAGAATGTATGGCATCGGTCTTTCCGATGAAGTTCTCAAGAAAATCTATTACAAGAATGCAATGACTTTGATACCAGGACTGGATAAGAGTCTTTTCCCGAAATAGAATAGTTGGATCGTCAAACCGAAGAGGCGCACGAAAGACCGTGTGCCTCTTTTGTTTTTAGCCGTTAGAAGCCCACCTTAAAGTCTTCCTTGTGATCGATGGGAATTCGCATGGGAAAACCGTTCACGTTTACCTTTAGATGACCCACGTAATGGATCTCATATTTCTTGCCACCGAGAATATTCTTCAACGTCTGAACGATCCCCAAGTCTTCCAGTTCAAGTTGAACCTTTAACGGGATCGTAAACTCCGAATTCGGTTTTGCGACGATGTTCAGCTCGTTGTTCACCGACGCTGACTTCTTTCCGTCTACCATCACGTCAATTCTTACATGACGCAGACGCATGCGCGACGAATTAGGATTGAAGAAAACCGCGTCGCCCGAGAGAACAGGTGGCACACCGGGCTCAATTGAAATGTTGTTGACGGCCCGAAGTTGGACCGAATCTTTCGGAAGACAACCCACGAGATTCAGGGCGACCACCAGGACAAATAACCACGTCTTCATACAGGAGATTAAGAAACGACAAAGGTAAAAAGGCGCGTTACAATTTTGTGCTGCCTGTTACCTTTGCCCCGGTGAATGACTCTCGTTTCGATCTAGATACCATCATCGACGACCTGGCCAATCAGGGGTACGCCGTCGTTGACTCGTTCCTAAATGCCCACGAAGTTGATTCATTTCTGGAGCTCGACGAATTTCGCGATGGGTTGTTACACCTGAAAAAGGCGGGTATCGGCCAAAAGACAGATTTTCGTGTGAACGAGGCCATTCGAGGCGATTACATTCGTTGGATCGATCCCGAAACAGCCAACGGAGTGGTGAAGACATACTTGGATCGAGTCCATGAGTTGATGGCTTACGTCAATCGGACGCTGTTCTTAAGCCTGAAGGACATCGAGTTGCACATGACGGTGTATCCCGCCGGCGCCTACTACAAGCGCCACCTCGACCAATTCAAACCGGGCGATCACCGCAAGCTTTCTATCATCACTTACCTAAACAAGGATTGGAGCGAAGACCTTGGCGGTCAGTTGAGAATGTACACCGAGACCGGTAGCGTCGACTTCTTGCCCCTTGCCGGCCGAATGGTGTGTTTTCGTAGCGACGTGCTGGAGCACGAGGTTCTGCCCTCGAAAAAAGAGCGCCTGAGCGTCACCGGGTGGATGCTCGACCAACCCGTCGGCCTCAAGCACCTAGGCTAGGGGGTAGATCAATTTTACTCTTATATTGGAGCGGCTGAACCTGCAAACACCCAATGGCCAATAACTGGTTGATCATCTTGGCGGTCTTACTCCTCGTCGCCGCCATCGTCTTGGCCCTCCTGATGATCAAGTTGCGAAAGCAAAAGATCCTTCTGTTGGTGCAAAGCCACGAGATCGAAAAGCAGATTCGTGAGTTGAAAGTCCAAAACCAAGTTCAGGCCGAATTAAACCGTCAGAAACAACAACTGATCATGCTGGTGTCGCACGACTTGAAGGGCCCCTTCAATAGAATCTTCGCGTTAACTCAGCTGCTGGAGATGAGCCCCGGTAGTTTTACCGACGAACAAAAGGAGTACCTCAACAAAATGTACCAAATTATCGGCGATGGGTTGAACATGGTTCGCAACATCGTAGACGTCCGGAAGATTGAGGAAAAAGGTTTAGACCCTTACCCAGAGAAATTCAATTTGCCGCAGGTGATCTCGCCGCTGATCAAGCAATACCATGTGCTTGCCGACAAAAAGCACATCAAGATCGATTACCAGACGCCGGATAAAGTAGATATGGTTGGTGACAAGAATTACATCAGCCGTGTAATGGAGAACTTGCTGTCGAACGCGCTCAAGTTTTCGCAGCCGGAAAAGAAAGTCACCGTCCGGGTGTCGACAAGTGGATCGCACGTCATCATTGCCGTTCAAGACGAGGGGCCCGGCCTGAATGCCGAGGACTTGACAAACCTGTATCAAAAATTCAAGAAACTGACGCCGCGTCCAACGGGTGGCGAAAGTTCGCAAGGCTTAGGGCTCAGCATCGTGAAGCAACTCGTGACATGCATGAACGGGGACGTGAAATGTGATAGCGTCTTACAACAAGGCTCTACCTTCACCGTGACGTTGCCACTGGTGTTGACGTTACAAAAGAAAGTCTAATCAGAAGTTAGTTGAAGAGATAGTAGTCGTCTTCGTTACCATCGAGGATCGCTTTGAGGGAATCGACCACATTCTCGTCCTTGATGACGTAGTCGCGGACTCCTTTTTGAATAAAGCCCAACACCATCTGACCATCGTCGAGTGCGCTCAACATGATCACCTTGTTATTTTCCTTTACCCGCGATTTGATTCTATCGTAGAGATCGATGCCTGAAATGCCGGGCAGCTTGTAATCGATGATCAGTACATCGGGAAGTTTACCGTTGATTGCCTTTTCGGCATCCTCTGCTGTCGGAAAATGACGGACGTTCCACTCAGCGTTTTGGCCAAGCAACGCCTTGCGGATGAATTCCGCATAAATCTCGTCGTCTTCCACAAGGTAAATTTCCATAAAGCCGTTGTTGGCCCAGTTTCAATTTGCAATATACTAACGTTTGCTATCTAGCGAAATTCGAAAACCACGTTTTTACCCCCCATTTTTTCGAGCATAAAACAGAGTTTTCAAGAGGCCGTTTGGTGGGATGTGCTTGGTTGTCGGAATGAACCTCGCGACTTCTTTTTAACTTGATGAATCCAAAACCTTCCCCTAGCCGATCATGAGTAAGCTCTCGGTTTTCATTTTGCTCGCCGCACTTTTCGGATGTGAGTCCAAACAAGACGCGACGTCGCCGTTTCGATTCTCTATCATGTTCACGAAGGAGCTGAGCGATCAAGCGCAAGACGGGCGCCTCCTTTTGTTGATGGCAAACAACGATAGACGTGAACCACGCTTTCAAATCGGCGATGGCCTCAATGGACAACTCGTGTTTGGACTGGATGTGGACGGCATGAAACCAGGCGAGCCCATAGAGATAGCTGGAAACGCGTACGGCTTCCCCTTCGCAAACCTCCGCGATGTGCCGGCTGGTGATTACTACGTGCAGGCACTGATCAATCGTTATGAAACGTTTCACCTCAAAACTGGCCAGACCGTTAAGCTACCCCCAGACCACGGCGAAGGTCAACAATGGCAGTCGAAACCGGGAAACTTCTACAGCAAGCCCATGAAAGTAGCCCTTGATCCAAAGGTTTCTCAAGTGATCGAGATAACGATGGACCAAGTAATCGCGCCCGTCGAAGAAGTGAAGGATTCCAAATACATTAGACACGTCAAAATTGAGAGTAAGTTACTATCCGAATTTTGGGGTCGCCCCATGTTCTTGGGTGCACACGTCTTGTTGCCCGAAGGGTTCGACGACCATCCCAACGCACATTATCCTTTGATGGTCTTTCACGGACATTTCCCAAGCGACTTCGGAGGATTTAGTACTGAACCGCCACCGGTAGATATGGATACAACCGATTACATAGAACGCTTCCACATTTATGGTTACAACAAGAAACAGAAACAAGAAGCGTATAACTTCTACCAACAATGGATTAGCAAGAATTTCCCTCGCTTTCTCATTGTCGAGATACAACACGCCAATCCTTACTACGACGATTCATATGCCGTGAACTCCGCCAACTTGGGCCCTTATGGGGACGCGATCATGAAAGAGTTAATTCCAGAAATTGAGAAGCAATTCAGGGGTATTGGTCAAGGATGGGCGCGCTTCACCTATGGTGGATCTACTGGAGGCTGGGAGGCACTCGCCGTCCAGATGTTTTACCCCGACGAATTCAATGGATGTTTTGCAGCTTGTCCCGACCCCGTCGACTTCCGCGCGTATTGCACCGTGGATTTGTACAAGCAAAAGAATGCGTATTACTATGAATCCGATTACAAGAAAGTAGCCATCCCATCGGCGCGGAACTATCTCGGTCAAATCTCCAGCACGGTCGAGCAAAGCAATCACTTGGAACTGGCGCTCGGAACACACAGCCGCTCGGGCGGACAATGGGACATTTGGGAAGCCGTGTATTCACCACAAGGACCCGATGGTTATCCGGCGCGTATTTTCGATAAGGAGACCGGCGACATCGATCCGAAGGTGGCCGCCTACTGGAAAGAGAATTACGATTTGCGTTACATCCTCGAACGCGACTGGTCGACACTGGGACCTAAGCTCCAAGGTAAAATCCATATCTACTGCGGCGATATGGATAACTTTTACCTGAACAATGCGGTCTACTTGATGGAAGACTTCTTGAAGAAAACAAATTCACCCTTCTATAAAGGCGAGGTTGACTATGGCGATCGGGCAGAACATTGTTGGAATGGCGATCACGAAAATCCCAATTATATCTCTCGTCTCCGGTACAATACGATGTATCTCCCAAAGATTCTTAAACGTATTTCGGAAAGTGCGCCCGCCGGTGCAGACTTGAAGAGTTGGAGGTACTAGGGTGTCATTTGTCTTTGTTGGTTGAATCGGAATGGACGCGGAAGAAAAAAAGCGGAAACGACGTCTCATGTTGTTTCGAATCTGGCGCTGGGCATGGCGAACTTTTGCTGTGTTGTTTGTTGCCCAATTTGTGTACATCATCTTACTCCGGTTTGTGGATCCCCCCATCACGGCGACGCAACTCAGTCGATGGATGGGTGGCGATGGACTCGCGCGTGACTATGTTTCGTGGGATGAGATTTCCCCCAACATGAAGCTCGCCGTCATTGCATCCGAAGACCAGCTGTTCCCATTCCACGATGGTTTCGATTGGAAAAGTATTCAACAAGCAGCCGAACGAAACCAAAAGTCACGACGCCTTCGAGGTGCTTCCACGATTAGCCAGCAGGTGGCGAAGAACGTTTTCCTATGGCAAGGACGTAGCTGGTTTCGAAAAGGATTGGAAGTCTACTTCACATTCATGATTGAAAACCTTTGGGGCAAGCAGCGGATCCTGGAGGTCTACCTGAATGTCGCGGAAATGGGAAAGGGGCTGTTTGGCGTGGAGGCTGCCGCGCAAAAGTACTTCAAGAAACCGGCGTCAAAGCTTACGCGCCAAGAGGCGGCGATGATTGCCGCATCCCTCCCAAATCCACGCCGGTATACCGTAAAGCCGCTCTCGAACTATGTCCAAAGTCACTACGGACACGTGGTGGGACAAATGAATAACTTGATTTTCGTGCCGGAGGTGGCCGACCTTGTGAATGCCCCGTGAGGCTAGAGGGTCATCCCGAAGAGATCCGTCGACAGCCACACGAGCACCGCGATGGCGACGCCGACGAGTAGGGTGATTTTTCGACTCTTGAACATAACTGCCCAGATTTGACACTCAAACCTAGCCAGGAGGTTGGAATCGACGAAAGAGATGGGGATGAAGCCCGGGAATCAGTGACTGAAGTGCCACAATTTCTCTCTGGATCGGATTAGTGTGTCGCCAGCGCCCGGAGATACAACCTAATGGTGTTCTCTAACCCGAGGTACAGGGCGTCACAAATTAAGGCATGCCCGATGGAGACTTCTGCCAACCAAGGAATAGACTTCGCCAGCAGCGGAAGGTTATTCAAGTCGAGGTCATGACCCGCGTTCACGCCCAAACCGGCATCGCGCGCCACCCGGGCCGCCTCCACGTAAGGCGCCACGGCCGTGGTGGGATTTTTCAAGTATTCCGACGCGTACGGCTCCGTGTAAAGCTCGACGCGGTCGGCTCCGGCTTTCGCGGCCCCTTCTACCATCTTCGCATCGGGATTGACGAAGATACTCACCCTCGCCCCATGACGGTGGAGCTCCTTCGTGATGTCGACCAGGAATGACTGATGAACCGCGGTATCCCAACCTGCGTTAGAGGTAATCACGTGAGGTCCATCGGGAACTAACGTCGCTTGCGCAGGACGTGTCTTGGCCACGAGGTCTACATAGCGTTCGTCTGGATAGCCTTCGATATTGAATTCAGTGGTCACCACTTCTTTCAATTGGAGAACATCGCTGTAGCGAATGTGACGTTCGTCCGGACGAGGATGCACGGTGATGCCCTCCGCGCCGAAACGTTCACAATCGATGGCCGCTTTGATGACATCGGGATTATTGGCACCGCGCGCGTTGCGCAACGTGGCAATCTTGTTGATATTTACGCTAAGTCGAGTCATTAAAAAACGCTGAACAGGTAACGGACACAAAATTCGTTCAATATTTTTGCACTACGTATACGGTAAACATTTTTTTATGAGCCTAAAGCAAACCATCGATAACGACATCAAACAAGCGATGCTGGCGAAGAACAAAGAAGAACTCGAAGCCCTTCGCAGCATCAAGTCACAAATTCTTCTGGCCGAGACTGAAAAAGGTGGCGCGGCAGAAATCGGACAAGACGTTGAAATGAAATTGCTTACAAAGGCAGCCAAGCAGCGGAAAGAGTCGGCAGAAATTTTCCAGAAGGAAGGCCGTGAAGACTTAGCCAAACGCGAATTGTTCCAACTCGATGTGATCAATCGCTATTTGCCAAAACAATTATCGGAAGCAGAGATCGCCGACGAACTTAAGAAGATTATCGCCGCTGTCGGAGCAAAAGGCCCGCAAGACATGGGTAAGGTAATGGGGACAGCAACAAAAGCGTTGGCGGGTAAAGCAGATGGTAAATTGATTTCAGAACTCGTGAAGAAACTTCTCGCATCTTGAGTAAGATCGACATCGCTATTTTTATCTCCATCTTGATCGGTGGATACAAGGGTTACAAAGATGGGTTCCTCATGGGTCTCATCACCATGTTGGCGCTTGTGTTGGGCGTCTTCGGTGCTTTCAAACTCACAGGCGAGGGTATGCTCTTTCTGCAAGATGAGTTTAACGCCGACAAGGAAGCACTCCCCTACATTACATTCCTCATCATCTTTGCGATCATCGTTGGATTGGTCACCCTCCTCGGGAAATCGATTAGAAAGTCTATAGATAAATCGTTTCTAGGACGCGTTGATGAAATTTTTGGGAGCGTCCTCGGCGCCTTCAAAACTGTTTTTGTCATCAGCGTGTTGTTGTGGATAGCTGATTCTTTCCGATGGGAACCGCCAAGTGAATGGACAGAAGGATCATTCCTGTATCCGTTTACCGCGCACCTGGCACCTGGTATGGCTCGATGGATAGCCCAGTTCGTACCATTCTTGCAGGAAATCTTCCCGTCGCACTAGAGTTTCCGCAGGTTCTTATTTTTTCGTTACTTATCTCCAAATTACGACAGGTGTATGGCGCTTAACGTCAAGGAAAAAGATGGATTTAGATATGTCGATGAAGGCAGAGGCGAAGTCTTGATGTTGTTGCATGGTCTGTTCGGTGCATTGAGCAACTGGGAAGGAGTGGTGGCGCGGTTTTCGAAGAACTTCCGCGTGGTCATTCCGATGCTTCCCATTTATGAAATGCCAATCAAGGATGCCGGCCTTGAAGGTCTCCGCATGTTCGTGGAGGAATTCGTGAAAACTATGCGGATTGAAAAAGCCATTATTATGGGCAATTCCCTTGGAGGACACGTAGGCCTGCTTTATACACTGAACAATCCCGAGAAGGTATCAAAACTTGTATTGACCGGAAGTTCAGGCCTTTTCGAGAACGCTATGGGCGGTTCGTATCCGCGACGTGGCAGTTACGACTACGTCAGAGAACGCGTCGAATACACCTTTTACGATCCAAAAGTCGCATCGAAAGAACTCGTCGACGAAGTGTTTGAAACCACGAAGAGTATTCCGAAGTGTATGCGAATCGTGGCCATCGCCAAATCAGCCCAGCGAAACAATCTCTCGAACGATTTACCAAACATTAAGCAACCTACGCTGTTGGTGTGGGGACTCAACGATACGATCACGCCCACAATGGTAGCCCATGAATTCAATCGCTTGATACCCAATTCTCAATTGAAATTCATCGACTTGTGTTGCCATGCTCCGATGATGGAGCATCCCGATCGATTCAACGACCTCGTGGAGGAATTCTTAGCCCCCGCACAATGATTGCTGAGGAACTAATCAACCATATGATTCCACCACTCAAGGTGAATGACGACGCGCATAAAGCGATCGTGTGGATGGAGGAGTTTCGCTGCAATCACCTGCCCGTGATAGATGATGGAAGATTAATCGGATTCATTTCCGAAGAAATCATCTTGGAAGCAAACGACATCGAACGCTCCCTTAGCGACTTCGAACTGGTGGGAAAGGAATGCGTCGTGCACAACGAGACGCACGTATACGATATTCTAAGAGTCGCGAGCGACAACAAGCTGCAAATTGTTGCCGTGTTGAACGAAGAAGACACCTATGTGGGCGTCATCACCATTCAAGATGTCATGACATCGTTCGCGCAATCAGCAGCTATTCAGATGCCAGGGGGAATCATCGTCTTGTCGATGAACTTGATCGACTACTCGTTGGCAGAGATCGCTCGATACGTAGAGGAGAACAACGCGAAAATCATCAGCTTCATGATGATCGAAGACCCACTCGACAAGGGGAAGATTAAGTTAACGCTGAAGATCAACCAATCCGATCTATCGCGAATCGTGGCCACACTCGAGCGCTTCGGCTATCGAGTGATCGCACGCTATCAAGAAAATCGAACAGACCCCTCAAATGAAAAGGAACGCCTCGACATGTTGATGCGTTACCTGAACATTTGAGCGTACTAAATTTTCATCCTCAAACGTTTCAATCATGCGTATCGCCATCCACGGTCGCGACACACGAAGTGCTTCCACCGGCTTTATCGAGCGGCTGATCGAAGACTTACGTGAACGTAAGGTGGATGTGCTGGTGTCGAAGAACCTACTCGATCACCTTCCCAAGGGTGACGCGAAACGATTGAAGTTGAAATCGTTTAAGCAAGGCGACAAACTAACTCGGGTTGACTTCTTCGTTTCGGTAGGCGGAGATGGTACACTCCTAGAGTCGGTCACATACATCGGCGATTCCGGTGTGCCCATTTTGGGTATCAACACCGGTCGAATGGGCTTTCTCGCGACCACCCATCGCAACGACGTGTCGCAAGCGGTTGCCGATTTGGTGAAAGGCAATTTTGAGTTGGATCAGCGCATTTTGCTACGCCTCTATTCGGACAAACCATTGTTTGGAGACCAGCCATTTGCGCTCAACGACATGACGATCTTCAAAAAGGACTCATCGTCGATGATCACGGTTCACGTGCATGTGGATGGAGAGCTCCTGAATTCGTACTGGGCAGACGGACTTATTCTGGCCACCCCCACTGGGTCGACAGGTTATTCACTCAGCTGTGGAGGCCCGTTGGTCTACCCCCGGTCGGACAATTTTGTCATTACCCCGGTTAGCCCCCATAACCTCACGGCGAGGCCCATCGTGCTGCCCGACACCTCGGAAATCACGTTCACCATCGAAGGTCGCAGCAAGCGCTACCTCGTGTCGCTCGATTCGCGCTACGAAACGGTGGATGTCCATACCCAGCTGAAAGTCAAAAAGGAGAAATTCAAGGTCAACCTCGTGCTCCTACCCGGCTACCACTACTTCAAGACCCTCCGCCAGAAGCTAAATTGGGGTCTGGACGTCCGGAACTAGGAAAAAGAAAGAAATTGGTTCCAAAAGGACACCCCCGGGTACTTTCAAAACTGTCGATAATATTCTGTAACTTTAGGGTTTTGTAATCTTACCATACATGAGAAAGTTGTGGTTGGTGTTGGTCGTGTTGTTCATGGCCGCTCACGCGGAAGCGCAAATCAACAGGCATACGATCAAGAAGAACAACAAGCGGATCGGGAGCTTTAGGGGTAATAAAAACACCTTTGGCAAGACGAAAGCTTATTCTGCGATCGGCATTTCAGTGAACGCGCTGAACTACTATGGCGATCTAGCGCCACGTCCATCGAAAATCAGCACAGACATCTCATTTACCCGACCGGGTTTTGGTGTGTCTTTCATGCACCGATTCGGTCCCCGATACACGGTGCTCGGAACGATGATGATTGGAACCCTGAAAGGTTCCGATGCGGAATCTGCCAACAAGGACGACCTCGCCAATGGCGTATATCGATACAAGCGGAATCTTTCGTTTAGGAACCAGATCAAGGAATTGTCTGCCGTCGCCGTGTTCGACCTCTTCGAAAATGACGGAAATTATATCAGCCGTGTAAAATGGACGCCCTACGCGTTCGTTGGTATAGGGATGTTCTTGCATCAACCGAAGGCGCAAGCCCCCGCGACAGATTTGAACGGGAACGCGCTGGCAGATGCAGGCAAGTGGGTGAAGTTGCGCCCCCTTGGAACGGAAGGCCAATATTCACAGCTGAAGGAAACAGACGCGAACTACGGGATTAAGCCTTATGGCTTGTTGCAAGCAGCGATCCCCTTCGGCTTGGGTGCTAGGCTTCGCCTCAATGAAGTGATGGACTTGTGGGCCGATATCGGTTTCCGCTACACTTTCACTGACTACTTAGACGACGTGAGCGGCAACTACGTTGATCTAGGCGCATTGAACAGCGAGTTGGCCCGGTCGATGTCGTATCGAACAAACGAATTGAAGCTGCCAACAAGTGCCAACACTTACGTGTCTAACTACGATGGTAAGACTTACACAGTCGAAGCGGGCTATGGCCAAGAGTTCAAAGACAACAATCGCGGAAGCAAGAAAGACCGTGATGTTTACATGGTCACAAGTTTCAGACTTACCTATATCATCGGGGCAACTTATCATAAGGCCAAATTCAGGTAATGCATAGTCGCAGGAATAGTCAGAAGCTGACATACATCTTGTCGGTGGCGATGTTCCTGTCGTTCGGGGCAAACGCTCAACTACGTCAGAAAGCTGAAGTCGGAGGAGGGATCGGCACGTTCAACTACGTGGGCGACCTTGTCCGATTCTACAACCCTACCTTAAGCGAGCCTGCCCTTACCGTTTTCTACCGCCACAACATCAGTTCTATCGTCAGCTTCCGGGCCGGCCTCACCGGTGGAAAGCTCCGGGGCGACGACCGCGCCCACCCCATCGACGCATTTGCCACCCAGCGGAAGTATGCGTTCAACATCACCGTGATTGAAGGGTCAACGATGTTCGAGTATCATTTCCTCGACTGGCGCGACTCGAAGCATAAGCTGCGGTTTACACCGTACCTCGTAGGCGGATTGGCCATGTTTGGGATTTCGGGCGTCACCTCGAAAAATGGAGAGTACAGTAACGTTCAGATTGCTGTACCACTAGGTGGGGGGGTCAAGTACGTGTTGAATCCGAATTGGTATGTGGCGTTCGAATTTGCCAGTCGCCGCACGTTCTTCGACTACCTCGACAACATTTCAGACAACGATCCTTCGATCAAAAACTACCAGTACGGCAACCGGTTCGACAACGACACCTATTTTTTCATGGGGATCACCCTAACACGTACGTTTTACGATATCCCCTGCCCCAGGAGTCCGTATTAGGGTGTTTGTTGGCATGGTCGTTAACCCTGAAAAAGTGACGACCAAACAGACTGTTTTGGCTACGTTCAGAAAGCGTGGAAACGCGCTATTTTATTTTTTGAATTGAAAATCGTGGGAAGCCGATGGGGTGTGAGAAAGTTCCCCTAAAACGGCTATTTTTGCTGCCTTGTGGCTTCTTTAAAGGAAAATATTGACGCCGGAAACATCCCTGGGCACATTGCTGTGATCATGGATGGGAATGGCCGTTGGGCCAAAGGGAAGGGTGCGGCACGCATTTTCGGTCACAAGAATGCAGTAGAGGCAGTTAGAGCGGTGACGGAAGGTTGCGCCGAGCTGGGTGTGAAGTTCCTCACACTTTACGCGTTTAGCACCGAGAACTGGGCGCGTCCGAAAGAGGAAGTAGATGGACTGATGGAGCTCCTAGTCAACACCCTGAAGAAGGAGATAGGAACCCTTCACGAAAACAAGGTCAAACTGCAGGCGATTGGCGAAATCACCAACCTGCCCCGCGACTGCCAAAAAAATCTCGAAGAAGCGATTGACGCTACGCGAAACAACACAGGTTTGACGTTAGTAATCGCTTTGAGCTACAGCGGCCGTTGGGAATTGGTGAAAGCCATGAAACAGATCGCGGAAGACGTGAAACGCGGCGACGTGTCGATCGACCAAATCGATGAGCGCCTCATCGCGAGCCACCTCGAGACGGCAGCAATGCCCGATCCCGAGTTGTTGATCCGCACCAGCGGGGAATTGCGCGTCAGCAATTTCTTGCTTTGGCAGATTGCCTATACGGAGATCTTTATCACGAAGACCCTGTGGCCAGACTTTAGGAAAGAAGACTTGTACGAGGCCATTTGTGCCTACCAGAAACGGGAAAGAAGATTTGGAAAGGTGCTCGAACGCACGGCGTAATGATGAAGAGACTACTACCCCTTATTGCTATTTGCGTCTTGGTATACTCGCTGCCAGCGAACGGGCAGTTCCGTAGCCGCCAGCAGCAACAGTCTACGACGCCTGCCGCTCCCGCGGATAACTTGAACTATGCCAACCCAACCGAATACATCATCGGCGGTATCGATGTGGTGGGCTTAAGGGTCCTCGACAAGAATGCGATTATTTCGCTAACGGGCTTGCGTGTGGGAGACAAAGTAAAAATCCCGGGCGACAAGATTTCCGGCGCCATGCGCAAACTTTGGAACCACGGTCTCGTCGGCGATATCTCCATCGAAGTTGAAAAGATCGAAGGACAAAACGTGTTCCTCGTCATCCGCTTGGCCGAGCGTCCCCGGTTGGCAGATTTCTACTTCACCGGAATCACCAAAGGTCGCCAATCGGCACTCAAGGAAGATCTCAATTTGATCAAGGGAAAGATTGTGACCGCGGCGATGATCCGAAACGCGGAAATGTCCGTGAAGAAACACTTCATCAAGAAGGGATTCCTGAATACGGAGGTGAAGATCACCCAGATCGCCGATACCCTCAGCCGTGGGAATATTCGTCTGAAGATTGATGTGGACCTGAAACAGAAAGTCCGCATTCACGAGATCACTTTTGAAGGCAATGAGAACATAGGCTCCACCACCCTCAAGCGCAAGATGAAGAAGACCCACGAATATGCGCGCATCACTCTTCATCGCGCTGCACTCGGATTTGTGTTGGGTTTCCGCCCGAAAGACATCAAAGAATATCGTGACTCTACTGTCGACCTAGGCTGGCGAGGTTTGAAAGAGTTCTTGAACCAGCACGTGAAGCTAAACGTGTTCAACTCCTCGAAGTACATTCAATCCGATTTTGAAGACGACAAAGTAAAGATCATCGATTACTATAACTCGCAAGGTTATCGGGATGCGGAAATCGTATTCGACACCATTACGAACTACGACAAGCGCTCGATCGACGTTCACTTCAGAGTGTCCGAAGGAAGGAAGTACTACTTCCGAAACATCATCTGGACCGGCAACTATTTGCATAGCGCGTCGACTTTGAACAAGATCCTAGACATCAAGAAAGGCGATGTTTACAACAAAGAGTTAATCGACAAGAAAACCAGCTTCAACCCCAAAGGCGCGGACATCAGTGGGTTGTACATGGACGATGGATACCTCTTCTTCAGCGTGGTCCCCGTGGAGGTAGCGGTCGTGAACGACTCCATCGACGTAGAGATGCGTATCCGCGAAGGAGAACAAGCCGTGATTGATGAGGTGATCATCAGTGGCAACAACCGTACAAGCGACCACGTGATCCGCCGAGAGTTGAGCACCGTGCCCGGACAAAAGTTCCGCCGTTCCGACCTGATCCGGACACAGCAACAACTTTCGCAGATGGGATATTTCAACCCGCAGAAGATCGACCAAGATATTCGCCCCAATCCCGACGACGGCACCGTGGATATCGAATGGAAGGTGGAGGAACAGTCGAACGACCAGATCCAGCTCTCCGGAGGTTGGGGTGGTTACTATGGTTTTGTGGGAACATTGGGTGTCACTTTCAACAACTTTTCGGCCCGCAACATCAAGCGATTTGACAAGTGGAAGCCTTTACCCGTGGGTGATGGCCAGCGCCTGTCTGTAAGCGCACAGTCGACGGGTAAGTCGTTCCAAAGCTATGGCTTGTCATTCACAGAGCCGTGGTTAGGAGGACGCAAGCCGAATTCATTCACCGTGAGCTTGAACCACTCACTATCGCGCATACCCACGTCAACATTCACGTTCGATAACAACACCTACCTGAAGCAAAGTGGTGTCACCATCGCGTTGGGACGCCGTTTGGAATGGCCCGACAACTATTTCACCTTGGTGAATTCGGTTGGTTTCTTGGTGTATAACTACAAGAACTATTTCCAGAGCTCGTCTACGATGCCGGCGCAAGGGCACACCTACGACCTGTCGGTTGAAACCACCCTATCGCGGAATAGCATCGACAATCCGATGTTCCCCACGTCAGGGTCCTCATTATCGCTTAGTTTAAAAGTGACTCCTCCGTGGTCTAGTTTCCGTGATCCTTCCTTCTTGGATAGCAAAGAGGAACGCTATAAGTGGGTGGAACTTCACAAGTGGATGCTGGATATGAAATACTACCTGAAACTCATCGGTAGCAATAAACCGCAAGGTCGCAGCCTCGTGTTGGAAGCACGCGCACACATGGGCTTTATCGGATCTTACAACAAAGCTCTGGGTGCCGGACCTTTCGGACGCTTCCTCTTGGGTGGCGACGGTTTGGCTGGCGGCTTTAACTCTTATGTGTTGGGACAAGAGATCATCGGTCTCCGTGGTTATGGTAACAACAAGGTGACACCTCCGCTTTATGCCCTTCGTGGGTCGGCATCCACTACGGAAATAGAAGGCGGGATTGTCTACGACAAGTTTAGTTTGGAATTGCGCTACCCGATCACGACTGGCCAGACCGCCACGATCTATGGTTTCGTCTTCACTGAGGCCGGAAACAACTGGAACAATTATGTGAAGTTTAATCCGTTTGACCTGTATAAATCGGCCGGTGTGGGGGCGAGGATATTCATGCCTGCGTTCGGTTTGATCGGTCTCAACTGGGCGTATGGATTTGACACCTTGCCCAACGACAGCAAACCAAGCGGTTCGCAATTCCACTTTACCATCGGCCAGCAAATCCGTTAAAATGAGATTTTTCACGGCGCTGGTATGCATCCTGTTTTTCGGCCTGAATATTGCCGAAGCACAGAAATTCGGTTACATCGACTCGGAGTTTATCCTGTCGAAAATGCCCGAATACAAGAAAGCCCAAGATGAGATCGACCAGCTGTCGGCCGCTTGGGAAAAGGAAATAAGCGAGATGCAAACAAAGGTTGAAGGCTTGTATAGCTCTTACCAAGCGGAGCAAGTTCTCTTAACCGAAGAAATGAAGACCTCTCGGCTGGATGAGATAAAAAAGAAGGAGACCGAATTAAAAGAGTATAATAAAAAGGTGTTTGGCTTCGGCGGGTTGTACTTCCTCAAGAAGCAAGAACTTATCCGCCCCCTCCAAGATAAAGTTTGGGATGCTGTCGAGAAAGTTGCTAAGTCAAATCGACTTGCCATCATTTTCGATAAATCGGGAGAACTGGTGATGATCTACACGGACCCACGCCACGACTATACCGACTTCGTGCTCGAGGAACTTGGATTGGGCGACACCAACGACAAAATCAAGTGAAAACAAACTACTTAATACACATACAGATGAAAACGCTTCTTTCTCTCGTCTTTTTCGTGACCGTAGCGAGCAGCACGTTCGCGCAAACCCCGGTTGCCCAAAAGATCGGATATGCCGACTGGGATTTTATTTTCAGCCAGATGCCCGAGTTCAAGCAAATTGACGCTGAACTTAAAGCGCACCGCACCCAGCTCGAAACAACCATCGAAGCCAAACAGCGCGACCTTCAAACCAAGTACGAAGCATTCACCAAGTTGCCAGCAACGACGCCGGACGCCATCCGTGCCGATCGTCAACGTGAACTCGAACAATTGAACGAAAGCCTTCAAAAGTTCTCGACTGATGCTCAGGCGTCGATGCAAAACAAACAGAACGCATTAATGGAGCCCGTATTTAGCAAAGTCGGCAAGGCGATCGAAGAAGTAGCCAAGGAGAATGGCTTCAGCTTTATCATCAATCCCCAATTGCTACAAGGCGGCGACATCCTCCTTTACAGTGATGAGAAATTCAACATCTCTGAATTGGTGTTGAAGAAATTGGGTGTAACGCCCAAGCCTGCTGCCGCCGCTACGAAGTAATTTTCGGCAGACGTAACCAAAGAAAAGGGGTCGTATCCGTTGGATGCGACCCCTTCTCTTTTGTTAGGCAGTGCTATACGCGGCCCTGCTTCATCCGGGTTTTGAATTTTTTAAGCTGGCTCCGCAAGGCTTCTGTCGCCATGTCGGTAGCAACTTCGAACGAGCGCGCTTTTTCTACCGCGAAAAGCTGGGTGCCAGGCACGTTGAGCTTGATTTCTACCGTTTTGTTTTCAATGCCTTCGTTATTCAGTTTAAGGAACACTTCTCCGTTGACCATTCGATCATAAAAAGTTTCAAGCTTGTCGATCTTCTTTTGAATAAACTCAATGAGCTTGCGGTCGGCAATAAAGTGAACTGCATGAACCTGTACTTTCATAACGAAAAAAGTTTAAGTGAAACATTCGATTAATGATGCTGGGCATCTTCATAAAGTCTTTAAGCTTTGGGGTGAGCCTGATCGAAAATCTTCTTCAGTTTTTCCATCGTGTTGTGTGTATAAACCTGCGTGGCGGCAAGGCTCGTGTGTCCCAACAGGTCTTTTACAGCATTGATTTCTGCCCCTTTATTCAATAGGTGTGTGGCGTAGGTGTGGCGAAGCACGTGTGGACTCTTCTTTTCAACTTGTGTGCCAGCCAAGCCCTTCCTGACAATTGTGTATACCAGTTTCGGGTAGAGTTTCTTGCCTTCGTTGGTAACAAAGAAATGTTCGTGATCCAATTTTCCCACTTCGCGGTTCCTCGATTCCTTATACTTCTCTATTAGTTGAACGATGCCCGGTGCAAAAGGGATGATTCTTTCCTTGTTTCTTTTCCCTAGCACTTTGACAGTCTGATCGCGGAAATTGATGTCTCGGTCACGCAAACCAATCAACTCGCTTAAGCGCATACCCGTAGCGTAGAACATTTCCAAAATGAGCTGATTCCTCAGTCGGATGTTTTCTGGATCATCATCGTTCCCAGTTTTCGCCACATCGAGTACCTGTAACAGCTCTTGCTCATTGACGAAGTGTGGAAGTTTCTTTTTTGCCTTCAACACCTTCACCTTCAGCATGGGGTCTTTGGTGATCACTTCCTGCTTGAGGAGAAATTTGTAGAAGGAACGAAGGCAGGCAATCTTCCGGTTGATGGAAGTTGCGTCGAGTTGCTGCTCAGACAGGTTCACAATCCAGCCGCGAACCATGGAATAGTTCGCGTCGGTTGGAGTCGATTCAAATTCTTTGGCTACGAAAGTTTCGAATTGCTTCAGGTCGGTGCTGTAGGAGACCAAAGTCCTGGGGCTGTATCTCCTTTCAAACTGAAGGTATTTTAGGAAGGTCTCTACCATTCTTGTCCCACCGTACGATCCTGGATGAATGTAAATAAAAAATCCCCCCGGTCGAAGTGCCCGAGGGGATTGTTTATAGAATGTCTATGGATTGTGGATCAATCCCTAGTCAAAACCTGTAAAAGTCGGAATCAGTAGTTGTCCTGTGCGTACAGCTTTTGGCGGTATACGGCGCGGAGGACTTGACCACGACGGCGTACGGAGGGTTTTTCGAAGGCCGTGCGCGAACGCAATTCCCTCAAAACGCCTGTTTTTTCGAATTTCTTCTTGAAACGCTTCAACGCCTTGTCAATCGACTCGTTTTCCTTGATGTTGATTACCAGCATGCCTCTGATTCTATTTTAGGGTTGCAAATATAGCACTCCCCCGGAAACTAGCAAAACGCGGGGCTATTTCAGGATGGACCGGGAAATGACCATTTTCTGGATTTCCGAGGTCCCCTCCCCAATGGTGCATAGTTTTGCGTCGCGGTAGAATTTCTCGACCGGGAAATCCTTCGTGTAGCCGTATCCGCCAAAGATTTGGACCGCTTCGTTGGCCACTTCCACAGCGACTTCCGACGCGTACAGTTTGGCCATCGCGGATTCCCGATTGACGCTTTCGCCCCGGTTCTTGAGGTCGGCGGCGCGGTAGATGAGCCATTTCGCCGCTTCAATCTTCGTCGCCATGTCCGCCAGCTTGAAGGAGATTCCTTGGAAAGACGATATGGGCTGGTTGAATTGATGGCGTTCTTTCGAATAGCGGAGGGCTGCGTCGAAGGCGCCCTGCGCGATCCCCAAGCTTAAGGCTGCAATGGAAATGCGACCCCCATCCAGCACCTTCAGCGCTTGAACAAAGCCATCACCGACTTTCCCCACTACCTGGCTTTTGTGGACACGACAATCTGTGAAGATCAATTCGGTGGTTTCTGATGCCCGCATTCCGAGTTTGTTCTCCTTCCGACCGCCTGCAAATCCTGGAGTTCCCCGCTCAATGATGAAAGCAGTCATCCCGCGCGAGTCACCTACTTCGCCCGTGCGCGCGATCACCAAGGCCACATCGCCGGAGCGTCCGTGCGTGATAAAGTTTTTAGCCCCGTTGATGACATAGTAGTCACCATCCTGTATGGCGACGGTGCGCATGTTTCCAGCATCGGATCCGGTGTTCGGTTCGGTGAGTCCCCACGCACCAATCCATTCAGCCGTGGCAAGCTTTGGTAGATACTTGTTCTTCTGTTCTTCGTTCGCGTGCTGGAGGATGTGACCCGTGCACAAAGAATTGTGGGCGGCCATCGACAATCCGATTGAGCCATCAATTCTGGCGAGCTCAGCAATGGCGGTCACGTACTCATGATATCCAAACCCCGATCCGCCATACTGCTCCGGGACGAGTACACCCATGAGGCCCAGCGATCCAAGTTTCTTAAAGAGTTCTATCGGGAATTCTTGTGATTCATCCCACTCCATCATCTTCGATTTGATCTCGCGCGCACCGAAGTCCCGGATCATTTGCGCGATCATCGTCTGATTTTCGTTCTCCAGGAAACTAATCCCAGCACTACTATCCGCTACCATTTCCATATCTACACCGTTTTCGTTTTGAGCCTTCAACAAAAGTAGGAAGTTTCAACCAAACGAATGTTTGTTCGTGATTAAAAATCTTTCCTTTTGGAGAAATAATGACCTATTTTTACGGCCCCTTGCCGCACTGTTTAATAGTTGGGCAAGTCACACTACCCTTATCTATCTCACATGAAAATCGCTGTTGTTGGAACTGGTTATGTTGGTCTCGTAACAGGCACTTGCTTTGCCGAAACAGGCAACACTGTCACTTGCGTTGATATCGACCAAGAGAAAGTGAAGAAACTGCAATCGGGCCGGATTACGATTTATGAGCCCGGATTGGAAAACCTATTCAAGCGGAACATCGAACAGCAACGCTTGTTCTTTACGACCAACTTAGAAGAAGGTATTCGCGATGCGAAGATCATCTTCTTGGCGCTGCCCACTCCTGAGGGAGAAGATGGATCGGCTGACCTAAAGTATATCCTGAAAGTTGCCGACGATCTCGGGCCGCTGTTAAAAGAGTATACCGTAATTGTTGATAAGAGCACTGTGCCTGTTGGAACTTCCGACAAGGTTCGCGAGCGCATCGCACAAAAAGCTAAAGTGGACTTCGATGTTGTGTCAAACCCCGAGTTCTTGCGCGAGGGTGTGGCCGTTGAAGACTTCATGAAGCCGGACCGGGTGGTTATCGGTACACGTTCCGACCGCGCCCGCAAGCTCATGGATTCGTTGTATGCTCCTTTTGTGCGCCAGGGCAACCCGATCATTTTCATGGACGAGCGTTCGGCTGAATTGACCAAGTATGCTGCGAACTCATTTTTGGCAACGAAGATTACGTTCATGAATGAGATTGCAAACTTGTGTGAACTCTTGGGTGCCAACGTGGATGAAGTCCGCAAGGGGATCGGTACCGACAGCCGGATTGGAAAACGCTTCTTGTTCCCGGGTATTGGTTACGGTGGAAGCTGTTTCCCGAAAGACGTAAAGGCCCTCTCGAAGTCGGCGATCGACGTGAAGTACGATTTTAAGATTTTGAACTCGGTGATGGACGTGAACGAGGGAATGAAAACCAAGTTGATCCCCACCATTAAGAAGCACTTCAACAACAAATTGTCGGGTCTGACCATTGCGATGTGGGGACTGTCCTTCAAGCCACACACCGATGACATCCGCGAGGCTTCTTCGTTGTACAACATCCGCGCACTTCTCAACGAGGGAGTGAAGATCAAAGTCCACGACCCAGAGTCTATGGATAATGTGAAGAAGCTATTCGGCGATAAGATTTCCTATCACGCCACACCTTACGAAGCTGCCGACGGCGCCGATGCATTGTTGATCGTGACAGAGTGGCCCGAGTTCCGCACGCCGGATTTCGACAAGCTCAACGCAATACTCAAGAATAAAGTAGTGTTCGACGGTCGTAACCTGTACGATCTGCCCGCGATGAAAGACATGAACTATACCTATTACAGCATAGGAAGGGAGGTAATCAATGGCAAGTAAGAAGACCGTACTCATTACCGGGGGTGCAGGATTCTTAGGCTCGCACCTGTGTGATCGATTTATTGCGGAAGGCTTTCGAGTCATCGCAATGGATAACTTGATCACGGGTGACCTACGAAACATCGAACACCTGTTTAAGCTACAAGACTTCGAGTTTTATCATCACGACGTTTCGAAGTTCGTGTACGTTCCCGGTGAGTTGGACTACATCTTACATTTTGCGTCGCCTGCGAGTCCGATCGATTACTTGAAGATCCCCATCCAAACGCTTAAAGTAGGATCGCTGGGCACCCATAATTTGTTGGGCCTCGCCCGTGCGAAGAAGGCGAGAATCATGATTGCCTCTACTTCGGAAGTGTACGGTGATCCGACGGTGCATCCTCAAACCGAAGAATACTATGGCAACGTAAACACCGTGGGACCACGCGGTGTGTATGATGAGGCGAAGCGTTTTCAGGAAGCCATTACCATGGCCTACCACACGTTCCACGGTCTAGAAACAAGAATTGTAAGGATATTCAACACCTACGGTCCCCGCATGCGTCTAAACGACGGGCGCGTGTTGCCCGCATTCATTGGGCAGGCGCTCCGCGGTGAGGATCTAACCATCTTCGGCGATGGATCGCAAACGCGGTCGTTTTGTTATGTGGCTGACTTGGTGGAAGGCATCTTCCGTTTATTAATGTCGAACTACGCGCAGCCTGTCAATATTGGCAACCCATCTGAGATCACGATTAAGCAGTTCGCAGAAGAGATTGTTAAACTTACTGGTACGACACAGAAGGTAGTCTACTTGCCACTTCCGAAGGACGATCCCAAACAACGCCAACCTGATATCACGAAGGCGCGTGAGATCCTTAAGTGGGAACCTAAAGTCAGTCGCGCCGAAGGGCTAAAGATCACGTACGAATATTTCAAGTCGTTGCCCAAGGAGACCTTGTACCAAAGAGATCACAAGGACTTTTCGGCTTATTCGAAATAGACCAAATCAGTTTTCTTGAAAGATCACATAAAGCACTGTGGAGCCCACGGCGCCCAGTGTTCTTTTGCTGATGATCGACATGTTGTCGTGTGTGGTGTGGTGAAACGACCCGAAGGTTTTGCCGTCGTAAGGCACGATGTCGATCATGGGCACTTTTCCCAATGCGCTCACGAAGTAATGATCGTCGGTAATGGCGCCAACCTTTTGGGGGACGAACACGTCGGAATACCCAATTCTAGCTGCCGTGCTCCATACTTTGTCCACCACCTCGCGTGCATACTCGACACTGGTCCCCTCTTGAAAGAATCGACTGTTCTCGCCCCCTACCATGTCGAGTAGGATTCCATAATATGCGCGGTAGTTTCCTTTGTGCTTGTTCTTGCTCCAGTATTGGGAGCCGAGGCACCACCAGTCGTCCCAGCCTTCGGCGGGTCGTGTGAGGGTCATACCTTCTTTTTCGCCATAGTCTTCGCCGTCGAAGAAGATGATGTCGACACCGGCGCTTGGTTCGTGGTCGCGCAGGACGCGCGCAATTTCCAGCAACACGCCTACTCCGCTGGCGCCATCGTTGGCCCCGTCGAATGGCGCGTCGCGATGAAGCGAATCTTTATCGGCAAACGGCCTTGTGTCGTAGTGTGCGGCGAGGAGGATTCTTTTTTGTCGATCGGGGTAGAATGACCCAATGATGTTTTGCATGTTCCACTTCTTGCCATCGAAGGTGGATGCTGTGAACGACTGCATGGAAACCTTGGCACCGGACTTCGTGAGTTGGGCCACCAAGTATTTCACGGTGGCATCATGTGCGTTGGATTCCGGCACTCGAGGACCGAAGTCGACTTGTTGTTTCACATACGAATAGGCGGAGTCGGCATTGAACGCGGGGACTTCGATTTTTTCTACCGTTTCTGTTGAGCCCGATTTATTTCCGCACGACGAAACGAGCATGATAGAAACGAGACACATCGCGGTAAGCCTTACGGAGCACAGGTTTGCGCGTAGGAGGTCATTTTGTGTCAAACCAAAATAGTTGTATATTTGCACTACCATCTGAATTTCTTAACAAAGAGGGGACCGAAAGTCCCCTCTTTCATTATCCACCCGCGTGGGTGGACGACGACCGGAAGTTCGGAATTTTTATGGATGTAGCGGCAAAAATCAAGGAATTGGCGGAATCCGTGCTGACGGACCCGGGGCATTTTATCGTCGACGTGCTCTATTTCGGGAAGCAACGGCCCGGGCGGCTGTTGGTAGTCGTGGATGGAGACAATGGCGTGACGATCGATGCCTGCGCGGAATTAAGCCGCAAGCTATCGGCCCTCTTGGACGAGCAAAATTTACTCGAGGCCGCGTACAACTTGGAAGTATCGACACCCGGTGTAGACCAGCCGTTGAAATTGAAGCGCCAGTACTTTAAGAACAAAGGTCGCGAGTTTAAGATCCAACTTACGGACAAGTCGGTTGTGAAGGGAAGAGTGGAAAGTGTGACGGAAGACAAGCTGGTGGTGCGTGTTCCGGTGAGGTCATGGACATCCACAATCTCATTGAGTCATTTGCTGACTTTGCGAAGCAGAAAAACATCGACCGTCCGACGATGATCCGGATCTTGGAAGATGTGTTCCGAAACATGATTCGGAAGAAGTACGGCGTTGACGACAATTTTGATATCATCATTAACGCGGACAAGGGAGACCTTGAGATCTATCGTGTCCGCCAGATTGTTGAGGACGACTCAGAAGATATCTGGGATCATGACAAAATAAGTTTGACCGATGCACAAAAAATTGAACCCGATTTTGAAGTGGGTGAAGAAGTATCGGAGCAGATCAGCATTGAAGACTTCGGTCGCCGTGCCGTGACAACAGCACGTCAGACCCTGATGCAGAAGGTAAAAGACTTAGAGAAAGATATCCTATTCCAGAAGTACAAGGATATCGTAGGCGAGATTATCGCGGGTGAAGTTTATCAAGTGTTGAGTAAAGAGGTGCTGCTGACCGACGCGGAAGGAAACGAGATTTCAATTCCTCGTGGTGAGCAGATACCGAAAGATCGTTACCGCAAGGGCGAAAACGTGCGCGCGATCGTGCACAAGGTGGAGATGGTGAACGGCAACCCCAAAATCGTTTTGTCGCGCACGTCGCCTGTGTTCTTGGAGCGTTTGTTCGAACAAGAGGTACCGGAAGTGTATGATGGTTTGATCACGATCAAGAAGGCTGTGCGCGAACCAGGTGAGCGCGCCAAAGTAGCGGTCGAATCGTACGATGATCGTATCGATCCGGTAGGTGCTTGCGTGGGTATGAAAGGTTCGAGGATTCACGCGATCGTGCGCGAGCTTCAGAACGAGAACATCGACGTGATCAATTTTACGGAGAACATCGAGTTGTTCATCCAACGCGCTTTGAGCCCGGCAAAAATTTCGAGCATCAAAGTCGACAAAGAAAACGGACGCGCTTCGGTATATCTGAAGCCCGACCAAGTGTCTTTGGCCATCGGAAAAGGCGGCTTGAATATCAAGTTGGCAAGCCGGTTGGTAGGTTATGAAATCGATGTGTTCAGAGAATTGGACGAGGTCCAAGAAGAAGATGTGGACTTGGACGAATTCTCGGACGAAATCGAAAGCTGGGTCATCGACGAACTCAAGCGTATCGGACTCGATACAGCAAAGAGTGTTTTGGCCCTAAACAAAGACGAATTAGTACGCAGAACTGAATTGGAAGAGGAAACGGTTGATTCGGTACACTCAATTTTGAAGAAAGAATTTGAGTAAGAATTGACGTTAAAATCACATAAATCCCGAAAATACTAGTCAAATTTGAACATGGCAGAAGAGAAAACAATAAGGTTGGGGAAAGCAGCGCAGAGCCTAAACGTTGGGAAAGATACCATCCTGGAATTCCTTGCTAAGAAGGGTTTCAAGGTGGAAAATAACCCCAACGCGAAGCTGACGGCGGAGCAATATGCCATGCTCTCCAAAGAGTATGCGTCTTCTGCCTCGGAGAAGTTGGAGGCACACCAGTTGAACATTGGTACGAAACACGCCGAAAACGTCACGATAAAGAGTGAAGCCGAAGTTCATAGAAAGAAGACTGAAGAAGAAGATCGGATTCTCATCAAGAACCTTGGGTCGAAGGAAATTCTGAAACCTCACAAGGACGAGCCGAAGCCCGAGAAGATTGAAAGCGAGAAACCGAAACTTGAAGGGATCAAGGTTGTTGGGAAGATTGAACTGGAAGCGGAGAAGAAAGTTGTTGAGAAAGTAAAGGAGAAGGAACCCGAGCCGGAGGTTGTTGTGCCGCCGCCAGTGGTTGTCGTCCCTCCGCCAGTGGAAACTCCGCCCGTCGTACAAGAGAAGCAACAAGAGCAAGAGCTCATCAAGGCGAAGGCCGACAAGTTGAAAGGCTTGAAAGTCGTTGACCGCATCGAGTTGCCCGCCGAGAAAGAGAAAAAGAAAGAACAGCCAGTAGCATCGTCCGATCTACGGGACGATAAGAAAAAGCGTCCGCGGAAGCGACTGCCTTCGGTTCCTGGCCAAAGCGGAACATCGGGTCCCGGAAAGAGACCCTTGCCGCCCCGTGTCCCGAAACAGGAACCTACCGAGAAAGAGATCCAAGAACAAATCCGTTCAACACTCGCCAAACTGAGTGGTGGACAGAAGAAGTTTTCAGGCGCCAAGTATCGGAAGGAAAAACGCCAGGCGGTATCTGACGCCGAAGAGGAACGTATCCTGCAAGAACAAGAAGCATCGAAAGTGCTGAAAGTGACCGAATTCATTTCGGCCAACGACTTAGCGTCTTTGATGAACGTTTCTGTGAACGACGTGATCTCGACCTGCATGGGTCTCGGTATGTTCGTTTCGATTAACCAACGCTTGGATGCAGAAGCCATCACGGTCATTACAGACGAGTTTGGATATGACGTTCAGTTCGCAAGCGCCGACGAAGAGGATGACGTAGTTGAAGAGGAGGACAGCGAGGAGGACCTGCAACCCCGCGCGCCGATCGTGACGATTATGGGTCACGTTGACCACGGAAAGACTTCATTGCTCGACTATATCCGGAACACCAAGGTAACGGCGCAAGAAGCGGGTGGTATCACCCAGCACATTGGTGCATATGATGTAACAACCAAGAGCGGTCACAAGATTGCGTTCCTCGATACACCTGGTCACGAAGCGTTCACCGCTATGCGTGCTCGTGGTGCGAAGTTGACGGATATTGCCATCATCGTTGTTGCTGCCGACGACGATGTGATGCCGCAAACCAAGGAAGCGATCAATCACGCGCAGGTGGCGGGTGTGCCGCTGGTGATTGCGATCAATAAAATTGACAAGCCCGGTGCGAATCCTCAAAAGGTTCGCGAGTCGCTCTCGAAGATTAATATCCTCGTGGAAGACTGGGGTGGAAAATACCAAGTACAAGAAATTTCTGCGAAAACAGGAAAGGGTATCGACGACCTTCTCGAGAAGGTGCTGCTCGAAGCAGAATTGTTAAATCTCCGCGCCAATCCAGACAAGCCCGCAGGTGGTTCCGTCATCGAAGCATCGTTGGACAAAGGTCGTGGATTCGTGGCCTCAGTGATGGTGGAAGCCGGTACCCTGCGCGTCGGCGACGTGGTCTTGGCAGGTGCCAACTACGGTCGCGTTAAGGCAATGTTCGATGATACGGGCAATCGTATCAAAGAGGCCGGTCCGGCTACTCCCGTTCAGATCTTGGGTCTCGATGGTGCCCCTCAAGCGGGTGAAAAATTCGCCGTGATGGAATCCGATCGCGAGGCGCGCGATATCGCCAACAAGCGCTCTCAGCTGGCACGCGAACAAAGTATTCGAACCAAGAAGCATATTACCCTCGACGAGATCGGACGCCGTTTGGCCATCGGTTCTTTCAAGCAATTGAACGTAATCGTGAAAGGCGACGTAGACGGTTCCGTAGAAGCGTTGTCGGATTCATTGTTGAAGCTGTCGACACAAAAGGTAGCCGTCAGCATCATCCAAAAATCGGTCGGTCAAATTTCCGAATCGGATGTGTTGCTCGCCTCGGCATCCGACGCCATTATCGTTGGCTTCCAAGTACGACCTTCAGCATCCGCCAGAAGACTCGCCGAAAGCGAAGAAATCGAGATTCGTTTGTACTCGATTATCTACGACGCAATCGACGATGTGAAGGCCGCAATGGAAGGTATGTTGGAGAAGGAACTCGAAGAAGTGATTGTTGGAAACGCAGAAGTTCGCAACGTGTTCAAGATTACCAAGGTGGGTACCGTGGCAGGATGTATGGTGACTGATGGATACATCAAGCGTGCCAACCCGATCAGACTCATCCGCGATGGTATCGTGGTATACGCTGGTAAGCTCACATCTTTGAAACGCCACAAAGACGATGCGTCAGAAGTTCGTTCTGGGTTCGACTGCGGTATGAGCATCGAGAGCTTCAACGACATCAAAGAGGGAGACGTGATCGAGAGCTACGAGATGCGCGAGGTGAAAACGAAGTAAGGAAACCGTTACTCGTTACTCGTTAGGCGTTAGGCGTTACTCGTTAGGCGGTAGAAAAGATCTGGGGTCGTATTCGAGATAGAATCTTCGAATACGACCCCAGCGTTTTTATGGAGAAATTATACTTCTAGTTCTTGAAAGCGTCTTTCACGCTAGGAGCGTTTTCAGATCCTTCCGATGCTTCGAAGCCTTTGCGAACAGAGAAGTCTTCGCCGCTACCGAACCAGTTCAGCGCCATTTTCTTGAAGAAACCGCGGATGTAGGTGTTGTACCCACGGATGCTTTCGTTATAGTTTTGGCGAGCAACGTTGATTCGGTTTTCCGTTCCCTCCAATTGTGCCTGCAGATCTTGGAAGTTCTCAGTTGAACGGATTTGAGGATAAGCTTCAAACGCGAGGTTGATCGCCGTATTGATTTGCTTTCCAGCGCGTTCCAATTCTTCCGGTGTCTTCGCCTTGACGATACCCGCGCGGGCTTCAGTCACTTGGGTGAGGATGCTCTTTTCGTTTTCGGCAGCCTCCTTTACGGTTGCTACCAAGTTGGGAATCAAATCAGCGCGACGTTGGTAAGTTGTTTGAACGTTGGCCCATGACGCATTGACATCTTCCTGAAGACGTACGGCATTGTCGTACACCCCAGAACCCCACATCACGAAGATCCCTACGAACAGTAACAAACCCCCGATCACGACGAGGGTAACAATTAATCCTTTACTCATATTCAGTTTTTCGAAATTTTACAAAGATACGTAAAAATGACACCTCGGGATTCGTCTTCCGACCGCACTAGGCGCTACTTGTCAGTTCTTCTTTAGCTGTTCGAACTTGTTTGTAGCCGGCCGTTTGGGGAAGACGTTGTTAGACGTATTCACATCGGCTGTTTCCTGGCCCGGGTCGACCACCACGTTCACGACTTCTTTGTCCTTGAGGAAGATTTTCTTGATTTCCACCTCATTTTCTCTCCAGATTTCAGCTGGTAAGCGCTCAATTTCCTTCGAGCCATCGGCAAAGGTCCATTCTATGATGACCGGCGACACCAATCCACCCCTATTGACGAGGGAGACCTCATAAATATTTTTTCCCTCGACTTTTGCCCGGATGGCGTTGTCGTTGATCGACGACAGGAATTCGCGATTTCGCTCACTGTCCTTCCCTTGGTTGCTGTTCAGCACCGTGAATTCCTGCGGTCCGCCGCTAAAGTCAAATCCTTTGCCAGAACCCGAACCGGTGCTCAAATCGCCGGTCTTGGTCTTAATATTCTTGGATTCTGGGTCTTGCTGTGTCGATTTGACACGGTACCACTTCACATTGTCCAATTCGACGTCCACGTTGTCAGTCGTATAGAACCACCCGCGCCAGAACCAGTCCAGGTCGGTTGCGGATGCATCCTCCATCGTTCGGAAGAAGTCGGCAGGTTTCGGCTGTTTGAATGCCCAGCGTTGCGCGTATTCCTTGAAAGCCTTGTCGAAGAGTTCTGGGCCCATGACGGTTTCGCGCAGGAGGGTGAGTGCGGCCGAAGGCTTGGTGTAACCATTGGGGCCGAAGCTTTTTGCCTGGTTGTCGGAGCTTGCCATCACTGGACGCATCTGGGTTTTGTCTCCACGCATCCAACTGGCAATTCCTTTCGGGGATCCGCTGGTCACATCGAAACCCGGATAGCGTGTGCGAACGGTCTCGCGCTCCAAGAAAGTGTTAAGTCCTTCGTCCATCCATGTCCACTGGCGTTCATCTGAGTTCACGATCATTGGAAAGAAGTTGTGACCCACTTCGTGTACGATCACGCTCACCATACCTTCTAGCGTTCGCTGCGAATAGGTCCCATCCTTTTTCGGTCGACCGAAATTGAAGCAGATCATCGGGTACTCCATGCCGATCGAAGCGGTGTGGATTGAATACGCGGTGGGATACGGGTAGTCGAATGTGCGAGAAGAGTATACTTCGAGTGTGTTCTTGATGGCTTTCGTTGACTCTTTTGCCCAAAGTGGATTTCCTTCTTTCGGATAAAGCGACTGGGCAAGTGGTGTCTTGTCGCCAACTTTCACGGACATCGCATCCCAGATAAACTTACGCGAGGAGACCCAGGCAAAGTCGCGAACGTTATCTGCATGAAACTCCCATGTGCGCTTTTGCGTGGAGCGTTCTTTTTCCTTTTTACGGGCTTCTTCTTCTGTTACGATGAACACAGGTTGTTCGAACGACTTTTGCGCTTGGGCAAATCGTTCTTGTTGCTTTTTGGTTAATACTTCGCCCGGGTTTTGCAGCCATCCTGTTGCACCGACGATGTGATCGGCAGGGACAGTGATGCGCACCTTGAAGTTTCCAAATGTAAGTGTGAACTCACCATCGCCTAGGAATTGCTTATTCTGCCATCCCTCGTAGTCGTCGAAAACACACATGCGTGGGTACCATTGTGCGAGGGTATACAAGTAGTTGCCGTCTTCGGGGAAGAATTCGTAGCCGCCACGTTCGTCGTACTTCATTCTGTCGTACTCCGTGTAGCTCCAGTCGACGCTAAATTTATAGTTGCTACCAGGCTTCAATGGGGCGGGTAGTTCGACTCGCATCATGGTGAAGTTGATCGTGTAAGGCAGATCTTTGCCCGAAGCGGCATCTTTCACCAGCTTGATTTTGTAACCACCTTCGTAGTCGTAGCCATTCACGGCGCGGGCAAACTGGCGTGTTGGCACAGAGTCTTTTACTTGGTTGGTGGTGGTTTTGTCTTTAAGCCCTCCGTTCTGCAGAATGTTTTGATCTAGTTGCAACCACAGATAAGTCAACGTTTCTGGAGAATTGTTGAAATAGGTGATGGTTTCGGAGCCAGTGATCAGTTGGTTGTTATCGTTCAACTCGACATTGATGACGTAATCGGCACGTTGCTGCCAGTAATTGGGGCCCGGGGCACCGGAAGAGCTTCGATAGCTGTTCGGCGTGGGCAATGCCTGGTCCAGTTGTTCAAACTTACCTTTCCATCCTTTTTGTTCTTGGGCCCAAGTGATGCTTGCGAACATGCTCAAGAGCAACAGCAGCGTGGTTTTCTTCATCGTTATCATGGTGGTATAAAAATGTAAAGTGCGGAGCCGAGCCCCGCACGTTAAACTTTAAAACTAGTCGACGTTTGTACGTCGACGTCTACTAGTTCGTATTCTTTTTCTTAAACTCTTCAAACTTATTAGGTTGTTCGACGCGAGGGAAGTTGTTGTCGTTGGTATTCACGTCGGTCGTTTCTGCTTTCGGATCGACCACTACGCGCACAACCTCCTTATCCTTTGCGAACACCTTTGTCACCTTTGTTTCATTCAACCTCCAAATTTCGGCAGGTAGGCGCTCGATTTCTGTGGTGCCATCTTTATAAGTCCATTGAATGATGACAGGCATCACCAAGCCACCGCGGTTTGTTAACGTGATCTCGTAGAAGTTCTTGTTTTCAAGTTTAGAGATAACAGCCTTGTCGTCGACTTTGTTTTGAAACTCGTCGTAGAGCCTGTTGTCTGTAGGGATCACTGAAAAGTATTGCGGTCCATTGCTGAAGTTTTCATTCTTACTGTTGGGCGTCGACGTACCTGTACCTAGGTCTCCCTTCTTCACATTTTTGTTTTTCGACTCCAAGTTGGTTTGGGGGTTCCGCAACTTAAACCATTTCACTTCGTCGACGGTCATATCGACGTAGTCGGTCGTATAAAACCAGCCTCTCCAGAACCAATCGAGGTCGACAGCTGAGGCATCTTCCAAGGTGCGGAAGAAGTCGGAGGGCTTCGGATGTTTGAACGCCCAACGTTGTGCGTATTCTTTAAATGCTCTGTCGAATGTTTCGGGGCCCATTACTGTTTCGCGCAAGATATTGAGAGCTGTCGCGGCTTTTCCGTATTGCTCATCGCCGATGCGAACCACGTTTTCGCCGCTTGTCATGAGGGGACGCATGGTGGTGGGATCGCTTTTCATATAACCCACTAAATTCTTGGCATCGCCGCGTCCCGGAGGTTTCTCGGGATACCGTTCACGCTCGGTGAGGTATTGAACAAAGCTGTTGATTCCCTCATCCATCCAAGTTGATTGACGCTCGTCGTTGTTGATGATCATCGGGAAGAAGTTGTGACCTACTTCGTGAATCACAACCCCGATCATACCCCACTTCTTTCGGTCCGTGTAGGAGCCATCTTTTTCAGGTCTACCAAAGTTGAAGCAGATCATCGGGTACTCCATCCCAATGGATGCAGTGTGGACGGAAGTAGCTTGAGGATAAGGATAATCGATCGTGTGTTTAGAATAGATTTCGAGTGTATTCTTCACTGCGATGGTCGATTCTTTTTCCCACAGGGGATTGCCTTCCTTGGGGTAGTATGACATGGCAAGTGGTTGCGTGGTTGGCAGCTTCACCGCCATCGCATCCCAGATAAACTTGCGCGAGCTGGCAAAAGCAAAGTCGCGTACATTCTCGGCAGCGAAGATCCAAGTCTTCTTTTCTTTCGAGCGGCCCTTTTCTTTTTCTAGTGCTTCGGCTTGGGTACGAATGATAACTGGTTTGTCGAATGATTTTTTCGCTTGCTCAAAACGGTCCTGTTCGGTCTTGGTAAGTACATCGCTGGCATTCTGCAGCATACCCGTGGCGCCCACCATATGATCGGCGGGAACGGTGATTTTCACGCGGTAGTCGCCAAACGGAACGGTGAACTCGGAGCGTCCAAGGAACTGTTTGTTCTGCCAGCCCACCACGTCGTCGTACACGCACATGCGGGGGAAGAACTGCGCGATCGTGTAGATGTAGTTTTTGTCTTCGGGGAAATACTCCATGCCGCTTCGGCCACCGAGCATATTGCGATCGACGATATTGAACGACCAATCGATTCCAAAGGAGACTTTATCGCCCGGTTTGAGGGCCTGTGGCAAGTCGACCCGCATCATCGTTTTGTTGATGGTATAGGGTAAAGCTTTTCCAGAAGCATCGCGGACGGCCTTGATCTTGTGACCGCCGTCGAAATCGAAGAGTCCCAATTGACCGGCAATTACTTTGGTGCTAACGGAATCCTTGACGGAGCTCGTCGCGGTTTTCGGTGAGTTGCTATCCTTGGAGAACAGGTTTTGATCGAGTTGCAGCCACAGGTATTTCAAAACATCGGGTGAATTGTTTGTGTAGGTAATGGTCTCGGTACCTGAAATGCTTTGATTGTCGTCGTTGAGCTCGACGGCGATGTCGTAGTCGGCCTTTTGTTGCCAGTACTTGGGCCCGGGCGCGCCGGAGCCGGTACGATACTCGTTAGGAGTTGGCAGCATTTGGTCGAGCTGCTCAAATTTTCCTTTCCACTGGGATTGCTCTTGAGCGAATGCACCAACCGTGAGCATCGCCAGAAACATCGAACACAGAAACTTCATATGAACTAGGTTATTTAGGTCAACAAATCTGAATCTTTTATAAGGATCAGGGCAATGCCCGCAACGGCTGATGAAATCACCATCTTCCAGTCGCGCCGTCCCACCTTCACAAGATCGACGACAAGAAACGTGAGTGCCATGAATAATGCAACGATAATTACTTGACCGAACTCAAGACCGAGATTAAATGCCAGCAAGGGCGTGGCGATCGAGTCCGATTTTGAGAGCATCTCTCGCAAAAGGGTAGAAAACCCTAGACCATGGATCAGGCCAAAACCGCCAGCGAATAGATAGTTGATGTGAATGTTGTCTTTGGAGATGCTTTCCTCGCTGCGAAACAGGTTCGAGACGGCCGTCACGAAAATGGTGACGGGTATTAGAAATTCCACCCATGTTGTACTGAAGCGGACAATATCGAGTGTGGCCAGCGCCAACGTGATGGAGTGACCGATGGTAAAGGCAGTCACAAGAACGAGGATTTTCTTCCAGTCGCGAACCGTATAGACGGCGCATAGCGCGATGACGAACAGAATATGATCGTAGCCATGCCTGAAGTCCAGAATGTGGTCTTTTCCAATATCGAGGTACAGTGCAAACGGTTCCAAGGTCAGGAAAATTGAACCGCAATAATAGCTTAAAAATGCATCGTTTTAGGGCCAAAATACATGAAAGAAAATGACACCGCGACCAACCGCAAATCGATGTAAAAAGGTGGTCTTTTCTCCTTGACAGGTTGTAATTTCACGTCCTCAAAATCAGACGATCACTAGCCTGCAATCCACACGATGATTTCCGTTCTTCTCGGTTTTTGGTTGGCGTTTCATCCGATCCATCTCTCTATCACGGAGGTGGACTACAGCGAGAAGTCGCGGGCACTCCAGCTCACGATGCGAATTTTTGTGGATGACTTGGAGCTGTCAATCCGGAATCAAACTGGTGCGGAAGGACTTGACATCTTGGAGCCCGGCGCCGGCAAGACGACAGACGAGCTGGTAAAAGCTTATATCGCCGACCGTGTGAAGATGAAAGTCGATAAGAAAATGGTGAAATTGAATTACCTCGGCCACGAAATCGAAGGCCCCGCCATGATCTGTTACGTCGAGGTCGAGAACATTAAAAAGTTCACCACAATTGAGATCACAAACAAAGTCAACCTAGAGACACACGACGACCAATCGAATTTGGTGAACGTAAACTTCAAAGGCAAGACGAAGAGCTTACGGTTGACCAATAGCGAACCTACTGGAACCGTGACGTTCCCTTCGAAATAGAATCAACACCCAATTACATAAAACATAGAACACCCATGCGAAAGAAAATCGTTGCCGGAAACTGGAAGATGAATAAAACCCTGGCGGAAGCCACCGCGCTCGCTTCGGAGCTCGTTACCCTTACGACGAATGAAGTGAAGAATTCGGCTCACGTGATTTTGTGTACGCCGTTTCCTTACCTCCTCAAGGTAAAAGAGCAATTGAACGGCACGAAACTTACGGTGGGCGCGCAAAACTGTTCCGAGCATGAATGGGGTGCCTATACTGGCGAGACGTCGGTGGGCATGCTCAAGTCGATGGACATTCCTTACGTGATCATTGGCCATAGCGAACGCCGTCAATATTTCGGTGAGAATGGCGCGCTGTTGGCGAAGAAAGTTGACCGTGCCTTGGCGGCTGGCTTAACTCCTATTTTTTGTAACGGTGAACCGCTCGAGATTCGCGAGAAAGGGACGCACGAAGCCTTGGTGAAGCAACAAACGGAAGAGAGCCTTTTTCATTTGTCGGCGGCAGATATCCAGAAAGTCGTGATCGCGTATGAGCCGGTGTGGGCGATCGGTACAGGTAAAACGGCTACGTCGCAACAGGCGCAAGACATGCACGCCGTCATCCGCGGTCACATCGCAGCCAAGTACGGCAGCGCAGTAGCCGAGTCGATCTCTATCTTGTATGGTGGAAGCGTGAAGCCCGATAACGCAAAGGAACTGTTCTCGTGCAAAGATGTAGACGGCGGCCTTGTTGGTGGTGCCTCGTTGAAAGCCCGCGACTTCGTCGACATCATCAAAGGGATCGCATAATCGCATCGTGGGAAATACCTATTATACTAGGCTGCAAGTGGTTTGCAGTTCGGATTTCACCGAAATCCTGATGGCAGAGATTGCCGAAGCAGGATTCGACACGTTCATGGAGACCGACACGGGTTTCGAAGCGTTCGCGGAGGAAGAAAAAGCGGATCGGAACTTAGTGGACGAAATCCAAGAGAAGTACCGCCATGTGAAGCCGTTGCTTTTCCTCTACGAACGTGTTGAAAAGAAAAACTGGAATGAGGAGTGGGAGAAGAACGTGGACCCAATTATCGTTGATGATCAAGTGCTGGTCCGGGCGGCGTTTCACCAACTGAATCGCACGTTTCCCATCGAGATCATCATCACGCCGAAGATGTCGTTTGGGACAGGTCATCACCAGACGACACATTTGATGCTCAGCAACCAATTGAAGATAGATCAGCGCGGCAAGCGCGTGATGGACGCCGGGTGCGGTACTGCTATTCTGGCGATCATGGCTGCCAAGCAGGGTGCGCGTGAGGTGCAAGCCTTCGATATCGATGACTGGAGTGTCATCAATGGCCGCGAAAACGTAGACGTGAACGAAGTCGCGGCCCAAGTTCATGTGCAACAAGGGTCAATTCAAGACATGAAGTTTTCAGCGCCCTTCGACATCGTATTGGCGAATATCAACAAGAATGTCCTGTTGGCGGAGATGGAACAGTATGCTCGACACTTGTTGCCGGGTGGACACCTTTTGATCAGTGGATTTTACACCCGCGACATCTCCGATCTTGAAGCGCAAGCAAGTTTGTTTGGCCTTCGCAAACGCTCGGAAAGCGAGCGTGAAACTTGGGCCGCCGTGCTGTTGCAGAAGCAGCAAGGATAAAGCTTCGGGAAACCCGGCGTTGAACACACCTGAAAGGGCTTTTTTTCGTTTCCTACTCACGCCTCCAACCATTGGTTTTAGCTGAAATTTTGGCGATTTTGTAAGGTTTTGCCACGTGAACAGGGCTTCCGTCTATATTACCCTATTATTTGTCGGGATTTCGGCTGCTTTCGCCCAAAAAAAGGGAGGAAGTTCGTCTGGCCTGCAATTCCAAGACAGCGTTCGGTTGGTCTTGGAAGGCACGCGCAATACTGACGCGACGGCCGTAGGGATGGCCTTGTCAAGCGTGTGGCCAGCTTTTGGCCAAGATCTCCAAGTGGTGGTGATGCGGCAGGCGAAGATGATGAAGCAAAAGAAGTACAAGCTTCGCCCCCATGTGCAGAACTATTACGGCGCTCTGGTCGACGCCATCAACTACGAGAAAGCTGACAACGAAAAGCTCACGTCTTACCTTAGGGTCGCAGGGAAAGTAATCGAGAAGGAAGACGCCAACCGGGCGTCGCAATTTTTCGCCAACGCTAGAGGATTCTTTCGGTACCACGCACTTCACGTGGAAAAAACGGTGAGGCTCTATGCGAAAGACGACGAATATTCATTTGATTACATCGAGGTTCAGGCTCCAGCCGTTGTCACGGATACAACGCAGAACGAGCAACTCGACGACTTGTCCAAAGACGATCCGGGGAACACCACTTGGAACGATACACCCGACACCACTTCCTTAGCAACGACGCCACAGTGGCAGCAACCGATCTTCACGCCGGAGCCCATGGGCGCCGTGATTCGATTTGACCAGGTGACGTTGAACTTTGTTACCGCTTACGACTCTACTTTTCTAACCAATACCCGAGGCACGTTTCAGATGTCCGACAACCTCTTCGTCGGCGAAGGTGGACGTTTCGATTGGTCGTCGGTCTATCTCAGCCCCGATTCGGTGTATTGCGATCTTAAAAAGTATTACTTCAATACGGGTCGTGCACGATTGAAAGCAGAACAGGTGAAGATGGTGTACAAAGGCAAAGTAGATGGCCAAGTGGACGGAATCTTTGAGTTTGTTAGTACGCGACACCGAGATTCCGTTTCCGGGACTTACCCCAGGTTTGTTTCTTACGAGAGCGATATTCGCATGTTGGGCCTCGGCGACGAATCGCTAAAGTATACCGGTGGCTTTGCCCTCAACGGGCGTCGCGTCTTTAGCGCGGCCTTGAACGGTGGACCTGCTCGAATTCAGGTGGTCGGACCAGGCGATGCGCGCAAATTCGAGGCGCAGTCTAACCTTTTCGAGTTTCGCGACAGCACGATTGTCTCGCGCAACGCAGCGGTCGAGATCTATCAAGGCAACGATTCAATCTTCCACCCCGGTGTTCAACTTAGCTACAACTACGCCCGCCAGCAGCTCACGCTTCAACGCGCAAAGGGCGTGTTAAAGGACACACCCTTCACGTCGTCCTACTTCAAAGTTGACTTCACCGGCGATGTGTTGCGGTGGGCACTAAAAGGAGATAGTACCGGCGCCGACAGCTTGAACATCTTTACCTCGGCCGGCTTGAGCCAAGCGCCGATGGTGCTGGAATCGCAAGACTTTTTCGATCCCAACGATTTCAAGCAGTTGAAAGGCGTCGGCTTCAGCTTTCATCCATTGGTGGTTGTGGCCAAATACGCCAACGACAATGGTGTTCGCGAATTCAACGCGAGTGAGTTGATCCAACCAACAGGAAAGTCTTTCAACGAAATTCATGGTGCCATGACATTCCTGGCGCAGAAGGGAATGATCGAATATGATTTGCACACGGGAAGGGTTCGTGTCAAGGAGAAAGTGGTGCACATCAACGACGCGCGGAAGAACGAGGCAGACTTCGACAACATGAAGATCCATTCCATTGTGAATGGCCCAGCAAACGCAACAATCAACTTTCCCAAGCGATACATGACTGTGCGTGGTGTGGAGGAGTTTAAGATTTCAGACTCTTTGAACGTAGTCATCAAGCCGGACAGCAGCGTCATCACATTGTTGCAGAACCGCGATATCAAGTTTAACGGTAAGATCACTGCCGGAAACTTCGAGATCAATGGTAAAGACTTCATGCTCAAGTACGATAGCTTCTTTATCAACTTGAACCACATCGACTCGATTCGATTCTATGTGACAGAAATGAATGCGAAAGGCCAACCTGTGCGCAGACGCGTAAACAATGCGATGGTGGGTGCCGACTCGACCGCTGCCGCCGCAGGTGGTCTGGATGCTGGTAAAAACAAAACTCAAGGAACACTCTTCATTAACCGACCTGATAACAAATCCGGTAGAAAGAAGATACCCAACTTCCCTAGGTTGGATGCGAGCGCGGGTGGTGTCATCTATTTCGATCGCAAGGAAGTTTTGGATGGAGCGTACGACCGATCCGTGTTCTTCGTGGTGCCGCCATTTAAACTAGACAGCTTAAGTGATGCCGATCCTGCGGCGATCAACTTTGAAGGTACGTTTGTGACCAGTGGCATGTTCCCAAGCTTCAAGGAGAAGCTGCACACCCAAGCAGATAAGTCACTCGGTTTCTCGCACTCTATTCCGGCGGCCGGATACCAACTGTACAATGGTGACGGGAAACTGTACGGTGCCATGGGCTTGGACAACGCCGGTATTCGGGCAACAGGACGCATCGACTACTTGGCAGCAACGGTTGAATCGCAAGACTTCGTGTTTTATCCCGATTCCGTGGTGGGACGAGGAACAGTCGGTGAGGTGAAGGAAAAGCAATTCGGTGCATCTTGGTATCCTCAGATTACATTACCAGAGTACCGATTAAAGTGGCTACCGAAGCAGGACGAGTTCGGTTTGAAGAATTTGCGGGATCCCTTCAGTATGTACAATGCGACGGCCCAACTGGAAGGTGAGTTGATCGTATCGAAAACTGGAACCAGCGGAAAAGGGAAGATCATCACGAGGGGATCGGAGTTGATTTCCAAGCAGATGTCTTTCTCTGCGAAGGACTTTGGCGCGCGGCATGCGCAGTTTCAAGTCAAAACGACCAATCCCGACAAGCCAGCGTTGGCGGGTAACGACGTCCGGTTGAAATTCAACCTCGATCAAAACTACGCGGACATCAGCCCCGAGATTGAAGGGGAAGCGGCCTTCGAATTTCCATACGCTCAGTTTAAGACTTCGATCACGGATGCGCGCTGGGATTTGAACACGCAAAAAGTGACGATGCAGAAAGACGCGGATGCGCCCATTGAAGATTCATACTTCTACACGACGCGTAAGGACCTAGACTCGCTCGTGTTTAACGCGGAGAAAGCCGAATACGACATCAAGTCGCAGCAATTGAAAGTGAGTGGTATTCCTTACATCGTCGTGGCGGATGCGAAGATTACACCCGATCACAATGAAGTGTTGATCCTGGAAAACTCGAAGATCGGGCAGCTGAAAAATACCACCATCATTTTGGATACCCTCAATGGATACCACCGGTTGACGGAAGGCGTCGTGGACATCATTTCACGGAAGGAGTTTAGCGGCTACGCGACTTACCAGTATGTGAATGCCGTGAACGATACGTTTGCGATCAAGATGACGGATTTCCACCTCGAGAACATCGCTGAAGAAGTAAAGACGAAGCGTCGGAGCCACGGGTCAGTCGCAACGCAACAGACCGTTGGAAATGGAACCGTGGTGGAGAACGACAAGTTGGTGATTGCGCCCAGGATCTTCTACAAAGGTGACATGACGATGTATGCCACCAAGCCAGCACTCCAGCTGAAAGGCTTTGTGAAACTCGATCTGAAGAAGATCAAGAATTATAACACATGGATCAACCACCAACAGAGTGGCGATGAGAAAGAAATCTATCTCGACTTCGATCAAGCGACAACAGAAGAGGGAACCAAAGTGGAGGCAGGGTTGCATTTCGCGGATGACAACAGCTTGTACATCACTTTCGTGTTCGACAAGAAGAGTGCCGACGACGAAGACTTCTTCCTGCCGAGCGGCTCCCTGTTCTTCGACAGTACTGAGTTCAAGATTGAAGATCGCAAGAAAGCTGCTGGCGAAAAGTTGACGGGAAAAGTGTTCGCGTACAACGAAGACAAGCAAGAGGTTCGATTCGAGGGCCCTGTGAATTTTTTCAAAGGTGGTCCAAAAGACTTTAAGATCACGGCATCGGCATTGGGTTCAGGCAACTTGGAAACGAACGATATCAAGATGAACTCGTTCGTGATGGTCGACATGAATGTGCCGAGTCAAGCATTTGATATGATGGGGAAGGCCGTTCAGACGGTGGTCAAAGATGAGGGCGTGGAGGAGGAAGCGCTCGGAGACCAGACGGATTTGTTATATAAGATAGCAGACTTGGTGGGTGAGCGCGTGGTGAAGGATTATGAAGCGCGTTCATTGCAGTCGTACGTGCCTCTTTCGACGGTGCAAGGTCTCGTTCATCCTTTGGTGTTCTCGACGGTTAACCTAAAGTGGTCACAGAAGTACAAAGCGTTTTACAGCACTGGCAAGTTGGGGTTGAGTAATATTGGGAAGTATGATGTCAACGCCTCTTTCGATGGATTTATGGAGGTTCGCAAGAACGAAGATGGCACACAAGTGTTTCACGTGTTCTATAAGGCCAATCCCGACACTTGGTATTACTTCGGCTACGAAGACAATCGCTTGATGGTTCACTCGAGTGACGTTGCATTTAACGAACTCATCGGTAAAAAATCTAACGCTGCGAAAGCGAAGGTGGGCGAGTTGGTCTTTATCCCCGGTTCGGATGAGGAGACCGTTGCTTTCATCAATAGGTTCAGGAAGGATTACCTCAACATTGAAGGTTCTTACGAGCTAGCGGCTGCTACCGCGAAGAACAAAGACAAGAATAAGGATAAGAAAAAAGAGGAGAAGGAAGACGACGGGTTTAAGTAAGTATGGTCGCGTCGAAGGAAGTGCCCGTCAGTTTATGAACATAAAAAACCCCGATGTGTGTCGGGGTTTTTTGTTGCTTTTCCTTTCGGATTAAAGCTTGCCAGAAAGTTCTTTGCTTGCTTTGAACTTAGCAACCTTCTTAGCTTTGATTTTGATCTCTTCGCCAGTGAAAGGGTTGCGGCCTTTGCGGGCAGCTCTTTTAGAAACCGAGAAGGTACCGAAGCCAACCAGCGTAAGCTTGTTGCCTGACTTCAGGGTTTTAGTTACCCCTTCGATGAAAGAATCAAGAGCCAGGCCGGCAGTTGCCTTTGTTACGCCAGCATCTTCAGCAATCTTGCTGATCAATTCAGCCTTTGTCATAGCTTATTTGTTAAGTGTTTAGTGTGTCTTATTGGGGCGCAAATATAGAACCTTTTCGGTACGATCAAATGATTGGGCGGAATCTTCGCAAACTATTGCTGGACGCCACTTGTCACAATGTTGGTAAGTCGGTTACATCTCGTCGAGCGGCCGACTATATTTAGGACAAACCTGGACCTCCATGAGAAAGATTTTGATCTTGATGGTGCTTTTCGCTCCGTCGCTTTTCGCTCAAAACAACTACTTCTTCCCTGCTGGCACCACCTTCGATCCGTCGGTGCCCACACCTGAGCAGTTTTTAGGATATCCTGTCGGAGAGTGGCACACGCGCCACGACCGGATCGTGGAGTACTTCAAAGAATTGGCGCGGGTGTCACCCAAAGCGCACTTTCAGGTGATCGGCTATACCCACGAACTACGCCCACAGGTGGTACTGACGATCACGAGTCCGGAGAACTACAACCGGTTGGAGGAGATTCGGCGCGAGCACCTGAAACTGGCGGTGCCAGGCTCACAGGTCAACACCGGGAATATGCCAGTCGTTGTTACCCACGGTTACAACGTGCACGGCAACGAGCCATCTAGCAGCGAAGCGGCCATGCTCACCGCGTATTACTTCGTAGCGGCCCAGTCCGACGAAGTCGCACAAACCCTGCGGCAGGCCATCATCCATATCGATCCGAACTACAACCCGGACGGTCGCGATCGCCACACGGCGTGGGCGAATCAAAATAAGGGATTCCCCGCCGTCGCGGATCCGATGGACCGGGAACACAACGAGTCGTGGCCAGGCGGTCGAACCAATCACTACTGGTTCGATCTGAACCGCGACTGGCTGCCGCTGGCCCATCCTGAAAGTAAGAACAGGGTTGCATTCTTTCACCAGTGGCTGCCCAACGTGTGTACCGATTATCATGAAATGGGTACCAACGCCACCAATTTTTTCGAGCCCACGAAACACTATGGGTCGGAAAACCCGGTGGTCCCCAGGCCAAACTACGACCAGTTGAATCCCTTGTTTGCCAAGTATTTCTCGAAGGCGCTGGACGACATCGGGTCGTTGTATTATTCGAAGGAGGATTTCGACAACTCTTATCCCGGCTATGGATCCACGTATCCTGACAATCACGGTGGGCTGGGCCTTGTTTTCGAACAGGCAAGTTCGCGGGGCCACGTGCAGCACAGCACCACTAAAGTTGTCACGTTTGCCTTCACCATCCGTAACCATGTGCGCACCAGCCTAGCAACGGTGAAAGCAGCCGTCGACAACCGCGAGTTGCTTTTGAAACATCAACAGGAATTCTTTCGCACGGCACTTGATGAGGGGCGCAAGGCTCCCGTGAAGGGCTATGTGTTCGGCGACAGCAAGGATGCATCTCGGACCCGCGCCTTTATGGACCTTCTCCTCCGACATCAAGTGGAAGTGTATCAACTGAACGCAGACCTTTCCGTTGGCAAGAACCGCTTTGAAAAAGGGAAGGCGTTTGTGGTTCCAACAGATCAAACTCAGTATAGGATCGTTCGAAGCCTCTTCGAAAAGGTGACCCAATATCACGACAGCGTGTTCTACGACGCATCCACCTGGACGATGGCGCTGGCGTACAACATGCCACATGAAACTTTTACGGCGCCTCCTGCAAAGGGAGCACGCGTCACGAATGCCGACAATGTCTTCGATCCTGCACCTGTGCCCAAAGCGACGTACGCGTATCTCGTAGATTGGAATGAGTACAATTCGGCTCGGGCACTCTGGTACCTGCTGGACCACAAAGTGTTTGTCAAGTCTGCGTTCAAGCCGTTTGCCACGACCGTCAACGGAGCGAAACGAAATTTTGGTTATGGCACACTGATTATTCCTGTGGTCGACCAAAGTATGTCGTCCGATGACCTGCATCGGAGAATTGCGGAGGCGTCGAAGTATGCCAGCATCGACATTTCATCGGTTGATACTGGAATGAGTTTAGAAGGAATAGACTTAGGTAGTGGCAACGTGCGCACGATCGGTACCCCCAAGGTGGCGATGCTGGTTGGCGATGGCGTTGCGTCCAACGAAGCAGGGTTCGCCTGGTTTCTGACGGATTCGAAGTTGGGAATGCCCATCACGAAGGTTAACACCAATCAGTTTGGACAACTGAAGCTGACCGACTACACAACCCTCATAATTGTGAGTGGCAACTATGCCGGGCTCGGCGACGCGGGTGTTTCAAAAATCAAAGCATGGATGCAGCAAGGAGGCACGTTGATCCTCGTTAGGAATGCAGTGGCGTGGGCGATCCAAGTCAAACTGATTGATGAAACGCTGAAGAAAGAGGATGACAAAAAGGAAGGGAGAATGGATTTCGTGACGGCACGCGATTATCAAGGTTCGCGCGCCATCGGCGGTTCGATATATATGACTGACCTAGACATTACGCATCCATTGGGTTTTGGATTCACGAGCCGCAGCTTGCCGGTTTGGCGCAACCACTCAAACTTCTTGGAGCCATCCAAGAATCCATTCAACACCGTGGCGAAGTGTACGGCCAACCCACGGTTGAGTGGCTACATCCATCCGGTTAATTTAGAGCGCATTAGAAATTCACCTTCGCTGATGGTAAGCAGCTCCGGGCAGGGCCGTGCGATTTTGTGCATCGACGATCCGAATTTTCGAGGCTACTGGTACGGTACGAACAAGCTATTCCTGAATGCTATCTTCTTCGGGTCGAACATCGGCGGATCAGCCTTTGACCAGGAGGAACACTGACAAAAGGAATATAACGATCTAGGAATTTTGACTGGCGCTGTCGGGTTGTTCGGGTGCCGACAAAGTTTCGTCTTCAAACTTTACTTGAAACGGAGAAGCTATTTGATGCAGCTGAATCGCTTTTCGCGACAAGACGATGGCAAGAACGAGGGCGATTAGGGTCCCCACCCAAATACCGGGCATCCATGAAATGAAGAGACAGTAGTCGTATGCCCCATGGAAAAGTGTGGCAACCAAGAGCGCATAAACCGAATAGTACCCTTTCTTGTGTTCGAACTTTGCTTTCCCTAGATAGAATCCCATCAAGATGGCGAATGTGCCATGGGCGGGGACAGCTGTAAACATGCGGAGGATGCCTACGCCCACACCTTCGTTCATCACGTATACGATATTTTCTAAGGTGGCGAAACCCATTCCCACCATCACGGAGTACACGATCCCATCGAAGGGCTCGTTGAAGTTGACATTGCGGTACAGGAGCCCACGGACAAACAGGAACTTGCTCGACTCCTCTAACAAGGCCACGATTAGAAATGCGTGAACTGCTTGCTCGGTCAGATCCTTCGGATCGATGGTGATGAACCGATTGACTTGCTGGGTGAGCACATACGTGACCGCAACGGCAATCGCACCAAACAAAAAAGCTCTTAGCAGCAAGCCGATCGGTTCGCGCTCGTGCTTATCATTCAAATAAATGTATAGCCCAATCGCCACCCCTGGCGCCATCGCGATTCCGAGCAGAATGAGCACTTCCATTGTGCGAAAATAAACCAATTATTATTGTCATTGGATAAATCAGGTTTTTCATTTGGGAAGTCCCCTTTATTAGGGACTTTCTGTCGCAAGTTCAATTTCTTGAAAGCAACATACCCGCTGTCGATTCTAAGCTTTACATTTGAAATATGAAATTCCTTATTTCGGCAATCGTCGGGTTGGCGCTCACGACATCTGTTTCAGCTCAAGTAGTAGGTAAAACCTTTCCAGACATGGAAGCGGAGACGGTGGAGGACAAGAAAGTTGTTCTTCCTGCCGATGTGAAAGGCAAGTATACCCTACTGGGACTGGCTTACTCTAAGAAATCGGAAGACGAACTGAACAGTTGGTTTACACCCGTTTTTGAGAAGTTCATTCAAAAGGCAAATGGCGGCTTGATGGCGGGAATGGGCTACGATGTACATGTGTACTTCGTTCCTATGTTTACGGGAATCAACGCGGCAGCCCAAGGAACCGCGAAGAAAAAGGCGATCAAGAATGTAGACCCACAGTTGCTTCCATACATCCTGTTCTACAAGGGAGAACTCAAGACTTACAAAGAGGCACTGGATTTCGAAAAGAAAGACATTCCCTACTTTTTTGTCCTAGATCCGACTGGCAAGATCGTTTTCGCGACATCCGGAAAGTATTCCGAAGCCAAGATGGACGAGGTAGAGAACGCCATCGAGTAACCAGAAAGGAAATTCGAACGTGAGCGAGAAGCTTGATTGCCCACCGAATGTGTGTCATTCGGCGGGAAACTTTTAGGTACGCAAGGCGGAACTACTGTAGTTTGACCTGTCCCTTTTTTACCACGAAAGACTTGCCTAAAAACTCTTTCGATCCTGGCGAGCGGAGCGTTTCGCAATAGTACCATTCGCTTTTCGCGCGATCGGCGTATAGTGTGAGGAGCAAATAGCCGTGGTCTCGATCGTTCACATACTTGATGTGTGGATTTGACTGAAGCATGGCAGCTTCCATCTTTTTCACATCTTCAACTGGGTTGTACTCATCGTCGTTGGCGGAAGAGACACTGGTGGTTCCGAATTCAACGGCAAACGCGCCGGCTGATGTTTTGGGATTATACGTCTTCGCCACATCGGTCGCTACCTCGATGGCCCAAGAAGCGTGGGTATCGCCGGTAAGGAAGATGATGTCGTGAAGTTGATTGCCCACAATGAAGTTCTTCAACTTGGCCTTCTCTAATGGATAGCCATCCCACGAATCCAAGTTACGTGGCCGCTTCGGAAACACTTTGCTGAGGTAGACATCGGCAAACATCACCTGGTTTCCAATCACTTTCCAGGTCGCCTTCGAATCGCGCAAGTTGGTTTGCAACCAGCCAAGTTGTTCGAGGCCCAACATGGTGCGTTCGGGGTTCGCATAGTTTGGATCTCCTAAACTATCGACAGGTTTGACACGGCCCTCGAGCCGTTCGTCCAACATGAGCAAGTCGGCCATCGGCCCAAAGGAAACGGACCGGTATAGTTTTGAATTGTCGCGCACAGGAAGCCACTCATAATAAGCTTGCTTGGCCACTTTCTTTCGCTTTTGATAATCACCCTCTTGGTCTGATTGATGATTTTGTGCGCCTTCGGTATAAGAGTCATTGGCCACTTCGTGATCGTCCCAGATGGCGATCATCGGGACTTGTTGACTCATGAGACGAAGGCCTTTGTCTGTGCGGTACGATGAGTGTCGGGTGCGATAGTCGGCCAGTGTGACGATCTCGTGGCGTGGGTAGTTTTTACGAATGGTTGTGTCGCCATATTTCGCCGTCGCGTATTCATAGATGTAGTCGCCGAGGTGCAACACCGCGTCGATGTCGCGGCGGCTCGCAATATTTTCGTACGGATTAAAGTAGCCCCACTCCCAGTTTGCACAACTGACGACCGCAAACTTGAGGCTGTCGACTGGAACGATTGGAGTGGTTTTGGTGCGACCCACGGGTGAGGTGCTCCCCAAGGCCTTGAATCGGTAGTAATACACGGAACCCGGTTTCAGCGCGTCGACATCAACTTTCACGGTGTAGTCCCGGGCCGGGTAGGTCGAGAGCGTGTCAGATTTGTAAATCGATTGGAAGTCTGGATACTCGGAGACTTCCCATTCCACGTGGATAGACGCAACGGAATCTTCAGGTGTCACTCGGGTCCAGAGGATCACCCGGTCATGCAGGGGATCACCACTTGCCACCCCATGGTAGAATGGCTTCAAAGCCGGGTCGAATAGGTCAGCGCAGGGGTCTTGGAACTTTGCTAGGGGCTTTTCAACTTTTGTTGAACAGCCCACCAATGCCAAGGCGATCGTCACAATAACCGAGAGTCGTTTCATTGGGTAAGAATTTCAGTTAAAATTAATCCCAGTTCTCCAGAAAGTCTATTGCCGAATCGTTAAGCTAGCATGGCGTTTTACAGGCGGTATCGGTCGTTGATTGGCCGATTGAGATGGTGGAGGTCGCCGCAAACATGCGCATTTCCCTTATGAAAGGGCAGTCAGGTTCAAAAACAACCAGCACAGATATTTATGAGAAAGTTATGGATCGGACTTGCCTTCGCATGGATGATGGTGGCATGCGACGAAGACGCGATGACGGGCGATTTGGACGTGACCGTGAGCAACAACGTTGTCAATGTGGTGAATATCCGGTTGTTTGGCGAGGTGTCGTTCAATTCCGGCCACGTCGACAGCAATGATGCGATTGCTTCGGCGCCCCTGCTGGGGGGCAAGGCTACATTTAATAATCTAATTCCGGGAAATTACGTCGTCGCCGTCGATGTGCAACCCATTGGCCATTACCAAGCCGTCCAGGTTGCCCCAGGAAAGAGAGCTGCGGCGTTCATCGAATAGCGCTGGAACTCACCCTACGTGCAGTAGGCGATCGACAATTTTTTTTGTTTGATACAACCCTCGGAGGTGTTCATACGTCTTTCGGCGGAATCCACACCTCTATTATGAAGTTGCTACTATTCTTGTTGACGATACCGATCTCGGTACTCGCGCAGTCGCAGATCGATCAGGGTAAGGCGCTTTACGAAGCGAAGAAAACAGATCAAGCCAAGAAGATTTTCCAATCAATCGACGATGACGACCGTCAATTTGCCCAAGCCCAGTATTATCTAGGCCGAATTGCATTCGATGAAAAGAACTTTGATGACGCCGAGGAGTTTTTTGAAGAGGCCATCGAAGTCGATGGAAAGAACGCCGACTATCATCTTTGGTTGGGAAACACACTCGGTAACGTGATAGGCGAAGCCAACATGCTTCGCAAAACGGTGCTGGCTCCGAAGCTCCGCGACGCGTATGCCAGGGCGGCAGAACTTAAACCTGATATGATTGATGCGCATTGGGGGTTGATGATGTTTTGTATGGAGGCGCCTGCCATGATGGGAGGCGGAATCGACAAGGCAAAGGCTGAGGCCCAAGCGATAGCGAAGTATAGTGAGGCAGATGGTCATCGCGCCATGGGAGCTATTTACAACAAAGAGCAGAAGTATGCGGAGGCAGAAAAGGAATTCAACTTGGCATGGAAGTCTAATCCCAAGTATACGGGGCCACTATTGAATTTCTATCTGAACCGGAAAGAGTATCCGAAGGCGATGGGATTTATTGAAACGCTGCTGAAATCGGAACCCGAGAATTACTCGTTGATCTACCAATTCGGAAAGGCAAGTGCTTTGTCTGGCCAACAGCTCGACAAAGGTCAAGAATGCTTGAACAAGTACCTCGCGTACCAACCTAAGGCCAACGAACCTTCGCACGCCGGGGCGCATATGAGACTGGGTCAGATTTTTGAGAAGAAAGGGAACAAGGCCGAGGCAAAGAAGCGGTACGAGCTAGCATTGAAGCAGGACGCAACGTTGAATGAAGCCAAAGAAGGTTTGGCTCGCGTGAGCAAGTAAATTTTTCCTCCGGCGGTGGTCGCCCTCCCGCAGTTTTGGGTTAATTTGGAAATCCCAAACCATAACTGCTGACATATGAGCGCCATTCCCAGTTACACGTCTAGTGTAAGGTCGAAGCTCTCCGTGATGATGTTCCTTGAGTACTTCATCTGGGGATCTTGGTATGTAACCATGGGTACATACATGACCGATTACTTGCACGCTTCGCCCACCCAGATTGGTGCAACGTACGGCGCCCTTGCCATCGCTACGATGATTTCTCCTTTCTTCGTGGGACTGATTGCAGATCGGTTTTTCGCAGCGCAACGGATCATGGGTGTCTTGCACCTCACCGGTGCTGTGTTATTATTCCTTGCGACGCAGATCACCAACAGCTCTCTTTTCTATTGGCTTGTGATGGTGTACTCGGCTCTTTACATGCCTACCATTGCGCTATCCAATAGCGTCGCGTTTGGTCAAATGACCGACCCCGGTAAGCAGTTCCCATGGGTGCGCGCCTTCGGTACCATTGGATGGATTGTTCAAGGAGTGATCATCGGAACGATGAAACTCGAACATTCTTCGGCGACTTTCCTCATCGCCGCGGGCAGTTCGCTGCTGTTGGGATTACTTAGTTTTTCCCTGCCAAACACACCACCTAAAGCCCGCGACACACAAGTATCTGCCTCTTCGGCCGTAGGCTTGGAGGCGCTGGTGCTATTGAAGAATCCTTCGTATCTCATCTTCTTCATTTCCGCGATCTTGATTTGCATTCCCTTGTCGTTCTACTACAGCTTCGCGAACGTGTTCTTGAACGACATTGGAGTGGAGGGCGCCGCTACCAAAATGATTCTTGGACAGTTGTCGGAGGCCATCTTTATCCTAGCCATACCTTTCTTGTTCAACAAGATTGGCGTCAAGAACATGTTGCTCATCGGCATCGCGGCATGGGGCCTTCGTTATGTGTTCTTCGCCTTGGGTGACTCCACCGGTGGATTGTGGATGCTGATGATCGGCATTATCCTTCACGGTGTCTGCTACGATTTCTTCTTTGTTACAGGATACATGTACACGGAGAAGAAAGCTGGGGAAAAAATCAAGAGCGCCGCACAAGGTCTCTTCACCTTCGCCAGCTACGGTGTCGGGATGATGGTCGGTACCTACCTATCAGGCGTAGTCGCCCAATATTATACTGTGGACCAGGTCTATCAATGGAGAGCTATCTGGATGGCACCAGCATACATCGCCGCGTTTGTACTCATCTTCTTCTTCCTCTTCTTTAAAGAGAAAAAACAAATTGAAACAGCAGCTTAAATACTAAATACAATGAAGAAAATTGCCATGCTCGGATCCGGCTTCATAGGCCGTTTCTATGCAGACTCCCTCCAAGGCTACCGCAGCAAAGACAAAATTGTAACGGTGTATTCGCGTCGCGGCGACAGTGCCGCTAAGTTTGCAAAAGACTACGACGTACCTTTCCATACCGACAACATGGAAGCGGCAATTGCCCGCCCAGAGGTGGAAGTAGTGTGCATCTCTTTGCCCAACCATGTGCACGAAGAGGCGGTAAACCTATGTTGTAAACATAAGAAGGCCGTGATCTGTACCAAGCCACTCGGTCGCAATGCTGCCGAAGCCAAGCGAATGCTTGAGGCTGTTGAGAAAGCTGGGATCTTCCATGGATACCTTGAAGACTTAGTATATACACCGAAGTTTATCAAAGCACTGGAAAGTGTCAAAGCGGGAGCGCTCGGCCGTATCCTGTGGGCAAAGTCGCGTGAAACGCATCCTGGCCCGCACAGCGACTGGTTCTGGGATATCAACCAAGCTGGCGGTGGTGCCATGCTCGACTTAGGATGCCATTGTGTTGAAATCGGCCGTAACTACATCGGGAAAGACGTCAAACCGGTGGAAGTGATGTGCTGGGCCGACACCCAAGTGAAGCCCATCGATGCGGAAGACCACGCCATCGGCTTAGTGAAATATGAAAACGGCTCTATCGGACAGTTTGAAGTGAGCTGGACGTTCCGAGGAGGCCTCGATCTTCGCGACGAAGTCATGGGTACCGAAGGAACAATCTGGGTCAATAGTTTCATGCGCACCGGATTTGAGATGTTCACATCGGGTAAAGGCGCTGACTACGTGGCCGAGAAGGCCGAAAGTAACAGCGGTTGGTTGTTCCCCGTCGGCGACGAATTGAATGAACTCGGTTACAACCACATGTTCACCGATATGTTCCGCTCTATGGAAGCAGGCAAGCCACCACGCGAGACATTCTATGATGGATACGTGGTCAACGCCGTCTTGGATGCTGCCTATAAGTCTGCAAAGACAAAACAATGGGAACCCGTGCACCTCGATATTTGGCGCGGACGCACCGGCGTAACCAAAGACAGCCACTTACAATCGTACGACGACGACCACTACCTCGTGAAGGAGGAAGTCACCCACTATGGGGCAAAGAAATGGATCTTGAAAAACAAGAAAACAGGTAAAATCACAGAGAAAGTAGAAGGTTAGCACTTTCGACACGATCGAAAAGAGGCACTCCGAATAGGGTGCCTTTTTTTTGTCTACCACCCATCGTGTAACATTCATTTCGATTCGGGAGATTTTTGCCTTACTTACCCACCCATTTATTGTTAAGCACATGAAGAAACTTCTACCATGGATGATGGTGTTTGTAACCATCGCTGCCTTCTCTCAGCCCCAAGAGGAGAAAAAAGACACAACGGTAAAGGAAGACAAAAAGAAGAAAGACTTACCCCTTGCCGTGGGTCGCAGGATTCCAATCAAAACGAATGAGGGCACTTGGATGTCACTGGATGTGAGTCCGGATGGAAAGACCATCGCCTTTGATTTTCTTGGAGACATCTTTACGATGCCCATCACCGGTGGCAAGCCCACCCAGTTTACGAAAGGCATGGCCTTCGACTCACACCCGAAATTCAGCCCCGATGGAAAAAAACTCCTTTTCATTTCGGATAGAAGCGGCGGCGAAAACATCTGGTGGTTCAACGTCGATAAGTCAGACTCGCTGCAGGTGACGAAAGGCAACACCGATCATTATCAGTCAGCCGAATGGACACCCGACGGAAATTTCGTCGTGGGTTCGCGCGGCACACGCAACCTCAAACTTTGGCTATTCCATAAAGATGGCGGATCAGGCGCGCAGCTGATTTCAAAGCCCGATAACTTGAAGACCGTAGAACCTGCATTCGGCCCTGATAGCCGTTACATCTGGTTTGCTCAGCGCACCGGCGCTTGGAACTACAATGCGCAGTTACCACAGTATCAATTGGCTGTTTACGATCGCGAAACCGGTGAGGTCGAGCGACGCACCGATCGTTATGGGTCGGCGTTTACACCCACACTTTCTCCCGACGGAAATTGGCTCGTGTATGGCTCGCGCCACAATGACCAAACAGGTCTCATTGTTCGCAACCTGAAGAACGGGGACGAACGTTGGCTTGCCTATCCCGTTCAACGCGACGAACAAGAGTCGATTGCCCCGCTGGGCGTGTTGCCCGCAATGTCGTTTACGCCCGACAGCAAAGACGTTGTGGCTTCGTATGGTGGAAAGTTCTACCGCGTGCCTGTAGCGGGTGGAGATGCCATCAATATTCCATTCGACATGGACACCGAACTCTTGGTGGGACCACGAGTCGATTTCAAGTATCCAATCAAGGACGATAAGGATATGATTGTCACCCAAATTCGCGACGCCGTGGTGTCGCCTTCGGGCAATCAGCTTGCATTTACAGCGCTCAACCGTCTCTACACGATGGACCTTCCCGGAGGCACGCCGAAGCGGGTGACGACGAGCAATATGACGGAAGCCATGCCGGCTTGGAGTAATGACGGATCACAATTGGCGTGGGTCACATGGGATGCCACGACAGGCGGGAGCTTGTACAAGATCAACTTCAAAGTAAAAGGAGCGAAGCCGACAAAGCTTACCGCGGAATCGGCGATGTACACGGAACCAGCGTGGGCGCCGAACAACAGGATCGTGATGGTGCGCAATCGCACGCAACATTTCAAAGATCAAGATGGACCACGCGGTTTTGGAGAAAATGAAATCGTCTGGATAGGCGGAGATGGTGGTGCGGTGAACTTGATCGCACGCGCTGCAGGTCGTTCGACACCACACTTTACAGAGGCACAAGACCGCATCTTCCTTTTCAGCAATCAGAAAGGATTGCTTTCGATCCGGTGGGATGGCACCGACGAAAAAGTACACTTGAAAGTGACGGGTATTATGACGTATGGCTCGACACCTGAAGAGACGATGCACTGTATGATGGTGGAGTCAGCCACAGAACCTCAACGTGAACCGTCGGCGGCCGACGTCATCAAGATGGCTCCGAAAGGAGATCAGGCACTCGCGCAAATCAACAATGATGTCTACGTGATCACGGTACCGAAGACAGGAGGCGAAGCCCCGAAGATCTCGGTCGCAGAACCCGATAAGTCTGCCTTTCCGGCACGCAAGCTCACAAAAATTGGTGGCGAGTTCGTGTCCTGGAGCGCCGATGCCAAGAAGGTTTACTACTCGCTGGGGAATGCATTTTTTAGCTACCATCTCGATTCAGCCAAACTGAAAGACGATGAGCTGAAGAAGAAAAAGGCGCTCGAAGAGAAGGCTAAGAGCGATGGCAAAAAAGTAGACGAAAAGAAGGATAAAAAGAACGACGACTATAAGCCCAGTGAACTGCGCGTAAAGGTTGTGGTTCAAAAAGACATCGCGCAAGGTAAGGTGCTCCTTCAAAATGCGCGGATCGTAACAATGAAAGGCGATGAGGTGATCGAGCATGGCGACATCTTGATCGAGAACGCTCGAATAAAGCAGGTTGGACCCACTGGTTCGATCTCCGTCGATGGTTCGGTTCAGAAAATGGATATGAATGGAAAGACCATCGTTCCGGGTTTTGTCGATACCCACGCACACATGTGGCCTTCTTGGGGCCTCCACAAAGCTCAAGTTTGGCTCTATGCTGCCAACCTCGCCTATGGAGTGACCACGACCCGCGATCCGCAGACTGCCACCACCGATGTGCTCACTTATAGCGACATGGTGGAAACAGGCCAGATCATTGGACCTAGAATTTATTCCACAGGACCTGGTGTTGGTTACTGGGCGTACAACTTGAAGGATTACGAACAAACCAAAGACATCTTGAAACAGTACTCTGAGTATTTCAATACAAAAACAATCAAGATGTATTTGACGGGCAATCGCCAGCATCGTCAATGGATTATTCAGGCGTGTCGCGAGCAACAATTGATGCCAACGACGGAAGGCGGTCTCGATTTCAAGTTGAACATGACGAACTTGATCGATGGGTACCCAGGACATGAGCACGCGCTGCCGATCTATCCTTTGTATAAAGACGTGGTGACGGCGGTGGCGGAAGCTAAGATGACCTACACACCCACCCTTTTGGTAGCATACGGTGGACCATGGGCGGAGAACTATTACTACGAAACCGAAAATGTAAATGGCGACCCGAAGTTGAATCACTTCTTCTCGAAGGCTGAACTTGATCAGAAGTCGCGACGTCGTCCGGCTTGGTTCATGTTGGAAGAGCATGTGTTCCCCGACCATGCAAGGTTTGTGAACGACTTGGTGAAGGCTGGCGGTGGCGCTGGCATCGGCTCACACGGTCAGCTTCAAGGCCTAGGCTACCATTGGGAGTTGTGGAGCGTGGCATCGGGAGGCATGAGCAACCACAATGCGTTGAAGGTGGCTACCATCTTGGGAGCTCAAGCAATTGGGTTGGACGGTGACATCGGATCGATCGAGGCGGGCAAGTTGGCCGACTTGATTATCCTTGATAAGAACCCGCTCGAGAACATTAGGAATACGAACACAGTAAACAAGGTGATGAAGAATGGCCGCTTGTATGATGGGAACACGCTTGACGAAGTGTATCCATTGCAGCGCAAGGCTCCTTCTTTCGAAACCGAACAAATCACTCCTTCGGCGACACTACCCGGTGTGAAGAAGTAAAGTTTTGAGATGGTGAAACGAACAGCCCGGCCGGAAACTTCCAGCCGGGCTGTTTTAATTTAGACTTCGTCTAAGTGCCGCGTGAGCAATCCGTAACTCGACATCAGGAAAAGACCACCCACAACGAGCAGGAACCAGGGCGAAAGGGTTAAAACTGGAAACCCAATGAGGCCGAAAAAGCCAGAAACAAAGCTGGCGGTGCCAATCAGTCCGAAGAGGCACGCCACGATTTTGATTGTAAACTCGGATCGGAACATAAACAGACAGGTGAAAACCTGAAAAAACTCGGCCAAAACACGGTTGCTGACGTCCGAATCCCTGCTTACACCCCTACTTAGCTGCCACCGTAAACTTATTAACGGAATTTTTCATCGGAGTGACACTTTGGAGGTAGGCAAAAATTGCTTTGAGGTCCTCTTTTTCCATGCCCGCGTACATCGTCCACGGCATAATCGAATTGAATTCGCCGGGAGCCACGGGCGTGGCGTTGTACGACGAGTCGGAGTAGGCCTTAAACCTGGCCACAAACATCTCCTCCGTCCAAGATCCTATACCCGTTTCCTTGTCGGGCGTGATATTCGAGGAGCGGCACACGGACCCATCAGGGAACATGAACTCACGACCGCCGGAGTAAGCTTGTTCGCGGATAATCTGGCCTTGTTTCACCTGGGTATGGCATTCAACACACCCGCTGGCATTGACCAAGTACTTCCCATACTCGAGCGTGTTCGAAGGATCAGGTTTTTGTTGTGGTTCTGCTTCTTGTGGAATCGTATAGACGATCAGGCTCACGGGGAAATCAGGTTTGGACTCGGGCACGTCATTCTCCACGCCCGGGATGCTCCGTAGATAGGCAATGATGCTATATACATCTTCTGTATCGAGCGATCGATAATACGGATAAGGCATGAGGGGAAACATGGGGCGACCTTCTTTTGTAACGCCCGTGGTGATGACACGATAGAGTTCGCCATCGGAATATCTACCTATACCTTCCGGTGTGATGTTGCGGGAGAAGAACACCCCTGGCATGCCCACGGTGTGATCGAAGCGATCGCCGCCTTTGCCAAGAGTTCCCGGTGTCGGGGGACCGGAGAATTTCGTGAAGTCGCGTGTTGAATGACAGTCCATACACACACAAACGGAGTTGGCCAAGTATCGACCGCGTTCGATGCGTTCCGGTGTGTACTCGATCGTGATCGGCTTCGCTTCAGCAACTTTTGGAAAAGCCGTGACGATATATAGGTATATGCCTGCGAATGCGACAACGATGAGCACAACGAGAATACTCAAGATTTTGAAAACCTTCTTCATGGGTTAAGTATTTTGGGGTTATGACAAATTACACCTAATCGGTGGAAACTTCGTCATACGGGGACCGCTAGTGAAGGGTTGCCTTTTTCCAATCGTCGACTAAATCTCTAATGATCTCCTTCATGGGTCGAATAGACGTAACGTATTCGATAGATGGCCCGGCACACCAGACCGATTTATAGGTAGGTTTCAGTGCTGCATTTTCGACAGCCTTCATTCCGCGGAAAGCGACAAACATTTTCGCGTACTTCTTCAGAGACTTATTCTTCAACAACAACCGTTCGAGCCATCCTGCTTTTGTTCCCATCTGTTGCACGTAAGGTGTGTTGATCACGGTAAGGGCCGAACCAGAAAGTCGGGTGGTCATCACGATGTCCTTCGCGCCGAAGTCAACCATCGCTTGCTTGTATTCTTGCGACACGTCGGCTTCATCACAGGCAATAAAAATTGTTCCTACCGAACCGCCGGCGGCACCCCATTTCATGTGTTGGGCTAAGTCGACACCACGCGCGATGCCCCCGGCGGAGATGACCGGTATCTGGCAGTTGTCGGTAAGCATCTTGATCAGTTCTTGGGGTGGAATGGACCCAGCGTGACCGCCAGCTTGATTATTCACCGCGATGATGGCGTCGGCACCCTGTTGTTCTACCTTCTGGGCATACTTCAAATCCACGACGTCGCAGAATACCTTGGTGCCGATTGGCTTGGCCCGTTCGATTACCTCGGAAGGGTTTCCCAATGACGTGATGATGAACGGAACTTTCAGATCGATGAGCGTGTCGAGCTGCGACTTATACTTGGGGTTGGATCTATTGACGATCAGGTTAATGCCAAAAGGCTTTGGAGACGCGGCTCGTATTGTTTCGATCGCATGCCGAAGCTCTGCATCCGTTCGATAGTTCAGTGCAGGAATCGCCGCGCTAATTCCACTCTGCAGGGCAGCGATGGTCATCTTTGTATTCGACACCAAAAACATGGGGGCAGCGATCACTGGGTATTCTATACCGAGGAGGTCGCAGAGTGTGGGACGCATATCGGCTAAGGTACACAGGGACGGGGCTATTTCCGAAGGCCAAAACTTTGGTGTTTAGTCCTCATAATCAGTAAATTCGACCCTCATCACCCAGTGTACTATGCGTTTCTCTCGGATTCCGGTCGTTTGTGCCGTCCTATTGCTGTCTTCAATCGTAGCCTTTGCCCAGTCCGACCCGGCAGCACTTTCTGAAGAATACTACAAGCAGGGGATGGAGGTCTTCGATTTTGCCCACCGGAAGCAAGCCGCAGAATTATTCATCCTTTCGGTTCAGGCCAACCCCAAAAATGCAAAAGCCCAACTGATGGCGGGTCGGTCGATCCTGCTCGCCATTCAGCGCCAACAGTCGCTCGACTATTTCCGTCGTGCCTGGAAACTGGATCCCAATGTAGATCCGGACATCCTGTATTACTTGGGACAAGCGTATCACTACTCTGAAAAATTCGATAGCGCGATCATGTTTTATGATCGGTACAACAAGATCCTCGCCCGTTCACTCAATTTTGAAAAAGCCAACAAGATCAACGAGGTGAACCGTAAGATATTTGAATGCAGGAACGCCATCGTGTACATGGAACATCCGGTTGATGTGACAATCAACGATTTGGCGCAAGACATCAATTCCGAGTATCCCGACTACGCGCCCACCATCAACGAAAACGAAACGCTGATGGTATTTACTAGCCGAAGGCCCGGCGACAATAGCAACGACCGTGTGGCAGTAGACCACGAGTACTATGAAGAGATTTTCATCACCGAGAAAAAGAATGGTGTTTGGGAACCCGCGCGTAATCCTGGGCCGCCCCTCAATACGGGATACCACAACGCAAGCGTGAACCTGTCGCCAGATGGAACCGAAATGATCGTATACCACGATACAAATGGAGGTGACCTGCTCCTCTCCTCACGCAACAGCGATGGCTCATGGACAACACCCAAGCCACTCGACGGAATCAACTCCGAATATCTTGAGAGTTCTGCGACCATCACGGAAGATGACAAAACCATCTTCTTCACCAGCAACCGACCCGGAGGGTATGGCGGAACGGACATCTATAGCTGTACGTTGGGTAAAGGCGGTCGCTGGACCAATGTCACCAACTTAGGCCCGTTGGTCAATACAGAAATGGATGAAGAGGGTGTGTTTATTTCTGCCAACGGACAACACTTGTACTTCAGTTCTAACGGGCTCGCGGGCATGGGCGACCTCGACATTTACCGATCGACTTACGATGCTGCGAAGAAGCAATGGGGTGAGCCCGTGAACCTCGGGTATCCCATCAACTCGGTCGAGAACGATATTTATTTCGTGTTGACGAAGGACGAAAAGTTTGCCTACATCTCGTCGTTGCGTCGTGAGAACGTCGGTGAGCAAGACATCTATAAAGTAGATATGCAGAATTGGAAACCGGTGTACTTAGACAGGCCAGAATATTCCGAGGTTTTTGCCGATCCGTCTATTGTCAAGACTGGAACACCAGTGACGACCAATGTGCCGAACAATGTAACGACCACTGTCACGAATGCACCGAGCGTCGTCGTGTCGTCGGAACCTAAGTCGATGAGCTTGTCGTGGAAAGTGTTTGACGAATTGGACAAGCGAGCGCTAGAGGCCGACGTTCAACTGGTGGATGCTGCGGGTAAGCGCGTCAACGTGACTCGATCCGGAGCTGGATCTTATACCACCACAATTTCTTTGAAACCGGATTCTACGGCCATTTACAAGATCAATATTAGCGCCACCGAGTTCATACCGTTTATGGGCTCGTTGTATTTGCATGGCGCGGGCCGCGACATCGTGGATGAGATCGGCCTGAAGCGGGCTCCGGCGTCGACGACCCCGTTAGCAAATGTCGGTTATGTGATGAACGTATATTTCAGCCACGATGGCGTTGATCCGCTGTCGTACGAAGGTATCCGCAATCTCCTGCAGATGATGAAGAACTCACCCACGATGAAAGTTGAAATCAGTGGGCACACCGATTCTCAGGGTCCTGATGCCTACAACGAGAACTTGAGTCTAAGGCGAGCTCAGTCCGTTCGCAATATCCTGATCAAGGGCGGTGCCGACGGAGCCCGGATCACTGCCGTTGGCTATGGGGAATCTAAACCCATGGAAACGAACGACACCATGGAAGGCCGCCGAATGAATCGAAGAATTGAATTCAGGATTCTCGAATAAATTACAATTAAGACTTCAGAATTAAGAATTAAGAACTGGGATTGTTGAGACGTGTTACTCAAAGTAAATCACCCTAAATCCTAAATCCTAAATCCTAAATCCTAAATTCTAAATTCTAATGGGCTTCCAACCAATTCTTCCCCACCCCCACTTCAACTTCCATTGGAACTTCTAGTTCCACGGCGTGTTTCATCAGTTCTTGCACTCTTGGTTTCACGATTGATTCTTCCTCGCGGTGGAGGTCGAAGATAAGTTCGTCGTGGACTTGCAGGATCATCCGTGTGCGCAGCTTTTCTTTTTTGAGCCATCGCTGGATGTTGACCATCGCGATTTTGATGATATCCGCGGCGCTTCCTTGTATGGGCGCGTTGATGGCGTTGCGCTCTGCAAAATTTCTTGTCGTGATGTTTCGTGAGTTGATATCGCGGAGGTAACGGCGACGACCGAGAATGGTCTCTACGTATTCTTTTTCGCGAGCGAAATTAACGCTGTCGTCCATGTAGCGTTTGATACCGGGGAATTCGTTGAAGTATGCGACGATGATGTCGTTGGCTTCGGTCTTAGAGATTCCAAGGTTTTGGGCGAGGCCAAAGGCTGTGCTGCCGTACAAGATTCCGAAGTTCACTTCCTTCGCCTTTCGACGCATGTCGGGCGTTACTTTTTCGAGGGGAACCTTGAATACTTTTGCTGCAGTGGTCGCGTGAATATCCCGTTTTTGGTGGAAAGCTTCGATCATCGTCTCATCCTTGGCGAATGCCGCCGCGATGCGGAGTTCGATTTGCGAATAGTCGGCAGACATGAAGAGGAAGTCTTTCGAACGAGGAATGAACGCTCCTCGAATCTGCCGTCCTTTCTCCGTGCGGATCGGGATGTTTTGCAAGTTGGGATTGTTAGAACTGAGACGGCCCGTGGCGGCGCGAGCTTGCTGGTAGTCGGTGTGAACGCGCCCATCGATGGGACTTACCATCTTCGGCAGCGCGTCTACGTAAGTGCTCCGAAGCTTTTCATATTCTCGATACTCAAGGATTTTCCTGGCGATCTCATGTTCTTCGGAGAGTTTCAGCAGCACGTCTTCACCCGTCGCATATTGTCCGGTCTTCGTCTTTTTGGCCTTGTCCAATAGTTTCATTTTCTCGAACAAGATTTCCCCGAGTTGCTTCGGTGACCCGATGTTGAATTCGACACCGGCGATTTGATAGATTTCTGACTGCACTTTTTCACTGTCCTTACGCAGCGCTTCGGACATCCACTTCAGGGTACTTTCGTCTAGTTTCACGCCTTCGAATTCCATATCGGCGAGCACGCTTACCAGCGGCATTTCGACATCGCGGAGTAGGAGAGAATGGGTGCGTTGTTCCAACTCCTTGGTAAGAAATGGTCGAAGTTGGAGGATGACGTCTGCGCGCTCGCACGCCGATTGTACCTCGTCGTTTTCGTTCGCGGCCAAATCATAGTTTAGGTATAACCCCGCCAAGGTTTCCAAATTGTGGGCTGCCTCTGGTTCAATGAGGTAATGTGCCAGCATCGAGTCGAACAACTGTCCGCCCAATCGCAGCCCAAGCTTGTGCAGCGCGACTTGTACTGCCTTGATGTTGTGGCCCACTTTTCGAATCCGTTCATCGGCTAGCACTTCCAACCCGCGCAGGTCTTCCGCAGACTTAACCGGAATAAAGAATGCTTCGCCAGCCATGAGCGAAATCGTAAAGCCGGCTACTTTGAAGTCGAAGTGATACTCTTCGTTCGAAACGACGTCGATCGCAAATTCCTTGACTCCTTTGAGTTTTTCGCCAAGCAGGATTCGATCTTCCGCCGTGGTGACGTTTTTGTAATTGATCTTGCTCGTGTCCAGCACACGCCGGTCGTTTGCGCCGGCGCTGGCCTCGTCGCCGTCGCCGCCACCGAACATGGAAAGCTGCGAACCCTTGCTGGAGATCATGGGTGCCGGTGCTGCGGTGGTGTTCGAGCTTCCGCCTGTAGAGGGACCCGCAAAGGCGCGTGAGGCGATGCCTTTGAACTCTAGCTCATCGAAGATGGGTTCTAGTACGGCTCTATTGGGCCCGCGATAGGTGAGGAGTTCCTCGTCGAGTTGAATCGGCGACTCAATGTTGATGGTTGCGAGCTGCTTGGACAAGAGCGCTTGTTGGCCGAATTCAATTACCCGTTCTTTGAGCTTGCCTTTGAGCTTGTCGGGATTCTTCACGACTTCTTCGACCGTTCCGAATTGCTTGATTAGATCTGCCGCGGTTTTCGGGCCGACACCTGGAATACCAGGGATGTTATCGGATGTGTCGCCTTGGAGGCCTAGGATATCGATTACCTGTGAGACATTGGCGATATCCCATTTTTCGCATACTTCCTTGGGCCCGAGAATGTCTACAGAGTTTCCCATGTACGCGGGCTTGTACAACCAGACATTGTCGCGTACAATCTGCCCGAAGTCTTTATCGGGCGTCATCATGTAAACATCGTATCCCTGGCCGGCGGCCCTCAGGGCGAGCGTCCCGATGATGTCATCGGCTTCGTAGCCTTCCAACTCTAGGATGGGTATGTTAAACCCACGAATAATTTCTTTGACGATCGGAATCCCGGTGCGGATGTCCTCTGGCGTTTCCTGACGCGTCGCCTTGTACTCTTTAAAGATCTCGTCACGGAAAGTCTTGCCCGGCGTGTCGAACGCGACTCCGATGTGTGATGGCTTTTGCTTCGTGAGCACTTCCAGCAACGTATTGGTAAAACCAAACGCCACCGATGTGTTCATACCCTTGGAGTTGATCCTAGGGTTCTTCGTGAAAGCAAAATGTGCACGATAAATGAGTGCGTAGGCGTCGAGTAGAAAGAGTTTTTTGGGTTCGGCCATCTGAGTCCTGTAAGGGACTACAAATGTGCGCAAATAACCCCGAAGTATCCAACGGGGTGTTTACCTTCAACTGCCCTGCAACGAATTGTAGTAGGCGACCAATTTAGCCATGGAGTCGTCCGACTTGTTCTTCAATTTTTCCTTTTTGGCGTACGCTTTCAAGGCGTCGGCCGGTCCAAGTTCTTGGTATAGGTCGTTCAGCGACTTGACTTCGACTAACTTATCGCCGACGGACAGCATGAGGCTTTCGTTCGACACGAATGAACGTTGGATGGTCGCGGAGTTATAGGGCTTTAATTCTTGGATAACTTTTTTATTGTACCGCAGCAGAGTTGCTTTTCCTTCCGTCGAGATGACCTCAAAAAATGTATTGCGCGCCGGCGTCGTCACAAACTTCCTTTTGGCCGAAGTGGAAACCACCGACTTAATCAAGGCGGTGTTGGCGACCATTGTTGTTCCTTTCTCATCTACGTAGATGAGTTCGTCGGTGACCAAGTTGAAGTTCGTTTTGATGTTCTCTACCTTCTTTCCGTTGGTCAATTCAACGGTAGCAAGGATCCAATCTTCGAACAGGTAGGGGCTCCCGTTCACGTCCCGATACTGCTTGGGAAAGAAAGGAGTACCCGCAACATCCCGGAAGTTTTCAACAACAGCGCCTTGGCCGAAGGCGAAGAGGGGGAGCAAAAAGAGGAAGGTGGCAATTGATTTCATCGAACCGATATTTTTTTGATTTGAAAAAGAACAGCAGGCGCTGCCGGAGCGAACGCCTGCTGTTATAGCACCCGTAAGGTTAGTAGCCCGGGTTTTGAACGAGATTCTTGTTGGTGTTGATTTCACGAATCGGCACGGGGAAGACCATTTCGTTGGCATCCCATGCAAACCCGTCGGCACTGCCTTTCAACCTTTTCAGATCTTGCATGGCGGTACCCTCGTGCGCAAGTTCAAGTTTGCGCTCATTTAGGATCGCATCAAGCGTCAATGCGCCGCTGGTGAGGGCTGTCAAATTTGCGCGCTTGCGAATTAAGTTCACATCATTCAACGGTGTGTCGCCAGTGGTGGTGCCAAGTCGGAAGTTTGCTTCCGCACGGGTCAAGTACATTTCCGCCAACCGGAACACTGGCAATACCGTGAATTGTTCTTTCCACTTGCCACTCCGGACGGCACCATCCGCTTCAAAGAACAAGGCCAAGCGATCGTCATTTGCTTCGTAGAGATCGAGGTGCTTCTGAGAGATTTCCACGTCTCCACGTCCGCCAAAGTCGGGTACCGACCAGAATCCTTGCATGGAATTGTTCCCATCTTGCGCATTGATCTGCATAGCGAAGATATCTTCAGACGAATTGGCCGTGTTATTGAACGCCTCGGCGAAGGTCTTCGTCAACGTGTACTTGCCAGAACCGATGACGCGGTTGGCAGCATCGCGGGCAAGCGCATATTCACCACGTTGCAGATATACCCGCGACAGAAGAGCGGCGGCCACCCACTTGGTCGCGTACACGCCGTTGCTCGTCGGGAGAAGGGGTTCTGCCGCAGTCAAGTCTGCGAGAATCTGCTGGTATACCTGTTCTACCGTAGCGCGGGCTTGTAGGGTCTCCGATACGATCGCCTTTGTCGGAGTCAGCATCAGCGGAACACCAGGGTTGGTGCTCGCCTTACCGTCGGCGTACGGTTTCGCGAATAAGGTTATCAAGTTGTAATACACAGCACCGCGGATAAACAACGCCTCGGCTTTCACGCGATCTTGGTTGGCCGGCAAAAGGTTGCTGATGTTTGCTAAGATGTTGTTGCAAACATTGATCACATAGTAGCATCCGCTCCATTCGTTGGCTACATAGTTATTATTGACCAAGATGCGTTTACCGAATACTTCGCGGGGTTGATTGAATGTACCCACCCAGCTGATTTCGCCATTAGCTGCCAACAGTTCGGAGTAAAGTTGAGCGTTTCCACCCCACATGTAACCGAAGTTGGCCGTGGCCAACGTTCCGCTATAGCCATTTAGTCCATCGTATGCGCCCACGAGCGCTTTGCGAATGTTCAGATCGTTGCTCATCGCAACGGTCTCGTCGAGCGATTGCTGAGGCTTGATATCCAATTCCTTGGAACACGCGCCGAAAGCAACAGCCAATATGATACAATAAAGCTTTTTCATTCTCTTGTTGATTTTAGAACGTGACATTAAGACCAAAAATGACAGACTTGATCTGAGGGGCGGTGTAGAAGTCGCCACCTTGGTTCTTGTTCGACGAACGATAGTCTGAATTAACCTCTGGATCCCATCCTGGGTACTTGGTGAACGTCAACAAGTTTTGACCTGTAACGTACGCGCGAATGGCAGTCACTTTGTAACGACTCAGAATGGAAGCCGGAACGTTGTAACCCAACGTAACGGTTTTCAATCTCAAGTAAGAGCCATCGTAGATATAGCGGCTCGAAGCACTTGTACCGTTTCTAATCGTTCCGTAGAGGTTCAAACGTGCAGCAGGGACATTGGTAATGTCACCAGGTTTTTGCCAGCGGTTAAGTTGATCGCGTGTTTGATTGTCGAACCAATCACCGTTTGCCGACATGAAACCACCCGCACCGTTGATGATCTTGTTACCGTAGACGCCTTGTAACAGGAATCCAAAGTCAACATCACCAATTGTAAAGGTGTTGTTCAAACCATAAATGAACTTAGGATTGGGATTGCCCAAGATGAAGTTTCCTGCGGCGTTGTAGTCAGTTGTTGTCGTTTCCCCATCTTGTGCATAATATAAGGCGTCGCCATTGGCGGGATCGACACCGGCGTACTTAGGTCCATAGAATACCCCGATCGCTTCGCCCACCACCAATGAGTTCAAGTAACGGCCATCGTTACCAGGAATCTTGGTCGCTTCGCCATCCAGTTTAGTAATCTTGTTCTGGTTATGCGAGAAGTTGAAAGCCGTATTCCACTTGAAGCGGTTGCGACTAACGTTAGCACTATTGATTACGATCTCATAACCTTGGTTCTGCATTGACCCGATGTTGCTCTGGCGAGTTGTAAACCCAGAGATGCCAGGTACAGGCGTTGCATACAAGAGTTGAGTGGTGTTCTTGACGTAGTAGTCAATTTCACCGGTGATGCGGTTGTTGAACAATCCATAGTCAATACCCACGTCAATTTGCGAAGCTTGCTCCCAACCGAGTTTCGGGTTTGACAACTGAGTGGGGTTGATCGACGACGTCCCCGAATACTTACCGGTTCCCCACAAGCCCAAGGCTTGGAATTCGGGAATCTCGGCGTTACCCACACGACCCGCACTTGCACGGGCTTTCAAGAAGCTCACAGTAGAATTGTCCGCCAAGAATCCTTCTTGTGAGAGAATCCAGCCTGCCGAAATTGCGGGGAAGAAGCCGTAGCGGTTGTCAGCTCCAAAGCGAGAAGATCCATCCACACGACCGCTGATCGAAACCAGGTATTTGTCGCTGAACTTCAAGTTCACCCGAGAGAAGTAGGACAGGAACGCGTACTGTTGAGCGAAGGAGAAGCCGCCGGTAATCTGACCCGCACTCAGGAGCTTCTTAAAGTCATCGGTAGGGAAATCTTGACCGACCACTTGCGTTTGGTCTGTGTTCGATTTCTGGAATGACATACCCAATGTTGCGTCGACGCTTGTCTTACCCAACACTTTTGCGTAGGTGAAGAAGTTGTTGGTGTTATAGTTAAACACCCGGAGCCAGTCTGACTGACCCGCACCATTGGTTGAGCGCGATTGTGTCCGTGATCCGAAGAACTGGTCGTCGTTTTGTGTCAGCACGTCAAAACCAACCTCACTGCGGAAGGACAACCCGTCGAACAAATCGTATTGTGCATAGATGCCTCCTAAGTTTCGGAACACGGTAGAAGTATATTGACCATTGTCCGCGTTCAGAAGTGGGTTGTAGTAAGTGGTGACAGGACGGTCGTAGATAATGCCATTCTTGTCGCGCACAGGTGTGATGGGTGCCAACGCCACAATTTGCATCGGAGTACCGAAGTCGTTGTCGGGAGTGGTCCGGCCAGTTACGGTCCGCGCCAGCGACATGTTCATTCCCAAGCGCAGTTTGGCGGTCGCTTGTTGGTCTACATTCACGCGCGTTGATAGGCGATCGAAGTTGTTTTTGATGAGGATACCATCTTGATTGCTATACTCGCCGCTGATGAAGAACTTAGTTTTCTCTGTTCCGCCGCTGGCATTCAAGTTGATGATCTTCACCATGGGATTTTTCTGATAGGCTTCGTTCTCCCAGTTGGTGTTGGTTTCAAGTTTCTTCCAATCTGAATAACCTGAGTAGCGGGTAAAACGTCCTTCCACGAACGAGACGTAGTCGTCGATGGCTTCTTGTTCTGAAGCATATTCGCCAGGGTTTCCGCCCCGGTTGTACTCGTATTTCGCACCGTTGGTCGCGGCTTCACGATAGTATGCGATGTACTCTTCTGAGTTGAGGAACCCACGGTTGCGTTTCGTGGGTGCGTTGAATCCGTACTGCATGTTCGCGCTGATCGTCGTCTTGCCGGCTTTACCACGCTTGGTCGTGATGAGCACCACACCGTTCGCGGCCCGGGAGCCATAGATCGCGGCGGCGGAAGCGTCTTTCAGGATTTCGAACGACTCGATGTCGTTGAAGTTGATGGAAGCCAGTGCACTACCGTTGTTTGCAGCTGTACCGGTACCGCCGTTTGTGAGCGTCGACGTGTTGATCGGAATACCATCAACTACGTACAAGGGTTCGTTCGAAGCCGTTAATGAACTTGCACCACGGATGCGGACTTTGATACCTTCACCAACGCGGCCACTTTCGCTTTCTACAAACACACCCGCAGCACGACCCTGAAGGGCCTGAGTAAAGTTGGGAACGGGCACGTTCTTCACTTCGTCGCCCTTTAAGCTCACGATGTTACCCGTCAGATCTTGCTTAATCTGCGTACCATAACCCACGACGACAACTTCGTTGAGTTGCTGCACGTCGGCGGCTAGCGTCACGTCGATCACGCTTCTGTTTCCAATTTGGATCTCTTGTGTTTGAAATCCGATAAACGAGAAGATGATCGTTTCGGCGTTTGCTGGCGCCGTTACTCGGTATTGGCCGTCGGTATCCGTTACCGTGCCGGTGGTTGTCCCTTTGATGACAACGTTGACACCTGGAACCGGAGCACCATCTTCGGCGCCAACTACCCTCCCCGAAATAGTCCGGTCCTGGGCAAATGCCCCGGAGAACGTCAATAAGGAGGCAAAGACTAACAGTAGAAAATACTTCATAGAATTGAGTTTGGTTAGTGAATGGACATTCGTCTTGGAGGCGTGTGTTCAAATTCCCCTGTCGAGAGAAAAGAGGAAGACACTTTGACGACGACCTCAATCAAGACTTGGTAGAAAAGTATTCCGATTCCAACCCCCGGAGTAGACCACTAATGGGGTATTTAAATTGAGTCTTTGTCCCGCAAGAAGCGCTACCGTAAGCTTCGCCGGGAACTTGGTTTCAACCGTTTGAATCGCGTTATTTCACTAGTAATTGCAACCTTCGTAGAACCCCACCACCATGTCGAATCCTTTGTCGATTTTTCAAAAATGGGAGAGAGAGGCACCCAACAGGCTCTTGTATCATCAACCCATCGCGGGCAAGACGCTCACCTTTACTTACGCCGAAGCTGGTCGTGAGGCGCGTTGCATCGCTTCGGCGCTGAAGGCCATGAGCTTGCCACCACGGAGTCGAATAGCGATTCTTTCAAAAAACTGCGCGCACTGGATGATCGCAGACCTCGCCATCTGGATGGCCGGCCACATCTCCGTGCCCATCTATCCCACCCTGTCGTCGCGCAGCATCGCCCCCATCCTCGAGCATAGTGGCACCCAAGTAATCTTTGTCGGCAAACTTGACGACTATGCTTCCCAACGCGACGGGATCGCACCCAACATTCAGAAGATCAGTTTTCCGTTCTATGGCATCGAAGATGGATGGAGATGGGAAGAACTCGTTTCAAAACACGAGCCTCTGGCCGAAGTGGCGACTTTTGATCCTAAGGAAGTAGCAACGATCAAATACACGTCGGGAACCACCGGCGACCCGAAAGGAGTGATGCTTTCTTTCGAAGGCATCAACCATGCGCTCGCACATGCATTTCGCGTGTTGGGTACCGATCAAGACGATCGGTTCTTTTCTTACCTCCCGTTGTCGCATATTGCTGAACGCATGTTGGTGGAGATGGGTGTGATCTACAACGGTGCGTCCGTGTATTTCTCCGAGTCCATAGAAAAATTCCCACAAGACCTAGCACAAGCCGAGCCGACCATTTTCTTAGCCGTGCCACGCATATGGTCCAAGTTCCGTGAGAAGATTCTGGAGAAGTTACCTCAGAAGAAGTTGTCGATGTTGCTCTCCATTCCAGTTGTGAATGCAATCATCAAGAAACAGATTCGCAAGAAACTAGGCCTTGGCAAGGCAAAATGGACACTAACGGGTGCGTCGCCGATCACGGTAGAATTGCTCGAATGGTATGAACGGCTCGGGATTACCATCCGCGAAGTATATGGCATGACGGAGAACTTGGCGTACGCTTACAGCAACGTGGACGCGATTAAGTTTGGCAGCGTCGGCAAAGTGTGGAGCAATGTCGAAGCACGCCTTTCAAGCGAAGGAGAGATCCAAACGAAGAGTCCCGCGACGATGCTGGGATATTATCGAAACGAAGCTCTGACGCGCGAAACTTTCACCGACGATGGATTCCTGAAGTCGGGCGATGTCGGAGAAATAGACAAAGATGGATTCTTGACGATCACGGGTCGGATCAAAGATCAGTTCAAAACGGATAAGGGCAAATACATCGCGCCGTCGCCGATCGAACTGAAGCTTTCGAAAAATTCAGACCTTGACCAAGTTTGTGTGGTCGGTATGGGAGTTCCCCAACCTATCGTTCTTGTGGTGTTGTCCGCCACTGGCAAAACAAAATCGCACGAACAACTGACGACCAGTCTAAGCGACACATTGAACGAAGTAAATAAAGAACTTGAATCCTACGAACGCCTACACGCAGCCGTCGTGATGAAGCACGACTGGACTATTGAGAATGGATTGATGACACCTTCGTTAAAGGTGAAAAGGACAGAGGTGGAGAAGATCCACTTGCCAAAGTATCCGCACTGGTACGGATTGGGTCGAAAAGTCGTGTGGGAAGAAGAATAGGTTGTATCCAAGCACCGCCAGTGTTTGGATACAACCTAATTAATATTAAGACTTGAATTTCGCTTTGAAGTAGGTCACGGTATGTGTCCACGCATCTTTAGCGGCTGCTTCGTTGTAGCCCATTGTGTTACTGGGGTTAGCGAACGCGTGATCGGCTTCGTATGACTTAATCGTCAGCGATTTGCCGGCTGCCTTCATGTTAGCGGCGAATTTGTCCATCACTTCTTTGTTGATGCGACGGTCTTTGGTCGGCCAAATGTTCAATACGTCGGTGTTCAATTTTTTGAGTTGTTCAACATCATCGACGGGCATGCCATAATACATTACGCAACCGGCAGTCTGCTTATCGCCCGTGAGTGCCGCAACCAGCGACAAGCCACCGCCGAAACACCAACCGATCGTTCCAATTTTCGCTTTCGGACCGGCATAGGCGAGGGCACCTTTGATAATTGCGATTCCGCGATCTTGCTTGAACTGTTGCATCAGTTTCCCGGCCTCTTCGGCGGCAGTAGCTACTTTGCCGTCGTACATGTCGAGTGCGATAACGTTTACGTTTCCAAGTGCATTGTACAATTCTTCAGACTGGCGTTTGATGTTGTCGTTGAGACCCCACCATTCTTGGAATACAAAGATCCAGTTGTCGGTCTTTTTCTTGGCAGCGATGAAGTACGCATTGGCGTCGACGCCATCGGAGCCTTTGAATTGAATCATCTTGCCGCCCGCTTGTGATACGTGCACGTATTTTCGCGGCGTTGGGTGTTCAGCATTGAAAGTTGGGTCGGAAGCGAAAGCAGCAAACTTTTCGATAGAAGAGGTGTGGCACACCGTCACATCTCCGTTTTGGCTGTAGCCAGCAAATGCTGCGACAAGCAGGTATGCGAGCATCAATACCTTTTTCATGGGTTTAAAGATTTTGGTTTAGTTGACAGTTTTGTAGAAACACGGAAAGGAAGGAAAAAGTTATCCTATTCCTTCCATTGTTGTGTCATCACGCGGTCGTACGTGATAAAATCCGTGTTGATCGGTTCAAATCCTTTTTGTCGCATGAGGAGCGCCAGTTGCCCACGGTGATAAGACCCGTGGTTGACGAGGTGCATCATGATGTGCTCGACGTTGTTTTCGTAGTAGTCGCCTACATAATTGCGATACTGCAGAACACGGTTGAAATTTTCGGTGGTGTCCACAAATTCGTTCCACTGTTGGGAAACGTCTTCCACCATTTTTTTCAGTTGATCCAACGGGTAAGTCTTCCAGAGTTCAACGTTGGGTGGCGGGAGGCCCTTGATCCGATGCAACCACAAGTAGTTTGCACTGATTTGGTGACTGAAAATGCTGAGGATTTTTTCGTCTGTTACTCCTTGCTTTTCGATCGCGCCGAGCACGCGACGATTGGCCCATTCATTATAACGGTAGAGTTTTTGAAAATACTCTTTCATGGCGGCTTCGAAGGTAGTAATTAATGGCTAATGTGTCATGAACGGTTTTGTCCGTTCTGCGAGCGGTAACTATCTTCACCTGAAATCGAATGCTATGTTCCGCCACTTGATTCTTGCAGCGTTTGTTACGACCACCACGCTAGCTGTTGCCCAAGAGAAGTATCCCACGAAATCGATCGAACCTTATTTTGGCATCTCACTCACCGACGCCGAACGGGATTCGTTGCTTTCCAACCTACAAGGGTATCAAAAAGACTATGAAGCCGTGCATCAGTATAAGCTTCCTAACTCGGTACCGATGTCATTGGTGTTCGACCCTCGGCCTACGGGTTTCCAACCCACTACTGCAGCGACACCTCTGGAGTGGGGGCTTCCGAAGACCGTCGCCATGCCAACCAATACGGCCGACCTCGCTTTTTATCCGGTGTACAAACTAGCGGTATTGATTAAGACTAAGAAGATTACGTCTACGGAGTTGACAAAGCTTTACTTGGACCGCATTAAGAAGTATGGCGACACGCTTCAGTGTATCATCACGGTGCTGGAGGAGCGTGCCCTTCGCGACGCGAAGAAAGCGGATGAAGAAATCGCTCGCGGCAAATACAAAGGCCCATTGCACGGAATACCCTTTGGCGTGAAGGATCTTCTGGCGGTAGAAGGTACCAAAACCACTTGGGGCGCAACGCCTTACAAAGAACAGGAGCTTACCGGTACGGCAACCGTTGTGAAGAAGTTAGAGGAAGCCGGCGCGGTGCTGATTTGTAAGTTCACCATGGGAGCGCTTGCCATGGGCGACATTTGGTACGGGGGCGTGACCAAAAATCCATGGAACTTGAAACAGGGATCAAGTGGATCTTCTGCAGGATCGGCATCGGGCACGGTTGCTGGCTTGGTCGCTTTCTCTATTGGAACCGAGACCCTTGGCTCCATTGTATCACCTTCCACCCGCTGTGGGGCAACGGGACTCCGTCCCACCTACGGCCGCGTGAGCCGCACCGGCGCGATGGCTTTAAGCTGGAGCATGGACAAGATTGGTCCGATCTGTCGTTCTGCGCTTGACTGCGGAATCGTGTTGCAAACAATCATGGGCTCAGACGGTATCGACAAGCATGTGCGCGAAGCACCCTTTAACTATTCAGCGAAAGACGACGTCAAGAAACTAAAAGTAGCCTACCTGAAAACTGCGTTCGACGCAAACTATCCGATGAAAGCCCACGATGAGGCGGCATTGAAGGTGATTCGCTCGCTCGGGATTGAACCAGTGGCGGTCGAGTTTACACCTAATATTCCCGTAGCTTCGCTCCGGTTTATGCTCACGGCCGAAGCGGGTGCTGCGTTTGAGGAACTGACACGACTCGATATCGACGACCAGCTAACCGATCAGCGTAAGAATGCGTGGCCGAATACATTTCGGGCAGCACGCTTCATTCCAGCAGTTGAATACATCAATGCGTCACGAATCCGGCAGCAATTGATTGATGCCTATCACGAAAAGTTGAAAGACTTCGACGTCGTGATCTCACCGAGTTTTGCCAACGGGCAATTGCTCACGACCAATTTGACCGGACACCCCTGCTTGGTGGTCCCCACCGGCTTCAATGATCAAGGAAGTCCAACGAGTATTTCGTTCTTAGGCAAACTTTACGGTGAGTCAGCACTGGTAGCTATCGCCCGCGCCTATCAAGAGGCATCCGAATGGGACGACAAAGTCCCACCCTTATTCGCGAAATAGGTTGGTCAGCGAACCCATGTCGTCACCGCGTCGAGGGGCTTGCGCTTCGATGGGGGCGGCGTGTATGTGGTCTTACCGACGTGGAAGAACCCAAGCAACTTGTCTTCCGGGCCTAGTTGGAAGAAGGGTTTCGCTTCTTCGAAGAAGGTTATTCCACCCGTGCTCAAATACGCGCCGAGGCCGTAGGCGCTCGCCGTTAAGTACATATTCTCAACGGCACAGTACACCGCGCCGATCTCTTCGATTTCGGGCACGCTTTTTTTTGGATCGCGTTTCATGCCTATTGAAATTATGTGCGACGACTCCATCGGTTTTGTCAATAGCCCGTGATACTTGTCCTCTTGAAACTTTCCATTCGCGGTCGTCACCTGTTTGTAGCACTCGGCTTGGAAAGTCGCCAGCTTCTGCCGGCCCGCCCCAGAGAACACCATAAAACGCCAGGGTTCGGTCATCTTATGGTTGGGCGCCCACGTGGCGTTGAGTAAAATATCTTCTATGACGTGGTCTTCCACCGGTTCACTTGCGTAATCTCGCGGAAAAATGGAGCGACGTCCGCGAATAATCTGATCGATGATTTGCATGTAGAATTCTTTTCTTTAGCGAAAGATACAAGTTGTGTTAAGCACCAGCGCCGTTCTTTGAGTTGACCACTTTTTTTAACACCACGAACAAGGGCCATCCCGACAGGAAAAGGACAAAGCCAATAGACGATGCGATGGGATTTGAGATTAAGATGCTGGTATTCACCAAGGCATAGGTGAGGACGAAAATGGCGGGTAAGAATGGATACAACGGTATCTTATAGATGCCCGCTTCGTCAATTGCTGATTTTTTCGCCCGATTGCGAAGAACAAAGATGGCCGCCGATGCCGTCACCATGGCGATGCTATCGAAGAACATCACGTAGTTCAAGACTTTGGAGAAAGATGATGTCAAGAAAAGTGTAATCACCATGAATGCAACAAAGAACGTAGTCGAAAACTCTTGCACCTGGGTTTTGGGATTGATCCGTGCAAAAATGGGAGGCAGCACCTTGTCTTCTGCCATCGCGTAGTATACGCGAGGGTTGGACATGATGGATGCGTTGACGTAGGCCATCACGGAAAGGAACATCACCACGGCAATGATTCGGGACGCGTATCCGCCGAACAGGATCGAGGCCATGTCGGAAGCAAGGGCTGTCGCGTTTCGCAGCCCATCCATGCCCAGCACATGATAATAGGAAAGGTTAATCAATAGGTACAATCCTAGAATAAGGGCGATTCCAAAGAAAATTGCCCGTGGCATCGTGCGCCCGGCATCGGGCACATCGCTACCGAAGTTCATCGTTTGTTGGTATCCACCGTAGGTAAAGAAAACAGGCACGAAGCACAACCAAAACGCATGAAGTTGGCTTCCAAACGAGACCGTTTTGTGACTTTCCTCTGCCACTCGATCAACCGGGATGAAAATGGCAGCGATCAGCAACACCATCAGCGAAATTTTGATGATCATGAGGACGTTGAGCGTCCGAGCACTCATCTTGATACCAAGCATGTTGATAAAGTACAGGATCAAGATGGATGAAATGGTCGTGATTTGGATTCCAAGATCGTGTTCAACATTGGGCATGATGAACGGGTTGATGTATTCGGCACCGATGATAGCGACGATGGCCGTCGATCCGGCGTTGGAGATCACCGTCATCCAGTTCACCATGAAGGCGAACGCGGGATGGTAGCAATGGGAAAAGATCCGATAGAATCCACCTGTTACATGATACCGCGACCCAATTTCAGCAAAAGTTAGTGCGCCGAATAAGCTCACGACTGCTCCCATCACCCAAGCGGCGAAGAGGACGGTAGGAGTTTCGGCTTTGTTGGCAACTTCAACCGGTGTCCGGAAAATCCCCATCCCGATCACGAGACTAACCGTGACCATGGTGAGGTCGAACAGACCGAGTTTGGGTTTAATAGACACGCGTGCGCAATTGTCCAGTGTGGAGCTGCACGCCCACCGCTGCTTGCATCACCACGTTTTTAAAGTATACGTCGCCTACGGGTGTATTCAAGTTCAACTGGAAGAATCCGCGTAAGTTTCCCATAATCGGAAAACGCGTCGTCAAAGAAGGTTCTATAATCGTTTTGAACTTGTCGGTGGGTTTCACCGAGGAGCTCGTGGCCGTTGGATCTGTGGTAGTAAACTTCGTGAAGTTCACCATTGACACACGGGTCGTGAACAGGATGTTGAATTTACGCTTGTTCGTACCGATCGAGGGCTGGATGAACACGCGTTGGTATTTCCCATTGGCAATCACTTCATTTGATCCGAAGAAGTAGAAGGATTCGAAGCTGTTCCCTTGACCGACGCCATAGCCAGCAAAAGTCTCAAAACGATAGGCCTTGGTTTTGGTGAAGTACCCAAGACCGCCTTCGCCAAACACACCGTCTTTATTGTAGGAAACGCCTTTGCGGGTTTCGAGTTTCTTGGGGATCACCATGGCGTTGGCCATCACTGCCACGTGGTCGTTGACTGCATATGCCATCTGACCTTCCACGCCCGAGCTTAAGACAACCGCGCCAGCGAATTCGCCGCCTTCGGCAAACATGGGTACATTTCGGGAGTTGGGGACGTAGGCGGGGGCGCAGGAGCCAAGAGCCAACGCTGCTAGGAGTAGGAATCGGTACATAGGGTTATTTGGTAAGGTAAATTAACCCATTATTTTGTTGTAAGTCTCAGCCCAGGATAAAATTCCGCGTTTTGAATACTCAAGGCAGCCTAAATCTTTTTGATGTACTGGTGATCGTGGTGATCTTCCAGTATTTGCTGATTGCTGGCTTTCTTTTTTTTCACCGCCCTGCGCGCCCGTCCGCGAATTACTTTCTCGCCATCTTTTTTGTTTTGATCGCCCTCAACTTGATCGACGGCCTTGCGATGATGAAAGGCTTTTTCCTCCGATTCCCAGGCCTCGCACTGATCGAGGACAGTTTTGTACTCGTCTATGGACCCATCCTCCAATTGTATACTAGAAAAATCATCGATTCGAAGAGACCCCTGACGATCACCGATGGATGGCATTTTGTCCCTTACCTGTGCTTGTTGGGCGCGACCTTGGTCTCTTACCAAACGCAACCCGAATCCGAGCAGCTCCGAATCGTGAGCGCCATCATGAACCAAGATCTTCCGGCATTCGAAGGTGTATTGGTCTCAAGTCTTTTGTTCGCGCATTTCTTCATTTACGTTGCGTCTTGCTTGTTTCAACTTCGCCGCCACCACGCACTTCTTGAACAGCATTTTTCGTCGGTGCATGAAATAAGCCTTCGTTGGCTTGAGTTTACGCTCAGCACGATTGCCATTTGCTTTGGTGTCTCTTTTCTGGCCACGGTTCTTTCACTGCAAGGCTCCCCGCAACGCTCGGCAGTCGCCATGGTGATTGTGCTCGCATTGCTGCTGTATTACATCGTAGCTTTCGTGCTCCGGGCATTGAAGGACCCGCGCCTTTTTGCCGCGTCGTCGGTGGAAGAAGATGCGATCAAGACACTCAATAGAACCCTCGAGCTCGGCGAGAAGAATCTGATTGCCCAAAAATTGAAAGTCGCAATTGAACAGGACAAGGTCCATTTAGAATCTGGTATCACTATCGATGGACTGGCACAACGTATGGAACTACCTGCGCGCAAAGTTTCTCAGTACCTGAACGATGTGGTTCACCAGAGTTTCTTCGATTACATCAACCACCTTCGAATCGAGGAGGCCACCCGAATTCTCCGTGAGTCGAAAGATCCAAAACTCACGGTGCAAGAAGTGATGTACCAAGTGGGCTTCAGTTCGAAGTCGTCTTTCAACACGATTTTCCGCCAAACGACTGGGACCACGCCGTCGGCTTACCGGAAACAGCACACACCACCCGCATAACCGCCTTTTTTTGGTTCGATTTCGCGAAGTCGAACGACTCGCTGAGTGCTCGAAGCGTTTTTCGTCCCAAAACGAAAACGTATGAATGCAATCTTCGAATCGACTCCGCTGCGAGGCTGGAAAATGGTGGCGCTGCACCTATTGCCGGGTATTCCCATCTTGTTGTTTTATGTTGCTTTCGCTCCATCCACGGTGGCGTGGGGTCTCCCGGCCCTTGCCGCCATGTTGGGTGCGGAGCTGTTGGTGATGCCCGCCGTGGAACTTGGCCACCTGGCGGGCTGGCGTTTCGCAGGATGGCGGTCGCGGGTAGCCACAAAGGTATCGTTCGCGAACCGGTTGCCGTGGGGTAAACTCGCCCTGTGGTCGGTCGCCGGATGGTTCGCCTGTATCGTCTTATATGCACCCATGTTCGCGAGCGGCCTTTGGATTCGAACCCACGTTTTCCAATGGCTCCCCGCCTGGTTTTATGATGCGGGGTTCGACACAGCGTCGAGGACCGCACTCATCGTAACATTCTCGGTCGGCCTGTTGATCGACGGCGTCATCGGACCCGCGGTAGAAGAGGTATACTTCCGTGGATACTTACTGCCGCGAATGGCTTGGATGGGACATTGGGCACCGCTCGTCCATGCATTGTTGTTCACGATCTATCACTTTTGGCAGCCACACAATTATCCCGGAATCTTCATGGTGAGCCTGGTGCTCAGCTACGCGGCTTGGTGGAAGCGCAGTATCTGGTTGAGCGCCGGCATTCACTGTTTGGTGAACTTGAGCGGAGCGCTTACCGGCTTGCTCGCAGCCGTCGGCGGCGTGAAACCATTCTAAACCATGAAAAAAAATATGGGATCGACCTGTCGCATTTAGATCGCGGAATTGAGACTTTTGGTAAGGCCGATTAGCGCCACCAAAATTTTCTACCACACACATGGACGAACTGTCTTTTATCTTGAATGAACTGGGCGAAGACCGCAGCGGGTACTTCAACGCGGTATCACCACCCATCATCCAGACAAGCAACTTTACTTTTAAGTCGGTTGCCGATTTTCGCAAAGCCCTGGCCGATGAGTACTACGCGACGCTTTATTCAAGGGGTAATAATCCGACGGTCGATATCCTTCGAAAAAAACTGGCAGCCCTCGATGGCGCCGAAGATGCGCTCGTGTTTGGAAGTGGTATCGCGTCAATCGCCATCCCGATCATCGCGCTGCTAAAGACGGGCGATCATATCGTCAGTGTTGCCAAACCGTATAGTTGGACGATCAAGTTGTTCGAGCGACTGCTCCCGAAGTTCGGCATTCAAACGACGTTCGTGGACGGTACCCGAACGGCGAACTTCGAAGCGGCAATCACACCTCGGACAAGACTCATTTTCCTTGAGTCGCCAAACACTTTTACGTACGAATTGCAAGACATTCCCGCGGTGACGGCGTTGGCAAAAGCTCGCGGCATCGTCACGATGATTGACAATAGTTATTGCAGCCCCATCAACCAACAACCCTATCTGATGGGCGTCGACTTGGTCGCCCAGTCTGCCACAAAGTTTATCGGCGGTCATAGCGATGTGGTGGCGGGCGTTGTGACTGGTTCCAAGGATATGATCAAAAAGATATTCGATTCGGAGTTTCTCAACATCGGCGGCAACATTTCTCCTATGAACGCGTGGTTGCTGATCCGCGGCTTGCGGACGATTCATTTGAGAATGGATCGCGTGTGCGCCACCACAAAAAAGGTCGTCGATTTTCTGGCTACGCGTCCTGAGATCGAGCAAGTCATCTTCCCATTCCATCCGAGTTTCCCTCAGTATGAACTAGCCAAGAAGCAAATGAAAGATGCTGGTGGGTTGTTTAGCATCGTGGTGAAGGCTAAAACCATCGAGCAAGTAGAAGGATTCTGTAATTCGTTGAGAAGGTTCTTGATGGCCGTAAGCTGGGGCGGTCACGAGTCGCTGGTGATACCCTCCGTGGTGTCGATCAAACCTGAAGACTTCAACCCAGCCGAGCGAAACCATCGCTTGATTCGACTATACATCGGCCTCGAAGACGCCGACTACCTCATCGAAGACCTAACCCAAGCACTTAAAATCCTAAATCCTAAATCGTAAATCGTAATTCTTAACTCTTAATTCTTAATTCCTATTCTTCCACTCCCCTATCTCCCTCAACCCATCCAACGTCAGGTGTGGGTCGATGTCGTGGAAGAATCCTTTTAGGGAAGTGATGACGAAGGAGAGCCCGCCGGTCGCGATAGCCGGGCAGTCTTCATTGAGTTCTTTGCGGATGGCGCCCACCACGCTGCGCACGAGTCCATCGTAGCCGATCACCAGTCCAGACTGAATGGCGGTGATGGTGCTCTTACCGAGGGCCGACGCTGGCATTTCTAGTGGCACATCGAACAGTTTGGCTGTGTTTTGTGAAAGTGCTTTGATCGCGGTTCTCAAGCCGGGCACAATCGAGACGCCCAAGATCTTCCCCTTGGCGGATATCGTCGTAAAAGTAAGTGCGGTTCCGAAATCTGCCACGATGCAAGCGCCCTTGATTTTTACGTACGCGCCCATCGCATTGGCAACCAGGTCGGAGCCGATTTCATATGGGTTCAATACCTCGATGGGCAGCGTTTGATATACCGTGGGGCCCAGCAGCAATGGGTCTTTTTCGAACAGCGTTCGCAGTACCTTTTGAATTTTTTCGGTGAGACCTGGAACGACGCTACTCAAGACAATCTGTGATACTTGGGTAGTGGTAACGCCAGCTTCGAAGAAGTTATCGCGAATCTTAACACCGTAGTATAATTCCGGTTGATGGATGCGCGAAGGGATGCGCCAGGTATGACTCCACTTTGTTCCTGTCCACAATCCCATGGTGATGTCGCTGTTGCCAATGTCGAGTACAAGAATCATGGGAGTGGCTTTGATGGTGGGCAAAAATATTGAAATTTCTGAAACACGCGCGCCCATACAAATAACTCCGACGCGTTGACGACCTACAACGAAGTCAGTAGGTGAGATACTCTTCGTACTACCCCATTCTGAACGAGCGGTGATGAAGCGATTGGGACGATTGATCCATGTGTGTGTTCGCTGCAGGTGGTAGAAAGAGCTTACTGTGGAATGGGTGTCACGTAAGCGAAAGCAGCAGTGATCTGTTCTATTGGGGAGTGCGGCGTCGGACTTGGTGTGGGTATGTGTTCCGTCCGGTGGCAAGGGTCGATACTCGAGACATGGTTGATTCTAAATAGAAACGCCGGCGATTCGCAGCCACTCAAACCATCCAGGTAATTGCGACGGCACACACTTCCCATGTCCGCCGGGGCTGCGAATCAACCGGGCTATAACTCAAGCCCATGAAACAGTGATCGAACGAAATGGATCCCAGTGTATATCGGACCCTAGATTTGAACTACCCTTAGAGTTAGGGCTTGGGTTTGTTCTTGGATTTGCTCTTCGACTTATCTTTCGATTTGTCCTTGTCTTTGGACTCTTCCTTCGAATTGCTTTTACCGTCCTTCTTGATCAGCGACTTCAAGCCATCGGACTTTTTTGAGTCTGTCGAGTCATCGCTTTCAGATTCGTCGTTGTCACGTTGAAAGTTGTAGTAGATCCTCGTGCCCGACTCTTCAGTTTCTTCATCCACGTCTACGTCTACGTCTACGTCCACATCTACATCTACATCTACATCTACATCCAAATCGAAATCTTCATCGATATCGATGTCTACATCTATATCTTCATCGTTGTCTTCGTCCATGTCGATGTCCATATCCATATCGACGTCTTGGTCAATATCCACGTCGATGTCTTCATCTATGTCTAGGTCGATTTGAACGAGTTCATGAACGCGCTCGGCCGCTTCCATGGCTTCGTCGATTGCCTCTTGCTCTTCCTCGATGATTTCGCGGATCATTTCCTCGCGTTCTTCGCGCGCCTCTTCAAATTCTGACTCCAGCGATTCGAGTGTCACCTCATCTTCTTCCTCAATTTCCACCGTGCTCTCTTCAATGATGATTACAGGGGTGGCTTTCTTGACCTCCTCAGGTGTGTTTGCTTTTGCGGCCTTCTTTTCCTCTTTTCTGTCGGACTTCTTCTGCGCTTGAGCGGTCAGGGTTAGGCTGAAGAAGGCGACGATCACGCCGAGGAGGAGTACAAACTTTTTCATGATGCTGGAATTTGGATTAGGATACTCTAACCGCGTAAGAAAGTTACACCACAGGCCGTACATCTTCTAATTTTTCGATCAAAGTCCCGGCTGGACCCTAAAACAGGGGTAGACTAGAAGAAGCGCAGGGCGACTTTCCCCCCAAACCAGACTTTCATGTTGACGTCGCTGCCCACGGAGCTGTTGTTGAACATGGTCGGCGTAAAGTCCGTGAAGAGATTTGGGTAATCGGTGAAGGAGGTTCTCGTGAAATAGGCGTTCAAGGTGCCGCCGGCATAAATCGAGAGCCCGCGGGCCAACCTGAAGTCGAACCCCATCTGCAGTTTATTTAGGCTGCTAAGTTCGGTGGTAAAGCCTCCTTTATTGACATGTTGCGACGTTAGGTCGATGTTGAGATGAAGCCATCGAGATACACGACGGGCGCTCCCGAGACCGTAGCCGAAGGTCCACACGGGATCGGTGCCGGTTTGATTCATGGACTGAGGTTGGATGCCAGCAAAGATGATGTTGTAGAACTTACGAACACCGCTGCGAAACGCTAGGTTGGTATAAAACACCTCGTCCGCCGACACTTCAAGTTGGTGATAACCGTGCTTCACGATGCTAAGGAATCCGACCGGTACACCACTTAGTGAGTCTGCCACATTTATGAAGCCGATCTGTGTGCCATGAACTTTGTTCCCGCAGTTGAAGAAGCCGGAGATCTGGCTTCCCTTCAGGGTACCACCACTATTTATGTTGGTGAACCCCGCAATTTGTGGTCCTTTGAAATCACCGACGTGAATGTTGGCCATTCCCGCGACAGCGAATCCGACCGATCGGCCGTTTGAGTAGTTGAGCATCCCAGCAGCCATCACGCCATTTGCACTTTCGAGGTTGATGTTCGCCATCCCACTCGCCTGCACGCCTTGGAAGTCTCCGAAGTTGATATTGGCGAATCCCGTGCCTTGGATAGCCTTGGTGTCGCCACCATTCAAGTTGAAGAACCCCGAACCTTGGATCCCAATCACTTCTCCACCCACAATGTTTCCAATACCCGCTAGTTGCAGAAAGCTCACATTGCCACGGTCGATGTTCGTGATGAATCCCAGCTCGATCTGACGTGTCCCAAGCGAGTAACCACCCAGGAAGTTGATCGAGTATTCGTTGATCACATTGCCGCTCAACCGGCCATTGGTTCCCACAAAGGGTAGAATAGAAACTTGAACATCTCGATACAGTGTGTCTCGAATGTTCTCGATGTTCGGCGACGTGGAATAGGGCATCGGTACCTCCTCGCGATCTGACTGCGGGTCGCCGACCAACACCGAGTCGACGGGGTTTTCCGTCACCGTGGAGTCGATGCGTGGTTGTGGCTCGTCGCGGACAACCGACAATGGACGAACCCGCTTCAATGAGACATGGTAATATTGATTGCCAGCTTCGGTGATGTGGAGCGTCGTGTCGATGAAATCTTTCTTGGTGATAGCGATTGTCACTGGCTGGTTGTCCTTCATGTCAATCTTTAGACGGAAGAAACCAAACGCATCGGTTACAGTTGAGTTGAGTGATGCCTTCTCGTACACACTGGCATCGATGATGCGTTCGTTGGTGAACCAGTCTTCGACATAGCCGCTAATGATCATCGACGTGGTGTTCGATTTGGGTGCCTTGACGGGAACGCGGGTTAGGATAATGTAATTCCCCTTTTCCTTGTAGGTCATCGATCCTTTAAACACCTCGTTCAAGATGTCGCGAACCGTTGCGTTTGATTTCTCTATCGTGATCACGTCGTCGTTGGAGATGATCGCGGAATTGTAGGAGAACGAAAAGTTAGCACTTTGACCGATGCGGGTGAGCACTGTCGTCAGTCGTTCGTTTTTGAAGGAAACGTCGACTCTCCGGTCGAGGATAGACCCAGTGGTCTGAGCGCCAGCCGTGGATGCGAGCAACAGTCCAACAAAGAAGAAAGCGATCATTCTCATCGTCAAGGATAGTTTAGCGACACCCGGGTCCATTTAGAATGATTTCGTCTTTATCGTTACGAACGACGTTGAGATCGAGCGTCTCTGCGATCACCTCGACTACCGTATCCAGTTCGTCGTTTCGGAAGGTGACCGTCAGTTGACAGTTGGCAATGTCGTCGTTCGCGAGTTTGATTTTGGAATCGTACACCTCGTTGATTTGAGTAATCACACTCCGTAAATCCGTCGCGTGGAAACTGAATACCTTGGTCTTGTACGCAAGAACGTTCGTGTCTGCTTTTTCAAGTTTGAAGAAGGTCTTCGTTGACTTAGAATAGAGCCCAGTTTCTCCTTCGTATACGGTTAATCCGGGGTTTTCCAATGTATAGAACTGCACGATACCAGATTGTACCACCACTTCGATGGTGTCTTTGCCGGGATAGGATTTCAGGTTGAAGGCCGTGCCGATGTCCCGCACAAGCGCTTCCTCGGCTTCAATAACAAACGGCTTCGTTTCTTCGTGTTTGACATTGAAGAACCCCTCGCCCTTCAATTTTACTTTCCGAGTTTTCTCGCGGGGATTGTACTCATAGCTGATCGAAGATTTCTTGTTCAGGAAGGCGGTACTTCCATCGGGAAGCGTTTGTTCCAGCACCTGGTTCTCGGTGGCAGCGTTGGCTAGTTGCACTTCACCGGCGCTGTAGTATCTCCAGGTAAAAATGGCACTTGTAATCACCAGCACAATTCCAGCGGCGAGCCGAATGGGAGTCCAAAAGGGAGCAGTGGTGGTTGGGAGCGGAACCGCTTTCCCTGTCTTGCGCGCAATTTGTGACCGAACTTTTTTCCAGGCCGCGTCGGTGTCGAAGTCAACCTTGACTTCGTTGGTTGCGGCACGCTGAAAAATCAACGTCAAGTCGTCGAAGTACTTTTGGTTTTCGAGGCTGGCATGGCGCCACGATTCGACATACCGTTGTTCCTCGGCGTTAGCTTCGCCCGACAGCACTTTGCCGATCAAGTCCTCGATATCGTTGAATTCTATTGCCACCGCTACATCCAATCTTTAACAAACAAAATGAGGAATACGGGGAGGTAATCTTTCAATTGCTCCCGCATGATCTTGAGCGCCTTACCGATCTGGTTTTCGACTGTCTTGACAGAGATGTTGAGTTGCTCTGCGATCTCGGCGTACTTTAATTCTTCGAAGCGACTCAGTTGGAAAACCAACCTGCATTGTTCCGGTAGAGCCTTCATGGCAATGGCGATGCGCTCTTCGAGTTCGGAGGAGATGACAGACTGTGATACCCCTTCATGCACAGCTTCGGCGTGCACCATTTCGTGGGCCACGTGTTGCTGCTTTACCTTTTCATGCTTGATTACATTGAGGCATGAGTTTCTCACGACACGGTAGAGATATGCCTTCACCGAACTCTGGATTTCGACCTGTGCGCGTTTATCCCAAATGTTGATAAATGCAGATTGAACCACCTCTTCGGCCTCGTCGCGGTCGTTGAGGAAGGAATATGCGTACTGGCACAGCGGGCGATAATACGTTCTGAATAGCATCTCAAAAGCACTTTCACTGCCCTCTTTCAGGGTTATCAAAACCTGCTGTTCCAGTAAATCCACTGCCTTTGAGTAAGAATTCAGTGCAATTTACGGTTTTGGGCTTCTGGGGTTATGACAATTGGCAGGACTGTTACCCCTATGGGTTCTCCGAAAAAACTTTTTGTCACGACGGATTAGGCAAAAAAGAAGGGCCATCTTACTCAGACGGCCCCTTTTTTAGAGTTCTGGAGGTATTTTAAGGTTTGTCGAATCGGAACACGCGAGGTAGTTCCGAGTTGTCGTGGAAAGACACGCGCAGGTCTTTGATCAACCCGACGCCGATGTCGTAGACCCAGCCGTGGACGAATGGGCCGCCCCGTTTTGTCCAAGCGTTTTGAATGATGGAAGTTTTGCAAAGGTCATACACTTGTTCGATAACGTTGAGTTCAGTGAACCGGCGTTCTCGCTCCTCAGGATCAGAGATTGCCTCAAGTTCCGCTTCATTCACACGGTACGAGTCTTTGATGTGACGGATCCAGTTGTCGATGACGCCAAACTGCTTGTGGCTCATGGCAGCTCGAACACCACCACAGCCATAGTGGCCACAAACGATCACGTGTTCGACGAGTAGCACGTTAACAGCGTAGTCCAGTACGCTCAACATGTTCATGTCGGTATGAACTACCATGTTGGCGATGTTGCGATGTACAAACACCTCACCTGGTTCTGTGCCAGTGATCTGGTTGGCGGGAACACGGCTGTCGGAGCAACCAATCCACAAAAACTTCGGTGTCTGAGTCTTTGCGAGCCGCTTGAAGAACTCAGGGTCGTTCTGGTTTCTCTCAGCCACCCATGCTTTGTTCTGAAGCAAAAGTTGGTTGTAATCTTTAAGAGCGTTTTCGAGGTTCATCATAGGGCTAGGTGTTTGAGTTCAACTTGTATTCTTTTGGATTTGGAAGCTTCAATAAAATCACGGATGGCTTCTTTGATGTCTTGATCTACGAAATGAGCTTCCGATCCGTCGATCAAAAGAGAACCTTCCACGGGAACTTGTTGGAATTTACTTCTAATGGTCGACTTATTAAGAAAGGACACATCCTTAGTAAGCTTCATCAAATAATTCTTGCCATCGCCAACCAGGATCACCGATTCTTTAAAATTCGTCTTTAGGATAAAGAATATGGCGACTAAGATGCCGATGAAAACGCCGACCAGCAAATTGGTAAACACAATTGCGACCACCGTGATGATGAATGGCAAAAACTGGGAGGAACCCCTCGTGTACATGTCGCGGTAGAGCGACGGCGGCGTAAGTTTATAACCTACGATGATCAAAATACCAGCTAGGCAAGACAGGGGGATCATTTGTAGGAAAGCCGAGGCAAAGAGAATTGAAGAAAGCAAGATAATGCCGTGTGTGATCGAGGATGCTTTCGATTTTGCTCCGGCAGCGATGTTGGCCGAACTCCGAACGATGACAGAAGTAATGGGTAAACCACCAATCAGACCGGAGATCATGTTTCCCGTGCCTTGCGCCTTCAACTCACGGTTCAATGGTGTATTCCTTTTCAAAGGGTCCATCTTGTCGCAGGCTTCAATACTCAAGAGCGACTCCAACGAAGCAACGATGGCGATCGTTACGGCCGTCACGTAGATGTCGGGGTTAAGCCACTGACTGAAGTCGGGGAATGTGATCATCGGGCCGGTCGAAGATAAGAAGTTTGGAAGCTGAACCATGTGCTGAGGCGCGATGAGCAGGGCTGGCGCTACACTCGAAAAGAGTTGGGCGAGTCCAATACCTGTTAAAACCGCCACGAGAGGGCCAGGAATGAGTGACAGCCAACTCTCTCGCGGCGCGACAAACTTCGACCAAACAACCAATATCAAGATTGTAGTGATCGACACAATGGCTGCACCCCCGCTGAATGCTCCAAGTGAGTCGATAATCGCCGTGAAAGTGTTACCTCCATCCTCCTGGAAGAAACTCTCGTCACCTTCGAAGTCGCGGTCGTACCCAACGGCGTGCGGTATTTGCTTTAGAATAAGTATTAATCCAATTGCTGCGAGCATTCCTTTGATCACAGAGGCAGGGAAAAAGTGTCCGATGGAACCAGCACGCACCCATCCTAAGATAAACTGGAAGGCACCCGCCAAAACCAATGAAAACAAAAATGCTTCGAATGATTGGAGTTTCGCTATCGCGGCCACCACGATGGTCGCCAATCCAGCTGCTGGTCCAGTGACGCTCAAGGGCGACCCACTGAGCCAGCCAACGACGATACCGCCGACCACACCAGCAATAAGACCCGCTTGCATTGGTGCACCAGATGCTAACGCGATGCCCAAGCAGAGCGGCAGCGCCACGAGAAAGACAACCACGGAGGCTACAAGGTCTTTAGAGAAGTATTCTCTCAAATTCATTTCAATTCAGAATAAGGGTTGAAAAAGTATAGCGCGCCCTAAAACGAGGCACGTCTACGGAAAACGAAAAAAGAAGTAACCCTTATGCTTTTGGCGGTGGGATGATCACTTCACGAGGAAGTTGATGAAACAAGTTCTGCTGATCAGCAAAATGAAGAAAGCTAACAATCGAAAAATGCGTTGACCCATGACTGTGATCGAGCCCCGAGACGTCATCGTCTTCGGAAGCATCGGCGTCGCTAGACGAATTTTCTTCGCCGTCGCCTAATGGGTTTTCGGTGTGACCGATACCATCGTCGGGAGTAATCTCATATCCGTAGGAAACCTCCTGCTTGACGGGCACTTGGAGAGATGCCGCGAGCAGGATAGATGAGAGTAAGATGAGCGCTCTTTGAAGCATCGGGCGTGCAAGATAACCAAATTAGACTCTTGCCCTCCCAACGCGAGTAGGCGATCATGGTTTTCCCGACAATCAACGGAAAATCTCCAACGAATGGCCGTCGGCGACCATTAGAAATGATCTAATGCTGCGATATCTCAGGCAAAATCTCGAGCAATACCTTCTTGCAACACGATGAACTTGCTTTCGTCGATGTTTCGAGCTTTAAGCGCGGCTTGCAACAACTGAATGGGTTCTTGCTGCCCATCGTCGGCAAGTGGAAACGTTCCGAAGTGACTAGCGATACTTTGTGCACTCTGCAAGTCGACATGAATTTGAACGGCTTGCTCAGGTGAGCAATGAATGGGTGACATAAACCATTCAGGTTTGAAGGCGCCAATGGGAATGATCGACAATTGAGGGCGAGCCTTCTTTCCAATTTCTTTGAACGTGACGTCGTTATAACCCGTGTCACCGGCAAAGTAGATGTTTCCGTGTGCCCGATGGATGACGAAACCGCACCATAGCGTGGCATCGCGATCGAGTAATCCACGTCCGCTGAAGTGTTGCGCCGGCACAGCTTCTACATTGAAGACATTGCTGAAAGCAACCGACTTCCACCAATCCAATTCGATGATGGTGGTGATGCCATGTTCCTTTAAGTACGCTTCCACTCCCAGGGGAACGATAAACGTAGGCTGATGGTGGGCGTGAATCCTCTTGACAATCTCAATATCTAGGTGGTCGTAATGATTGTGGCTCAACAAGACCAAGTCGATCTTAGGTAGATCTTCCAGCAAAAGTCCGGGTGGGCGCATGCGCTTCGGACCTGCAAACGTGAAAGGGCTTACCCGCTCGCTCCACACAGGGTCCGTCAGGATATTCACACCGTCGACTTGAATCAAGAACGTGGTGTGGTTGACGTGGGTGACGCGTACTCCGTTGTCGTAGCGGGGAAGAGGCTTGGGTCCGGGGGCGAGATCGCGCTGCTCTACCCACTTGCCGGGCGTCCGCTCGCGTACCCATTTCAGTACTTCGCTCAATCCTTTGGCTTTTACACCCGTTGGGTTGATAAACTGTTTCCCGTTGAAGTGGTCCGTTACGGGACCTCGGTATCTCGGTGCCGACAATAGAATGCCAATGATGAATGGCGACGCTACGCCAAGTACCAGAAGAACAATAACCCAGGTAATCATAGTTTGCTGACAAGCCTTAAAAACACCAACAGGAACCCCCGCCATAATCAATGTCGGAAATTCCTGCCGGTTATTCTTTAACGATCTACTCTTATTGAGCCATCTGCGCGATTTTAGCGAGCGGAATGGCGTTGGCAGCCGCTGTAATCTCCGATTCGTTCGAGTCGTCCATTTTTAATGTGAGCAAGGTGTTGTTCATCGGGATCTGAAGTTCATAGTTGGTCTTTCCCGTTTCGCTGTTCACGTTTTTCGTGAGCAACGATTTGTATCCTTGAATCTTAACCTGCTTTTGATTTTCGTCGCGCATCATCCCACCCAATACCGGCATCGTTAGAATCGATTGGATGGAATTAATTACGGGCGAGTTATTGATGATCTCGATTTCTGCCGTCTTTGGACTTGCGCCATAGCTGCGATGAACGAACAGGCCGCCCGCATATCCCGCACCACCCGTTAGGTTGTCGGCTTTTTCATTCACCTTCAAGGCACCAACTTGTGTTGGAAGTGCTTTCAGGATTTCTTTTCCGATCGCCATATCGAGGTCGCGAAGCATTTGCTCCATGGCGAAACGGGCATTCTCTAAGTCACCCGATGAATAGGAAGAGCGAGCAGTGCTCAAATTCTTGTCGAAGTCTTGCGCCGAGGCAGAGGTAATCAAACCAACGGCAAAAAGGAATATGAATAGGTTCTTCATGTGTCAGTCTTTTTATTGTTCTCCAAGTTGCTTCTTGATGCCGTCGATGTCGATGACTTCGGCAGCTTTCATCATGTCGCCTTCGTTGGCGAAGTTGACTCCTTCGTATACGATGAGGGAGGACTGTCCCAATGGAACACTGAGGCGATACCCTGAACTTTCGTCGTACTCAATGATGCCTCGGTTGCCTTTCACTTTTACTTGTTTCCAGTTTTGCTGACCGTTGGTTTGTTGTGCGTAGCCGCCGGAAGCCAAGTACGCGTTCACACCCGCCATCCACACCGAGTTGTTGGCGATCGTTACGCGAAGTTCTTTCTCTTTCGTGTCGTTGTATTCGCGGTGGATGGTGAGGCCCGCCCAGCCGAAGCCGGTACTGGTCACTTGGTCGGAGTCATCTTCTTTTTTCAAGCCACTCACACTCTCGGGTAGCGATTTGAGGATCTTGTTTCCGATTTCGAGTTCCACGCCCAGCATCGCTTGTTGCACGGAATAGCGTGCTTCGCCATAACTCGACTTTTTATAGGCAGCTTCCGCATCTGTCAAATTCTGCTGCACGTCGGGAGGTGTTGAAATCAAACCGCCACCACCTTTATTGGAGGGGTTGTTTCCGCCGCCACCGCCGTTGTTACCGCCGCCAGAACCGTTTTGTCCATTGTTGCCGCCGTTATTGCCAGCGTTTGGATCGTTGCCATTTTTCTTTTTACCGTTGAAGAGGTTGTCGATGGCCTCGCCAGCCTTTTGTTCGCCTTTACTTTCAACTTTGTTCTTGAGGCGGTTGAGAACCTGTGCCTGTGTTGCCGATGCCGACAGCATGACGACGGCGGCCACCAGGATGACTTTCGCTTTCATGATCTTTTGGTGTTTGATGCTAGGGGATTTAAAGGTACGATTTTATACAAACTAGTGTCAGTTTTTAGCCGGCGCGAGGATACAAATCCCAGGCCAGTATTTTGCCGGAAAGGCGATTCTTGATGCGTGCTGGCGAAGAAAAGTAAACCACGCCCACGTGCATTCCGTCACTTTTTCCTAAGCGTCGTCCCGGTGAAGAACCCTTCGTCGATCAGCGCCATCAACTGGGCAGGGGTGGGGTTAATTTGATAGTAGGTATCGTCGCCCCGCTTGATCTCCTTGTACCGCACTTTCTTGTTCAGCCGTTTGAGTTTGTCTTTGGCTTTCTCTTCGCTTTGCAGGTCTATCGACAAGAACTCAAGTTCTCCGTTGGGATTCTGCTTAATAAGGCGCAAGACCCACTGATCGCCAGAGCGGAAATTGACGAAATAGTAATCCTTATAAAACTTGATCACGAGGGAATCGCTGATCGCACCACGACCTAGCCAGTCCTTGTCTTGCGAATCCTTGAAGTGGTATCCCCACGATTCGATGATCAGGGTGTCGACCTTGTCTTCGGGCTTGATTTCCTTTGGGATGTACATGCCACGAATAGCTTCAGGAACCTCTTTCAAAGCGGCCACACCCGATGGCTGAGCCTGCGGGAAAGAAACTTCCTTACACGAGGCCAACATCAACGACCAGAAACAGATGAAAAGCAGGGTCCGAAATGTCATCCGTGCAAGTTAACGAATCCCGACCGCCCAAGTTTCCAATTTTTTGCGTTGCTCGGTGCACAAAAAAACCTCCGCACGGGTGACGCACGGAGGTTTTAAAAGCCCCTGTTGGGGAAACTGCTTAGGCGATTTTGAAAGCCTTTTTTACCGCATCTACGTGGTCAAGTTTTTCCCAAGGGAAGAGCTCAACTTTCAATTTCAATTCGTTGTGGCTTCCTTTATTGAACACCTTCTCCACCACCTTCGGTTCGCGCCCCATGTGTCCATAGGCAGCGGTTTCTGAATAAATGGGTGTGCGAAGCTTAAAGCGCTCTTCAATAAAGTAAGGACGCATGTCAAAGATCTTCTCCACTTTCGCGGCGATCTCACCGTCGGTCATTTTCACTTTCGCTGTTCCGTACGTGTTTACATACAAGCCCACGGGCTTCGCAACGCCAATGGCATAAGCCACCTGCACGAGTACTTCATCGCACACGCCAGCAGCAACCAAGTTCTTGGCGATGTGACGTGTCGCATACGCGGCGGAACGGTCAACTTTCGAAGGATCTTTTCCTGAGAACGCGCCGCCACCATGGGCGCCTTTTCCGCCGTATGTGTCAACGATAATCTTACGACCCGTAAGACCTGTGTCGCCGTGAGGACCACCAATCACGAACTTACCAGTAGGGTTCACGTGGTACTTGATACCGTCGCCGAACAGGTTTTGTACACGCTTCGGAAGTTTCTTCTTCACGCGCGGGATCACGATGTTGATAACGTCTTCTTTGATTTGCGCCAACATGGCAGCGTCTTTACCGAAATCGTCGTGCTGGGTAGAAACCACAATTGTGTCGACGCGCACGGGCTTGTTGTCATCCGCGTATTCAATCGTTACCTGCGATTTGGCATCCGGGCGGAGGTAGGTCATCACTTTTCCTTCGCGGCGGATTTGTGATAACTCGCGAAGGATAGAGTGCGCCAATTCCAATGGCAACGGCATCAAGTTGTCCGTTTCATTGGTGGCGTATCCAAACATCATCCCTTGGTCGCCAGCGCCTTGATCTTCTTTCTTCCGACGCTCAACACCTTGGTTGATATCCGAAGACTGTTCGTGGATCGCAGAGAAAATACCGCAGCTATTCGCTTCGAACATGTATTCGCTCTTGGTATAGCCGATTTTGCGGATCACCTCGCGCGCAATGTCTTGCACATCGAGATATGCCTTCGACTTCACTTCACCTGCCAACACCACTTGTCCAGTGGTCACCAAGGTTTCGCATGCTACCTTGGAACTGGGGTCGTACGCCAAGAAATAGTCGATCAGCGCGTCTGAAATTTGGTCCGCAACCTTGTCGGGGTGACCTTCAGAAACAGATTCGGAAGTGAATAAATAAGGCATTGATAAAGCTTTTTTAAGATTTAAGCGCGCAAAGTTAAAAAGTCCGTATCAAATACCATCTGATAGACCATCGAATTTGTAGACTTGATCGCGTGGGTGTCGTGCTTCGCTATTTCGAAGCCAAGAATAAGAAGATGGCGGGGGATTTTGGCCATTCGTGCGATGTCGTAAGCCACGATCCAATCGTTTGCGTGAGAATTGCTTCGCCTTTGCCCGTAATGTCGATGGCAACTGTCATCAGGGTGTTGCGCTGCAGCGTCTTCAACAACAGGGTGTACAATTGATTATTTCGATACGGCGTCTCTATGAAGATCTGCGTTTGATTCCTCGCTCGTGACTCTTTTTCCAACATCTTGATTTCTTCGGCAGCAACCTTTGCGTCGATGGGTAAGTAGCCATGAAAAGCAAATCGCTGTCCGTTTAGTCCCGATGCCATCAACGCCATAAGTAAGGAAGATGGCCCAACGAGTGGAACCACGCGCACACCCTGTCGATGCGCCCATGCTACCGCCAAGGCTCCAGGATCTGCTACGCCCGGTACGCCCGATTCAGAAATGACGCCCATATTCTGGCCAGCGAGTAAGGGTTTAAGCATCTCCGCCGTCTGCGCATCCGTCGTGTCCTTGTCGAGCGTGTGGAACGTGAGGGCTTCAATAGATGGATACACCTTCAAGGAAGAAAGGAAACGACGGGCCGTGCGCACGTCCTCCACCAAGAATAGGTTCACGTCCTTCAAGGCGACCATCACTTGATTCGGAATCGTCGCTTGCTGCGTGCCTTCCGCAATCACGTTAGGAATCAAGTAAAGAATCCCGTTGGACATATCACCTCACAGACTATTGTTTCTCCAACCAACCCATCACGGATGTAACGAACTCCTCAGGTTTTTCGGCTTGCACCCAATGGCCGGTGTCGAGCGTGATCCATTCCGCCTTCGGAAAGAGTTGCGATACACGTTGCTCGTCACCATTCTCGTAGTACCACGATTTGCTGCCCTTGACAAACAACGATGGTCCGGTGAATTGTCCCGTGTACTGCAACCCTTCGCACATCGGGCCGATGTTCGCATCGAGAACGGGCAGATTGATTTTCCACATAAAGCCTTGGCTTTCATCACGGGCCAGGTTCTTTAATAAGAACTGACGTACGTCGGGTTCCGGAACATGTGCTTGCAATAGATGGTCGGCTTGCGAGCGCGACTCGAGTGTCTTCAGATTGAGCGACTTCATCCCAGCCAATATCGACTCATGGTGAAGCGGATACTCTTTCGGCATGATATCGACCACGATCAACTTCGACAGCAAACTGGGATCTTTCAACGCGAAGTTCATCGCCGTCTTCCCTCCCATCGAATGGCCTAAAATGACGGGGTCTTTGAGCTTATGCTCTTGCACAAACTCTTCTAAGTCTTCCGTTAGCAACTTGTAGTTGTGATCGTTGGAATGTGGCGATTGGCCGTGGTTACGCTGAACGACGGTAAACACACGATAACGCGAAGCAAATACCTTCGAAAGCGTATACCAGTTGTCGGACGATCCAAACAGCCCATGCAAAATGATCAGCGGCTGCCCTTGTCCTAGTTCACGAAAATACAATTTCATACGGCCAAGATACGAACCCCTTTGTATATTCGCCGTTCATTCGTGGCGCCACGGTAGACACATGAAACTTTCAGGAGAAACATACGACGTGCAAGGAGTGCCGATCGCAGATTTATGCCGCGAATTCGGAACGCCGCTTTATATCTATGATGCGAATACCATCATTGAACAAGTCAAGAAATTGAACACCGCTTTCGCGGGATGCGACCTCAAGATCAAGTTCGCTTGCAAGGCACTCACGAACATTTCCATCTTAAAACTACTACGCCAACAAGGGGTGGGTGTCGACGTGGTCTCCATCAACGAGGCCAGGGTCGCGCTGAAAGCCGGATTCATGCCGCAGGATATCAACTTTACCCCAAGCTGTGTCGACTTTGAGGAAGTGCGCGAAGCCGTTTCGCTGAAGATCAGCCTCAACTTAGATAGCCTTCCAATATTGGAGCAGTTCGGCCGTGCCTTTGGTAATAGCTACCCCTGTGGAATCCGACTCAATCCACACATCATGGCTGGCGGTAACTTGAAAATCTCGACGGGACACAGCCAATCCAAGTTTGGAATCTCCATCCAACAAATGGATGAAATCAAGAAGGTGTTGTCGACCCATCAAATCCAATTGAGTGGCCTTCATATACACACCGGGTCTGAGATCAAAGAAACGGAAGTGTTCATGAAGATGGCAGATATTCTCTTCGATCTGGCGAAGGACTTCCCCACACTTTCATTCGTCGATTTCGGTGGCGGTTTCAAGGTGTCCTACAAAGAAGGAGATCAAGTCACTGACCTTCCAGCCATCGGATCACAGCTCTCAGAAAAGTTCAAAACATTTAAAAAGCAAACGGGGCGATCGCTTCAGCTTTGGATTGAACCAGGTAAATTTTTGGTCAGTGAGTGTGGGCTACTCGCTACCCGGGTGACCGTGGTGAAAGACACGCCCGCATTAACTTTTGCAGGTGTTGATACCGGGTTGAACCACCTCATACGCCCCATGATGTACAATGCCTACCACGAGATTGTGAATGTGAGCAATCCAAAAGCGAATAAGAAAACTTATACCGTGGTGGGGAACATCTGCGAAACCGACACGCTGGGCGCCGACCGCGAGTTGAACGAAGTAAGACAAGGTGATGTACTCGTGTTGAAAAATGCCGGAGCTTATGGATTCTCGATGGCGTCGAACTACAACTCGCGTTTTCGTCCCGCAGAAGTACTCGTTCGGAATGGGAAAGGTTATTTGATCCGCGACCGAGATACCTTCGAAGATCTATTGCGGGGGCAACACGACGTGATTCCCGACTAGAGTTTCATGGCAAAGTAAAATCCGGGCCCTCGATTGTAGGTGGGCATCGCCGTGATTTCATTTCTGGGATTCCGAGATCGATGCTTATGCATGAGGTACACCAAGTTGGTCGACAAGATACCAATGCCCGCGCCGGCTAGCACATCCGAAGCCCAGTGTCGATTGCTAACCATGCGACACATGCCCACCGCCGAAGCCATGGAATAGCCGGCAACACTATACCAAACACTCTTGTGACCGTATTCTTTGTGTAGAAAGGTTGCCGCCACAAATGCTTGCGCGGTATGACCCGAGGGAAAGGAGTAATCACCACCATCAGGACGCTTCTCATTGATGATATGCTTCATCGGTGTCACGATTGCTACCATGAGCAATTCGGATTGAACCAACAATGACGTGCTTTTCCAAAACTTATGTTCGCCCCCGTTGCCAGTGAGTGCAAGCCCATACGCTAAGGCTATGGGTGCATATTGGGCAAGGTCGGCGTAGTCTCGACTGAGAGGAGGGTTCGCCGGATCATCCGCATCCCGCTTGAACCAGTTTTGAATTGTACGATCTTGATTCTTGATCGCGAGCCCCGTCGATACCAGGATGGCGGGCGCCGCCAGTGCACGACCCAGACGATGCGGACGATGGGCTTCAATGGAATCACCTACCTGTGCCCATGAGACGTGTATTGTGAGGACAGCGATGAAAAGGAGATTAAACTTCACAACTCAGGGTTAGGCGGTTTTCCGGTTAAATCGGATTTCTACATATTCGGAAAAAATACTTAGTGAGCCAACGATTAATCGCTGTAGTTATTGGCGTTTTCGCCCATGTGACGACCCATGCACAGAATTACGATACGCTTGTTTACTCCGATTCGGGAAAAGAGCTCGCCCTGCAGGTCTACCGTGTAGCCGACACCACACTTTTTTACCCGCGGCCAAAACCTGCTGCGTTCATCACGCAAATACCCAAGACGTTTGCAGGCGCGGCGCGCATCTCGTTCAAGAAGGAGAGCATTCAACCCTGGGCTATCGTTGCCGGTTCGACCGCTGTATTGCTTTTGATGGATCAGGGTATCGCCGATAAAGTCCAACAAGCCTCTCGTTTTATTGGTCTCGACAATACGCGGTCCTATAAAAAAGGGATATCCTTTCACATCGGAAGTCAGAATTTCGATGTCTATGAACCACCGGGAAACTTGAATACCGCCATTTATTCGATGGGCGAAGGCTTACCGCCTTTGTTGTTAAGTGCAGGCTTGTGGAGTTTTGGAGCCATCAAACACGACAATAGAGCCATGTCAACGGCTTCTCAGATCGTTCAAGCCACGCTGGCAACTGGTTTGATGACGCAGTTTTTGAAGCGCACCACCGGGCGAGAAAGCCCTTTCCGCGCCACGCAGGCAGGAGGCAGGTGGCGGCCCTTCCCCAATCCTTCGGTGTATCAAAACCACGTTCCCGAATACGACGCATTTCCCAGCGGCCACATGGGAACCCTCGCCTCCACGTTCGTGGTGTTAACCGAAAACTATCCCGAGAAACGCTGGATCCGACCCGTCGGCATCGCCGTGATGTCGTTGGTTGGTTTGTCGATGGTCAACAACGGCGTTCATTGGACGAGCGATTATCCACTCGCGATCGGAATGGGCTACGCTTTTGGAAAGGCAACGGTAAAACTTAATCGCTTCGTCAAAGGTGAGCCTATGTTCCCCAAAAAGAAGAAGAAGCACTAGCGACGACGATCCTCACCTTCGCCATTTTGTTCCAACACAACCGTGAACGAAGTCCCCACTCCGAAAAAGGATTTCATCTGGATTGTGCCGTGAATACGCGCCAACGTCTCCTTCACAATAAACAACCCTAATCCAGTTCCTTGCGAAGATGTCGACGCGCGATAGAACATGTCGAACACGCGGTCTTGGTGTTCGGCTGGAATCCCTTCGCCATTGTCGGTAATGGTGAAAACGACAGCATCGGACTTCTTTTCGAATGTCACTTCGACATAGGGATGCTCACGCTCGGGGCTGTGGTACTTCACCGCGTTGCTAAGGAGGTTGCCGACGACCATTTTCGTGAGGTTATAGTCGCCCCAAAACTGGTTTCCGACCTTTTCCAGGTAGCGGAACTCGATGGGGATGGCGCCGTTGGCAAACTTCAGGTCACCGACAGATTCCTTCAATAATGAGTTGAAATCGATGATTTCGTACTTGGGTTCAGTTTTGTGCACCCGGGAAAGAGCCAAGATATCGGCGATGACGGAGTCCAGTTTGCGCACCCTTCCTTCGATGAGGTTCAGGTATTCGGTGGTGGTGGTGTCTTTGACATCGTAGCGGGCTACGTTGATGAGGCCTAGCACCGATGAAATGGGGGCGCGAAGGTCGTGCGAAGTACTGTAGAGGAAGCGATCGAGTTGTTGGTTGACTTTATGCAGGCGTTCGCGTTCATCTTCGAGGAGCCAGATCACCAATCCAAAGCCGACGAGAGCAATTAAGATAACTTCGAGTAACCCGAACACGGGTGGTGGGGACACATGCGCTCCGAAGAATGTTTGCGCCACGGTGATGAAATTGTAGAAGTGCGCTAAACCGTAGAGTGTGAGGCAAACTCCAACGAACTTAGACCCGATACCGCGGAGTGACCTTGACAATATCAACCAACCGCCGGCCACGGGTAAAGTGATTCCTGTTAGCAACTCGGTGAGCGCGATGCGATAAATGAAGTTGTCCAAGAAAACATGTTGCGAGTAGGCGAACGACGACGTGGTCACGACGGCGAGTACAATGGCTAGCCAGGTGTAGTTACGAAAGAGTACGCGACGCAATGGGTAATCGTGTGTCGCCTCGTAGCACCCGATCAAAGCAAGCACCAAGTGTAGGTTGTTTCCAATGGATGATGCAAGGCTCGCAATGTAATGAACGACGAAGGCCCAATGGGCGGAAGAAGCCAAGAACGAATAAGATGCGGCGTGCAGGAAAAAGAAGAGTGCGCTATACGACCACGTATTGAGGTAAATGCGGGGATAGATCCGACTGTAGTAACGAAGCCAAATCCCGATGGCGACAGCAAGCACGCCTTGCGCCACGTAGATAAATGACACTTGCGTGATTGCCCCGATCACCATCGTTGTAATACCACTTTTTGGACCGCCTAAGAATAAGATACCCAAGCGTAGGCCGGGAATCAATCCAAAATGGGCGATTGGGGGTAGGCGAAAAGCAAAAAAGCCCATTTCCGAATTGAAAAAGGGCTTTTTTCGAAGGTGGTGACGGAGGGAATTGAACCCCCGACACAAGGATTTTCAGTCCTTTGCTCTACCAACTGAGCTACGTCACCGAGGAACCCATTCTACCCAATTCTTAAACGAAATGGCGAACGAGGGGCACAAAAGTATAGAAATTTAAATAGGGCGCAAAAAACGCAACTAAAAAGAACAACGGCTACTGAGCAGGCCACTCCTTGCAGCGTGTGTCTTTTTTGATTCTTTTTGCCGCATGAGAATCTTCCTTATTGCTTTGATTTCGTGCTGCATCCTTTCGTGCACGACGACGGAGCAAAAAGAGGAGTTGTTAGCAAAGCAGTATTGTTCTTCTTGTCATCAATTCCCCGAGCCCAGCCTACTTGATAAAGAAACGTGGACACACGTGATGCCACAGATGGCGTTGCGAATGGGTGCCGACATTTCATCCTTGATGACATTGAGCGAAGCGGACTACCCATATGTCGTGCAGACGCTGCCACAAAACCCAATGATCAGCGTCGAAGACTTCGAAGCCATCGCGCGGTACTATCAACGGGAGGCGCCCGACTCATTGATACAACCGCCCCTGTTCCCAGGGGAAGCGTTGTCGCAATTCGACGTAACCCCCATGCAGTTGTTGCGGCAGCACCCCACCATCACGATGTTGAGAGCCGACAGCGTCCGTCAACGTTTATTCCTTTCGACCCGGCGTTCGGTCCTATTCGAATATGACTTCAACTTCAAGCGAATCGATTCGACGCAATTGACGAGCCCCGCTTCAAGCATCGTTTTCGGACCGCAGCAGCACGTTGTTACCCTGATGGGGATCATGGACCCCAACGATCAACCCAAGGGATCGGTCGGAGTTCTCACGCCCGAGTTGGAATTCAACAAAGTGATCGACTCGTTGAAACGACCCGTATACTTAGAGCAAGCAGACTTAAATAACGACCAACGCGAGGATTGGGTCGTGTGCGCGTTCGGGAATTTTGGAGGGGCGCTGTTGGCATTCGAGAACCTAGGCAACGGTTCGTATGCGAAGCATGTTATCAGTGCGTTACCGGGTGCCCGAAAAGTGGTGGTTAAGGACTTCACCAACGACGGGATGAACGACATACTCGTGTTGTTTTCCCAGGGCGATGAGCATATCTCGTTGTATACCAACGCGGGGAACATGCGTTTTCGCGTCAACACCCTGTTATCGTTCCCGTCGGTATATGGCTCTAGTTACTTCGATCTCACAGACTTCAACAGGGATGGGCATTGGGACATCGTTTATACAAACGGCGACAATGCCGACTATTCCATCATACCCAAGCCTTATCACGGTGTGCGTGTTTTTCTAAACAACGGAAAAAACTCATTCGAGGAATCTTGGTTTCAACAAATGTATGGTTGCTCGATGGCCATCGCGCGCGACTTTGACTTGGATGGAGATGTTGATATTGCTGCCATTTCTTTCTTCCCTGACTTTAAAAAAACTCCTGAGAGAAGTTTCGTGTATTTTGAGAATGAAGGTGGGGAAATGAAACCATACACGACCCCGCTTGCCGCGGATGGGCGTTGGTTATTAATGGAGCCAGTCGACTTGAACGCGGATGGATACTTGGATTTGATCTTGGGCGCACTAGATTTTGACAACGGCATTCCGCCGGGGGTAAAGGCTGGCTGGGACGCTCAACCCGTCGACTTGCTCGTGTTAAGAAATAAGGCAAAGAAGTAGTACATTGATCGAAGCGAAAATCATTAATAGTTAGACAGATTCCATCATGAGTTTCTTACCGCAGATCGCATTTGTCTTGATCTTGTCAGTTGCCGCTTTTTTTGTGCGGAAGCGGGTACTTCGTATTAGAGGCAATATCGCCCTAGGCAAACAGGAAGAGGTATACGGTGATAGTAGCCTTCGATGGAAGAACGTTCTTCTCGTGGCTTTCGGGCAACAGAAGATGTTCAAGCGACCGCTTCCAGCGATCCTCCACTTTTTCATTTACGTAGGATTCTTAGTCATTAACCTCGAAGTGTTGGAGTTCATCATCGACGGCGTGGTGGGTACACATCGAATCTTTGCTCCTTACCTCGGCGGTTTCTACAATTTCTTGATGAACTTCTTCGAGACACTGGCAGTCGCCGTTCTCTTAGCTTGTGTTGCCTTCCTCATTCGTCGCAACGTGATGCAGGTGCCGCGATTTCGAAGCCCTGAGTTGCAAGGGTGGCCACGGATGGACGCGAATGTGATCTTGATAACGGAGATCGTGTTGATGTTTGCAATCCTCACCATGAACGCCTCCGATCAAGTGTTGCAAACGCGCGAGGCACACGCCCATCACTACACCGCCACGGGGACTATCTTTTGGAGTTCATGGTTGGTGCTGCTGTTTACCAACTGGAGCGACGGCGCTTTGGTTGTCGTAGAGCGTTTCGCTTGGTGGTTTCACATCATTGGAATCCTTGGCTTCGCCGTGTACGTCACCTATTCGAAACACTTGCACATTTTCATGGCATTTGTGAATACATGGTATGCCCGCCTCGAACCAAAAGGCAAGATCCATAACATGCCTGTGGTGACGCGCGAAGTCCGCTCTATGTTAGGACTTCCGCCGGAGGGAGAAGCCCCTGCGGGCGAACCTGGTCGCTTTGGTGCAAAAGACATAAACGATTTGTCGCGCGTTCACTTGATGGCGGCATATTCCTGTACTGAATGTGGCCGATGCACCTCCGAGTGCCCCGCAAACTTGACTGGCAAGAAACTATCGCCACGTAAAGTGATGATGGACGTGCGCGACCGCATGGAAGAAGTCGGGAGTAGCTTGGAGCGAGGAGGCCCCGGCCTTACCGACGGAAAGACGTTGCTCGACTCTTTCATTACACGGGAAGAGATCAACGCCTGCACGAGCTGCAATGCCTGTGTAGAAGCATGCCCGGTGATGATTAACCCGCTGGACATTATTATCGAGTTACGCCGATTCGTGGCTATGGAAGAATCTAAGTCACCGGCTCAATGGAACTCTATGTTCCAGAACGTGGAGACCAACTTTGCGCCATGGAAGTTCCCGGCTGCCGATCGCTTCAATTGGTCCAAAAACATTTGATGCTATGAATATTCCTACCGTTGCAGATCTTGTAGCACAAGGACAAAAGCCTGACGTACTGTTCTGGGTCGGTTGTGCCGGCTCCTATGACGACCGATACAAACGTGTCACCATCGCCTTCGCGAAAATATTGGAGGCAGCGGCGGTAAAGTACGCGGTGTTGGGAACAGAAGAAACCTGTTCGGGGGATCCAGCTCGCCGTGCCGGCAACGACTTCCTGTTCCAAATGCAGGCGATGAATAACATTCAAGTATTGAATGGATATGGTATTCAAAAGATCGTAACCGCGTGCCCACACTGTTTCAACACCTTGAAGAACGAGTATCCGGAGTTGGGCGGTCACTATGAAGTGATGCACCATTCAGCTTTCCTTCAATCGCTGATTCAAGAAGGCAAGGTGAAATTGAAAGGCGGTGGAAGCTATCAAGGAAAGAAGATCACGTACCACGATTCGTGCTATCTGGGACGTGCCAACAACATTTACGAAGCACCTCGGGAAGTGCTAAAAGCATTAGACGCCGACCTCGTCGAAATGAAGAGATGCAGGACCACGGGTCTTTGCTGCGGAGCGGGAGGTGCGCAAATGTTTAAGGAACCGGAAAAAGGCAAGAAAGACATCAACATCGAACGGGCGGAGGAAGCACTCCAAACACAGGCTTCTACCGTCGCGGTGGCCTGTCCTTTCTGTATGACCATGATCAGTGACGGCATCAAGAACAAGGAGCGCGAAAATGATGTTAAGGTGAAGGACTTGGCAGAAGTGATTGCCGAGAACCTAGAACCAAACGCATAATCGAACCGCCATGTACGTACCTTTTGACCAACTACCCGACCATTCGCGGATCTGGATTTATCAAGCAAACCGTAGACTGACGCCGTCGGAAAAGCAGGTGGCTTCAAACGTTTTGAAGGAATTCTGCGAATCGTGGAGTGCCCACCAAGTAGCGCTCAAGACTAGTTTTTCGATCGAGGCGGACCAGTTCGTCGTTTTGGCCACCGACGAAGACTATCATCAACCGAGTGGCTGCTCGATCGATAGCTCGGTGCGCACCCTGAAGGAGTTGCAAGCGCACGTAGGTGTTGATCTTTTCGACCGCACCAAGGTGGCATTTTGGGTTGACGGAGCCGTGGTGACACATCCACTGGGACGCATGAAAGAGCTCTTTGCTTCCGGTGCGCTAGGGGCAAAAACGGTCACGTTCGACAACCTTGTCCCCTCCAAGGGGGAGCTCCTCGGCCGGTGGCGGACGCCTGTCGAAAACACATGGTTGGCAAAATATTTACCTAATTCCACGTTAGCTTCCTGAGCCGGACGCTACTGTTCAGGGCCGGTTGGGCACATTTGATGCGTTTTTTGGTAGCTTTACTAACGGTGAGAACTATCTTGGGCAGCGTGTGATTATGAAAGTACTCCGGTTACTAGTCTTGTTATTCTTGGTCTTGGCGGCGTGTAGTCCCGAGAAAAAGATATTGAAGGCCTTCGATCAAGGTAAGTACCAAAAGGTCATCAGTTACTATACGAACGTCCTTGAAAAGGACCCCAACAACGGAGTGGCCAACTTTATGGTCGCCGAGTCATTCCGGTTATCCAACCGAATAAAGCAAGCCGAGACTTTCTACGCGAAGGCAAAAGGACCTAAGGTAGACGACGACTCCGTTGCCCTGTATTATGCGAAAGCATTGCAAGCCAATGGAAAGTATGAGGCTGCCCTAAGCAAACTGAGCGAGCTCGAAGCCAATGCCGAGACGCCGGCGATGAAGAAGCGGGCGTCGAAAGAACTCGCTGGCTTGAACAACCTGACCAAACTCTCGGAGAAAGGCAGCTACTACAAGATCAAGAACTTGGAAGCGTTGAACACGCCGTTCGCCGAATATGGTCCTGTGTACCTGAATGGCGAGTTATACTTTACCTCATCTCGATCCAACGCTAGAATTTACGAGGCCTCGGGTACACCCTTTACCGACTTGTACAAGGTCGAAACGAAAGGCGCGAACGTGGATGTAAGCACGATTAAACCGCTCCCTGACTTCATCAACGACTCGAACATCAACGAAGGTTGTATCACGTTTACTCCCGATGGTCGAACGATGGTGTTTGCAAAGGGAAACACGGGTAAAAAGAAAGGGGCCGAAGACGTAGACTTGTACATCTCGAGGTTTAGAAATGGGCAGTGGGGCGAACCCACGCAAATCAACATCAATACACCCAGACACTGGGAGTCTACGCCAGCCTTCGCGCCAGACGGCAAAACACTGTATTTCTCCTCCAACCGTCCCGGTGGCCAAGGAGGCTTAGACATTTACTCATCGCAAATGGACTCGCGCGGTCGTTTTGGCCGAGTGCGAAATCTTGGCGCCGACATTAACACCGCGGGTGATGAGCTCTTCCCCTATGTGGCCGACAACGGTAAGATGTATTTCTCTTCCGACGGACACGCCGGATTTGGAATGCTCGACTTATACGTGGTTAACCGGGCGAATGGCAAAACCGTCATCGACAATTTGGGCCAGCCCATGAATAGCACCGCCGACGATTTTGGTATTTTCTTATTCAAACCAGATCGAGGTTTCTTCACTTCCAATCGCGATGGGGGCAAAGGTGATGACGACATCTACACATTCGTCAATGAAGATCCCAACCTCCGCGTGGTAAACTACTATCTGCAGGGCATCACCTATTCGTTGAAAGAAGACAGCACGCGCGAAGTGCTCGCCGAAACCCATGTCACTTTGTACGATGAGTCGGGTAACGTGATGCAAGATTTCGTGACCGGCAACGATGGTAAGTTTCTTTTCCGCGTGTATGAGAACGAGAATTATTTCTTGCTCGGTGAGGCGGATGGTTACCTGGCGAAACGACAGCCTTACACCACCAATGGAAAATCGGTTCCCCTTGAAAGTCTGCGTGAGTTGGTCACCAACATCACGCTCGACACCCTTTTGGTCCTTAACCGGAAGAGCTCGACCATCAGCTACCGACTTCGTAACGTGTATTTCGATCTTGACCAATGGAACATCAAACCTGAGGCGGCGGCCGAGTTGGACAAGCTCGCTGAGTTGTTGAACGATAACCCTGACATCACGTTGATCGAGCTTAGTTCGCACACGGACAGTATTGCGTCGCGCGATTACAACATCACGCTATCTCAAAAGCGTGCGCAGTCTACCGTCGACTACTTGGTGAAGAAGGGAATCTCCCGCGATCGGATGGTGGCCAAGGGCTACGGCGAAGAGCGACCGATTGCCCGCAACACCAATCCCGACGGCACGGATAACCCCGAAGGGCGCGCCCTGAACCGGCGCACTGAATTCCGAATTCTGAAGATGGGCCCGATTCAAGACAAGAAGCCGGACGACGATTTCGACGAAGAGAAATACTTCAAGAATAACAACAAGCCCTAGCCGGGCGTCGAAGTTTCACTTTCCAATCAGCCTTCATTTAAATACCTTCCGAGAAATTTTCGGAAGATGAAGTTCATTGTTTATCCGCTACTGCTCCTGTCGGCGTTAGCTGCGATGGGTCAGAAGAAGACGCCTACGCCCGTTGCGAAGCGCGCACTTTCGCATGAGGTGTATGACTCGTGGAAAGAAATCGGCGCGAAGTCTATCACCCACGACGGCAACTTTGCCTCGATCACCATCAATCCACAAGATGGCGACGGTAAAGTCGTTTTCATAAATCTCAAAACGGGGCAACAAGACTCAGTGAAGCGCGGCGACAACATCGTTCTCACGTTCGATAGCCGCTATGCCATCTTCAAAGTGAAACCACCACAAAAGTTGGTGAAGGAGCTTCGTCGCCAGAAGAAAAAGAAAGAAGACTTGCCCAAAGACTCATTGGCGATCTATACTCTCGCGACGCGTCAGTTGGAGAAAGTCGCGGGGGTACGATCCTTTCAGGTACCGGAGAAAGCAGGTGGTTGGGTCGCCTATCAATTGGAAGAGAAAAAGTCCGATGCGAAACCCGATCCAAACAAAAAGGTAAAGAAGGTGAAGAAGAACTCCGACGACAACGGCTACACGCTCGTCGTTCGGAATCTGGCGGGTAAATCCGTCGTCCAATATGGGTATGTGAAGGACTATGCTTTCGCAAAACGTGCACAAGGAGTCATGTTCGCCACCACTGGAAACGATAGTACCCTCAAAGCTGGGCTTTACTGGCATGACCTTGCCACCGGCGCACTGAAAACGCTGCATGCCGGGCACCCAAAGTACAAGTACAAAGGCCTTTCGATTAGCGACGAGGGTACGCAAGCGGCCTTCGTCGTCGACACAGACACGACCAAGACGCCGGTGCGTCATCCAAAATTGTTTGTTTGGTCGGGCAACGAACCCAGTGCGAAGTTTTACGATGTAGAAAATTCCCTTGCGTTGCCCGCGAACTGGCTCGTGAGCGATAACTACACGCCGATGTTCTCGAAGAATGGCCAAAAACTTTTCTTCGGTTCCAATCCGACCCCCGTACTTCAAGATACGCTAAGGCTTCCCGAAGAAATCGTGAACGTAGAGGTGTGGGGCAATTCGGACAAATTGATCTACCCGCAACAAAACCGGCAACTCGACGCCGACCGCAAGCGATCCTACCTAGTTGCGTTCGACTTGGCCTCAAAAACGATTATGCAAGTCGCCTCGAAAGAGATACCAACTGCTGAATTGGGTGATGAAGGCAACTCACCGATCGTGTTGCTCGAAACCAATCTTCCATACCAACGGAGAATTGTGTACGACCCATCGGCATACAACGACTTTTATATTTTTGACATGGGTACCAAGCTTGTGCTCGACATTGCCAAGAAGGTGAAAGGCAATGCGCGGTTGTCGCCAAAGGCGAAGTACGCGTACTGGTTCAATTCGGAGGACACTACTTGGTATACCTATAGCGTGGCACTCGACTCGGCGATTCGCTTGAAAGGTCAAACAAGTTTTGCCGATGAAGAAGACGATCACCCAGACTTCCCCTCCGAGTATGGTGCCGCAGGCTGGTTGGCCGAAGATCAAGGGTTGTTGATTTATGATCGCTACGACATCTGGTCTTTTGATCCATTAAAACAACGAGCACCCATCAATCTCACGAGAGTGGGTAGGCAAGAAAAAACCGTCTTTCGTTACCTACGACTAGATCCAGAAGAACGATTCATCGATCCCAACAAGGAGTTGATCCTATCGGCATTCAACGAGGTAACGAAACAGTCCGGTTTCTATAAGCTTTCATTAAAGGATGGAAAATTGACCAAGTTGTTCATGGACAACTTCCGTTTCCAGGGATTGGCAAAGGCCAAGGATGCAAACCAATTTTTGTACACCCGCGAGAGTTTCCGTGAGTTTCCAGATGTGTGGACATGCGACGGTTCATTTGCGTCACCCAAGAAGTTGACTGAAGCAAATCCCCAGATGAAGAACTATTTCTGGGGTTCGGTTGAGTTGGTGACTTGGAGATCACTCGACAACGTGCCACTGACTGGTCTTCTTTACAAACCTGAAGGCTTCGACCCGAAGAAGAAGTATCCAATGATTACATACTTCTACGAAAAGGAAAGCGACAATTTGCATGCGCACACGCCACCCACGCCACTTCGCTCGGCGATTAACCGCACCACGTATGTAAGCGATGGCTATCTCGTATTCGTCCCCGATATCGTCTACAAGATTGGATTCCCGGGAGAGAGTGCGTACAACGCCATTATGCCAGGGGTGACATCGTTAGTGGCGAAGGGATTTGTCGATGAGAAAAACTTGGCCATTCAAGGACATAGTTGGGGTGGATACCAGGCCGCTTACTTGGTGACGCGCACGAATATGTTCAAAGCCGCCGAAGCCGGTGCGCCGGTCGCGAATATGATCAGTGCATATGGCGGCATCCGCTGGGAGACCGGTCTAAGCAGGATGTTCCAGTACGAGCACTCGCAGAGTCGCATCGGTGGTACCCTCTGGGAAAAGCCTGTTCACTTTATCGAGAACTCTCCTATTTTCTTTGCTGATAAGATCGAGACACCGATGTTGTTGATGGCAAACGATAATGATGGAGCAGTGCCTTGGTATCAAGGAATTGAAATGTATATGGCGTTGCGGCGTTTGGAGAAACCCGTTTGGATGCTCAACTACAACGGGGAGCCACACTGGCCAGTGAAGCGTGAAAACAGAATGGATTTCCAGGTGCGCATGAAGCAGTTCTTCGATTATTACCTAAAGGGCGCGCCGATGCCACCTTGGATGAAAGACGGAGTGCCAGCAATCCAGAAAGGAATTCGATCCGGCTATTGACCGTCGGCAGACAGTCGTCGGGAAACGTTTTGTATATTTCAACATGTCTTTGTTCAGTCTAGAAGGTAAGGTGGTCGCCATTACCGGAGCAGGTAGTGGAATCGGGCGTGCTATCGCGATGGTGTTCGCCAAGCAGGGTGCCATCGTCAATATCTTGGATTTCAACCAACCAGCTGGTGAGGGCGTGCAGCAATCCATCGAGCACCAAGGACTTCGTGCAGCGTTCTTCCAAGTAAATGTTTCCAACCAGCCAGACATCGATCGTGTGGTGCAGGCCATCGTGCAAAAAAACGGACGGCTGGATATCTTAGTCAATAGCGCAGGTGTCGCCCATATAGGTAATGCTGAAACCACCACCGAAGCAGACTTCGACCGTCTGGTTCAAGTGAACATCAAGGGAATTTACAACGCCGTACATGCCGCCATCCCTGTCATGAAAAGGCAAAAGGTGGGCGTCATCCTTAACGTGGCATCCGTTGCGGCGACCGTGGGCATACCCGACCGATTTGCTTACAGCATGACCAAGGGTGCCGTGGTGAGCATGACTCTTTCAGTGGCCAAAGACTTCATTAAAGATGGCATTCGTTGCAACTGTGTGTCGCCAGGGCGGGTGCACACGCCGTTTGTAGACGGCTTTCTTAAGGCCAATTATCCAGGTCGCGAGGAAGAAATGTTTGAGAAGCTTTCGAAGACACAGCCCATTGGACGGATGGCGACGCCAGACGAGATTGCTTACCTGGTGTTGTACCTATGTTCCGACGAAGCATCGTTTATCACAGGGTGCGACTATCCCATCGACGGAGGATTTACTAAACTCAATAACTGATCATGAAACTATTTCGATTCGGCGAAGAAGGCAAAGAAAAACCCGGAGTGGTATACCAAGGCAAGCATGTAGACGTGTCTTCCTTTGGTGAAGACTTTGGGGAACAATTTCTTGGAACAGACGGTCTTTCACGCTTATCGAAGTTTCTTGAACAGAAAGGAAGTTCACTCCCGGCCATACCAACTGGCGTTCGGTACGGATCCCCGATTCTACGACCGTCAAAAATTGTGTGCATTGGATTGAATTACGCCGACCATGCACGAGAGGCGAAGATGGAACTGCCGAAAGAACCCATCGTATTCTTCAAGTCGACCACCGCTTTGACCGGTCCGAATGATAAACTGATCATACCCAAAGGCAGTTCGCAAACCGATTGGGAGGTGGAACTCGGTGTCGTCATCGGCAAAAAGACATCTTACGTATCGGAGCAAGATGCGATGAAATACGTGGCTGGCTATGTGCTCCACAACGACTACAGCGAGCGCGAGTTTCAGCTTCATCGCGGAGGTCAGTGGGTAAAGGGCAAGAGTGCAGATACGTTTGCGCCCCTAGGACCTTACCTTGTCACTACGGATGAGGTAAAGGACATTAACCAGGTAAGATTGTGGCTAAAAGTGAACGGCAAGACGATGCAGGACGGCAACACGTCGGACTTGGTCTTCAAGGTTCCACACCTCGTCAGTTACCTCAGCCAATTTATGACCTTGTTACCAGGCGATGTGATCTCAACGGGAACTCCAGCCGGAGTGGCATTGGGTAAGACGCCTGCGCCCTTTATCAAGGCGGGAGACGTAATTGAGTTAGGCATCGAAGGGATGGGCGAACAAAAGCAAACAGCTTTCGCATATCCGGGATGACCGTCGACGCTCACCAGCACTTTTGGCGCTATGATCCTGTTCGACACGAATGGATCAACGATTCCATGGCAGCGATCCGTCGCGATTTCCTTCCCGAGGAATTGGCGGGCATCTATCAACGCCACAACATCGATGGATGTGTAGCGGTGCAGGTCGATCAGGTAGAAAGTGAAAACGATTTCTTGCTAGGTCTTTCTCGTCAGCATCACTTTATTAAGGGCATCGTGGGTTGGGTCGAGCTGCGGAGCCCTTCTATTGAACAACGACTCGAGCGCTATGCCTCCGAGAAATTGATGAAAGGCTTTCGTCATATCGTGCAGGGTGAGAGCGATCCGAACTTCTTGTTGGGTCAGGATTTTGGGCGTGGCATCTCGCAATTGGCCAAACACGGATTTACCTACGACATTTTGGTGTACCACCATCAACTGGTGCAAGTGGGCCCTTTTGTTTCGAAACACCCCAAGCAACACTTCATCATCGATCATTTGGCGAAGCCCGCGATCCTCAATGGCGAAATCAAACAATGGGAAAAATACATGCGCTCTATCGCCCAACATGAGAACGTGTATTGCAAGCTGTCGGGTATGGTGACGGAGGCCGACTTCCATCGTTGGACGTATGAGCAATTGGAACCGTATATCCACGTAGTGCTGGATGCATTTTCGCCTTCGCGCGTCGTCTATGGGTCGGATTGGCCCGTGTGTTTGGTTGCCGCCAGCTACGAACAACAACTAGGCGTGGTGCGCCGTGCCATCGAGAAACTTTCGGATACCGAGAAGGCAAAAGTTCTTGGTGAAAATGCAGTTCGATTTTACCATCTTTAGTAAAACTCGCGACGCGTGGACCTTCACCTACAGAAGAAAGTATTCGTTGTAACCGGAGGCGCAAAAGGAATTGGGCGCGCAATCAGTGAACTCCTCATCGCGGAAGGCGCCACTGCCGTGATTGTGGACAAAGACGAGGCAGCGGGGCGTGCTCTGGTCGCACAATTAAAGACCGCCCACATGATCGTCGCTGATCTATCGAGTCACGAGGCGTGTCAGTCCGCCATTGAAGAGACAGTTCGCAAATTTGGAAGGATTGACGGAATCGTGAACAACGCGGGACGAAACGATGGTGTGGGTCTTGCTCAAGGAACACCCGATCTATTTTTGCAGTCCGTTAAAAGTAATGTCGGTCATTTCTATGATCTTGTCCATTTCGCATTGCCGCATCTCAAGTCGACAAAAGGAGCGATCGTAAACATCGCTTCGAAAGTGGCGCTGACCGGCCAAGGGAACACGAGTGGCTATGCCGCCGCCAAAGGTGCTGTTCTCTCGCTTACGCGGGAATGGGCTGTCGAGCTGCTCCCTTTTTCCATTCGCGTGAATGCGGTGCTGCCGGCGGAGGTGTGGACACCTTTATACGAATCGTGGATCGCCACGTTTCCGAACCCGGCCCAGAAGAAAGGTGAGATCGAACAGAAAATTCCGTTGGAACATCGCATGACTACGCCGCAAGAGATTGCCGACACCGTGGTGTTCCTGTTGTCAGATCGTGCCAGTCACGTAACTGGACAATGGTTGTCTGTAGACGGTGGATATTTACATTTAGATCGTTCAATAAACTAGTCCATGGCATTTGCTTCAGCACCTGATCCTCAACCACAGATTGACACCTCAAAGTCGTACCGACTCGCCTTCATCCTAGTCTGTAGCCTTTTCTTTTTATGGGGGTTGGCCAATATTTTGAACTCGGCATTGATTGCACAGTTTCAGCCATTGTTCGAGATTTCCAGGGCTGAGGCGATGTTTGTAGAAACGGCATTCTATCTGGGCTATCTAACTATTTCTTTGCCCGCTGCCATGTTCATGGAGAAACGGGGATACAAAAAGGGTATCCTGTTCGGGTTAATCTTGTATGTACTCGGAGCGTTTATGTTTATACCGGCTGCTAAGTCGTTGACCTTTGGCTTCTTCTTAGTTGCGCTATACATCATTGCAAGTGGTCTTGCATTTTTGGAGACTGCTGCGAATCCGTATGTAACAATTCTTGGGAAACCTGAAAAGTCGGTACAGCGGTTGAACTTTGCACAAATGTTCAATGGCTTTGCGCTGATTGTGGGACCGATCTTGGCGGGCACGCTAATCTTCGCCGGCAACGAAGGTTCGCTCGAGACTCAAGAGATGAAGGAACAAGCGGCTAGCGCCGTCATCCTTCCATATACGTTAATCGGAGTTGGTGTGCTGCTGATCGCGATTATGGTGGCACTGACCAAGATGCCGGATGTGAGTGGTAGTTCTATCAAGTTTAGTCGGTCTATCTTTAAACACAAGCATTTAGTTTGGGCTGTTGTCGCCCAGTTCTTCTATGTAGGCGCCCAGGCGAGTATCTGGGGTATCACGTTGAATTACATCATCGACGTATTGCCTGGCACGACGAAACAAGTCGCGTCAATAAATTACATGCCGATCGGGACGACGCTATTTGTGGTTGGACGAGTCGCGGGAACGGCACTCTTGTCAATAGTGAAGGATCATTGGCTATTGCGAGGATTTGCCGTGGCCGCAACCATTTTGTGCCTCGTGGCCGCTACCGCGGGAGGAATGACCGGCGTGGGAGCCGTTTTGGCCGTCAACTTTTTCATGTCGATCATGTTCCCTACCATTTTTGCTTTCGGCGTGAAGAATTTGGGTCCAGACCTGAAGCTGGGTTCTTCCTTTATTATCATGGCGATAGCGGGTGGAGCCGTGTTGCCACCTATTATGGGCGCGATCCCCAATGTGCAGACAGCCTTTCTCGTCCCGGCGGTGTGCTTTGCCGTTGTGACACTGTACAGTGTGCGCGGGTATCGCGCTGGATTGTGATGTAGATTTAACTTGATGCTGTGAAACGCTATTGCTTTGCACTCGACCTAAAAGATGATCCAACACTGATTCGCGAATATGAAGCGTATCACGAAAAGGTGTGGCCGGAAATTGTTGAGAGTATCAAAAACTCCGGCGTCCTGAAAATGGAAATCTATCGGGCGGGTAATCGCTTGTTTATGATCATGGATACCGAAGATGATTTCTCTCTCGAACACAAATCGTTGATCGATCAATTCAATCCAAAGGTACAAGAATGGGAGACCCTGATGTGGAAGTACCAGCAAGCCTTGCCCTACGCAAATCAGGGCGAGAAATGGATGCTCATGACGAAGATTTTTGACCTATGAGTGATAACCTTCGCAAGTTCCCGGCGCAATACCTGGTTGATTTTTCCACCGAGACCTTCATGTATTTTGGCGTTCCAGAGGCCGATGCGCGGCTGGCTGCTGAAGTGCTGAGCAAAGCCGACCGCCGAGGTATCGATTCGCATGGCGTTGCGCGATTGCATACATATTTCGATATGCTCACGCTCGGACGCATCAATCCTAAGCCAAAGCTTAAGATCGTGCGAGAGAAAAAGAGTGTAGCCACCGTCGACGGTGACAATGGTCTGGGTCTGGTCGTGGGCCCGAAGTCGAACGAGATCGCCATGGACAAAGCATCTCAGTACGGTTCGGGTTGGGTAAGTGTATGCCACACCAATCATTACGGCATCGCGGGTTACTATTCCTTGAAAGCGTTAGAGCGCGACATGATTGGTTGGTCGATGACCAACTCGACGAAACTTGTGGCGCCACTATGGGGTGCGGAACGCATGTTGGGAACGAACCCAATCGGAATCGCCTTTCCTGGCTTGAAGCATCCACCCATCGTCGTGGATTTGGCGACAAGTGCAGCCGCCTATGGTAAAATCGAAATTGCGAAGAGAAAAGGTGCGCCTGTGCCCAAAGGCTGGATCATCAACAGTCGTGGGGAGATGACCACGGATCCGATGGATATGATCAACGGTGGTGCGCTGCTACCGTTAGGTTCAGAGCGCGAATTGGGTGGACACAAAGGCTATGCCCTGTCGGCAATGGTTGATATTCTTACGAGCGTTCTCAGTGGCGCCAACTGGGGCCCTTTTGCCCCGCCGTTTGCCTTGCGCCAAGAGATTCCTTCGAAAAGCGTGGGGAAAGGAATCGGTCACTTTTTCGGAGCTATGGAGATCGACGGCTTTATGGATGTTACCGAGTTTAAGACCCGCATCGACGAATGGATCGACGTTTTCCGAAACACCAAAACAGGAGGACCTGACATCAAGGTTTTGATCCCGGGTGACCCCGAACGAGAACAGGAAATCATTCGCGAGAAAGAAGGAATCCCCTTACTTCAACCAGTGATCGATGATTTAAGAGATATCTCGAAACAAACGGGCATTAAGTTCGACGCTTGACGGGCCAGCGTCAATACTCGAGCGTGTTTCCGTTGGCTTGAATCGTGAGCCTTTTCTTGGAGCTAGCCTCTACACGACCAACAACCTTAGCGTCCACCCCAAAAGACTGCGCGATGGCGATGACTTCGGCAGCCACCCGTGCTGGTACGTAGAGCTCCATTCTGTGGCCCATGTTGAACACCTTGTACATTTCGCTCCAGCTCGTGCCACTTACTTCATGGATAAGTTTAAAAAGTGGAGGAACGTCGAATAAGTTGTCTTTTACCACATGGACGTTATCCACGAAATGGAGCACTTTTGTTTGCGCGCCACCACTGCAATGAACCAATCCATGGATGTGGGTCCGAAGCTGCTTCAATACTTCGATGATGATAGGCGCATAGGTACGCGTGGGCGACAACACCAGTTTACCCACGTTCAAGGGAACTCCTGCCAGTTGGTCTGTGACCAAGTGCTTTCCACTGTAGACTAAGTCGCGTGGGACTTGTGGGTCGTATGTTTCGGGATACTTGTCGCGGTAAGCGGATGAGAACACATCGTGGCGGGCCGACGTGAGGCCATTGCTACCCATACCACCATTGTATTGATTCTCATATTTCGCTTGGCCGAAGGATGCCAGTCCCACAATCACATCGCCGGCTTGAATATTCTTGTTGTCGATTACATCCGTTCGCTTCATGCGGGCGGTGACGGTACTGTCTACGATAATGGTGCGTACGAGGTCGCCGACGTCGGCGGTTTCGCCGCCTGTGCTACGGATGTCCATGCCGTGAGAGCGGAGCATGTCGAGTACTTCTTCTGTTCCTTGTATGACGGCGGAGATCACTTCGCCGGGAACGAGGTTTTTGTTTCGACCGATCGTGGAGGAAAGGAGGATGGGGCCGGTGGCGCCGACGCACAACAGGTCGTCGGTGTTCATGACGATTGCGTCTTGCGCAATACCTTTCCATACGGAGAGGTCTCCAGTTTCTTTCCAGTACAGGTAGGCCAGCGACGATTTCGTTCCGGCGCCGTCGGCATGCATCACTGTGCAGAATTCCGGATCGTCTGCGAGTAGATCGGGAACGATCTTGCAAAAGGCGGAAGGAAACAGTCCTTTATCCAGCTTGCTGATGGCTTGGTGAACGTCTTCTTTCGACGCGGAGACTCCACGTTGGTTATAGCGGTCTGAATTCACGGTGCAAAGTTGGAGATTTGTCTGGTTTACCTGTCGTATGCCGCGGAAAAAATACGGGTTTTTAGAGATGCCTTTTGTAGAGTTCCCAGGTCACGATGCCTACGCAGACGGATATGTTGAGCGAGTGCTTGGTTCCAGACTGCGGGATTTCGATGGCGGCGTCAGCCAGTTCGATCACGTCGTCGCTCACCCCGTTTACTTCGTTGCCGAACACGAGGCAGAGTTTGGTTGAGGTAGGTTGAAACGACTGCAGCGCCACGCTCCCGGTTGTTTGTTCCACCACTGCAATGGTCCACCCTTCTTCTTTGAGGGTGCGTACGGCACGGGCGGCGTTTTCGTTGTAGCTCCAAGACACCGAGGTTGTAGCTCCTAGGGCGGTTTTCTCAATTTCGCGATGTGGTGGGGTTCCGGTAATGCCGGTCAGCACGATTTTCTCCACGTTGAAGGCGTCAGCCGTTCGGAACGCGGAACCGACGTTATGCAGACTTCGAACATTGTCGAGCAGTATACAAGTTCATCAAGCTTTAGTTTTTTCATTGCGAAGGCTGAGTACGAATGGTAGCAGCCTGCAAGTAAGTAATTTGTGGTACAGATGAACAAACGAGTAACTAGGAGGATGTGCTTTTGAGGAGCAGAATCGAAGAATCAGAAGGTTGTTAAGATTCCAGATTCTAAGATGTCTCGTATGCTGAGATTTGGTGAAATTACCTCATGGAGCCTTCTAGCAAAGTCCTCATCCAAACACACCACAAAAATGTCGGTTCCAATAACGCAAGTCTCTATGTTGTGAAGGTCGGCTTTGATCCTACATTTCGGATCGGAGCATTTTCGATTTTTTATTACGTCAATTCGTGATTTGAGTTTGTCGAGTTCAGACTCAGTCATAAATGTATTTCTTGTTTGCCAGTTGTGTTTTTTCGATGGCTGGAGGTTATGGTTCCGGTCAACGACTAGAACTTGAAAAACGGAATCTGCTTCCCAGAACCCAACAACGCGACCCAGAGCCTTGGACACGGCGAATTGGACAAATGGGAATTCATCTTCATTCTCGAGAATCAACTTCGGAACCCAGTTGAAATACTGGCGACCTACTGGTGTATTTTTGTGGTTCCAATCAATTCGATGATACCTGAGAACTCCCTGCGTCCGACCCGGCCGAGTAACTTCATCCGTATTCATTCCACTCAGATCGCGTAGTTTCTCGAGGAAGCCCGCTATCCAGTTCGCATCCGCGTTTCCTAGGCCAAATAGCTCTGCTTGGTCGAAGTACTCAAAAGAGAATTTCCATCTTAGTTCTGGGGCACGCCCAGTCGGAATGATCTTTGCCCTGCGCTGCGGAGGAGGTTCGACACTGATATGTGTGGCCTTTTGCAACTTTTTGGCATCGACGTTTGGCTTTTTCATGCTCACGGCGCATTTGACCTAGTCTTTAAGTCTTGCCTTGTAGTACTTAGCCATTGTCGCTTCACTGATAACTTTTTCAGAACGCTGTATTTTGTCCACACCCTTTCGAGCCTCGATCCAAGGTTTTTCACGATGGGTCATGAACTCGAGTTGAGAAGGTGAGTATCTCGCGTAGGCATCAAGAACGGCATCTATGTGCGACTTTTCTTTCCTACTCAGATTTTCGGCAGCGTCTTTATTCTTCACATCTTGTAACGTGATGGTGGAATATAGAAACTTCGTATCCTTAAAACGGTTATAGATTTCTCTATTGACCGGTCCGTGGACCCACGCCTGAAAAGCTCCTTCAAACATGGGTTTCTTATAGAATGCCAGGTGCCATGCTTGAACGTAATACAGAAGCTTCTGTAGCTTGAGGGTCGTTAAATCTGAATCACCATCAGCGTTAAGCTGAATGATAATGTAATCGCAAACGGTAGAGATGTTAGTCATAACCTTAGTGTTTATTAGGGAAAAGCTTTGCAGTTACGTACAACCGGTGGCATTTTGACCTTAGATTTTTGGTCATTGAACTTAGTTGCGGGTTGCCGGAACAAAGATTGAGATCACATACGCCCCATCAAAGCCGATTACGTCGCAAACGGGAAAACAGTCAGGAATTCCTGATGGCCGAAAAGTCGAAAATGTTTCCCTGTAGGGATATTCCTCTCTTCATGAACCAGAAGCCAAAGTCAGACAAGTCATTTCCTGTGTTCACGAATGTCTCCGTCGAGGCGACCCAGAAGAACCCCACGTCTTCTCACTTCCTGGATTTCAACCGCAGTAGTTCCATGGGTTCTTCTATATTTGCCGACTATGGCTGGAGCAGCGGCAATGGATACGCCCCTCATGAAGCAGTACAATGTCATCAAGGCAAAGTACCCGGGAGCTTTATTGTTGTTTCGTGTGGGCGACTTCTACGAAACTTTCGGACAAGATGCCATCGCCGCCAGTAAGGTGCTCGACATCGTCCTTACCAAGCGAGGCAACGGGTCCGCATCCGAGATCGAATTGGCCGGCTTCCCCCACCACTCACTCGATTCGTACCTCCCGCGACTCGTCCGCGCCGGACATCGCGTCGCAATCTGCGATCAATTAGAAGATCCGCGCTTCGTGAAAGGAATCGTTAAGCGCGGCGTCACCGAGTTGGTCACACCGGGCGTATCATTCAACGACAACGTCCTCGAGCGAAAGCAGAACAATTTTCTTTGCTCCGTCTATCTCGGAAAAAACTCCGTCGGGGCCGCGTTTCTCGACATCAGCACAGGTGAGTTCTACTGCGCACAAGGGTCTGAACACTATATCTTTAAGCTAATCCAAAGCTTGGCGCCTGCCGAAATCATTTATAGCAAATCGCAACGCGAGCGAATGGAGACCCCATTTTCCGAATACGCGGCTTTCGCGCTGGATGATTGGGTGTATGCCTACGACTTCGCTCATGAAAAGTTGGTGACCCAGTTCAAGACGAATTCGCTCAAAGGCTTCGGAATAGACGCATGGACGGATGCCGTGGTCGCAGCGGGTGCCATCTTACACTACCTCGAAGCAACGGAACACAAAGACACCCACCACATCTCTTCTATCGCCCGCATCGATGAGGACAAGTACGTGTGGATGGACAAGTTCACCATCCGGAACCTAGAACTCGTAACATCCCAAAATGATGGCGGCGTGCCGTTGCTCCAGATCTTGGATCGCACAGTGACACCGATGGGGTCTCGCCAACTTCGAAAATGGATGATTCTTCCTCTGAAGGAAAAGGCAGCCATCGAAGAACGCCACCAAGTTGTAGATGCCTTCTACCAAGACCCAGAATTGGCCAGCGAGATCGGCGACCACCTGAAGCAAATCGCCGATTTGGAGCGCCTCATTTCAAAAGTGGCAGTCGGAAGGATCAATCCGCGCGAACTCCAGCAACTACGGCGGTCACTTGTGGCCATCGTGCCGGTCAAGGAGAAACTGGAGAAATTGCCCGTCCGGGAGCTGCAGAAGATCGCGGGTCAACTCGATCGATGCGAGTTCCTGCTCGACAAGATTAGTAAAGAACTCAACGACGATCCTCCGATGCTCACCCACCAAGGTGGAATTATCCGCGATGGCGTGAACACCGAGTTGGACGAACTACGGACGATCGCCTTTTCTGGCAAGGATTACTTGCTCCAAGTGCAGAAGCGGGAAGTCGAGCGAACCGGCATCAGCTCGCTCAAAATTTCCTTTAACAAAGTTTTTGGCTACTACCTGGAAGTCAGCAACGCAAATAAAGACAAAGTCCCCAGCGACTGGATCCGGAAACAGACGTTGGTGAACGCGGAACGATACATCACCGAAGAACTAAAGGTATACGAGGAGAAGATCCTCCATGCCGAAGAGAAACTTTCGGTGATCGAGCAGCGGCTGTTCCAGGAATTGGTCCGACATGCTGCCGACTTTACACCTCAGATTCAGCAAAATGCTAAGGCCATTGCCACGCTCGATGTGCTTTTGTCGTTTGCTTTCGTGGCGCGCGCCACTCGCTATACCAAACCTACCATCGATGAAGGCGCCGCCCTCATCATCAAAGATGGTCGACACCCCGTGATCGAACGTCAACTGCCCATCGGCGAAAGCTACGTGCCGAATGACATTTACTTGGACAATGAAAAACAACAGATCCTAATCATCACCGGTCCAAACATGGCGGGTAAATCGGCGCTTCTCCGACAAACAGCCTTGATCGTGCTCATGGCTCAAATCGGTTGTTTCGTGCCAGCTGCGGCTGCCTCGGTTGGCATCGTTGACAAAATCTTTACACGCGTGGGCGCCTCCGACAACCTGTCGCGCGGAGAGTCAACCTTCATGGTGGAAATGACCGAAACGGCGAGCATCCTCAACAATTTGTCAGAGCGTAGCCTAATCCTCATGGATGAAATTGGACGAGGTACCAGCACCTACGACGGCGTGTCCATCGCCTGGGCAATTGTTGAATACCTGCACAACCACAAAGACTGTAGGCCGAAAACCCTTTTCGCTACGCACTACCACGAGTTGAACCAGCTTTCCGAAGACCTAGAGCGCGTGAAGAACTTCAACGTAAGCGTGAAAGAAGTCGGCGACAAGATCATCTTCATGCGGAAACTCAAAGAAGGGGGTAGTGAACACAGCTTCGGTATCCACGTGGCCCAACTCGCCGGGATGCCCAATCGAGTCGTGTTGCGTGCAAACGAGATTCTCCATTTCCTAGAAAAAGACAAACACAAAAACGACGACCGTAAAAAGATACCGGAAGCCTCGAAAGTGCAGATGAGCCTGTTTGAACTCGATCCGAAAACAAAAGAAGTGCACGAGATTCTCTCGAAAATTGACATCAATACGATTAGCCCGGTCGAAGCACTGCTGAAGCTGAACGAGGTGTTGGGGATTTTGAAGAGGTGAGGGAGGAGGAGACGAGGGGAAGATAAACGAAGGGACGATAGACGAGAGGAGGAGGGGACGAGGGGATGAGCGGTGCGGAGATCAGGTGGCGATGGCGCTATCTTCCGGAATAAAGCATCCCTATGAAACCATTCTTTCTGGCTCTTGCCTTAGCTGGCATTGCGGGTCGTGCGGTCGCGCAAGGTACAGTCGCCGACTATCAACGTGCTGCTTACGCCGACACAGCCTACCAAAACAAAGTGTACGACATCGCCATAGACTGGGATTGGCTCTCGGGTGAGAATAAATTCTGGTATGTAAAGGCTGTACGCGGAGGTAAAGAGTTCGTCCTCGTAGACGTGGCCAAGAAGACCAAAGCGATGGCGTTCGATCATCAAAAGCTGGCCCGGATACTAACCGACAAAACGAAAAAGCAAGTTTCTGCCAACCGCTTGCCTTTCGACGAGGTCACCTTCAAAGATAAGGGTGCAACAATCGAATTTGTTGTCGATAGCGTGCGTTGGTCTTGTAAGCTGAGCACCTACGAATGTAAGTCTATCGAACGCCTGAAGCCTTCGCCACGACGATATTGGGGAACACGACCCGATGAAAAGAACGGCAACCCTGTCGTGTCGCCCGATAGCCTTTGGACGGCTTATATCAAGAACGCAAACTTATACATCCGGAGCCGTAGAACGAAAGAAGAGTTTCGACTGAGTAACGATGGCGCCGACGGAGAGTACTATTCCGCCAACATCAAATGGTCGCCCGACAGCAAAAAGATAATGGCTTACAAGGTACGCCCCGGCCAAACGCGGCAGATCTATTTCGTCGAGTCGTCGCCCACCGACCAACTCCAACCCAAACTCCAGTCACGCGATTATTTAAAACCAGGAGACGCGTTGCCCATTCGAATGCCTCAATTGTTTTTGGTCGACGAGAAGAAACATGTGCCCATTCCGCACCACGCGTTTTCTGAACAATATGCACTTACTGATTTCGAGTGGAGGAAAGACAGTCGCTCGTTTGTGTTCGAATTCAATCAAAGGGGCCACCAACGGTATAAAGTCATTGAATTGACAGCACCAGACGGCAAGGTAAATGTGTTGGTGGATGAAAATTGCAAAACATTCTTCGACTATGCTGGGAAGTCATTTCGTTATGATGTAGCCGATGGCCAAGAAATCATCTGGATGTCGGAGCGAGATGGATGGAATCACTTGTACCTCTACGACGCCAAGGGCCAAGTTAAAAACCAGATCACCAAGGGAGACTGGGTGGTACGCGGCGTGGAATTCGTAGACGAGAAAGCGAGGCAACTGATCTTTGCGGCAAGCGGACGCGACCCTGGCATCGACCCGTACCTTCGAAGCTACTACCGTGTCAATTTCGATGGTACGGGCCTCACGCGACTGACACCCCCCGGTTTTGACCACAGCGTTTCTTTTTCTCCCGACAGAAGTTATTTCTTCGACATCTCACAGCGCTCCGACAGTCCACCGACCTATCACATCCGCTCTTCGAAAGATGGAAGCGAAGTGATGATGTTGGAAAAGGCTGACGCCAGTGCGCTGCTGGCAACAGGTTGGAGAATGCCGGAAGTCTTCTCAGCCAAGGGTCGTGATGGCGCCACGGATATCTGGGGTCACATCATCAAACCATCGAATTTTGATCCAAGCAAGAAGTATCCCGTCATCGAATACATCTACGCAGGCCCTCATAGCGCCCACGTGCCCAAGACTTTCAATTCTTCTTTTCGCACGTGGCATCAACTGGCAGAACTTGGATTTATCATCGTACAGATGGATGGCATGGGTACCTCCAATAGATCGAAAGCTTTCCACGATGTATGTTGGAAAAACATCAAAGACGCCGGCTTCCCTGATCGAATTCTTTGGATCAAAGAAGCGGCGAGGACACGCCCGTATATGGACATCTCGCGCGTGGGTATTTTTGGAAACTCGGCCGGTGGACAAAATTCGCTGGCAGCACTGTTGTTCCATCCAGAGTTTTACAAAGTCGCTGTCTCGTCGAGTGGCTGCCACGACAACCGCATGGACAAAATTTGGTGGAACGAATTATGGATGAGCTATCCCGTCGGGCCGGAGTACGCGGAGTCTTCGAACGTAACACACGCCCATAAGTTGGAAGGAAAACTCTTGCTGATTTTGGGTGAACTCGACGACAATGTAGACCCAGCGTCCACGATGCAAGTAGTCGACAAACTGATTAAGGCGAAAAAGAACTTCGACTTCCTCTTCGTCCCCGGGATGGGCCATTCTATGGGTGGGGATTACGGCGAGCGCAAACGCCGCGATTTCTTCGTCAAACACTTGCACGGTGTAGACCCACCAAACTGGTAAGAAGTCCGCGTTAGTTAAAGATGATTTCATCCACGAAGAACCAAGCACGTTTGTCCTTCGTCTTGGGATTGTTCGACGGATGCCACTTGGGCAGTTCCCGCAGTGGCGTGGCCACGAGCTTAATGAAAGGATGGGCTTGACCGTCGAGTGGCAAAACGATCGCATCATTTCGGGTTGGTTCCATGTGCGAAGGCTGTTCTGGTTGCAACTTCGTGATCAGCTTCAAAGAATGTTCGTCTTGGCCACCCCACACTTCGACCGACGCCGGCGGGAACAGCCATGAGCCTAGGTTTCGATCGTAACTGAGGGTAATCGATTTTGATGGAAGCTTTTCGGTGAATTGAAATATGGCGACGAGGGGCTCATCGCGGAATCCAATCCACGCCAAGTCGCGATGGTCGTCGGTGTACCCTTTGCGGTTATTAGTAAACGTAGCGACCCCTTCGCCTTTGTAATCTTTGTTGGGAACTGTGACCAACTTCGCATTCGTGGGGACAATACCCGATTGGAACAAGATAAATGTGCCTACCGGACTGCACAGCCAGCCTTCCTTGCAAGCCCGCGTTTTTAAAATGGTAAAACCATCAATTTCAAATGGCTTCTCATACTGTTGAGAAGTGGTTGAGTCGGGATCGGATCCATCAACGGAGTATCGAATTACTGTGCCCGGCAGTTTATGAACCAATTCGATTTTCTCGCCAGCTGCAAACAGCGTTTTGTCAAGCGCTGGTAGCGGTGGCGTTAAGCGAAGTTTCTCACGCTCGTCGGAGACGAAACCGGTGTTCCATTTGATCGTTGGAAAATCTTTCTCGAGTGCTGCGATGTCCGCCGCCGACGAAGCTGTATTCCACACAAAAACCTCGGTAAGCTTTGGAAACGATGCGAGCCCTTTCAGGTCTTCGGCATCTAGTGAAGTGCCGGCAATGGACAGCGACGTCAGTTCTGGAAGGGTTGCTAAATTCTTTATTCCTTCCACCGTGATGGATGAAAAATTCAGATTGAGTTTCTCCAATCGGCCGAAGCCTGCAATCACGCGACAGTCGTCGTCTGTTACGGGCATCTTAGAAAGATTCAGTTCGACCAACTGCGACGACACCGCTTTTAGATCTTCTAACTTCGAAGGCTTGTACTCGTTTCGAATGAAAAAGGTTGCCGCTAATGCTGGTTCATTGGCTGCAACTGGCGCGACGGTGCGATAGGGGTCGTTCAGTTTTGACACCAATGCTGCCTCCGCTGGTTCGAAGGTGTACTTCGCTCTCTTTTCGGTTTGTCCCGAACGAATGTATTGTTGCGCCAACTTCCGAACGGAATCGGACGGCGGATACAGCGTCCAAGCTTTGGCAGTGTCACCCCCAGAAAGAATCCATTGATAGAGCAGCTGAACCTCCAACGCCGAAAGCTGCGGTTTTCCGTTTGGAGGCATGTGGTCGCGATGCGATTCTGGTAGCAAGACTCGCTTCATTACCAAACTAGCGAAGGGTTTTCCAGATACAAGTGCCTCGCCGTGTTCGCCCCCTTGCGCTAACCCAGCTGCCGACGTCAAGACCAATCCGCCTTTCGATTTGTTCGCATTGTGACAACTGTTGCACTTCTTTTCAAAGACCGGCATTACCGTCGCTTGAAACAGACTCGTGCTATCGGTCACCACCACGTGATCACTCTTTTGCGACAGCAAAGGTTCGAGCAGGAAGTCTTCGCCATGGGTAAGCACGCTGCCATAGTGTCCCGCCACCAGAAGCGCAATAAATATGGCGAGCGCCGAAATCTTTGTAACCTGTGCTACTGCAAGATCTTGGGTGAAAAATAGGACACCTAACCCTAAGCTGAGCAACACACCTGAATATTCATGCCACCCGAGTGTGCTTTCGTTGTATCCACCTTCTTTCGACAAGATCATACCCATGAGTGCGGTGAGCGCTGCCGTCAACGCAGCAAAGGCAACTAAGAAACGTGATATGTCGTTGGGTCCATCTTGTTTTCGAAAGATGATGACGAGGACCAGGATAACGATCGCGCCGATGGGAAGGTGCAACAACATCGGATGAGCCCGGCCTATCGCTTGCAGCCAAAGAGGAAATGCCAGCTTGTCGAGAAAGACCGCGAAGAATACTAACAGTACGTTGAGGGCGATGAGGCAGTAGCCCGTGATCCTTTGGAATAACGGCATGTGTCCTACACGAGAATATCGGGAATCACTTTTCCAGCTACGTCGGTCAAACGGTAACGACGACCGAGGTGTTTAAATGTCAATTTTTCATGATCCAACCCCATTCGATTGAGAATCGTGGCGTGAAAATCATTGATATGAACGGGATCCTTGATGATGTTGTAACCGAACTCGTCTGTTTCGCCATACACAAGGCCGGGTTTGATCCCGCCGCCGGCCATCAACACGGTGTAGCACCGCGGGTGGTGGTCGCGGCCGTAATTTTCTTTTGAAAGATCTCCTTGGCAATAGTTGGTGCGACCGAATTCGCCACCCCAAATCACAAGTGTTTCATCCAAGAGTCCCCGTTGCTTTAAGTCTGTAATCAACGCAGCAGATGCTCGGTCGGTGTCGCGGGCTTGCAGGGGCATTTCACCTACCATGTTTCCATGCTGATCCCAACCTTGATGATAAAGCTGGACGAAGCGAACTCCAGATTCTGAAAGTTTGCGTGCCAAGAGACAATTCGCAGCATAGGTACCCGGCATCAAACATTCGGGGCCATACATCTTAATGATGTGGTCAGGCTCCTTCGACAGATCGGTAATTTCGGGAACCGACGTCTGCATGCGGTATGCCATCTCGTATTGCTGAACCTTCGTTTGAATTTCGGGGTCGCCGAATTCTTCGAAGCCAATGCTATTCAATTGAGCCAAGCGATCCAACATGCGACGTCGCCCTTCCCTATCCAAGCCTGAAGGATCATTCAGATACAAGACTGGTTCTTCGCTGCTACTGAATTGTACGCCCTGGTGAACGGAGTCCAAAAAGCCGTTGGTCCACAGTTTCGAATAGACGCCCTGTCCGTTTCCACGACCACGCGACAACAACACGCAGAAAGCAGGTAAATTCTTATTCTCACTTCCAAGTCCGTAGCTTAACCAAGCACCCATACTAGGGCGATTTCCTTGTTGGGCGCCGGTTTGCATAAATGTAAGCGCCGGATCGTGGTTGATGGCTTCGGTGTGCATGGTTTTGATGATGCACAAATCGTCGACGACCGATGCTAGGTGGGGGAAGAGTTCGCTGATCCACGCCCCATTTTTTCCGTATTGCGCAAATTTGAAGTAAGATCCGATCAAGGGAAAGCGACTTTGCCCCGACGTCATGCCCGTTAGGCGCTGACCATTTCGAATCGACTCAGGGAGGTCTTGTCCCGCCATCTTGTTGAGGAGGGGCTTGTAGTCGAAGCTTTCAAGCTGTGAGGGGGCACCGTTTTGATGCAGGTAGATAATCCGTTTCGCCTTCGGTGCGAAATGCGGAAGCCCCACACTCAAACTTGATTCCTCGCTTGCCGAGTGAAACAAATCGGGGATCAGTAATGAGCCCAGCGCCACGCTTCCAATCCCCGCACTGAGTTTGCCCAAGAAGTGGCGGCGGTTGACGTTCAGCCTGTTTTCAACAAATTCATTCATAACTTTTTTACGACCTCACGATCGCTTCTTCCATGTTGTAGATAGTCATGATCACTTCCATGAGGGCGGCGAGGGCAGCGCGATCTTTCACATCCGCGTGTTCGTACTCCCCAATCGCGATAAGCTTTTCCGCCGCATCAGGCGTTTTGCCAAAGGCAGTTTTTTCGCTTTGATGATATTCATTCAGGATGTCGAGTTCTCGCGAACTGGCCTTGCGGCACATGATCGAACGAAAGGCCGTGGCAATCCTATCTTCGTCGTTCAAGTTTGATGTCATCAGTTTTTCGGCCATCACACGCGCTGCTTCGTTGACTTGAGGATCGTTCATCATCACAAGGGCTTGTAGTGGTGTGTTGGTCCTCAACCGACGCACTTCACACTGATCGCGGTTGCTGGCGTCGAATACCAGCAACGAAGGTGGGGGTACCGTCCGTTTGATGAAGGTGTACATGCCGCGTCGATACAGCCGAGGGCCATGATCCTGGTTGTAGTGCGTGAGTCCACGACCCGAACTGGCGACCTCCCAAATTCCCTTGGGTTGATAGGGCTTCACACTCGGCCCTCCAATTTCCATCGTCAGTTCGCCGCTGCTCGCCAACACAAGGTCGCGCGCCAACTCAGCGGTTAGACGGATACGCGGCGCGTGCGATAAGTAGATGTTTTCAGGATCCCGCGCAAGTTGATCCGGTGCGATGTTCGAAGACTGGCGATAAGTAGCCGACATCACGATTTGCTTCACCAGTCGCTTGATGTCCCAATTATGCTCGCGAAAATCAACTGCTAGCCAATCGAGTAGCTCTGGATGGGTCGGAAGCTCGCCCTGCATCCCGAAGTCGCCCGACGTTTTCACGATCCCCCGTCCAAAGAACTGCTCCCACATGCGGTTCACAAACACACGCGAAGTCAATGGATTCGCCTCGTCGAGTAACCACTTCACCAGCCCCAATCGATTTTTGCCAAAGCGAGTGGTGTCGAATGCCAGGACGTTGGAAGGGGTTCCAAAACTGACCAAGTCTCCAGGTGCATCATAGGCCCCTCGTTTCAGCACGTGCGTGGGTCGGGCCACGGTGCTGTCGCGCATGATCATCACGTTCACCACGCCCGAATCCTTTTTGTTGACAAACTTGAGAATACCGTCGATGTCTCTTTGAGAGATACTCATCCGCGGCACATCGGCGGGCGTTCCAGAATAAATGTCGCCCTGATAACCTTTTTCTGCTACTTGATTGAAGAAAGCGAACGTGCTGTAATACTCCTTTTGGGAAATGGGATCATACTTATGATCGTGACACTTGGCGCACTCGAACGTAAGTGCCAAGAATGCCTTTCCAAAAGTGTTGGTTCGATCTGTCACATACTCGATTCGATACTCTTCGTCGATTACACCGCCTTCTTGCGTGATTTTGTGATTGCGGTTGAATCCTGTCGCGAGGAGCATTTCTCGAGTGGGATCCTGTAGCTGATCGCCGGCAAGTTGCCACGTGATAAACTGGTCGTAACCATAGTTTTCATTGAAAGCGTGGATCACCCAGTCGCGCCAGGGCCACATCGTTCTAAGCCCATCGTCTTGATAACCGTGCGTGTCGGCATAACGCGCTACGTCTAGCCACGGCACCGCCATTTTTTCGCCATAATGTGGATTGGCCAATAACTGGTCGACCACTTTTTCATAGGCGTTGGGCGAAGCATCTGCCAGAAATGCATCTTGTTCTGCTGCCGAAGGCGGCAAGCCGATTAAGTCTATGTATACACGCTTTAGCAGGCGTTCGCGATCTGCTTCCTCGTTTGGTTCAAGTTTCTTTTCTTCCAGCTTGGCGAGGACAAACGCATCGATTTCGTTCACAGCCCATTTGTCGTTCGACTGTGGCACTGCAGGTTTTTCGGGAGCTACAAACGCCCAGTGTTTTTTATACACGGCGCCTTGGGCGATCCATTTCTCGATCAACGCTATCTCGTGTGCCGTGAGCGATAGGTTAGACGATGGTGGCGGCATCACCAACGAGGTATCGGCAGAAGCGATCCTGCGGAACACTTCAGAATGGTCGGGCTTCCCCGCTACGATCACATGTTCCGAAGGATTGTCTTTCAACGCAGCGTAAAGTCCTTCTTCGGTGTCGAGGCGCAAGTTTGCTTTGCGCTGATTGGCATCGGGCCCGTGGCATTTGAAGCAACGGTCGGACAGAATCGGGCGGATGTGAAAATTGTAGTCGACTACTTCGGGAATCGTTTCGCCGGAAATTGCCGCGTCACGGAAACGCCAAACGTAGACAACGGCAGCTGTCGTTACCAACAACACGCCCACGATAAGCAGTCGATTCACTTTTCTCTTGTCAGCCATCAATCAAAAATCTTGAGACGGTCTGTACAAGTTAAGGGATTCGCCGTTGATTGTAGTATTAGATTACTTTTTTGAGTGCCTAAACCGCCGTCGATTTCCCCGGAAAGGTTTGTGGCCATCGGATTTTGATTCTGCCGGATTGTAGGATGGGCCCGGTCCAAGTTCTTCCGGCAGTGGAAGTTTGGTCACAGCGTAGCCAATCAACCTTTCAATCGCCTGAAACTTCCGTTGATCTCGGCTATTGATGAATGTCACGGCGGTCCCTGTAGTCTCTGCGCGCGCCGTACGGCCTACTCGGTGTACGTAGTCTTCCGGATCGGGCGGCACGTCGTAGTTGATTACCAAGCTGATGCCCTCTACGTCGATACCACGCGAAAGGACATCGGTACCTATTAGAATGGTGATTTGCTTGTTCTTGAACCCACGTAAGATTTCTTCCCGTTCGGCTTGCTCTAAATCAGAGTGGAAGGCACGTACCGGGAGTCCACCTTTTTGAAAGGCTCGGTCCAGTTTCTTCACCACCTCTTTCGTCGACGCGAAGATGATGGCACTCGACCAGGGGGTTGTTTTCAGTACATGTTTGAGCAAACCCCCTTTTTGTTCGTCGTGAACGACGTACGCTTGTTGAAGAATGCCCGCGGCGGGTTTCGCAATCGCAATGTTGATCTCGGCTGGATCACGCAAGATTTTACCCGCCAGTAACCGGATCTTCGGCGGCATGGTTGCCGAGAAGAGCAATGTCTGCCGATCTTTCGGCAGGTAGCTGATGATCTTTACAATGTCTTCGAAGAAGCCCATGTCGAGCATGCGGTCCGCTTCGTCGAGCACCAAGTGTTGGAGGTGATCGAACTTGATGGTCCCCGACGCGAGCATGGCGATTAGGCGACCCGGGGTAGCGATGATGATGTCAGCACCTTCGTCAAGCGCTTTCCTTTGCTGGTCCCAAGTGGCACCATCGCCACCGCCATACACGGAAAGTGAGCTGACGCCCAAGAAATAGGAGAAACCTTCAACCTGTTGGTCGATTTGTTGCGCAAGTTCTCGCGTGGGCGCGATGATCAATGTGTTCAGGTGGCGTACCTCGGCCCGAACCACGTTGTGGAGGATGGGCAGCAGGTAAGCCGCTGTTTTACCTGTGCCGGTCTGTGCGCACGCGATCAGGTCGCGCCGTTCAAGGATCACCGGTATCGCCTTCTCTTGAATGGGTGTTGCGTTCTTGAAACCCATCGAATCGAGACTGTCTACGATCCGGCTGTCAAAGTTAAATTCAGAAAAGGTCAAATTTCCGAGGTTGTGTAAGTCAAAACCCTAAAGGTAAAACACAAACACCACATTGAAAACATGCCTTAAACAGACTGGTTTGAGCCAAAAATGCGCTTCCGAAGATGGAACAATCCTTTGTATTTTTGTGACGTGTCATGAACCAGGCGCAAACCATCGCACTTTACCAGCCATTGCTGCAAACCATCGCTTACAACATCGTGAAGTGTAAGGCCGATGCGGAGGACATTGTTCAAGAGACGTTTTTGAAGTGGTTAACGATCGATCAACAGAAGATCGACAACACGAAAGCATACTTGATTAAGTCAGTCACCAATAACTGTCTTTCACACCTTGAAGCGCTCAAGCGCAAGAAGGAGCAATGCGTGGAATCGCTGTCGTCACTCGACATCGTTCAGAAACTGAAAGATGTCAACTTCTCTCACCTTGACTTGGATGTAGACTTAAGGAACGCGTTTCAAGTGATGCAAGCCAAATTGCAACCCCTGGAGCGCGCCGTGTTTTTACTGAAAGAGGTATTTGACTTCGACTACGATACACTGCAGCAGACACTCGACAAGAAAAAGGAGCACTGCCGCCAGTTGGTGTCGAGAGCTCGTAAGAAGCTGGAGGACGGAACGCCAAAAATGCAGATCGATTTTTCTTCCGCTGCTCAACTGGTAGAAAGCTTCAAGAAGGCATGTACTATTGAGAATGCTTCGGAACTTATCTCCCACTTGAAGAAGGACATTGCGGAAGCGATCCAGAAGAAATTCTGAAAATTTTTTTTTACACGTTTTGTCACAAACTTCGAGTTGACCTGTCTTACCGGATGAATGTCCCAAGGACGCAGCCTCACGCTCGTTCGGGACTGATTTTTAGCAGGAAAACCAAGATTTTTATCCGAACGCTCGTTCTATAAAATATTAACACGACCTTTGTACCCTGAAGGCTCCGTCGAAATTCTAGGTGTTTTTTCAACAGTTGAGGATCTCGAAGGGAACGAAAGAGGGGGAGAAGAACTTAAATTAGTAACTGATGTCTACAGCGACTTTGCAACCGGAACAGAGAAGAAAGCCCATTCTCAAACAAGAAATAGTTTTTGGTCTTGTACACCTATTGCCGTTGGCCGCAATATGGACGGGTGCGACCACCTTCGATTGGATGGTCTGTATCTTCTTGTATTTCTTCCGAATGTTTTGGGTGACCGGCGGCTACCATCGGTACTTTTCACACAAGTCTTATAAGACCTCGCGGTGGTTCCAGTTTGTAATTGCGTTCATGGCCATGACGTCGGCACAAAAAGGTGCCCTGTGGTGGGCAGCACATCACCGTCACCACCATCGCTATAGCGACACACCCAAAGATCCGCACTCGATGTTGATCTACGGTTTCTGGTATTCACACGTGGGTTGGATTGTTGGCCCCGACTTCAAAGAGACAGACTATAAGACCATCGGAGACTATGCGAAGTTCCCCGAGCTTGTCTGGTTGAACAAATACCATTACATCCCTGCGATGACGTTGGCGATCATCGTCACAGTTCTTGGCGCTTGGGTCAATGGAGGCAGCCCGACGTTGATGTTTACACATCACGGTTTGTCGACCCTGTTCATCGGCTTCTTCTTGAGCACCGTCATTTTGTACCACGGTACTTTCTCGATCAACTCGATCATGCACTTTTTCGGAAAGCAACGCTACGAGTCGAACGACGAAAGTCGTAACAGTCTCTGGTTGGCGCTGCTGACCCTAGGTGAAGGTTGGCACAACAACCACCACTACTATGAAGTGGCGTCGCGTCAAGGGTTCTTCTGGTGGGAAATTGACATTACCTACTACATCCTTCGTGGCTTTGCCGCCGTCGGGTTGATTTGGGACCTGAAAGGTGTTCCCAAGCACATCCTGTATTCTAAGAATAAGGCCCACGCCCAAGAGCTTCGAAAGCAATACGAGAACCGTGAACCGGTAGCTCGCGACCAGCAAAAGGTTAAAGAAGAACAAGGCGTCCTTCAAGAGGATTAGATCGACACTTATGGCAGCCTTGGAAAATGACTTTCTGACCAGCGCCATTAAGTTGTTTCGTTACTACAAAAAGTTGGGTGATGGCGCCCTCGCCCAACTCAACGACCAACAAATCAACTTACGCCCAAACGAAGCGAGCAACAGCATAGCACTCATCGTTCATCACATGAGTGGGAATATGCTTTCGCGATGGACCGACTTCCTCACCAGCGACGGCGAGAAAACATGGCGCAATCGCGAAGCAGAGTTTGAAGTGGGTTATCCCGACAAGCAGACGATGATCGCCGCGTGGGAAGAAGGTTGGAACTGCCTGTTCACCGCATTGGAACCGCTGAAGGCCGAAGACTTGTCGCGGTTGATCTATATCCGAAACGAAGGCCAGTCCGTCATGGAAGCAATTCAGCGTCAACTGGCTCATTATTCACTCCATGTGGGTCAAATTATCTACCAGGCAAAGGCGATTGTCGGCGATAAATTTCAATCCCTGTCGATTCCCAAGGGGCAGTCGGCGGCATTCAATCACGACAAGTTTTCGCAAGAAAAAGCCCGCAAGCATTTTACCGACGGTCTGAAATGACAGTGTAAGGCCGCCCTTTCATCTCAGGAGGTCGCGGATGTTTACTACCTTTGTCCCACTATGCGTACAATCACTCGAACCAAATGGCTCGCGATACAGGCGTTCCTTTTGATCGTGTGCTTGTTTTTCGGCCAACTCGGGAAAGGGTTCCTTCATAATCGCCACGACTTTCACGAATCCTTCTCAGTCACACCACTCGATCACGAAGCGGTGTTGCTAGCACACGGCGAACACTGTAAGGTGTGCGCGATCGACTTATTCCACCAGTTTGTCGGCACCGCCGCTACTTTCGTTTCCACTCCCGAAGTAGTACAAATAGAATATGTCCCGACGGCAGTGGACTTTCCGTTCCTGCCGAAGCTAGCGCTCCGCGGCCGAGCTCCGCCTGTCGCTTAAGGTCATAGGCCTGCCATCGCAGGTCCCATCGACGCACTCAGCTGTCGATTCTAAATTCCTTCTTACCATTTAGGTTACTCACCATGCGGCTCGTGCCGATTTTACTATTCATAGCTTCCTTTGCATTCGCGCAAAGTGACTGCACCCACACGCTCGTCGGAACAGTTCTATCCAACGGCGAGCCATTGCCGGGAGCGCTGGTTGTCTTCCTTAACGACGAGGGGCATGGCGCCGTCGCCGACGCAAATGGACGATTCAAAATCGTATCGCTCTGTCGCCGCACCTACAAAGTTCAGGTGACCTTTCTCGGTTTTGAAACGGTGGTTGAAAACTTAGATGTGACCGGCGATGCAGAACGCGTTTTCCATTTGAAAGAACAAACACAGAGTTTGGCGGAAGTGGTCGTGTCGGAGCATGCACCAGAAACGAAACTGTCGCAGAACGTCGTGACACTCACATCGAAGGACCTCGCAGCAACGGCTGGAAAAACCTTGGGTGAGTCGTTGAAAGAAATTGCAGGCGTGAACACGATCCAGGCCGGCCCCGGGATTTTTAAACCCGTGATACATGGCGTGCACAGCAACCGAATTTTGATCTTAAATCATGGAATACGACAGGAAGGTCAACAGTGGGGCGCTGAACACGCACCTGAAGTGGACCCTTTCGTGGCTTCGCAGTTGACCGTGATCAAAGATGCTTCCGCCATCAAGTATGGGACGGATGCATTGGGTGGTGTGATCGTGGTAAATCCTGCACCCCTCCCTGAACAAGCGGGCATCGGCGGAACACTCAATGTGATCGGCCAAAGCAACGGACGCGGAGGAACAGTGTCGGGTATGATCGAAGGCGGACTCGCCAACCGATCTGGTTGGGGATGGAGACTTCAAGGTACATTGAAACAACTGGGCGACGGTCACACGCCCACTTACCAATTAACAAACACGGGAAGCAAGGAGGCAGACTTTTCTGCGGCCACAGGCTATCGCGGAAAGAAGTTTGGGGGTGAAATATTCTTCAGCCATTTCCAGACCACGCTCGGGATTTTGAAAGGCACTTCTATCAATAGTTTGAGCGACCTTCAGAATGCCATGAACAATACGCCGCCCCAGTATACTGGGCCGTTTAGCTATGCAATCGCCCAGCCGAAGCAGCAGGTTGTCCACAACTTGTTGAAGCTAACGATGCACCGCGATTTTGACAAAGGCGTCGTAAATGCGCAGTACGGTTTGCAGCGCAATGGCCGCGAGGAATTTGACATCAGACGCGGCGCCTTGAGTGAGATCCCAACCTTAAACCTCAAGCTCACGACCCACACGCTCGATTTGTCTTGGGATGCGAACAAGGTGAACGGTCGTCAAGTCAGTGTGGGCGCAAATGGCATGTTTCAGAAGAACGACAACATTCCCGGAACACAACGAATTCCGTTCATTCCAAACTATAGCAGCTTCTCCGGAGGCCCTTTTGCCGTAGCGCGAATCGAGACTGGCGCTTGGGTATACGATGCGGGGGTGCGATATGACTTCCGGCACTACCAAGTCTCGGGTTTTGATTCGAAAAACCTACCGTACACCGCCAAGTTGGGATTCAACAATGTGAGTGCCACGGCCGGCGCAAAATGGAATGTCGACCAGCGACAATCGCTTACGTTCAACCTGAGCAGTGCTTGGAGACCGCCCCATGTAGCCGAGTTGTACAGCACCGGAAAACACTTGAGCGCCGCCGCCATGGAGTACGGACTATTGCTTAATGAAAACAACGATGTCGTCAATATCGACGATGCAGACTTCAGAGTGGAAAAGTCGCTGAAGTTTGTCAGCACGTATAAGATTGACCTCGATCGATTCTCCTTCGAAGCAACCGGTTATTCCAACTACATATTCAATTACATCTACCTGAAACCGACGGGAGTGCTCCAGAACATAGCCGGTGTATATCCATACTTTAGGTACCACCAGACCGATGCCTGGTTCTTAGGATTAGATCTCTCCGCACAATGGCGGGTACACCGAAACTTCTCTTTGATTCCCAAGGCTTCCCTCCTCCGCGCAGCAGATCAGCGCAATCACGATTACCTCGTCTTCATTCCTTCGAATAGAGTGGAACTCGCAGGTCGCTATGAAGTGGCCAAGCTGAAGTCTTGGGTGGCATTGTTCGCCGAAGCCCGCATCAAATATGTCATGAAACAGTTTCGAGCGCCCCGGGTGATCACGGTGGATGAAATCATTCAAGCGCAACAGAATGGAACCGATCCGTTTGCGACCAACCCGGCGAACTTCGACTTTATGGCGGCGCCGGCAGGCTATGCGTTGGTCAATGCGGCGGTTGGGGCCACTTGGCCAATGAAGGCGGGTCGACTCGAATTCAGGGTGTCTAGCGACAACCTGCTCAACCAGAGTTACCGCGAGTACACCAACCGCTTTCGATACTATGCAAATGACTTGGGGCGTAACATCATCGTAGGCGTGAAGTATGAATTTTGAGTTACTTTGGCGAACGAAACCATCGCTTTGAACCCGATACCCGCCATTCATCTTTCTGTCGATGCAGTTGTCTTCGGTTACGACGCGGATGACGGTATTTCCGTGCTCTTGATCAAGCGCGACATTGAACCCTTTCGGGGATGGTGGGCGCTGCCGGGAGGATTGGTGCAAGTCAACGAAAGTTTGGAACAAGCCGTTCGCCGTGAGCTGAATGAAGAAGCCGGTATCGAAGTACGCTACCTGGAACAGTTGTACACCTTCGGCGAACCCAACCGCGATCCACGCAATCGCGCGGTGACGGTAGCGTATTATGGATTGGTACGCCCGCGTGACTTTAAACTGATGGCGCGGACTGACGCGGCCGACGCACGTTGGTTCAACGTAAAGGATATGCCAAAGCTAGCGTTCGATCACCAAGAGATTGTAAGTCGGGCGATCGAGCGACTTCGAGGAAAGCTCGCATATGAGCCTGTGGGTTTCGAGCTGCTCGATCCCAAGTTTCCATTCTCGGACCTGGAGAAATTGTATCAAACCCTTCTCGACAAGCCTCTCGACCGCCGCAATTTCAAAAAGAAAATCATGACCTACGGATTCTTGGAGGAGACGTCGGAGAAAAAACAGTATAGTGCAGGCCGACCCGCGACGCTCTACCGCTTCAACAAAAAACGCTACCAAGAACTCGTGAAGCGAGGCTACAACTTCGATCTATTTTATTGACAAGCAGCCCCGTAGCGGCAATTATCGTATTTTTTACACAAATTTATCTCAGATCCGAAACTTCTGATTTATATTTGCGTAAATAATACACAAATATACATCGGAACAACCATCGAAATATGACAATAGGAGTGATTATCGCACGATTCCAAACGCCTTACCTGCACGACGGCCACAAGGCTTTGATCGATTCTGTGAAGAAACAGCATAATAAAGTTGTAATCGTGCTCGGCATATCGCCGGTGTTGGGAAGTCGTCGCAACCCGCTCGACTTTCATACGCGTGAACGGATGATCAAGAAAGCGTACTCCGATCTAGTCGTTCTTCCGCTTGCGAACCATCCCATCGATGCCAAGTGGTCGGAGAACTTGGACCAGCTTCTGGCGCAGACGTTCCCGGGCTCCAACTTCGTCCTCTATGGTAGCCGCGACAGTTTCATCGTGTCTTACACGGGCAAGTTTCCTACGGAGCAGCTTCCCGAAACCGGTTCGCACAGCTCGACGCTGATTCGAGAAAAGATCAGCGATCGTGTGCTCGACACAGAGGAATTCAGGACAGGTGTCATCTATGCTTATTCCAACACCTATCTCAAAGTCTATCCGACAGTAGACATTGCAGTGTTCCGAAACGATAAATCAGAAATCCTACTGGGGCGGAAATCGATCGACAACAAGTGGCGCTTGTTGGGAGGATTCGCAGATCCAACCGATGAAAGTTTTGAAGCGGCCGCCAAGCGCGAACTCACGGAAGAGTGCGGAGCCATCGACACAACGCCGATGAAATACGAAGGATCGTTCCGAGTTGCCGATTGGCGGTACCAACAGGAGTCGGATAAGATCATCACCACTTTGTTTTCGACGGAGTACCTCGGCGGCCATGCCATCGGAAGTGATGACATCGCCGAAGTAAAGTGGTTTACCCTCGCTCAACTGGAAGAAATGATGGCCCTGAAAACAACGGCACCCGAACACCTGCCCCAACTGAGTACGCTGTTACATAAATATCAAACCAAGTAGTATGAAAACGAACTTGTTGTTGTTAGCAGACGCTTACAAGTATTCGCATTACAAACTATACATGCCCCACACCACGAAAGTCTATTCCTACTTGGAGAGTCGTGGTGGCTGGTTCGATGAAACGGTCTTTTTTGGCCTCCAATATTTTCTACGTGAATATTTACAAGGGCCAGCGTTCACCAAGAGCGACATTGATGAGGCGGAGGGCACCTTGGCGGGCGTGTTTGGTCGAAGCGACGTCTTTCGCCGTGCCAACTTCGACTATGTCCTGCAAAAGCATGGAGGTCGACTTCCGGTGCGAATAAAAGCAGTGCCCGAAGGCACGCCGGTTCCCACCCATCACGTGTTGATGACAATTGAGAACACAGACCCGAACTGCTTTTGGTTGACCAACTTTCTGGAGACGCTGTTGATGCAAGTATGGTATCCATCTACGGTAGCAACGCTATCGCGGGAAATTAAAAAGGTCGTGCACCGGTATTTCGACCTCACCGCCGACGACTCTGCGAAGGCTTCGATCCCCTTTGTGTTGAATGACTTTGGCTTTCGCGGCGTAAGTTCGGTAGAGAGCGCAGGTTTGGGCGGGGCTGCACACCTTGTCAACTTCATGGGTAGCGACACCGTTTACGCGTCGTCGTTTGCAAAGAAGTATTACGATGCGACGCGGGTCTATGGAATGTCGGTTCCAGCTACGGAACATTCCATTATGACCTTGTTGGGGGCGGACGGTGAGGGTGAAGTGTTTAAGCATGTCCTCGACGCGTACCCAGAGGGAGTCCTCTCGTGTGTGAGCGACTCGTACAACATTTTTCAGGCGGTCGATCAGCGCTGGGGCCGCGACTTGAAAGCTGACATCTTGAAACGCAACGGCACGTTGGTGATTCGTCCCGACTCTGGCGAACCGGTTCAGACACTCTTGAAGGTCTTTGAAATCTTGTTCGAACGATTTGGAAATAGCATCAACAGCAAAGGTTACCGAGTGTTGCCACCGCAAGTGCGGGTGATTCAAGGTGATGGCATCGACTACGAATCGATAGGCAGTATTTATTCAGCTTTGACCAAAAGTGGAATATCGGCTGAGAATCTTGTCCTTGGTATGGGCGGCGCACTGCTGCAAAAAGTGAATCGCGACACCCAAAAATTTGCACTTAAATGTTCTTATGCAGAAGTTGGGGAAGATAAAATTGCCGTCAGAAAGACACCGGTCGAGATGAATGCCCAAGGCGAGATCGTTCGTTCGTTCAAAACCTCGAAGGCGGGAAGGCTCAAGCTGGTCCACACGAACGGCCGATTTGAAACTATCAACGAGCAACAACCTGGCGTCGACTTTATGGAAACCGTTTTCGAAAATGGGTCCATTCTCCGGAACCAGACCTTTGAAGATGTTCGCCGCAGGGCCGAAATAGCGTAGACCCATTTGCCCTACCACCACGTATTTTTAGATCATGATCAACATAAAACTCTTCTCGACTTCGACGGCGCACGTGATTGGCGAGAAGATCGCCCAACAGTTGGGAACGAAGTTGTGCCGCACGATCGTCGAACGATTTTCGGATGGCGAGCTATTCGTAAAATTCGATGAGAGCATCCGGGGGCAAATTGTTGTGCTGGTCGCCAAGATTCACATGCCTTACGAAAACTTCTTCGAATTGTTGATGACTATCGATGCAGCCCGACGCTCATCGGCAAGAGAAGTGATCTTGGTGATCCCCTACCTTCCGCACAGCAGACAAGAGCGCCGCGACGGACAGCGTACCTCGATCTCCTCGCGCATGGTGGCCGACATGATCCAGTTGATGGGGGCAGATCGCGTTATCACCCTCGATCTCCACACCAACGCCATCGAAGGATTTTATAAGATTCCAGTAGACCCGTTGTCGTCGCTCAAGTTATTCATTGAGCACATCCAGCAATTGGGCCTCGAAGACTTGTGCTTGTGCAGTCCAGATTTTGGTGGGATCAAGCGCATCAAACAGTACAAAAAGGCGCTGAATGCGGAGATGGTGGTCATCAACAAGGAACGACTGAAAGCCAACGCCGTCGCCAACATGGAGATCATCGGCGACGTGGATGGTAAGAACGTGATTATCGTCGATGATTTGGTCGATACGGCGGGTACCCTTTGCGCGGCCGCCAACTTGCTCGTTGAAAGCGGAGCTAGATCGGTGCGCGCGTATTGCACGCACGGAATTTTGAGTGGCCCTGCGCTTTCAAACTTGTCGAATTCGAAGATTGAGACGCTGTTCATTTCCGACACCGTCATCGAGACTCTCGATCATCCCAAGATCGGCGTGGTGAGTTGTGCGCCGATCCTCGCGAGCGCCATAGAAAACATAATTCAGAACAAGAGCTTAAGTCAGCTATGATCACCCGCGCTATTGAAATGGCCTTTCGACAGGCACGTGAGAAAGGCTGGTCGCACACATATTGGGCGTTCGACATCCACGGGACCATCCTGAAACCGAACCACCGCCGCGACGAAATCAGCACCGAGTTTTATCCGCTGGCCATGGAGACCATGCAGATCTTAAGTCGGCGCACCGACATCGTCCGGATTCTGTACACCTGTTCTTATCCTCACGAGATCGACCAATACTTAGACTTCTTTCGAGCGCACGGAATCCATTTTCACTACGTAAACAGCAATCCGGAAGTAGCCGACGGAGGATATGGCTACTACAAGGAGAAGTTTTATTTCAACGTTCTATTTGAAGACAAGGCTGGTTTCCGGGGTGAATCGGATTGGCCACTGGTCCAAACATCGCTTGTTCAATACGGCTAACAGAATTTGATCGGGAGTACATTACCTTAGGGGAATGTACATCCTCATTCCGGGTCGCCACCACCTTCTCACCAATTTCCAGTTCCAATACCTCGACCGAATTCTTAGATCGAAGTCTGCAACCGATCTGTCGGGAAAGACGGTGGCCCCGCTTTCGGTCGACGCCTTGATATTTGCCGTCACCTCTGCGAACCACAGCAACACCCGTCGTAATCCGTTGCCTTTCTACCTTCGGGCGCTCTCAATCGAAGCTTTCGGTCAAGACTTGGGCATACCGTGTTTCATCTATGGTATCGATGATGTAGGGAATGTGCAAAACTTTTCTTCGTACACGCTTAAACGCATTCATCACGAAAGTGAAGGGAGGTTCGACCTCAATCCATCGAATACCCTCGTGATGTGTTCCACGCCCGTGCTCGAGATGTACGAACGTGAGGGTTTCTCAATCTTACCGGCCGAACTTCGCGACCGGAACGGATGGCAACATCGCGCCGTGATGCCTTGGGACATCGTTGAGAAAATCGCCACCGACGACTCTTGGTTCGACGACCCTTGGGTAATGGAAAACATGCACACGACTTCTCGCGATCTGTGGAACCGGTATCGATGTGGCCAGAAGGTGCAGATGCTCTTCCGCGACCGCATGATTTCCGACGATGGTGACATCACCACGACGCGCGACTACAATACTTACGTCCGCGAAATGGATGAAATTGCCGTGTTGAAATATGAACAAACGGCTCCCTTCATTCGTCCCGGTCGCGTCGGTGACATCGGGTGTGCGGTAGGTTCCTGGATTAAGTTGGCGTGCGCCGACGAACGTTGGCGAGAATGCGACTTCTATGGGATCGAAGTGGCCCGCCATCTATTCGACATCTGTCAACAGCGAAAACACAACGGCGAATTCAAGAACCCATTCGTATTCTTTTCCCAACGCAATGCCGTTACCGGATTGGCTTTCGATCGCGGTTCGATGAACACGATTCACACTTCGTCGCTCACCCATGAAATTGAGTCCTACGGAAGTCGCGAAGAGCTCTTGGCATTTATCCGGAACAGATACGATGAGCTTACCGCCGGTGGTGTGTGGATCAACCGCGACGTTGTGGGACCCGCTCAAGGCGGTCAATTTGTTTGGATGAAGGTGTCGACCACGGATGGGCGCAACGACGATTTCGACAAGGCTCACAGTTCTCGCGAAGCGCTTTCAACTTACCTAAAGGGATTGTCAACTTATGGCAGGTTCCTCCGGTTTGCGAAAGACTTCCGCTCGATGGAAAACGAGCGATTCGATTATGAAGTTAAGGTGAAAGGTACCGATACCTTTATCCGCGTGACGCTCGCGCAAGCGTGTGAGTTCATGAGCAGAAAGGATTATGTCGACAACTGGGAGAGTGAAATGCACGAGACGTTTTGTTTTTGGAGTTTCGAAGACTGGAAGCAGCATCTGCAAGCCGTCGGATTCGCAGTCGGCGATGGCTCCATGGCGTTCACGAACGACTGGATCGTCGCGAACCGATTGAAGGGCAGAGTGACACTCTACAGCGAGAGTCTGGTTGAGATGCCGTATCCGGTGACAAACATGATTTTAATTGCGGTGAAGAAGTAACGGCGCGAACCCCGAAGCTAGGCCTCGAGTTCTTCTAGGCGCTCCTTCACGACTTCGTAAGGTAACTCTACTTCGAGGTAGACGGGTGCATCATTGATGCTGTGGTAGTTTAGCTCCACGATACACTTCCGGTTATTCTGCGGATTGGGAAACACACGCCCGATCGTTGCCACATTGATAAGTTGCGTAGTCGTTGATTCGGTTTCGTCGTTCCTAACGGCTAGTTCGATGAAGGGCATTTATAAAATAGATTGATCCGCTAGCAAGATAAGCATTGTTGGCCCTTTCAGGAGAGGACCATGAACACGGCGGCTACTACCGTCATGCCGATGATAAACCAGCGATACGCTCCTTCGCTGAGGCTTTTCACGATGATAATGCCCAACCAAGCGCCAAGAATGATCAAGGGCAACATCGTCAAGTCGAGAAAGAATGAATCCCAAGTAATGGTTTTCCAAACCCAGATCTGAAGCGGCACCTTCATCCAGTTGATGACCATAAAAAACCACGCGCTGGTGCCGATGAAGGAGTTCTTTGGCAACCGCATGGAAAGGAGATATACCGCTGCGAATGTACCGGCTAGGTTGCCAATCATGGAGGTGAAGCCTGCGCCGATTCCACACAAGGCGGCGAACCAGCCATAATCGGGTATGTCTTCTTTGTGGCCGCGTTCCATCCAGATCATGATGACGATGCTCACGACGATGATCGCGAGCATGACGATCTTGAAGATTTCGTCGTTGATCATGTCGCCGACGGCCGTACCAATGAGGATCCCGAGTACTGACCAGATGATCAATTTTTTCAAGTGTGGCCATGAGGCATGGCGATGGTAATACCAAACGCCGATGATGTCGGCGAGACATAACATCGGCAGCATGATGCCACTCGATAGTTTTCCTCCGAAGACCGTCGCCAGCAGTGGCACTGAGATCATGCCCGCACCGTGAACACCGGTCTTAGACAAACCGATACACAGGGCCACGACCAGCAGCAACACAAAGCCTACGGTTGTGAACTCGAATGAAAAAAGAGAAACCATGAGGTGAGCGAGGGCCATTATGCGACGTCGTGGCCCTTAGCAGCCTTCAGCAATTCGTACCAGTCTTGGACATCGAGCTGGACGTTGATGGCAGCGGCTGCTTCGTGCAAACGCTCCGGCTTCGAGGTACCGACTACCGGAAAGATCTTCGAAGGGTGTTTGAGCAACCAGGCGAGAAAAAACTGCGTGCGCGTAGCATGTTGGTAACGCTCGGAGAGCTCATCCATTTTGTGGTTCACGCGGCGTGTGACTTCATCTTCCGCGACGAACACGCGTCCACCGCCGAGAGGAGACCAGGCCATCGCAGACGCTTTATGTTGATAGAGTTGGTCGATCGTGCCATCGTAGATGGGCTCGTTGCGGATGAGCGATAGTTCGATTTGGTTTGTCACCAATGGAAAAGGCAAGGCACTTTGTAGCAACGCAAACTGTGACCGGGTAAAGTTGGACACGCCGAAGTGACGAACTTTTCCTTGCTGTCGAAGTTGGGTGAAAGCTTCGCACACTTGTTCGACATCCATCAAAGGGTCCGGTCGATGGAGGAGAAGGAGATCTATTGAATCGGCGTGCAACAATGCGAGCGACTTTTCCGCGGAGCGCAGGATGTGTTCTTTGGAAGAGTCGTAGTGTTTGATGCGGTGTTCTGGTTTCTTGCCTGACGTGAGTTTGATGCCGCACTTGGTCACCAGTTGCATCTTTTGAAGGAGGCTTTTATTGCGAGCGACTACGTCGCCGAATGATTGCTCGTTGCTGTAGTCGCCATAGATGTCGGCGTGGTCGAACGTGGTGATACCGAGGTCGAGGGAGGTATGGATTAGTTGTTCGATGACCGTGGTGGGCACTGTATTCCAGCGCCAGGCGCCGGCGATGATTCGGGAGAACTTAGGCCCGTCGGGGTGGAGGTTTGCGTGTTGCATGACGGGTGGCAATGTCGATGTTTTTGGGCGTATTTTCTTTTTTCCGAGGGAATTGCAAATTTCAATCCCCTGGTTAAATTTGCAGTCCCTTTAGGCCACGGTAGTAGTTTTCGTGGTGATTTTGAGGGGTTTAGAAGCGGGAGTAGCTCAGTTGGTAGAGCATCACCTTGCCAAGGTGAGGGTCGCGAGTTCGAGTCTCGTTTCCCGCTCGGAAAAGAAAGTGTGAGCGATCACACTTTTTTTGTTTTCGCCCATCGTGTCTGAACGATGGGGCTTTTGATGAGGCCCGGGTGGTGGAATTGGTAGACACGCAGGACTTAAAATCCTGTGGCAAGTAATTGCTGTACGGGTTCAACTCCCGTCCCGGGTACTTTTCAAATATCTAAAGCCTGGAGATATCGTACTCCAAAAGACTAACGAAGTCCTCGACGAACGCCTGCGAAAGGCTATCAATCAGAGTAAGTTTCAATAATCGCATTTCGCTCGATCGAATTCGGTATACAGAAACGATCTCGCCCCCCGGAGAAGTAAACATTGCTAGGTACTAGTTCGTGCTTGCCAGATCCCATTGCTAAAACTCCAACCCAGGAAATGCACTTTACATGATGTCGACAGCCTATCTCCCATCATCTGGTGCAATTTCGAAACGACACACTAACGGAGTACCTCAAAAGACAGGATACCTTGAGACTGCCTAGTGTTAGACTCATATCATTAACTTAAGTAAGTGACTTAAACATTGCCCTCGTAGCAGCGTGTCTCGCCGCGAGGACTCTGCGCGCCGTCAGCCTTCACGTAACAATAAGGATTATATGATGCGCGCGATTTACTTTCCGAGCACCAAGTCGAATCAATGAGTCAATCGAGAAAACACGACAGCATTTTTTATGCTTCCGGCCAGTCCACACACCAGAACAACAACAATGCAGCCACTCGAAAAAGCAGCACCGACGGGGGTATAGCCACACAAAAAATGACTTCGGAATTTCTTACCTTGCGGCTCTCTTACTTACTATCAAAGTGAAAAAGTTCACGTTTGCGTTCTCGCTTCTGGCGGTAGTCCTTTTTTGTGGCACGCACGCACTTGGACAAGCGAGTTACATCTCCGGTTCGCTGTCCACTTCCAAAACCGGTTACTCTCCTGGCGTCGGCGCAAACCGTTTACTCGTGGTGATCGCCTCGAGCCAAACGAACAACGGAGGCCGAACCGTCAGCTCGATCTCCTGGGGTGGAAGAAGCCTCACATTCGTCCGGGGTCAAAACGGCGGTACGGGTTCTAATGATATCCGCACCGAAGTTTGGTATCTGAACGAATCTAACATCAACTTAGCCGCTTCTTTCTGTAACGACTTTACGGTCACCTGGTCGGCCGCTCCTACCGATGAATCGTTTACAGTCATCACCTTGAAAGATGTCGACCAAGCGACGCCGATCGCAAGCTCCAACGGCAGCAGCAATACCGGTGGAAGCAATACCACCATCAGCTCTGGAAACATCGCGGTGGGTGCTAACGACATTATGGTGTACGCATCAATGATACAAACACCTTCTTTGGTGCACGTACCGTCGACTGGCTACACCGAGATTTTCGAGTATACGCAAGGCAGCGCGTTTTCAATCGCGGGCGCCATCAAAACACTCTCGGGTGCATCTACCGAGTCGCCTACTGCCACCTGGGGAACCGCTGGCTCCGTCGCGATTAACGCCGTCGGTTTTAATGGCGTGGCTATTACGGCACCCACCAGCTATTATTCGCGAAACGCCACGCTTGGCGGCAACTGGAATGATCCCAACTCATGGACCACCAACTCTGATGGTTCTGGAGGTCCATTGGCGGCGGGCACATGGCCACGTCGCAACGACAATGTGACCGTCCTCGCCGGACATACCATCACCGTAGATGCCGTGACGGACAACAAGAGCTGTGGCAAAACACCCGATGGTTTGTTGTTGTCCAACGTTGGAACCTTTCCCATCTCAAATACTTCCATGTTTTATCAGTCGGGAGACATCACCCTGAATGGTCAGTTGAGTGTCACCACCGGGACGTTCTTAATGACCGGTGGGACGACGACCGTAGCTTCCGGCGGCAAGCTTTATGTGACCGAGAGCATCGTCAATGTCGGCTTCCTTATCGCGGAATCGGGATCCACGGTGCAGATCCTCGACGACGTGGTGTTGTCGGGAAGCAGCAACACGATCATCAACACGACGGCAACTTCGAACGACGACTTGTTCATCGACCACACCGATGCTACCCTTTGCGGAAGTGGCAGTACAACTTTGCAGAGTGGACCCGGCTCGGTGTTGACCTACACCAACTCGGCCACAGTCAGTCAAATCTGTTCTTCTTTCACCGTGTCGTGCACGGGTGGTTGCACAGGATTCCCCGTGACCGGTACTGGAACTTCATTGGGTTACAATGGCCCGGGTGGTATCGAAAAAACCAACGGCACCGGCAACCTTGTACTGTGGCTCGACGCCAACACCATTAGCGTGGCCAACGGCGCCAACGTCACGAGTTGGGCGGATCAATCTGGCTACACCAACACTGCCGCCGCTCCGAGTGGCAACGAACCTAGATTTCAAACCAATATCGTGAATGGTTTTCCTGTCGTTCGCTTTACCGCAGCCAACAGCGACTATTTGCGGGTTGCCGATGGTACTTCTTTAAAGCCCAACACGATATCGCTATTCGTGGTCGGGATGTACAGCAGCGCGTCTACGACGTCATGGACACCATTCTTAATCAAAGCCACAGACGACAACTGGTCAAATGGATATGCCATTACACGCGACAACACCAACGCTACGTTGCGCACGTATGTCACCCAGTGGGATGCGAACTATGTCACAGGTTCGCTGGCCGCCAATACGTATGCGGTAGCTACTTCCGTCTACGACAAATCGACCATAGAACTTTTCGTTAACGAGACCTCGGCCGGATCGGATATCTTCACATCGAACATCACACATACCACCAACTCTCTCCTGCTCGGTGCAGGGCCTAATGGAGGAACGGCTGTGACACGCTTTATCGATGGCGACATTGCCGAGGCGATCATTTTCAATCGTAGTGTGTCGGCAGCGGAGCGAATCATCATCGACAACTACCTAGCTGCCAAGTATAACATCACGCTGGCGGCGGCGAACGACTTTTATACTATGGACAACAGCATCAATGGCAACTTCGACTACGAGGTAGCCGGCGTGGGGCAGGCCAGCAACGGGTCGAACCACACCGATTCGAAAGGAAAGGGCATCGTTCGCATGTTCGTTCAAAACCCCGCATCATCCTTATCCAATAGCGAATTCCTTTTTTGGGGACATAATAACGCCACGCTCACCAGCAACCTTGTAGATGTCGACGGTACGACCATCAAAGAAAGGATCAACCGCATCTGGCGCGTGTCGGAAACGGGCGACGTTGGTGCCGTCACCGTGTCGTTCGATATGAACAGCATGAGTGGCTCTCCCGCAGCGGCCAACCTTCGTCTGCTGATCGACCGCGATGGCGATGGCTTCTTTGATAACGACGTCACACCGATCAGTGGCGCAACGCTGTCGGGGAAGGTAGCCTCGTTCGCCAACGTAAACCTGCAAACGGGCGACCGCTTTACGCTTGGAAACACCAACTTAAGCACACCCCTGCCAATCACCCTCACCTCGTTCCATGCAGAAACAACACTCGACGGACTGGTCGAGCTGACGTGGACAACAGCGACGGAAACCAACAACGACTTCTTTTCGATTGAACGTTCCAAAGACGGCAAAAACTGGGAGCAGTTGATGCAGGTGAAGGGAGCTGGTACAACCACGGAAACGCAACATTACCGGTCAATCGACGATGGGCCATACATCGGTAGCTCTTACTATCGACTAAAGCAAACCGACTACGATGGTAGGTTTACCTATTCGAGTGTTGTACGCGTGGTGTTGAAAGCCGAAGAAGACCTTGTTGTTTATCCGAACCCTGCCAAGGGAACATTTTCTGTGCGCGCGCCATTTGAGTTCAACGAGACGCAAGTTCAACTACGTGACTTAAGTGGACGAAGTGTGCCACTTCGATTCATGGGTTCACCTACAAATCAGATTGCGCACATCGACGCTTCCGAACTTGCATCCGGCCTATATGTTGTGCAGGTCAACGATGGATTTGTTGTGAAGTCAACCCGCGTGATTGTGAAATAACGACGTGTCACAACTTGTTAACCTTGTCGTGATATCCTAGCACGCCCATCGACAACGATATCATGAACTCGTGACTGGTGAAGTTCAAGCCTGACGAGGCGCCGCCGGGAAGTTCGAGTACGTATCCCAGCTTCAGATCATTGATCATGGCTACGAACTGCATTCCATAGGTCTTGAACCCGCGCGTGAGGAATCCCATCGAGTAATGTTCTTGTACCACGAGACTTAGATTCACATCGGTCGACACAGGGAGGTCGTTTGCTAAACGAACCAACACCGACGGGCGTAGTCTGAACTTCTCCGAAAGGAAGAAGCTGTAGGCGCCAAAAGCGTAATAAGTCCGGTCGTACAGTTGAATGGTCGTTCCAAACTGGTTGACACTTGCGGGCAACATCCTCGGAATCGAGAACCCCGCCGTCCAATGTTCACCCTTGAAGAGAATTCCCGAACCCACGTTGAAAGTTGTTGCGCGAAAAGGATTGAAGGAGGGGTCGCCACCATCGCGAATAGTCAAACGCTTGGGATCAGACACGTAACGTGTAAACCCGACGTTCATCCCAAATGACATCGTTGCCCAGTTGAACTTGATCTTGTACGCGAATTGGGTGTTGACCTCGGTACTCTTCGTGTCACCAATGCGATCCTGCAGGACCATCAACCCAATCCCACCTTTGTTGTTCACGATCGAACTGTGCGCATTGAAATTGAACGTGGTGGGATTGGATTCGATACCGGCCCATTGCGTCCGGTACTGAATGCCAGCGTTGAACATGCTGTTGCTTCCCGCGTAAGCAGGATTGATTGTTAACGGGTTGTTCAGGTATTGAGCATAGATGGGATCCTGTTGCGCCAGCAAATTGGCTTCAACACCAGCGAAAGCGACCACAAGTAGCAATAGTCTTTTCATTTTCTAAGCGTTATGAATCCTTCTTCCCTTTTCTTTCCACTGGTGAATTCGATTCGGTAGAAGTAGGTGCCGTTTGGCAACTCACGGCCACCGTTATCGAGTCCTTTGAACACACGATCATCGTTGTTGTAATCGGTTATTTGAAAAACAACGCTACCCCAGCGGTTGTAGATCGTTACTTGATTGGATCGCGTGTCGGGGATTAGATCGATGAACTCGAAACGGAGAATCTCGTTTAGATCGTCCCCGTTTGGAGAAACGGCGTTATAGGCCGTGATCTCTCCAGCCACCGTGACGTCGATTGTTTGCTGGGTGCAGGCACCCGAGAAGTCACACACTTGAATGACGACATAGTCCGATCCGAGGAACGAAAGTTGGCCGTAGTCCACCGTCAGGACTCCATTGGCGTCGATGGCTGCCGCCGCCTTGCTCGGCGGATCTTCGGTGATTCGAAGACTGCTGAAGTTGATATCCGACTCGCCATCGGCATCTGCGATCAACGGCCGAAGGTCAACGGTTGCTTTGCCACGCACCGCGATCGCTACTTCTCGATGGGCGATCGTAGGCGGCACGTTGTTCGGGTTGACAGTACCGCCTGCGCAGGGTTGGCCGGTCTGAGTGATGGCAACCGACGTCGAAGAGAGACTCAAACAAGACACGCTATTGCCAACTTGAACAGAAAATGAGCCTGCATTTTTTACGACGATGGTTTGCGACGTTTCACCATTCGACCACAAGTATTGCGAAAATCCAGAGGGTGCAGAAAGCACGGTGAACGCGTCGTTGCAAAGTGCTGCCGATCCCGTGATCGTCACCGTGGGAGTAGCAGGTGTCGTGTAAACCGCAATGTTCACAGCGACCGAAGATTCACTCTTGCACCCGGCGGCATTCCCTACGGTGAGTTGATACGCACCACTGGACGATACCGTAATCGATGGGGTGGTAGCTCCATTAGACCACAAATACGATGTGGCACCAGCTGGTCCATTAAGGGTGACGCTACCCGTGTTGCAAATGCTCGTATTGCCATCTACAGCAATGGTTGGGGTGGCAGGGCGCGCGAGAAATGTAAATGAGACTTCGTCAGATAGGGGTAAGTCGCAAGTCCCATTGTTTGTCGTGACGGAGTACTTTCCAGTTGTCGTCACTAAGATCTGTCTGGTTGTTGCCCCATTCGACCAGAGGTAACTGGAGAATCCAGCAGGCGCTTCGAGCAGGAAGCTTGTTCCTTCACATAGCGTTAGCGAACCCGACGCGTTTAACAACGGTTTCGTCACGTTGAGAATACTCGCTGTCACTTTGATCCGGGCACTTTCGCAGCCACTTACATTGTCTTGCGTGCCGACATAATAGTCCGTGCTGCTCGACAATGAAGGCGTGGTGAACTCGGCACCGGTGAAAATCGAGGAGCCACCAAATTCTACCGTATACCATTTGTACAAGTGATTCGGAAGCGCGCCCGATGCCACTAGCTTCACGGTGCCTGTATTGCAGCGACTTACGTTCGGCGCGGTCGGTATAGGTGGGGCCGTACAATTTGAGACGGTCACATCCGAAAATTGTGCAGTACTCCAAACACCTTCGGCATCGCGCACGCGGAACCCGAGCTTATGCGTGCCCGGTGGAATGTTGGCGATTGGCACGAGAAAGTCTTGGTTGATCGTTAGCGCGGGTGTTGTCACGGTAGCGGCTGTACCCAAGCCTTGACCAGGATCGGTGTCAAAGAAGTATTCGGCGGCCACAATATTGCCGGAGGTTTGAGCTTGGGCATACACATAGAACCCACGACTTTCAAATTGTCCCCACTTTCCGGAGGCGTCTTTGATACGAATCGTGAGAAAGTGAAATCCAGGCGACAGGTTTCCAATCGGTACGGTGAGGTTGGCGTTCGACAAATCACCTGCAGGTATCGTCAGTGCCGTCCCGTTTCCAAGCCCGGGATCCGAATCGAAGAAGAACTCCGCTCCCGAGATGGAGGGTGCGTTGGAGACGTTTCCCGTGACGTAGAACCCACGCGATTCAAAAATTCCCCAACGACCACTCGCGTCTTTCATTCGAACGGCGATGAAGTGAAATCCGGGTGTGAGTGCATTGACGGAAATGGGAGCCGTGAAGTTTACCGATGCTCCACCTGCGATGGTAAGAGGCGTTCCGCTGCCTTGCCCTGGGTCACTATCGAAAAAGTACTCTGCTGCTGTGATGTTGGGTGCGTTGGCAACTGTTCCGCTGATGTAGAATCCACGCACCTCGGCGATGCTCCAGCGACCGAACCCGTCGCGAACGCGAAAAGCAAGAAAATGAAACCCCTGTTGAAGCGATGCCGTGGGAACCGTGAACACCGTATTCACGGTGGCACCCGACGGCACGACTACTGGCGTTCCATTTCCTTGACCTGGATCTGTGTCAATAAAATACTCAGCCTTCGACACGTTCGTCGAACTGATGGCGACACTCGATATGTAGAACCCGCGTACGTCGAACAGACTCCAACGACCACCACTTTCCTTCACGCGAACGCCAAGAAAATGAAAGCCTTCTGGAAGACCGGTGATGGAGATGTTGGCCGTGAAGACAGGGTTTGGCCCTGCCGTCAGCGGTAAGTTGAAACCGTTTCCCTGTCCAGGATCGGTATCGAAGAAGTATTCGGCTTTGGTAACGTTCTGCGACTCAGCTCTCAGAAAAACGAGCATGAGCAACGCCACGGCAAGGCCGGCTATGCGCCATGTTTTTGCCATGGTGACAACTAGTTGCTTTTGCGCGCGTCGATCGTTACCGAAAGGGTACCACCCGGAGCCACGGTCGGGTTGGTGATATTCATGCTGAAGATGCGCGGCACACGCCCGTTGCGGCTATTGGCCCAGTTCAAGCTACCGGTCGCGTCGTACAACAGTCCCATATCCTTGCCATCGCTGCCCGCATTATTCGCAGGACCAGCTGCGATGGTAAAGTCTAGCAAAGGATTGGAAGAACCGGCGTTGACACTTGTCTGTGCCGTCATTTGCGGACTCTGATTGGCGACATTGCCGCCGCCGTCAACGTTCGAGTTGATCGCCCAAGGTGTTCCGTTCGAAGCAGCATTGGCGGAGTTCAACGTGATGTTGTTCGTGATGTTGTTGCTGAACGAACTGAAACTGACGCCGGAACCGACGTTGGCTTGGTTGAAAATGTTGTTCGTAAAGGTGAGAAATCGACAGTTGGAGCCGAACATGAACACGTTATTGCCCGTCGCGTTATTGCTGCTGGTGAAAAGGTTGTGATCGAATCGTACGTTTACGCTGTTGGTAAGTCCGCTGAACATGTTGAACACACAACAAATCGACAGGTAGTATACGTTGTTTTGAAAAAGGAAATTTTGGTATGTCGCCGACGCGTTAAAGTTCAATGTGCTAAAGAAATAGCAGCCTTCGATGAGGAAGCCACTAGAGCCGAGTTCCCAAGAAAGTTGGTTGTTGAATTGACATCTTATGAGCCGGATGTTATTGGTGCCGATATCGCCACTCACCTGATTTCGCGAGGCGATCAAGTTGTTCGTAAACACGAGACCGTGAAGTTCGGACCCATCGGGAGAACCGCCAGCCGGCGTATTTCGAATAGTGGCACCATCCACAATTGCTTGGAGCGGAAGGTTTTTGTCGGGAGCCCAACCCGGTCCTATCACCGTGATTACTTTATCGACGATGGAAAATGCCGCATAGGTATTGGGGCTTCCGTACACATACACAGTATCGCCCGAAGCGCTAACGTCAATGGCGCTCTGTATCGTGCTGAATTGTCCCAGCGTGGCTGGATTGCTACTAACGGTTCGGACCGTGGCATTTGCACCTACGGCAACAAACAATGCGAACGCAAAAAAGGTGAGAGTCTTCATGGTTTTAGGGTTCATTCGGTATCCTTAAAGTAGAGGTAAGCAGAACGCCACTCAATACCCGAAAACAGTCATTCACAAACCATCAAATTACCTGAATCCCGGTAGCGAAAAGGATTGCCATGAATTTGTATTTTGGAATGGAATGAAGGGTTTTCTTACACTGCTTTGCCTCCTTGTTCTTGTTCGGGTTGCGTTCTCCCAAGCAAACCCCGGCGAAGACAGTGTCCGGCTGACCCAACAACTCGAACGCCAACGTTTTTATTACGAGCAAGGCAAGTATGATTCCGCCCTCACGTTTGCCCGAAACGCGATTCCACTTGCCATTCGAACCCGAGATGTCAATAAAATAGCGAGAGCATATGGCAACATTGGTTTGGTCTACACGCAGTTAACCCAGTACGACAGCGCGAACGCCAACCTCGATCGTGTCGACATGTACGCCAAGCAACTCACCGATTCAACCATTCTGGTTGCCGCCTACACCACACGCGCGATGCTCGCGAACTACCAGTCAGATTACGAAACGGCGGTGGAGGCATTAATGAATGCCGCGCAGATGATAGAGAGTTCCAAATCGCTCGACATGAAAAACATGCTCGCACGAACGTACGGACATATAGGCCACAACCTCATCGCGGAAAAGCAAATACTAAAGGGCATCGAGTATGAGAAGAAGGCGCTCGCGCAACGCAACTATCCTTCCGAGGCCCGATATCGCGTACTTATTCACCTCGACATCTTCGATGCTTTCGCGACCCTCGGCCAGCTCCAAGAGGCGAAGCAACACCTAGATTCCGCTGTGGAGGAAAATCGACCGTTGAACAACATCGTCCTCAGCGCGATTGTCGCGAACAACCAGGGCATTTATTTCAACGCGGTTAAAGATTTGAAAAATGCCCAAGTTGCATTCAAGCAGTCGTACGATTTGGCGGCACAGGTGAATAACGACTTCCTCAAAGCGGAGGCAGCTGATAATCTGGCCCAGACTTTCTTTAAAGATCGTTCTTTCGCTTCTGCGGAGAAATATGCGTTGGAAGCAAACGCCATCGCACGTCGCCTCTCCGAACTGAAAACGGTGGCCGGGACATACAGGACGTTGAGCGACATCAGCTCCCATCAAAATGACTTTAAGCGAGCCTTCGACTATGCGATGCTCTACAAGAGATACGCGGATAGCGCTACGAACCAAGAAACTCAAAAGGCGGCCATAGGTCTGGAAAGCCGGTACCAACACCAGAAAAGACAGCGCGAGATCGACGCTTTGACTGCCAAAAATGTGGTGCAAGAACTTACCTCCCAAAAACAAATGCGTCTGCTAACCGGTGGCGCCGTGATTTTTGTCGCACTCATTGTGATCCTGCTCCTGTTCTACCGCAACAGCAAGCAGCGACAACTCGTGGCCGAGGCTGAACAAAAGTTGCAACAGGAAAAGATAAAGTTCCTTGAAAGGCAGCAGCAAGTGGTGTCGCTGCAAAGCATGATCAATGGGCAAGAAACAGAGCGCACAAGAATTGCGCGCGACTTGCACGATGGCCTGGGTGGCTTGTTCTCGACGGTGAAAATGTATTTGAGTACACTCGAGCACAACAACCCCCAGCTCGCACAAGACGAGTTATTTCAGAAGGGCTATAACATCATCAATACAGCTTCGGTCGAAGTGCGCAGAATCGCCCACAATATGATGCCCGAGGTGTTGATGAAACTTGGACTGGTGAATGCGTTAAAAGATCTTTGCGACAGCATCTCCGCCGGCCGTCTGTTGAAGGTGACACTCGAGGTACACGGCATGAATGCGCGACTGAATGCAACTACCGAGATCATGTTGTTTAGAATTGTTCAAGAGTTGCTAAATAACATCATCAAACACGCACAGGCCACGGAAGTGATCATTCAATGTGTCCGCGATCAATCGCGCCTCAGCTTAATCGTAGAAGACAATGGCAAAGGTTTCAACACCGAAGCTGCCGACACGGGTATCCACTCGGGCATCGAGGCAGTGAAGAACAGGGTCGATTACCTGAAAGGGACGATGACCATCGACTCGCAGAAAAACTTGGGCACAACCGTGATGATGGACTTCTTAATCCATGAATGACACCACTGTACATATTTTCGTGATCGACGATCACCCAATCGTTCTCGATGGCATTAAGTCGATGCTGAAAGATGACGCCAAGTTCAGAATTGTTGGGACAGCACAGAATCCTTCCGACGCCCTCAGATTTCTGGCATCGGAAACACCTGACATCATTCTACTAGATATTTCTCTACCCGAGATAGACGGTCTGCAACTATGTCAAAAGATCCGGACAACGAACAAACACTCCAAGATACTGGGGTTGACATCGTTCAATGAAGCTGGGATGATTCGCGGCTTGTTGCAACGAGGTGCCAACGGATACATTTTGAAAAACATGGACCGGTCCGAACTCTTGAAAGCGATGCAGACCGTGTTGAACGGGAAGATTTACCTGAGCGAAGCAGCAAATGAAGTAATCCTCACCCAATTCCAGAACCCGAGTTTGAACGCCGAGGAGGGACCCGTGCTCACGCGTCGCGAGCGAGAGATCGTGTCGCTGCTGGCCGATGGCATGAAGGGACCAGAAATTGCGGAGAAGTTGCACCTCAGTCCCCTCACGGTAGAGACCCACCGCAAAAACCTGTTCAAGAAACTGGGCGTCAATAGCGTACAAATGTTGTTGAAAGTCGCCAGGGAGATGAAGCTTGTCGGCTAGCCTTGGCATGTGAGAGGTTCCAAAGAATTTTTTCCTGCTTCCTTGTGGAAACCCCCTGTCCCTGCCATCTTAACGCCAAAACTTACCTTATGAAACGCACCCTAGTCGCGCTCATCTTACTTACCATAGCACCTATGTTTACGCACGCACAATTGCCAAAAAAATGGACACCCGATTATACGATCAGTATCTCCCACACTGGCAGCATGAGTGGCGCGTCGACACACGTTAAATATTTCTACGACCGCTGCGAATACGAATATCATCCTGGCTCCCGTGCGCCGATCAAATTCACCTTCAAGTTGACCGAAGAAATGAGAGAGCAGATTTTGGCGAAAATGCGTGAGTTGAAAGTCGACGAAATCAAATCGTCACCCAACCTAGCAGCGGTGAACGACGGTTGGTCTGAATCGATCCAGCTAGGCACGATGTACATCGCAGGTGGAACTTCCGCCACCATGAGCGACGCCGATAAGGGCCGTTTCTCGTCGGCGCACACTTTCCTTCAAGAGTTTGCAATGGAGCACGAGCCGAAGAAATAAGTTCAACCTGTCGCCGGACCGGCGCTTTGGAACTTGTCGTTTATCGCCATCTCCACATACCTACATAATCCGTTGGCCCATCGCATTTGGTCAATCGTGTGACACTCGGGTTCCAGCAACCGCGGCGAAGCGACGAGTATGCAAGCCGCCATCGCACGACTGGTCGCCACATTCAAACGATTCGGGCTGTATAGAAAGCTCATCCCGCGTGGCGCATCTTCGTGCGATGAACTCGTCATCGAGTAAATCACCACTGGAGCTTCTTGGCCCTGGAACTTATCGACGGTACCCACGCGCAACGACGGAAGGCGCTCCGACAATGCGGACACTTGTGCGTTGTACGGAGCTACGATGACAATATCCTCTTCATGTAGCGGTCGTGTTTCTCCCTTTGAGTTGGTGAAAGTCCCGCCGCCGAGGAGGCTCGCCACAATGTCTGCAACCGTTTCAATTTCCTCGATCGACTTGTTGCTGTTGCCCCGATGTTCTATCGGCACTAGGAACAATCCCGCGCCGTCGAAACGCCCCACATTTCCGAGGCGCTGATTTTCGAGACCAGCGAGAGCACTCAACTTATTCTCATAGTAAACTTCCGATGTGAATGCCGCTATCTTCGGATGCAGCCGGCGCGTGATCCCTAAGAACAAACCTTTGCCTTCCGGCATCACCGCGTGACCTTCCAAAATGTATGCGAGTGCGGCGACATCGCTGCCTTCGGGGTGCGCCCCCTTTTGAGGTTGTTCCAATTGCTGGGGATCGCCGAGCAAGATTAGATTTTTGGCAGCACGTGCAGCCGCCAGAGCATGCGACAAGGACATCTGGCCCGCTTCATCTATGAAGAGGTAGTCGAGACGCTCTTGGGCTTTGGCATCGGCCCATAACCAGGCGGTTCCTCCCACGATAGCGCCTTCATCTAATGCCGCCAAAGCCTTTCCTGAATCTGTCAACTCAAGGACGTCTGCCGGAGCGGGGTCTGATTTCTCATTCACCTTGTGGGCAAATTTCAATTTCACACCTTCTGTTTTGCTCAACGCCACAGTGCGGTCGATCAGGTTGCGAATTACCTTATGGCTAATGGCCGTAATGCCGATCTTCAAACCTTGTTTTGCCAACTCAATGATCATCTTGGCTCCAGTATAAGTCTTGCCGGAACCAGGAGGGCCTTGAATGGCGAGGTAGCTCCTATTTAAAGCTAGTGCGATTCGAATCGAGCCTGCCACCACGTCCTCCCCCCGTTCAAGAACTGCCCCTACCTTTCCGCCTTGTAAAACCGGTAGGCGTTTCATCAAAATATCTTTTGCCGCGTGGCAAGGACCGGCATGTGACAGCCCATTGTCATCTACGTCAGCGGCAAGATCAACCAACGAAGTCGCCAGCGCGCCGGGGCCGATTCGATCCGAAACATGAACCGATCTCGGATGAATGTTAATGGCCGACCCTGACTTCTTGATATCTATTGTCTGGTTTTCATCGGAGATAGCCTTTACTGTTCCAATTTTTTCGCCTTTTACCTCGTATACTTCATCGCCTTCCTCAACGCTATGTTCTTGTGGAGGGAAGGAATATCGGTGGGTCGGATTTCGATCCCTGCCAACTTTTGGCTGCTCGCCGATAAATTTCAAACCCGTCAGCGCCTTTCGCTCGTCGAGCAGCTCATCTTCATCCAATTCGTGTACACGAAAAAATTCCCACCACGCGCTTTTGTCTTCGCGTCGAAAGTAGTCGATCTGGTGGGCGAGCAACCATTGTGCATGGTGTTCTGCCGTCCACTGGGCGCGGTCTTCCGGAATCTTCTTGATTAGGCTCTGGAAAATCGCGAGCGAGCGCGTGTCTTGTTGCTGAACCTCTTCACTCGCTTCACCCGTTTTTATTTCCGGGCGTGTGATAGGTGTGCCAGCCGCCACGAGTCTCGTGCGCAGATCCTCCAGCCAAGTATGCAACGCATGGGTCGCGCGGCAGTCATCTTCATTGTAAACCTCGGTCATGCGGATTGTCTCTTTCGCGAGCGAACGGAACTCCCCAAGTTCTAGGGCTACCTCCACCGCCTTTCGGGCAATACTCGCATCCTGTAATTCTACTTGGCGTGAATAGTCGGTAAATAGTTCAAGGGCCTTTAATGAATAGGTTTCCACGCTGGCTAGCAATCCTTCCTTGAATACAGCGTGTAGATCGATGAATCGTTCGGCGCGAAGCAAATCATCGACTTCTTTCTCGAACGACGCGTGGACACGCGCCAGTCGTTTCACCGCCGAAGGTTCGTAAGGGGCAAAATGATAGATGTACATGTTCGGGAATCGCTTCCACCGGTCCATCACGAACTCCATGAATCTGACGAAAGCCTTCTTTTCTTCCGAGCGATTGGTCGACCAGTCATTTCGATAGGTGAGTTTGCCCTCTTCAAGAAAAGCTACGCCAAGAATGTACTCGAGTCCGCCGTCTGGAAAGTAAGCGTCGCCCTCTATATCAAAGTAGATGTCGCCTTTGCTGGGTTCCGGGAGTCGATTCAGACCACTGGCGGGTTGGACAGATTGTTCCCAGTAGATTAGCTTGTCTTTTTGCTTTCCTTCGAGTTGAACTTGCGCTTGCTTTTGTTTTCTCAACAAAGACTCACGGTTGCCCCGTTTAACGGTTGTAAAACTTGTGGCATTCGCGAACGAAGTAAGCTGGTTGATTCCTTGACTCTTCAGTTCTTCAATTTGGGAAGCACGTATGCCGGCCACGAGGGAAACGTAGTCATCATCGTGTCGTTTTTGATCGCAGTGTTTCCACCAGCGACAGATGCTGCAATGTTCCGTTGGTTCCGGGTAGGTGCTAGTAGGGGGGCCTTGTACGACCGTTTCTAAGTTCGACTTCGCTGTGCGATAATAAGCTTTGAAGTCATCGAACCTGTATGACTCGATCGTAAATGGATCACCAGGTTTTACCACATGGAAGAATTCGGGTTCCTTTCCCTGAAGCGTCGCGAGCAACTCGGAATAGAGCGACAGTTGTAGGATGGTTCCTGCCTTTGTGTTTTGCGCCAGCTTGGTGTCTTGTACCTCGTACGACCAGCTACCCAACGCACTCGGCTTGTCTACTTTAATGAGAATGTCAGCTATTCCACCCCAAGGTTTGCCATCAAGAGAAGCTTGCACAATAATATCTGCTCCTTCTTTCATGGCATCTTTCAACCCGCGCACCACGCGCTTCCCGAGCGATTCAAGGTAAGCCACGTAAGCCGCCTCGTGGTCTCTACCGCGCTGTTCCAATACTTCTAGTGAAGGATCCTTCCAATAAGGACGCTTCAATTCGCCCTTGGCAGCGCGGCGGTTCAACTCGGTGAGGTGTCGGCAACTGACATGGTTGGATAGATCCGTCGCCGAAAGGCCAAAGTTTTCTCCGTCAAAAGTCATGAATCATGAAATTTGGTTAACGGGCTCATCTTGCAATGTAAAACATGGATTTGAGTGGGCGACAAATTTCCGGTCACACGCGCAAAATTGTTTCCGAATGCGTAAATCTGTTGTGCATAAGCTGATCTACATGCGCCTACTCCTCCTCGCCACGATTGTTACCTTAATTTCTTGCGGGCGGCCCCAGCCATCACTCAGGGAATTTCAGCCTAATTATTTCGAGTCGATCGACGTCGGGCGTTTGCAAGAACTGGAACCGACGATTGAAATCGACAGCCTAGAACCGGGTCTATCGCATGTCGTGCTCACGTATCACGTCACCGACACGATTCATCAAGACGATTGGCAGATAAACTTTACGCCCGCGTTTAAGGCTTCATTCCATTGGCAACCTCATCTTACGCCGACGAGCCGACACGTCGTAGCGCAGCATGTGTTCCGGGCACCCGCCGTAATCGCTGGCGACGATACGAGGCAGGTGGTACTGATGCCAGATCTCGAGCTTCTTCGAAGCGACGAGGTGAAATGGTATATGGACCTAGATGCGCCGAACAACCGCATGACCCTCGGGCTTTCGAAAACGCAGGTGACGAGCCATGTCCTATTCGAGCGCGACAAGGGTTTAACAATACCGCCGGGCGACCTGAAGTTTGGCTTCTACGTGATTACTACCCGAGCGCGTGAAGACATCCGAGATCCTTGGCGACGGCCGCTCGCGTTCATGTGGAAGAAGTATGCCGCTCCATTATATGCTGCGGGCCAGCCCATCGAAGGAAGCCTCGAACCGTACGTTCAGCACGCCTACAAGTGGGCATTTGATACGTGGAGTGAGAGTGTCTGGCAGGAATTCGAGCTGGATGGAACGAAAGTCGGAGCGCCGGTCTTTATCGTGAACGTAACCCAGAGTCCAAACTATCCCGGCGAGGTGAACGAGCGTGAGTTTCGGTCGGTGTGGAATCAAGCTTGGTTCAGTTCCTTGCGTTCGGCGTCGGGCCTTTATCGTTACGCCCGACGAACGCACAACGAGGATCTCATGCGTCGTGCCAACATGACGAAAGAGCTTGCGCTGCGGTTCCCACAAAACAACGGCTTATTTCCATCGGTGATTGGAACGGAGATGGAGATGAAGAAGATAGGTGACAAGGATTACAAGAGATCGAAGGGTTGGGACCATCGTTACTTCGGTAACTCCAACCGTAACCCTGTAAACGATTGGGGTGCGGCATCCGAAGCGCCATATCACATCCTGGATATGAGTTGGACCGCCACCTTGATGCTTGAGTGGAACCGCGAACTGGAACAGGACCCACGGCTCGTCGCCTATGCCAAGCGATATGCCGATCGGTTGGTTACCCTTCAAGACGCAAAGGGCTTCTTCCCGGGTTGGCTCGATCAGAAGTCGTTTCAGCCCTTGGCGATCATGAATGAAACACCCGAGTCATCGATGTCGGCGATTTTTTTAACGGAAATGTTCAACGTCACGCACGACTCTTTGTATTTGAAGTCAGCCACCAAAGCGCTGAACGCCGTACTTCGAGAAGTGGCGCCAGTGTCGCGCTGGGAAGACTTCGAGACTTACTGGTCGTGCAGCCGCGTGTTGGATTCGTTGGTCGGGAAAAAAATCGTGCGAAACGATGCGTACAAACAAAATACGCTTTCCATGTTTTGGACTGCCGACGCATGCTTCAGGCTCTACAAGATTTCCGGCAACAAACACTATATGGATGAAGGGCAGGCAGTGCTCGATGAAATGTTGATGTTTCAACAAACGTGGCAACCCCCGTACATCCCCATCCCTGTTCTGGGTGGGTTTGGGGTGATGAATGGCGATGGCGAGTGGAATGATTCGCGGCAGTGTCTGTTCGCGGAACTGATCGTACAGTACGGAAAAGAGTTGAAGAACGAAGAATACGTACAGCGAGGCTTGGCAGCGTTGCGTTCTGCATTTGTGATGATGTATTGCCCCGAGAACCCCGAGACAAAAACACAATGGGAGAAAGTGTACCCATTCTTTAATGAAAAAGACTACGGTTTTATGATGGAAAACTACGGACACGGTGGCGCCAGCAACGCCGAAGGTCTCGGGATTGGAGAATTCACCATTTATGATTGGGGCAACGGCGCTGCTGCCGAATCGTACAATAAGATGCTAGACCATGAACTCATTACACAGAAATAGACTCAACATTACCTTCCTTCCACGACAGATGCAGCGTGTCATTTTTTTGGTGATTCTTCTGTTCGGAACATCTGCCTACAAAGTTGGAGACCTCAAGTCAAAGTATACAGTTCTCGAAATTTCTGAGGGATGCAGTCATCTCAATGTATACGTGTCAACCGAGGTTCGAGATCCTAAGATTTTGGCTGAAGTGGCTCATGATGTAATTGTCGCCAATAAGCGCAAACAGTTTATTAGCTCTCACTTTGTGATATTCAGAGATGGTAATGAAAACTTTGCTTGGGGTTTCGTCGACGATGTTAAGCCCGACAAAAGTTTCACGTGCGCCGTTCACATGGGATACACGCCGTATCTCGATAAGATGGACAAGTCGCTTCGGTATTTACGAGAGCTCCATCCCGAATATGAAACGAAGGAGTGGTATCAAAACGGCTTGCAACTTATGTCGTTGGTGATCGACCCTGCCGGCCAAGAGTATCTTAATGTGGACGGGCACGAGCGGGTGAGACTGTTTAAGTTGACTCGAAACGGCAACGAGTATTCATTTGAACAGCCTGCTGTGAACCACGGAAATCCACGCGGGAGCGAAACCATCATCTTGCGTAGAAACCGTTTTCAAGACCTTCAGTTCATCGTGAAAGGAAATGAATGTGGCTTTGGCTATTCAAACTTGATGCATCGAGTGCGGTAGGTGAACGCAAATGACACAGTTAGAGCACGATAGGTGGCCGAGAAACATTTCCTACCATTCCCTTTGTGGTTCCCCAATTCGCAGCCATTTTTGTGATCCTCAGTAATTTTTTGAATGTCAAAGCAATCGGCGCAGAAGATGGTCGACTCTACCGGCCATGAGTTCATCGAGGTGATTGGAGCCCGTGAGCACAATTTGAAAGACATCAACGTGATGCTTCCGCGGAACCAGCTCGTGGTGGTGACCGGCATTAGCGGAAGCGGAAAGTCGTCGCTCGCGTTCGATACCATCTATGCCGAAGGCCAGCGCCGCTACATGGAGAGTTTCTCCGCCTATGCGCGAAGTTTTATCGGCGACTTAGAACGGCCCGACGTCGACAAGATCAACGGGTTGAGCCCCGTGATTTCCATCGAACAGAAAACCACCTCGAGGAACCCCCGATCGACCGTGGGAACGGTGACAGAGATATACGACTTCATGCGCTTGTTATACGCGCGTGGCTCAGAAGCGTACTCCTATCTGACGGGAGAAAAGATGGTGCGCCAATCGGAGGATCAAATCATTGATGCCATCCTAGGCAATTTCAAGAACAAGAAGCTCACGATTCTCGCACCGATCATTCGGGGTAGGAAAGGACATTATCGTGAGCTCTTCGTCCAGATTCGAAAGCAAGGATACACGAAGGTTCGTGTCGACGGTGAAGTGCTCGACATCACCGCGAAGATGCAGGTCGATCGCTTCAAGATCCACGACATCGAAATGGTCGTCGATCGGATCGTCGCCGACGCCAAGGACCGCACACGCATCGCTCAATCGGTGGGCAAGGCGTTGAAAGAAGGCAAAGGCGTCATCATGGTGATGGACGAAGGAGGCACGGTTCATCACTTTTCGAAGTACTTGATGGATCCCAAGACCGGTCTTTCGTACGATGAACCAGCGCCCAATCTATTCTCGTTCAACTCGCCTTACGGCGCCTGCCCCACCTGCAACGGGCTGGGTATCATCGAGGAGATCACTGAAGACTCTGTCATCCCCGACAGAAAACTTAGCATCAGCCGGGGTGGAATTTTGCCACTGGGAGAATACCGCGATATCTGGATCTTCAAGAAAGTAGAGGCCATCCTAAAACGGTATAAACTCAACCTGCAGACACCCATCAAGGATATTCCGAAGGATGTCCTCAAGGTGCTCCTGTATGGCGATGACGTGCCTGTTGCGGTCGCTTCTGTGAAGTATCCGGGCACGGAGTGGAATACCCGCTTTGAAGGGATCATCAACTTCCTTCAAAAGCAAAAAGATGAGGGCTCAGAAGCCATCAAACGTTGGATCGAGGATTTCACCCTCATCAAAACTTGTCCCGAATGCAATGGGGCGCGGCTGAAGAAGGAATCACTCCACTTTAAGATCGATGGAAAGAACATTGCGGAACTCTCGGTGATTAACATCGTCGAGTTGAATAAGTGGTTGACTGGATTGGAAGGCCGCATCTCCGAAAAGCAGCGGATTATTGCATCAGAAATCCTGAAAGAGATCAGAAAACGCATCGGCTTTTTACTCGACGTGGGTTTGGACTATCTCCACCTCAATCGCCCGATTCGTACGTTGAGTGGCGGCGAGTCGCAACGCATACGACTTGCGACGCAAATTGGCACGCAGCTCGTAGGCGTGTTGTACATCTTGGACGAACCAAGTATCGGACTTCATGCGCGCGACAACGTGAAGTTGATCAAAGCACTCAAAGACCTCCGCGACTTGGGTAACTCCGTAATCGTCGTCGAACACGACAAAGACATGATGCTGGAGTCGGATTTCATCATCGACATCGGTCCCGGCGCCGGTCGTCACGGCGGAAATGTTGTTGCGCAAGGCACACCCAAAGAATTTTTAAAAGGCGGAAGCCTCACGTCTAAGTACCTCAGTGGAGAAAAAGTAATTCCATATACCAAACAGAGACGGAAGGGGTCTGGCGAGCGACTCACGCTCACGGGGGCGACGGGCAATAACTTGAAGAATGTCACGCTTGACATTCCCCTCGGTGTACTGACATGTATCACCGGCGTTTCCGGAAGCGGTAAGTCCACGTTGATTCACGAAACGCTGTTCCCGTTTTTAAATCGCCATTTCTACAATTCGCGCACAGAGCCTTTGACGTTTAAGAAAATCGATGGATTGCAGCACATCGATAAGGTGATTGAAGTCGACCAGTCGCCCATCGGACGCACCCCTCGCTCCAACCCAGCTACCTACACGGCGGTTTTCTCGGACATCCGCGACTTGTTTGCCCAACTTCCGGAAGCTAAAATTCGCGGATATAAGACGGGTCGTTTTTCCTTCAACGTGAAGGGCGGACGTTGCGAGACCTGCGAAGGAGCCGGACTGCGACTCATCGAAATGGAGTTTCTCCCCGACGTACATGTTCCATGCGAGACCTGTAAAGGAAAGCGCTATAACCGCGAGACACTCGAGGTTCGATTCAAGGGAAAATCGATTGCCGATGTGCTCGATATGACGGTGGAGGAAGCCGTGACATTCTTCGAAAACCAACCCAAGATCCTGCGGAAGATACAGACCCTGAATGAAGTTGGACTCGGGTATATTTCACTAGGACAGCATGCGACCACGCTATCGGGTGGAGAGGCGCAACGCGTCAAACTCGCGACGGAATTGTCGAAGCGCGATACAGGTAAGACTCTATATATCCTAGATGAGCCCACCACCGGATTGCATTTCCAAGACATCGCGCATTTGCTCGACGTACTTCAAAAACTGGTGGAGAAGGGAAATACCGTCCTGGTAATCGAGCATAACATGGACATCATTAAGGCTTCGGATCACATCATTGATCTCGGCCCTGAAGGGGGCGAACGCGGAGGTCAAGTGATCGCGATCGGTACGCCTGAAACGGTGGCCAAGAATCCAGCGAGTTACACCGGACGTTTCTTGAAAGCGGAACTCAACCACTAACCGTCTCCGTGTAATCACGAATACCAGCTGGCCAACTTTCCCTAATTTAGCTGAGCCATGGTAAATAAAACTCGGTTATACTGGACCCTTCAGATCGGAGGTTGGTCGGCATACGCGACGGCACAGATTCTTTTCAGCCTGCTGGCATCGGGATCGGAGATCAAGACACACCGACTCTGGTTTTTCGTCTTCGAGGCAATCTTGTGCTTGCTCATCACGCATTACTATCGCAACTACATCAACGCGCGCAAGTGGCTGAGCCTCGGCTTGTCGCGCCTCATTCCTAACGTGTTCGCTGCCGTGCTCGTGATGGGGATCGCGACCTACTTCATGCGCATTCCGTTCTCCATCGTGTTGGGCACATTCATTCCCGCCAACGCGTTTGATCCCGAGAGGATGTTGAGCGGCATCTTCACCTATGCCCTCATGTTTTTCATCTGGTCGGTCTTACACTTCATCTACAACTACTTTGAACGGTACAATAAGTCGTTGCAGCTCGAAGCCTCTATCAAAGAGATCGAACTGAACAATTTAAAGTCGCAGTTGAACCCCCACTTTATCTTCAATGCGCTGAATAGCATCCGGGCATTGGTAGATGAAAATCCCAACAAAGCGAAGCAAGCAATCAACCAGTTGTCAAGCATCCTGCGAAACTCGCTGGTAACAGAAAAAAAGGGACTCACCAGCTTCGAAGATGAGCTGAAATTGGTTCGCGACTACCTAGGACTCGAGAGCATTCGCTTCGAAGAACGCTTGAAAACGGAGTTCGATGTAGACCCAGAATCGAAAGACTTCATGGTACCACCGTTGATGATTCAAACCCTCGTCGAAAATGGCATCAAGCATGGAATTTCCAAGCTCACCGAAGGAGGAATCGTCCAAATCAAGACAAAAGTTGATGGAGATCACTTGAAAATTCACATCAGAAACAGCGGAAAGTTTGTGGCAAACGGTCATAAAAAAGAGACCAGCGGTGGATTGGGGCTGGAGAACACACGACAACGACTGAAGTTGATCTATGGTGATGAAGCATCGTTCAGAATTCTAACCGAAAAGGATAATTTTGTGCTCACTGAAATTGTGATACCACACCTTTATACATTTAAGAATTAGGAATTAAGATTTGAGAATTGGGCTATCGTAAATGACTAACGGATAAAGACTAACGATTTAACGACTAAATGAAAGCACTGATTGTAGATGACGAGCGTTTGGCGCGGAAGGAATTGATCAAGTTATTGGAGGAGCATCCTTCGATAGAAATCGCGGGGGAGGCCATGAACGCAGATGAGGCTGAGAAGATGATCGAGGAGCTCAATCCAGATCTTTTGTTTTTGGACATACAGATGCCCGGAAGGACCGGCTTCCAACTCCTTGAGTCGCTCGACTCCGCACCGTTGGTTGTCTTCACGACGGCCTACGACGAGTTTGCATTGAAAGCCTTCGAAGTCAACGCGCTGGATTACCTTTTGAAGCCCATCACGGCGGAGCGTCTCTCCGAAGCAGTGCATAAGATTCAAGACAAGGAGAAGTCTAAGTCAGGACGACCTCGCGACAAGAAGCTTGATCTCGAAGACCAAGTCTTTGTGAAGGACGGCGAGCGTTGCTGGTTTGTGAGCCTGGCCAATATCCGCCTCTTCGAGTCTGACGGGAACTATATCAAAGTCTATTTCGACTCGAACCGCCCGATGATCCACAAGTCATTGAATGCGCTCGATGAAAAGTTGGACGAACGTGCCTTCTTCCGCGCCAGCCGCAAACACATCATCAACTTGAGTTGGGTCGAAGGCATCGAACCTTGGTTCAACGGCGGTCTTATGGTAAAACTCCGTGGCGGGGACAAGGTCGAAGTAAGCCGGCGCCAAGCCGCGAAGTTCAAGGATATGATGAGCCTGTAGGGGGTTGTTATTTAGCGTTTATGATTTAGGATTTATCATTTGGGGTTCTGTGATGCTTCGTTCAAGCATTCAAGCGATTGACAAAAGTTCCATGCGCACGTTCTGAGAGGAACACGTATGGAATCCAAATTGCGGCAGAAATAAATGTGATCAAAAGGCTACGGACGTCGTCTGGCGTCATGGGCTGATCAAAAAATGATTGGGCTACCAGACCATCACTGGTCATCAGCACGATTCCAAATCCATATGTGATTGTGACGAAGATTGGAGCGCTGGTGCGCCGCGTTACCAGCAACGCAAAAGTCAGCACCGACAAGACCAGCAAGCAGATGTTGCCAGCGAATTCACTAAAAATGAAGACCCCGAGTGCCCCACTTGCGACCGGGTTCGCAAGCGTTCTGAGCACCTCGTCATTGAAATAATCCTGCATCATCAGCGAGATGATCAGTCGAAAAGGGGCAACTCCAAACCCAATCACGGGTAAGATGAGCCAACCACCAATGTTTCTATAAACGTTGCCGTGCGGTCGTGCCGGCGGATCAAACTGGTAAGCCCACCAACCGAGCAACCCAAAGGCGGCCGCGAGAACCAAAATAGAAACAAAGGCTTTCCAGTTTCCCCCTGTGCCAGACTCTACTACCTCCCCTGGGGTATAGTTCAACACAAACGTCAATTCATTGTAGATGTCATCGATCTTATTGGCGAACTCACTCGTTTTGCCAGGTTCGACCGCATTAGTTGTGTGGAAGTAAGTGAATCGGTTCTTGATCAATCGGTCGTGATAAAACGTGCTGGCCTTGAAGACAAAACCCGGACCTTGGATGGTCTTTTCGGCGTCGGTCACATTCCAAGTCTCAGGTAAGTGAACGTTTGTAACAAGCTCGATGTCCAATGGGTAAGTAATCGTAAATGGCGTCTTCCTAGACTTCGTCGAAGGTTTCGAGAGATAACCACCGATTACCCGCCCATACATTTCAGCTTTGTATTGGCGGGCGGTCGAATCATACAGCCAGAAATCAGGCACCTGATAGTCTTCGATCACGCGTACCGTGTTCTTAATTGTATCGTCCTCGTAACGTATGGATTTCGTTAGCGTAATGTTCGGATACTCATTGGCGTAAAAGTCCCGGTAGTTCTGATCTGTATCTTCCTGTGCAGCAGCTTTAAACCCATCACGAACTCCGTTTGCTTCTGCGCCCGAGTAGACGGTCTCGACATGCAACGTCGCAGGCCCGGGAACGGCGAGGAATTCAAAGTCTTCAACCGCTCGGATCAACGACTTGTTAACAGGCGGGTTCGCAATTTCGGTGAGACCCGGAAGACCAGGGTCGGCCACGACGCCAAAGTGATAGGCGGGCGTCGACAACTGTTCGAGTCCACCACGCTGAAAGGAGATGGTAGGGTCTACGTAATAGGCAGAATCTTGAAGTTCGAATCGGACGATACAATGATTGAAGTTCCATGGCGATGGCAAAAGCTCCTTCAAAGCCGGGCCAACGTCTGTCGTGACCAACACCGGCGCACTCTTAACGCCAACAGACGATAACACTTGAGAGAGAAGGAGTGACTTGTCCTTGCAATCACCGTAGCGATTGGAGAATACTTCCGAAGGAGGATGGGGTTGGTAGGAACTCATTCCGTCAACCAGCGAGAAATACCTAACCTTGTCTTGAATGGTTCGAATGGCGGCAATGACTTGGTGCTCAACCGTGGGCAACGCTCGAATGGAATCCATGAACGCTTGGAGTTTGGGTGACGGTTTCCGTTGAACTTTGAATAATTCCAGCGCCCACTCAGAAAGTTCGTTCCAATCTTTAAAGTCAGTCACCTCAACACGCATATAGGGATTGACCCACGAGGGCGTTCGGTCTTCCGAATTGTAGGCTCCAACCCGTTCCGCCCTCCATTGATAAATTGACGTGTTTCCGTTCGAAGACTTCTCAGCCGAAGGCGGTTGATTCGAGTCTTTGAAATACAATTTTCGGTTGACCGATGCCAGCAACCGATATTGGACCAAATGAATGGGCACACCAAAATTGAATTGCAGTTTTCGGAAGAAGTGATTCTTAAAGACGGGGTTGAAACCGGTTACCGTGAGCGAATACACCACGATGTCACCAGGTTTAACATCCTTCAAGTTGACCATCGCCGTAAGGCTGCCATCGTACGACGCCCTAGACAAGTTTTCCTCCCTTTGCAGGATTTGAAAGTTGGATGCCTTTAGGTGATCAATCTTGGTGTTACCTCTTTGAACGTACAGCGAGTGAAATGTGATCTTTTGAAACGTTGGGTCGTACGATTCTTCAATTACGCTCGCATACGAGAGTCCCTTTTCATTCTTTACTTTGATTGCCGTCTGCGTAAAGACTTGTTGCTGTTCCGCATGAATCTGCTGGTCATAGACTAAATAGTAATAGCCACCGACACGACCCGAGCTGTCTTTTGGAGCGTCGGCCCAGGTTGCCGGAACCACCCACGAAGGCATTGTTCCAATGCTGAACCCCTTTTTCTGGCCGAATGCTTCCGTCGCGAGCATAGCACAGATCGCTAATACAAGCGCTTTAACACGTAGAACTTTCAAGGATTTGAATGTTTCAAATACAAGGATAGAGAAATGCCACGGATCATGGTACACTTTCTAACCCCGAAAAGTCACCGAAGGACTCTTAACATTTAACATTTATGATTTGGGATTTATGATTTGGGGGCGCGTTCCCAAAATCCACATGGTACACCTTAAATGGTAAATCTTAAATCCTAGATCCAGAACTCTTCCAATCTATTTCAGCACCAACGCCACCAGTTCTTGCTCTACATGCCAGTCTTTCGCGAGGCGCAGCATGGCGGTCACTTCCATTTCTGTGACATAGCCCTTTAGGTTGTTGGATTGCCACACCATTTGTATAAGCTCCACACGCTTGTCCTTTGGATAGTCGCCGATAATGTCGTTGAGGTATACCCGGGCGCGTTCAAAAGCCGTTACGTAATCCTTGGCGATGAATTCAACTGCCCACTTTAGTTCTTCTTCCGCATCAAGTCGCGCGGCCGTCTCACTCAGGTCCGTGTTCTCAGCTTCATCCAGTCCGTGATAATAGAATATCACAGCTTTTAAAAGCATGTAAACTCTCTTTTCCTGGGGTGTCATGGTTTTGAGGTATGCCAATTTGTGTTATTCGGGAGTGACAAACAAATCCGATGCAATTTTGTCGGCCAAAAGTTTACCCCGGTTTGTTAATCTAAGTCGTTCCGAATCGAGCACCGCGAGCCCTTGCGCGATCAGTCGCGCTACATATTGACTTTGCGCTTGATTGAACGCGAACCCCAGCTTTTGCTTCATCTCCCCTAGGTCGCATCCTGCCGAAGTACGTAGGCCAATCAACAATCGCTCATTTACTTGGTCGGCCCGCGACAAAACTTCCCGATCGAACGGCACTTCACCCAACTCCATCTTCTTCAAGTACTGGATGTTGTTAGCCACATTGAACTGCCGCGATGCGCCATCGAATGAATGTGCGCTAGGACCCACGCCCAAGTAGTGTGTGCCCGTCCAGTAACTACTGTTGTGTCGTGAATGGCGGCCCGGCAGAGAAAAGTTGGAGATCTCGTAATGGTCGTATCCATTTGCGTGTAGTACTTCCATCAGATGCTCGTAATGATCCGCCACGCGCCCTTCTTCCAACGGCACCAACTTGTTGGCATCGCGCCAGTTTCCAAATACCGTTCGCTCTTCAATGGTCAGCGCGTAGGTCGAAATATGTTCGGGGCGAAATGCAAGGAGTTGTTGTATGTCGGCCTCCCAGCTTGTGATGTCTTGCCCGGGCACGCCGTAGATTAGATCTACGCTGATGTTGTCGAACCCTGCCTTTCGAGCGTCGGCAAGAGATTGCTTCGCTTGCGCGGAATCGTGCGCGCGGTGAAAGAAACGAAGTACGTCGTCGTGAAACGACTGCACGCCGATGCTCAGTCGATTCACACCCAGTTCTTGGAGTTCAGCGAGTTTGCTGGGCGTTAAGTCGTCAGGATTGGCTTCCAGTGTCACCTCCGGCTGCGATGCCACGGGGAAGCCGGTCCGAACCGTGTCGAGAATCAACTGGAGCTGATCTCTGCTGAGCAAGGAAGGTGTGCCGCCACCGAAGTAGATCGTGTCCACCTGCTGCCCCTTGAGATAACCACGCTGAAGCGATAGCTCTTGCGCGATCGCTGCGGCCATGGACTCTTGGAGATCCAGCTTAGTCGAAAAATGAAAGTCGCAGTAGTAACATGCCTGCCGGCAAAACGGAACGTGAATGTAAACTCCGGCCATGCTGCAAAGGTAAGCCACTGTGTGAGACTCGAACACACCTGCCCTCGATCCCTTGGGGAACATTTTGGTCAGCGACATTATCCAGAAGATATTGGGATGTAGAACAGGGAACATCCTATTTTTGCGGCGATGAAATTCTTTACCCTAGCGATCATCCTGTGTTGGTCCGTCCAAGTGGCGGCACAGCCTAGGAGGGTAGAGATCTACGATCTGAAGAAAGACTGGAAGGTTTGGAACGAGGGTGCGTACGGCCCCTACGAGCCAGATGATACTGACGTCAAGTCCATTTATTTCACCATCGACGCTGGAAAATATAGAGGGTTCCGCCTCGAGTTGGCGGGGGCGCGCGATTTTTCCGTTTGGGTCAACGGCAAAGTGATCGACCAACGTCGCGCGGGCGTTGTTCACTATAGCGTTGATAGCTTGTTCGAGTTGTACCGGGCGCCACTCACAGTAGGCGTGTATGCGCGCGAAGGCTTGTCGCGGTTGAAGTCCTCGGTGATCACCACCTCGTTGCTTCCGGCTCCCGACGAAGAGCATTATCGACCTCAGCCACATCTGCTCGATTTTTCCACGGTCGCCGTGTTCATTTTGTGCGTGGGATTCTTGGCACTTATTCGCTTCAACCGACGCATGCTGTTCGATTATTTTGATTTTACGCGTCTCCTGTCGCTTCAAGAACGCGACGAAGATTTGGCGGCGGGGCGCATTACGGCGCGATTTAGTTTGTTGATCTATTTCTATTTGTGTGCCTGGTGTGCGCTGTTGTTCCTCGTCATTTTTGCACACGCTGGACCCGACCGGATGATCGTAGCAGACCTTTCCATCGATTCCGCTGGTGAAGGATTCGTTCAGTGGGGTAAACTGACTCTTATTATCGGTGTGATTTTGTTTATCAAAGTAGGCATTGTCGTGGTGCTCTCCACCGTGTTTGCCCTTCGCGAGGGTGGTGCAATCCAGGTATTGAACTATTTCCGACTGCTGTCATTTTTGTTGATGATTCTGTCGCTCGTCCTGTTGTTTTATTTCGTTTTCAACACCGAGTCAACAGCGTATTACGAGGGCCTCATCACGCTCACCGGCTGGATTATGGCGGCGTGGTCGGTGTTGGTGTTTTTGAAATTATTGAACAAATCCCCGTACTCCGTCTTCCATTTATTTTCGTACCTTTGCGCATCGGAATTCTTTCCGATGATCATCCTTTTCAAGAGCTTATTTCATTAGCGATTTCGATTATAGCGTAGTATGACAGAGACTGGCAATGACAGGATGCGGAAAGTAAAGAGCATTCTGATCACACAGGAAGCCCCGACCGATCAAAATTCCCCGTACCTCAAGCTGGCAGAAAAATTTGGTTTGAAGATTGATTTCAGGCCGTTCATCCAGGTTGAAGCAGTACCGGTCAAGGAGTTTAGGAAACAGAAGATCGATATCCTCACGCATACTGCGATCATTTTTACTAGCCGCCACGCTGTAGACCACTTCTTCCACATCTGTCAAGAGTTGAAACTCGAGATGCCGCCGGACATGAAGTATTTCTGCATTTCCGACCAGACGTCGAACTACCTGCAGAAGTACATCGTCATCCGCAAGCGTAAGATTTTTACGGGCCTCAAAGACACGAAAGACCTCCTCGAGATCATCAAGAAGCACAAGAACGAGAAGTTTCTCTTCCCTTGTTCGGACATCCGCAAGAGCGACATCCCCGACTTTTTGCGCGACAACGGGTACAACTTCACCGAGGCGGTGATCTACCACACGGTCGCGTCTAACCTCGCCGATTTGAAGAATGTTTACTACGACATCTTGGCGTTCTTCAGCCCGTCAGGGATCAACTCGCTTTTTGTCAACTTCCCCGATTTCAAGCAAAATAACACCCGGATAGCGGCGTTTGGAGCTACAACCGCCAAGGCAGTGCGCGACGCCGGTCTGACGCTGGACATCGAGGCTCCCCTCCCCAATGCCCCGTCGATGACGGGAGCGATAGAACTCTACGTGAAGAAGGCCAACGGAATTAAGTAACCTGTTCACTGTTAAGTTTTTACTATCAGGTGGGTTTTATTACACTTTAATTACATGCCATTGGCGTGTAATTTAGTTTTCATGTATATTTATCACTCATTTTTTGATATACCTGTGAGAAAGCGCCTCGTCCTGTTGATGCCCATCCTGTTGTTCTTGGCAGGGCGTGTCGATGCGCAGCAGGATCCTCAGTTTACCCAATACATGTTCAACACGCTATACTACAACCCCGCTTATGCTGGCGTGGATGGCGTAACCAAGTTGACGGCGATCCACCGCTCGCAATGGTTGGGATATTCACCTACGGTTGGATCGGGCGGCGCGCCCACCACCCAGTTGATCACTTTCAGCACGCCGATCTTTAAACTCAACAGCGGCTTCGGTGCCTACATCAGCAACGACCACCTTGGACCGCAGAATAACTTGGAAGCTCAATTGAGCTATGCGTACCACCTAGCCGTGAAAGACGGGAAGCTCAGTTTTGGCGCCCGTTTGGGTACCTACTCGCAGGTCATCAACTACGACTACTACCGTGCGGTGGACAGCGGAGACCCGCTCATTAACAAATCCGGCCGCGTTCCCCAGACCCGTGTTGACATGGCCGCTGGAGCGTTCTATCGGAAAGAGAAATTTTATGCGGGGGTCAGTTTCAACCACCTCACCAAGGCACAATTTGATTTCGAAGTAGGGGGACGTAGCGCGTTGGCCACCCATATGTACGTGACGGGCGGTTATTTCTACGAAGTCAACTTCGACCTGAAATTCCAATTCATGGGCCTCGTGAAGACGGATTTTACGAAGACCTCGTTCGACGTGGGCGGAATAGCCTATTTGAAAGATACTATGTGGGGAGGTCTGTCGTTTCGTCAATCGGAAGCGGCCATCCTGTTGTTGGGATACTCCTTTTTGAAAGACAAGTCGCTAAAGCTGGGTTATGGCTTAGATTATATAATCAAAGATCAGCAAGCCAAGCAGCCCACCTCACATGAGTTCATGTTGACCTACGAACTACCGGTTACACCGGTTGGAAAGAAGGTCGTCAGGACGCCGAGGTACCGTCACTAGGCGGTTATTTTTTGGTTTTTAGTGGATTTTATTGAATTTGGTAGATAGTTCTTGCTGAAATAATTGCTAAAACGGTAAATTTCGATCCTTTTTCGACTCTAAAACACACCATTATTATGATGCGTAAGGTTTCTCCCAGACTATTGAGCTTTATCTCCCTACTCTCGCTGGGCCTATTTGCCGCTAGTTGCGGCCTGTTGGGCATAGGCGGAAAAAAAGGTGGCGACGGAGGTGAACTCGTCGGAGTTCCTAACCGCGAAGGTTGGGTTATGACGATCCCCTTCGGTATGGTTCCCGTTCCTGCTGGTACATTCCACATGGGCCAAGCAGACGAAGATCCTGCATCTACCCAGATCAACTTCAACAAGCAAGTGACGATCGGTCCGTTCTTCATGGACGACACCGAGATCACCAATAACGAGTATCGCCAATTCACCAACTTCTTCCTCGTCGACAACGGTCAAATTGAGGGCTTCCCTTCCGTCAGCACCGACGACTTCAAGAAGAACTACTATCCCGACACCACCGTTTGGGTGCGCGACTTTGCACACCACATGGGCGATCCTGTTCAAGATTACTACTACTGGCACCCAGGCTACGACGACTATCCGGTGGTTGGTATCAACTGGAACGCAGCCGTGTTCTTTGGCAAGTGGAGAACAGCTTATCTGAACGACTATCGCAAGACGGTAGGAGAGTTCCCGATGCCTGAGTTCCGCCTCCCTTCAGAAGCAGAATGGGAATATGCCTCACGTGGTGGCCGCGACATGAACAAGTATCCTTGGGGTAACCCGTACATCCGTAACTCGAAAGGTTGTATGCTGGCGAACTTCAAACCCGGCCGTGGAAACTTCTACGACGATGGTTTCGCCTACACATCGCCTGTTCAGTCTTATTTCGCGAACGACTACGGTATCTACGACACCAGCGGAAACGTATCTGAGTGGTGCCTCGACGATTTCAACCCGGCATCGGTTCCTACCGTGTGGGATTTGAACCCTCAGTACATCGACCCTCGCACCGATCCAGAAAACAAGAAATACAACGCCAAGATTGCCCCTCGCAAAGTTGTGCGCGGTGGATCATGGAAAGACGTTGCATACTACCTCGAAACAGGTACCAGGACATACGAATTCAGAGATTCTGTAAGGGCATACATCGGCTTCCGTTGTGCAATGACGCACCTCGGCCGCTCATCGGGTGCTGAATTTTAATAATTGAAAACACTCTTTATCTTTATAGAAACTAATTGGCAAAAACTTAAATCTCTACCACAATGAGCAAGAAAAAAGGCGGATTCATGGAGCTACTGTACAAGACCATTATGCCCAAGGTTAGAGGCGATGATCTTCTTCCTGAGCGCGTTTGAACCAGCGCACAAAGAACCCGAGTGGGAAAAAGTATACCCTGAACTCGCAGAAGACTTCGAAGGACCCGCACAACCTACCCGCGTTAGCAACCGTCAAGGTTCAGGTGAATCGCCTCTCCTGAAAATCGATGATATGCTCAAGACTGCGAAGGTAGACCAGAACCTCCTCGACAACCTCGGTAAAGGTTTGAACAACCTTGCAGTTTCTGCCAAAGAGATGAATACCCTAAGCAGCGCCGCCGTTGCTACTAATGAATACGCAACCAATGTGAAGACTGCAGCTGCGTCACTCGTGGAAATGAACAAGTCGTACGCCAACGCAATGTCAGCTGTAAAAGGCATGGCAGATGCGTCGAAGGATACGAGCGAGTACCACAAGCAAATGCAATCCATCACGAAGAACCTCCAATCACTCAACTCCTTGTACGAGTTAGAGTTGAAGGATGCTGATGCACACGTGAAGAACATGAACAAGTTCTACGAAAGCCTCACCGGTGCGATGCAAGGCCTTACTAAAGTGGGCGACAACACGACTAAGTTCACAGCTGAACTTGGTAAGTTGGCCGACAACATGACTTCGCTGAACAAAGTTTATGGCAGCATGCTCACTGCTATGAAAGGCAGCGTTAACTAATTCGGTTACTCCAATACTCTCATTTAATAATTAAACCAAAAGATCATGGCAGGTGGTAAGGAAACCCCGAGGCAGAAGATGATCGGTATGATGTACCTGGTGCTCACGGCGCTGCTGGCGCTCCAGGTCTCTAACGCAGTGTTGGAAAAGTTCGCACTTATCAACGACGCGCTCGAACAACTTTCTACCCAGACAAACGAAAAGAACCAAGCGACGCTGGAAGCCATTCAAAAGGCAGTTACTCCGGAAGCGAAGGATTCAATTAAAATGGCGTTTGCCAATGCCCAAAAGGTGCGTGAATTGACTTCAAAGACGATCGCTAGCCTCACGGCATTGAAGAAAGAATTCCTCACCCTGTCGAGCACGACAGGCATCGACGAGAAGTTCATTAACGACCACAGTTCTAAAGTTGCTTATGCAATGATGGACCCTCGTGGAACAAAAGGGAAGGACTATGAAGCGCTATTGAATAACTATGCTACCGAACTCGGAAAGTTAACGATGGGCGGCCCGGCGTTTGCTCCGCTGGCATTGCCTCCATCAAAGATTCCTCAGTTCAAGGATGATGAGAAAAACGCAAACAAGAGCTTCATCGAGTTTACGTTCGAAAACACACCTCCCATCGCAGCATATGCGTCTGTAACAGAGATGGAATCGCAGGTTTATGCTTACGAAGCACAAGCGCTCCAACGCTTGAACGACATCGCAGGTAACCTGACCATCAAGTTCGATAAGGTACTGCCAATGATCATTCCCGACGCGTCGAGCGTGATCGCAGGCTCTAAGTACACCGCGAAAATGTACATCGGTGCATCTAACTCGGCTCTTAGCCCCCAGATGTTCCTCGATGGCCGCGCACTCCCTGTTGATAAAGATGCTCAAGGCATTGCCTACGGTAAAGTAGAATTCGTAGCCTCTGGTGGCGCATACAAAAATGGCGTAGTTGACAAGAGCTACACAGCTAAGATCACTGTAAAGGGAACAGACTACGAAAGCGTTATCCCTTATAAAGTGATTGCCCCCACCGTGAAGATCACATCAGGAGCTCTTTCTAAGTTGTATATCAACTGCGGTAACGAAATGAACGTGGAAGTCCCTGGTCTTGGAACGAACTTCGTTCCTAGCTACAAGACAGGCCCCGACGCAGAAGTAATTTCCAGCGGCAAAGTTGGTTCGATCACGGTCGTTCCGAAGAGCAAAGCAAAAGTTGCGCTCTCGGTATCGAACTCAGGTACGCCCATCGAAACCGTTACTTTTGAGGTTCGCACCGCTCCTCCGCCACAAATTCGCCTCGAAGCCGGTGGCCGTGAGTTGAACGTGAAAGATGGTGTTCCCCGCGGACAGCTAGCCCAATTGAAAATCCGTGCGTTGGCAGACGAAGATTTCGCATCTACCGTTCCTAAAGACGCTGAATTCCGTATCCGCAAAGGCCGTGTGTATCTCCGCAAAGGAACCGCACTTGGTACTCCGATCGAATTCAACGGAGAGACTTTGAATTTGGGCGCGTTCCAACAATCTGCGAAACCCGGCGACGTTCTTTCCTTCGAATTGGAAAGCGTTACGCGCCGTACTTTCAAAGGTGAAAACGAAAACGTCCAGCTTACTACTAGCTTGAAATACATCAGCATTCCTATCGGAAACTAAGTTTGAATATGAGAAGGTCGATCATTTTTTTACTGGCTATCTGTTGCGCTTCGTCACTGTTTGCACAAGAGGACGTTCCCCAGTACAATCCCAATTCACTCAATCCGATTCCTCGGTACGAGCAATTGTACAAGGTGAAAGTATGGCGGGAAATTCGCCTCGACGAAAAACAGAACAAGGGCTTCTTCGCTCGTAATAACGAGATCACCAAGCTCATCCTAGACGCCGTTAACTCCGGCGAACTAGCCGATATCTATGCTAATGACTCCCTCACAACTAAGTTGTCGAAGGCCGAAATGCAAAAGAAGATGTTGATTTCTGAAGCCGCAAAGCTCGATCCTTGGCAGCCCAGCAACGACTATTATGCAGACGATGCCGTCGATTTCAACGGAGAGTCATACAAAGCTAAACGCGACAACCGCGGGAAGAACCCTGGCACATCGCCCGACGATTGGGTGAAAGATGCGTCGTTGGCCGCAGGTAACTTTGCAAAGGCTTACCAGTTGGCGTCCCTTCGCCTTGTAGAAGATGTGATCTTCGACAAACGTCGCTCACGCCTTTACTACGACATCCAGTCGATTACCCTAGTATGGCCCGGTGATAAGGACAACCCACTCGGTGGTGACTTGGATATCGCGACCTTCAAGTACAGGGACCTCGTGCAGGTGTTCAGGAACCACCCGAGCGACGCGATTTGGTTCAACCGTTACAATACAGCAGAGAACAAGAACTACGAAGAGGCATTCCTCCTCCGTTTGTTCCACGGCGTGATCCACAAAGTAGAAAACCCCGACAACGAGACGATCTACGATGTGTACTCAGCCAACAACCGTCCCTACAAAGAAACAGTATGGGCACGCGAGTGGGAAGAAATGAAGATGATGGAGCGCGAGCACAACCTTTGGGAATATTAATCGAACTCAGTTCGACTGTAGAAAGGGCTGTACATCGTACGGCCCTTTTTTATTGGCCGTCGTCGGCCGGGGGAAGTTGAAGGATTAGGTCGGCTTTCTTTTCGCCCACCAGTTTCACGAGCTCTTCACGCGGAGCTTCCTTGATTTTCTTGAACGACTTGTATCGCGCGAGCAACAGATCGGCGGTTTTCCGGCCAATTCCTTTGATGTCCTCCAAACCGGTTTTGATGGTGGCTTGGCTTCTTTTCTGCCGGTGAAACGTAATGGCGAATCGGTGTGCTTCGTCTCGAATACGCTGAATCAAAAGTAGAGCCGGTGATTTCTTTCCTATGTGAAGCGGTATGGGGTCGTCCGGGTAATAGATTTCTTCGAGCCTTTTGGCGATGCCCACGATTGGAATTTTTCCGTAGAGGCCGAGTTCTTGCAAAGCTTCGCAAGCGCTTGATAGCTGCCCCTTGCCCCCGTCGACGATGATCAGGTGGGGGAACACGCCGTTTTCTTCTTGGATACGTTTATACCGCCTTCCCACGATTTCTTTCATGGAGGCGAAGTCGTCCGGGCCAACTACAGTTTTGATATTGAAATGGCGATAACCGCCTTTGTCCGGTTTAGCGTTGACGAAACGAACCATCGACGCTACTGGAGAAGTACCTTGGAAGTTCGAGTTATCGAAGCATTCGATAATGTCCGGAATGGTTGGCAGGCGGAGGTCCTTTTGCATGATGACCAGTGTTTCGCTCACCTTCGCGCGACGCTCGCCCCGTTCAATTTCGCGCTTCGTCTTTTGGTGCAACGCGTTTGTCAGCGACATCGCCACTAACTTTTTCTTATCGCCAATCTGTGGCACTAGGTTCTCGACATCGATATCGGATACGAGGATTGGAATATTGGAGTAAATTTCGCGGTTTGTGCTGCTGTGTTGTTGCCTCAAATCCTGGATGGCGATCGTGAGAATTTCTTCGTCGGATTCGTCTAGCTTCTTCTTCACTTCCATGTTGGCAGAGAAGACGATCGCACCTTCTTTCACCATCATGTAGTTGATGTACGCGTCTGTTTCGGAACTGACGATCGACACCACGTCGATATCGGTGAGTTTTGGATTGACAACCAGTGTTTTTGTTTGGAATCGATCGAGCAGATCCAGTTTGTGTCGATACCGCTCGGCCATTTCAAATTCCATCGCCTCGGCAGCACGTTTCATTTCCGTGCGGAAGTGGTTTTCAACGAAACTGAGGTTTCCCTTGAGAACGTTGCGGGCTTGCACCAACTCTTCGTGGTAGGACGCTTCGTCCACCAGCCCTTCGCAAGGACCCTTGCAGTTTCCAATGTGGAATTCTAGGCAGACCTTGAATTTCTTTTCCGCGATGTTTTCCTCCGAGAGTAGCAGGTTGCACGTGCGAATGGTGTATAACTGGCGGATGAGTTCCAGCACGCTCTTCATCGAGACGACACTGGTATAAGGGCCGAAGTATTCGCCCTGCGAGGTGTCGTATTTCCGAGTGGAGATGATGCGCGGAAAACGTTCCTTGAGGATGCACAAGTATGGGAACGTCTTGTCGTCCTTTAGAAGGATGTTATACTTGGGCTGGTTTTTTTTGATGAAGTTGTTTTCGAGCAACAACGCATCAAATTCAGAGTGAGCGATCGTATACTCGATTCGCTGGATTTCACTAACCAGTTTTTCAGTCTTGCGGTTGTATTGCGACTGCTTGTTGAAATAGCTGGAGACCCTTTTCTTCAGGCTCTTAGCCTTACCCACGTAGATGAGGGTGTCTTCGCTGTTATAGAAACGGTATATCCCTGGCGAGTCGGGCAGGGATGCAACTTGCTCTTTAATTGCATCCATGGGTCGTAGTCATCAGTTGAATTTCCAGGGTTCTTCGCGTATAACAGGGATGGAGTCGTTCTCGTTCACCTTGCTGCAGTCGTTGAACAGTTCCAAACCCGAACGCGGCTGTTGGAACCGGCCTTTCACGATACCGGATTGAGAGTCGGCGTATACTTTTTCCATGAATTTCGACCAAATGGGCCGAGCTGTGCGAATACCTTGACCAAACACCCACGAAGGGAAACGTATCGCACGTTCGTCGCCACCCACCCAAACGCCTGTTACGAGATCATGTGTCACACCTACATACCAACCGTCGGAAGCATCGTTGGTCGTACCTGATTTACCACCAATTTCGTTGTCTTCTTTCAATTCTTTCGGGAGTCCGACGGAAGTACCACCTTGTTCTTCAACGCCGCCACGAAGCATGTAAATCATTTTGTACGCAGTCTGATCGCTGATGGCCTCACGTGTTTGTGGAACGAATGCTTCGATGACGTTGCCGTTCTTGTCTTCTATTCTTGAGATAAAGGCAGGACGCGTATAGATACCCATATTCACATAAGTGGAATACGCGCCAACCATTTCATACAAAGACACATCGCTGGTACCCAAGCAAAGAGAAGGGACAGCATCGAGTTTGCTTTCAATGCCGACGCGGTTGGCGAATTCTACCACGTTCTCGACTCCGACCTTCATCATCATTTGCGCGGTGATCGTGTTGATGGAGCGGGCCATCGCCTGACGCAGCGTCATCAGTTCGCCGCTACCTTTTGTGCCGTCGGAGTTGGGTGGATACCACACGCCGCCAGGGATAGGAATCGCCGGGGAGATATCGTGGAGTTGGAAGCATGGTGAGTAACCCGATTCCATGGCCAGCCCATAAACAAAGGGCTTGAATGTGGAGCCTGCTTGTCGCCGTTGTTGCTTGACGTGGTCGAACTTGAAGAACTTGTGATCGATGCCGCCGACCCACGCTTTGATGTCGCCTGTAACAGGGTCCATCGCCATTAAACCTGTTTGCAAAAAGCGCTTGTAGTAATTCAGAGAGTCGTAGATGCTGAACGTGGTGTCTCGTTCCCCGTTCCAGGTAAAAATGGTCATCGGTTTCTTGAGACGTAGCATGATTCTGAGCGAGTCGCTGTTCTCGCCGTATTTTTCAGACAGTGCTTTGTATTGAGGTGTCTGTTTAATCCTGCGATCGAGGAAGCCTTTAAACGAATTGCCGTTTTCGTCGAGCCATGGATCCATCTTGCGCGCTTTCCATTGGTCGGTGAATCCTTGTTGAAGGGTGGCCATGTGTTCGGCGACAGCCTCTTCGGCATACTTCTGCAAACGACTGTCGATCGTTGTGTAAATCTTTAATCCAGAGTTGTATAGATCGATGTTTCGGGCCTTGCAATAGGCGAGTAGGTAGTTGCCGGCAACGGTCCGGAAATAGGTGGCTAAGCCTTCGTTCTGATCTTGGACTTTAAAGTTCAGGTCAAGGGGTAATGCCATCACGGAGTCGAGTTGTTCGCGCGTGGTCAGCTTGTAGCGGTGTGCGTAAACTTTTGCCAGCACCTCGTTTCGTTTCCTGAGTGCGCGTTCGGGGAATCGGACTGGATTGAATCGTGCCGGGTTTTGCAACATGCCGACGAGCAAGGCCGATTCGTGCAGGTTTAAACTATCGGGTCCCTTTCCGAAGTGCGTTTCCGCCGCCACTTTGATTCCATATGCGTTATTGATGAACTCCGCGGTGTTCAAATACATCGTCAGGATTTCTTCTTTCGTGAAATTCCGTTCTAGATCGACGGAGATGATCCATTCTTTATTCTTTTGCACCAGCCGCGCAGGAAGGTCTCCCAGCTTGGCAATGTGGCCGTCGAGCGACTTATCAGGATTTCGAGTGAACAAGATCTTGGCTAGCTGTTGCGTCAGCGTACTGCCGCCTCCTTGGTTGTTGAATGTGAGTGCGCCAAAAATGGCACGTCCCAAGCTTCGTAGGTCTAAGCCGGAGTGACTATAAAAACGTTGATCTTCAGAGATGACCAACACGTTCACCAAGTCCTCAGACAATTCTTCGAAAGACACTTGAGCTCGGTTGTAGCGAAAGTATCGACCCAACGATACACCATCCGCGGAGATCAATTCAGAGGATAAGTCGTTCTTGGGGTTTTCGATTTCGCGTATGTTGGGCATCCCGCCGAACAGACCAAAAAGATCAGCTTTAACGCAAAAGAGATACAACGGAAGACCAACCAGGATGGTGATGAAGGTGATCCAAGTGTACTTAATCGCTTTTCGAAACCACGGACGCTGCGTGTCGAGTAGCTTACGGATGCTTGACTTTGTAGTTCCGGTCGTAGAAGGTGAGGTACTCATCCAGTGCCTTTGTTCGGTAAAAAATCTGGAAATTCTCCTTAGTAATCACAAAAATATCGAATTTAAAACTAGTAACCGATGCCTTTTGGGCGAGCCAGGCCGACGCTTTGTCGAGATACTCTTCTGCACTAGCCCGGTCTTTCAATTCCGTGACCATCGTTAACGTAAGGTCTTCGTTGAGCACAAGGTTGCTTGTTTCCAGCTTTCGTTCTTTGTATTGAGTGTTATTGAGTTGTTCGAGATCGCGGCTGATCACATTCGTCAGCTTGTCCTCCAATCGATACACGACAACGAAGTAATGTGTCGCTTCGTTGTCGATCGCGAATCGAATGCCCTTAGCCTTCTCCACCTTTTGTATGAATGTTCGCGAGGTTTCCAGCAACTTCTGCGCATAAGGCGTTACCGGGCCATCAGGATATTTCTTGATGTACTCGTCCAATTCGTATTGATAGCGCGTTACGTCTTCGGTCTTTCCTGTGATGAGTATTTTCAAGAGTTCGACTTGCGGGGTAAAACCAGTTTCACCCAATGTCAATGCCAGTGCTGTTTTTTCTTGTGCACCACGCAGATTGCCGCCGACATACGCTTCATAAGCTTCTTTGTAGATGAGTTTCTGTTTCTCGGTTGCCACACTTGTTTCTTTCAAGTAGTCTGGATTCAACAGCACTTTCGTGAAGGTAGAGTTGGGATAGTTGGCGGTCAGAAGCTTGGCGTATTTGTCGGGATCTCCATCGGGTTTTTCCCTTTCGATCAAGTAAAGCTTATACAACACTTCGGGCGCGTGTTCCGACTCCGGAAACCTTTCCAGCAACTTTCGATAGGACACCGAAGCATTGGGTTTCTCGTTGAGCTTGATGTAGTACAGATCACCCAGTTGGAAGTAAGCCTCTTCAATCTTGGCGAGTGCCTCCGACTTCTGTTGGTTGGTAAATGGTAGTTCAGAGAATACTTTGTTGATCTCTGCCAACTTTGGATCGGGAGCGGCTTTCTTGGTTTGTTCGGCGCCCGTTTCGGTAGGATTTTGGGCAACAGTTTCGCCGGTCAAACCGGGATCCGAAGTTCGGTTCGATCGACGCCAGTTGTCTTCCAGGGCCACGTTTCCCCAAATGCGTTGGAACTCGAGTTGGCCGGAAGCAACAGCCGACGGGTTATCGAAGTACCAGTTCGAGGTGGCATTGTTTTGACTAACGTCGAGGCTGCTACCGGTGCCACCGCCACCTGTTCCGCCACCAAGGAACCGACGTTTCTTTTTCTTGGAATCATCTTTAGCGAGCCTTTTGGTTAACACCGAGTCGAGCGTTTTGCGGAGTACGGCCGTGTCGATGGCAGACATCATCAACAAGCTATCCTGCCAACGGATGGTTTCATTGTACTTTGCGAAGTCGCCCAGCACTTCTTGCCTTCGTTTGATGTCGGCATAGTTTTCAAACTCTTTCGGCAGCGCTGCGACGGCGCTATCGTAGTAGAGTTTGGCTTGGTCGTATTTCTTGAGTGAATCGAAGTAAAGTTGCCCGATTCGAAGGAACGCAGAGCCTTGTATCCGTTTGTTCGTTCCAGCGTGTGCCGCTAGCTTGTAGTCGGCGAGGGCTTCGTTCATGTGGTTCTGCTTGCGTTCAAACTCGCCGAGTTCATAATAAATCTTGTCTTTGAATTCCGCATTCTTCGCATCGGTCAAGAGCTTTTCAAATTGCTTGCGGATAGCCCTTACGTCTTTTTGGTTGTCGAGTCGAGCCACTTGGGCCATGTTCAGGCGTGCATAGAAGTCGATCTCATATTCCGGATTGGCCGATAGAACTTTTCGATAGTAGTTGTACGCCTCCGCCCCGAAGCCAAGTTTTTGGTACACCTGACCAATCACGAAATAGATCCGCGCCTTTCGATCTTGGCGCGTCAGCAACGAGTCGGCCATCGTCAGGTTCCGAACCATTTTGTCATAGTCGTTGCGAACTTGGAAGTAGTAGGCCTTTTCAAGGAAGAGATTCTTGCTGTTGACTTTATTAAGTTTTTCTTTCTCCAAGAACATGATTGCTTCTTCCGCCTTTTCATACTCTTCGTGTTCGGTGAAGGTGCGGATCAGGTAGATCAAGGCTTGGTGTCGCAGGTTTGGGTCGCGGCTCTTGGTGTTGACAAACTTGAACGTTTGAATGGCGTCGACGAATTCGCAGTCATACATTCGCGCGCGGCCCACCAGCACATAGTTCTCATACACCCACTTGCTGTTGGGATGTCGTTGTATTGAGATAGACGCCATCTTGATGATTTCGTCGGTATCCTTTTGGTAGCTTTTCGCGAGTGTGGTGTCGAGTTTGGGGAACAACCTGAGGACTAAGTTGGGATCGTCGTCGAGGCTTTTCAAGATCACCTTTTCAACTTCTGCCGCCTTTTCGCGGGCATAGTAATAACCGTTGAAGTGGGCGGTGGTGTTGTGGTAAATGTTGCTGGTGACGGAAGTCTGTTCTACCCCGCATGCGGCCAACGCCAGAACGACGAAAAAGAGGGCTATAGAACGGGTGAACGGCCTTTGCATACAGCTTGTCGATACAAACGTAAAAAACAGATATTCAATATTATAATCGGCCGGAATATCTAATTTTGCGGGGAAATTTGACCCGCTTGAAACCCAAAAAGACCCTGTCGGACAGGTTTACTACCCGGTACCAGCTGGTGATCCGGAACGAGGAGAATCTCTCTGAGAAGACGACCCTTGCGTTTACCTACGCGAAGGTGCTGGTTTTCTCGGTCGTCGTGTTCGTGGTGTTGTTTGTGGTAGCGTTGTTTTTGTCCGAGACTCTTTTGGCGAAATGGTTCGACCCACGCCATGCGCAGTTGGAGGCGAACAAGCAACTCGTGGAGTTGGCCACCAAAGTAGACTCCTTGGCCCTAGAGGTTGACCGCAAGGACAAGTTCATTCAGAACTTTCAGCGTATCCTCAGTGGCGACACAGCGTCAGAGTTCGTCGACCCGGCGCAAAGCCTTGCTGGCGAACGTCCGGTACGCGTAGTGGGGTCGATGGATCCCGCGCAAGCCGACTCGGTATTCCGTCGTGAATTCGAGAAGTCGCAACAAGCAAGCGTTGCTTTAACGAACAACAAATTGAAGGAACTTCAGCAGACATTTTTGTTCACGCCGATCACTGGATTTATCTCTGGCCGCTATGATGTGAAGAAAGGACATTACGGGATTGATGTAGTGGCGAAGAAAAACGAGTTTGTGAAGTGCATTGCCGACGGAACCGTGATCATGCGCGACTGGACGCAGGACTCCGGATACGTGATTGCCATCCAACACAGTGGCAACCTCATCTCCATTTACAAGCACAATGCAGAACTATTGAAGAAAGTTGGTAATTTTGTTAAAGCAGGCGAGATCATTTCTATAGTTGGCAATAGCGGAGAAATGACCGATGGACCACACTTACACTTCGAGTTGTGGTACAATGGCAGTTCCCTTAATCCGGAAGAATTCGTAACCTTTTAAACTGACCAAATGCTCACTACGAAGGAACAAAAACGTGTGGCCGAAGAACTCGTAAACTCGAACACATCGATTGGAAGAGGCACAACGCTCGAAGGAAACATCGAGACGCTTAGCAATGTCCGCATCGACGGCAAGGTGATCGGCAACATCAAGTCGAAGTCGAAAGTCGCCCTCGGTAACGCTAGCCATGTGGATGGGAACATCACTGCGCAGAACGCCGACATTGAAGGTGAAGTGAAGGGCAAACTCGAAATTGGCGAGTTGCTGGTGCTGAAATCCACCGCGACTGTCCACGGCGACATTCTCACCGGTAAGCTCGTCGTTGAGCCCGGCGCCGTTTTCAATGGAAGCTGCCGCATGGGCGCCGCCATCAAAGACATCAAAATCGCCGACGGTGGCTCAAGAACCCTCCGCCCCGAAGAAGCAAAAGCCCTCTAACCAGTTTCTCCAATATTCAGGCCTCGGCATCCAACTGCTGGGAACCATTGGGCTGGCAGCATGGGGCGGTTACGCGCTCGACCGTTACCTCGGGATCAAGTTCCCGGCGTTCCTGCTCACCTTTGTCTTCCTCGCCTTTGGGGGTTCTATGTATATGATCTATCGAAGTCTGAACGATAATTCTGACAAGTGATCCGATTCTTGGTCGTGTTGATTGCCCTGGCGGGCTTGTTGCAATTCATCGCACGCACGTGGTTCTCCACCCTGCCCAGTTGGAACGTTGGGATCACCAGCTTCCTCGCCATCACGACCTTCTTGGTGTATTACCTCCTTCAGCCCATTAAGGTGGGCAGCCCGGAAAAATTTACCCGATTCTACCTCCTGTCGATCACCTTGAAGATTGTGCTCGCCTGCATCTTCGTGATTTCATTCGTCTTGGTCGACCGCCCGGGGGCCGACTTCAACTCGCTCCTTTTCTTGATCGGATACGTGCTCTTTACGACCGCCGAGGTGATTTCATTACTCGTCGCCAACGATTCTAAGAGTACCTCGAAATGACCTTCGGGGAGGGTCAAAAAAAGATTCCTGGCATTTCTTTTTGAGGTATTAATCCATAGTTTTGCAGTCGATTTAAAAAGCCCTCACCCGGCCCTCATGAAAAGCCTGTTTTCAACTCAAAAACGCACAATTTTGGCAGTTTTGCTGCCGTTGTTTCTGGCCGTTTTTTCACCGGTTTTCGCCTTCCAACACGAAGCTCCGAAGGAAGAGGCAAACGTGAGCGAGGTGATCCTCGAGCACGTCAAAGATTCTCACGTGTGGCACTTCACCGAATCGGTCGTTTTACCGTTGCCGGTGATCGTCTACACCAAGGAAGATGGCCTGCGGATTTTCTCTTCGGGTAACTTCTTCGAACACCATCAACCTGTCGAGTACCAAGGCTATAAACTCGAGCACGAACACATCACGTTCAACGGTGGACCTGTACTCGATTTGTCGATCACCAAGAATGTAGCCATGTTGTTCATCAATGCGGCATTGCTATTGGGTGTGTTTCTCACCGCCGCAAAATCGTATGCGAAGCGCAAAGGGCTCGCTCCCAAAGGTGTACAGTCGTTCATGGAGCCCGTCATCCTTTTTGTGAAGGATGAGATCGTAAAACCGAACATCGGACCGAAGTACATGACGTACTTGCCCTACCTGTTGACACTTTTCTTCTTCATCTTCTTCGGAAACCTATTGGGCTTGCTACCCGGTGCTGCCAACCTTACGGGAAATATTGCAGTGACCGCGTGCTTGGCATTGCTTACGTTCATCATCACCAACGTGAATGGCAATAAGACCTATTGGGGCCACATTTTCTGGACCCCCGGCGTTCCCCATTGGTTGCGTGTAATCATTTTGCCCGTTGAATTGATAGGCGTTTTCACGAAGCCATTCGCACTGACCGTTCGTTTGTTTGTGGCGATTACGGCAGGACACATTGTGTTGTTGGCGCTCACATCCTTGACGTTCATCTTCGAGAGCTGGTCGGTGGGAATTGGTACTTCGTTGGTGAACGTGTTTATCAACTTGATTGAATTGTTGGTCGCAGGGATTCAGGCGTATGTGTTTACAATGTTCACTTCGCTCTACATCGGGCAAGCCATTGAAGAACACGAACACCACGACGATCATCATTAGTAGCATTCAACCTCTCGCTTCGGCAAGAGGAATTAAGATACCCGGGGAAACCCGGCTTTTGTTTCACAATTAACTGTTCAACGTATGTTGTTTTCCTTACTTCTCGACATTAGCTACGCAATCATGGGCGCAGGTATCGGCGCTGGACTGGCTGCAATTGGCGCCGGTATTGGTGTAGGTCGCATCGGTGGTTCTGCAATGGAAGCAATGGCTCGTCAACCCGAGTCAGCTAACAAGCTCCAGAACTCCATGCTTGTGATCGCAGCTCTCGTCGAAGTAGCGGCGCTTTTTGCGCTCGTTATCTGCTTGCTGATCTCCTTCCGCGAAGGCTAAGCAAACAATTTAAAGAGACCTGCCTTTGGCAATGGGCCGGGCAGGGCTCTTTTTACCCACAGTAATTGTGACCTTGAACTAAGAACAGAGAAGAAACTATGGATTTACTAACACCCTCGACCGGCCTATTCTTTTGGCAACTCGTCATCTTCTTAGCGTTGTTTTTCCTGCTCGCCAAGTTGGCGTGGAAGCCGATCCTGACGGCACTCAAAGAACGTGAGGACTCAATCCAGACAGCGCTGGATTCGGCCGAGCGTGCCAAGCAAGAAATGGCCGCCCTACAAGCTGGCAACGAAAAGCTCTTGAAGGAAGCCCGCGAGGAGCGCGACCGCATTCTCCGTGATGCACGCGAAGCGGCTGCGCGTCTTCAAGATCAAATCCAGACCGAGGCAAAGAAAAATGCCGATAAACTCATCGCAGACGCCCGCGCGATCATCAACACAGAGAAACAAGCTGCTCTCCGCGATGTGAAAGCACAAGTAGCATTGTTCTCGCTTCAAGTCGCCGAGCGCCTGATGAAGAAAAACCTTGCCGACGACAAGTCACAAAAAGATCTCATCGAAGGCTACATCAAAGACCTTAAACTGAACTAATACATGGCTTCAAGAGTCGCCGCGAGATACGTTAAGTCGCTGCTCGACCTGGCCGTGAGCCAGGGGGTGTTGGACAAAGTGCATGAAGACATGAACTTGTTTTCTGCTACCGTCGAACGTAGCAACGACCTGGCCTTGATGCTCAAAAGCCCCGTGATCAAACACGACAAAAAAAGGAGCATCCTAGAAGCAATATTCAAGGGCAAAGTAAACGCGCTCACGATGTCATTCATTGATATCCTGACCCGCAAGAATCGCGAACCCTTGTTAGCTGAAATCGCCGGAGAATTCCACAACGCGTACAACAACTACAAAGGCATCGGTCGCGCCAGCATCACAACCACAGTGGCCATGGACGAGAAGACCCGCCAGCAAGTGGAACAGATCGTGAAGCAATTGAGCAACAAGAAACAGGTCGAACTGCACGAGAGCGTCGACAAAGACTTGATTGGTGGCTTTATCCTACAAGTGGAAGACAAGCAAATCGATGCGTCGATCAAGAACCAACTGAAGAAATTGAAATTGAAGTTTAGTGAGAACCCGTATGTGAGGGAGTTTTGAGGACGAGGCTACGAATTTAAAGAGTAAAGATTTTTAACGATTCACGAATATGGCGGAAATCAGACCCGAAGAAGTATCAGCAATCTTGCGCGAGCAGTTAGCGCATTCTAAGACCGATGCCCAGCTTGAAGAAGTGGGTACTGTGCTCACCGTTGGTGACGGCGTAGCGCGTATTTATGGGCTCACCAAGGCACAGGCCGGGGAGTTGCTCCAATTCGAGAATGGCCTGCGCGCCATGGCCCTCAACTTGGAAGAAGACAACGTCGGTGCCGTGTTGCTCGGCGAGTCGAAAGAAATCCGCGAAGGCGATACCGTGAAGCGTACCGGCGTCATCGCATCCATCAAAGCTGGCGACGGCTTGCTGGGTCGCGTGGTAGACACCCTTGCCAACCCAATCGATGGCAAAGGCCCGATCGCAGGTGACTTGTACGAAATGCCGATGGAACGCAAAGCGCCCGGCGTTATCTTCCGTCAGCCTGTAAACGAACCCCTCCAAACAGGTATCAAGGCGATCGATGCCATGATCCCCATCGGCCGTGGTCAACGCGAATTGATCATCGGTGACCGCCAAACAGGTAAGACTGCGGTGGCGATCGACACGATCATCAACCAAAAGGAATTCTTCGAAAAAGGTCAGCCTGTCTTTTGTATCTATGTAGCCATCGGCCAGAAAGCATCTACTGTGGCTGCCGTAGCCGGTACGTTGGAAAAGGCGGGTGCTATGCCTTACACGGTAATCGTGTCTGCGTCGGCAGCGGATCCCGCTCCTATGCAATTCTTTGCTCCCTTTACCGGCGCTGCAATCGGCGAATTCTTCCGCGATACCGGTCGTCCTGCCTTGGTGATTTATGATGACCTGTCGAAACAAGCTGTTTCGTATCGTGAAGTTTCATTGCTCCTCCGCCGTCCCCCCGGACGCGAAGCATATCCTGGCGATGTGTTCTATTTGCACTCTCGCCTCCTGGAACGCGCCGCGAAGATCATCAACAACGATAGCATCGCTCGCGATATGAACGACCTCCCGGCATCGATCAAACACCTCGTCAAAGGTGGTGGATCGCTGACTGCGTTGCCGATCATCGAAACACAAGCAAACGACGTTTCTGCCTACATCCCGACCAACGTGATCTCGATTACCGACGGTCAGATCTTCCTCGAAACGAACCTCTTTAACTCCGGTATCCGCCCTGCGATCAACGTAGGTATCTCGGTATCGCGCGTGGGTGGTTCGGCCCAGATCAAATCGATGAAGAAGGTGGCCGGTACCCTGAAGTTGGACCAAGCCCAGTTCCGCGAGTTGGAAGCATTCTCGAAGTTCGGTTCAGACCTCGATGCCTCAACTAAGTTGACCATCGAACGCGGTCGTCGTAACACTGAGGTGTTGAAGCAGCCCCAATATGCGCCCGTGCCCGTAGAAGAGCAGGTGGCCATTATCGTTGCCTCGACCAAAGGTTGGTTGGATCGCGTGCCAGTTGCGAAAGTTCGTGAGTTCGAAAAGGAGTTCTTGACACTTTTGCGTCTGCAGCACCGTAACGTGTTGGATAACCTCCGCGCCGGTAAGTTGGAAGATGCAGACCTCGATATCGTGAAGAAAGCTGCACTCGACTTGTCAGCCAAGTATTGATCTGATTTCCGCTGGATTTTGAAATAGAACAGGATGCCAAGTTTAAAGGAAGTTAAGAGCCGGATCTCGTCGGTGATGTCTACCCAGCAGATCACCAAGGCGATGAAAATGGTGGCGGCAGCCAAGCTGCGCAAGTCACAGGATCGCATTATGATGATGCGCCCCTTCGCTCAAAAGCTGTCGTACCTGCTGTCTAACCTTTCGTCGGCTTCGGCAGAGGGTGGCGAGTGGTACAATAGCGTTCGCGAGGAGAAAAAAATCCTGTTGATCACGATTTCCTCCGACCGTGGATTGTGCGGTGGCTTTAATAGCGCCGTCTTCAAAATGGCCAGTCGCGTCATCCAAGAAAACTACGCAGCGCAAGCCAAAGCCGGAAACGTGACCGTGCTCCCGCTAGGGAAAAAGGCCTACGAATATTTCTCGAAACGCGGCATGAAAGTCGTCGACTCTTACTGGCCGGTGTTTTCGAATTTGACGTACGAACGCGTCGCGGAAGTGGGCGAGTTTGTGATCAATGCCTACAAGCGCGGTGAGTACGATAAAGTCGTCATCATCTACAACGAGTTTAAGAACGTGGCGACACAGATTCTTCGCTCCGAGCAAATGCTCCCCATCTTGTCGCCAAAGCAGGAAAAAAAGGGAGTGGAGGTGGACTATATCTACCAACCCAACCGCGAAGAGATTGTGTCCGGCTTGATCCCCAAGTCACTCAAGATGCAATTGTATAAGGCTGTGTTGGATTCCAACGCCGCCGAGAACGGTGCCCGGATGACAGCGATGGATAAGGCCACTGAAAACGCAGGCGAGCTTTTAAAAGAGCTCAAGTTGACCTACAACCGTACCCGTCAAGCCGCGATTACCAAGGAGATCCTTGAAATTGTGGCCGGTGCGGAAGCGTTGAAATCGAATTAAGTTTTACACAGGTTCAAATTCAGAAACCCTGGCTTTACCCGGCCGGGGTTTTTTGTTGGTCATCCGCTCAGCCCTTCTCGTTACTTTTGTGACATACAACCAGTATCCATCAGTATCCATGTCGCTCGCGCGTATTTATCGTTACCTAAATCTCCTTAGCATCGACGTAGCTTTGGGCGCGGTTGTATCGGCTGCGTTCTTTGCAAGGATTCTCGAGGTGGCTTTGTATCCCCAAGGCTACGTCTTGTTATCCCTCGTCGTCTGGATCATTTACACGGCCGATCACCTACTCGATGCGTGGACGATGCCCACGGCGGCAACATCGGCGCGACACCTCTTCCATCAAAAGCACTTCCTTAAGTTGGTGGGCGTTTTGGTAGCGGCGATCATCCTTGCCGTCGCGCTGGTATTCATGATCCGAGTGCAAATACTTACCGCCGGAATTGCGTTCGGATTATTCGTGTTGGGATACTTGATCTTTAGTCGTTGGCTCAAGTATTTCAAGGAGCTAGCTGGTTGTGTGCTATACACGGGTGGCGTGTTGTTGCCAGGTTGGTCTATACATGAAGAACCACTCAACGAAACCCAACAGCTGTACATCTCTATTTTTGCGCTCATCGTGTTGGCGAACTTGCTCATTTTCGCGCGACTCAGTCTCCAAGAAGACGAATCGCACCAGCAGAATTCTTTAGCCACGTTGGTCGGGCCGCGAACGATGGACGCTCTGGTGCGACTGGTACTCGGCGGTGGGGTAGCCCTAACGGTTTTCGGCGGCTGGTATGAGATTACTCCCGAGCTTGTTACGCTGGCAAGCATGGAGATCGCCCTGCTCTTGGTCTTCGAACTGAAATTCTTCCATACAAAAGACCGATATCGCTATTTGGGCGATGCCGTATTCTTTTTCCCGCTCCTGCTGTTTGCGTCCGGAGTCGTATAAGGTCACGCCTTAATCTCTTGGAGCAAGCGCGACTTTTCTTCCATCAAGTGAATGATTTTCTTGAGGTAGTCGATTTCACGACGGGCCAAGTCTAGTTGCGCTTTCGTTTCCGCCAACTCGTTATCCAATGGATGGAGAACTACTCCTTCCGGAGTTTTGTAGTAGTGAAAGAAATTGTGGTCGAGTACTTCCGAGATCTTCTTGAGCAACCCGGTGTCGAGATCCTTTTTCTTAAAGATGCGATAAACATTCTGACGCACAGTGCCGAGCTGGTCGGCGAGGTCAGACAGTTTCATGTTACGCCTTTCAAATACTTCTTGAATGACTTGCCCGATTTCAACGTCCGGCACTAACAGTTTTGGGTCCATGGGTGGCTTAGGTGAGTATAACCAAATGTAAATAAAAATGAGACATTGTGTAAATGTTTCGGCAACTCGACGTCCGTGTGAGTTGACATCCTTTGCCGACATTGGCCCGGTGGGGTCGTGATTTGTTAAAATGTCGCTGTGCGGAACAAAATGTTTGTGATAACAGCTATCAAGTGGTTTACCTGTTGGCCCAAACCGTTATATAGTACCAACTCCCAAACATCGTGTCTCTCACCCAGAACGGTAATCAGCCTAAGTTGGCCCGGGGCCAAGCTGATCGTTTCACGCCCGGCGTCACACTTTATTACCAAGATCAGTATGCTACGCTCGAACTGGACGATTCGGTTCCATGCGTAAAGCTTCGACTAGAAGGGGTGCCGCGCTTTAGCGAACACTACCAGTTGGTGCAATCCAAACGACTTGAGTTGATGCGTGAAGGATTGAAGCGACATCGACTCCTCCACATGCTCACCGACAGTCGCGCTGCAGGGCCTGTCCTCGACGACGATGTACGGTATTTTAGAGACGTGGTCCGACCCGAGATGGAAAAGGCAGGTGTCCGGTTTCTTGCGATCGTAATGCCCACCAACGTATTCACGCGAATGACCATCAAAGACATGATGGGCGACTCCAGCGTGATTTCGGTTCGCTATTTCGACTCCATTCGCGAAGCCCGCGAGTGGTTGAGGAGCAAAAGCCCGGAGCTACTGTAATCGTTGCCGCTCCAAGTATTCGCACATCGACCAGGACATTCCCTTGAACCTGGCGAAATTCTTACTTCTTTCTTACGCTGCCTTCGTCCTGTGGCCGTTAAAGCGTATCTTGATTAGCCTTTTCACGTCATGAGCAATTCGACAAAGGTGACTCACCGCAATACGTTAACCCAGATGCTGGATAAGATACCAGCGGTGGTGTTTGAGTATTCGATCTTCCCCGACGGCTCTCGTGACTTTACCTATATCAGTCCCAGGTGCGAAGAAGTTTTAGGCGTCAGCCAGGAAATTCTTTTGAGGGGTATTTTGCCTATGAAGAATTTCATTCATCCCGACGATTGGGATGGGTTTAATGATTCGAGCGAGCGATGTATCGCCAATCTCCACGAATGGCGGTGGGAAGGCCGCTTGCACGCGAAGGGTGAGGTAATCTGGATTGAGGCCAGCGCAACACCCACGCGCCAACCCGACGGAACCACCGTTTGTCATGGACTGATTGCCGACATCACGCAAAGGAAGCGCCGCGAACACGAGTCGATGCAGGCGATGCGTCGGACGGAGATGCTGTTTGTGCAACTGTTTCAAAGTTCGCCGATGGCCATCGTCATCTTGGACGATAAGGGTAACGTCGTTCAAATCAACCGAGGTTTCCAGCAACTATTTGGGTACACAGTCGACGAGTTGAAGGGACATGGGCTCAACGCCTTTATCGTTCCTGATGAGCTTGAGGCCGAAGGGAACGACCTCAATACCATTATTTCAAGCTATAAGGTAGTTCGAATAGAAACCATTCGTCGGCGCAAAGACGGCGAGATGCTGTCGCTCATCGTGTACGGGGTACCAGTCCACATGGAAGATAAGACCATTGGAATCTTTGGTGTGTACGTCGATATTACCGAACAGAAAAAGATTGAGAAGGAACTCAAGATCCGAAATGCGGAGTTAGACAACTTTGTGTACAAGGTCTCTCACGACTTGCGTGCGCCCCTCTCGTCAATACTTGGCTTAGTGAATTTGGCCAACATGCCGGGCAACGACGACAACCCGGGCACATATATGAACTTGATTGGTCGCAAGGTGGAGCAACTCGATCATTTCATTAGCGACGTACTCAGTCACTCCAAAAATTTGAAGCAGGATGTGACCATAGAAAAGGTTGACGTTCGGCAGATCGTGGCGAACACCCTTGCCGACTTGAGTTACCTGCGTCATGCCGACCAGATTGAAAAGATAATCGACGTGGAAGGAGTCGACTTTTTCAGCGACCGGTGGCGTCTCGCAGAAATATTCCGAAACCTGATTTCCAATGCGATCAAGTACCGCCGGATGGATATCGAGCGGCCGATGCTGAAAGTGACGGTACAAATTACCCCGATCGAGGCGCACATCAGCTTTAGCGACAATGGTATTGGCATTGAGCCTGACAAGCTGCTCAACATTTTCGAGATGTTTTACCGGGCAAGCACACAGTCGGATGGTTCCGGACTGGGCCTTTACATCGTTAAGAACGCCGTCGAGAAACTTGGCGGTCAGATCGACGTGTTTAGCCAGCCCATGGCGGGAACGGAGTTCAAGATCATCTTGCCGAATCAGAAAGTTCGTGCCTAATTTGCTGGGGCTCGGGACTCCCGATTTTTATTTGTGTCATCCTCTTCCAATCAACTCTGGACGCTTCGCGAAGTTTTAACGCACGACGACGTACGGGCATTTCTCGAATTGCCGGTACGCCTTTTCAGCCATGAACCGCATTGGATACGGCCGCTGGACAAAGACATCGAATCAGTATTTGATCCCAAGAGGAACAAGGCATTTCGTCATGGTGAATGCAAGCGATGGATCCTCCTCGATTCTTCGGGGTTGACCGTAGGAAGGGTGGCGGCGTTCGTCAACGAGCGAACCGTAAACAAAGGCAACGAGCAGCCCACCGGTGGGATGGGCTTCTTTGATTGCATCGACGATCGAGCTGCTGCCTTCACCTTGTTCGACGCATGTGTCGAATGGCTTAGGTCGAAGGGAATGCAGGCCATGGATGGCCCAATCAATTTCGGAGATCGTGACCGTTGGTGGGGGCTCTTAATCGAAGGATTTGATAGGGATCCGAACTACCAGTGCAATTATAACCCTCCCTATTACCGAGATATTTTTGAAGCCTACGGTTTCCAAGTTTATTTCTACCAGTTCACTTTCGGCCGACCTATTATGGGGCCGTTGGGCGATCGATTGGCTGAGAAAGCGAGACTCGTAGAGAACGATTCCAACTATACTTTTCGACACCTTGAGAAGGCGGAAATCGAAAAGATGCCTGAAATGATTCGCCACATCTACAACTTGGCGTGGGCCAGCCGAGGCGAGATCCCGGAGCTGACGGAAGTGCAAGCCAAGAACATCGTGCAGCAGATGAAACCGATTATCGACGAGAAGTTGTTATGGTTCGGTTTCTATCTTGAAGAGCCTGTGATCTTTTTTCTCTCGCTGCCAGAGATCAATCAGATTATCCGATACTTGGGAGGTCGATTGGATATGTGGGGTAAACTTAAGTTCGCTTGGTATCGTTTCCGGGGCGTAAACCGAAAGGCATTCGGGATACTATTTGGGATCGTACCCGAACACCAGGGAAAAGGACTCGATGGTGCGATCATTCTTCATTTCCGCAAGTTGATGCAGGAAGACTATCGACGTTACGACGAATATGAAATGAATTGGATTGGCGACTTCAATCCAAGAATGATCCGCGTGGCCGAGCAGATCCAAACTGAAATAGTGAAAAGGCACGCGACTTATCGGTACTTGTTCGATCGCACGAAGCCGTTCAAGCGGATGCCGATCATGGGTGCTTAGGCGATCCCGCCAACTTTTAAGTGTCCCTCGTTTTTCGTGAGTTTTTTGTGTACTTCGCTTCGATAAAGCGGTCCTATCGGTATTTCGTTGCCGCCTATGAATACTGCATGCTGGTTGAATGAACTGATCTTGCGTAGTGCGACGATGAACGAACGATGGACACGAATGAACTCCTCTTCCGGAAGCATTTCCTCCACAGCCATGATGGTCTGCTTCGTAATCAGGGGATGGGTTCCGTGAAAGATCTTCACATAGTCCTTTAAGCTTTCGACATAGTGAATGTCATCGACAATCACTTTTACCATCTTCCGATCGGCGCGGAAATAGAGAAAGCGAGGTGAGGCGGGGAGCGACTCTTCCATCCGGGGGGCTCGCGTTTCGTGGGGTACCGCTTTCTGGACAGCTTTTAAGAACCGATCAAAGGAAATGGGTTTGAGCAAGAAATCGACGGCGTTCAGGTCGAAACCTTCCATAGCGTATTCGCGATGTGCAGTCGTGAAAATGATTTTGGGTGGATGGGTGAGTGCTTTGACCAACTCGGTGCCAAGAAGCCGCGGCATTTGTATGTCGAGGAAAAGAAGGTCTACCGGCTGACGTTGCAAGAACTCGAAGGCCGCCATAGCTGAGCGACATTCGCCGACTACTTCTAGCATGGGGGTGCTGCCGATGTGCGCGCGGAGCACCTCTAGCGCAGGCGGTTCGTCGTCTACGATCAGGCAACGGATTTTCATATCAGGCTGCCGCGACGGCAATTTTATTTAGCATGAGTGTGAGCGATACGATGAACGAGTCGTCGTCTTCGCTGATACGTAGCTCGTGCGCATTTGGATACAAAAGGAGCAGCCGTTTTTTGACATTTGCTAAACCTAGCCCCACACCTGCGGGTTTTTCGCCAATCGCTTTTCCATTGATGAGTTTAAAGTGAAGGCGGTCATCCGCCACGGTGACGTCCAACGATACCCATGCCGGTTGGTCGGTGACGTATGCACCATGTTTGAAGCTGTTCTCCACGAATGGCAGAAGAAGCAGCGGCGCGATCTGTTGGTTGTTCAGCGTTCCTTGCACGTTGAATGAGTGTTCGAGACGCGGGCCAATCCTAGATTTCTCCAGTTCAACATATGTATGCAACACGCGCAACTCCTTTTCTAGAGAGATGATGGGTAAACTACATTCTGTGATCATGTACCGCATGAGGTCCGATAGTTTATGAATGGCGTCGGCGGTCTTGTCGGAGTTGCGCAGCGCCATAGCGTAAATGCTGTTCAAGGTATTGAACATGAAATGTGGATGGAGTTGCCCTTTTAAAAGTTCTAGTTCGGCGCGAAGTTTCTCTTTTTCAAGCCGTTCGTTTTCCATCTTTTTCAAATACCATTGTTTCACAAGTTTAATGGCGACGAAGAATCCGGTCACCGTCAAGGCGCCCCGCAACCCACCCATGAATGCGTGGAAAGGAGACTTGGCGTTCGAAGGCGCATCAATGAAGGCGCGAAAGGGTTCGATCACATAGTACAGAATCGGCGGGCACAGCATCGCCGTCATCACAATCAGGCCCAGTACGTGCACGATTGCCAGCCAATACCTTTCGCGAAACAGGTATCGGGGAAGGACGTAGTAATTGATCGCATACGCCAGGAACATGTGCATGGGCAGATATAGCGCGGCCTCACTAAAGGATACGACAAAGCCAGTGAGGGCCGAATCATACAAGAACCCATAGATCAAGCCTTGAAAGATCCAGGCCATTGTCCAGAACAGCAAGTGCCGACCAATCCTCGCGCGTGGTTCATCCGATAAGGCAAGTTGGGTGAAGAAGCTATCCATAAGGGTAATCGAATTAACTGATTTGTATCGACAAGGTTACTGGACCGATCGATTTGTCGACGAAAGTGAACCTTTGGACGATGAAAGTATTTCGTATTCAAGCAATCCCCACCAGTCTACGATGCACGCCTCTCTGTGGGCGGTGCGAAAATCAATTACACCATTGTCCGTAATTCATCTTCAGAAACCAACGAGAGACTCAAATGAAGAAAGTCATGATACTGGTTGCATGCTGCGGCTTGGTGGGAATGGCAGTCGCGCAGCAAAGAACAAATTACTGGGTCGTCGAAACACAGTCCGCGACGAGGGGTAGTGTCGTTCGCGTGTATAACGAACTCGACGAGTTGATAAGCGAAACAACAGTAGACCGAACCATTGACGTAACAAGTCGACGCGAACAGAAGCGGCTGGCGAAGCTCGTTAGGCAACCGAACACAAACACCATGGTCGTTGCTAAGGGCAAGCGCAAGAGTAGGAGAGCACTTTAGTTTTTCTTTGGAAGGAGTGTCTCTTTTTCTGCTGCCGACTTTTCGACCTTTTCCCTGCTGAAATACACAGGGAAGTGCTGATCGTTAGCCCACATCGGAAAAAGGTTACGATAGAATGGGCTATCGGGATTTCCGCTTTGTCCGGGAGCATTGGTGAACATACTTGAGTCCCAATCTCTCGTATCGACGACGATGCGGAATGATGCTCCACTCGTCTGGTTATCGGCGCCGCCGGTCATACCAGGAGTGGAGCTATACCCACCACGGGGAAGGGGGCCAACTTCAAGTTTTTTTCGTGTCGCGTCGTCGACTGCGTTACTCAATGGATGTTTGATCAGCACATGGTGATAAGAAGCTTGGCCATATTGCCATTTCTTCATGTCGGGGCCCAGCTTTTTCGTTAGGTCGTTCACAGCACCCTCCAGTGCGTCCAATAGGAATTGATTTCGTGCAGCAATCGGGTCGGCACCAAACTCGGGACGGACGGTAACGATCCATTCCACGACACGCGTGATGGGTATGAATCGAAAGAGTGACTGTGCTTGCTTAGGAACAAATAGCGACACCGATTTTTCCCGGAGCTTGTTTTCCCAAGCTACATAAATTCCCCCAGCGATGGAATTCTTGTCTAACACATAGTCCCAATCTAGGAGTTGTTGTCGTGCCGCCTCTACTTTTGGATTCGCAGCTTGTACGTTTTGTAAGAACGGGACCAATGTCCGTGCTGGAATACTGAGATAATCGAACTGCAACCTCATCATATCTGCTTGTGAATGCTTACGCCCCGAACCGAGTACTTCGTTGATTCGATCGACCCGATAAGTATCTGCCCAGTTCGCCCCGATGGCGTTGTTGTGCGGGTAGTCGTGCGGGACCAAGTTCTCATTGGCCGTCGCCCAGAATCCTTTCGAGGGGTTGAACACGTGGGGTAACGACGTGATTGGTAGATAGCCAGACCACTCGTAACGACCATCGCCGGGCACGGGTACGAGGCCACTCCAGTTTTTTCGGATGGGAGCAACTCCAACGGCTTGCCAACCAATGTTTCCAGCGCGATCGGCCCAAATCATGTTCTCACCAGGAATGTGACTGTAGGTACACGCTTCGCGAAACTCATTCCAGTTGGTCGCTTGATCGATGCGAAGGCTTGCTAAATAAGGCGCGCCGCCGGGTTCGAGCCACGCACATCGAATCGCGTATGCCTTGTTATTCTTCTCATCGAAATAAGACACGGGCCCATGCCGTGTGAACAAGTGATCGACATACACGTCTTTGCTACCCTTCACGAGGATGGTGTCCTTCACCACGCGCATGTCTTCCCACTGACCTTGATACTTGTACTGTCGCTTGTTCGCGGGATTCAGGTCGTACACATAGAGGTCCTCCCCGTCGATCGCGAAGATCGTGAGACCCCATGCGCCGGCGTCGTTGTGACCAATCGAGATGCCGGGGATTGTAGGTTCGCCGCCACCCACAACATTCCAACCAGGCGCATTCAAGTGAACCATGTATCGCAACGAAGGCGCAGATAGAGCCCGATGCGGGTCGTTGGCCAGCATCGGATAACCATTTTGTGAGAGCGGCCCACTCACGATCCAATTGTTGCTACCGATGATGCCATCGTGGGTCATTTTGTCGAAGTCTTCCTCATCGCGGGAAGCCAGCGTGCGAAACTGCTCCAGGTTCGGGTTGGCTGCTGTCACCAAATCGCTGGGGGCGAATTTGAGGCTCGAGCGATAGGCATCATAGAGTTCGGTCACTGGATCGAATAGACGTGCTTGATCGATGGCTGGGTCGATGGTGAGCGAAGGTTCTCCAGGTTCAAAGACATCCAGTTCGCGTACTTTGTCGGGTCCCAGTGTGGCAACCTGACGGGCGACATTGATTTCTTCGCCTATGTTTCCGAGCAAGCCCTGGTGTCGGGAGATTACCACTTCCGGCGTCCAGAGTTTGGGCTGGATACCGAGGAGTTTAAACTCGAGTGGCAACTTGGCCGGTTCTTGCAGCGCCTGAGTGATGTAGGCATTTACTCCTTCGGTAAAGGCGCGGATAATGCTTTCGCCCCGCGGATGGTAGTGGTTCAATTCCTGTGTTAGGTCGCCGCGGTATTTGAATCGCCGCAGACCGATGTCGCGCTTCAACTCCCGTTCACCGAAGACCTCGGCGGCAGTGCCCGTAGCCTGCATGCGCCACAGTTCGAATTGAAAGAGTCGGTCTCGGGCGGCGCAGTAGCCTTGCGCGAAGAAAAGGTCGTGCTCGTTTTTCGCATAGATGTGATTGACGCCGTATCGGTCACGGATCACTTCCACGGGCTCCTCCAAACCAGGGATGGAGAGGGATTGGGCGAAAGTGGGGGACACCAACAGCAGGGCAGCCCACATGAGTATCGACTGGTAGGTCATAGGTTTGAGTTCCTAGGAAGATATTGAATTCCTGCTGATAGGTGCAAAGACTTGTTACCAGTGGTTTTTTTGCAGTAGGAACTTCAATCGAATCAACGATGGATCTTTTACTTGAAGGAGCTCGGCGCGGAGCTCTCCAAATTGGCGCAGTTTGTAATTGATTTCGCGCGATAGGCGTTTCGGTGAACTAGCCAGACCGAAGTTATCGGGCAAGAGCCCTGATTGGGAGCAAGCGCTGAGGACCCATTCTTCCAGTCGCGGGCAAAGTACGATGATTCGTTTCTCTTCACGCGTAAGTTCCCTTTTCAAAACTAACAAAAAGCTACGACACAGCCACCTTCGCCACAGCGTCGATAAATCGATCTAGATCGCGGGTGGTGGTGTAGATGTGCGGGGTAACCCGAACGGCACTCACGTTTTCCCACACGATCGGCACAACGTGAATCTGGTACTTCTCCATCAGTGTGTGCACAATGTCTCCAGGCTTCTGACCTTCAATACTGAAGGTGCCCAACGCGCAAGAGTATTCGGGTTTCATCGACACATGAATCTTTACCTTTGGATTTTGCGACACCGCTTCGCACCAGTATTTTTTTAAGTAGTGTAGCCTTTCCTGTTTGCGCTTGCCGCCAATAGCTTGGTGAAAATCAATTGCTTGTCCGATGGCTTGTTCGGGCGCAAAGGAACGAGTTCCCAGTGCTTCAAACTTTCGTATGTCTTCGCTTTGTGGTTTATCCGTTGGAAACAGCGGCCATGTTTTTCCGATATGTTCGCGTCGCACGTACATCATTCCTGTTCCAAAAGGTGCGCACAGCCATTTGTGAAGGCTTGTTCCAAAGTAATCAGGATTCATGTCCGAGATCTTGAAGTCGACATGGGCAAATGAATGAGCCGCATCTACGATGGAGATGATGCCTCGCTTGCGTGCTTCGGCGCACAACTTCGCCGCCGGCAGTATTTGTCCAGTCCAAGTGAGCAAGTGGGTAATGTGCCAGATCTTCGTTTTGGGCGTCGTTGCATTAATGAATGCTTTGATGACCATCTCATCGTTGTCGAATGGAAGGTCTAGGCTGATCCAATTGATCTTGACACCTTCGCGAAGCTCGCGTTGCTTCCAAGCATGGATCATGTTGGGGTAGTCAAGCTTGGTCATCACGATTTCATCGCCTTTGCTCATGTCGATCCCCCAAGTGAATGTTCCGAGCGCTTCAGTGGTATTCCGGTTGATTGCGAGTTCCTCGCCAGAGACGCCTGCAAGATCGCCGAGCTTACGTCGGAGTGGCTCTCTCCCTTTATCCAAGATTTGCCACATGTAGTAGGTCGGAGCTTCGTTGCTGAGATGGTAGTAGCGATCGACCGCGTCTTGGACTACTTTGGGCTGGGGACTTACACCGCCGTTGTTAAGGTTCAGCATATTCGGCGTCACCGTATATGCTTGCGCCATTCTTGCCCAAAGGTCTTCGTCGGTGGCAGCAGCTTCGGGTGTGAGCTTGTTCAACGAACGCAACGCATCCGACACGTCTTCGGCGGCCGCTAGGAGTGGACTGAGGGCGGCAACGGAAGCCGCGCCAACGGTTTTCTGGATAAAGGAACGACGAGAGCTCATAAGTGGGTAGAATTTTGGGAGCAGGTGAATGTACTAAATCCCGCCGGGAAATTCCTGCCCTCCTGCTGCTGGCAAAGATTCACTTCCGCTCCATGTCGCGCAGTTCAAGGTCGAGTGCCCGGGTGCTGATGACGATTTCGTTCAAAGAAAGCGCAAGGGACACGAGGAGCAGTACGAGGCTAATCCCGAAAATGGAATAGGCGACGATTTCGTATTCGAGGTAGAAGAATAACATGCACAGCACGCAGAAGAAAAAACTCAACACGCCGGTCGCTTGCATTTGCTTGATGAGGGTCATCCGTCGCTTGAGGTTGTGGATCTGGGCGCGAACGAGTTCGGCATCTTCCAAGCCTTGTTTATACTTTGAATGCAGATTCCGAATCAAGGTTGCCAAAGCCAGAAAGCGGTTTGTGTAGGCGAGCATCAACAACGTGATGGCCGGAAAGAGAAGGGCAGGGGTATTAATCGACATCGGCATACGCGGTGGTTTTGACACACAAAGCTACGAGACAGACTGCAATCGCCGCAGTGATTTACCGAACCAAGCGATGGTGCTCACGACGCCGATGGTGAGAGCACCACCCACTACGACGCTGGGCACGACGCCGATCGCTTTGGCTACCACACCTGATTCGAACATGCCGATTTCATTCGATGATCCGATGAAGATGTTGTTCACCGCCGATACGCGTCCCTTCATGTTGTCCGGCGTTAACGTTTGGAGGAGCGTGAGTCGGATGATGACGCTGATGCAGTCGAAACCACCGCTGGCGACTAGCAACAGCAACGACAGCCAGAAATTGGTGCTGAGTCCAAATCCGATCATACAAAAGCCGAAGCCAGCTACACACCAGAGGAGCAATCGCCCCATGTTGCGGCGGATAGGGTTGTACATCACGATAAAGGCCACGATTAGCGCCCCGATCGAAGGGGCAGCGCGCAGAAACCCAAAACCGACTGTCCCCACGTGAAGGATGGTGTCGGCAAAGAACGGCAAGAGTGCGACAGCCCCTCCAAACAATACGGCGAAGAGATCGAGTGAAATGGCCGACAACACCAGCTTGTTCGAGAATACAAAGCGTAGCCCCGTTCGAATCTTTTCAACTACACCTTGATCTTCAGTTTGAGGTGGGAGGGGTTTGCTAGCCACGTTGAGGATGAACAACAGTCCACCCGTCGTGAGCAGCACATCGGCGATGTAGGCGGCGCTGATTCCATAAAACCCATACAAAAAGCCACCCAGTGCGGGGCCGGCGATCGATGCAGTCTCCCAGGTGGTGGAGTTGATCGTGATGGCATTCGGATACAATTCGCGTGGGATGAGCTGTGGCATGAAAGAAAAGTTCGCGGGCGACAAGAAACCGCGTGCGATGCCTGTGAAGAAAATGACCGAATAAATTGGGACAACGCCATATCGAAGGATGAATGCACCCGGGTTCGTCGTGAAGAACAAGAGGCTCGAAGAACAGAGCAGCAAGATCAACACACAGGTTACGATGATCCCTTTTCGTTTGACGACGTCGGCCACATGGCCAGCGTACAGCGACACGGTGATGGAGGGAATTGCTTCCGCTAGGCCAATCAATCCAAGTGAAAGAGGATCTTTCGTCAGTTCGTACACTTGGTATCCAACAACGACGCCTTGTATCTGGATCGCAAGTGTGACACAGAACCTCGCTAGGATGAACAATCGAAAGTCGACAATCCGCAGGGCTGCGAAGGGATCCCTCATGGCGTAGGCGGAAGGTGTTGTGACACTGCGCGAAGCGCTGCTTGCAGACGTTCGTCGCCGGTTCCTTTAATCTCTACGAATGGTACCGTTTGTGCTTTCATTTCGGCCAGGTAGATGTGGTACAATTCTTCGCGACGACCGGGATGTTCACGTTGGGGATCGCTTACCCACGGGATGTCGATATATGTGAGGAGAAAGAGGTCATACTGCCGACTACGCCACAACCGAAGAATCTCGGGATCACAGTGACCGTACTTGAATTCGCTCCAAACTTTGATGACCAATAAGTTTGTGTCACAGACAAGAATTTGGTTCGCGTCCGAAGACCACTCATCTTCCATTCTGAGTTGTCCGTGGGCAATCTTCACGAGGTCCGTTTCATCGTAGGGACGGTGTAAGCGATTGAGGTATTGACGGGCGTACTCTTCGACCCACACCGTGTTCAATGCCTTGGCAAGCGATTCAGAAAGCACTGTTTTCCCAGTACATTCCGGACCAATCACACAGATTTTGCGCACATTCTGGCGAGCACTAGGAGGATTCATCGTTCAAATACCGGAAAAGCGCAAATTAGCACCCGGGACTACCTTTTAATAAGTCGACCGGAAACTTTATCTTTCAGGTTTGAAACACCCGCGAACGTGAAACGAAGGCAGGCGATCAGGCAATTGGGAGTTGGCATTTCTTCAGCGATGGTCACATCGTGGCTCGCATCATGCGACAAGAACGATCCGCCGCCAGAGATTCAATACGATGGTACCGTAGCGATTATCGGCGGGGGACCTGCCGGTTTGTATGCTGCTGATATCTTGTTGTCGAAAGGTGTCAACGTGGTTGTGTATGAGGCCACGGGCCAGATTGGGGGACGCGTACGCTCGCTCCGAAACCAGGAAAACTCACCGTATCAATCCATCGCGGATTTCCCCGTCGAGCTAGGAGCTGAATACTGGCAAGGAAGCGATTCGGTGTTTGGAAAGATTGTCAGCAACCTTAACCTCAACACGGTTGAGTTGCTGGAAGATTGGAAGCTCTATAAGGTTGGAACCAGCGTGAAGTCGGCGGCCGAGTGGGCTGGAAACAGCGACCTATCTGCGGCACAATCGTTCATCGCGGGCATCAAAAACTACGGTGGGGCGGCAACGTCTGTCAAGGAAGCGTCGGCCAGCCTAAGTGCCGATGCACAGGCGCTCGTAAATGCCGAAGCAGCTAACTTTTATGGATCGTCATCCGATCGCGTCGGTATCAAGGGCATTGCCGACAATCTCAAAGTGCTCACGCATGGTACCGAGTACTTCACGTTGAAGAACAACACCATGCAAGACCTGGTTATCTCACGTTTCGATAATGTCTTCAAACGTGTGGAAACCAACAAGCCGGTGAAGTCCATCAATTATGGAGGGAACCCTGTAACCATTACGTTTGAAGATGGCAGCGAGGCAACGGCAGACAAAGTGATCGTCACGGTGCCAGTAACGATACTGAAAGAGGGAATCACCTTCACCCCCGCGTTGCCTGCGGCGAAGACGGCGGCATTGGGACGTATCGGCATGGATCCTTCCATGCGGGTGGTGCTAGACTTCAAGAAGAACTTTTGGGGAACCGACGTGTCCATGATCTTCGGGGGAACCGTTGCGCCGCAAGTGTTTAACGCGGGTGTCGGCCGAAGCGAGTTTAACCAGACATTGTCGGTGACGATCAATGGTCCGAAAGCGCTCGAGTTGTCCAATTTGAACAACTCCGATCAGGTAGTGACCACGATCTTACAGGAACTCGACAAGCTATACGCCAACCAGGCGACGGCCTTTATTCGAAAGGGACTGCCCCCCGACGAACAGAAAATGATTTACTTCATTCAAGACTGGACGAAGGAAAAGTATTTCAAGGGTGGGTTCTCGTATCCGCTCTCAGCGACTACGCTAGATGATCGTTCCGCACTGGGCGCACCGCTTCAAGACAGGTTGTTTTTCGCTGGCGAGGCGACGGACATCGGTGGCGATTCTGGTACCGTGAATGGAGCATTGTCGTCGGCGGAGCGAGTAGCCAACGACGTAGTCTTGTCGATTACAAAAGTTAGTTAGCGGAGTTCGCGACTTCTTTGAAGTGGTCGCGGAACCGGCGTATCATCGCCATTGTGAACCCGATCATCAACACGCCAGTTCCCAACCAAAGTACATTGATCAAAGGAAACTCTTTCGCCTTGATCACAACCCAGTCTTTCTGACGCGTCGATAACCCCAGCGTAAAGGTTTGCGTGTCGGGATGGATGTTCAACAAGATGACGCGTACACCCAAATCGTTGATCTCGACGGGCATCACCTTGGCTTCTTTCTGGTTTTCGATTAAGAAAATGGGTTCAGCCAGATAGTCTTCGCGTTCGCCTTGAACTTTTATTTTCGCTTGCACGGCGATGTCTTCCGGATTGAGCTGGTAACCGGGGATGGCTTCGATTCGCCGAACGTCTTCCAAGGTTGCGACATAGTCGTTGACAAAGAATTTCTGCCCCATGCTCACCGTCACTTCTTCCATCTTGCTCCACTCGATGGGTTCATCGGGATTTGGATATCCGGACACGTGGGTATAGATGTCGCGGCGTAGGTCTTTCTTGATATCGGGCGACGCGATGAAGCCACCCATTCCTTCGTTTACTTGTACGCGCGGGAAGAGGGTAGCTGCGACTTTCGTGTCCTTTCGAAGCTCGATCTCGTAGTACGTATTTTCGGGGACGACCTGAAACGTGTCGAGTGCGTTATACAATTTCTGACCATTGTATTCAATGTCTTTTTTCGCGATTACCGTGCTAGGGTCGCGAGTAATGACGACATCACTCTTTTTAACAAACCCGTTTTTATGGCGTAGCTCGAGCCGTTCGCCACGGTATTCAATTTCATAATCGGCCATGGTTCGTGGCTCGTTGATGAATAAGAAAAGGTTGTCGCGATTGAATTCAGTGCCGAGATCTTTCTTGATGATCAAGCCGTTGTTGTTGAGGGATACCACCTTGGCTTGACCGGCTGAGAACATCATGCCGATCAACATCATGCCGATGCCAATGTGCGCGACGGCGCCGCCCGAAAACTTGGGATTGGTTTTCCAAAGAGAAACGAATACGGAAATGTTAGACACGATTAGGTAGATGCCAGCGAAGGTGAGCACCATATACGACGCATCGGTGACTCGTCCGATGGAGATCGTGAGGGCAAATAGCAACATCGTGATCAGCACGATCGGCATCACTTCCTTTTTCCAGGCATCTTTGTCCATTCTACGCCACCAGAAGAATTGGCCAGTACCAGAAATAAGTGCGACCAAAACAGCGAACCAAAGCTGAAACGTTGAATAAAACTCCACTTGGTTTGCTGGGCTAGCAATGTTGGAATGTCCACCGAAGAAATTGATCACTTTGTTGTAGACGGGATACGAAGTAGGAACCAATACTTGGAAGCCCATCAAGCAAAGCGTGATTGCTCCGAAGAAAATCCAAAACTCCTTTGAGTAGGTCTGCAGATCTTTATCCGACGCCGGAATTTGTTTCCAACGCACGGCGACAATCACAATGGAAACAATCAAAAAGAAGAAAAGGTAAAGGAGGAGTTGTCCTGAAAGTCCCAAGTCGGTGAACGAGTGAACGGAGGCATCGCCGAGGATTCCGCTTCGCGTGAGAAACGTCGAATACAAAACTAAGATGAAGACCGACACGACCAAGACGACCGACGTACGCAGGGCGGTATGGTTGTTCTTGTAGGTGATCATCGTGTGAATAGAAGCCACCAAAATCAACCACGGCACGTACACGGCATTTTCTACTGGATCCCAGTTCCAGTATCCGCCGAAGTTCAAGGTTTCATAGGCCCAATAGCCTCCCATTAGGATGCCGAGCCCGAGGATGCCGCCGGCGAGCAACGCCCATGGCAAGGCGGGCTTGATCCATTCGCTGTACTTCTTTTCCCACAGACCAGCCAAGCAGAAAGCGAATGGAAAAAGTGTTAAGGCATAACCCAAGAACAGGGTGGGTGGGTGGATCACCATCCAATAGTTCTGGAGTAAGGGATTTAAACCGTTGCCATCGGCCGGAATGAAGTTCGGATCGGTTTTGAAAATAGGATCTTGGATCGCGTCGCGGAGGAGGATGAAAGGCGAGCTACCGATTTTGATGTTGATCCAGGGAAGGACCACACCGAGGATCATCGACGCGAGGAACCCTTGTACGAGGGCGATGATGACCATGACGGGTGCCTCCCATTTCTTTTGCGTGAAGATGATCGCGAGTCCGAGTACTGCTTGCCAAAACGACCACAGTAGGAATGCGCCCTCTTGACCTTCCCAAAAACAAGAGATCATGTATTGGCCAGGAAGGTTCCGCGACGAGTGGCTATACGCGTAATGGTATTCGAAGTAATGTTGGTAGATAATCCAGAACAATGACGCCACGACGCCCAGCACGGAGACTACGTTGACATAAAAGGCGATGCGGCCGTTGAGCAGCCACGACTCTTTTTCTTCCAGGTTCGATTTTGTTCTCGCTTTGAGATAGGCGTAAGCACTAACGAGCGAGCTGACGAAGGAGATAATTACAAAGAGATGTCCAATATCACCGACAAGAAAATGAATTCCCTTATCCACGATTAGGCTCCGGCTTTAATTTTCTCGTCTACGTATTTGGAAGGACACTTCAAGAGGATCTTTTGCGCAACGAATGTATTCGCTTGGTAGCTGCCGATGACCACGACTTTTTCGGATCTCTTGAAGTCGGCAGGCATAGGTTCGTGGTAGACCACTTCTTGTTCTTTCCCATTCTCATCGACAAGCAGGAAAGAGAAAGACACTTTGTCTGCGCCTGGCGTGATGCCCACAATATTTCCTTCGGAATCTTTCTTTAGTTCTCCCACCACGTGGATGCTTTTCGCGTTTCCGGTGGATGCCATTTGAAAGGCTTGGTCGAACGTGACATATGTGCTGGATTCACCGGCTGTTTGCACGATGATGGCAATCGCGACGGCGATGACCACGAAAGCTGCGATGTAAGACTTTTTCATGCGATTTTGGGCCTAAAAACCCACCCCTGAGGGCCGCAAAGTTAACGCAAAATGGGTCGTAGTGTTGACCCGTTAACACCTTTTTTGGATTCTAAAAATGCCCCTTAGCGGTGATCTTCTGCCGTTTGTTCCAACTTGCTAATCCTCCGGTCGAGCGACCAGAGATAAACCAGCAATCCCGCCAAGATTGTCACGATGATGGCGACGAGTACGTAGATTTTCCCGTTCGACCGCATCGCGTCGGCCATTTCGGCGGATTCGTTGCCAGGCTCTCCGGCATACACACCTACAGAAGTCACGACGGTGACAATCAACAAAAGGAGGATGTTTTTAAAGGCTTTCATCGGAGGCGTTGTTTTGTTGAAGGGCTAGGAATTTTCTTCGAGGCGTTCTTGCATCAAAGCGGTGCGGATTCGGAGGGTAGCAATCCAGAAACCCAGCAGGATCCAACCGATACACGCGGGATAGAAGACGATGCGCATGTTGCTTTGCAGGTCGTACATGTTGAAACCGGGATTGCCACCGCTACCGGGATGCATGGAGTCTTGCATCCGCGGGATGATAAAAATCAGGGGGATCATCGCGACGAAGGCGAATACGTTGTAGATCGCACTTAGGCGCGCGCGTTGATCTTCACTGTCTACCGATTTACGCAAAACGAAATAGGCGCTGTATACCAGCAACGAAATAGCGGCACCGTTTTGCTTTGGATCGCCGTGCCAGGGTGAACCCCACGCATAGTTGGCCCAGATCATGCCGGTAAAGATCCCCAGCATTCCGAACACAAAGCCCGCGTGCACAAATTGAGTCGAGTAGATATCGTGCTGGATGCTTGGGTTGCGCAGGTACTTTATTCCATACCAAGCGGAAGCGCCAAAGAGTGACACCATGGCAAACCACATGGGCACGTGAAAGTATAACGCTCGGATGGTTTCATTCACGATGAACAACCGGGGAACGTCGCCGAGGATGCCCATCGTAAAAGTGTAGACGAGGCAAACGACTGACAGTATTTTCCACCAAGAAGCGCGCATGGAGTATTAGCTGCGCCAAATATACGGGAAGAGCAGGTAGGATAGCGCGGTGACGAGGCAATTTATGGCTGCCAAGGTGATGATGTCTCGTTGGCTCGCTAAGAATTCTAGTCCATCGATGCAATTCTTGGTAAGCTTGATGACCAACAACAAGACCGAGATGATGACAGGAAAGCTAAGGACAGGCATTAAGATGCCGCTGTTGTTGGCCCTCGCGGCAATGCCGGATAACAGGGTTAACGAAGCCGAGAAACCTAACGAGGCAAGCAATATGACCCAGACAAAAAGAGCAAGATCTTCGATCGGATTCCCGAAGAACAGCGAGAACAATCCCAGGCTCGAAAAGGATAGGATCGCGCACAACAAGAAGTTGTAGATGATCTTGGCGAGAATAATTAAGTGAGGGTCGACGATGGAATACAGGTAGATGTCAGTACCTCGCTTCTCGCCGATGAAACTCTTCGCGATGGAATGAATACCGGTGAACAGCACGGTGATCCAGAAGAGGGCACTCCAAACTGTCGGTGAGAGTTGGTTTCCCTTCAGCGAAAAGGTGAGATAGCAAACGAAAGTCGTGCTGAGGAGATAAACGACTAGTCCCGCTATGACCGACTGTCGTCGAAGCTCTAGAATAAATTCCTTTCGGAGCAGGGTAAGCACCGGAGGTTAATTGACAGTTGACAAGTAAGCGTTCAAGTGTCGGAGTGCAACGCCGAGGTAAGAAAAGCCAACTCCGATGCCAAACGAGTAAATGAGTATGGTCATCAGCGAAGGACTTGCGGGCTCACTGAATTCCGTAAAGCCTTCCACCACCTCGAAGTCAGGTCGGAGTACCATTGCTTTTTCAACTTCCTGAAGCTGATTGTAGAAAGCCAAGCCTTGGGAATATACTTGAACCGGATCGCTGACCGGCTTATCGCCAAGAATCACATTGTTCGATCCCTCTTTCCGTTCCGCCATGCTTTGATAGTTGGCGTAGATTACCTTCTTCAGGCTGTCGATCTTTCTCAAGTCGGATGTGAGCATCATTCTTCGCTGCGAGAGGGCCTTCCCATAATTTTCTACCCTTTTCTTGATGTATGGATTTTCGCTGAAATAGCCCACGAGGGCATCTTGAAGATTCGGAATTACTCCGGGGTTAAGGGTCCGTACCGTTATCTCAAAAGCGTGTCTGTTTTCAATTTCAATACGTTTTAGGATCTGATCGATCACTTCCTTGTTGTTCAGCGAAGCTTGTGCCGTCCTCAATTGCTCTTTGAGCACTTCGAGTTCGATAATTTCATTTTCTCCGACGAATGGCTTCACGTCGAAGCGCAAGATGTTATCGGCGAGTGTGTCATGCAGGTTTAATATGCGTGCGAGGCCGTGCTTGTCTCTCTCGGACGCAAGCATTGTCAGTTTTTCGATCGAGCTTTCGGCGAGTCGTTTGTTCAGATAGTCTGAACTCAAGATCATCGTAGACTCGTAGTAGTGTTGCCTCAATTGTTTTGCGAACAGATAACCGAAAACGAGGCTGCCCAGGATCACGATGGTAAATGACAGTTTATTGTCCAGGGGCACGCGACGAACGGCGGCAATAAAGCGTACGAAGCCGGTCCCCATAGCACTGAATCCCTCGCCGAGCTTGGTGAAGAGGCGTCCCAGATCAATTTCGTCGTTGGATGAGGAAGGTTTTTGATTATCCATAGTATGACGACCTCGGCCAAATCGCCTGAAGTTTGTTAGTTTTGCGGTTCAATATTAGGAATTACTTACCAGTGGAAAAAGGCGAGCAAGTATTAATTACCGGCGCTGCTGGTTTCATTGGTTTCCATACGGCGTCACTTTTAGCCGACAAGGGTTATCGCGTGCTGGGTATCGATAACCTCAATCCATATTATGATGTGAACTTGAAGAATGACCGCGTGGAGGTGTTAAAGGCCAAACCGGGGTTCACGTTTCAGAAAGTTGACATAGACCAACGCGACGCCGTGGAAGACTTGTTTCGAAACCATCACTTCACGTACGTTGTCAACTTAGCAGCACAAGCGGGGGTTCGTTACTCACTCCAACATCCACACTCGTACATCCAAAGCAATGTAGTTGGGTTCCTCAACATACTGGAAGGCTGCCGCCATAATGGTGTGAAACACCTCGTATATGCATCTTCCAGCTCCGTGTATGGTGCGAACAAGAAGATGCCATTTTCTCTGACCGACCACGTCGATCATCCATTGTCGTTGTATGCGGCAACGAAGAAGGCGAATGAGTTGATGGCGCATTCTTACTCGTCGCTGTACCATCTGCCGACCACCGGCCTGCGCTTTTTCTCGGCCTATGGACCGTATGGTCGTCCCGACATGGCGTTGTTTGTTTTTACAAAGGCCATCCTGGAGGGAACACCGATCGACGTATACAATCACGGGCAAATGAAACGCGATTTCACCTACGTCGACGATATCACGCATAGCATCGAAAGGCTCCTTCCTAAAGTGCCTGGGTCGAACCCGAACTGGGATTATCAACACCCACACCCGGCTACCAGCTACGCACCCTACCGTGTCTTCAACATCGGCAATAACGACCCGGTCGAATTGACGGCGTTCATTGATGTTTTGGAAGAAAAGCTCGGGAAGAAGGCCATTCGTCGAAATATGCCCATGCAAGATGGCGACGTACCCCAGTCGTACGCAGATGTGAGCGACTTGTATCGCGAAATTGATTTCAAACCAGCCACACCTATTGCCGTTGGAGTAGGTAAATTTGTCGACTGGTACTTAGACTATTATCACAAGCGTTCGTGATGGACAAACTTGGAATTATTGGAATGGGTTACGTCGGGCTCCCGTTGGCGGTAGAGTTCGGCAAAATCCTTGACGTGATTGGATTCGACATTAATGAACAGCGTCTCGCCGAGTTGTCGAAGGGAATCGATCGCACCGACGAAGTGACGACCGAAGATTTGCGCGCCGCTAAAGGACTTCGCTTTTCGTCCCACCTGAGCGATCTCGAAGACGTCAACATTTTCATCGTGACGGTGCCAACGCCCGTCGATGAGTTTAAAAAACCAGACCTGAGCCCGTTGATTGGTGCAAGCACTACGGTAGGTAAGGTCCTCAAGAAGGGCGACATCGTGATCTACGAATCGACAGTGTATCCAGGTTGTACCGAAGAGGTGTGCGTCCCCGTTCTCGAGAAGGCGAGTAAGCTCGCATTCAACGTCGACTTTTTCTGTGGGTACTCGCCCGAGCGCATTAACCCAGGCGACAAACTTCACCGCGTCACCAATATTAAGAAAGTAACGAGTGGAAGCACGCCGGCCATCGCTGGTCGCGTCGATGCACTCTATAAGAAGATCGTCGTCGCCGGAACACATTTGGCATCTTCTATCAAAGTCGCTGAAGCTGCAAAAGTGATTGAGAACTCACAACGCGACCTCAACATTGCGTTTGTAAATGAACTAGCCTTAATCTTTGAAAAACTTGGGATCGACACGCATGAAGTGCTCGAAGCAGCGGGTACCAAGTGGAATTTCCTAAACTTCAAACCAGGTTTGGTGGGTGGCCACTGTATTGGCGTTGACCCATACTATCTCACATATAAAGCGGAAGGTGTCGGTTATCGTCCCGAAGTTATTCTGTCGGGGCGCCGCATCAACGACAATATGCCTTTGCATGTGGCGAGCACGGTGATTAAACTCATGGCGCAGCATCAGCTGCCAATCACCGGTGCGAACATCTTGGTGTTGGGTATCACGTTCAAAGAGAATTGCCCCGACATTCGCAACAGCAAGGTGGTGGATGTAATCAACGAGTTAAAGAGCTACAAGACCAACGTGGACGTATATGATCCGAATGCCGATGCCCACGAAGTGAAGGAAGAGTACGGGTTTGACTTGATCGCATCGCCGTCGAAAAGATACCATGCTATCATCCTTGCCGTGAATCACGAGGCATTCAAGGCGTTGAATTGGTCGACATTAAGGGCTGAGAACGCCGTCGTATACGATGTGAAAGGCACTCTCGATCGTTCTTTGGTGACTGCCAGGTTGTAATTTTTTGAAATGAATAAAAAGAAAGTACTCGTTACCGGTGGCGCAGGCTACATCGGCGGCCATACGGTTGTCGAATTGACACAAGCTGGATATGAACCAGTTATTGTCGATAACTTTTCTCGAAGCGATAAGACCCTGCTTGACGGCATCGAAAAAATTCTGAAGAAGAAACCCACCTTTTACGAAGGCGACTGCGCGGATCGGAACTTTCTAAACCGAGTGTTTGAGACCGAGAAGAACATCGCTGTGGTCATGCACTTTGCCGCCTACAAGTCTGTGGGAGAGTCGGTGCAATTTCCAACGTTGTATTATTCAAACAACGTCAGCTCGCTCGTCACCCTGTTGAATGTGATGAAAGATTTTGGCGTACACGACCTAATCTTTTCGTCGAGCTGCACGGTGTATGGCGAACCCGACCAGATACCCGTCTCCGAAGATGCGCCTGAGAAACGTGCCGAGTCACCGTATGGTGCGACGAAGCAAATGTGCGAGCGTATCCTCCGCGACTGCTTCAAACCACACGCGTTGCGCGTCGTGTCACTTCGATATTTTAATCCCATCGGCGCCCACCCGTCTGTCATGATTGGCGAGTTGCCCATCGGAATTCCCAACAACCTCGTTCCATTTATTACGCAAACGGCCATCGGAAAGAGAGCAAAGCTTACGGTGTTTGGGAACGACTATCAAACGCCGGACGGTTCTTGTGTTCGCGATTTCATTCACGTGGTGGATGTCGCCACGGCGCACATCAAGGCGATGGAATTTTTAACAGGTCTGGGGCCGGAGCCGTTGTATGCTGTATTCAACCTCGGAACAGGTGTTGGCGCCTCGGTGTTGGAACTGGTCGACCGTTTCCAGAAAGTAACGGGCGTGCCGCTGAACTACACGATCGGGCCGCGACGCCCGGGTGATGTGGAGAAGACCTACGCGAACCCTGAGAAGGCTTTCAAAGAACTGCAGTGGCGCCCGAAGTTCTCCATCGACGATGCCCTCCTGCACGCATGGAAGTGGGAAGAAAAACTCGCCGGCAAATAACTTCGTTCTGAGAACAAAAACGATCGACATGGAAATCAAAATGGTTGATCTTTCCGCTCAATATCTCCGAATCAAGCCGGAGATAGATCGCGCCATTCAGAACGTGCTCGATTCTACCCAGTTCATCCAAGGCAAAGAAGTCGGTGTCTTCGCGGAATCTCTCTCGAAGTATTTGGGCGGCGCTCACGTGGTGCCCTGCGCCAATGGAACGGATGCGCTTCAGATTGCAATGATGGCGCTGGAACTCCAACCCGGCGACGAGGTGATCTTACCGGTTCACACCTATGTGGCGACGGCTGAAGTCTTGGCTTTGCTTCAACTCAAACCTGTATTCGTCGATGTCGATGCGGACACTTTCAATATCGATGTCACCCAAGTAGAGCGTAGTATTTCGAGTAAGACTCGTGCAATCGTACCGGTGCACTTGTACGGGCAGTGTGCCCACATGGAACCGCTGCTGACCATCGCTTCGAAGCATGGTCTGTCGATTATCGAAGATGCGGCGCAGTCGCTCGGTGCTACCTACACATTTGTGAACGGGGACAAACGCAAAAGTGGCACGATGGGCACCATCGGCACGACAAGCTTTTTCCCCTCGAAGAACTTGGGCTGCTTTGGCGATGGCGGCGCCATGATGACACATGATCAAGTTTTGGCAGCCAAGCTCAAGATGGTAGCCAACCACGGACAGCAGAAGAAGTATCACCACGATGCCATTGGGGTGAACAGCCGCCTCGACACGTTACAGGCCGCTATCCTGCAGGTGAAACTCAAGTACCTCCCCGAGTATCAGCGAAAGCGCAATGAGGCAGCGAGTTATTATGATGCCCACCTCTCGAACATAGATGGCGTCGCTACGCCGAAACGGGCACCCTATAGCGACCACGTTTTTCATCAATACACACTCAAGGTAGATCGAAGGGATGATTTGAAAGCCTTTCTAGAGTCGAAAGGGATTCCCACGATGATCTACTATCCGGTGCCTCTGCACTTGCAAAAGGCATATCGGCGGACGGAATCGCCAGAAGGATCTTTCCCGGTGACGGAGCGCCTTTCCAAGACGGTGATTTCACTCCCCATCCACACCGAGATGACAGAGCAGCAACTCGACTATATTTGTAAGAATATAACCGAGTTTTATCGTGGCTGATCAATACTTCGCGCATCCAACCGCTGTCATCGATGAAGGGTGCACAATTGGTAACGGCACCAAGATTTGGCACTTCTCCCACATCATGCCTGGGTGCGTCATTGGGGAAAATTGCAACATCGGACAAAATGTGGTGGTGTCACCCGAGGTGGTCCTCGGTAGAAATGTGAAAGTCCAAAACAACGTTTCTATTTACACGGGTGTTACCTGCGACGAAGATGTATTCTTGGGCCCATCGATGGTTTTCACCAATGTGATTAACCCTCGAAGTGCGGTGAACAGGAAGAACCAATACTTGAAAACCCACGTGAAGAAAGGCGCGAGTATCGGCGCGAATGCCACGATCGTTTGCGGCCACGACATCGGGGCTTTTGCCTTCATCGGTGCTGGTGCCGTCGTGACAAAAGATGTCCCCGATTACGCCCTTGTGGTCGGCAACCCTGCCCGTCAAACGGGATGGATGAGTGAGTTTGGACAGCCCTTGAAGTTCGACCAGAACGGAAATGCCGTGTGTTCGGAGAGTGGAGAAAAGTACGTATTGAATAAAGGTAAAGTGACCAAAGTCGGATGAAGAAGAAATTTGCAATCATTGGCGTGGCCGGGTACATCGCGCCGCGACATCTCGGCGCCGTTCGCGATACGGGTAATGAAGTAATCGCCGCCCTCGATAAGTCGGATACGGTTGGCGTGATGGACTCGTACTTTCCCCAAGCTCAATTCTTCACCGAGTTCGAGCGTTTCGACCGGCACTTAGACAAACTGAAGCGACAAGGCCAGGGCGTTGACTACGTATCGATCTGCTCGCCAAATTATCTCCACGATTCTCATATTCGATTTGCCCTGCGTCAGGGGGCACATGCGATTTGCGAAAAACCACTCGTGTTAAGTCCCTGGAATGTGGATGCGCTGGCACAAATGGAACAAGAGACCGGAAAGAAGGTGAACACCATTCTTCAATTGAGGTTGCACCCAAACATCATTGCCCTGCGTGAAAAGGTGCAAAGTGGCCCGAAGGATAAAATCTATGACGTTGACCTGACGTACATGACTTCGCGGGGTCAATGGTACCACATCAGTTGGAAGGGCGACGTCCAAAAATCTGGCGGGATCGCCACCAATATTGGAATACATTTCTTCGATATGCTCTTGTGGATTTTTGGTCCTCTGAAGCGCTTGGAAATGAAAAGCATGGACAAAGACAGTGCGAAGGGGTACTTGGAATTGGAGCGCGCCCGGGTCAACTGGCATTTGAGCATCAACTACAACGACATACCCGAGCCGGTTCGCCAGGCCGGCAAGCGTACATACCGGTCGCTGAAAATGGAGGGAGTGGAAATTGAGTTTAGTGACGGGTTTACCGAGTTGCACACGAAGAGTTACGCCAACATTTTGGCTGGAAACGGCTTCGGCCTCGTGGAGGCACGCCCTTCGATTGACCTCGTCTACCAAATCAGAAATTCGGGCTGATTGTAGTATTTTTACCGCCTTATGAAAGGCATTATCCTAGCCGGAGGTTCGGGCACGCGTCTCTATCCCCTGACCAAAGCAATTTCGAAGCAGATCCTCCCGATCTACGATAAACCGATGATCTATTACCCGTTGTCGGTCCTCATGTTGGCCAATATTCGGGAGATCCTGGTGATTTCGACCCCCACAGATATACACCTGTTCGAGCAGCTGCTCGGCGATGGATCTCACATCGGGCTGAAGATCTCCTATAAAGTTCAACCCTCACCCGACGGGTTGGCGCAGGCCTTTTTGATCGGCGAAGAATTCATCGGAAATGACTCTTGTTGCCTCGTTTTGGGAGACAACATTTTCTACGGATACAATTTCTCCAAGCTACTGGTGGAGGCGAGTTCGCTGAAACATGGGGCAACGGTTTTCGGCTACTATGTCAACGACCCGGAGCGCTACGGTGTAGCCGAGTTCGACGAACAAGGGAATGTTCTTTCCATCGAAGAGAAACCGAAAGAACCTAAATCCAACTATGCCGTCACAGGTTTGTATTTCTACGACAATACGGTTGTGGCGAAGGCGAAAACGATCAAACCGTCGAAGCGTGGAGAGTTGGAGATTACCGACCTAAACAAGATTTACCTAGAGGAAAAGACGCTGAATGTGAAACTCCTCGGTCGTGGCATGGCGTGGTTGGATACGGGCACGCATCAATCGATGTTACAGGCCTCGAACTTTGTCGAGTCCATAGAAGAGCGTCAGGGGTTGAAAGTGGCATGTTTGGAGGAGATCGCTTATCGCAAAGGCTACATCACCAAAGAGCAACTTGTTGAGCTCGCAAAGCCTCTTTTAAAAAATCAGTACGGTCAGTACCTCATGAAGATCATGAGCGAGAAGTTCATCCGTTGAGATCATGAAAACTGTTTCAACGGGTTTTCGCGACTTACTGATTCTGGAGCCCAAGGTGTTAGGCGATGCGCGCGGTTACTTCATGGAATCGTATAACCGCAACACGATGCGGGAGTTAGGCATCGACGTCGAGTTTGTACAAGACAATCAATCGAGATCGAGCAGAGGTGTATTCCGCGGCCTACATTTCCAACGACCACCACATGCACAAACAAAGCTCGTGCGCGTGTTATCCGGAAGAATTCTAGATGTGGTTGTCGACCTACGTCATGAAGAGCCTACATATCGAAAGCACTTCACCATCGAGCTTTCCGATGAGAACAAGAAGCAACTGTTGGTTCCGAAAGGCTTTGCCCATGGTTTTCTCGTGTTGAGCGATGCCGCTGAGATCCTATACAAATGCGACGAGTTTTATCACCCTGCTTCTGATGGAGGGATTCATTATCGTTCGGCGGAAATAGACTGGCCAGATTTGGGTGTTGAATTCTTGGTGTCCGAAAAGGACGGTAAACTACCTACACTCGAACAACTCAAGGTCACGTTTTGAAATCAATACTCGTAACCGGCGCTAACGGGCAATTAGGGAGTGAGTTGCGCAGGCAAACCGACGCCCACCCCAACTTCCAATTCACCTTTGTGGATGTGGCAGAACTCGATCTTTTGGATGCAGGCGCCATCGCGGCGTATTTTTCCAACCATTCTTTCGACCTTATTATTCACGGCGCCGCCTATACTGCCGTAGACAAGGCTGAATCTGAACCCCACCTGTGCGATGCGATCAATGCGGTCGCCCCCGGATTGATAGCCAGAGCGGCAAAGGCGTCAGGTAGCAAGCTCATTTACATTTCCACCGACTACGTGTTCGACGGTGAGTTCAATCAACCTATTGCAGAAGATGCCACGCCGCGACCGACATCAGTATACGGAGCTACCAAACTAGCCGGGGAACAACGGGTGGCCGCCGAACTACCCGGTGCCTATGTGGTGAGAACCGCTTGGGTGTATTCGACTTTTGGAAAGAACTTTGTGAAGACCATCGCCACATTGGCAAAGCAGCGTGAAGAGTTGACGGTGGTGGCAGATCAGTTTGGATCGCCCACCTATGCAAGGGACTTGGCCAGCGCGTTGCTGATCATGTCCGAGCAAATCCTCAACAACCATGTAGATGCGCCGGGAACATACCATTACAGCAATGAAGGATCAATTTCGTGGTTCGATTTCGCTGTCTTTATTGCTCGTGGCGTGAACCCCAAATGCAGCGTGAGGCCCATCAAAACATCGGAGTACAAAACCGCCGCCAGCCGCCCCAAGTTCAGCGTGCTGGATAAGTCAAAAATAAAGAAGGTGTTTGGCATCAACATCCCCCACTGGTCCGTTAGTCTCGACGAATGTCTAAAGAACCTCGAATTATGAAAAATATACTTGTCACCGGTGGCGCCGGATTTATCGGTTCCAATTTTATCCCGTATTTCCTCGAAGCACATCCAGATGTAACGGTCGTGAACTTGGATTTGCTGACATACGCGGGAGACTTGTCGAACCTAGCTGAGGTGGAAAAGCACCCACGCTATGTGTTTGCGAAGGGCGACATCTGTGATCGAACAACGGTAGAGTCATTGTTTGATCAATATGATTTTTCCGGCGTTGTTCACTTTGCCGCGGAGTCGCACGTCGATAATTCGATTTCGGGTCCTGAAGCGTTCATTCGAACCAACATCAATGGAACATTTACATTGATCGACGTGGCACGTCGTCGCTGGTTGAAGGCACCATTTGAACCTGTCGTTGGCAAAGAGGGAAATCGTTTCTTACATGTATCCACCGATGAGGTATATGGTACTCTAGGTGAGACGGGGCTATTCATGGAAACAACACCATACGCGCCCAACAGCCCATACTCGGCTTCGAAGGCGAGTAGCGACTTGTTAGTGCGGAGTTACCACCACACCTATGGCTTGAACACGGTGACAACGAACTGCAGCAACAACTATGGGCCCAAACAACATAAAGAGAAGTTGATCCCCACCATCATTCGCAAGGCATTGGCGGAGCAGCCGATCCCCATTTATGGTGATGGAAAGAACATCCGTGACTGGTTGTATGTGTTGGATCACGCGAAGGGAATTGATTTAGCTTTTCAAAAGGGACGCAGCGGAGAAACCTATAATATTGGTGGACGAAATGAGCGCACCAACAACCAGATTGCCGCGCGTATTTTGGAAATACTGGATGCCAAGCGGCCACGATCGTCGGGCAAGTCCTACAAAGAGTTGTTGTCATTTGTGAAAGACCGCGCGGGTCATGACCGGCGTTATGCGATCGACGCCACGAAGCTTGAAACGGAATTGGGTTGGAAGGCGATAGAGACCTTTGACACAGGGATTCTCAAAACAGTTGATTGGTATCTTGCAAAGGGATAATCCCGCATTTCGAGCGACGGCGCTGTAAGGGGATTTTAAGGTTTCTATGCTATCTTTGCGCCTTCATTTATTTGACTCACTAACGCCGAAGTGTGAAAAGAGCTCTAATTACAGGTATCACTGGTCAGGATGGTGCCTACCTAGCAGAATTACTGTTGCAAAAGGGGTACGAAGTTCACGGGGTGAAGCGGAGGAGTTCGCTTTTCAACACCGATCGGATCGACCATTTGTATCAAGATCCACATGAAGACAGGGTGAAGATGAAGTTGCATTATGGCGACCTCACCGACAGCGTTAACCTCATTCGAATCATACAAGAAACACAACCCGACGAGATATATAACCTCGGTGCGATGTCGCATGTGAAAGTTAGTTTCGACATGCCCGAGTATACTGCCAATGCCGACGGCGTGGGCACGCTTCGAATTTTGGAAGCCATCCGCATTTTGGGATTGGGTGAAAAGACAAGATTTTACCAAGCTTCGACGTCGGAACTATACGGATTGGTGCAGGAAGTTCCCCAGTCTGAGAAGACGCCATTTTATCCACGTTCGCCGTACGCCGTCGCAAAGCTCTATGCATACTGGATTACGGTTAACTACCGCGAAGCCTATAACATTTTTGCGAGCAATGGGATCTTGTTCAACCACGAGTCCCCCTTGCGGGGCGAGACTTTCGTAACAAGAAAGATCACGCGGGCTGCCTGCAAGATAGCCCTAGGTCTTCAGAAGACCGTTTTCATGGGAAACATCGACGCGAAGAGGGATTGGGGACACGCTAAAGACTATGTCGAAGCCATGTGGTTGATTTTGCAGCATCCAAAACCCGATGACTTCGTGATCGCAACCGGGGTCACCACCACGGTGCGCGAGTTTATTGTGAAGACCTTTCGATGCCTCGGGATTGAACTCGAGTTCAAAGGGACTGGCGTAGATGAAGTTGGGATCGTGTCCAAGGTGACAAATCCGGACGCCAAGGTGAAAGTCGGAGACGTCGTCATGCGAATTGACCCCAAGTACTTCCGTCCCACGGAAGTGGAGTTGCTGATCGGAAATCCTGAAAAAGCAAAGAAGGAACTCAACTGGAAGTTGAAGTACGACTTGGATGCGCTCGTCGAAGACATGGTGAAGAGCGACTACGAGTTGTTCAAACGCGATAGCTATTTGAAAGAGGGAGGACACAAAACATTCCAGTACCACGAATGATGGAACGTCACTCAAAAATCTTTGTCGCTGGCCACCGCGGCATGGTGGGATCGGCGATTGTGCGTCGTTTGGAAAAGGACGGCTTCGACAATTTGATCTTGCGCACATCCTCCGAGTTGGACTTGCGTGATCAAGCCGCCGTCGAGAAATTTTTCGCCGACACAAAACCCGAGTACGTTTTCCTAGCCGCAGCAAAAGTTGGAGGGATCGTCGCGAATGATACCTATCGAGCAGATTTCCTGTACGAAAACCTGATGATAGAGGCCAACGTCATTCATCAGAGCTATGTCCATCAAGTCAAGAAGCTGCTCTTCTTAGGGTCTTCTTGTATTTACCCAAAGCTTGCTCCGCAGCCGCTCAAGGAAGAAACGCTTTTGTCCGGCTTTCTTGAGGAGACCAATGAACCCTATGCCATCGCAAAGATCGCGGGGATTAAACTCTGTGAAAACTATCGCCGACAGTATGGCTGCGACTTTATTAGCGCGATGCCCACGAATTTGTATGGCCCGAACGACAATTATAATCTGAAGAATTCGCACGTAATCCCGGCCTTGTTGAGAAAGTTTCGGGATGCGAAAGAGACAGGCGCATCGGAAGTAATTGTTTGGGGGACGGGCACGCCGTTGCGCGAATTCATGCACGTCGACGACTTGGCGGAAGCCTCCTTGTACTTGATGAATGAATACTCCCATCAGATGTTCATCAACGTAGGGACAGGAATCGAACTATCGATTCGCGATCTAGCGATGTTGATCGCCGACATTGTAGGCTATCGTGGAGAAATTCGATTCGACACGTCCAAACCAGATGGCACCCCGCGCAAACTCATGGATGTCTCCCGATTGAAAGACTTGGGCTGGACTGCAAAGATTGACCTTCGACGTGGACTCGAAATGGTGTACGAACAAGAAGTCAAAGCCGGTGTAGACTCCTTCGCAAGAAGGTAACACAGGCACGCACGACTGAACGAACAAAACAAAAACGCTAAACTAGATCCTTCCAAATGTTAAATGGCAAATCAGTTCTGATCACAGGAGGCACGGGTTCCTTCGGAAAGATGTTCACAAAGCTCATTCTAGAGCGATACCCGGACATCAAGCGCTTGGTCATCTTGTCGCGTGACGAACAGAAGCACTATCAAATGGAATTGGAGTATCCGGGGCACAAGTATCCGGCACTCAGGTACTTCATTGGCGATGTAAGGGAAGAAAGTCGCTTGCTAAGTGCTTTTGAAGGTATAGAAGTAGTGATTCACGCGGCGGCCATGAAGCATGTGCACATCGCCGAGTACAACCCTATGGAGTGTGTGAAGACCAATATCTTGGGGGCAGAAAACGTCATCAACGCCGCACTGCGTTCAGGTGTGAAAAAAGTTGTAGCCCTTTCGACCGACAAAGCGGCGGCGCCCATCAACCTTTATGGTGCGACTAAGTTGGCTTCCGACAAATTGTTTATAGCTGCCAATAACATCCGCGGCAGCAGAGACATTGCATTCTCTGTCGTTCGCTACGGTAACGTCATGGGTTCAAATGGTTCTGTCATGCCATTCTTCTTGAAGAAAAGACACGAAGGTGTACTTCCTATCACAGACAAGCGGATGACACGGTTTAACATCACCCTGCAGGCAGGTTGTGAAATGGTTTTTCACGCCATCGAACACGCTTGGGGTGGAGAGATCTTTGTGCCTAAAATTCCCTCATATAAAATTGTAGATGTAGCCAAAGCCATCGCCCCCGACGCGGAGCAGGTGGAAGTGGGAATCCGTCCAGGGGAGAAACTGCACGAAGAAATGATCACGGTGTCCGACTCTTTCTTCACGCTCGATCTTGGCAAGTACTACGCGATCTTGCCCCAGCAACCCAACTTCGACGTGAACGCCTACATCAAAAAGTTTGGCGCCACGTACGTACCCCAGGGTTTCAGCTACAACAGCGGTAATAATGAGAAGTGGGAAACTGTTGAAAGTTTACGCCAACTCATTAAAGACTTTGTCGATCCAACCTTCATCATCTAGCGCATGGACCCAATCCCTTACGGCCGGCAGACGATAACCGAACAGGATATAAATGCCGTCACAGAGGCACTCAAATCCGACTTTTTAACGCAAGGGCCCCAGATCGCTAAGTTTGAACAGGTCTTCGCACAATATGTGGGGAGCAAATATGCTGTGGCCGTCGCCAATGGAACGGCTGCCCTGCATTTGTGTGCCTTGGCGCTGAAAGTGCGCCCCGGCCAGAAGGTGATCACCACGCCCATCACGTTTGCCGCATCGGGAAACTGTGTGCGGTACTGTGGTGGCGATGTCGTGTTCGCGGACATCGATCCAAAGACTTATTTGATCGACATCAATTCCGTGAAGGCACTCTTGGAAGGCTCGCCGAAGGGAACATATCAGGGGATCATACCCGTCGACTTTGCCGGACGTCCGGTTGACTTACAAGCATTGCGGGCGTTGGCCGATCAACACGGATGTTGGATCATCGAAGATGCCTGCCATGCACCAGGTGGCTTTTTCGTCGACACGAAAGGCAACATGCAGAATTGTGGGAACGGAAATTTTGCCGACTTGGCCATCTTCTCATTTCATCCGGTGAAACACATCGCGTGTGGTGAAGGAGGAATGATCACCACCAACAACCGCGCGTTGTACGAAGACTTGTTGATGTTGCGTACGCATGGAATCACCCGCGATGCATCCCGATTTAGCAACGACGCCACATTTGCCGCTGGGCCTCCCGCCGAGGAATATCCAGGTTGGTACATGGAGATGCAGACACTCGGCTACAACTATCGCATCACGGATTTCCAAGCAGCACTCGGCATCAGCCAGTTGCAACGCGCCAACGAAGGTCTAAACCGTCGGCGCGAGATTGCTGCCAACTACGAAAAGGCCTTTACGGGTAGAAAATTCTTGCGAGGACAGTCTGGTGCCGTCGCGGGTCATGCCTATCACCTCTATGTAGTAGAAGTGGAGGATCGCGTTGGTTTATACAAGTACTTGCGCGCCAACCAGATTTTCGCCCAAGTCCACTATATCCCCATGCACTTGATGCCGTACTACCGCAGCCAGGGCTGGCAGGAAGGCGATTTCCCAAAGTCTGAACAATACTATCGGCATTGCCTCAGCTTGCCCATGTATCCAGCGCTGAAGGATGAGCAACAAGAGTATGTGATCAATAAGATTTTGGAGTATTACAGCGAAAGGTAAGCCGCCAACGTCGCCAGTAATGAGAGCAGTTTCTAAAATTATTCTGGGCACCGCACAGTTCGGATTGAACTATGGCATTAATAACAAGGCCGGCAAACCTTCCGAATCGACCGTAGCCGAGATCCTGGATCGAGCGCTGACGCACAACATTCGGCTTCTAGACACCGCCGAGGCATACGGAGACTCGCAAGAGGTGATTGGTCGATACCACCAAACGGCAGTTGAGCGCTTCGAAGTCATCACGAAGTTCGGCCACTTGCGAACAGATTTGCCGACTTCGCTCGAAGCCCGCGTGGACCACGATCTCCAGACGCTTCGCGTGGACCATCTATATGCGTACATGTTTCACTCGTTTCACGACTTCCAGCAACTGTACACACACCATCGAGGACAACTCGCAACACTAAAACGTACGACGAAGATCCAACGGCTGGGAGTGTCGGTGTATACCAACGACGAGTTGACGTCCTTGCTGGATATCGACGACGTCGACCTGATTCAAATTCCTTTCAACTTACTCGACAACATTTCGTTGCGTGGCGAGCTTTTGAAGAAAGCTAAAGATCGAGGTAAGGAGATACACACCCGATCCGCGTTTCTTCAGGGGCTGTTTTTTATGGATACCCAAAACCTTCCTGCCAACCTAGCGCCTTTAGCGCCGGCCCTGGAAAGCATTCGTCGAATAGCGGCCGCCCACGCGACGACTCCAGAAAAACTGGCACTAGCCTATGTACTCCAGCAAGACTCGATCGACCATGTTCTCATTGGGGTGGATAATGGCGCCCAGTTAGAGCGGAACGTGGTGAACTTGCCCAACCTTCCCATTACTGTGTTGCAAGAGATCGATCAATTGAACGTACCAGACATTAGTCTATTAAATCCTTCGACTTGGAAAATCTCAAAATCATAGCTGTTACACAAGCAAGAACGGGGTCCACGAGGCTGCCCGGGAAAGTTTTGCTTTTGGTGGAAGGAGTATCCCTCTTGGAACTCCACATCCGCAGGATACAACAATCGAAAAAAGTTGACCAATTGATCGTGGCCACAACCATTGCGCCCGAGGATGAAGCCGTCGTGCAGATTGCTGAGAGGTTGGCCGTTCCGTCCAGTCGAGGGTCTGTCAACGATGTGTTGGACAGGTTTTACCAGGCACTTAAGTCTGTGAAGGCGGACTACGTTGTTCGTTTAACATCAGATTGCCCACTCATTGACCCGGCGCTGATTGACCGTGTAATCGACTTTGCGATTTCGAACAACCTCGACTATGCTTCCAATGTGCTCGAACCCAGTTACCCAGATGGGCAGGACGTGGAGGTTTTTCGATATTCGGCGCTGGAACGCGCGTGGAAGGAAGCCCAGGTAGGCTCTGAACGCGAGCACGTAACACCGTATATTTGGAAGAATTCTACGTTTAACGGCGGCACGTTGTTCAAGTCGGCCAACTACAGCGAGGGACACAATTTTGCCCATCTCAGGATGACGGTAGATGAACCACGAGACTTAGAAGTCGTTAGAATTCTCGTAAAGAATCTGGGTGTTCGCCAGGATTGGAAGACGTATGCAGATTATCTCGAACAACACCAAGAGGTACGCCGTGTAAACGACGGCATTCAAAGAAATGAGGGTTACGACAAATCAATAAAAACGGATCAGAAATGAGTACTAGGTATCGGAAGTCGGAAGAGTATCTCGAACGCGCACTTAAGACCGTTCCACTCGGGTCTCAAACATTTTCCAAGAGCAAAACGCAGCTGCCGTTTGGTGTTTCACCCTACTTCGCTGCACGTGGTCAGGGTGCCTATCTGTGGGATGTGGATGGGAATAAGTACATCGATTTCGTGAACTCCTTGTGTTCGGTGACACTGGGTTACAACGATCCCGATGTCAACCAAGCCGTCTTGGCTGAGTTTCAGAACGGAACGATTTACTCCCTTGCACACGAACTAGAGTTCAAGGTGGCAGAGAAAATCATCGAAATGGTACCGTGCGCGGAGATGGTTCGATTTGGTAAGAATGGTTCTGATGCCACGTCTGGCGCCATTCGCTTGGCCCGCGCCTTTACGGGACGAGACCATGTTTTGGTATGTGGCTACCATGGGTGGCAAGATTGGTACATCGGGTCCACCACACGTGATTTGGGTGTTCCCAAGCAGGTGAAAGACCTGACGCATAAGTTTGCCTACAACGATATCGAATCGTTGAAATCGAAATTCGAGGAACTCAAAGGCCAAGTGGCAGCAGTTATCCTTGAGCCGGTGAATGTAACCCCCCCCGTCAATGGATTCTTGGAACAGGTAAAAGAATTGACACACGCGAATGGGGCAATATTGGTATTCGACGAAACCATTACAGGCTTTCGATTCGCGAACGGTGGTGCGCAGCAGTTCTTCAACGTGATACCCGACCTTGCTACGTTTGGAAAAGGTTTGGCGAATGGATATCCGGTGTCGGCGATCGCAGGCAGAAAAGATATCATGAAGTTGATGGAAGAAATCTTCTTTTCCTTCACATTCGGAGGGGAGACACTCTCTCTTGCCGCGTCTTTTGCCACGCTGAGCAAATTGCAACGGGAGCCCGTGACAAAGAAGATAAACGAAACCGGCGAACGCGTTCAGCGTGAATTGCGACAACTGATCTTGGAATACAAGTTCGAAGAAGTGTTCAGCGTTGCTGGGTACCCGTCGTGGTCTTTCTTGATCATCAAGGATACACCACAGTACACGTCTTGGGAGATGAAGACCTTACTGGAGCAAGAGATGTTTGCCAACGGGATATTCATGATTGGGACCCACAACATTAGTTACTCACACAGCGAGAGTGATGTGGCTAGCCTGATGAACTCCTACAGGATGTATTTCGATAAGATGAAGGAGGCCTTTGCCAAGAATAACTTACTGCAACTCCTTCAGTGTCAACCGCTGAAACCCTTGTTTAAGGTCCGCTAACAATTCATGCGAAACTATTTCCTATTCAAACAATCGGAAATCGTTTTTGAACGATGGAAACTCGTGCCGATCCGCGATCAGGACAAGTACTCCATCATGAATTGGCGAAATGAACAAATCGAGGTACTTCGCCAGAAATCACCACTCACGAAAGAAGGGCAGGAGCGATATTTTCAAACAGTGGTCGACGCGTTGTTTAAAGTGGAGACACCGGACCAACTGCTATTTAGTTTTCTGGAAGACGACGTGCTCGTTGGGTACGGTGGACTTGTTCACATCGACTGGGCGAGCCGCAATGGCGAGATATCGTTCCTAACCGAAACCAAACGGGCTACCGCTCCGGAGCAACTCAAAAAGGACTGGGTGGTTTACCTGCGAATGCTGAAGACCCTGGTCGACGCTAATCTCGGCTTCGCAAAAATCTATACCTATGCCTATGACCTGCGTCCCATGTTGTTCGAGGCGTTGAAGGAGAGCGCGTTCGTGGAAGAAGCTCGGCTCAAGAGGCACATACACGTTGGGGATCGACTGGTTGATGTGCTGATTCACTCATTTCATTTCGAGCCGATAGAATTACGACGCGCTACCCGCGACGATGTGACCCTTTACTATGATTGGGCAAACGACCCAAGTGTTCGGCAGAACTCGTTCAACCAGCAAGCGATCGAATGGAAAGATCATCAGGCTTGGTTCTTGAGGAAAATCGAGAGTCCGTCCACCGTGATGTTGGTGATCTGCGTCGATGGAGTACCCGCAGGCCAGATTAGGTTCGACGAACTCGATCGCGAAACAAGTCAAATCGGGTTTTCAGTGGCGGCGCAATTTCGTGGGAGAAACTTAGGTCGCCGTCTTTTGCAATTGGGTGTCCAGTGGCTGCTACGCGAAAAGCCCGTTACACGTACCATCACCGGTGATGTGAAGGATAGCAACGAGGCATCAGCTCGTGCATTCGTGAGCGCTAATTTCCAAACAGCACGAAAGGCCAATGGTGTGACTACGTTTGAAATGAAGAGGATAAATAATTAAGAGAATCAAGAAATCTAAGTCTAGATATGAAAATTGCGCATTTTGAAATAGGACACAATCACAAGCCGTTTGTGATCGCCGAGATGTCGGGTAACCATAACCAGTCGCTGGAACGTGCCAAAGAAATTATTCGTGTGGCAGCGAGTACGGGAGCGCATGCTGTGAAACTTCAGACCTATACGGCCGACACCATGACCATCAATGAACGTGGAGGCTTGTTTACCATCAACGACAAGAAGTCGCTCTGGTATGGACGAAATCTCTATGAGCTCTACGAGGAAGCCCATACGCCATGGGATTGGCACAAGCCACTCTTCGAATATGCACAATCGCTTGGAGTAATTTGTTTCAGCACCCCGTTCGACGAGACCGCCGTGGATTTTTTGGAATCCCTTAATGTTCCCTGCTACAAGATTGCTTCCTTTGAGAACACCGACCACCAGTTGCTGAAGAAGGTAGCATCTACTGGTAAGCCCGTCATCATGAGTACAGGCATTGCGAATGTATCCGATATTGTTGAGTCGGTACAGGTGCTGAAGTCGAACGGTTGCCGCGATATCGTGCTGCTCAAATGCACGAGCACGTACCCGGCCACACCAGAGAATACCAACTTGATCACCATCCCCGTGCTGCAACAGATTTTTCCTGATTGTGTGATTGGTTTGAGTGACCATACCATGGGAATAGGCGCTGCCGTGGCTTCGGTGGCCTTGGGTGCGCGAGTCGTTGAAAAACACTTCACCCTGCGTCGCGCCGACGGCGGTGTGGATAGCACCTTCAGCATGGAACCAGAGGAGATGTCCGCCCTCGTCACCGAGTCGGAACGCGCATTTCTCGCCCTTGGAGAAGTTCAACTGTCGGTTCAGAAAGCCGAACAAAAAAGCCAGGCATTCAAGCGTTCGATCTATGTGGTGGAAGATATTCCCGCCAATGCCGAACTCACAGCAAAAAACATCCGCGTCATCAGACCCGGCGACGGCCTCCCGCCGAAATACCTCGATATGGTGATCGGGAGAAGAGCAAAAGGTCTCATTAAACGAGGCACCCCCCTTTCACTAGACCTTATGTCATGATCTCGCGCGCGGTCAATAAGCTGCTTCTGCGCTTTAAAATGCGCCGCAACCCAGGGCAAATTGGAGATGGCGTCATCACCCGATGGAGTTCCGATCTAAGGATCCTTGGCTCTAAAGGACGTATCGATCTCGAGGACGGTGTTTCGATCGGTCAACACTCGGAAGTCTTCGTATGGGAAGGACACGTGCGCATCGGCGCCGACACTTCCATTAACGACAATGTAAAGATTTACGAGAACGTGAGAATTGGATCGAACTGCCTGTTCGCCTCCAATATTTTCATTTCTTCAGGGACACACGTATTTAGACACCGCCCTGAACTGCCGATCAAAGTTCAGGATACGCTAACGACGATTGATGCCCCAATTGCGATCGACGACGACTGCTGGATTGGATTTGGTGTGGTCGTGATGCCCGGGGTATCTGTCGGCAAGGGGGCTATCCTCGGCGCGAACTCGGTGATTACAACCGACGTGGCACCATACTCGGTCGTGGGCGGTATCCCCGCAAAGAAAATTGGTGCGCGGCTCGAGTTTCAACCACCAACGATGCTCGATGCAAAAGAGAGCAGCCATTGGCCCTACTTTTACAGTGGATTCGACTATCGGCAGTTTCATGCGCCGGTGACCGGACGTGGAATTCAAAACAGGAGTCGCGTTGTGACCGTTGCGTTGGCCAAGTCGAAGGCAAGCAAGATTCGAATTACTGGAACCTCGGAAGGCGCCGCACGATTCGAAGCCAGCGTAAATGAAAATAAATGGTCCGGCTGGAGTTCCAACGGCGGCACGTTCGAGGCCATCCTGGCTCCCATAGATTCGAATGCCATGAATCATCCTAGTCGCCTCCCGAAAATGCTCACCGACCATTACTGGATGTTGACCATCGAAGCTTTTTCGAACGACAACTCTGCTCGTTTCGTTTCTTGGACGATTGCAACAGTGGGAATCGAATAGACAGTATATTTACTAACTTTACGAAATTTTTCACGCCTCGTGACGCGGTAAACATGACCCGACTCATTCACTATTCTATCTTTTGGTTCGGATACCAACTCTTCAAGATCACCAAGAAGACTTTGAACTATCCTTATTACAGCTTCCGAAAGCTCTTCGTAATGACGCGCGGACGCATCAACGACCAGCTCACGGATCGGATTGGAAGAAAAACCGGGATGTATTCTCTTCCACAAACGTCGGGTGTCTTGGGTGCGTTGACCGAATCCGACATTAAGGCAATTGTTGACAATATTCGGAGGGACGGTTACTACATTTTTCAGCCAGCGTTGGATGCCCAAAGGATTCAAAAGCTCGTTGAGTTCGCGAGTGTCACGGAAGCGCAGTTGATGCCTGCTGGAAAAGGTGGCGAGAAGTCCGCGATCTACGATGCGAAGAACCCACTGTCATCCAAGTACAATTTCAGCGAGACCACGCTGATGAGCAACCCAACGGTCCTGGAGTTGGCGACAGACATGAGTTTGATGGCGGTGGCGCAAGCCTACTTGGGTGCGAAGCCAATCCAAGATTTGACAGCGATGTGGTGGAGTACCGCGTTCTCGAAAAAGGCGAGTGATGCGGCGGCCCAACTCTACCATTTCGACATGGACAGAATCAAGTTTTTGAAATTCTTTTTCTACCTCACGGATGTTACGACCGACACCGGTCCCCATTGCTATGTCCGTGGATCTCATGTGGCGATGCCCGAGGCGTTGTGGAAAGATGGACGGATCTTAGATGAAGAGATGCGCGGTTTCCAACAAGAAGACTTCAAAGAAATCGTGGGAAAGCGCGGAACCATCATCGCCGTCGACACACGCGGATTGCACAAAGGCAAACCACTAGTTACCGGCGACCGACTCATATTGCAATACGAGTTCACAAATTCCTTGTTCGGGGCGAGTTATGAACACATCGATTTGCCCGCTACCATAGACCCGAAATTCAAGAAGGTGTTCGAGTCTTTCCCTTACACGTTTTCTAGATTCAACTGGTAGCAGCGACTGACGCCTTGGAAGACCCAACCGAAACCACGAACATAGATCCGCCTTCCCTCAAGCGAAGGTACTTTTATAAGCTCTCCTCAAACATCGTTACGATTGTAACGGGTATTGCCTCGTCCGCTATTGTGCCTCGCGCGTTGGGCGTTGCGGCGTATGGACAGTTCTCCTTCGTCAACAACGTGATCACCCAGATCCTCAATTTTCTGGATATGCGTGCGTCCACGTTCTTCTACGTGCGGCTGTCGCATCAACCGGCACGAAAGGGTGTTATTACGTTTTACGGCCTCTATAACTTGCTCGTATTTCTGTTGCTAGCGATTTCACTGCTGGTCTTGAGCCTTCCTATCTTTCGACCTCTCCTTTTTGGTGAGATTAGTAACCAGATCTTGTGGCTGTCATTCGTGTTTGTGTGCATGAAATGGATGGGCGATATCTTCATCCGCATCTCCGATGCATATGGGGCAACCGTATTCGTAGAAAAAATCAAGATCGTCAACAGCATTCTCGCGATCAGCGTTCTTGCCGTCCTTTTCTTTTCTGGCTTTATATCGGTGACGGTATTTTATGCCCATCAAATCGGTACGTTTTTCTTCCTGTGCTTGGCGATCGCAGTCGTATTCAAACGTCGAAATCTAGCCATGCCTTTGGTGGGTGTATTGCCCGCCTCCGAAGTTCGCTACTACACGAAACTGTTTTTGGTGTTCAGCTCGCCGTTGGCGATTTATATGACGGCAACGCTCATCACGGAAATATTTGATCGCACGCTTCTTCAAAAGAGCGGTGGAGACTTTCAACAGGGGCTCTATGGCTTTTCGTTTTCCTTATCGGCAACAACCATCTTGTTTGTCACCTCAATGGTACCGCTCTTCACACGTGAGCTTTCGATCGCGTTTTCGGAGCGGGACAATGGAAAGGCCGCTTTCCTGTATCGACGGTATGTGCCCATGATGTATTTTGTCAGCGCCTATTTCTGCTGCTTTATCAGCGGAAACGTAGAAGGTGTGATTCTCTTGTTTGGCGGCGAAGAGTATGCCGCCGCTGCCGGGCCGATGAGTATCATGATGCTCCACCCGCTCGTCTCCACCTATTCGAACTTGAATAGCTCGGTGATCTACGCGAAGAGAAGTACCGTGTTCATTAGAAATATGATCCTCTGGGTTGCTCCGCTGGGTATTGCAATTACCTACGTGTTGGTGTCGAACAAGGCTTTCGGCTTGGGGGCATCGGGTCTTGCACTCAAGGTTACCGTGTTGGAACTCATCACAACGATTTTGATGTTGCGGCATATTTCAAAGCTGCTGAATATGAGGATCGCATTTTACCTGATCCACATGGTGGCCACGCCCGCAGTGTTAATTTCTCTTTCTTTTTCACTCAAGTATTTATTCAGGTGGTTGATGGGTAATGATAGTGTCGTTGATAGCCTAGTCGTCTTCTTCGCAGCAGGTATTGGTTATACTATTTTGGTTGCCTGTCTTGTCTACTTCTTTCCTATTTTTGCCGGGGCAACGAAAGACCAACGCCAGCATTACCTGAATTTGGTGAAAGCGAAATTGCCGTGGGGGCGTCAGTAAAACATATCCCGCAACAAATACCTCATCGATGAAAGTACTTGTTTATTCAGCTTCTCCGCAGTCGCCGCACTTGGAGACCGATCTCGAGTTGGCGAAGCGCCTTTCGACCCAAGGCCACGAGGTAGTCTTTCTGAGATGTAAGGGTATTCTCCGGGTTTGCGTGGAGAACCCGTTTCACCAAGCGGTCATCTGCGCGGCATGCCGCTCGAAGTATGAAAAAGCGATTGAGCTAACGAAGCTCGACGGAGTGAGATTCGTCGCACTGCAGGAAGAAGGCGATTACTCGACGATACCCGCAAAGTTTGCAAACGTAGACGAGCTAAAGAATTTCACGTACGAAGGTCATTCCGCAGGGCAGGCAGTGGCCTCTACCCTCATCGGGAGGATCAACAAGGATCATAAGTTCTCCACGGAGAAATATTCTACTCGTGTGAACCGGGCGCTGAAAACGTGGGTAGATGCGTACACCAACCTCAAGAAGTTCATCGACGAGTGGAATCCCGATGAAGTCTATTTCTTCAACGGAAGATTCTTGACCCATCATCCGTTAATGTCCTTGGCGGTGCAAAAAAACATCACGTGGTATACACACGAGCGAGGGGGAACCATGAACACCTTTATCCTAAGGAAGAACGCGATGCCCCATGATATCGAGTATTCGATTGCCGAGGTAAAGGACCTATGGCAGAATGCCGGGCGCGACCGGGAAGCGATTGGTCATCGCTTTTACGTGGATCGACGCAACAACGTGGCTCAATCGTGGGTGTCTTTTACGAAGGGGCAGGAGCAAGGGCAGCTTCCCGCCGGGTTCGACCATTCAAAAAAGAATGTAGTCATCTTCAACTCCACCATGGAGGAGTATGAGGGGATGCCCAGTTGGAAGAACCCTATCTACAAAGACGACAACGATGGCTTGCGACGTGTGATTGAATCGCTCTACGATCGTCCCGATTTCGAAATCTACCTCAGGGTTCATCCCAACCTAAAGCTGCTGGAAAACAGCCAAGTGAAGGAAATCCGCGAGATGGCCGCCAAGTATCCGCGTGTCAAGGTTATTTGGCCCGAGGAAACCGTTCACTCTTATGCACTACTAGATCACGCTTTCAAGGTGATCACGCTCGGTTCAACCATTGGAGTAGAAGCTACGTATTGGGGAAAGCCTTCCATTCTGCTCGGCAAAGCCATGTACTTAGGTATCGATGCGTGTTATGAGCCCCCGACACACGAAGAGGCGGTCCAACTCATTTTACAACCAGACTTGGCACCCAAAAGTCAGCTTCCCGCGTTGATGTACGGCTACTGGGAGCTGACCAAGGGCGAACCTTTCGAATGGTTTACGCCGATCGACTTGTTCACTATGTCTGCGCAAGGACAAACCATCCAACCATCAAAAGCGTTGGCGTTTTTACACAAGGTGTCAAAGTTGAGACATATCCATAGCCGCCGCGACTTGGATGTGGTGGTGAATAAAATTCGTGGTTTGATTCGGTAGACATGACCATGCTGAATACGCCGGTATTGCTGTTGATCTTCAATCGTCCCGACCGAACCCTCAGAGTGTTTGAGGAGATCCGGAAGGCGAAACCAACTCGTTTGTTTATCGCCGCCGATGGTCCTCGGTCCGGCCGGCCTGGCGAAAGGGAAAAATGCGAAGAGGCCCGAAGTATCATTCAACGTATCGATTGGCCATGCGAACTGAGCACACTCTTCCGCGACAGCAACCTGGGTTGTCGAATGGCTGTAAGTGGCGGGATCACTTGGTTTTTTGAGAACGTTGAGGAAGGAATCATTTTAGAAGACGACTGTCTGCCCGGTGAATCATTTTTTTCTTTTTGCCAACAGATGCTCGATCGTTACCGGGACAACCCGCAGGTGATGCACGTGGGCGGCAACAACTTCATCAACCAAACACGACCGTCGCGGGCGTCTTGGTACTTCAGCCGGTACGGGCACATTTGGGGCTGGGCAACTTGGCGCAGGGCTTGGAACCAATACGATGTGAACATGAAGTCCTTCCCGACTTATTACCAAGAGGGAAGATTCCGAAATGTTTTTGGAAAGGATTGGGCCGCTTATTACTGGCTCTACAAGCTCGGCCAAACGTTTCATGGAAAGATTGACACGTGGGACTATCAATGGACTTATGCGATTTGGGCTGCGCAAGGAAAGTCGATCGTTCCAGCCGAGAATCTCGTTACCAACATTGGTTTTGGTTCGGAAACAACCCATGTCATGGATTCTATTGCTCATATCGGAAACTTAGCGTCGCAGCAGCTCCAAGCGAGCAAGCCCCCCCAGTCAGAGGAAGTTGACGAAGTTTCGGATCGACTTACGGATCAAATTGTCTTCAATTTGACTTGGTGGAAAAAATGTATTCTCCGGGTCCTCGCTCCCTATTCTTTGCGCACCCTCAACTGAGGCTTTCAGCCTTAAAAAAGGCTATCTTGTGCCAAATTTTGAGCATTTGGCATGGCAGAAGCTGGGCGCATGAGAATCAACGTTTTCTACTTCATTTTGCTGCTTTTCATGGCATCAATTGCGGTAGCTAGCGTTTTTGAACCCCTGCGTTACCTGAAATACATCCTGCCGGTCGTTCCCATCCTTCTCTTCAAGTTTACCAACCACAAGGACTACGATAAAACGCTCGCGAACTACTACTTCACCCTGTTGGGTTTCTATGCGATTGTCATCTCCTACCTGCTGCTGAAAGACGTCATCCAGTTAGATGTGTCCGCACGATTCATACCCAACGTGGTTTTCATCTTTGGGCCGTTGCTATTCATTGCATTCGCCGTCCCATACTTTAGATATGAACAGCGACACCGCTATGTCATGGCAATCTTTTGGATCAGCATTGCTGTTTTTATCTATGAAGACTTCTTCGACTTGCTATCGGTGGTCGCGAATATCGCGCAGTTGCAGTCGGCTATTCTCTCCTCGCGCATTTTGACGGAAAGCCACCTAGGATACACCTTCGGATTCTTGGTGCTGTACACGTTCGTTGAGAAGTACCCATGGAAGTATCGATTGCTGGCTCTTTTGATGCTTGTCCTTTGCTTTAAGAGGATTGCCCTCGGCGCCACGGTTGTAACGCTCGCCATCAGCTTTGCCTTGGCGTTTTCTAAATTGAATTTAGCCCGCAACAGAATCTTCTGGGCATTCTTCGGACTCTTGGCGAATGTTGCATACATCAAAATCACGCAACTGATCGTCGCCAGAACTTTCGACGAAGCCGTTCAAAAGTACACTGGCTTTTCTACGGATCGATTCCTCATGGGCCGACAGCAATTTTACACAGAGGCGTTTGAGAAAGTCGGAAACATCAATTGGTTCGGTGTTGGCGTTGGAAAGATCGACGACATCATGATCAAGTTTTATGGTCTCGACTCGGGCATCAGTATGCGGCTACATTCTGAAATCCTAAAAAACTATTTTGAGTTTGGAGCAATCCTCTTCGCCGTGTGGATATTTCTCCTTTACTACAAAACGATCGTCTCCAATAAGGCCGCTCTGTTTTTAATCTATTTCAACATCTTATGTCTCACGGACAATGCCTTCATCTATTTCGATGTCATGTTCTACTTCTACTTTTTCATTCTAATCTTTTTCGCGGAAGTAAAACAGAAAGAAAACGCACTTAAATCCCTTCAGCATGGTTAGTTGGCTCAAAAAGCAAAGTTTTCAACCCAGTTTGTTGGGAATTGTAATCAATCCCTTCTTTTTCCTCCGGCGTGGGCTCTACCTCAGAATTAAGAAACTGAGCCCGCAACTTTCTGGCGATTTGCTTGACTTCGGCTGTGGACGGAAACCCTATCGAGAATTGTTCACGGTGAATCGCTACATAGGCGTCGACATCGAGGTCAGTGGACATCCCCACACCAATTCTCAAGTCGACGTATTTTACGACGGCAAGAAGATTCCCTTCGATAACGCCTCGTTCGACTCATTCTTTTGCAGTGAAGTTTTCGAGCATTTATTCAACCTTGAAGAAATTCTAGATGAGCTGCATCGCGTACTGAAGCCTGGTGGTAAGGGGCTCATCACCGTGCCGTTTGCATGGCCGGAACACGAAGTGCCCTATGATTTTGGACGGTATACATCGTTCGCGATGAAGGCCATACTCGAGCGACATGGATTTTCGATCGTCACATTGGAAAAAAGCGGCCATTTCTTCGAAGTGTTGGTTCAACTCTGGGCTAATTTTGTGTACAGCATTTTTCACACAAAAAATCTTTACATCAATACTTTGTGCACAGCGGTGCTCGTGTTTCCCTTCAACTTGCTAGGTGGAATCCTCTCATGGATACTCCCCAAACGAAAAGAGATGTACCACAACCTGTTTATCCTAGTAGAGAAAAGAGCATGAAGGTATTGATGATCCATAACCAGTACCAGCAATTGGGTGGAGAAGAAGTCACCTTCGAATCCGAACGCGACCTGTTGCGGACCAATGGACATGACGTCGAGACGATCGTCTTCGACAATGCAAATATCCGAAGCACTTGGGATAAAACCCGGCTCGCGTGGACGCTATTTTACAACCGTCAATCAGCAGCACGTGTCGAAGCGATGATCGATTCCTTCAGGCCCGACATCATACATGTGTATAACCTTTTCTACCTGGCAACGCCTGCCGTTCTAACCGCAGCCGCCCGCCGGAAGGTACCAGTGGTGATGACCATTCAAAACTATCGCTTGATTTGTACAGGTGGTTTTTTAATGCGCAATGCGGCCGTTTGTGAGAAATGTGTTCATGCAACTTTTCCGCTGAGCGGAGTTGTCCATAAGTGCAACCAAGGTTCCACCGTTAAGTCAGCCCAAGTAACCCTCGTCACCGGTGTACATAAGGTGTTGGGGACATGGCAACGGCAGGTGGCACGCTACATCGCAGTTACGGATTTTGCCCGCACAAAACTCCTCGATTCCTCATTGCGGCTTAGCCCAGAACAGATTGTCGTGAAACCCAGTAGCATCCCCGACAAGGGCGAGTCTGCACAACTTGATCGAGAACCGGTATTGTTGTATGTCGGTCGACTGTCGGCAGAGAAGGGTATCAACACGCTGCTCAAAGCATTCGAAAGCCTGCCATTTCAACTCGAGATCATCGGCGACGGTCCTATGAGACCTGACGCAGAGGCCGCCGCCGCAAAATATTCGAACATCAAATACCTCGGATACCAGAAAAAGGACTTTCTGATCGCTCGCCTGAAGCAGGTTTCTGCTATGATCGTCTCGTCCGTTTGGTATGAATGCCTGCCGTCTACAATTTTGGAGGCGTTCTCCACGGGGACACCGGTCGTCATTTCCAACATCGGAAACCTGAACGAGATTGTGACCGATGGATACAATGGCCTGTTCTTCGAACCAGGCAACGCGAATGACCTCGGAAATGTCATCCAGAAACTGATGACCGACCGACCCGGATTTGCTCATCTATATACCCATGCTCGAAAGACATACGAGGAAAGGTATGCACCTAGGATCAACTACATGAACTTGACAAGGATCTACCAAGAGGTAATTGATCAAAACAAAGCCCGCGGCAACTGATACTGCAATGAGCTACATCCTCGAACGATACGCACAGTGGAAGAGCATTGGGATCGTATTCCTGGTAGCCTCGCTACCGCTACATGTGCACGTGTCAAGTGTCATTATAGTAGCCCTCACACTGCTGACGTTAATCAAATTTACAAGCGGAGGTGGGATTCCTTTCAGACAGGCAACAACTCTATCATGGTTGCTTGTAGCGTTTTTCGTGCTAGAGGTGTTCGCTCTTTTGTATACGACCAACTTGCGCGACGGCTTGACGACGCTAGAGAAACACCAATGCCTCGTGTTGCTGCCGTTCATCTTTATCGACTTCTTTCCCGACGAAGACGACCTGTTTCGAATTCACAGCGCGTTCATCGGGATGATCGTTATCGTGGCGGTCGTGGCGGTAGTCATCAATATCCAGATCAGCTTACAGGAATACGAGCGCTATTTTCATGAGTGGCGATTCTCCCACGACCGAATAACCGAGCCCGTAGGCTTGCAGGCGGTTTATTTCTCATTCATGGTTGCCTATGCCGTCGTTGTCTTGTTCAATTGGATTCTGTCGAGGCGGTTTAGCGTCCAAGTGACCATCGCCCTGTGCGTCTTGGCGTTGCTCTTACTACTCCTGCAGACTGCCTTAGGAGCGCGTACCATGACGGTTGCACTTGGCCTTGCCCTAGCGGTAAGCTTTCTCTATTACGTAAGAACCTTGGGAGTCACCCGTGTACTCGTCACTGCGTCGGTGTCGATTATTGCAATCGTCGCTTTCGTCGCTTTGAACCCTGTGGTCACCACGAGATTCCTAGACCTCCAACATCGACAAACCGAGGGATCCAACTACGACAGCTACCTCGCGAGAACCAATATCTGGAAACCGGGTTGGGCAGCCATCAAAGAGAATTTCTGGACGGGTACTGCGCCTGGCGACGCACAAGAAGTACTGAATGCGAAGTACACAGAGTTTGGTTACCTGGAAGGGGTAGACGTGTATAATCTCCACAACGAGTACTTACAAGTGGTGTTGGAGCTCGGTCTGCTTGGGCTGGTAGTCTTTCTCGCCCTCTTGGCGTTGCAGTTCCGAAAGGCGATCAAAGCCAAGCAACCAATTTATCTAGCGTTCTTGATCATCTTCTCATTAGGATGTGTAACAGAATCAATGATGAATCGAAACAAGGGGGTCGTGACATTTACGGCCATCGCACTGGTTTTATTTCAAGCCCAGAATAGTTCCCTGAAAAAAAGTTGATGGACATGCGCAAACGAGAACGTTTCAGGATAGTTAGTTTGGACGTCGATACGGGAAGTCGTGAAGATCTAACCAACGACATAGTTGATCTTGCGAAGAAGGGTGAATCGAGCTACGTGTGCTTTGCCAATGTACACATGACGATCGAGGCACATGACAATCCAAGCTTTGCAACGGTCGTGAACGGCGCGAGATATGTGTTGCCCGACGGGATGCCGTTGGTGAAGACACTGAAGTGGATACACCGGGTTGAGCAAGAACGAATGGCGGGCATGGATCTTTTCCCAAGTTTGATGAGTGCCGCCGAAAAAAATGGTATCGGAGTGTTCCTCTTCGGATCGACCGAAGATGACTTACAGCGAATAGTGCACAAAGCGCAATCTGAGTTTCCGCTGCTGAAGATAGCCGGCACATGTTCGCCATCTTTTACCACCTCGCTCGACGATCCGAAGTACATAGATCAGATTCAACGCTCCGGGGCGGGCATGGTTTTCGTGGCACTGGGATGTCCGAAACAAGAACTATGGATGGGACGGAATACGGCCAAGCTAAACTGTGTGCTGCTAGGAGTGGGGGGAGCTTTCGCCGTTTACGCGGGTACCGTATCGCGGGCACCGGAATTCATGCAACGATGGAGTTTAGAATGGTTATACCGCTTAATGCAGGAGCCACGTCGACTACTGAAGCGGTATTTCGTTACCAACCTGAAATTCCTCTATCTTGCAACGAAAGCAGGCGTGACCCTTAATCGAAAGGATCAAAAATGAATCGAGCAAAAGTTTCGAAGGATACGATTTTCCTGTGGTTGTTGCGGGCTTTTGCATGTAGTGTTCCGATTTCCCAATTCGTGAGCGTACGAATACTCGTCATCCTCACACTTTTCTCACTCGCTACCACCAAGCCATCAGCCATGATTGCCCGATTGCTGAATCGGGGCTGGAGCATGTTGGGATTCATCGTGCTTCTTGCACTAGGACTATTCTACACTTCCGATTGGCATACGGGTATGGGCGTATTGGAGACATCTTTCGCCTTGCTCGCACTTCCGATTGTCTTTTCGTTTTTTGAAGCCCCGAGTAAATCAACGATCAGCAGTGTGATCACCTGGTTCGTCGTAGGCGTTGTTGCCGCGTGTTTGTTTTGCCTCACCATGGCTACCATCGACTACTGGAAAACGGGGGATGTGGCGGCGTTTTTCTTCTATCGATTTACCGAGCACATCTCGTCACAACCAACTTACCTCGCCTATTATCTAATTGCCAGTATCACCTACTTACTCTATATCGTATTCTCCGGCGAACTGAATCGGATGAGGTGGGCAATCGTTGGCGTAGCGATCTTCCTTTGCGCTTCGCTCATCCTAACCAGCGGCACTACCACGTTTATCTCGCTTCTATTTACACTTTCATTTTTCGTCCTCAAGTTTATCGTCGAACCGGCGGATTCTTCCCGTTGGATCGTATTGACGACCGTCATACTCATGATCTTAGGACTGTTTGGATCACATGTGCTCAACGAGCGGACGGAATCTGATTATTGGGAACGCTCAGCCCTCTGGGAAGCAGCAATTCGCGCAAATCCCAACCCTGTATTTGGCGTGGGTACCGGCGACTATAAATGGGTCATGGACAAGTACTACAAAGCCCATGGTCTTGAGCAATATGCCGCTGAAGACTTCAATGCCCACAACCAGTTTGTAGAAGTATACTTGATTCTCGGTGGCATCGGCATCATGGTGTTTGTCGTCATGATGGGGCACTCCATTTTTTTGGCTTCGCAAGCCAACAATGCACTCGGTGTTTTGCTCATGTTCCCCTTTTTGGTGTATGGTGTCACCGAAGTTTTTCTAGGTCGGTACCAAGGTGTTGTGTTCTTCGCCATGATGCACCAAGTCACAGTTGCCATGAGTATGAATTTTGAGGCAGCCCACGGTGTAAAAGAAAGTTTTTCCATCCCTGAATAGTTAAGATATGCTCTCGGGATCGATACGAATACTTTTCTTTCTGGGCGACCTCTTGCTGCTGAACCTTTCCACGTACCTGTCTCTCTATGTTTTCGGCGACAGTGAAGCCGGAAAGTCGGAAATAACCTACTTGCTCTTTTTTTCCAATGTTACTTGGTTGTTTCTCGTCTTGGTCTCGTCGCCGTACGAAATCCATAAGGGTTGGGCGGCATCCAAGATTTTGAAGAGTCAACTGGCATTCTTGTTTGTACACGTGTTGGTGGTTGCTTCGCTGATGTTTTTCTTTAAGCAAGTTTATTCTATCCGCGAAATTGCCCTCATATACTTATCGTTCATCCCGTTTTTATTCATTTTTCGTATTTCGGTTCTCTATTTCCGTCGCGTATCCGCCAAGGAGATTGCGGCAAGGCGCTACCTGCTCATCGGTCGAAATGAAATAGCGGAAGGCTTACGCCGATTTTACCTGTCCCACCCCGAGGAGGGTTACAAGTTTGTGGGATATTTCGACCTCGAGGATGGCGAGTTTGACACACCCACGTTCCGCTCGTTCTGCGCCACCAACGATGTGCAAGAGATTTTCCTTTGTCAGCCCGGCGTTGATCAAGCGAAACTTCGACAGCTGATCGAGTTTGGTCTAGATTCGCTGATCAAGGTGAAATTGATGACCGGCAAAGCAGGTGACCCATCCGATCAAATGATTGTCGATCGTCTCGACGTGTTGCCAACCATCAACGCGGTCACATCGCCACTGGACGACGCTACCAACCAGGTGGTGAAGAGAATCTTTGATATCTTGTTCTCCCTCGCATTCTCAGTGTTGGTCCTCTCCTGGCTGCTTCCGTTGGTGGGACTCGCCATTAAGCTGGATTCTCGTGGGCCTATATTTTTCGTGCAGCTTCGCTCCGGTCGCGGCAACAGACCCTTTAAATGTCTCAAGCTTAGAACGATGGTTGTCAATTCCGACTCCGATTCAAAGCAGGCGACAAAAGACGATAAACGAATTACAAAACTTGGTCACTTTTTGCGAAAGACCAGTATCGACGAATTGCCCCAGTTTCTGAACGTGTTGGTGGGAAGCATGTCGATCGTGGGACCGCGTCCGCACATGTTGCTGCACACGGATATTTACAGCAAACACATTGAGAAGTTCCTTGGACGCCAGTACGTGAAACCCGGGGTCACAGGACTGGCGCAATGTTTAGGCTATAGAGGCGAAACGAAAGATCTCATCGACATGGAAAACCGTGTGCGGATGGATCGTTACTATATTGACAACTGGTCTTTCTGGCTCGACATCAAGATCATTTTCCTTACTGTCATTAGCTTGGTCAGGGGAAGTGAAAAAGCATACTGAACCGTGAACCCCTACCTACTCCTCATCTACGCTGCATCGGCATTCACGGTCACCTTTCTGTTCATGCCCGTGCTCATCAAATTGCTTGCCCAGTGGCGATTGTATGACACACCAGGGAAACACAAAATACATCGTCACTTTGCCCCCTCTATGGGAGGTGTGTGTATTCTCATGGGTGCTGCCTTTGCACTTCTTATCGGGATGCCCTTTGCACGTTGGACGGAATACAAGTTCTTCGCCATTAGCATTGCCATGATGTTCATCACGGGTCTCCGCGATGATATCCTCACGCTCACCCCACGTCAGAAGTTAATCGGGCAAATCCTTCCGATCATCATCGTGGTGGTGTTTGGCGATACCACCCTTTGGTCGTTTTACGGACTCGTGTGGGATGGGATCGTTTTCACGAATCCGGCTGCTTGGACCGTTACCGTGTTCACGGTCGTGATACTGACGAACGCGTACAACCTGATCGACGGGCTCGACGGGCTGGCGGGCACAGTCGGGCTGATCGTGCTCGTTTGCTTTGGGAGTTGGTTTTACGTCGTGGGGGACACGTCCCTGTCGCTGATATCCTTCGCTTTCGCGGGAGCGGTGGCTGCGTTTCTGTACTACAATTGGGAGCCCTCTTCCATCTTCATGGGGGATACGGGGGCGCTGGTGCTCGGTCTGCTGCTGTCGTATCTGGCCATCCGATTCATCAACATGAACTATGTCCTCGCCGACGCCAATCCCTACCGGTTCACAGGCTCTATCGGCACCGCCGTGATGGTGATGATTATCCCAATTTTCGACACCCTGCGCGTGATCATTCTGCGGCTACGCAAGATGCAGTCGCCGTTTAAGGCCGACAAAAACCACCTTCACCATCAATTCCTGAAGTTTGGATTCTCGCACGCGAAAACCGTCGTCGTCATCGCGGCCATCCAAATGGTATTTATTGCCGCCGCCCTCGCTTTAAAGAGTAAGCCAGATAGCGTAATTTTGCCGACCGCTGTCGTCATGTGCTTCATGGTGAGCATAGCACTTAAAATCGCACAGCAGCGACAAACACGTCATGGAGGAGAAAGTAGCATCCCTAAAAGCTGAAATCGAAGCCTACCAAGCTGGTACCCCGGCGCAAGTCGAGGAATTCAGACTCAAATATTTAAGTAAGAAGGGTTTAGTACCACAGTTGTTTGAAGAACTGAAGTCGGTTGCGCCCGACCAGAAGAAGAACGCTGGACGTGTCCTGAATGAGTTGAAACAAGCGGCAGAGGCTAAGTTCAAATCCCTTCAAGAAGCGACCGAACAGACGAGCGGATCAACCACCGATATCGACCTGACGCTGCCGCCCATCGCCAACAAGACGGGTAACCTACACCCGCTCACGCTTACACGGCTGCGCATCATCGAAGTATTCGAACGTCTAGGCTTCAGCGTGTCGGACGGCCCCGAGATCGAAGACGATTGGCACAATTTCACGGCCTTGAACTTCCCGCCCAACCACCCGGCGCGCGAAATGCAAGACACATTTTTCATCGAGAAGAATCCCGAGGTATTGCTGCGCACCCACACGTCAAACGTGCAGATTCGGCTGATGGAAAACACCAAGCCGCCCATTCGAAGCATTATGCCTGGGCGTGTATATCGGAATGAGGCGATTTCCGCCCGCGCCCATTGCTTTTTCCACCAGGTCGAAGGACTCTACGTCGACCGGAATGTTGGGTTCGCCGACTTGAAACAAACCCTGTATCACTTTGCGAAAGAAATGTACGGTAAGGATATCAAGATTCGATACCGGCCTTCGTTCTTTCCTTTTACAGAGCCAAGTGCGGAGATAGATATCTCGTGCCTCATCTGTAAAGGCAAGGGGTGCAACGTGTGTAAACATTCCGGTTGGGTGGAGATTGCCGGATCCGGTATGGTGCATCCAAACGTGCTTAAGAACTGCAACATCGATCCTGAAGAATTTACAGGCTTTGCATTCGGAATGGGTATTGAAAGGGTAGCGCAATTACTTTATAACGTAAACGACCTACGCCTTTACTCCGAGAATGACGTCCGGTTCTTAAAGCAGTTCAACACGCTTATTTAGCGATCAACGCAAATTGAATGACCAAAAAGGCGAGGGGAAAGTGGTGGGGATTTCATTTGACGGTACTCGCGGCATCGAGCCTTTTGCTGCCGGCGTGTGAACCGGAGATGACCGACGATCCTATCCCTTTTGTTGCATTTTCAGACTTGGTCATCAACCTGGGTTTGCCGGAGTTCAATAGTCTACGGGTAGATGGCGGCTACAAAGAGTTTGGAAAGATTGGTGTGCGGGGTGTGATCGTTTATCGGGTGAACTCGACTACCTACAAAGCCTACGAAAAGAATTGCTCGTTCCACCCCAACGCGGCCGGGTCAACGGTGAACGTACATAGCTCTCAACTCTTCCTAGAGGACCCGAGCTGCAGTTCGACGTTCAATTTTTCAGAAGGCCAACCTACGGGCGGCCCGGCTTGGAGACCGCTTCGTCAGTACCGCGTCGAACTAGTCGCCTCCACACTCACTATCACCTCCGACGTCATCAACTAGAAAAGAAAAAGGCCCAACTCCTCGCTGGACCTAATTCTTAACTCTGAATTCTGAATTCTGAATTCTGAATTCTGAATCCTCTACTTCCCCTTCCTCAACAACGAATGATCCTTGCTATAAGCGAAGTAGATGACTAGGCCTACTGCCATCCACCCCATTGCCACGAGTTGGGTAAACCCGTCGAGTGTGATGATCAACATCGTACAGATGATGATACCCATAATCGGTACAAAAGGAACGAGTGGGGTTTTGAAGGCGCGCGGGATTTCGGGGTTCTTCACCCTCATGATCCAGACGGCCACACAAACGAGAACGAACGCGAAGAGGGTTCCGAAACTAGTGAGGTCGCCGGCGACGCTCACGGGCACAAATCCACCGAAGAAGCACGCGAACACCAAAAGGATCCAGTTCGACTTGTACGGCGTGCGGTATTTGGGGTGTAGTTCGGAGAAGATCTTGGGAATCAAACCATCGTTGGCCATCGAGTAGAACACGCGAGATTGGCCGAGCAACATCACCAAGATCACGGAAGAAAAACCTGCCAGGATAGCGATGGTAATGAAACGTGACAGCCAGCCGTAGCCGGGCATGTAGGTGTCGATTGCGTATGCTACAGATGCTTCTTTGCCAGCGGTCCCGAATTCACTCCAGGGGGCCACGCCCGTTAATACATAGGCAAAGAGGACATAAAGAATGGTGCAGACGAAAAGGGAGCCGAGGATACCGAGTGGCATATCGCGTTTGGGGTTCTTCGCTTCTTGGGCCGCGGTCGACACTGCGTCGAAGCCGATGAAGGCAAAGAATACGATCGAGGCGCCGCCGAAAACGCCGCCGATACCCCAGGAGTTGAAGGCATCGTGACCAGGAGTCCCTTCGGGTATCATGAACGGCTCATGGTTCGCGGGGTTGATGAATTGCCAGCCCAACGCGATGAACAGGAGAACGATCGTGACTTTAATGAATACGATCACGGCATTCAGCATCGCCGATTCCTTCGTTCCCCGGATCAAGACCAGTGTGAGCAAGAATAGAATGAGCAAGGCGGGGAGGTTCGCGATACCAGTTACGCCGCCTTCCGATTCAAAAGGTGAGTGGCACCACTGGTAGGGTATGGCCCCGTCGAGTAGTCGATTTAGATATTGACTCCACGAGATTGCGACTGTGGCTGCTGCCAAGGCATATTCCAACACGAGAGCCCATCCGATGATCCAGGCAAGGAACTCGCCCATGGTCACGTAGGCGTAGGTATAGGCGCTTCCGGCGACGGGGATCATCGAGGCAAACTCGGCGTAGCAAAGTCCTGCGAAGGCACAACCCACGGCGGCGATCACGAACGAGATGATCACGGCCGAGCCAGCAGCATCTGCCGAGGCTTGGGCTGTTCGTACAAAGAGACCTGCTCCGATGATTGCACCGATGCCGAGGGCGATCAGGTTACCGGGTCCAAGCGTGCGCTTCAGACCCTTGTCGCCACTCGCCGCAGCAAGCAATTGATCGAGAGGTTTTTTAATAAATAGACTCATAAGGTTTGGTTTGACCTCTTCATTGCCTGGGGGTAACAGCGAAGAGAGGATTACTAAAATGTTAAGCCCTAAAAATAAGAAGAAACTTCAAAGTTCGAAGACCCCCAGTGTAAGGTCTAACCTGGGCACCCGCGTCCCGGGCTGGTAGTTTGGCCACCTACTTCCCAGAGGTCTTTTTCAGGGTGTAATTGGTGAGCCCAGTGTTGACGATCAATATTTTTTCGTCGTGGGGAATGTCGTTTCGGAGCTGGAGGAGGAGTGCCAACCCAGCTATTCCACTGGGTTCGCAATTGATCCCTTGACCTCGTGCGATGTCGATTGCCTCGTCGATGAACTCTTCTTCCACATCCAAGATGCCCGATGAAGATCCAATCCTGGCATTGTCGATCATCGAGGTAAGATAGTCATTGTAATCCTTGAGCGAAGGGAGATAATACGAGAAAAGCTTGTCGAGGCGCGTGTTTTGATTGTGTGAAGTCGCACCAAAGAAATTGCACTTACTAATCACGTTCATGTTTCCACGGAAGCGCGGATCGTGTTTGAATATCCTGTTGTTGTATTCGCGCTCGGCAATGATCAATAAGTTGATGAACAAGTCGCCAGTGCCAAAGGGAATAAAACAATGCGAGGGGCTTTCGTTCAAGATTTCGTAAGAAAGCCAGTCATAGTAGTTATCACTATATCGATCTAGAATTTCACGATAGGTGATATCGATCCCAGTGTGATTGTCTGTTAGTTCTTTGATTTCTTTTCCGGTCAAAGGTTTCGCCGACAAATCGGTCTCATACACTTTGCAACCCATGTCGGTGAGTGCTTGCTTGATCTCCGGCTTCATCCTACGATCGACCAGTACTTTGAGGACAGTATTGGCGCCAAATAGGTTGAAGAAATATTGGATCGCCACAGCAGCGCTGCCTGAAGAAATAAGGGATATCTCCTTTATTTGATATCGCTTGGCTTTGATGAGTACTTCCCATGCCATGCGTGCCTTGTGTGTACCGCCTGGGTTGGTGCTTTCGTCTTTGAGCCAAACGTCGGAAAAACCTGGAACGGTAATCCTTCGTGTTTGCGACGCCGGAAACTTCGGGGTAAAGAATGGCTTGGGCGGAAATTCAGGGCGCTCAGGATCGTTGAAAGAGGGCACCGAAATATCTTCAATCACTTCGGGGACACTTTCATTTGGAACTTTTTCTTCCAACAACTGCTTTTTGACGATCTCGATTTCCTTGGCCGACAGCTTTTCTAGCAGGATGTTAGCGACTTGGCTCGCAAACATCTCGAAGTTAGGTGGCGCTGGAACGGCGTCTTGTTGCTCGGGTTTATCCACGTCGATCAGTGATCCATACTTCTCCGGGAAGTACGCCTTGATCACACCATTCCAATCGTACTTGAGATGCGTGGCATACAAGCACAGAAGGTCGCGCAAAGACTTGGTCGCACCGGGCGGACTCTTCAAGTTGAAAGCCCGACGAAGCAAGTCTTCCGTGGGCCCGTGCGGATAGTGCAGAATGAAATTGGGTAACTCCTCTTTGTGTGTCTCAAGAAAATGTAGCAGCGCTTTTTGCAAGAGCGGCACAAAGCTCCACTTTCCAGTTCCCCTGGACTTGAACACATACTCTGACGAATTGAACTCCTTGCGGACGAGGTCTAGGATTTCTTGTGGGATGGACTTGGCGGTAGCTTTTTTCGACATGCTAATGTTTGGAATCCCTTCCCGCGTTCAACGGGAGCAATGCTCCAATGTCTTGAAAATTCCCATTAAAATCTACTTGGCGAATAAGACTTGGCCAATCTGCCAAAGGAGAACTACTTCTTTTTCTTGCCCTTGTTGGGATCGAAACGCATGCGGACGCGGACGCTGGTTTCAACAGCCTTGTTGTCTTCGGTAGACGGAATCCATTCAGGTCCCTCTTTCACCAAACGAATAACTTCATCATCGCAGCCATAACCCAATCCCCGCATCACAACAAAGTTGTCGAGCTTACCGTCTACACCCACGTTGAATTCAACCACCACCCGACCTTTTACTTGCTTGTCGAGCGCTTGTTGTGGATACCTGAGACTGTCTTCCAAGTATCGGTTGTATGCTTTGAAACCACCTACCGGCTCTGCCAACTTCACGATCGGTTCTTCGGTTTCCGGTCTCGGGAGCGCGGCGCGCGTAATCACGACTTCGCTTAGTTGCGATACGTCTTCTTTCATATCTACGCGAAGTGTGCCCTGCGGAGGCACGGATTTCTCTACGGTTTCGAGACCGACGAATGAAAAGACCAACAAGCTCTGATCGGGAACATCTAAGGAGAAGTCACCACGTAAGTCGGTGGTCGTCCCTTGCGTGGTTCCTTTGATCATCACGTTGACGCCGGGAAGCGGCAACCCATCTTCCATGGCGACGACGTGGCCTTTGATGCGGTGAGAGTTTACGGTGGTAATGCCAGCCGCTTGACCTTGTAGGGGTGAAGAATCTTCGGATGCTGTTACCGGGGGTTGTTTCGCGACCGCCTCACTTTCTTCCGCTTCTACAACAGGTGTAGGATCGTTGGAATCTGCCAATTCGCGTGGTGTCGTTGCTGGCTCGTCCTTGCTCTTCTTCGATTGGACGGTCGGTTTGGGAGCTTCTGCTATTTCTGTTGCTTTTGACTGTTCTGTTTGTTCCGATGCTGCTCCGCTAGAAGACGTTGTTTCCATCGAATCTGGTTTCGGCGACGACAGGGTAGGTGGCGGCTCTGCCTTAGAGATCATCAATTGGTCGTCGCTCGGGTTCATGAAAAAAATGATGGCGCCCACACCAACAATGAGAGCGATGCCTGCAGCCATACGCAAGGGTGTGAAAAAGACCGTACGCGACTTGTTTGTGGCACCGTGAATGGCTTTTTGTAGGGATGCTACGTCCTCCGAAAATGCAGCCGGTTCTATCGCCATGGCACCTTCTAGGGCGTCTGCCAGAAAGGGATCAGACAGGGCCTTCTTCTCGAGGGCATGCATCTCCGAGGGCGACATTTGCCCATTCCGGTACCGCTCAATATCGTTGCGCAAGTCACCCATTTTTTTCCATGCAGATTTTCAAGTTGCGTTTTCCGTTCTGGATATAGCTTTTCACTTGGTTGTAGTCGAACCCCGTCTCATCACTTATTTCCTTGTAGCATTTTTGGGCGAGGTAGAACATCCGAACACAGGTTTTTTGGTCTGTTGTCAGGGTTTCAAGGCATTTTTCAAGTTTCGAAATGTCGTTTTCCAGGGCTGGCTCGTCGTCCAGATGCAGGGTGGGGTCAGTTTCCACACCAAGGTGTTCTAAACCTTCGAATTTCTTCCCTTTCATGCCCCGGAGCTGCATCAGGCAGTGGTTTCGGGCCATCACATACACCCAGCTTTTAAAATTAGCGATTTCGTGGTTTTGGAGAGCCTGGGGTAGCTTCTCGAACACTTGCATCACGGCATCTTTGGCGTCGTCGCGGTCGCGCAGGTACTTCACGCATACGCCATAAATCATCGACGTATAGCGGCCGAACAATTCGCTGACCAATTGAAGGTCGCCCGAAGCGCGGTATTTGGCTACGAGTTCAACATCACTCAGGGAACTCGATGTTGCGCGAAAGAACATTGTGGAAAGATACAATTGTTCATGGGCACGATCGACACGCTTTTTACTCTTTTGGTTGCATAAGTGAAATAAATGGGGGTATGCCGTATAGCCCAATACGTTTTGTTTTGTGCACGATAAGCAAGAACTTTAATGCCGAAGTTGACAAGCGATGATCAAGATAAGTGCGGTTATTATTACCTACAACGAGGAACGAAACATCGCCCGATGCATCGAGTCCGTGAAACCGGTGGTTGACGAGGTTGTTATCTTGGACTGCTTCTCGCAGGACCGAACACGTCAAATCGCAGAAGAGCACGGTGCCAAATTCTATCAGCAAGCTTTCCCCGGCTTCGCCAAGCAAAAGAATAAAGCTGTCTCCCTTGCTTCTCACGATTACGTACTGTCGCTCGACGCAGATGAATACCTTTCTTCCGAGTTAACCCAGTCTATCCTGAAAGTGAAGGCCGATTGGAAGAAAGATGGATACATGTTCAATCGCCTGTCAAGCTTCGAAGGAACTTGGATCAAGACCTGCGGTTGGTATCCAGACCAAAAACTTAGGCTTTGGGATCGACGAAAGGGTTCATGGTTCGGCGACGGCGTACACGAACGCGTGGAGTTGGTAGAAGGAGCTACCTCCATTTCTATCAAAGGCGACTTATACCACCGTGCGTATGACAACATCGCGCAGTTCTTGCAAAAGAACCAAAGTTACTCAACCATACACGCGCAGGTCAACCGCTACAAAACGTCTTCCTCAAGTCTGAAGATTATCTATAAGACGGTGTTTGCGTTTTTCAAGGCATACATTCTGAAGGGCGGAGTTTTAGATGGATACAAGGGCCTCATCGTTTCAGGATCAACTGCTCATTGGGTGTTTTACAAATATGCCAAGTTGCTTGAGGCAAATCGAACCGTTCGAGTGTCGTTGATCGTAGAGTCGTCGGGGGAAATGGAAGACTTAGAGCGTACCCTCACAGGCATCCGAAACCAAAAGGAACTGCCGGCTGAAGTGATCGTGAATGGGAAGCTCGCGGCGGAGGCGAGCAAACGCCGAGGGATGGCAACGGACTTCCCAACGCCCATCCGCTTTGTCGAGACGAGCCAGGCCAACCCACTCCACGAAGCCGTGAGTGTAGCCAAAGAAGAGTACGTGTTGGTCTTGAAGGAACGCGCACAACTCTCACAGTCCTTCATTCGTCAACACCGCGCGCGGGCATGGAAGGGGAAGTATGTGTCGGGTGTTGATGCGACACACTCTAGGAGATTAGCGCCCACTCCCGCATGGGACTCAATACTGGGAAACGGTACCGTCGCCTTTTGGAAGGAGGATTGGCAAGCCAGTCACTCCCAAAAGCTACTCGCCCCCTCCACGCATATCATAGAACCAAAGCCGACCCCAGTCGACTCGATGGGCTTGTCGGTCGTGATTCCAAACTACAACGGCGTATCCCTGTTCCCACAAACACTGCCGCCCCTGTTTACCGCCTTGAAGAAGTCGGGGCTCACCTATGAAGTGTTGGTCGTAGACGATTGTTCTACAGATGAATCGGTAGCGATGCTCAACCGCGATTACCCCGAAGTGAAGGTGATCCGCAATGAAGTCAATAAAGGATTTTCCCCTACCATCAATCGCGGAATCAAGCAAGCAGCATACGATCTTGTTTTCTTGCTCAATAGTGATGTGAAACTTGAACCTGACTATTTCAGTTACCTGCTGCCGTACTTTGAAAAGGAAGACACTTTTGGTGTGATGGGTCAGATTGTCAACTGGGAAGACAACCGGATTCAAGATGGTGCGAAGTTGCCCACGTTTCAAGGGGCCAAGATCAAGACCTTTAAAAATTTCTTGCCTTCCGAAACACCGGTAGAGGGAGGACTCTATACGATGTACCTTTCTGGTGCGGAGGCACTCGTCAATCGCGAAAAGCTGCTGATGCTCGGTGGCTTCGACGAGATTTTTGCTCCTTTCTATATCGAGGACTACGAGCTCTCTCTTCGTGCCTGGCGGTTGGGGTGGAAGTGTTATTACGACCACCGTGCGATTTGCCGACATAAGGTTTCATCAAGCATTAAATCGAAGAGCCGAAAGCAGTTCATCCAAACTATCTATTACCGAAACAAGATGTTCTTGCATGCCATTCATTTGAACGCATGGCAGATGTGGATTTACTTTCCCCAGATCTTTTTCGAGAGTTTAATTCGTGTGTTGTCGTTTAGGTTCCACTACGTGAAATCGATCTATCTTTTCTTCCAAGGACGAAGGAAATGTCGGGAATCTAAGAAGCGCTTCAAGGAACTCTCGCAGAAAATGGGTACGAACCTCCCACTAGGTCAGGTAGCGAGAAAGATCAAAATGAGTTTGAATCGAACCGAGATATGGCGATTCTAAAGGTGCTCGTAACGCCTACGCAGAAAGTCCACCATCCCTAAGAACATCGCGCTGAGGTGCGCCGACGTTTCCTTTTCTAGGAACATTGCCCGGACGCCCTGTTTGGCGATCTCTTTTGTGCCAAACCAAAAGAAGGAAGGCTCAAAAAAGACATACTTGAACATGGTATAAAGCAAGTTGCGCGTGAAGTAGTAACTCCGCCACGAAGGTCGTGAGACCGAATGAATCACTAGCCCAAAAAACTTTTTGTTGACCGGTGTTCCCAGTCGATGCTCAAGGGGGCAATGATTCGCTCGAACGATTCGATAGCCAGCTTGGCGCATGCGTAAGCAGTATTCGTGATCTACCGAATCGATGAAGAGTTTTTCTTCGAACATCCCTGCCTTAGCCGCCGCTTCCACCCGTAGGAGTGTTCCTGAAGTAATGGCGAAACGTACGATCTCGATTCGATCAGAGTTGATCGACATGGGTTGAAGCGAGGGGACGACCATCCCCACTTCCAGTCCGCTACCACGGGCGACCTCCAGTAAATCTGAGAGACTGGTGTTGGGAAACGAACTGTCTTGATCGAGGGCGAGCAACCAATCGTAACCTTCCGACAGAGCGCGACGAAGGCCTTTGTTCAATCCGAACGCGACGCCTTCGTTTACACCAGACGCGACGTACTCGGCGCGCGGTTCTGATCGCAGTTCTTCTGCCAGTCCGCGCGTGGCTGGCTCAGAGTTGTCGACCACCAAAACTTTGTCAACCCGCTCGAGTAGCAACTGCACGAACTGGCCCACATTGCGTTCAGGGAAATACAATACGACGACGGCCAGTACTTTCAATGGTAAAAAATCAACTCCATCCAATTTAAACCCACGACCGTCAAACTACAACTTTGTTGACTTTTACTATGTTTGGGATACCCCATGGCTACCCTCAATTTTGTTCTCCCATTTTTGCCAACGAAGCCCGTTGGCGGTGCAAAAAACCTATTCCAATTCGCCAATCGCCTTCAGGCAAGGGGTCACGATGTTGCCATCTACTACTCCATTCGGCGCCCATTCAAAAAGCAGAAGACACCAGTATGGTTGCGATGGGCAATCACCCGTTGGCGTTTGCGACAGATTAAGTGGTTTCGACTGGACCCCAACATTCAACAACATGTTGTGCCGGAAGTAAGCGATCGTTATGTGCGTGCTGCCGACGCCACGATGTGTACTTGGTGGCAAATGGCCTTCGCGGTTGAAAAGTTATCGACGGATAAGGGTAACCGATGTAACTTCATCCAGGACTATGAGCTATGGACGGGCCAAGAGGATTTGGTTCACCGATCGTACTCCTTGCCGATCAGGCATATCGTTATTGCGAAGTATCTGCAAGAACTGGTGGAAAAGTTCAGCGGAATAAAACCACCCTTGGTGAATACGCCGATCGACACCAGCGTGTTTCGCGTAACCCATGATCCTGCGCTTAGAGAACCGGCAACAGTGATCATGATGTACTCGGAAGAACTTCGCAAGGGAAGTTCGTACGGGTTGGCTGCTTTGGAAATGGTGCGGGAAGCGGTGCCATCGCTCAAGGTAACGTTGTTCAGCGTCTACGATCGCCCGGAAAAGGTTCCTTCTTGGATGGATTTTGTAACACGTCCTTCCAACCTTCCGACGATGTACAATCAACACGCGGTGTTTGTGTCGCCGAGTCTTGGCGAAGGGTGGGGACTGCCGCCGGCCGAATCGATGGCCAGCGGGTGTGCGGTTGTGTGCACCGACATCGGAGGTCACCGCGACTATGCTTGGGATGGAGAGACCGCGTTGCTGGTCGACGCGCAAGAGCCTCGAAAAATGGCTGATCGGATCATCCAATTAATCACCGACCGCGACCTACGCCTTCGCCTGTCGGCCAATGGCCAACGGTTGATCGCCCATGATTTTACGTGGGATGCTGCCGTGCGGGCATTAGAGGAAAACCTGTTGCGGAGGTAGCCCCCGTTGGCGTCGCCGTTCAGAAAAATTATGGTATTTTTGAGCCCCAATGGCTGAAGAAACGCAGGAACTACCGCAAACCCACTATTCCGATAAGGAAAAGCAGGAGATCTTCAACGGGGAGTTTATGCCTCATATCCACTCGATGTACAACTTCGGGTACCGCCTCACACTTGATGCGGATGACGCAAAAGACCTCGTTCAGGACACCTACCTGAAGGCCTACCGCTTTATAGATTCATTCCAAAAAGGAACTAATGCGAAGGCGTGGCTGTTCCGGATTCTGAAAAACAGTTTCATCAACGACTATCGGAAGAAGAGTAAGGAACCTAACAAGGTCGATTACCAGGAAGTCGAGACCTATTACAATTCCGAAGACGTAGACCGGCAGATTACCCCCGACTTGAGGGTGGAATCGCTCAAGGACATGATCGGAGACGAAATCTCCAACGCGCTCAACTCGTTGGATGTCGACTTTAGAACGGTGATCATCCTTTGCGACTTGGAAGGCTTTAAATATGAGGAGATGGCAAAAATATTGGACATTCCAATTGGCACAGTAAGAAGTCGCCTACATCGGGCGCGCCAGCTCCTGAAAGAAAAATTGAGCACATACGCCAAGTCGATGGGTTATAAAAATACCAGTTTATGAATCCGAGCCAGAATCCGTTCGTCGTCAACGGAAAGAAGTCCACGTGCAAGGAAATGCTTCAAGTCATTTTGGATGGTGAAGCCACACCGGAACAGAAGGAGTACTTCAAGAAGCACATGGATGCCTGTCTTCCCTGTTTCAAAGGTTATGAATTAGATATGGCGATCAAGCAATTGGTGAAGTCCAAGTGCTGCGGTGGCGATGCTCCTTCCGACCTCGTCGAACAAATCAAGATCACGATTTCGCAAAAAGCGTCCTGATGGCGGGAAAAGCCCTTATTTTTTCGGCTCCCTCGGGATCTGGTAAAACCACCATTGTCAAACACCTGGTCGAACACAACCCCTCGCTTGGGTTCTCCATCTCGGCATCTACACGCGACCGCCGTGGTCGTACCGAACAAGACGGAAAAGACTATTACTTCCTCACGCCCGAAGACTTCAAGAAGAAGATCGACAACGACGAGTTTATCGAGTGGGAAGAAGTGTACGCCGGAAATTTCTACGGAACCCTTAAGTCCGAAATAGAGCGCATCTGGAGAGAAGGTCGCGATGTGATCTTCGACGTTGACGTCAAGGGCGGCATCAACCTGAAGAAGTACTTTGGCGACAAGGCCCTTTCTATTTTTGTGAAAGTACCATCTTTCGAAGTCCTGAAACAACGTCTCCAGAACCGCGGAACAGAAACAGAAGAGAGTCTCTCGCGACGCCTGTTCAAAGCTAAGTTCGAGATGGCCTTCGCGGACAAGTTCGATGTCGTGCTCCTCAACGAAGACTTGGCAAAGTCGACGGCCGAAGCGCAACGCCTGTACGACGATTTTCGACAGGAGCGAACCCCGACACTGTTCTCATAGGCTACGCATTCGCCGAAGCCCTTATCTTTACTTCATGAATATCGGCTTATTCTTCGGCTCGTTTAATCCCATTCACATTGGCCACCTCATTTTGGCCAACAGCATGGTTGAAAACACCGACTTGAAGAAGGTTTGGTTCGTGGTGTCGCCACAGAATCCCTTCAAACCTGCCAAAGGACTCCTCCACGAGTTCGACAGGTATGACATGGTGAAGGCCGCCATAGCCGACAACTACAAGCTGGAAGTGACTGACGTCGAATTCCATTTGCCACGACCGAGTTACACCATAGACACCCTCACGCACCTTCAAGAACGGCACCCGGACAAGTCCTTCAAAGTAATTATCGGCGAAGACAATCTGGAAAACTTTGAGAAATGGAAAAATTTTCGTCAGATCCTGGATTTTTTTGGACTTTATGTCTACCCCCGGCCGTCGAACAGCGTTTCAACTGCGTCTAGTGTAACAAATTCCGAGGTAAGGCGTCATGCGAACGTGAAAATGGTTAAAGCTCCTCTGCTCGACATATCGGCGACATACATTCGCCAGTGCATCCAGGAAGGGAAATCGATCCGCTACCTGGTGCCAGAACCCGTCGAGCAGCTGATCTACCACAAACAATTTTACCGTTAGCGGTCGTTATATTTGACGCTTGTCCCGGACGTAAACTTCACTGAAAGAAGGCATGAAGAAAGGTTTAGCAACTTGGGGGTTGGTATTGGTGCTTTGTGCTCCGCTCGTCACAATGGGTTTCCAGAAAGGCGGAATCAAAGGCTCTATCCGGGCCGACGATGGTACACCTCTCGTGTACGCCACGATATATGTGAAGCAAACAGAGACAGGAGTCGCCAGCGACCTGGATGGACACTATGAGGTGAGCCTGACGCCCGGCACGTACGACATCATCTTTCAATACTTGGGCTACGAATCGCAAGCTCGAAAAGTTGAAATCAAAGATTCGTTCATCACGATCGATGTTTCCCTGAAGACACACGTCGTCGTATTGCAAAACATTACGGTAAAAGCTGGTAAAGAAGACCCTGCGTATACCATCATGCGCAAGGCAATTGCAAAAGCGAAGTACCACACCCAACAACTCGATGGATATACGGCGCGCGTCTACATTAAAGGTAAAGGTCAACTTAAAGATTACCCCTGGTTGGCGAAGAAAGCACTAGAAAAGGAAGGGATCACCAAGGACCGCGTGTTTATTCAAGAGTCCGTGAGCGACATCAAATACACCCGGCCAAACAAATTCGAAGAGAAGGTGATTGCCGTGTACACCACCGGCAAAAATGACACGAAACAATCTCCCAACGCCTACGTGTTTGGGAGCTTCTATGAACCAGAAATTGCCGAGACAATCTCGCCACTCTCGCCCAAGTCATTCTCATACTACCGTTTCGAGTATCAAGGAACGTTTAAAGACCGTGGCTTTGATATCAGCAAGATCAAGGTGACCCCACGATCGCAGGGAGACAACGTGGTGGATGGAATCATATACATCGTCGAAGACTGGTGGAGCATCCATAGCCTGGATTTTTATGTGACGAAGTTGGGTATCAAGATCAAGGTGAAGCAAATTTATAATCCCATCGAAGATAAGGTGTGGCTCCCGGTATCGCAGACGTTCAATGTCAACGGAACCATTTTCGGGTTCGAATTCGAAGGCGACTACCTCGCCACGGTGAAAGATTATAAGATCACGCTCAATCCTGCTCTGCCTCCGGATATGGTGATCATCGATGAAAAGACACAAAAAGAGGAAGCCAACGAAATCAAGAAGCAGCAGGCCGACAAGAAACAGCAGACCGAGAAACAAGTCCAAAAGTCGACGAAGAAGAAAGAACTCGAGCAAAGACTGGCCGATGGAAAGGAAGTGACAGACAAGGAGCTTCGGCAGCTAGTCAAAGAGTACGAGAAGCAAGAACAAAAGGAATCGAAGGAGCCCGATGTGTTGTCGGAAACAACATTTACCGTAGACTCGCTCGCGTACAAGAAGGACTCTACTTTCTGGGCGGAGACACGGCCTATCCCCCTCACGAAAGACGAAGTTCGTGGCTATGAAAAGGAGGATAGCCTTTCAGAGGTCAATCGTAGGAAAGAAGAGGGCGATACCCTTCGGAAGGCCAACAGTAAAAATCGATCGGGGTTCCAACCGTGGGATGTGCTTACCGGTGATTCGTATAAGATAACAGGTACATCAAGCTTTAGAATTCACACGCCGTATGGGGGGTACAACACGGTCGAAGGATTCAATCTTATTTATAGGACAAGTCTTTACAAACGGTGGGTGGTAAAAGATAGCGTCGACGGGAAGGTCACATCGCGGAACTATCGCTTGGAGGTGAGCCCTGTCTTAAGGTACGCCTTCGCACGCGACAAGCTAACCGGCTTTCTCCGTGTCGACTTCCGGGCGAAAGACTATAGAATATGGGCCGAAGGAGGGCGCTATGTGTCGCAGTACAACGCGAATGACCCCATCCACTCGTTTGTCAACACGTTTACCACACTGCTGTTGGGAAACAACTGGATGAAGATTTATGAGCGCAACTTCGTAGACCTAAACTACCGGCACAGATTCAACGACAAGTACACACTCCGTTCCTATTGGACGTGGTCCGAGCGCTGGGAGCTGTTCAACAATACGTCCTACACATTCTTCAAGTCCGACAAAGAGGATCTAACACCCAACGCGCCTGTGAATGTGGAGTTGCCTAGTGGCACCACCTTCCCCAAGAACAGGGCCTTCATAGGCTCCGTAACACTTGAGGCGCGTCCGTGGCAGAAGTATCGTATTCGCAATGGCGATCGGCAACGGGTAAACAACAGTACGCCCATCTTTGGATTGGAGTATCGGAAGGGGTTCGATAATATCTTTGGCAGCGACGTCCGATTCGACCAGATCGAATTAAGTGTCCGCAAGCAATTTAAGGTTGGAATACGTGGCACGTTGGATCTGCTCGTGAAAGGCGGCGAGTACATCAATAATGATAAGATGTACTTCATGGACTACAAGCATTTCTTGGGTAACCGAACATGGTTTGTTACCACAGACCCGATCGGATCCTTTCGCTTACTGGATTATTATCGATACAGCACGGCCGATGACTACCTAGAGGCGCATGCCCACTATCATTTCAGGAAGTTCCTGCTGACTTACTTGCCGAAGGCCCGCATGATGGGCGTATCCGAGAACGTTTTCGTGAAGCACTTGGCTACCCGCACGGCCCAGTACACAGAACTTGGTTATTCCATCGACGGTATCCTGCGTGTTTTCCGTCTTGAAGCGGCGGTGGGCTTCCGCGACCTGGACATCCAGAATTCTTCCGTTGGTTTTCGAATCGGGATCGCCACCAACGTGAGTATCAACTTCAACGACTAGCGGCTACCGACTTCAACTGGTCAACTATCTGAGCGGCATTGCTGCCATCCCACGGCAGGGTTGCAACGATGCGTGCCTTTTTCTTGTCGAGACCGAATTGGTAGGTTTTGTCGTAGTACTGGAGGAGGATATCGATCGTTGCCTTCATGTCGTTTTGTGCAAGCGCTTCTGCCGCCGCCTTGAAGTTTTGCCCACCCAACCGTTTGGTGATACGCGTCATGGCTTCAAGAAATTGAGCTCGGTCCGCGACTCCATATTCCCGGTCCAGGCGATCGATTCGAATCGCACGATCTAATTGAATTTCCACGACTGGACTCTTACTCATGATCGCCCAAAAGTCGTGGGGTAGGTAGATTTTTCCAATTGAGATGGATTCATCCTCAATCCATGTGGGGCGTGTGGGATCCAGTTTTTGGATTACTTCGAAGAGGTCGTTCTGGAACTGCTCGGTCGTGGGTTGTGGGGGCATATTCAACGCACCGAAGGCCGAACCCCTATGGTGCGCGAGTGCCTCGAGATCGATCACTTGCTCGCCAGCCGTCTGCAGCGCCCTTAAGATGTCGCTCTTACCGCTTCCGGTCGTGCCTCCAATCGTCATGAGATTCAAGGGTGTCCTGAAGGCTTCCACAGCACGTTGCCGATACACCTTATACCCGCCGACCAGCGAGTGCGCTTTGATGCGCGCCATCCCGGCAAACTGACAGAAGTTGTTGGACCGCATACCGCCACGCCAGCAATGAACCAGTAATTCACCACCTTTCGCGGCTTGTTCGGTCGTTTGGATGATCTCCGGAAGACGTGGACCCACCAACCGAAATCCAGTGAGGATCGCTTCGCGTTGGCCCTTTTGCTTATAGTCGGTACCAACGGCTTTTCGCTCGTCGTTGTTAAGGATCGGGATGTTTAACGCACCAGGAATATGGCCTTCTGTGAATTCTCCTTCCGAGCGGACGTCGACGATGGGTAGTGATTGGCGAAGCCGCAGAAAGTCGTCGAGGGAGAGATTCATGACGCAATTTAACATCTCGACACGTGTGTTTTGAAAAACCTCTAATTTTGCTACCTAACGAAGTACCACTTTGATTAAGCTGACACAATATTCACATGGGGCCGGGTGTGGTTGCAAGATATCACCCGCCGTTCTCGACACGATCCTTCATTCGGACTTGCCAAAGGGCAACTTTCCTGCCTTGCTGGTTGGCAATGAATCGAAAGACGACGCGGCCGTGTTTGAGTTGAACGACGGAACGTGCATCGTCAGCACCACCGATTTTTTCATGCCGATCGTAGATGATCCAGAAACATTTGGAGCCATCGCATCGGTCAACGCCATTAGCGACGTGTATGCCATGGGCGGTGAACCCATCATGGCCATTGCGATCCTAGGCTGGCCCATTAATAAGATTCCCGCCGAAGTAGCCAAGCAAGTTCTAGATGGAAGCAAGAAAGTGTGCGCGGAAGCAGGCATTCCACTCGCCGGGGGTCATAGCATCGATTGTCCGGAACCTGTGTTTGGACTCGCGGTCACAGGGAAACTGAAAAAGGAGAACTTGAAGCGCAACGATACCGCACGAGCTGGTTCCAAGTTGTATTTGACTAAGCCTTTGGGCATCGGCATGGTGACTACCGCCGAGAAGAAGGGAATCGTGAAACCTGAACACCTTTCGGTTGCCGTCAACACGATGTTGACCCTGAACAAACCCGGGCAAGTTTTCGGGCAGTTGCCGTATGTAACAGCGATGACTGATGTGACCGGCTTTGGTTTGCTAGGTCACCTCACGGAGATGTGCGAAGGGAGTGGCCTTTCGGCTGAGATCGTATTCAATCAAGTCCCAAGATTTCATTTCTTGGATGAGTACATCGCTCAAAAGTCAACACCCGGTGGAACGCAACGCAACTGGGATAGCTACGGACACAAGATCAGTAGTATTTCCGACTCACAACGAGCCGTATTGGCCGATCCACAAACGAGTGGAGGCTTGTTGGTGGCTGTCGATGAAGGTCATACCACAGCGTTCGAAAAGCTCGTAGAAGAAAAGTTTGGGTGGAAACTGCAGGCGTTTGGGCAACTCGTACCCAAGGCATCGCACATTGTGACGGTGAAATAGATGTTGGAAGAGATCACGAAGCTTTTGTGGGAAGCCGCCGAGAAACGGAGGGTGTGCAGGATTCAATTGCACGGCGAACCTCTGACAAGAACCGTCCACCCATATGGCGTGTGTAGAACTTCCGCCAACAAGATTGTACTCGTGTGCTGGCAAGCGATGGGCTTCACCCGGCCCGGTGGTACGGAAGGGTTCCGCAACCTTGTCCTAGAAGATGTGGAGCAAGTAGAGATGTTAGAGTTTCACTTCGCACCGAGCGACGCATTCAATCCAGCGGATGGCCAGTACAAGGAATGGGTGTTTCACCTATGACCGTGGCGAAAGTCCGGTCGATCAATGATTGTTTCGTTCAACTTTGGTAACAAAATACTTGGTGTCGCCTCGCCAAGGGGCGGAGATAAATCGTTTTTCGAAATGTAGACTCACGTGTTCGCCGCTTAGCGCGACGGCGTTGAGTTGTTCGATCACTTCTTGTTCACCACTTTCTACGGAGAAGTCGAACGTTTCCGCGACAGGACTCACACCTTTCATGGCACCGAATGATTCCAGACTTAGTTTCCCTTCGTACGTTTTGAATATCAGCCCCTTTTCGCTGATGCGGATGACACGACCTGCCATGGAGCCCGTTTCGTATGTACCCCAATAGAGGAAAGCTAGTCCTGCGATGAGAGCGACCACGGTAAACAAGAGAATGCGTCTGAGGATTTTCACGGTTGTAGTATGTTAATGCAGCGCTTTAGCTGGGTGCGTTCGCGTCTAATTTACTTTTTCTATTCAACTTAACGTAGAAGTACATGGCGACAACGGCTACCAGCAGAGAAATCAGTTGGGAGTTGGAGAGTATCCCGTCGATCACAAAACCACGCTCTATGTCACCGCGGAACAACTCGATCACGCTGCGGCCGACGGCGTATACGATTAAGTAGACCAAGAAGACTTGCCCTTCAAACTTTTTCCGGGCCTTCAAAAGCATCAGCGTCCCCATGAGGATGAATAGGAAGAGCGATTCGTAGAGTTGAGTGGGGTGGATCGGGGTATCGAGGGGGCGCGCTTGGCAAGTTGGGTCGGTGAAAATGACACCCAGCCAGCTATCCGTTGGGAGGCCATAACAGCAGCCCGCCATGAAGCAGCCGAGCCGACCGAAGCCGTGCACGATACATGTCACGATTGCCATGATATCCAGCATTCCGAGGAGCGGGAGGCGGTTCCGGCGGAAATACCACAACATGGTTGGGATACACAGCAGCAAAGAACCGTAGAAGACAAAACCACTGCCGCTGACAAGTTTGGATAAATGTGACAGGTAGTAGGAAGGGTCTTCAAAAATCATGAAAAGCTTTCCTCCGATCACACCCGCCGCGATGAGCAGTATGAACAGAGTGTTAGCCTGGTCGAAGGTCATTCCAAATTCCTTCCGACCGCGCCGGGACATAAAGGTAAACCCGAGCCCTGCCCCCACGGCAATCAGGAAGCCATAGGAGTATACGGTAATAGGACCAAGGTGAAATAAGACGGGATGCATGTGTTTGAAATGGTTGCCCGTCGGCAAAACGAAAGAAACGGACTAAACTGTCATGATCTCCGCCTCTTTCTTTTTCATGAGGGCGTCGATCTTCGCGATATATTCATCCGTAGCTTTTTGCACGAGTTCTTCGGCGTTTTTCACATCGTCTTCCGACACGCCTTTGATTTTTTTCAATTGCTCGTTCGTCTCTTTGCGTATGCTTCGGATACTCACTTTTCCTTGTTCACACTCGCCGTGTACTTGCTTCACCAATTGGCGTCGACGTTCTTCGGTGAGCATCGGTATGTTGATAATTACTTGCTGCCCATCGTTCTGAGGGGTCAACCCCAAGTTAGCAGCCATAATCGCCTTCTCGATTTCAGGGATCAACCCTTTTTCCCAGGGCTTAATGAAAATGGTTCGGGCTTCCGGCGTGGTCACCGACGAAACCTGGTTGAGGGGACTCATCGCACCGTAGTACGAAACTTGGATGCCGTCGAGCATGGAGGGGGAGGCCTTACCCGCGCGGATCTTAGTCAGTTCCGAAGCCACGTGAGAGAGGCTCTTATTCATCGAGTCGCGGGCATCATCTAGGTAAAGTTCAATTTCTTCCATGGTCAAGTATTTTACAGTCTTGAAAATGATCGCATTAGTTGATCAACGTGCCGGCGTTTTCTCCCTGCGCGACACGAAGTAGGTTTCCCTTCTTGTTCATGTCGAACACGATGATCGGAAGCTTGTTTTCCATGCACAGCGTGAACGCAGTCATGTCCATGATGTTTAGGTTCTTTTCGTAGGCTTCCTGGAATGTTAACTTTTCATAACGAACGGCGTCCTTGAATTTTTCGGGGTCTTTGGTGTACACCCCATCGACGCGGGTTCCTTTCAGCACGACGTTGGCTTGGCACTCAATGGCCCGTAAGCTTGCCGTGGAATCAGTCGTGAAGTATGGATTTCCGATACCGGCTCCGAAAATCACAATTCGCCCTTTTTCTAAGTGTCGGATGGCACGGCGTCGGATAAAGGGCTCGCAAACCTGCTCCATCTTAATCCCGGCCATGAGGCGCGTATACATGCCGTGGCGTTCGAGAGCACTCTGCAGGGCCATGGCATTGATCACTGTGGCCAACATACCCATATAATCGCCCTGTACGCGCTCAATACCAAGTGCTTCCGCCTGACCACCTCGGAAAATGTTTCCACCCCCAATCACAATGGCCAGTTCAACACCCTGTTCCTTTACCGCTTTAATCTCTTCACTATACTGCTCCAATATGTTCGGGTCGAAGTTGGTGCTCTTGTTTGACCCTTGAAGGGCTTCGCCGCTAAGTTTGAGGAGGATGCGTTTGTACTTCATTCGGTGGAGGTGGCTTAAGGCCAAAATCTCGCAAATATATGAGGATTTGCGAATTTATCGGGCGCCATCCACCCCATCGAACGCCCCAAATGACCTCACGTGGATTTTAGATTTTTGTTAATATTGGCTCAAATTTAACCCACTACTACTATGTCAAAAGGCATGGACCGTCGCAAAGAAGACAAGAAGAAGCCAGCTAAAACGCTGAAGGAAAAACGCGCTGAGAAAAAGGCTAAGAAGGATTCGAAGAACTGAGGACGAGGGGATGAGGGGACGAAAGGACGAAGGGACGAGGGGATGAAAGACGATCGGTCGTCATGTCATCATATCGTTCATCCTCTCGTCCCCTCCTCGTTCGTCCCTCGTCCTCTCCTCAAAACTCAATAAGTATCTGACCCTTTTCCACGCTGTCGCCTTTCTTTACTTTGATCGACTTCACGGTGCCCGCGCCCGTCGATTTCAGAATGTTCTCCATCTTCATCGCTTCCAACACCAGCAGCGGATCGCCGGGGTTCACCGCATCGCCTACATTCACTTTTAAGTCAACGATCAACCCGGGCATCGGCGCTTTTATGTTGTTGATCTTTGCCGACGCTGCCCCAGACATGCCCATCTTCTCGAGCAACAAATCGAACTTGTCCTTAAGCTGGACGGTGTGAACGATTCCATTTACTTTCACACTACACGTTTTAGTGGCAGGGTCGAGCTTAATGATCTCAGCTTGAAACCCCTGATTGTGGTAGAGAACGTGGAACGTACCCTTGGCCACCTCGCTTAAGTTCCACTCCAGTAGCTTGCCATCGACCATTAAGCCTTCGGTCGTGTTTTCAATTTCAAATTTGCGGTCTTTCACTTGTGCTAGCATGGCTCCAGTCGTGTTGAGATGAATAGTCTACACAAGGTAGTAGAAGTTTCCTGAATTGGCCGGTTCGATATTTTTCTTGTGGGTCACCCCATTCCCAAATTTTTGAAAGTTTTTTGATTCAGAATTTTTCTTCACCTTTGAGCCGTGCGAAAGAGATAACACTCACGCACAAGGGGTGCCTTAAGACAACGGGCTGAGATTATACCCACAGAACCTGATGCCGGTAATGCGGACGAAGGGAGGCATCCGATAGCTATCGGATTGAGTAATCGAACTGAGAACTGTCGGATAAAAATTTAAGTCGGTGCATTCCCCTATGTGCCGCCAGGCTTAAACAAAAATTCCAATGTTCAAATGGATTGCTGCAGTTGCTTTGATTGCACTAGCGACATTCGCCCATGCGCAAGCTTCGGTCAGTGGCTATGTCAAAGATTCTCGCACGCTAACACCCTTGCCGGGGGCTACCGTGTCGGCGACCACCGGCAATCGGTACACGACTACCGACGAAAACGGTTACTTTCAAATTGAAGTCAGCTCGGGTGTCTCGACTTTCGAGGTTCGATTCCTGGGCTATGCGTCCCAAACGTTCGACGTGTCTTCAGCCGGTAGCAATGTCACTGTTCTAATGGAAGAAGACGTGACCATTACCGATGAGGTCATAGTAAGTGCAACGCGGGCAACCGAAAAGAGCGCGGGCACCTTCTCAAACATCAATAAGCTGACGATCCAAAAACAGAACTTCGGTCAAGACTTGCCGTTGATCTTAAACTGGACGCCCTCGCTGGTGACCACTTCCGATGCCGGTGCCGGCGTTGGATACACGGGTATGCGCATTCGGGGAAGTGATGCCACCCGCATCAATGTTACGATCAACGGGATCCCCTACAACGATAGCGAATCGCAAGGAACCTTCTGGGTCGATGTGCCCGACATCGCAACCTCTACCCAAAGCATTCAGGTACAACGCGGCGTGGGAACATCGACCAATGGCGCGGGCGCTTTTGGAGCTTCGATCAACTTACAAACAAATGCCCGCAACGATCGCCCTTACGTCGACGTGATTAACTCATACGGTACTTTCAACACACATCGACACACCGTCGGGATCGGGTCTGGACTCCTCAACAACATGTTTGTTTTTGATGGTCGTCTGTCGCTCGTGAAGTCGGATGGATTCATCGACCGAGCCTCGTCGAATCTTAAGTCGTTCTACCTTTCTGGCGGCTATTATGGAAAAAAGACCATGGTAAAGGCCATCGCGTTTGGCGGTCAGGAAGTCACCTACCAAAGTTGGAATGGTGTTCCGGAGTCCCGACTAAAGAATGACTTCGAAGGGATGCTCGCCACGATCGCGGACCAAGGTTGGAACCAGCAGCAAGCCAATCACCTGCTCAATTCCAATAGCCGCACCTTCAATATGTTCACGTATCCCAATCAAGTTGATAACTATTCTCAGTACCACTATCAACTTCATTTCTCACATCGGTTCGGAAATGGATTCACCGCGAATGCTGCCGGGCACTGGACGCAAGGAAAGGGATATTATGAGGAGTATCGAACGGACGACTCTTTCAGTCGTTATGGACTTACCCCTGTCGTGGTGAACGGCATCACCATCTCTCGCTCCGACTTCGTGCGACGCCGATGGCTCGACAATAACTTTTACGGCGTTACTTTCTCACTCAACTATGAATCGGATCGCCTGAGCTCGGTATTAGGTGGCGCCGTCAATCGCTACGATGGCGACCACTTCGGTCAAGTGATCTGGTCGTCGGCTGGAACAGGTGTCGAACCCAATTATCAATATTATTTCAACAATGGGCTTAAAGATGACGCCAACTTGTACTGGAAGAACACCTACCAGATTACCGATCAACTGGCGGGCTTCCTAGACCTACAAGTGCGCAACATCCACTATACCACGAGCGGAAAGGAAAATCGGCAGTTTACGTTCGACATCGACAAGAGATTCAGCTTCTTCAATCCGAAGGCGGGCCTCACGTGGAACCCAAGTGCCGAGCAAACGGTGTATGGCTCCGTGAGCGTTGCCAACCGCGAACCCGTGCGCGACGACTTTGTTGATGCACCGACCGGAACCTCACCCAAACGCGAAAGACTGACAGACCTCGAGGCCGGTTGGCGGATGCGTCTTGCGGGGATGAACCTGAGTGCCAACTATTACTACATGTTGTACAAGGACCAACTCGTGCTGACCGGCGCCGTGAACGATGTGGGCGCACCCTTGCGCACCAACGTGGCGAACAGTTATCGAACGGGAATCGAACTGGAAGCAAGCGGACGCTTGAACCAGAAGATGACTATTGGCGCCAACCTCACGCTCAGTCAAAACAAGATTCGCGAGTTCAAGGAAGTCACGTACGACTATGGTGAAAACTTCGACCAGTACAATGTGGGTGAGGTGGTACACAAGAATACAGATATCTCGTATTCCCCCAATGTGATTGCAGGAGGCATATTCTCGTATACCGTGGTACCAGGTTTGGAACTTTCGTGGTTGTCGAAAATGGTGGGTAAGCAATACCTAGACAATACTTCCAACGAAGCGCGTCGAATAGACTCGTATTGGATTAATGATTTTCGACTTGTATACACAGTCAAGCCAAAGGGCATGCGGGAGATCTCGTATAGTTTGTTGGCCAACAATCTTTTCAATGTCGCATACCAGTCGAATGGCTATACCTATGGATATTTTACAGGACCAAAAGAAGTTCGGCAGAATTACTATTTCCCGCAAGCCGGTACCAACTATATGATGATGCTTACCCTTCGCTTTTAGGAAGCGAGGCATCACTAGATCAATTTAAAATCTCTCGCAACACGGCGAGAGATTTTACTTGTCCGAAGTTTTCCACGTGCATGGAATAGAACCGGAGCAATGCGTCGAGGAGATTTCTTCGCTGTTGTTGCGTCAATGTGAGGGGCGTGTCGAAATCTGCTTGAAGGAGTTCTTTGAGGGCGTCGTCTTCGCCAAAGTCCATGACGCGACCCCCCACTACCTCGGATACTTCTAGCGGCTGAAATCCAAGGTGACGACTGAGTTTCAAAAGGAACACCAAGTGAAAATTTTCAGCCTTCGGCATTTCGTCGAGTGTGGTTAGCGCGTCGACCAAGAAGTTGCAAAGCTCGGAGGCATGAGATTCTTCCTTCACCGACTTATTGAGGATCTCTTCGATGAAGAGGGCGATGGTTGTCTTGTGCACATCTCGATAAATGCTCCGGTAAGGGCGTAAGCACTTGGCTTCTTTTATTCGCGATAGCGTCGCCGACTCCTTGTGATAGACAACTAGCTCCAAGAGCGTGAGCGGCTGGTACAAGGCGATCTTTCCCTTTCCCGATTTACTCCGCACGCCGTTGACCATATAGCTCTGCAAGCCAAACTGCGAAGTAAAGATCGTGACGATGATGGAGGTTTCCCCATATCGCGTGAAGCGAAAAACGATGCCTGTAGACTTAAAGAGCATTATAGCTTTCTCTTCTGAAATTCGAACCCACAAGCCTGGCAATGACAAGTAATGATGTGCCTTGGTGCCAGCGGAGAAAACATCATGATGGAGAGAACCAACACCAAGAAGCCGGGTGTCTTTTCCGCACTGGGCAGGAATTCAACTTGGTCGGAGCCGCATTCTGGACATATTACCTTGTCCCCTTCGCGAAGCTGGTCGAGTACGCGGCGTGCTTCCATGTAGTCGACCTCGGCAACTCTTATTTCAACACCGGCTCCCATCATGCCAGTTAGGTGAGGCATCAGGTCAGTGGTGTTCTCATGGGTAACGATACATTGGATTCCTTTCTCGGCGAGTGCCCGGTCGACAAACTGCGCTTGGTAACGATCTTCGAGCGTCGCGAGTGTAACGAATCTCATGGTTCAATCGAGTCCGAGTTTTTAGCCTTCATTCCATCGACGAAGGCACGTCGGCTTCGGGCTTCGTACTTGTCCTTTTCACCCAACATGACCTGCGCATTACTTGGCGTGAGTCGAAACGAAAAGGAGGCGAGTTCGCCGGTCTGCATACAAACCGCGTGAACCTTCGTTACATACTCGGCAACTGCGAGCAAGTAGGGCATCGGACCAAAAGGCTTCCCTTCAAAATCCATGTCCAGGCCAGCCACGATCACACGCTTACCGCTGTTGGCGAGTTTGTTGCAAACGTCTACGATAGAAGAATCAAAGAATTGGGCTTCGTCAATGCCGACAACATCACATTCACCGGCCAGAAGGATGATGTCATCAGCGAAGTCCACCGGCGTCGAGCGAATTTCTCGTTCGGCATGAGAAACGATTTTTACTTCGTGGTAGCGCTTGTCGATCGATGGTTTGAAAATCTCAACTTTCTGTTGGGCGATCAAAGCGCGGTTCAGCCGTCGAATGAGCTCCTCGGTTTTTCCGGAGAACATGCACCCGCAAATCACTTCAATCCAGCCGTTCCTTTCGCCACGACTGTTTCGGTTTGACTGGGGTTCGATGAACATGCACGCAATTTACGTTTCTGGGACCGATGTTCTATGCGTTTGGATCGGTGTAGTGCATGTGCGGCAGTTTGTATTCCTCGGGAACCCGGATTCGAAGATCGCCCAGCGCCCGCACCTGACACGCCAGTCGCTCATGGGCACCCAGCGCGCCGAGGTTCCGATAGCGCACCTCGGCAGGGGTGAGCGGCGGCAGGTTTAGTTCCCCACTCACGACGATCGCCTTACAGGTGGTGCATCGACCTTTCCCGCCACAGCCCGTCATCCAATCGACACCCGCCTCGTGAATGGTTCGAAGCAACGAACGGCTCGTGTCATTTGAAATGATCTCTTTTTGCCCCAAGTTTTCAATCACTATCTTTACCATCAGACGCGCCTGGCAGGTTCTCGATACCAAAAATAGGTTATCTCTTCGGTGAATTTCATCAGACGCGACAGGGCAATACATTAAACAAAGAGGATCAGGAATGGACGAGCGACTAAGCTTAAAAGCGGTAGACGACTACAGCGAAGATTTTGCCTCGAAGGTGGCCGCGTCCTTTTTCTCCACCAAGGATAGGATCACGGGCCCCGAAATTCTGAAGCTCTGCTCTGTCCACCAAGTGAACTTGTTCGTGATCCGCGAACTCTTGCGCGCATGGCACCACGAAGGTCAAAAGCTCAGAAGCCCATACTTCGACTACGCCGCGCCGGAGGTAAAGGAGGCCCTTCAGCAATTCCAAAATGTAGTGTCGAACCACATCCTAATCAACAAGGAAAGTTTCCTGCCGCTCTTGAAAAAGGCCGTCAACCAGACGCTGTACTTGCTGGTCGATCCGTACGACTTTTTCTCAGATACCCTCGATCGTCAGGGAAGCAACACGGTACGCCTGTCCGATCTGCGAAGCGATATTCGCTACCTGAAGATCAATCGCCCGCCTCTCGAAAACCTGGTGAAACGGATGGAAGAACGCAAGCTCGAATCCCTCGGTGGTCGCGAAGCTTTCGGGTTGCTGGATCAAATCTTGGAAGAGGTGCACTTCACACCGGAAGACATTGATCCATTCGTTGCCGAGTTTTCGAAAGTACTTCCTTTGAGAATCGAGCAGCTTTACGAAAAGAAGGCAGCACCCGTGCCGCCACCAGTTGTAACACCCAAACCTGAGCCGGCCAAGAAGGTGGAGCCCGTTCAGACGACCTTCGTTCCCCCCGCGCCAACACCCCAGCCCCAACCGCAGCAGGCAAAGCCAACGCCCACGCCTCAGCCGGTCAAGAGGGAGGGGAAGCCTACGCTTGCAGATAACTTCAAGAAAATTTCATCTATCAAGGACAGCCTGACGATCAACCAGAAGTTCATGTTTACGAAGATGCTCTTCAAGGGCGACTTCGAAATTTTCAGCCAGGCTGTGGATAAACTCGATCGTCTCGACAACTTCAACCAAGCGATGAAGTACTTCGAAGACAACTACCCGGAATGGGATCGTGAAAGCGAAGAATACGAGGAGCTCATCGAACTCGTCGAGAAAAGATTTGCCTAAGGAATTTTTCTAGCTGATCCGCTGAAGTACTTGTCCGCGGTTCGCGTCTAGCTTCAACAGGATAAAGAGGAGGATCGTAAAGCTCCACAAAGCTGATCCGCCGTAACTGAAGAATGGAAGTGGGATACCAACCACCGGGAAGAGACCGATTGTCATCCCGATGTTGATGGCAAAGTGGAAGAAAAATAGGCATGCCACCGAGTAGCCATACGCGCGCGCAAAACGATTTTTTTGTCTCTCCGCCAAGAAGAGTACGCGCAGGATTAACGCGATGAAAAGCGAGATCACGAAGAAACTCCCAATCCAGCCCCATTCTTCGCCGATGGTACAGAAGATAAAGTCGGTACTCTGCTTCGGCACGAAATCGAACTTGGTCTGAGTTCCATTGAGATAACCTTTCCCCGCGAACCCACCACTACCAATTGCGATTTTCGACTGGGTGACGTTCCAACCATGCCCTTTCAGGTCGCTGTCGGGGTTAATCATCACTTCAATGCGCTTCCGATGGTGCGGCTTTAACACGTCGGTGAGGATGTAGCCCACACTCAATACGAACACCACGACCGTGCTCATGGTAATTCCAGTCAGAAGGAGTCGCCGCCAAATTCGTCTCTTGTTGTACACGATGTACGCCACGGCGAGCAAAGCAAGTCCACCGATGGTACTGAGCAGAATTGGAAGTGGAACCAACAGCGTAAGAATGAAGAGCGCGGAGAAGATCACGCCGAGGATCAAGATAATGGGAGACATGCCTTCTCGGTAGAACACCAGCAGGAAGCTAAAAAACACGAGGGCGGTGCCAAAATCCTTTTGCAGCAAGATCAACGCGATGGGGACCCCGATTAATCCGAACAAGACGAATTGATTGCGGCGATTGTCCATCCGGAAACCCACCGATCCAATGAACTTCGAAATGGCGAGTGCAGTTGCAAACTTGGCAAACTCGGACGGCTGCACCCCGAAGGAGCCCACACCCAACCACGACTTGTTGCCGCCAACTTCCTTTCCTATGATGGGCACCAGTATAAGTACGAATATCAACACGCCGTAAATGACGTATGCAACGGTTTCATAGAATCGCATGTCCACGATGAGGATCACCACGATGATCGCCAGCGCAGCCAAGATGAACATCATTTGGCGGCCCGAATTGAGCGTTAGATCGAAGAAGGATTTCGTCGAAGTCTCGTCGTACACGACGGCATAGATGTTAAGCCATCCCATCATCAACAGGAGAAAGAACAACCCTACTGTGGGCCAGTCTAGACTTCCAGAGATTCTATCGTCACGGTCTAACGCCATTCAACAACTAAAAGAATTTTCCTGCCAGTACGTATTGCTCCAAGTAAGTTCGTTTCACTTCGCCAGTCAGGTACTTTTCCATGAGCAAGCTCGCGATGGAAGCAGCGGCACGCGCACCTTGACCTGAGAATTCGACATACACAGAGATGGCTATTTTCGGATTATCGCGTGGAGCAAAGGCAATAAAGACCGAGTGGTCGGGCCGTGGTTCGTTTTGAACCGATCCAGTCTTTCCACAAACAATGATGTCGGGCATCCGGGCGCGCGTCGCGGTTCCATGGTCTACGACGGCCTCCATTGCGTCGATCGCAATGTCAAAGTTCTTCGCGTCAATCTTCGTATAGTGACGCTCTTCGAATTGTGGAAGTGGCTTCCCGTCTTTGCCAATGGCCTTCACCAAGTGAGGTGTATAGTAGAAACCTCGATTGGCAATCGTGGCGGCAAAGTTTGCCATTTGGATAGGCACCACTAGGTTTTCACCTTCACCAATGGCGATGGAATAAATATTGGAAAACTTCCAGGGGCGACCGCCATACCATCGGTCATAGTCTTCCGGCGTGGGAATGGAACCACTCTTTTCATTCGGGAGGTCAATACCTAGGCGATGTCCGAAGCCGAAACTCCAGATGTATTGGTTCCAATCAGCTAGGCCAACGCGCGTGTCCGTAAACGGGTCATTGGTTTTGCCTTTGTTAACCATGCGACGTAGCACGTTGTGAAAATACGGGTTGCAAGAATTGGCGATGGCGCCTCGTAGGTCCTCATTCGAGTGGGGCCCGTGGCAGTCGATGATCGTCCGGTCGCATCGAATCCGCGTATCAGGTGTGATGACCCCCATCTGCAAGGCCGTCATGGCTTGGGCAATCTTGAATATGGAGCCCGGTCGGTATTGAGCCATCAATGGTCGGTTGAAGAGGGGCTTCATCGTGTCGACGCTGATCAACTTGAAGTTGTTGCTGTACTTTCGCCCCGTCAGCAAGTTCGGATCGTAAGATGGACCCGACACCAACGTGAGGATCTCACCCGACGCAGGTTCGATGGCCACGACACTACCCGCTTTGCCGTTTAAGAGGTACTCGGCATATTGTTGTAGCTCCAGGTCAATGCCTGTGATCAAGTCGGTACCCGGAACCGACAACGTGTCGTAAACGCCGTTGTTCCACGAGCCTTTCTCAACTCCTTTCACATTCCGAAGTTTGTACCGCATTCCGCGCTTGCCGCGGAGGGCACTTTCATAAAACGCTTCCAACCCACTCTGACCGATGTAGTCTCCTTGGCGGTAAATGTTCGCCGTGTTATCGTTATCGAGCTGGTACTTCGAAATTTCACTCACATATCCGAGCGCGTTGGCGAGCGACTTGGTAGAGTACGAACGCCCCGTTCGGGCAACGATGTAGAAACCTGGAAACTCGTCGAGATGGTCCGACACCCGAGCGTATTCAGATGCGGAAAGCTGGTCGAGAAATACCGTTGGCTTGTACTTCGAAAACTCCTTTCGCGCCCTCATCTCGGCCGACTTTTGCTTTAACTCTTCGCGCGTCATTTCGAACACGGCACAGAACCTTGCCGTATCGAAGTTCTTCACATCTTGCAAAACTACTTCGATGTCGAATTCGGGATTGTTGTAGGCGATAAGCTTTCCGTGACGATCATAGATCAAACCCCGGGCTGGGTACTCCACTTGAGGGAGAATTGCGTTACTGTTCGCCAGATCCTTGTACTTTCTATCTACGACCTGAATGATAAACAGCTTGATGAGGAAGATCAACCCCACCAGCACGAATACTATTTGTAAGACTTCTTTCCTTCCCTCGTTCATGATCGCGGTACACTTAAGAATTGAAGCATCACCATCACGCTCACGGTGAACACCAGGCTCGCCATGATCTTGAGCATTGTAAACCAGAACAACCCAAACCCACCTGCTTGAACAAAGAATATGATCGCCAAGTGCACGAACACCAAGGGTACCACGTACACCAAAAACCACTGCACGCCATAAGTGAGGGCAGGACTTGTTCCAGCATCATAACCACCTTGAGGTGTGATAGAGCCCAACCAATAGTTACGTAGATATGCGAGTGTGACCAGTGCAAGGGCATGAGTTCCTAGGCTATCGTAAAACACATCGATGGTAATGCCCATGATGAACGCCAGAAGCATCAACACCAAGTTGTTGGTTTCAACCGGCAACAATAAGATGAATGCGATGTAAAGGAAACAGAATGAGGTGTTGAACAGCACTAGCTGCTTAAATAGCAACACCTGTGCAATTACGTACAGGACAAAGTAGATGATGCTAAGAAATCCAGACCTGTTCATTTCAAGTCTCCCATCGTGTTGAGTTCCAATGAATCTTTTTCCTCCCGCCGGAAGCTTCGAACGATTTCCACGAACGATAGCCGGCTAAAATCCTGCGCCAACTCGACCTTAATTTCCCAGAATTGGGAGTCTTCGCTGAGATCTGCCTTCTTGATTATGCCAACCAGGATGTCGGGCGGAAAAACAGCGTTATAACCCGAAGTTACAACAGTATCTCCAACCATGGGATTCACATGCCTAGGAATATAATTCAGGTTGACGAGGCGCGGGTCTGTGCCGTCCCACTGGATCGTTCCGAAATGCCCTGTCCGCTTGAGGGTGCTCGACATTTGGTCGTCCACGTTGAGGATTGAAATCAAGACTGCGAAATTCTCGGAGACGTTCTTCACCTTCCCAATGGCCCCCTTCGAACTGATCACAGCCATGCCGGGTTGAACACCATCGGCCGAGCCCTTGTTGACGGTAATGAAATTCTTGAACATCAGCACCGAGTTGTTGATCACCTTGGCGCTTAGGTAATCGAAGCGACGGGTGGTATCGACGAACATGCTGTCGTGCTTGGCGTAGCGTTCCAGCCGGGAGCGGAGGACGGCGTTTTCGTCTGAGAGTTCGGCGTTGATCGTCCTGAGCGACAGATACTCGCGAACACCTTGCGAAACGCTGATGATGTTCGCGGCCAGTTTGTTTGAAGAATTGAAGTATGTCGTGCCCTGGTATTGATTGTTTTCGACAATCATCCAAGAGCAAGAAATAACTAGGATTAAGTAGGTAAAAAAAGCTCGGTACCGGTAGACAAATTTGAGAAGACGATCCATTTACGTCTACGTCATCAAGACCTTGCGATAGTGGTTCAAGTTCTTCAAAGCTGCACCGGTTCCTCGTACTACCGCGCGCAGCGGATCGTCCGCCACGTGAATCGGCAGCTTGGTCTTTAGCGCGAGGCGCTTGTCCAAACCACGAAGCATGGCGCCGCCACCCGTCAAGTAAATGCCACGCTCGTAAATATCGGCCGATAGTTCGGGGGGCGACAACTCCAAAGCTTTCAATACCGCTTCTTCAAGTTTGGAAATAGACTTGTCGAGGGCAAACGCAACTTCGGAATAGGAGATTTTGATGGTCTTGGGAATACCCGTCATGAGGTCACGACCACGGATCTCGAAATCGTCCGGTCCGTCGTCGAGTTCGGTCAACGCCGACCCAACTTCGATCTTCACGCGCTCCGCCGTACGCTCGCCAATCAACAGGTTGTGCTGACGGCGCATGTAATCAAGGATGTCGCGGTTAAAGGTATCACCAGCAATGCGTATCGACTGGTCACAAACAATACCCGACAAGGCGATAACTGCGATGTCGGTGGTTCCGCCACCAATGTCAACAATCATGTTGCCGACGGGTTGCTCAATGTCGATCCCGATACCAATGGCTGCCGCAATGGGTTCGTGGATCATGTACACTTCCTTCGCGTTCGCATGCTCGGCAGAGTCACGGACGGCGCGCTTCTCTACTTCTGTAATAGCGGAAGGGATGCAAATCACCATCCTGAGGGCCGGTGGGAACAGACGTTTCCCGGTGTCGATCATCTTGATCAAGCCACGGATCATCATTTCCGCAGCATGGAAGTCGGCAATCACACCTTCTTTCAAAGGTCGGATCGTCTTAATGTTTTCATGGGTTTTTTCGTGCATCTGCATCGCCTCGCGGCCGATGGCGAGCACTTTCCCGTTCATCTTGTCAAGGGCGATAATCGATGGTTCGTCCACCACTACCTTGTCTTTGTGAATGATCAGCGTATTGGCTGTACCCAGATCGATGGCAACATCGCTCGTGAAAAAGTCAAAAAGTCCCATTGATGGTTAGTCCCTCCCTGGTTGGTAAAAAATTGGCACCAAGTTAATTAAATAATTGCGGCAAATTCATGCCGGGATGCGCGAAAAACTTACATCCAGAAGGCCAGCCGCGGCCAACGGCTAATGCTTGAAGTGACGGAAGCCCGTAAAGACCATCGCCATATTGTGATCGTCGCAATAGCGAATCGAGTCTTCATCTTTGATGGACCCACCCGGTTGAATCACTGCCTTGATCCCGTTCTTGTCGGCGATCTCCACGCAATCGGGAAATGGGAAGAAAGCGTCGGACGCCATAACCGCCTGGTCGAAGTTGAAACCAAACGAGCGACCTTTCTCAAGTGCTTGTTTCAGCGCATCGACCCGGCTGGTTTGCCCCACGCCACTCGCCAGCAATTGGCCGTCTACAGCTAGCACGATCGTGTTCGACTTCGTGTGTTTGCACACCTTGCTGGCAAAGAGTAAGGCCTTTGTTTCTTGGTCGCTCGGGCGGCGCTTGGTCGTTACTTTCAGGTCTTGTACACCATCCGTCTTCCAGTCCACATCTTGTTCCAACACCCCATTCAACAACGTCTTCGCCTGGCGTGTCGCCTGCAGCTTCTGTTTCTGACGAAGGATGATCCGGTTCTTTTTGGAGGTCAATAGTTTCAATGCGTCATCGTCGAACGAAGGGGCAACCAGGATCTCGAAGAAGAGCTTGTTGATTTCTGCTGCCGCAGCCGCGTCGATCGGTTGATTACATGCCAACACCCCGCCAAAGGCAGACACCGTGTCGGCCTGGAACGCCTTTTGGTAGGCCTCCAAGACGGACTTTCCCGTTGCCGCTCCACACGCGTTCGTGTGCTTGATTATGACGAAGGCAGTTTCCCCGTCGAATTCACCCACTAGGTTCACGGCGGCATCTACGTCAACCAAGTTGTTGTAGGAAAGTTCCTTGCCGTTCAACTGGTCGAAGAGTTGCGAGAGGTCGCCATAAAATACGCCTTGCTGATGGGGGTTCTCACCATAACGCAACACTTGGGCTTGTCGCACGCTCGCTTTGTACACGGGCATCTTGTAAGCCTTATTGAAGTACTGGAAGATCGCGGTGTCGTAGTGCGAGGTGGTGTCGAAAGCCTTCGCTGCGAATTTTTTCCTGTCTTCGATGTCCGTCTCGCCATGCTTACGCTCTAACAGCTCCAACAAGTCACCGTATTGTTCGCGCGACGACACAATCAACACGTCGTTGAAGTTCTTCGCCGCCGCCCGAATGAGTGAAATCCCGCCGATATCGATCTTCTCAATGATCTCGTCTTCCGTTCCACCCTTCGCTACCGTCTCCTCGAAAGGATAGAGATCGACAATCACCAAATCAAGTGGACCGATCTTATATTGCCCTGCTTGCTGAACGTCTTCGGCATGATCGCGGCGATACAGGATGCCTCCAAAAACGGCTGGGTGTAACGTTTTGACGCGACCTCCAAAAATGCTGGGATAACCCGTCAAGTCCTCTACCCGTGTGACCGGGTAACCCAACCCTTCAATAAACTGCTGCGTGCCGCCAGTGGACACAAACTCAACACCCAGTTTTGCCAATTTGTGAACGATAACATCGAGTTGGTCCTTATAAAAGACTGAGATGAGCGCGCGACGAAACATAATAGAATTCAGAATTGAGAATTAAGAATTAAGGATAGGGAATTGGGACAAGCAGCGTTTGTACATCCAGCTTAGCTAAGGCCGGTTGGATATTCGCGTTCTTCGTACTCACCAATCTCCAAGTTGAAGTCATCGGCATCGAGGAGTGCCGGGAACTTATCGCGGTAGGCGTGTAAGGAGTTGGCGTTGAGCTGAATGGTCTTCACTGCTTCAATGCCTTCTACCGAAAAGATCGCTTCGCCTTTCGGAGATATGATCTGCGAGTTGCCAATGTATTCAACGCCCTTGCCGTCGATGCCCACCCGGTTTACACCCGCTACGTAACTTAGGTTTTCGATCGCACGAGCGCGCAACAGGGTATCCCAAGCATTCGCGCGAACTTGAGGCCAATTCGCGACATACACCAAAAGGTCATACGCAGGCTTCTTCAAAGTCGAATTCCAACGGTTGCGGCTCCACACCGGAAAGCGGAGGTCGTAACAAATCAGCGGGCAGATTCTCCAACCTTTCCAATGACCAATGAGTAGACTCTCGCCTTGGGAGAAAGTCATGTGCTCGTCTGCCATCCGGAACAGGTGCCTTTTGTCGTATGTCTTGAAATTTCCGCCCGGCTCCATCCACAGGAGGCGGTTGTAAAACCGGTCGTGAACGTTTGCGATGAAGGATCCCATGACGAGGGCGCCGGTTTGGTCTGCCACCATCTTCATCCACTTGGTGGTTTTCATGTTCATCATTTCGCCCAAGCGGCGGGCTTCCATCGTGAAGCCGGTGGAGAACATCTCTGGCAGGATGATGACGTCGGTTTGCTCCCCGAGGCGCCAAATCCGCTCCTCAAACATGGCCAAATTGGCATCCGGGTCTTCCCAATGAAGATCGGCCTGAATTAAGCTGATTTTGAGGTCTTGCATAGCCTTTAAAGAGCGCAAAAGAAGTCAAACCCAGGGGAAAAGTCTAGAGGTTTTTTAAAATCCTTCCCGCCTTTTCCAGCGTCTCTTCTTTCTTGGCGAAACAGAAGCGAAGCACCTTCTGATTGGTTCCGTCGTGGTAGAAAACGGACACGGGAATAGAGGCTACTTTATGCTCTTTTGTCATCCATTCGGCCATTTCTTTTTCCGGCTTATCGCTGATATGCGCGTACGACAACAATTGAAAATAGCTCCCGTAGCTCGCAAGGGGCTCAAATGATGATCCCTTGATCTGGTCCAGGAAAAAATCGCGCTTGCGCTGGTAGAATTGGCCTAGTTCCAAGTAGTGACTCGGCTCCTGTAGGTAAGCCGCCAACGCGAGCTGGACAGGGGTATTTACCGCAAAGGTGATAAACTGATGCGTCTTACGGATTTCGTTCGTCAGCGCCGGCGAAGCCACTGTATAGCCAACTTTCCAGCCAGTAGCGTGGAAGGTCTTCCCAAAGGAAAATGCCGCCACCGAGCGATCTCTCAATCCCGGGTATTTCAGCACACTTTCGTGTGATCGTCCTTCGTAGATCAAGCGTTCATAGACCTCATCGCTGATGACGATCCAATCGTGTTTATTCGCCAACTCGGAAAGCCTTGTCATGTCAGCAACAGACATCACCGAACCTGTGGGGTTGTGGGGAGTGTTGATCATGATCGCCTTCGTGCGTGGACTCGACTTTTTTTCGACGGTGTCCCAAGGCACCACGAACGTGTTTCCCTCCCGCACCAAGTTCACGTGAATCGGCACCCCACCGTTGAGGCGAATCGATGGATCATAAGAGTCGTAGGCCGGATCGAGTACAATCACTTCGTCACCGGGGCGGATAAATGCGGCGATGGCAGAATACAAGGCCTCGGTGCCACCCGCTGTTACAATTACTTCCGCGTCCGGATCGGTAGGGCGCGCATAGGTATCGGTAACAACTTTCGCGATCGCTTGCTTCAGCGGTATCGCCCCAGGCATCGGCGCATATTGATTATGCCCCTCCCGCATGAATCGATAGATCAATTCGATCAATTCGGCGGAAACGGGAAAATCGGGAAACCCTTGCGATAGATTGATGGCCCCATGGTCGAGTGCCATCTTCGACATGACGGTGAAAATGGATGTGCCTACCTCGGGAAGGCGTGATTGTATGTTCACAGTTAAACGGGTTGAATTCTTGGGGAAGATACCAACCTGACGGGAATAGCGCTACTTGCGAAGGGGCGCTAATATTCGATACTCAGTTTCTACGTCGCCTTTGCTGATGTCGCTGAGCTTACCCTTTAACATTTTTTTCTTAAGGGGCGAGAGGTAGTCGATGAACAACTTTCCCTCGATGTGATCGTATTCGTGTTGAATGATGCGGGCTTTCATCCCCTCATAGGTTTCCTCCTTTAAGTTCCAGTCCTCGTCGTAATAGCGAATCACCACCGTCTCCGGGCGCATCACTTTTTCACGTATGTTGGGAATGCTGAGGCATCCTTCTTCGAAGGGCCAGGGGTCGCCTTCTTCCTTGAGGATCGTGGGATTGATAAAGGCCAACTTGAAACCTTTCATGTCCTCCTCTTCGTCGTCGAGCGACGTGCCATCTACGACGAATACCCGAACCGCTTTTCCAACTTGTGGTGCAGCGAGGCCGATGCCGTTGGCGGCATACATGGTCTCGTACATGTCGTTTAAAAACGGCTTCACATCGCTCCCTTTCTCAACATCAGAAGCCCTTTTTCGAAGGATCGGATCGCCGTACACAACAATGGGGAAAACCATGGAAATCAATCAAATAGATGGCAAAGGTAATCATTCACGCGAATTTCTCGGGTAGCTGTACCTTTGCCCACCAACAAAGAGAACCACTCGGTAGTTCACATGGGAAGAATACTCGCGATCGACTACGGAAAGAAGCGCACGGGCATTGCCGTCACCGACCCGCTTCAAATTATCGCTACTGCCCTCGATGTGGTGGAGAGCCAACAGTTGCTCACTTGGTTAGAATCCTATTTTCAGCGAGAAGCGGTCGACGAAATCGTTTTGGGAATGCCTACGAACTTGAAGAGCGAAGACAATGAGATGACACCGCTGGTGCGAAAACTTGCAGAGCGATTGCGCGAGAAATTTCCCACTAAGCCGCTTCACCTAATCGATGAGCGGTTCACGTCTTCCATGGCTCAAAGAGTGCTGCTGGCAAGCGGTACTAAAAAGAAAGACCGACAAGTAAAAGGGAACACAGATAAAATCGCTGCGACGATCATCTTACAAGACTTTCTACAATTCAGGAAGTAACAACTGAAGTTAGTTGAGCTTAGAACGCTCGAGGAAGGTATGCTTTACCTTGTTCTCCAACGCCATCGCTTTCGGGAACAAGATTTCGTTTTCAATGCGAGCGTGAGTCTGCAGACTCTTCTCAAAAGATACCAACTCGGAGTAAATCACCTTTACGTGGAGGGGCGAGTCGGGGTGCAATAAGTAATCGTTTGTGATCTTACGAATGCCCATCATTTCATCGTCGTGAGCTTCGTGCTCCATTGCGAATCTCTGCAGGGAACTCTTTTCCATCATGTAATACAGTTTCGCGGGATTGTAGGTGCCTTTCGAGGCGCGTTCCAATAACCGGATGTACTTGAAGAGCGTATCTTCTTCTTCGTAGATATGATGGATGAAGTCTTCGATGAATAACGGAAACAAGATTTTCAGATCCTTCGCCATTGATTCATAACGCGAGTCTTCCGCACGGAAACCTTCCACCAATCTTCCAATGTAGGGCAACTTGTGCTTCACAAAGAGGAAGTGCGCATGCTTCAAATACTCGATGATCAAATCGATCGGGTAGGAGATCAGCGGCAAATCGGCTTCTTGGAAATTCTCGCTGGGTGATTCCAGTTCTTTCAGGACAGTTTCCAGTTTCAATCCCTTTTCCTTACAAACCTGTTCCAAGGTTTGTTCTGAGTATTCATAAAACCGGATGCCGAAATAATACAGGACATGCGCGCGAACACTGTCTTGGTCCACGAGTTCTCCAATACGCTTATTTTTTAGCGCTAGCCTGTCCATGATCTGTAAATATAGGAATTTGCCCGTTGACGCCTTTTTGGGGTTTCAAAAAATTCACCCACAAAAACCTACTTTCAGCCGCCCCTGCGTACTTTTCCGGACGAACCATTCGCGCCGATAACCGTTAATTACTTGTTATGGGTGAAAGCTACACTGTGATCATATGAGCGAGACGAACAACTACGAGACAAGCAACCAAGAGTCGATTATCGACACGCCGAATACCCCTCCCAACCACAACTCAAAAAACCAGATTGCATTACCCCTCGTGCTTTGTATAGGCCTTGCCGGTGGTGTCCTCATTGGCTCGGGACTCAACCCAAATGTGGGAGACAAAGAGCTTGGCGGGGAGATGCAAAAGTTTAGAGAGGTTATCTCACTCGTCCAAAATGAGTATGTGGACGAGGTGAAAGCGGACGAACTCGTAGAAGACGCCATCCAGCACTTGCTCACGAAACTCGACCCACACTCTTCCTACATCCCCGCACGCGACAAGATTGCCGCCAGCGAAGACTTGCGTGGCAACTTTGAAGGTATCGGCATCGAGTTCAGCATCTTCCAAGATACCCTCGTCGTTGTCACCCCGCTCAGTGGAGGGCCCTCCGAAGCGGTGGGACTTCGTTCGGGCGACAAGATTGTAAAAGTCGACGATCAATTGATCGCTAACATTCACCTGAAGAACGCGGATGTCTACAAGTACCTCAAAGGCCCCAAAGGATCGGAGGTGAAACTGGAAGTCGTACGTAGCGGCTCCCCTGAGCCCATTACCTTCAAGATCGTTCGCGACAAAATCCCTCAGTATTCGGTCGAGTCGGCTTACATGGTTGAACCGGAAGTCGGGTACATCAAAGTCAGGATTTTCAACGCCACCACGCACGAAGAATTTAAGGCCGCCCTCGATAAGCTCAAGGAACAAGGAATGAAGAAATTGGTGCTGGACCTTCAGGGAAACCCTGGCGGCTACCTCAACCAAGCGATCGACCTATCCGACGAATTCCTAAAAGATGGCGAACGCATCGTGCTCACGAAAGGAAAAGACTCTCGCTATAATTCGGAGACGCCATCTACAGCAAAAGGAAGTTTCGAGCAAGGTGATTTGATCGTGCTGGTGAATGAAGGAAGTGCGTCAGCTTCCGAAATCGTGTCAGGTGCGCTCCAAGACAACGACCGTGCATTGATCGTTGGCCGCCGCTCGTTTGGAAAGGGCTTGGTGCAAACACCCTTCGATCTCAACGACGGCTCCGAACTTCGTTTGACCATCTCCCGCTACTACACACCCACCGGGAGGTCGATTCAGAAGCCTTATGAGTCGGATGAAGAGTATGACCGCGAAGTATTCGAGCGATATCAACACGGAGAATTCTTCCATGCAGACAGTATTAAGTTCAATGATTCACTGAAGTATAAAACCGCGAGCGGTAGGATCGTTTACGGCGGGGGTGGCATCATGCCCGACTACTTCGTGCCACTCGATACGACGCAGAATAGCACGTACTTCAATCGCCTCTTTAATGTAAATGCACCACGCGAATGGGCCTTTAAGTTTGCCCAGAAGAACAAGGAGCAACTCGAAAAGATGGGATATGATAAGTACCGCCGTGAGTTTGTTGTCGACGATCGCATGTTGAATGAACTGGTCGAATTGGGACGCCGCGGGAAGGTGCAACCCATGCCCGAAGATCTCGCGCGGCACAAAGCGGTCATCCAAAACTTTCTGAAAGCCGAAGTGGCACGACGAATCTGGGGTAATGAAGCCTTTTATCCAATCGTGAACGAACAAAACGAGATATTACAACAGGCACTTAAACTGTTCGACAGGATTCCAGAGCTCAACCGACAGAAACTATAGGTTTTGTCGGGCAGTCGTCTTACGGTATTTGATTTTCTAACAACCTGAACGATGTTACATTTTGTAATTTCGTAAAAACCAAAGGTTGTATGTACTATCACCGGCTCGGCCAAATTCCTCCTAAACGTCATACGCAGTTTCGCCAACCCGATGGCAGTCTGTATAAGGAGGAACTCGTGAGTTCAGAGGGATTCTCCGGAATCTACTCGACGCTGTATCATATCTATCCACCGACTCGAATCGGGGGCATTCAAAAACAAGAACCATACGGAGCGAAGATCATTGACGATTACTCGCTGCGTCAGACCCACCTGAATACGTCGAAAGTAACCACGACGGGCGATGACTTTCTGTCGGCACGAAAAGTCCTCCTCCAGAATAGTGATTGCTCGATTTCAATCTGCTCGCCGAGCCAGCGTAAGATGGATTACTTCTATAAAAATGCCGAAGGCGACGAAGTGATTTATGTGCACGATGGCAACGGCACCCTTACATCGCAGTTTGGCCGCATGCCCATCCGCCAGGGTGACTACGTAGTCATACCACGCACGGTCATCTACCAGCTCGAGTTCGAAGAAGGTCCCCTTCGATTGCTGATCATCGAGTCTGCTTCACCTGTTGAAACCGTAAAACGTTATCGCAATCAACTAGGGCAGCTGCTGGAACACTCACCCTACTGCGAACGCGACATCCGCCCACCACACGAGTTGATAACCGTTCATGAGAAGGGCGAATACCTCGTGAAGATCAAAAAACAGGGCTACCTGCATTACTATGTGTATGAACATAGCCCCCTCGATCTCGTTGGGTGGGATGGCTTTTTGTGGCCCTATGCGTTTTCTATTCACGATTTCGAGCCAATTACAGGAAAAGTACACCAGCCGCCGCCAGTACACCAAACATTCCAAGCACACAACTTTGTGATTTGCTCTTTCGTGCCTCGTTTGTTCGACTACCACCCGCTCGCTATCCCGGCACCCTATAACCACAGCAACATCGACAGCGATGAAGTGCTCTACTATGCCGAAGGCAATTTCATGAGCCGACGTGGCATCGAACGCGGTTCATTTACGCTACATCCTGGCGGCCTTCCCCATGGACCCCACCCGGGTACCGTCGAGAAGAGCATCGGCGCGAAGGAAACCCACGAACTTGCCGTGATGATCGATACATTTCGACCACTGTACCTCACCACCGACTCCCTCGAATTCCTCGACAAGAACTATCCCATGAGTTGGACCGACCACGACACCAAGTCAGGGTTTCATGAGATCAATACGCCGTAGGGGGGGTGGGTGGTTGATGGTTGATAGATGATAGTTGGTGGTTGATAGTGGTAAACTGACAGTTGAAGTTTTTTGGTTAGTGTGAGTTTCGAACGGAGCAGGACCACCAACCATCCACCACCCACCACCAACCAATGAGGTGTGAGTTTCGATCGAAGCAGAACTATCCACTATCCACCATCCACCACCAACCAAATACGAGCTTTCGCAGCGGGGTCTCCGGTCTCCGGGACCCCGCGTATTTTAAACGAAGATCAACCAATAACCAATACCCAATTGACGAGAGCTTCGAACGGAGCAGGACCACCAACCACCCACCACCAACCATCCACCACCCACCACCTTTCTACTAGTTCCCCAAAGTCTTCAAATACTCTACCAGGTCGACGAGTTCCGATTCGGTCATTAGTCGTTGCAAGTCGGCAGGCATGAGCGAATTGGGAAGTTTACTCTTAGACTCCACGTCCGTTGAGGCTACCTGTTGTGTGTTGTTCATGTATTGCAACTCGATCTTGTCGCTTGTCTCCGACAAGATGCGACCTACGGCGGTGGAACCATCCTTGAGCTTGATGATATATCCCTCGTAACCAAACCCTACTCCTTGGTCGGGGTAGAGGACCGCGGTATAGAGAGCCTCCTTCGATAGCTTTGCACCTATTTCAGTCAGGTCTGGCCCGAAGTTGACACCCTTGCCACTCACGACGTGGCAGCTTGCGCAGTTGTTGGCAAAAACGGTGGCTCCTTGCGACGCATCGCCCACACGTTCGGCCAGTACCGATACTGGAGGCAACGATTTGCCGTCCTTATTCCCCGGCAGGGTTAGATACTGGGCGGCTTCATCGCGGAGCTTGGCGCGCCAAACCGTTTGGAAGACGCCGGCGGCGGCAGTCTGAAGTTCAGTTGGAATCTGCTTTGTTCGCGCGAGCTCCAATAGCCGGTCTTCTGCTTGCCAGGGGCCACCGAATGCGCGGACCGCCAACTTTCGAAGCTCTAAGTCGCGGGTGGAATCGAGCATCAACTTTTCCATCATGGCGATCGCCAATGGATTTGACATAGAAGCATCCACGACTCGGGCCAACGCAACAGCACGCTCTCGATCTGCACCCTGCAGCACAGGCTCCATCAAGTCCGTTTTTTCCCACTTCAAAAGCGTGCGCACCGACTCACGTCCCGCCAGACTGTCTGGGTATTGAATCGCTAACTCCAACAAGTCACTCGACCTTTCCTTTAATTGAAAGGTTGTGATAAGTTCAACGAATTCAATCTTGCCTTGGTACTTGGAGAGCGTCTCATTCAATGCTTTGGCGATCGTAGGAGTCATCTTAGCGCGCGACGGATCCATGTGTTTCAAGGCATAGAGCAGCTTAGATCCATTCACTTGCGTCACCAAACGAGCTAACTCATCTTGTTTTAAGGGATCGGAATGAAAATCCAGTGCCCTATAGTAGCGCAGCATCGAACTGTCGGGCGATTGACGGATCAGTTCTGTCAACATCGGGATGGCAGCCCTCGCGCGACTTCGCCAAACGATGTCACGCCCGGCATGCGTGTTCCAATTTTTTCCCACCGAGTTCTTCCACGTCTCAAAGTATAGGTCCCAGTTTCCATCTGCCGCGATACCAAGCGCTTCCAGATACCAACGGTCGACGCCGTTGTGCTGCAAAGCCAGTTTCGACCAGAGCTGAGCAGCCTCGGGCGTACTATCTCCTCGCAAGGCGATCAGCAGAGCGCGTCTCACCTGCTGCGATGGATCGTTGACCAAAGCTGCTACGATGGGTTTCATCTCTTGCTTCATGAGGGTGGCACCCCGAATACCCATGATCTTGGTGTCTGGATTCTTGTCGGCAAGGGTTGCATCAATATAGGTTCGACCGTTGGGCAATCGAATCAATAGCCAAAAGGCCATGGCTTTCTGTCGAACGTCGGCACCATTCCACAACGCTGCCAGTGCAGGTTCCGCTTGAACGCCCATTTGCTCGAGCGCTTTCCAAGCAATGTACCTTGTCGCAGCATTCGGGTTCACCAACGCCTTCACAGCTTCCTCAGGGGTTGCCAACTTGGGCGCAACGATTTCGTAAGGAGACGACGGCTTGGCAATTCGGTAAATGCGACCACGATTTAGGTCACCTACTTGATGACCACCCACACCCGGGTCGTACCAGTCCGCAACAAAAACGGATCCGTCGGGGGCAACGGTCACGTCAGCTGGCCGAAACCATTGATCTTTTTGTCCCTCCAGAAGATTGACGATTGTCGCTTTATATCCCGCACCATCTTGTTCGGCGATGTACGACCTAACCACGCTGTGTCCCGGTTCCGAGTGAATCAACTTGCCGTGAAAGACTTCCGGTAGCATGTTTCCTTCGTAGATCGCCATGCCCGTCGGTGAACCTGAGCCAGTTTGTAGCATGTTGGGCACCACGCCCGGGTCATTCAAATGCCAATGGCGCAGTGGTATCAGTTTCTCCATGTTCGTTCTTCGTGCTGGCCACGATGCGCCGGTGACTTCATCTTTGAAACCGTAATTCCCAAACTCCATCACGAAATTGATCCGCGTGGCTTGGTTGCCGTCATCATCGTTGTCAGACTGCCAGATCGTGCCAAATGGATCAACCGCCAATTCATAGTTGTTCCTGAAGTTGTGCGCGATTACTTCAACGTTCGACCCGTTTTCATCCATCCGCAACGCGAGTCCATCGCGAAACGGTTTGCCATTGGTCGTCACCTTTCGTCCGTGAACATCAACGACCGTGTCGCCAAGAGTATTGACTAGGATAGCACCTTCATTGCCCATGGTAAAATACAGCCGCCCATCGTGTGCGAAATTGAATGAGTGTATGGCGTGGTCGTGATCTACACCCTTAATGCCCTGAAACAAGATCTCCTTGTTGTCGGGTACGTCGTCGCCATTGTTGTCTGTAAACACGAAAACTTTCGGGCTACACGATACGATTACCTTGTTGCCGAGTACACAAATTCCAAGTGCCGCATTTACGTCGGTGCCCTGGTAGTACACTTTGCTCTTGTCGGCTTTGCCGTCGCCGTCGGTATCTTCTAGGATCATGATCCGATCACCCTCTTCACGATAAGGATTTTTCGGGTTGTATTGATTTCGATAGTTGTATGCCTCAGTGATCCAGATGCGTCCTTTCGAATCGATGTCCATGTTGGTTGGATTGCTGAACATGGGTTCTGAGGCGAAGAGGGTGACCTCGAGACCGTCGTATACTTTTAGATCGGCAAGTGATTTTTCCGGGGCATGTTCGTCCGGCAATTGTTTCGAGCAGGCGAGCATAATGCTCAAGAGCGCCACGAATGAGTATCTCATCGTTGAGGGATCGGGTTCAAGGAGTAATATAAAAAGTATTTTTCGAACCAGGTCGGCAAAAAAGTACCGGAAGACTGTTGTTAAAATAAACCGATCGGTCTATTTTTGTGTGATGGCCCCCACACTTACCAAAGCGGAACGTACTCGGCAATTCATCATTGAACGCGCGGCCCCGATTTTCAACCGGAAAGGGTATGCGGGGACCTCGATGAGTGATATCCTAGAGGCAACGGGTCTTGCAAAGGGAGGATTGTATGGAAACTTCGATAGCAAGGAAGAGATTGCCCGCGAGGCTTTTCGCTACTCGTTCGAAAAGGCCTACAACGGGATTGTGGCAGCAGTTTCTCAAAAGTCGAGCCCCCTCGACAAACTGTTGGCGGTTTGCGACTACCACAAGGACTATACGCGCCATAGCCCTGTCGAAGGTGGTTGTCCCATTCTGAACTTCAGTGTCGACGTAGACGACACCATGCCTCGTCTGAAGAAGGACGTCCGGGCAGCGGTCGAGAAAATGTTGAACGACCTCCACCGAATCATTGAGAAAGGGAAGCGCATCGGTGAGATCGATGCCAATATCAACAGCGAGCGTTATGCGGCGCTCATGTATGCCCATATTGAGGGAGCGATCTTCCTTGCGAAAATTCTGGACGACCACCGGAAACTCAACCAGTCGCTCGAATACCTGAAACAGATGATTTTGTCCGAAATGAAGGCTTAGTTTCAAAAACGGCCTGTGAGTATGAACAATCAACTAAAATAGACCGATCGGTCGAAAATATGGAAGCAACGATGACGATGACGAAGTGGCCCGAAAGCGAGGCGCTGGTTCGCTTTTCCGATTGTGACTTGTTTGGTCACCTTGGCAACGTATGGTACGTCAAGTATTTCCTCGACGCGCGCGAGGAGCATCTTAGCAAGTCGTACGGGTTCACCATCGGCGACTTTGCGAAACAAGGCGTTGGTTGGGTCGTAAGCACCAATCAAATCGCCTATTTTCGCCCAGCCTTCGTCAACGAGCAAGTGATCCTCCGTTCAGCAATTGTCGAGTTCTCGGCTAGTCAACTACTGGTCGAAATGCAGATGTGGGACGCCAAAGGCACGCACGTGAAGTCCGCGATGTGGTCTAACTTTGTTCATGTGGGCATGAAAGATGGACGTCGAACGGACCACAGTGCTGAACTTTTGAATTTATTCGGCAACCTAGTAGCCGGCCCGTTCGGCGACGGAAGTTTTGCTGCAAGAATGCAAGCGTTGAAGTCGCTTAAATCATTTCAATAACCTCGAAAAAATCAAGCTGATGGAGAATTACAAAGTGCCTTTGAATATTCGTTGGGCGGATATCGACGCCAATCGACATCTGCGTCATTCCGTGTACTACGACTTTGCCGCGGCCATGCGTATGAATTATCTCAACACCCAAGGTTTAACGACGGAAAAGCTAATGGAGCTACACATGGGCCCGATCCTGTTTCGCGAGGAGGCTGTATTCCGTCGGGAGGTTAGGTTAGAAGACAAGGTAGAGATGGATGTGAAACTGCTAAAGGCGCTTCCCGATTTCAGCCGGTGGTCGCTCCGCCACCACGTAGCCAAACCCGATGGGACGCTCTGCACAATTATAACGGTCGACGGCGCGTGGATGGATTTAAACAAGCGAAAGCTTACCGTTCCCCACGAGTTCGTGAAGTCTATCTTCGAGCAATTTCCGCGTGATGAACAATTTGAATGGATGACTCCAAAGATTTCGTAGTGAGGGTCACCTCGAAAAGTTCTAATTTTCGAAATGCGAAAGTTGGTAGATCTCAGTCACACTATTGAAAACGGACTGATCACCTACAAGGGTCTCCCAGCACCCGTGGTATGCGATTATTTGTCGCGCGAGAATTCCAAATCGTTTTACGAGGAGGGCACCTCTTTTCAAATTGGTAAGATCGAGATGGTGACCAACACGGGAACCTATGTCGACTGTCCGTTCCATCGGTTTGAAAACGGCAAGGACATGAGTGAAATAGGACTAGACCGTTTCGCAAATCTTCCTGCCATTGTCGTTAGGGCTGACTATCGCCTGGGCCTTTCGGTGGACACCTCGTTTTTCGTGGGTAAAAGCGTGGCGGGTAAAGCGGTCCTGGTAAATACAAACTGGGATGAGCATTGGCGCACTGACCGATACTTCGAGCAGCACCCGTTCGTGACGGCTGACGCCGCCACTTGGTTAAAAGACCAAGGCGCGCTCCTCGTTGGAATTGATTCGCACAACATCGACGACACCCGCGCCCGTTCCCGTCCCGTGCATTCCATTTTATTGGGAGCCGAGATACTCGTGGTGGAGCATCTTTGCAACCTGCGATCTGTTCCCGACGAAGGATTTCTATTCAGCGCCGTGCCGCCGAAGTTTAAGGGTGTAGGTACTTTTCCTGTTAGGGCATTTGCTTCCCTGTGACCCAAGATTCAATTACGACCGGGTAGTATTGGTATTCCAGCGCATGAACCTTGTCGGCAATACTTTTGGGTGAATCGTCCGCAGTAACGGCGACCGACTTTTGAGCTAGGACTTCACCTTCATCATATTTTTCGTTCACCAAGTGTATGGTGATTCCCGTTTCGTGATCATCCGCCGCCTTCACCGCCTCGTGTACTTTCATCCCGTACATGCCTTTTCCACCATGTTTGGGTAACAAGGCTGGGTGGATATTCACCATGCGACCAGGGTATGCTTGGATCAAGTTTGCGGGAATCAGCCAGAGGAAACCGGCCAAGACGACATGCGTTACGCCTGAGTCTTTCAACCAGTGAATCACTTCGTTGCTGTCGCGGAACTGTGCACGATCAAACACCTTGGTGGCAACATCAAACTTCTTTGCACGCTCCAACGCAAATGCGCTGGCATTGTTGGATAGCAGCATCACCACTTCGACGGACGGATGCCCGTCAAAGTATTCCATGATTTTCTCGGCATTGGTCCCATTGCCAGAGGCGAAGATCGCAAGTCGGTATTTGGTTGCCATGGTGTGCGGCCGCAAATATAATGATCGTGTTTCTAACTGCTCGATCCTTATAACAAGGCCATGCTGAAAACACCAAGGACCATGATCACCTTACACAAAACACTGAGTTGGTAATAGTCCTTTTTTGTGTCGGCGCGATTGAGACCCATTAGTAACCAGGCGAGTGGTGCAAAAAGAAAGATGGTGAAGTACATCATGGGCAATCCACTGAGCGTGAGGTGGACGAAGAAGACGGTCCCAACAAATAGAATGGTCAGAAAGTAGATGATATTCTTGGTGCGGCGAATGCCCCAGACGATGGGAAGGGTTTTGCACCCGAATGTGTTGTCACCCTTGAGATCTTCCATGTCTTTGATGATCTCGCGGACGAGTGTGACGAAAAAAGCGAACAACGAGTAGACAAAGATGCCCACCCCTTGCGCAACGATTACGGTACCAATGAATGGAATTTGCCAGTTAGGTTCCACCACGCGCGCGGTCGGCGTGATCACGGCGATGATCCAAACCACGGCAACGGACAAACCAGTGAGTACTGCCACGGAGAAGTTGCCCACGAATGGAAGGCGCTTCAACGAATTGGAGTAAAGCCATAGGAGGAATGCACTCCCGAAATTAACGACCGCGATCTTCCAGTCGATCAGCAGCCCGAGTGCCACGCCGGTGATGCTAAGAATCGTATGGAGTAGAATGGCATATCGTCGCGAGATGCTTCGTCCGACCACCACCCTCTCCGGTTTGTTGATCAGGTCAATTTTTACATCATAATAATCATTGATGATGTATCCGGCAGCTGCGATCATCATAGTGGAGATAGCCAAAGCTGCCATTCGCCAGTCGTAGAGGAGCTCCGTGTTCACCAAGAAAATGGCAGTAAAATATTGGGCAATTGCAATGATGACCAGGTTCCAGAATCGAGCGATTCTAAAGAGGGAAGAGAACCAGGTGGTGAGTGAGGCCATCCCGCGAATTTACGGACGACCGGCCGATTCGGTTATTTTATTTCTAGTCTAAATCCGATCCCGTGGTAATTGACAATCTGGACGTTGGGGTCGTCTTTCAAGTATTTTCTCAGTTTCGAGATGAAAACGTCCATGCTTCGACCTAGAAAATAGTCGTCGTCGCCCCAGACCGCCTTGAGAATCTCTTCTCGTTTCAGGACCCGGTCGCGATTTTTGCATAGAAGCCCCAAGACGTCCGATTCCTTTTGCGTAAGCGTCCGCGAGTCCGATCCTTTGGCGAGTGTCAGGTTGCTGCTATCAAATACAAACTGGCCCAGGTGAAAAATGGTCTCCACATTTTCGCGTCCATTGGAACGGCGTAGGAACACCTCGATCCGCATTTGAAGTTCTTCTACACTGAACGGCTTTGTTATGTAGTCGTCGCCACCAGCGGAGAACCCTTCCACTTTGTCCTCCAACATCGACTTAGCGGTGACAAAAAGAATGGGGACTTGCTGGTTTTTCTTGCGGATGTTACGTGCCACAGTAAAACCATCTTTGCGCGGCATCATCACGTCGAGGATGCACAAGTCGAAGGCGTTTTGGTGAAACGTGTTTTCGCCACTTTCACCATCATTACAAAGTGTCACTTGGTAGCCCTTCATTTCTAAGTTGTCCTTGATCACAAAACCTAAGTTCGGATCATCTTCTACCAATAAAATTTTGGTGTTCATGCAAGAGGAAGAGTCAATGTAAATGTGCTGCCTTTACCAAGTTCGCTTGTCAGCGAGATTTTCCCCTTGTGCGCTTCGACCACCAGCTTCACATAGTTCAAGCCAATTCCGAAACCTTTCACATCGTGGATGTTTCCGGTCGACACTCGGAAAAACTTGTGGAAAACCTTGCGGTGATGATCGGGGCTGATGCCGATCCCGTTATCCTTAACGGCAATCACCAGCGCGCCATTCACGTTGGAAGAAGAAATGGTAATATGGGGTGAGGTCTTACAATACTTCAGCGCGTTGTCGAGCAAATTGAAAAACACGTTGGTCATGTGGAGTCGATCCGCGTTCATCGTGTGCTCGACGGCATTCAATTCGAAGTCGATCGTCGCCGCATCGGCTGGCCTACCAATCAAGATATTCTTTGCTGCTTCTTGCGCAATCTCGTGGATGTCTAGAGGTTCTCTTTTTAACGCAATCTCTTCGCGGTCCAACCGAGCCATTTGCAACACCCTTTCGACCTGCTGTTTCAGTCGGTTGTTTTCATTTTGGATAATCGTGGTGTAATTGAGCAGCCGTTCCGGCGTATTGAATATTCTGGGGTCTTTCAAGACTTCCGTCGAAATCGCGATCGTCGATATGGGCGTCTTGAATTCATGGGTCATGTTGTTGATGAAATCGCGTTGGATCTCTGACAGTCGACGTTGTTTCAAAATCACAAACAAGGTGTAAACGAAAAAGAAGATCACCACTAGGTTCACCGCGGAGGAGAAAAGCCAAATCCCCATTTGACTAATCAGGTTTACCTCCAATCGTGGAAACTGCACTCCAAAATAATAACCGTCGGCTGGGGGACTAGGCCAGCCCGGCGTGGCGGCTGCCTCGCTAACGAGACGCTTATTGGACTGCTCTTCGTTGGCCGCCATGCATTTGTAGATGCAATCGTACACGCCGTATTCGAACTCGGCCGTGATATTTCTCTTTTCGAATTCCGTGTTAATCAGAAACCCAAGCAGGTTTTGATCGATCGGTCCATTGATCGCCACTACATAATAGTTGGTCGACACTTGATCGACGGGGTTGTTGGCAGGCGATGGCGTTTTATTGATCTCGAAGATGCGCGTGGCGACATGACGTAGAGCGGCGTTGACGTCTCGATAGAATTGATTTTCATGGATGTCGAACGCCTTACGAACCCAATACACTTGCGTAAAGGTGATCCCGGCGATGCTCAAGGCCGCTAGGATGATAACGATTCGCAAAGTCAGTCTACTCACAATGTAAAAGTAACGATCATTTAACGCGTCATTCCGGTGTTTAACAAGTTGTTAACATCATTTACAACCAGTTTAACAGCCGGGCGTGCTTTTTGATCCGAAGTTTGAGCTGTTCACCGGAAGGAAGTCAAATCCTCCAAAAATTTGTAATTTTGAACCTCCCAGCGCTCAACATTACGAATTAAACGGGCAGGTGCTGGGACCGGTTGAACACTTATCACTCAACCATTAAAACACTTACAAAAATGAAGAAACTGTTTTTCCTCCTAATCGTGTTGGCCGGCGTTGCCACACAAGGTTTCAGCCAAGCCGCTGTGAACACTGACCTAGCGGTAGCCACTTTTGACAATCAGAACTTCGACTTCGGAAAGATTAAGCAAGGCACCCCTGTTACCCACGAGTTCAAGTTTACGAACACGGGTAAAGTTCCGATGATCATTACCAACGTGCAAGCTTCTTGTGGTTGCACCACACCCGATTGGTCGAAGGAGCCCATCGCACCCGGCGGTAAGGGCTTCATCAAAGCAACGTACAATGCAGCTTCGGTCGGTGCCTTCAACAAGGCGGTGACGGTAACAGCTAACATTCCCAACGGTTCGGTTCAGCTCTTTATCAAGGGCGAAGTTCAAACCGTGGCGTTGAACAACAAGTAATCGAGTTCGAACGAAAAGAAAAGCCAGGATCTAGGTCCTGGCTTTTTTGTTTGAATACCTTTTTACAGAATCAAAGATTCCGGATCCAAATGTTGCGATAGCTTACGGGGTTGCCGTGGTCTTGTAATTGGATAGGTCCTTTGTCGTGCACCTTATACACGGGGAGTCCTTTGTATTCCGTGGGTCCGGTAATAACCGTGTGACTTTGTATTAAGACACCGTTGTGCAAAACGGTCACATACGCAGGGATCAGCATTCGTCCCTCGGCGCCGAAACGCGGTGCCGTGAAGATGACGTCGTACGTCTGCCACTCGCCGGGCTTCCGGCACGCGTTGACTAACGGAATGGCTTGCTCTTGTTTGTAGATAGATCCGGCTTGACCGTTGGAATAGGTAACACTCTCGTAGCTATCGAGAACCTGTAGTTCATAGAGTCCTTGCAAGAAGATACCGCTGTTGCCACGGCCTTGGCCTTCACCGACGATTTCGGTGGGTGTTCTCCATTCAATGTGCAACTGGAAATCGCCGAACGTCTTCTTGGTTTTAATGTCGCCGGTTCCTTTGGCTACCGTAAACGCGCCGTCTTTCACTTCCCACTTAGGAGTGGAGCCATCGCTTGCCGATTCCCACTCGCCCATATCTTTTCCGTTGAAAAGTACGATGGCATCGGAAGGTGCTTCGCCGGGATTCGTACCTGGGCTGATCTTCTTGGGTTTCAAATCCCATATCTCGGTAACTTTTGGGTCGAGTTGCTCGCGCGGCGTCGTTTGTGCCACGGCTACGGTTGAAGCGGCTACAAGCGCCAAGAGAAATGTTGAACGCATATCATTTTCTGATTAGTGATACTTAAAAATAACAAAGAATCCCAGACTGTGGATGGCGGTCTGTTACGATTGCGGTGGACTTTGCTTGATTGGTCGACTGATTTGCTGAACGGCGTCGGCCTACTTACCGGCAGGAATCACTCAGCCCGGTCCATGATGTCTTGGCTGACGATTTCATAGATTTTGGCCATCGCGGCGTCTGACTGTAAGTAAGCGAGGTGGCGGTCTAAGATTTCGAGGTCGCCACGTACTGCTGGTCCTGTTTGGGCATGCTCGGGTCCCACTGCCAGCGCTTTGTTAATGGTTTCGAGGATCACGGGTTTAAGCCATTCGAAGTTTAGCCTATTTTGATCCATCAACAATTTAGACAAGCGCAGCATGTGATTCGGAAAGTTGGAGGCAAACACCGCTGCGACATGGAGCGCTTGCCGCTCTTCGGAGGTGATTGTCTTGTAGCGCGACGTCAGTCCCTTCGCAAGCGTGTTGAGTTGCTTCGCGGCCACATCATCGCTGGCTTCCAGAAAGATCGGCACATGCCGAAAATCGACTGGCCGGATTTTGCTGAATGTCTGAAGAGGATAAAACACACCGATGTGGGCCGCGGCAGAGAACTGCAGTACTTGCAAGGGTTGTGAACCGGACGTATGTACGATGGTGGCGTCGTCGGGGAGTGTGATTTCACGCGCAACGTCGGCAATGGCATCATCCGGTACTGCAACAAAGAATAGTCGCGAAGGGCTATCCGCAAAATCAAGGGAAGTCTTGACCTCGGCTTGATACAGCCGTTCGGTTAAGGCTGTAGCGTTTTTTTGGTTGGGGCTGAATACTTCTTTTACGACGAATCCGAGGTTGTCAAGTGCCGGGGCAAGATGCCAAGCAACATTTCCCGAGCCGATGAAACTAACGGTGGGCATCGGTTGAATCACACGCGGGTTCCCACGAGTTCAGCAAGTTTGTCGACCGCCGCATCGATCTCGTCGGGTGTGTTGTATTTGCTGAAGGAAAAACGAACTGCTCCACGTTTCGATTCGGGGTAAAGCGCTGACAACACATGCGAGCCAGTCGACGCGCCGCTTGAGCACGCGCTACCGCCGGACGCGGAGATTCCTTGAAGGTCCAGATTGAAAAGCACCATTTCGTTTTCTTCCGATTCTGGCAACGAGACATTCAACACCGTATAGAGGCTGCGCTCCAAGTTGGCAGAATCGCCGTTGAACGACACGCCCGGAATTTCAGACTTGAGACGCTCGATCATCCGCGACTTTAAGCTCTTAATGTAACGTTCGTGCTCATCCATTTCGCGATAAGCGATCTCGAGGGCTTTGACCAACCCGATAATTCCGTACACGTTTTCCGTTCCACCGCGCATGTTTCTTTCTTGCGCACCGCCGTGGACGAAGGGATGGATTTTTCTGTCTTTACGGATATACATGAAGCCGACACCTTTCGGGCCATGAAATTTATGCGCCGCAGCCGTCATTCCGCAGACGTACAGCTCTTTCAGGTTGTGGCGATAGTGACCGACCGTTTGAACTGTATCGGAATGGAAGAATGCATTTTGCTCGCGGCACAGTTCACCTACTTTTTTCAAGTCAAGCAGGTTTCCGAGTTCGTTGTTGGCGTGCATCAATGAGACCAATGCACCAGGGTATTTTTTCAACAAGTCGGCCAAATGATTTAAGTCTACGTGGCCGTTGTCGTCCAACGCGACTGCGTGATATTCGGCGCCACCGGATTTTGCAAGCACTTCAATAGTGTGTGTTACTGCATGGTGCTCGATGGGCGAGGAGATCACGTGCTTGATACCGAACGTGTGTACGGTACTCGTAATTAAGGTATTGTCCGCTTCGGTACCACCTGAAGTGAAGATAATCTCGCCGGGAGTGCAATTCAGTAACTCGGCCGCCTTCTTACGGGATGATTCGATGGCGGCGCGCACTTTTCGTCCGTGGGCGTGCGTAGAAGAGGGATTTCCGAAGTCTTCAAGCATGAACGGTTTCATCGCCTCGAAGACCTCGGGGTCTAGAGGCGTGGTGGCGGCGTTGTCTAGATAAATGGCCATGTAGCTGACTGAATTAGGTAAGGTATACCGAACGTGGGCTGGACGCTCTTCTACGCACAGCACATTCGATACAGGCCAGCAAATTTACAACTTTATGATTTGCTGTATATCAGAAATGATTTGTGCAGCCAATCGACTTGCGGCAGCTTCATTTTTCGATTCGGCGTAGATCCGGATAATGGGTTCGGTGTTCGATTTGCGAAGGTGTACCCATTCTTTTGTCTTCTCGAAGTCGATCTTGACGCCATCGATCGTATTGATCTGTTCCATTTGATAACGCGCCTTCACTTCTTCCAGGACCTTATCGACATCGATTTGCGGTGTGAGTTCGATCTTGTTTTTCGAGATAAAGTAAGAAGGATAGCTGGCCTTCAATTCGGAAGCTTTCTTTTTCGACTTGGCCAAGTTGGTGAGGAATAGGGCGATTCCGATGAGCGCATCCCGTCCATAATGAAAATCAGGTACGATGATGCCACCATTGCCTTCGCCTCCGATAACGGCTTTCGTCTCCTTCATCGCGGTGACAACGTTCACTTCGCCGACAGCGGCTGCGGTATACTTGCCTCCGGCCTTTTCGGTGATGTCGCGCAAGGCCCTTGTCGAGGATAGGTTCGAAACGGTGTTTCCTTTTCGGCGGCTCAGCACGTAGTCGGCAACGGCCACCAAGGTATACTCCTCGCCAAACGGTTGACCATCTTCGCAAACAAGGGCTAGACGATCTACATCGGGGTCGACGATGATTCCCAAGTCGAGCTTGGATTTCTTCACGACAGAAATGATTTCACCGATGTGTTCCGGAAGTGGCTCGGGGTTATGAGCAAATTTTCCCGTAGGCTCGCAGTTCAACTCGACGACCTTCACGCCAAGTTGTTTGAGCAGAAGAGGTACGGCAACGCCACCGGTTGAGTTTACGGCGTCGACTGCGATTTTGAACTTCGCCTTTTTGATCGCTTTCACATCCACAAGGCGGTGACGGAGCACCAACTCGATGTGCCGCTTGATGTAGGTCGTGTTAAAAGTAAGTCGTCCTAGTTTTTCGATGGGGGCGAAGTCGAAGCTTTCCTCTTCGGCCAGTCGAAGTACTTCGGCGCCATCGGCAGCCGAAATAAACTCTCCTTTTTCATTTAGGAGCTTAAGGGCGTTCCATTGGGCTGGGTTATGACTCGCGGTGAGGATGATTCCGCCGCCCGCTTTTTCTAGGGTTACAGCCATTTCTACCGTCGGGGTCGTCGACAAGCCCACATCTATGACGTCGAGGCCTAAGCCTTTGAGCGTGTTCGACACCAAGGCATTTACCATTTCGCCCGACACACGGGCATCGCGGCCGATGATAACCTTGCGGCCCTTGCGCTTTTTCACCCAAGTGCCGAACGCCGAAGTGAACTTAACAACATCGACGGGCGTAAGGGAGGTACCCGGTGCGCCACCAATGGTGCCACGAATCCCCGAAATGGATTTGATGAGTGTCATGCAATGAAATTCAGGAGAAAACTACTTTGACTTGCCAATCTTGGGCATGGCCAGCGTCGACGAAACCTCATTTGCCTTCTCGGGATCCCCGCAAGCATCGCCCTCACCGATCGTTTTTCCACAATAGCCACACGTGATTCCCTGTTTTGCCAGGAATGGACTCTGCGTCGCGCACGTTCCACGAAACTCGCCATTCTTCACGAAGATCAACCTCACTGACATCAGGATGAAGAAGAGGGCGAAAATGCCGAGTGTCAACAGAAAGACTGCCATTTGAACTAAATTGCGTCAAAGATACCCAATTCCAAATTAACAGCGCGTCACCCCATTAAGTTCGAAGATGAAGAAGCCTCTATCTGCTCCAGACCCAAACCGCGCCGCCAAATTGGAGGCGTTCGACCGATTGCTGACCGTCATGGATGAACTCCGTGAAAATTGCCCCTGGGACAAAAAGCAAACGTGGGAAACGCTACGCCACCTGACGATAGAAGAGACCTACGAACTATCGGATGCCATCATCGACGGTGACCAACAAGAGGTGAAGAAGGAACTCGGCGACTTGATGTTGCACAATGTCTTCTATGCGCGCATCGCCTCCGAACACGGATGGTTCGACATGGCCCACGTGCTGCACGCGATCTGCGATAAATTGATCGAACGCCACCCCCACGTCTATGGCGATGTCGTGGCCGACAACGAGGAGACCGTCAAGTCGAATTGGGAGAAGATCAAACTTAAATCCGGTAACCGCTCAGTGTTGCAAGGAGTACCCAAAGGACTGCCCGCGCTGGTGAAAGCCATCCGAATCCAAGACAAAGCACGAGGTGTCGGGTTCGACTGGGAAAAAAAAGAACAGGTCTGGGCCAAAGTAGAAGAGGAGATGGGTGAATTCAAACGCGAGTTCAACGCCGAAAGCAATACACCTATCGATCGCGAAAAGGCCATGAACGAGTTCGGCGACCTTTTATTCTCGCTAGTGAACTATGCTCGATTCATCGACATCGACCCAGAAGAAGCATTGGAACGTACCAATAAGAAATTCATCAAGCGCTTTCAATACCTGGAGACCGAATCTGCTAAGGATGGAAAAGTGCTCGGCGAAATGACGTTGGCGGAGATGGATGAGTATTGGGAAAAAGCAAAAGGAATTAAGAATTAAGATTTAAGAATTAAGAATTTTTGGTTGAGTTGGTGAGTGGTGATTTCTTTTCGATGGGATTGGTGGACGAGATTGGCGTTTCAATGGCGCCCAATTCTCAATTCTAAACTCTCAATCCTCAATTCAAATAAGATTATTCGCGTAGGCATACTTGATCAACCCTACAAGGTTGGAGGCGCCAGTTTTCTTCAGGATGTTTTTGCGGTGTGTCTCCACGGTGCGTTCCGAGATGAATAGGATCTCAGCAATCTGTCGACTACTATACTCCTTCGCGACGAGGCGAAGAATTTCCACCTCCCGAGAAGTAAGGGTTCCTCGGTCGTCAGGTTCGTCGGCAAGTTGGATGAGGAGGTCCGAAATTTCGTCACTTAAGAATCTTTTGTTCGCCACCACTTTGTGCAACGCATCGGTGAGCGTTTTGTGGGTATCCTTTTTCAAGATATAGCCATTTACCCCGGCGCGTAAGAGTTCTTTCACAATTGCTGGATCGTCGTGCATACTCAACACCACGATCTTCATTTCCGGCAGCACGGTCTTTGCCGCTTTGATCAACTCCAGACCTGTCAACCCTGGAAGTTCGTAGTCCGTCACGAGGATGTCGTATTCATTGGCTTTCATCAAAGCCAGGGCTTCCTTGCCAGACGCGGCGGTATCCTTCACTTCGAAGTCGGAGGAATTCGCGAGCAAGTTTTTGACACCATCCAAGAGAATCCGGTGATCGTCTACCAGTAAGATCGAGTGCTTACTCATAGTCGATAATATTCGATTGAAAGGATTCGCGAACCAAACCTTTTTGGACATGGCGTTGGGCAAGACGTAGGCAAAGCACTACAAACTTCCCTCGCCTCGCCATACCTGTCGCTAGGTATTTTGAGTGGTGACAGGGTGATTTTCTTTTTCATGTGTCAAATTGGTGGGAACGGTAACAATTACGGTTGTATTCTTTCGACCGATCTGTGTATCGATTTCTATTTCGCCCTTTACTAAGTTGATTCGCGAGTTTACATTTCGCCAACCATTTCCGTCTTTGCTATTTTTGAAAGCGTTCAGGTCGAATCCATCGCCATTGTCATCGATCGTCAGCACCCACTCGTCTTCGTGCCCAGTGAGCGATACTGTCACCTCAGTGGCTTTCGAATACTTCATCAGATTCGACAACAGTTCTTGCACTACCCGGTAAAGGGATATCTCTGTTACCTGTGGAAGTCTTCTGTCTACGTCGAAGGCGGATAGTTCTGCTTTTAGGCGACCTACTTTGTTGATCTTCCGTATCAGCTCTTGGATGGCAGGCACAAGACCTTCCTTCACAAGAACCGGGGGCATCAAGTTGAACGCGATGTTTCGGATTTCATCATGAACGTCTGTCAGCAACTGGTCGGAAGCTTCAAACAATTCATCGCGCCGTTCGAATGAGGTTGGATTTCGCAGTGCAGAAATATTCAATTGGAGGGCCGAAATCAATTGCCCCATGCCGTCGTGGAGGTCGGACGCAAAACGCCTTCTTTCCCTCTCCTGCGATTCGATCACAGCGTTAATCTGGGCTTCTCGAAGACGAATCTTTTGTTCTTGTAACACCGCCAACTGTTTTTGATGGTTGCGCTTCCGCCAAAGAAAAAACACGACCACTAGGAGGAACAGTGTAAGGGATAAACCGACGATTAGGAAATAGTTTCTTTCAATGGTGGCTTTGTGTAAATCGGCCTCCTGCGACATCATCACGATTTTTTGATTCTTTTTTTCCGTCTCGTACTTGGCTTCCATATCCTGAATCACCTTCGTTCGTTGAATATTGAAAAGGCTATCCGAAAGGGCATGGTTCGCTTCCTGATACGTGTACGCGTGTTTGTAGTCGTTCAAGGCAACGGAGGTGAGCGCGGCATAGTTGTAGCAATGCCGAACCAAGTCGGTATAACCAATTAACTTTCCTTCGTTGATTCCGGCGATGAACAAGGGAAGGGCTTGTCGGTAGCGACCGGCATTGTAAAATGTCTCGCCCTTGTTCACTTTGTTGATGATTACTCCTTGACGGTCGCCAATCTTTTCGCGTATCGCGGTAGATTGATCCAAGTAGTCGATGGCGACTTCGATATCACCATCGTTGAGCGCCATCTCTGCAAAATCCAAATAGATGTATCCCAGGCCTACGCTATCTTTTATCTCGGTACGAATCCGACGTACTTCTTCAAAGTAGGGTCTTGCGTCGCGGTAGTTTCCCGCGGACGACAGCCAAACCCCTCGATGGTGGAGCGTTGTGCTCAATCGCTCGCGGTCGTTCACCGCCCGAGCATTTTCTTCAGCTATATCGAGACACTGTTCTGATTTTTCGTTGTCCTTTTGCTTGTGATAGAATACTGCCATTTCGTTGTTTACGGCTGCGATCCCACTTTTGTCACCCAGCGAGTCAAACAGATGGGCAGATCGGAAAAACTTGGGAAGCACGTTCTGGTAGTCGCTCGACAGAAAAGTAATTACACCCCAGTTCATTTGGGCCCAAGCTTCTTCGGATGCCCAATGTTCAGTGGCAGCCGTCTCACTCGCCCATTTAGCCAGATCCGCGGCATGCTGGAAGTCGGCGCTATAAAGCTTATAGAAGTTTGTGTTGATGTAGGCGACCCGTTCTCGGGTTTCTAGGTCTTTGATCTCGGCGTTATCAAGGGATTGGCCAAAAGCGTCTAGACCAACGAGGGCGCAAAGCAAGGTGACGGCAAAGCAAGGTCGGAAGAAGAACATCCGAGTGGTGATTAGGGTGTTTGTGAAAGGTAATGAATCACCTCCCAGCTCCCCCGGTCGGAATACAATTACTAGTATCATTTAAGTGGTGGCACGGACATGGCATACCCAGTGGTCGGTATGTCAAATTACCATCAGATACGGATTGATGTCTTGATGTCGTGGGCGTTCCTTTGACAGACTAAAAAAACCAACACCCATGAAATATTTGATACTGCCTTTGCTGCTCTTGGCTTTCGTGGCGCAAAGTCAGACCGTCGACATCGAAAAGACCTTTGATGTATCCAAGGATGCCCAAAAAGGTTTCATCCAGATGATTGAGAACGACGAGGCGAAACAACAACTCAACGTGATCTACCGTGTTCGCGCTAGGCGCAATCAAGCGAAGTTTATCACATACACCTTCGACTACAATTTCAACCTCGTGAACCAAACCGAGGAGGTCGTGGATATGGAGAAGGAAATTCCGGCGAAGTACCGCCCCAAGAAATACCGGGGAGAGGCATTCGAAGTGGAGGGTCTATATGTGGAGCCAAACATGCTGGGAACGCTCGTGTTGAAGCGCAAGGTGACGCGCTTTGCCTGGAACTGGTTTACATTGAACTATGGCTTTACGACCAGTGTAGAGGGTAAACTCAAAGCGAAGACCGATGACGACAAGAAGCTTTTCTACCACAAGCACATCGAGGATATCAACAACGGTACCGCGATGATTTTGGCGGGCGAAAAAGGATCACCCAAGAATGGGCCATACAACCACATGATGAACTTTCACTTCATCAAATACGACATCAACCTTACCAAATTGGCGGATGTGACTGTCAATTTCGAAACGCCGCAAGCCGTTGTGGCAGTGTATGGTTATCCCAGCGACGAGGATGCAGAGAAGAAAGACATGATTGTCGTGTTCGCGACGTTCAAAGAGAAGCGTTACATGGGCCCTAAGATCTGGGGCGAAAAGGCGACTGACTACACCTACGTCCGAGTTTCTTACGATGGCAAGTTGATCGATAAAATTCCTTTCAGCTCGCCCAATAGCATTTGGAGAATAGACGATTTTGTCTTCAGCGAAGACGGCGCGGTATACATGTATGGACCCGCCAACGACGAAAAGGATGACTACTTCCACAGTGCACTCGAAATCATGGATGAGAAAACTAAATGGCCGACCTTCCAAATTGCTAAAGTTGCAAGTGGAAAATTGGAGTACATCTCAAGTACAACCATGGACGAGTTCAAGTCCAAACTAAAAGCGCAGCCCGATGGCAAAAAGGGAGATCCCTATAATGGAAGACGGGTGGCATTCAATTACGCGCTAACCGGTCCCACCAACGAGTTGATCCTCGCGGGTCAGAATTACGGTATGGACCGCAACGGCAAAGGCCAAATAGTAGGCCGTGCGTATGAGGATCTGGTCATGTTCCACTTCGACAACAAGGGAACATTGGTCTCCGAGTACACCATGAATAAGAAAAAGGCTTCCAACGCGCCTGATTACCAGTTCTTCGAATTCTCTAGCGATGGCAAGTCACTCTACTGGACATTCTTCGACAATATCGATACAAAGCAGGTGAAAGAATTGGACGTGGTGATTGACAAGCCACTACCGACTCCGAAGATGGCCAAAATCAACCTTCCCACCGGCGCTTTTGACAAGTACTCGGAGTATGGAAAAGGCGACAACTTTGTTCACTACAACACACTAAACTATCTCCGCTTCTCGAATACCAACCAAGTGAACTTCCTTGGAGAGAACAAGAAAGGTAGTGCTTTGTGGTTCATCCGGGTAAACCTGGATAAGTAAGACATGGAAGTTCAGCATAGGGAGTTCTGAATTTCTGTCATGGGCTGGTCCGTCAAGGGTTGGCCCTTGTTTTTGTGCTTCGGTTAAAGAGTTAATGCCTACCACCTTGAAATTTATATATGTATGGCTCGGGTGCTTAGTTGCGACGAGCGGTTTTGCACAGGAAGACTACTATCAAAAGCTTGAACAAGAAGCTTTTGCGGTGGCCAACAAATTCGAGTATGCGAAGTCTTTGGAAAAGGCATACGAGATGTATGGTGCATTTCCCGACAATGTGAATGGACATGTCTTGGTAGCATTCAACTTAATTAACCTAGGCCGCTATAAGGATGCAAATGGTTATATCAACGCTTCGCTCGCGATCGATCCTACCAATTCTTCTGGCTATTTCAATGCTGCCTACTATTATGCGCTCGACGGTAACGTCGAAGATGCCAAGAAATACTTGCTCGAAACGCTCAAGATGTATCCGCCGAGTTTGGCATTGAAAGATGTGACGGACGAAATGCGTCGAGTGGGCCAGAACAATAATCGGGCGGCCGTTTTCAACCAGTTGGCAGACTGGTACCAGCAGCAGTTTAACTCCACTCACGAGAAGTATCCAACGCTCAGGGACCTCGTCGAGGAGTTTCAAAAAGACGCGACAAAGATTCGTTCAATTGCTGATCGCTATGCGGAGGACTTCACAAAATTAAAGTGGCCAGAGATGGCTCTGAGTGTGTACGGTTATTCTTGCATGTGGCTGCGCGAACTTGGATATCCGAGCGATGCGCGCGATGTCGGGGAGGCAGGGTATAGCTATTTCGTGAAAAACGGATTTGGCAATAACCCTTATCAAGCCACCTTCATGATCAACGAGTTAATGAAGACCTACTCGTACCTGGGGAACGACGAGCGAGTAGTTAAGTTTACCGATGAGATCATGAAATTATCTAACCAGCTTCCCGTGCACGTGCACGACGTAAATGTACTCTTGTTGACGTCAGAGGCGTACGATCGATTGGGTAACAACAATGAAGCACGGAGGTTTGCAATTGCTGCTTATCAGCTAGCAGAGAAATCGGGTAATAGGTACGGTGCGACGTCGGCCGCTAATTCCCTATGCGCTTCTTACAACATTGTACAACAAACTAGCGACATAAACGATGCAGTGTATTATGGCGAGCAAGCGCTCCAACTGGCCATGAAGTTTAAGTTCGAGCTTTTGATGGGGGCGATCATGAATAATTTGGCGCTCGCCTATTACAAGATCGGCACACGCGAAGGGCAGGAAAAGGCTGCAAGGATGTATGGAAGTCTCGTGGCAATTTATAAGGACAAAAAGATGTGGTCGAACGCGGCCCTCGCTCTCAACAATGAGGGAGCCCTGATGATGCACACAGGTGGCTACGAATATGCCGTCGAGTATTTTCAAGAATCGGTCGACTTGGCAAAAAGGGATATGGGTTTGCTAAGTCCCGAAGACAAGCTCACGTTCTATCAATCGCAGATGAGCGCCTATCAGTTTCTCGCCGTTTGTTACGCGAAACTTGGTAATGCGGAGAAGACCTACGAAGCGATTGAGGGAAGTAGGTCCCGAGTACTAACGGAACGACTCGCCAAGGGTAGGGAAATTGCTCCTGGCACCATCGCCGACCTTCAGAAAATTTTGCAACCCGATGAGGCAGCTGTTTTCTATTCATTATTTTCCGCACACGAGGTGGTGATTCTCGTCGTGACAAAGAAGTATTCAAAAGTTGTGTTCAACAGCGACGACACGTTTATCGGTGGAATCAAGGCAAAGTACTTTAAGCAGATTGCGCAAGAGCACGGAGAGCGACGAGGAGCCGACTTAACAGACAGCGGCGATACACGTGTGGCGATGGCCGATTTTCAAAAGGTGACCCAGCTCACGCGCAAGTTTTTCGAAAGACCCGGTGTGGGTGACGAGATTCTAAAGGAATACCTTCAAGGCTACTACAAGTTTCTCATTCTACCAGTTTTGAATCGATTAAGCGGCGTCAAGAGTTTGCTCATCTCTCCTGACGGCGTGTTGAATTACCTTCCATTCGAGGCGCTGCAGATGCACGACGGTAAGTACCTTGTTGAAAAGTTCTCAATCCGATATCTCAACTCAACGGGCGCACTTCAGTTGATCGAAGCGCGTCAATACTCCCAGAATAGGAAACCGCTTCTCGCGATGGGTGGTGCGGTGTACGAAGCGACAACTACTCCGAAGCCAACGATCAAAACTCAACAGGACCTGAACGCGCTTGAACTCGAAGTGCAGGAGAACAAGGCAGCCGGTCGATCGCAACGGAGAGCCTATGCAGCCTTGTTCGGGAATGGACCGTTGAATGCGCTCCCCGGAACGATGGAGGAAGTAAAGACTATTTCTAAGTATGTGTCAAATGCCGAGACTTATTCGGGGAGTGACTTTACTGAGAATCGTCTTAAGTCTATGTCAAAGTCGGGGTCACTCAAACAGTTCAAAGTCTTGCACTTGGCGACACACGGTTTTGTCGTGGAGGAAATCCCGGACCTATCCGGTGTGGCGATGAGCATTTTTGCAAACGAACAAGCGGGCGAGGACGGATTCTTAAATGTGGAGGAGATTGCTGCTCTGAACTTGAATGCCGACCTCACGATACTGTCGGCGTGCCAGACAGCACTCGGAAAGATCTACACCGGCGAAGGGGTTACGGGCCTAACGCAGTCGCTGCTGGTGGCGGGCTCGAATGCGGCGTTGGTGTCTCTCTGGCCGGTGAACGATACGTCGACGGCGCAATTCATGAGCGACCTGTATAAAGAATCGGCGAAAGGTAAGCCGTACGCACAAGTTGTTGCAGAAATCAAACGCAAGTTTATCAAGGGCGACTATGGCGACACATTCAAGCACCCTAACTTTTGGGCGCCATTCGTGTACGTGGGTAAATGAGACACTTCTATCAACCATCAACCACCAACCATCAACTATCCACCACCCACTATCCACCACCCACCATCCCCCATCCCCCAAACTCTACTCGTTCCACTCAAACGTTTCGTCGGAGAGTTCGAGTTCCTTTTTCTTTTTGTTGCCCTTTAGCTTGATGGCGTCGCGCAGTTCTTTGACTTCCTGCTTGAGGTCGTTGCCGATCTTCTTTTTGAGCGCCTGCTTATCGTAGCTTACGTCGTAATTGTCGGTGGTGCCGGTAATTTTCAGGAAGATCCGTGCTGGGCCGCTACCATCGTCTTCTACGGCTCCGAAGACTTCGTCGGGATCCAGTTTTTTCTTGTTTCGGAGTGGCGCTACAACGCGGTAATCGATTCGCTGGTCGAAGGTATGGGTACCACTCAATTGAATGGTGGTGACGTTGCTGCTGATCTCCATTTGCGGGATGATGATGACTTTGTTTTCGATATGGATGTCATTTTTTAGGTCGGCAAACCGCAGATGAGCAAGCCCCTCGTCGTCGAGGAATCGGTTGAGGCTTTGCATGGGTTCGAAATTGTTGAGTTCACCGTTTTTAATGGTAGCGGAGATATCGGCGACAAGGGTTTCTGGAAACAAGTTCAGTTTTTCATTCAGCGTCATTTCGGTGTTAATCTCAGCAGTCGCCTGCCCTTTGAGGTGCTTGGCTTGAATCCACTCCTGGTGAAAGTTCTCGAATACGTAAAAAATACTGTCGACATGTACACCCGCTAGTTTGAAGCCACTAACCACTTCGACGGCTTTGGGATTTTTCGCGTCTACAATCCCGTCGAGTGTGAGCGCCCCACCCATCGCGTTGAAGGAGAGTTTTCTCGATACGGCGAGTTGGTTTTTGATCAACAAATTGCCGGTAAGCTTCCTAGGTTTAAACCGCTGATAGTTCAAAGAACCGATCGAACAATTGAAATTGAGGTAAAGATTCGGAGAGATGGCAAACTGGTATTCTCCTGATTGGCCTTCGCCAAAGGCAATGGAGAAAAGCTCATCTAAGTCCAGATGATTCGAGCGGAGGTCTGCTTCGATGCCGATGGGTTGGTCTTCAAAAAGTAGAAACGTGATACTGTTGCGGAAGAACCCGTTCAACAAGAAGTCGGTGTTCCCGAGTTGACCGTGGCAACCGCTGAGGGCAAGGTCGTTGTTATTGAACTGAAGGGTTCCATTGAGCCCAGATAACAATACCGGCTGCTTCCCGAGCGACAGATTTAGGTCCTTTAGCTCAAGAGATCCGCCCGCTCTAACTTGCTGCGCGGTGGACTTACTCTTTAGTAGCCCGACACGACCGGCGAAGGTAAAATCCGCATCGATTGTTCCACTCATCTCATTGACTCCCGGAAGAGGGTAGAAACTCATGATTGACTTCGCGTCAAGCAAACCTTTGAACTTCAGGTCGATTACAGGATCGTCGAAATTGGCAAGGGCAAAGTCTGCTTCGAAGGGGCGATCGTTTAGTTCGCCTCTCACATTCTTTAGGAAAAGCTTTGCATCATTCAGTTTTGAGAACGAAGGCGTTGCAAACGAACCTTCGAGATTGGCTTTGGTGACGCGAGACTTGTACTGCGGATGGTAAAGCGTGGCGTCTGTACATCCAAACTCGATCGAAAGGAGTGGGTCTTTGCGATCACTGATTTCGCCTTTCACTTTACAAGTGAAGTAAACATCGCCGTCGCTCTGGTATTCCCGGAATTGGTTGCTAAAACTCTCCGGCATCAATCCGAGCACCGTTTGAATGTCGGTGTCTTTTCCCTTGGCGACTATATCGATCAGGTTTTTTTCTTGAAAACTGTAGGTGCCGGTCACATCGAATGATGATCGCCTAAGGTCGAGGGTGGAGGGTTGAATCGTGACCAGTTTTTTGTCGTCGTCGTAGTCGATATCCGCAACGGCGTCAAACTTTTTGTTGACAAGGAATAGCTGGGATCCGATCCCGATCTGCTGCGTGGTGACATCACCCGAGCTATGGATCTTGTACAGATCACCGATCACGCGGATCGAGGCGTCCAAATTGTCGCTGGTGAAAAGGTGATATTGTTTCGCTTGGCGATCATCGTATGAAACTTCCGTGTCGATCAAGCGGACGTTCTTAAGGTCGAATAAGATGGTCTTACTTTCGCCTCCAGATTCCTTCGTGATATTGTAATTGCTTTTGCCAACGGCGTTAATACGAAGCCGCGTCACGCTGCTTTCGACACGTAGCCCGCGGATGTCGTACTTTCCTTTGAAGACTTCGACGGGGTTGAGTCTAAAGGAGATTTTTTTAGCGGCGAGGAGTGTGTCTTTTCCGGGATGGCTGTCTTCTACATACACGTCGTGAAACTCGATCGCCAGGTTCGGGAAGTCGTTCAGTACCGAGACGTCTATTTTCTTGATGCTGACCGGGGTATTGAGACTCTTGTTGGCTTCTTGAATGAATTGATTGATGATCCGGTCCTTGAACAAGTACACCGAGATGACCAGTGCCAGCAGAAGTGTCACCACGGTCAACGTGAAGTAAAACAGGATGCGTTTGAACCTTTTCAAGTTTAAAAAATGGCGACAGCCTCAATGCACCAGCGGAACAAATTTACGAGTAACTCTCGATATATGTAACGGTCTGGGGCTGGCGGAAGGTATGGCCGGGACAGGAAAACTCGGGGGTAGGAAATAGCGGTCATAGGGGTGGAGATGGCTATCTTGTATAAAAAAACACTGATGAAGAAATTTTGGATGGTGTGGGTTCTGGCGGTCGGGATGATTCCGGCGGTGGCCCAAGATTTCAATCGACTTGCTGATTTGGAGCCAAAAACGGCAGAGGAATGCAAGGCGGCGGAGCCGGACGTATTATCGGTGGCTACGTACGTGTTGACGCGTCCGGTGGTGGCAATGAGCGATGAGTACCGCACGTCGATGCGACTGATCATTACGTGGATGTCGAACACCCCTGCCTACAAGTTCTCGATCGACGCGACGATCGCGAAATTGGCAAAGGACAACGAGGAGCTTTTCGGGCTATACATGGCGTCGATGACGAAGACCGTTCTGGAGAATCCCGCCATTGCATCGGACGCCGAATCGTGGAAGCTGGCGAGCTACAAAACCCTTTTAGACTTTTGCGCGCAGCCAGCGAGTAACATCAAGATGACAAAGCATCTCTCGAAGGCGATCAAGGCGAATCAGGAAGGAAAGCTGAGGGAATACCTGAAGTAGACTGCAAGTGCTTCGATCAGGATTCTCCAATCCATACCCCGTAGCGCATTCCAATCCACGTCATTAAGTTAACAAGAGATCGAACCAAAGACTTCGCAGCAGAGTCTCTCGCCGCGAGGACTCTGCGTTAACTTAATGGAATAGAATAGCCAATCACCAATGCCCATTAGCCAGTTTCCATTTGGTCGAACGCGGGCAATTAACAGACGTGGGTTTTGAAACACCGGGCTTGATATTGGAGATTGGTTATTGGGTATTATTTTGGTTTTGGTGAAAAATTTCCAATCACCAACGCCCAATAGCCATTGTCCATTTGGTCGAACGCGGGCATTAAACCAACGTGGGTTTTGGAGCACCGGACTTGATATTGGAAATTGGTTCTTGGGTATTATTTGGGTTGGTGAAAAATTTCCAATCACCAATGCCCAATCGACGTCAGTAAGTTAACAAGAGGTCGAACCAAAGACTTCGCAGCAAAGTCTCTCGCCGCGAGGACTCTGCGTTAGCTTAATGGATAGAATAGCCAATCACCAACGCCCAATAGCCAGTTTCCATTTGGTCGAACGCGGGGATTAAACCAACGCGGGTTTTGGAGCACCGGGCTTGATATTGGAGATTGGTTATTGGGTATTATTTGAGTTGGCGAAAAATTTCCAATCACCAACGCCCAATAGCCATTGTCCATTTGGTCGAACGCGAGCATTAAACCAACGTGGGTTTTGGAGCACCGGACTTGATATTGGAAATTGGTTCTTGGGTATTATTTGGGTTGGTGAAAAATTTCCAATCACCAATGCCCAATCGACGTCATTAAGTTAACAAGAGATCGAACCAAAGACTTCGCAGCAGAGTCTCTCGCCGCGAGGACTCTGCGTTAACGTAATGAGGTAGAATAGCCAATCACCAATGCCCATTAGCCAGTTTCCATTTGGTCGAACGCGGGCAATGAACCAACGCGGGTTTTGGAGCACCGGACTTGATATTGGAGATTGGTTATTGGGTATTATTTGGTTTTGGTGAAAAATCTCCAATCACCAATGCCTAATAGCCGAGATTAGCGTCGCGTATCAAATCCCCCGGCCAACCTACGGCGGACGGTTCTGATACTTGCACCGATAATGGAGATCAATTCGCAGCACTCGTTTATTGCCTTCTCGACATCGGGAGATGCAGATGCATAGCCTTTCATTTGAATGATCTTCAAGCAATTTCTTGTTTCTCGAAGTTCCTTCAAGACCAAGGCTAATTTGTGAACAAAGTCGGCGTCCGACTCTGAGGCACCCACCTCGCCATAGATAAGCGCAGGCGCTGTGCATGATCTGACGAGTTGATAGCTTAGATGTTTGCTCGCCTTGGAGTTATCCATGTTGTCAGTAACGCCAAGTGAAAGAATTGAGAAATTGATCAGGCGGTCGTCGAGGTTAAATTTCATAACTGCTTTTTGTGATCGAATCTACGGAGCCATGTTCCCTAGACGGTAATTGATCACGACAGTTAACCTGACAAAATTGCATTAATTATCTCGTGCACTCATTTCTCCAAGATCAATTGGATCAAGCTCGAACGGCGAACCGACGCGGGTCGCTTCGCAGCAGAGTCTCTCGCCGCGAGGACTCTGCGTTAACTTAATGGAATAGAATAGCCAATCACCAACGCCCAATAGCCAATGTTCATTTGGTCGAACGCGGGCAATGAACAGATGCGGGTTTTGAAACACCGGGCTTGATATTGGAAATTGGTTATTGGGTATTTTTTGGGTTGGTGAAAAATTCCCCAATCACCAACACCCAATAGCCACTGCCCAATTGGATCAAGCTCGAACAAGGGACAGACGTGGGTTTTGAAACACCGGACTTTATATTGGAAATTGGTTCTTGGGTGTTTTTTCGGGTTGGTGAAAAATTTCCAATCACCAATGCCCAATCGACGTCAGTAAGTTAACAAGAGGTCGAACCAAAGACTTCGCAGCAAAGTCTCTCGCCGCGAGGACTCTGCGTTAGCTTAATGAGGTAGAATAGCCAATTACCAATGCCCAATAGCCACTGCCCAATTGGATCAAGCTCGAACAATGAACAGATGTGGGTTTTGCAGCACCGGGCTTGATATTGGAGATTGGTTCTTGGGTGTTTTTCGGGTTAGTGAAAATTTCCAATCACCAACGCCCAATTGCCAATGTCCATTTGGTCGAACGCGGGCAATGAACAGATGAGGGTTTTGGAGCACCGGGCTTGATATTGGAGATTGGTTATTGGGTATTATTTGAGTTGGCGAAAAATTTCCAATCACCAACATCCAATTGCCAATGTCCATTTGGTCGAACGCGGGCAATGAACCAACGTGGGTTTTGAAACACCGGGCTTGATATTGGAGATTGGTTATTGGGTATTATTTGAGTTGGCGAAAAATTTCCAATCACCAACGCCCACTCGCCAATGTCCATTTGATCGAACGTGGGCAATGAACCAACGCGGGTTTTGAAACACCGCGCTTGATATTGGAGATTGGTTATTGGGTATTTATTTGGGTTGATAAAAGTCTCCAATCGCCAATACCGAACGCCCAATACCCATTCTAAATCTAGTCGAACCCCGACGATGAGACAAAAAAAAACCTCGGTGGGTACCGAGGTCTTCGTGGGAGCTGAGGGGTTCGAACCCCCGACCCTCTGCTTGTAAGGCAGATGCTCTGAACCAGCTGAGCTAAGCTCCCTTTCCGTTTTGGGACTGCAAATGTAACAGAGAAATTGATTCGTGCACGCTCGTCCACCCGCCATCGACCACAAGCGACTGCCCGGTGACATGTCGAGCCGACCTCCCCACCAAGAAGCAAACCGATGCTGCAATGTCGGCCGGCGTCGCGGGTCGTCCCATAGGCGTCAGTTGCTGCCAGACGCGATCATAGTCCGCATCTTGCAGGGTGCGTTCCGTCTTTGTAGCACCCGGCGCCACGCAGTTTACGTTGATCTTGTACTGAGAGAGTTCGATCACCAAGTTCTTGGCCAGCATCTCCAGCGCCGCCTTCGTCATACCATACGCCGCGAGATTCTTATGCGCCTGATGCCCCGTCACCGACGACATGAATAGGATGCTCCCGCCTTCCTCTTGCTGTTTCATTTGGCGAGCCGCAGCTTGCGCCAGGCTGAAGCTCCCTCCGAGGTTTAGCGACACCACTTTCATGAGGTCGCTGTGCTTGTATTCGAGGAAATCGCCGAACAGCGTGATGCCCGCGTTTGCGACGGCGATGTCGAGCCGCCCGAAGCGTTGCACCGCTTCGTCGACCATCTTTTGAACGAAGGTTGGATCCGCAGCATCGCCGGGCAATGCGACACAGGTACCCGCGCGATGGTGCGAAGCCGCCACGCGCGCATTCACTTTGCGCGCGCCTTCTTCCGCCAAGCCTGCTTCAACGTCGTTGAGAACCACCTTTGCTCCCGCCAATGCCAGCGCGGCGCAAATCTCTAGACCAATGCCTTGACCCGCACCGGTAACGACTGCGACTTGATGGTCGAAGTTGTCCATAGGAATGATTCGTTAATGCGAGTCGCGCGATACGTCGCTGCCCGATCCGCCTTTTAGCATTTTCATATCAGCACCTAGGTGTGCTTGTTCCACATTGGTCTGATAGAAGTGCACATAACCTCGGTTGTACTGCTTATGGCGGGGCTTCCAACTTGCCTTGCGCTTCTTAAACTCATCATCCGTTACAGCAATGGTGAGGCTGCGACCAGGCACGTCGAGTGTGATCATGTCGCCATCCTGCACCAACGCGAAGTTGCCGCCAAGTGCCGCTTCCGGCGATGCATGCAGCACGACCGTTCCAAAGCCCGTACCACTCATGCGACCGTCGGAGATGCGCACCATGTCGGTGACACCTTTCGCCAGTAGCTTTTTCGGGATTTGCATGTTACCTACTTCGGGCATACCCGGATAGCCAATAGGTCCCACATTCTTGAGAACGAGAACGCTATTTTCATCTACCGGCAGGTTGGGATCGTCGACACGTGCATGAAAGTCTTCAATGTCTTCGAAGACCACCGCTTTGCCGGTGTGCTTCATCAGGTGTGGACTTGCCGCAGATGGTTTGATCACACACCCATTCTCGCATAGGTTGCCTGTTAAGATCGCTACACCCGACAACGGGTTGAAAGGCTTGTTCACTGCCGTGATTACATCCTTGTTGAAGATCTCTGCCGTCGAATAGTTTTCTTTTACAGTTTTGCCATTCACGGTCTTCACATTGCCTCGGAGGTGTCCGTCGAGTTCTTTCATTACGGCGGGTAGGCCACCTGCGTAGTAAAAGTCTTCCATGAAGTGTTGCCCCGACGGCTGGAGGTTGGCAATCAACGGTACATCTTTCGAAAGTTTATCGAAGTCTTTCAAGTTAAGGTCGACACCTATTCTGCCGGCAATCGCCAACAAGTGGATAATGAAGTTTGTCGAACCACCGATGGCGGCGTTGGTGATGATGGCATTTTCGAACGCTTCGCGCGTAAGGATATCCGACATCTTAAGGTCTTCGTTCACCATGTCGACGATCCTTTGTCCCGATTTTTGGGCAAACACTTTTCGACGAGAATCAGCGGCGGGGATGGCGGCGTTTCCTGGCAACGTCAGTCCCAAAGACTCCACCATGCACGCCATCGTTGAAGCAGTACCCATCACGGCACAGTGGCCGCGACTGCGACCCATGCATGCTTCGGCGTCGCGCATTTCGTCGAGCGTCATTTCGCCGGAGCGGATTGCGTCGTTGAAACGCCACACGTCGCTCGTGCCGATGTCCTTGCCTCTGTACTTACCCGTTAGCATCGGGCCTCCAGAAATCACCAACGTCGGCAAGTTGACACTGGCGGCACCCATCACCAACGAGGGAGTGGTCTTATCACAGCCGCAGAGCAACACCACGCCATCGATCGGATTGGCTCGGATCGACTCCTCCACGTCCATGCTTGCTAGGTTGCGATACAACATTGCGGTGGGCTTAATCAGGGTTTCTCCCAGCGACATCACCGGGAACTCAACCGGGAAACCACCCGCTTGCAAGACACCTCGTTTCACCGACTCTGCGATCTCACGAAAGTGAGCGTTGCAGGGTGTGAGCTCCGACCAAGTGTTGCAAATCCCGATCACGGGCTTGCCTTTGAATTCTTCGTCCGGGATGCCTTGATTTTTCATCCAGGCGCGGTAGATGAAACCGTCTTTGCCGGTTTTTCCAAACCAGCCCTGGCTGCGGAGTTTTGTCTTCATTGATTCATTAGATAGAGGGTTAAAAATGTGGTGAGTGTCGAAAAATACCCATTTGAAACCATCCTGGAAAGGCAATTCTTATCAGTTGGAACAATTGTAGGTACAATTGTCGTTATTACACAATTAAGCGATCCCCGGCACCGTGGAACTAGAAAAGGCAATTCACCAAAAGGCGTTTACCAGCGAGCACCAAAAGGCGGCCATCAATATCCTGTTTACCGCGAGCTGGCTTCACAGCGGCAATGCGGCGCGATTGAAGAAGCACGGCATTACGCCAGAGCAGTTCAACGTCTTGCGGATCCTTCGGGGGAGCCATCCTGCTAAATTGATGTTGGCAGACATCACACGTCGGATGATCGACAAGAGTAGCAATGCGACCCGGTTGGTGGAGAAGCTACGTCAAAAGGGTCTTGTCGAGCGTGAAACCTGCGAAAACAATCGCCGCCAAGTTGATATCTCGATCACTTCAGATGGGTTGGAGTTGATGAAGAAGATCGATGCCGAGGAAGGTTATTGGCTCGAGGCACTTAAGGGTATTACCAAGATCGAGGCCCTTGAATTGAATCGCATCTTGGACAAGCTCCGAGGGTAGAGGCGTATTATTCTGTGGGCACGACGGTGTTTCGGATGTCGAATTCATCTTTCAGCGAGAGGCTGAGCAGGTCGAGATGAGCGAACTCTGACTTTTTGAAGGTAATTCGATCACGCTTGGTGACAGCTTCAATATAGCGCCCGGTGGTAATCCGTTGACCCCGGTTGTTGGTACCAGTAGGTTGAAACTTCTCTGCATACAAGGCGTACACGGTGACCCGGTAGTGGTTTTCCAGCACTTCTACGATGAATTTCGCCGTCCACTCGCCATACCAATACATCCGTGGCGTGTTGTAATAACTTCTCCCATAGCGTTTGCAATCCACCTTATAGTGTCTGATTTCACCGTTGTATCCCGCCTCATTTCGAATCACGTTGAACGTGAAAAATTTCGACTTGAGCATCTGGACGACCTCACGGCGTAAGCTGTCGGAGTTGCCTGGAAATTCGTAGGTATTGCTCCAATACACATCGCCCGATTCAATTCTAAAAAGCTTGTAGCGCGACACTTCTTGGGCGTGAACTTCGAGCGCGACGAGCGAAGCAAAAACGATCAGAAGAATATTTCGCCGGCGACCCATATCACAAAAAAAGAAAATCGCCAGGTAACCTTACCGGTTCATTTTTGACCCAGTTTTTCTCAAAAAGCCTAAGAAATTTTTGAAATAGGCTCAAAAAAAGGCCCTTCGTAATCCGTTGCGGTGATTTTTTTTCAAAATGGGGTCAATTTTAGGTTCGTGTTTTAAATCTTTGTTAAGTCAAAACGAAAAAACTAAACACAAACCTTAACCCTCAGCGTATGAAAAAATCATTGATTTTGTTGATTGTGTTGGTCGCGGTCAGCGTGCTCGCGCTGTTCAAGCCTTCGATCCCGACAACGATCGTCACCGAAGGAATTGTAGCAGGCGACGTAGCTTGGATGTTGGCGGCCACCGCATTGGTGCTCCTCATGACACCCGGTCTTGCCTACTTCTATGGTGGTATGATCGACACCAAGAACATCATCTCGACCATGCTCCAAAGCTTTATCGCGATGGGCGTGATTTCGGTCGTTTGGATCGTGGTTGGATTCAGCCTCGCCTTTGGTGACTCAATCGGTGGTTTTATCGGCGACCCTCGTACGTTCTTCATGTTCCAGAACGTGCTAGATGGTAAGCCTTGGTCGTTGGCACCTACCATCCCGTTGGTCTTGTTCGCCTTCTTCCAATTGAAGTTTGCGATCATCACCCCTGCCCTCATTACTGGCACATTCGCTGAGCGCATTCGCTTTAAGTCTTACATCCTCTTCTTAGTATTGTTCTCTCTCTTCATCTACGCGCCGTTGGCCCACATGACTTGGCACCCCAACGGGTTCCTCTTCGGACTCGGTGTTCTCGACTTCGCTGGTGGTACTGTTGTACACATGTCGGCAGGCTTCGCGGCCTTGGCGGCAGCCATCTATCTCCGCGATAAGACAGAAAAGAAATCAGCCATTGCTCCTGCCAACATTCCTTTCGTGCTTCTAGGTACGGGTTTGCTGTGGTTCGGTTGGTTTGGTTTCAACGCCGGTAGTGCGCTTGGCGCTGGGCCGTTGGCCGCTTCAGCGTTTGCAACAACAAACACTGCCTCTGCTGCTGCAGGTCTCTGCTGGGTATTGATGGACGCGGTTCGCGGAAAAAAACCTTCTGCTCTCGGATTCTGTATCGGTGCTGTGGTGGGTCTCGTGGCCATCACGCCTGCCGCAGGTTTTGTGGCAATCCCTGCCAGCCTTTTCATCGGAACCTTTGCTTCAATGATCAGCAACGTGGTGGTACACTGGAAATCAAAGACTTCTTTGGAAGATACTTTGGACGTATTCCCTTGCCACGGTGTAGGTGGTGCAGTAGGTATGGTGATGACGGGCTTGTTTGCTCACCAAGCGGTGAACGCAGCTAACACGACCGGCAACGGCTTGCTCGTGGGCGGCGGATTTGGCCTTATCACAATTCACTTGATTGCGCTTGCCATTGCCATCGCATTCATCCTCGTGGGTTCGTTCGTGATCTTGAAAGTGACGGATTTGATTTCGCCGATGAGTATCAGCGCGGAAGACAAGGCTGTCGGTCAGGATATGAGCCAACACGGTGAGAATATCCCGATGTACGATGTGAAGACTGCTTAATAAGCATCTCGCAACAGATCACTAAAGCGCCCGGGGGGAATGGTCCTCCCACCCGGGCAACTCTAGCTTATTGTTACTAAAACACATTCAAAATTATGAAAAATATCGCACAACGATTTGTCATATACCTCGGAGTCGTCGTTGCCTTTCTTGCAGTGGTCCCTGCACTTGCGCAAGACAACCTCACCGCATCGCTCAACAACAGACGCCTACCTGTCGGTAAGGAGTCGGATGAAAAAATAGTAACAGCCGGTGAGAAACTCGAAGCCCAAAAGGCGGAGGAGAAAAAGGAAGAGGAAGTAAAGAAGGAGAAAGAAGAAGAGGAAGGCGGCAAACTGTCGGTGAACGGCTATCTCGATAGCTACTATTTCACCAACTTTAACAAGCCTGCCTCACGCGACAACATGGGTATCTCCGGCGTAGGCCGAGGATTTGACCGTCGTGTCGACCAATTCCAATTGGGTATGGTGCAAACCGTATTCAAGTACACGAACAAGAAGTCGGAGATGATTGCCGACCTCGCCTACGGTCCCAGCGCTCAATATGGTAACTACGGTAACGTGCCCAACTTTGCACCTGCCTATGGTTATGCGATTGGTAACGACACGTGGTCGTCGGTCATCATCAAGCAAGCGTACTGGAAGTACAATGCCACCGACAAACTCTCGTTCACCATGGGGCAATTTGGTACCCACATCGGGTACGAGTTGATTGAAGCTTCGCTCAACTACTTCTACTCCATCAACCACACTTTCAATAGCGGGATCCCTTTCTATCACACAGGCCTTAAGGGCACCTATGCGTTCAGCGACAAAGTTTCGCTGATGCTCGGTGTCGTGAATGGCTTCGACTATGTGCATGATAACAACCGCAAAAAAGGTCTGATCGGTCAGTTGGCTCTCGCCCCTGTGGAAGGCTTGACGATGTACATCAACTACATCAACACAAACGAAGCCAACGCGGATGCCACTGGAAAGACTCCGAAAGGAAACTTTACCGTGTACGACTTGAACGGTGCATATACATTCTCCGACAAATTCTATATCGCATACTGGTTCATGCTCGGAACACAACACGGTACGCTTGGTTCGCCTGGAACCTTCGTTCCGGCCGATGGCGACGTCGACGCAACTAAAAAGTGGTGGGGCGCCAACTTGTACTTCGTGTACAACACGTCCGACCTGTTCAGCATCGGTCTCCGCGCGGAACACTTCAATAACGATTCAGGTGCACGCGGTTTGCGCGCCGTAGATTACACGGGCCAAGCCATGGGAACTTCTGCCAACACGTTTACCCTGACGGGAACATTCAACTTGGCAGAAGGAAATTTAATGTTGAAGCCTGAACTCCGCATGGACGTGTTCAAAAAGTTGGACGGCGCCTTGAACGAACAAGCACAACAGTTCATGGACTCGAATGGCAACTTCACCAAAAACAGCCAAACCACGCTGGGTGTCGCTGCGATCTACAAATTCTAATTCAACATCAACGTTACTTTAGTATGTCAAAGACTAAACTCGAGTACATCTGGTTGGATGGCTATCAACCGACTCAAAGCCTCCGTAGTAAAACTAAGATCGTAAAGGACTTCGACGGCACTTTGGACGATTGTCCAGGATGGTCGTTCGATGGTAGTTCGACCGAACAAGCTACCGGTCGCTCTTCAGACTGCTTGCTAAAACCCGTGGCTTTGTTCCCCGACCCAGGTCGGAAGGATGCTTTCCTCGTGATGTGCGAGGTTCTCAACCCCGATGGAACAGCCCACGTATCCAATGGACGCGCGACCATCGAAGATGATGACCGCGACTTCTGGTTTGGCTTCGAACAAGAATATTTTCTCTGGAACCCATCGGCAGACAAGCCGCTCGGATTCCCAGAGAACGGATATCCAGCCCCCCAAGGACCTTACTATTGCTCGGTGGGCGCAAAAAATGCCTTTGGACGGGAGATCGTGGAGGAACACTTAGACCTTTGCCTGGCTGCTGGGATTAATGTTGAGGGCATTAACTCCGAAGTGGCAACGGGTCAGTGGGAATTCCAGATCTTCGCCAAGGGCGCCAAAGAAGCCGGCGATCAAGTGTGGGTAGCACGCTACCTCCTTGAACGAACGGCCGAAAAGTATGGGATCTCCATCAACTGGCATTGCAAGCCGCTTGGCGCGACAGATTGGAATGGATCAGGCATGCACGCAAACTTCTCCAACTCACTGCTGCGCGAGTGTGGATCGAAGGAAATCTACGAACAAGTATGCCAAGCATTTGCGCCGGTCGTGAAAGAACACATCGCCGTATACGGCGCCGACAATCACTTGCGTCTCACCGGTAAACACGAAACACAGTCGATCGACAAGTTTTCGTACGGTGTGTCCGATCGCGGCGCATCTATCCGCATACCTATCGCAACCGTTGAACGCGGTTGGAAAGGTTGGCTGGAAGACCGTCGCCCGAACTCTGCTGCCGATCCATACAAGGTAGCCGCTCGTATCATCAAAACTGTAAAACCCGTAGGAGAACCCGTCGCCGTATTGAATGGCAACGGAAAGAAATGAGTTAGTTGGCTTTCTTTTCTGTAACGTTTAAGGCTGCGTCTTCGGATGCAGCCTTTTTTTTCGGTCGCGGTAGGGAGGAGAGATGTTGGTGGGTGGTGGATGGTTGGTGGTGGATGGGACACAGTGCAGTTTCCATCCTTACTTACATCGAGCTAGGCCGACCACAATTCCAACACCACCAAAGCGGCGGCGGGGATTGTCACATTATCCCAACCTTTCGGACTTAAAGCTTCCGCAAAAGCACAAGCAATAGCTATCAAACCCACCAATGCCCACAAGTGAGTGAAGCTCGGCGCGGAGAGGCGCGTCAAAAGAACGACGTTGACGCCAACCGCGCTAATGACAAACATGCCCGTCCCCATCGCAGTCTTGTACCCAGGCCCAATCCGGTACCGACCCAAAGGCCAACGTTTACCAAACAGCGCGGCCATTGGGTCGCAGATCGCAAGCATCAGAATGGGGACATAAAAGAATAAAAGATCACGGTCGTGGTATTCGAAGAATAGAAAACACGCGTAGACGGCAACTGGGTAGGCGATGCTTCCAACCGACTCGCGATCAATAGCGTTGATCGAAGGGATCAATCTCATCTTTAAGCTGACGACTAGAATAACCGCAAACCCGGTGCACAACAACAGCACCCACGCGTGGTGGTTAAAGAAAATCGGAAAGAGTAACGTGAGGAATCCAGTGAGGATGTGAACAAACTTGCGGGTGTACTCTGCCCTCACGCCAAGTTTATGATACATTAGTTCGGCGATCGCGAACAACACGAGGAAAGCACTTCCTAGTATGAGCGCGTTTCTGAAATTGTTTATATCCATGTCACGTGTTGCCAAACGACAGACGCACCAAAGAAACTGTCGAAACGATCGAGTACGCCACCATGGCCGGGAATCAGATCGCTAAAGTCTTTTACGCCACACCAGCGCTTGTAGGCCGACGCGAGTAGGTCGCCCGCTAACGCTCCGGCTGCTACGATCGTAGACATCCACCAAACATTTAAACCGGGCACTTCGAACCGCATTAGCCATCCGGCAACGATCGCCATTGCCAATCCACCCAATAGACCCTCCACTGTTTTCCCTGGGCTTACCTTCGCCACCAGCTTCGTCTTACCGAAAAGCTGACCTGACAGCTGCGAGAATCCGTCGAATGTGAGAACAATCACATACACGAACATAAGGGTAGATGCCGGCTGGCCAGAAGCGAAAAGCAAAAACAAAAAGGCAATCAATGTAAATGCGATCACCGGCCCGATCATGGAGGCCAACCGCTTCTTCGATTGGATCGCAACAGTGACGATCTCATAGAAGGCGATGGTGGTTAACACAAGCGCCACCCACCAGATCCAGCCGCCACGAATGAGGGCCATCATGCCAAACACGATGACAACGTAGACCCAATATTTAATCCAGCGCTGCCGCGCACCGTTTCCCCCTTGGCGCCGGTTAACCCACGAAGTGGCGAGCCCTCCCACGACAAAGAAAATGGATACGATAATAAACCCCTCCAAACCCATCAAGCGATCTTTTTATATTCTTTCAGCATGAAGTAAATCCCTTTCACGTTCGATCGAAGCTTCGGGATCAAGAGGACGATGATCAATGCTTCGCTGTAGACCAAGTAGCTAGCGATGGCCATGAAATAAAAATACCATGCACTGTAACCAAACACAAAGTAGGTGAAGATGAATATCCCTTGAATGTAGCCGAGGGTCTTACTCGAATACAAATGAAAACTTGTTGGCCGTCGAAACCGGATTAATGAAATGATCTGCGGCAAGGCGTACATGCCTATGATGAAGAGAAAGACCGTGGCGTGTTCGGAGACAAATGACTTTTCCAATACGATCATTCCAGAGAAGGCCATCACGTAAGTGCCGATATCGGCGAATGAATCTAGTCGGGCACCTAATTCAGTTTCGAGATGGAATGTACGCGCAATCAGGCCATCCAGTATGTCAGTGATTAAGTTGATGGACAGCAGCGTGATGTACAAGCTCTTGTTGCCTTCTGCAATCGACCAGATGATGAATGGCAGCCCCAATATTCGATACACCGACAAGGCGTTCGGGACGTTCAGGATCTTTTCCTTTTGCATGGTTGTCATTTTGTTCCTTTACGCCCCAACTTTTGATGTGCCGCAGAAAAGTGGCCCGACGCGAGCGCAGCTGCAATCGAGAGTTCACCCGCCAGGATAACCGCGCCACAGATCTCGGCAAGTCGCCGGGCCTTGCCAGGTCCAAAGCAATCCATCATTTCAAGGCATTCGCGTTGTGTGGGCAAGCCTGTGCCTCCTCCCACCGTTCCAACGATAAGGTTGGGCATCGTAATGCACGCATATAAAGAACCATTGCCGGTTGTTTCCATTCGCGTTATTCCCATCGCGGCTTCCGACACGCATGCCACATCTTGACCCGTCGCGAGGAACAGCGCGGTAAGTCCGTTCGCAAAGTGACCCTGTGCACCCATCGCCCCACTTTGGATAATTCCAATGGTGGACGAACGCCAATACTCGGTCATAAGTCTCGGAGTTGACTTCAAGACTTCTGTCACGATTTTCTCAGGTATTTCAATTTCAGAGGTTACTTTCTTCCCCCGCACGGAAGTGAAGGCCAGTGCGGTGGCTTTTTTGTCGCCGGAATAATTTCCTTCGATGAACCAGAATGCGGGTTTAATCGGGCAATGTTCGAGGATAAATTGACATATCGCGTTGGTACAAAGCGTCACCATGTTTTGCCCAGACGCGTCGCCGGTATGGAATTCAAAAGTGAGAATGAGGTGATTTCCTTCGATGTTGCTCTTCAAATCTTGTAAACGCGCATGACGGCTTGTGTTGCCAACGATGTCCTGGAACGATTCGGCGTGTTGCAACACCCACAACAAGAATTCCCCCAAGAAGGTGAGGTTTTCGAATTTGAATACGGGACTTCGCTGCATGCATTCCACTAGGCAGATGGAAGTAGCGCCGCCCGCCAAGTAACAGGCTTTCGCGCCTCGATGGTATGATGCAACGAGGGCGCCTTCTGTCGTCGCCATGGGCACGAAGAAATCGCCGTGGGCAGCAGAACCAATTACGCGGACAGGACCAATCACACCCGTCGGTATGGTAGAAAAGCCCACAAAGTTTTCGATGTTTCCTTCGAGCGAATTCCAATCCGGCAATGAACTGGAACCGAAAAGCGAAGGGTACACCTTTTGGGTTTGCTCTAATAAAAATTGGCGCCGGTTGGTGGTGCCAATTTCAGTCGTGGATAACTCAACGGGAAGTCGGTCGCTTTTTGCCGCTTCAACAGTCTTACGACGGATTGAATCAATTACTTGTTGCATGTCCTTCGATTCGTTGAGCCGAGCGAAGGCGTCACGTGTGGTTCGTGAGGATGATGACATGGGAGAGGGGTTTCTAACACAAGATACGGCAACAATCGTGCTGATTAACACGGCGAGTAACCCCAAAAACTTATGGGTTCGCGAGATTAAATGAGGTGCGGCAAGACAATTTTCTCACACCTCATTTCGTTTGCGCGCACTAGTGCCTCCTGTTTTCTTTTTTAATTTGGGACCATGATTAAGTTCAAGGGAACGATCGAGATTTCTAGCAACTCGGCTGAAAAACTGGGGTGGTCCTATGTCATCGTGTCCAAGGCCCATGCCACTAAGCTCAATCCCGGCGTTCGGACATCGTACCGCGTGAAAGGTAAGGTGGACGCGTTCGAGCTAAAAAAGAAGGCCTTGATCCCAATGACCGAGGGAAGGTTTCTACTCACACTTGACGCAAAAGTTCGAAAGGCGATTGGCAAGCGCGTGGGCGATTCGGTGGTCGTGGAACTGGAACTCGACAAAGCTCCCCTGAAACTCTCGGCCGACCTGATTGCGTGCTTGCAAGATGAACCGTTGGCGTACGAACGTTTTAAGTCACTGCCACCTTCACACCAGCGTTACTATAGCAACTGGATCGACCAAGCGAAAACAGCACACACCAAGGCGAAGCGATTGACGATGTGTGTAATGGCCATGGCCCGCGGTATGACCTATGGTCAAATGATCCGCGAAAGCCAAGGAAAAGATCTTTGACCTATTCGTTCCTCAACGTAATCGCCGGACTTTCTTTCGCTACCCGACGTAATTGTGTTGATACCGTAAGACCCACGGTTAGGGCCATCATGGTCACAGTAATTGCATACGGTGTATAATCGACAGGGATGGGATCGGGATACGCCGCCGTGATCATAAGGTTCATGAGGTACGATCCCAGGGGAACGCCCAAGACGAAAGCCACGAACAGAAGCAACGAGTAATCCCTATTCATTAAAGAAAAAATTTGAGCGATGGTTGCACCAAAAACTTTTCGCACACTGAACTCCTTAAGGCGGCGGGTGAGGTTGTAAGAAACGAGTCCATATAAGCCCATGCACGCGAGCAGCAGCGCGATACCGCTGATGAAAAACCCAACAGTATTGTTGGCCCGATTGCTGGTGAAGAAACCTTGGAACACGTCGTCTTGAAGGAAACCACGCCATGGATCGTCGGGTGCCACCTCACGCCACATGTCTTGCAGCTCACCAAACACCACGTTCGCCTTGCCCGGTGCAGCCTTCACTACGAAGTAGTTGAATTTTTCGGGAGGCACAATTGTGAACATGACCGGATTCACACGGTTGAAGAAGTCGTAGTAATGGAAATCGCTCACCACGCCAATCACGAATGAAGGTTGGCCGTTGTGTTCCACTTGCTGACCAATCGCATCGTCCCAACCCATGAGCCGGACAAATGACTCATTCACCACCACAGCCTCTCTCTTGTCCGACTCAATCGTTTCGTCGAACATACGACCAGCCACCAACCTGAGATTGTTGGCCTCGAGGTAACCAAAACCTACCGGGAAATGATCGACATTATGATCTACGCCATTGCTTCGAACTTTGGCCGTTTCATTGTTCTTGCCAATCTGACTTTGACTTCCCGAAATCAACAATACGTCTTTGCTTTGCGATGCCTTATCTCGAAGTTGTTTGTATTGCGATGCGTTAAGAATAGGAACTCCAATTGTTTGCTCATGGTCATACCCCCAATCCATTTTCTCAAAGTAATAGCCTGCCCATACGAATACGAGACAGCAAATGATCGTGGTGACGGAAAGGGTAAACTGAGCTGTGAGTAACACTTTACTCAAGAGACTTTTGTTCCCGAACTTTTCCTTGCCTTTCAAAATGGAGACCGGGTTGAAAGATGCCACATAAAACGCTGGATATGAACCGGAGATGATGGCTACACCCAACAATAGGCCGCCGAAGAAGAGTACACCACTGGCAAGTGATGATATCTCGAACCGAATCTTTACCGGATACAAGGAGTCAAACCCAGGTACCAAAACGAAGTAAGCCAAGGCTGTCCCCACCGTTAATGCGAGGAAGCATACCAAGAGGTTTTCGATCAAGAATTGCTGAATCAACTGCCCCTTCCCGCCTCCAATCACTTTCCGGATGCCAATCTCTCGCAAGCGCGTGGATACCGATGCGACAGCCACATTCATATAGTTGAACGCGGCGAGTAAGACCAAGAACGTGCCGATCACCACGAACGCCACCATGGCCGCTGGCGAGTTTCCCCATGAGAGCATTCCATTGACATCTTGCGTCCGTTCAGGAAAATCGATCATAGGGATAGTCTCAATCTTTTGAATGGGGAAGGTTGTATTCGACTTAGACTGGTCTATTCGGATAGACTCGAGGCTGGGCTTTAATTGCTCGGTGGTCGTACTCGCTTTTAGCAGAACAAAAGTGACATTATCGAAGGCATCCCAACTAGGCTCACGGTAGGATGGCATCGTTTTCCTTTTTTCCTGGGGCACTAGGATGTTGAAATACATACTCGAGTTGGCAGGAATGTTCTCTGCAACAGCTCCGACGACGAACTCATACTTTTCGGTGTCGCTAAACTTGAATGACAAGGTTTTGCCGATAGGGTCCGAATCGCCAAAATACTTGATAGCGACGTCTTCGATCACGATCACTTGGTTCGGATCTTTCAATGCAGATCGGTCACCTTCGATGATTCGAAAACTAAACACGTCCATGAAGGCGGGATCTGTGAACCAAAGCGATTCTTGAAAGACCTTGTCACCCATTCGCACGGCTGCACGACCACGTTCCACTTGCACTGTCTGTTCGACAGCCGAGTTTCGATTGAGGAAATCTGCCGATAACGCTGGCGAGTTCGCCCAATGCCGTGTGTTGTCGCCGTCTTTCACGTGATTAGCGATGAGATAGATCCGGTCTCGCTTCTCATGCATCGCATCTAGGTTGTAATAGGAGTCGAGCAAGATGTATATTAACACCGCACACGCCAGCGCTACCGACAGCCCAACCACGTTGATCATGGAAGTTGCAAAGTTGCGAATCATGTTGCGCAGGCCCGTGAGCAAATAGTTTCGAATCATAGCAGAAGTGTTAAGGGAGTATCGATGTGCCTTAGATGAACGGCGTATATTTTTCCAACGGAAGAACCGGAGCACGTTCCAAACAAATAACACACGGGCCCGTCGTGGCGACTGCCGAGCCGTGCGCTCGAATAATTCATGCACATCACCCTCGATTTCTTCCAGTAACTCGGGACGACAATACCACTGTAAAAAGCGGGCTGCCCATTGCGGCGGGCGAAATTGCGGGTGGGTTCGATTCATGATGAATTAAATCGTACGGAACTGCAGCGCGATCTTCGGAATCTGGTTGAAGAGTTGCGTCCGCATTTCGTTCACTTCCTCCAACGCCCGCGTTCCCGCAGCCGTCAAGGTGAAAATTCGTTTGCGACGGCCACCACGCTCCTGCGACGGCTCGCCCATCGCCGACTTCACAAATCCTTTTTCCTCAAGCCGCGTCAACACAGCATGTACCGCACTAATGTTCAACTCCCGGTTCGCCCGACTGGCTATTTCGTCCATGACCGCTACACCGTACGCGCTGGGATGAAGGATGCCGACCGTGAGCAACACCAATTCCTCCAACTCGCCTAGATAAGTTCCTTTCATGTATAAGGGGGAAGATTAGTTCTACAAACGTGAAAGTTAGCAATATGTTTCATAATTGTAGAATTAATGACTACGTACCAGCACGGATACCACATTAACTAGACGCGGGTATTGGTCGGGATGGGCCGTATGCCGAATTTTAGAATCAGCTATAGTGGCCTGAAATGAGACCTAACCGCCGGAGCCCCGTCTTGGGGTTTGTATTATTATTAATGTCAGTGTCTGCTTGGGCGCAGTTCCCGGCGTCGCCCAACTTGTTGGATGAGCAAGGCAAGCGCACGGGCCATTGGACCATCTTATACGACAGCAATTTCTTCTTGGTGAACGACCCGGACTCGGCGGCTTTTTATCGGTTGATCCGATTTACAGAAGGGGTGCCCACGGGAAAGATTCGTGATTTTACGAAGGCGGGACTTAAGTATTGGGATGGATATGCCTTAAGCATCGACCCATACGTGTTCGATGGCGAATCCAATCATTACCATGAAAATGGACAGCTGAAGTATCGACAAGTGTATGCGAACGGGAAGCGCGAGGGCCCCTGTTGGGAGTATTATCCCGACGGAAAACTGAAGGCAGAAGGCCAGCACAAGGACGACGAGCAGGAGGGGATTTGGAAATACTACCACGCCAACGGGGCTCTTGAGATCCAAGTCACCTTCATCAAAGGACGTAAGACTGGAGACGCCAAGTTTTACCATCCCAACGGGCGCGTGTCGAGCGAGGGAAACTACAAGAACGACCGATTCGACGGTGTGTGGACGAACTATACCGACGCAGGTGTCAAGTCATTTTTCAACACCTATCGTTTGGACACGCTCGAAGGCGCACACGAAGTCTATTATGCCGATGGTTCACTGAAAGAGAAGGACAACTATAAGAAGGGCATGCTCCACGGCCCGTCGGTGTCGTATCACGAAAATGGAAAGGTCAAGTCGAAAGGATTGTACGCTAAAGATTTGCGCGAAGGGCCATGGGCGTTTTATCACCCCAACGGGCAAGTGAAGTCGAAAGGAATGGTGAAACACGGCGAGTTCCAAGGAACTTGGGAGTATTTCTACGAGAATGGTCAATTGAGTGAGCGAGGAATTTTGGTGGATAACTTATACGAAGGACCCTGGGATGTTTGGTACGACGATGGGAAACCAAGAGCTCGGATTGAGTACAAGCAGGATTCGATGAGTGGTAAGTATGTTTCTTGGTTCCGAAACGGACAAATCGAGGAAGAGGGGCAGAACATTCATGGAAACCGGACCGGGTCTTGGAAAAAGTATTCAGAACAAGGTTTGATGGCGCAGGAGAGCTCGTACCTCAACGGAGAGTTAGACGGACTTTGTAAATTCTACAACGATGCTGGGGGCATTAAGACAGTGGGTTATTACCGGGCGGGTCAACGCCATGGTGAGTCCAAGACGTACTATGAGAGCGGTGCTCTGAGTGAACATCTTTTCTATAAAGATGGACGGATGGATAGTGTCTACCTGAGCTATCATGAAAATGGGAAGCTAAGCGGCGAAGGATTTTATCGCAATGATGCCCGCGACCGAACCTGGCGGTGGTATTTCGAAGACGGTACGCCATCTGGCGAGTCGACCTACGTCGACGGTAAGGAGAATGGAAGAACCGTTACATATTTCCCGAACGGTAAGAAGAAGGTCGAGGGAACGCGCAAGGATGACCAAATGATTGGACTCGCGAAGTTCTTCTTCGAGGATGGCAACGTGGAACAAGAAGGAAATTTCGTCGATGGTCTTTTCGATGGGAAATGGGTTGTCTACGATTCGGCTACGCGTGCGATCATCGAGGAACTATGGTTGGTAAAGGGAAAACGCCATGGCGTATTGACTTACTACGACACCAAGGGTAAACCTACTTCCCGCGAATACTACATCAACGGCTTTCAGGAGACAGCCGACAACATCAAGGATAGCATTGATCACTTGATTAATATCAAGGACTTTTCAGGTGCCTTGGCCGCCACGGATTGGATGGATCGCGTCACCAAACGCGATAACAAGAAAGCAGCCGACCGCATTTTGCCCATTCACGTCCGCTCACGCGTGTATTCTGCCATGGGCGACTACAAAAACGCGCTGATTTGGGACAAGAAATACATGAAGGCGGTGGAGCGTTATGAAGGTAAGACATCAGGCAACTATAAAACTTCCGTGCACAATGTGGCAACAGCCCTCCACGGACTGGATCAGACGGATGAAGCGCTCAAGTATTTCGACATAGCAATTGAGTTATCGCGGGGAAATGGTCTCGGTGAATCCTACTGGAGCAGTGTCAACAATAAGGTGTACTGCTTGAACGATGTCGGTCGTCAGCAAGAAGCGATCGCAATCTTTGAAGAAGAGCTGAAGAAAGCGGAAGCACAATTTGGTCCCGACTCGAGCGCTGGTTGGTATCTGCGACACGAAGTCGCTGAATTTCTTTACGATCGTGTGAATGATTACGAAAAGTCATACAAGATGTTCGACGAACTTCTTGCCGACATCAAGGCCGCGGGACAGGAGGACAATCCGTTCGTGTACGATTGCAATTCTCGGATCGCGACCATTTTTTATAACAATTTAGACCGCCCTCAAGAAGCGATTCCCTATTATCGAGACGCAATTTGGTTTGCGCAACAGAACAAGTTGGCCGATCGCCCCCAATATGCGCAACAGTTGGTAGATCTCTTTTACATTACACAACCCGGCCAACTCGCCGACTCTGCTACCATCGAGATCAACGCCGAAGTAACGGAACAAATGGAACGAGCCGTGAATGTGGTGGTGGCCTCGGCTGCTCATGCAGAACTCTTGTTGGCACTTGGAAACCAACGTTACGATAACAATAACTACCGGGAGGCGTTCGATTGGTTCAAGAAATCGGAAGTCGCTTTCATCAATGGAGGGAAGGCCAATACACTTCGACAAGCCGCATCGCTTCAGAGTATGGCGTTCGCCCTTATTTCTTTTGATCGGCGGCGTGGTAACGAAGCGGAGGGCTATTTCCTCAAGTCGATGGAGATTCGAGGTAAGATCGAACGCGAAACCGACAGCGACTACTACACGTCGCTCCGAAGCCTTGCGAGCTTCTATTCGACGTTGGAACGTTACGATAAAGCCATTCCGCTGTTGAAAAAGGTGATTGATTTGGCGAGCGCTTCTGACGACGGACCAGTGGTGGCAAAAGCGCATCAAAACGTGGGCGAGGCCAACTATTTCATGTGGCGTTACCAAGAAGCGATTCCCGACTTCGAGAAGGCAATCGCGTACCACGAGGGTCACCGTCGAGTGTTACCCCTCAACCACATTAACTCACTCGGTTATCTGGCTAGGTGTTACTCCTATCTAGACCAACACGATAAGGCGATTTCCATTTCTACACAGGCGGCTACGCTGGCGGGAGAGACATTCGGCACGGACTCCGATACGTATTACTACCGCCAATCATCGCTCGGGTCTATTTATGAGCGTGCGAATCGATATACTGAATCTTTGAAAAGTTTCACGGAGGCTGCGCAAGGTCTTAAAGAAAAATTCGGTGACCAGAGTCCTGAATATTTTGGTGCGCAGCGTAATGTGATCAAAGTGTGGGCAAGCCTAACGGAGTACAAGCGCGTGATTGAATTGGGCGATGCCCTATTAGCAACCATTACCGAATCGCTCGGCACCGAGAATGACTCGTACTTGGATCTCGTGTACTTAGTGGCAGAGGCTTACGCAAGTCTACACAACTATGCGAAGGCGGAGGAATACCTGTTGTCGGCGTTGGACGTCTCGCGCAAGATAAATGGACCAGAAAGCCCGACGACGGCGACGCATTTGTCGCGGCTAGGAAGTTTCTACGATCGCAGAAACAGGATTGACGAAGCAGAGGTAATGTTGCGCGAGGCTCTCGCAAATATGAGGTCTTCAGGATATGCGCAGTCTTCCGTCCTGTCTTCCTACTTAGTGGATGTGGCCGACGTCTTGGCGGAACAAGAAAAGAACAAGGAAGCTGAGGAACTGTTCCTTGAAGCCTATCGCCTCGCACAAGCGGATACGGTAGATAACATCACGACCTATGTAACCGCGGGTCAAGACCTAGCTCGTTTCTATAATAAGGTTGGTCGTTACCGCGATTCAGAGAAGCTCGTGAAAACGATGACCGCCATCATCGAGCATCGTTATGGAAAGCGGTACTACTACGCGTCGGTGCGGGAAGGCCTCGTGTTCATCTACACCCGCCAAGGCAGGAACGTGGAAGCATTGGCCGAAGGATTGGTCTTGTTAGAAATACTGGAGGGTGAAACGGGTCAGGACCATTGGCTCGTATTGAGCTTGCACAACACGCTGGGCATTATTTATGATGACGAAGAACGCTTCGACAAGGCTGCCACGGAGTTCAAGTTTTGTGTTGATGCGTTGCTTCGTAAGAAGAAGCTTACAGAAGTGGAACAGGCATCACTCGCTACCTACCATGCCAACCTAGGTCGGATCAAACTTGTGCTCGGAAAGTATGACGAAGCCGGCAAACACTTGGAGGAATGCGCCCGTATTCGAAAAGAGGCTAAGATTTATCCATCGCAATCGATCAGTGCCGCGTACCAATCGACGCTGGCTGCCTACTATCGCGCGACCGGCCGGATGGACAAAGCGGAGGCAACGTGGATGGAGCTTACTAAATCGGTACTCGATTTTTCCAGGAACAATTTTTACTTCATGAGCGACGAGGAAAAAGCTCAGTTTTGGAAAAGCATCAGCGGCTATTTCCGGGTGTTCCAATCTTTTGCTGTCGAACGATCGGCGAAGAATCCCGCAATCTCCGCGGATATGTACAACATTCAATTGGCAACCAAGGCGGCGCTGCTTTCCGCGTCGAATAAAATTCGGAAGCGCATACTCTCGAGCCGAGATACGTCGATGGTAAATATGTACTATCGATGGACGCGAAAGAAAGAACAACTCGCACAACTCTATTCAGCCGGAACACAGGATGCCGTGCAAAGGAAAGAGATCGAAGCCATCGAGGAGTCGGCCAAGGCCTTAGAGAAGGAAATGAATATTACAGCCGAAGACTTGAGTGCTGATAAAGGCGGCGAAACGGTTACCTGGAAAAATGTACAAGCATCTTTGGCCCCCGACGAGGCCGCGGTAGAAATCATCCGCTTCCGCCATTACGACCTCTATTCACGCGATACCGTACTTTATGCGGCGTTGGTGGTCACCGCCGAAACGAAACAATACCCCAAGCTCGTGGTCATGCGAAACGGAAAACTATTGGAGGGCCGGTACTTGAAGTATTACCGCAATTGCATCACCACCAAGACCACAGACACTATTTCCTATCAGCAATTTTGGGAGCCAATCGCGGGCGCTGTGGGTAATAAATCGCGCGTGTACCTGTCGCTAGATGGCGCATACAACCAGATTAATCTGAACACTTGCTCAATCGCGATGGAAACTTTCTCGTAGATGAAAAGAACCTCACCATTTTATCGAATACGAAGGACCTTTTGGCGATCAAATCTCGGAAGTTGAAACGAATCAGCCTGTCGTCAGCAGCCCTGTTTGGCTTTCCAACCTATTTCCTGGGCAAGAACAAGCTGAATCCCACACCCGCCACCACGCGCGATTTCGATGCGTCGGCCATGGAAGTTGACCGAACCGGCATAAGTCCACTGTTCGGCACGCAACAGGAAATTGAAACGGTCGGCAACATCCTGGAAGAACACAAGATGAAGACAACGATTTATAGCAGCGAGCTGGCGAGCGAGCGACAGATCAAACAAGTTCAACATCCACGCGTGCTGCACATTGCCACCCACGGTTACTTCATGGACGAGCAAGGTTCGGTACTCGCCGAAGGTGAGAACCCAATGCTTCGCGCCGGTTTGTTGCTGGCAGGAGCCGCCAACTTCATTCAAGACCGTGCCCGCGTGGATGAAGAGAACGGTATCCTCACCGCTTATGAAGCATCGAACCTAGATTTGGACAACACCGACCTCGTGGTGTTAAGCGCCTGCGAAACCGCCAAAGGCGAGGTACAAAATGGCGAAGGTGTGTACGGACTCCAGCGCGCGTTTCAAACGGCGGGCGCTCAAACCATTGTCATGAGTCTTTGGAAAGTTGATGATGCCGCTACCAAGCAGTTGATGAGTTCCTTTTACTCCAACTGGATGTCCGGGATGACCAAACCACAAGCGCTAAAGGCGGCACAGGTTGAATTGAAGCGCAAATACCCCCAACCCTACTACTGGGGCGCTTTCGTCATGCTTGAAAACTGAAAAACGACGGAATTCTATAGAAAAGCGCCTTTTTCACTGAATTTGTTGTGTATACAACAATTGTATGAACTTTTGTTTGGGTCACCCCGTTGAGTAGGTAAAATCGCCCTGTAGGAGAGGCAAAAAGGGGCAGGACGCCCTTAAATTTCCGATCATGAATACCGTACTGCACAAATCCGACACACGCGGGCACGCCAACCATGGCTGGCTCGACAGCCACCACACTTTTAGTTTCGCTCATTATTACGACACTTCGAGGGTGCACTTTGGCGCGTTGCGGGTGTTGAATGATGATATCGTTCAGGGAGGGATGGGTTTCGGAACACACCCTCACGACAACATGGAAATTATTTCCATCCCACTGTCGGGTGACTTAGAGCATCGCGACAGCATGGGTAACACGGGCGTCATTCGGCAGAACGACGTTCAAATAATGAGTGCCGGAACCGGCATACAACATTCAGAGTACAACAAGAACCGTGATCGACTGGTCAACTTTTTACAGATCTGGGTTTTTCCGCGCAAGCGAAACATTCAACCGCGGTATGACCAGAAAACATTTAAGAGCGAAGACCGCGTCAACCAACTTCAGACTATTGTCTCACCCGATGATGCGCCGGATGCGCCGGGCGTGAAAATCAACCAAGATGCTTGGTTTCACCTGGCCAAGTTGGAAAAAGGGAAGTCGATTGATTACTCGTTGCACCACCCCGACCATGGCGTGTATGCGTTCGTGTTGGATGGCTCTCTTTCTGTGGCGGGGCACGAGTTGCATCGCCGCGACGGGTTAGGTGTATGGGACGCAGCGAAACTTTCCCTTACCGCCAACCAAGATTCAGAGGTATTGCTGATGGAAGTTCCTATGAAGTAAAAAGGATTGAACAATTCGACACATGAAAAACAGGACTGTATCTCATTTATTATATGCCGAGCAGTTTGACATGGGCGGAATGCCCATCCGTCAGCCGCTACCAACCATGAACGTGAATCAATTTGATCCGTTTTTATTGCTTCACCATGGAGACATCAAAGTGCCTACGCATTTGGATCCGGACCACGCGGGAGTAGGACCCCATCCGCACCGCGGCTTTTCGCCGGTCACCTTCATCTTCAAAGGAGGTGTACACCACCGCGACAGCCGGGGCAACGACAGCGTGATTTACGAGGGTGGTGCGCAATGGATGAACGCCGGAATGGGAGTGATCCACAGCGAACGACCTCCCCACGATATCCACGAGCGGGGTGGTCGCCAAGAGATCATCCAGTTGTGGATCAACACACCGGCGGCGCACAAAATGGACCAGCCCGAGTATTTTCCAGTATCGGCCGACGAAGTGCCGACCAAAACCTTTGACGAGGGTCGCGTGTTATTGAGGGTGTACGCGGGAAATCTTCAAGGGTTGAAGGGTCCTATTCCCTCACACACCGAAGTTACTGCGGCTACCCTGACACTGAAGAAAGACGCCACGTTCTCGACGGAGTTACCGACAAACCATCACGCTTTAATCTATCTGTTGGATGGCCAAGTGAACGTAGACGGTTATGGTTTGGCAGACGGTCTACACGCGGTTCTTTTTAAGAATGATGGCGACGGGCTTTCGTTGCGAGCACTTGCGGACACACGCATCCTGCTTTTGAGCGGAAAGCCGATAGAAGAAGAAGTAGTATCTCATGGACCGTTTGTCATGAATAACACAACTCAAATTCTTGAAGCCATGCGTGACTATCAGATGGGAAAAATGGGTGTATTGGTAGAAAGTTGATAAGAGATAACATGACAACTACGATAGAGTATCCGGTCTCTGATTTGATTCGAAACCGGAAAAGTATCAGAAGCTTTTCGAGCGAGGGTGTAACGGATGGACAGTTACACTCTCTTTTTGAAGCAACGAGATGGGCACCATCGAGCTCTAATGAGCAACCATGGGCTTACCTATATGTCACACGCGACCAAACAGAGTTGTGGGAAAAGTATCTCGATTGCTTGAACGAAGGGAACAGAGTATGGGCAAAGGATGCTGCTGCGTTGATCTTCAGCGTGGCGCGCAAGCAGTTTAGAAAATTTGGAACACAGAATGCACATGCGATGTACGACCTAGGTGGTGCGAACTCATTCCTAGCCATTCAAGCAGTGGAGATGGGATTGCAAGTGCGGCAAATGGCCGGTTTCAACCACGCCAAAACGCGCGAGCACCTCGGTATCCCTGACGACTTCGATTTAGGGGTCTTTATTGCCGTCGGTTATCCGGGCGATTCGAAATCGTTGCCGGAATACCTGCAGGCGCGCGAGGCCGCCCCACGGGAGCGTCATACGCAAGATGAATTTGTGCAAAACGGCGTTTTCCGTCGACACTAGAATTTTTCGATGCCACGAACCACCGCGCCAATGCTTAACTTTGGAGGATGCGAGCGTTGATTTGTGTACTGGCTGCGGTGGCGTTGGTGGCTTGTAAAAACGAGCCGTTTATCGATGCACCCCTGGGTGTCTTCGGGTTGGTGAATCACAAGACCAAGGTGGTCAACACCTACACATACGGCAATAAGCAGTTGTTTACGTTTGTGAGCACTGGTTCCGACGGTGTCGTTACGTCCTCGAAAAAATTCCGTTACCTCAACGAAGCGCTGGTCTACATCGTCGACAGCACGGCAAGCCGGGTTTTGAAGACGTACTTTTATTACCCAACGGGAAAACCGGCAGTCGACAGTACGTTCTTGGTCACGACTACGACGCGGACCCTTCAATCGGTGCGGCACGTGACGTATGATGTCGATGATCGGCCCACGTTGGTCGAGGTCGAAACCCCGGGTGCAAGTCCGTCGGTCGTTTCCGCCGCATTGACATGGGATAACGGAAACGTGGTTAGGTTGGTGAACACTCAAACCTCTTCCGGACAAACGGTAACGACGAGTGACCTACAAATCGGACACGACTCCGAGATGGGCGTGTTCTCCCTTACAGGAGCATACCTGTTCACCATGACCCTTGACGAATTGTATTGGCTGTCGAAGAATAACCCCTCGGTTTTTACAGATACGTCCGGCAACAAGAAGTACACATACTGGTACAACAAGTTCGGGTACCCGTCGAATTTCCAAGACTCGAGTGGTACCTTATACGGAGTGACATACACCCAAATCCGCTAGACAAAATGGAAGAGTTAACAAAAGAGTATACCAAGGGATCTACCGCTGTCGTTTGGAAGGCACACCTATGCCAACACTCGGGCATTTGTGCAAAAGGACTTCCACGCGTGTTTAACCCCCGACGTAAACCATGGATTGATATGGACGCCTCAGAACTTGAAAAGATCAAGTCGCAGGTGGCGATGTGCCCCAGTGGTGCGCTCACTGTTCGCGACGTGCCATCCGATCAGCCCGGAACTTGAAGTGAAACTTGGTGACGAGGATGCGGTGTTGGTGGTTCATCTTGTTTTGTATTCCTATCGGCGCCCTTGCCCAGCAAGCAAGGCTGTCGGGTACGGTGCGCGAGCAAGGCGGACCATTTCTTCCATCGGCTCACATACTGGTTCTACCCGACTCTGCGAGCACAATTACCGATCATGAAGGAAACTTCTCTATCCAACTGACGGCTGGACCGCGCACCGTCGTGGTCACTTACGTGGGATACGCGACCGTGCGTGAAGACGTGCGCCTCACGAAAGACATCAAGGTCGATATCCGGATGCGCCAGGAAGTGAGCCAACTCGATGAGGTGGTTGTAAATTCTACCCGTTTCCGAAACGAGGAACTCGTCAAGTCCACGCGCTCTTCCACAAATACCATTACCAGTGAAGACATTGGTGCGATCCCTGTTCTTGGTGGTGAAGCCGACGTCATCAAAACCATTCAACTACTCCCAGGCACCGTCCGCGGTGTGGAGGGAAGTTCCGACCTTTTCGTGCGCGGCGGAGCAGCCGATCAAAACTTGGTGTTACTCGACGGTGCCACCGTGTACAACACCTCGCACCTTTTCGGATTCCTCTCGGTTTTCAATCCCGATGTCGTCTCCGAAGTAGAGTCAATCAATGGCGGGTTTCCAGCACAATACGGAGGTCGCCTGTCTTCCATCTTAAACGTGAACACACGAAATACTATCCCCGACCGAACCCACGGCTCCGCGGATATCGGATTGATTGCCTCGCGTTTGTTCTTGGAGCAGCCACTGATCAAAGACAAGGCCAGCATCTGGATCAGCGGTAGACGAACATACATCGATCAAGTGGTAAAGGCGGTCGGCTTAGAAGTTCCTTATTATTTCTACGATCTCAACGGGAAGTTACTGGTGCGCCCGACTTCTCGCGACAAGATTGAGTTAGCTCATTATAATGGAGACGATCGTCTCGATTACCTGCGCGATCGAAATGGCGACGGCGTGGGGCAAACAACGGGGTTTCATTCTGGAAACAATAGCCAGACCTTGCGATGGAATCGTTCCTACCGTAACCACTGGCGTCACGATGCTACGTTGTTCCGTACAAGCTATCGCTACGATCTTTATAGCAACTTCCGCGAGAACGTCCTTCGCGCGTTCTCCGATATTGAGGATTTGGGAGGCAGGTTCTTGTATGCAAACGATTCGCTTCGCCACCAAGGATCGTTGGTGGTCGGCGGCGACGTCACACACCATCGACTGAGCCCCAACGTCATCAATACGTCAGGCACGATCTCGGAGTTATTGAAAAGTAGCTCGACACGCGGTCGCTTGGCCACCGAGCTTGCAGCCTTCGCCCAGTACGAATTTCAACCTTTACCAAAGCTTCGGGTAAGCGCCGGTTTTCGAACCTCGGCTGCGGTTCTAAGCAACACGCATTACGTAAATCCTGAACCAAGACTCGCGGTTCGATACATGCTCGACGAGCACTCTTCCGTAAAAGCAAGCTATTCGAGGATGGCGCAATACCTGCACCGCGTGTCGAGCTCGGCCGTGTCGTCCCCTACCGATATCTGGTATCCCGTCACCGACAGCATTCGACCACAAACATCCAATCAGATTGGAATTGCCTATCAAAGAAATGTGCCGAGCTGGAATACCTTCATCAGCGTGGAAGCTTATTACAAGAAAATGAAACACCTTGTCGGCTACGAAGAAGGAACCAACCTGTTTTTCAATACCGACTTCGAATCGAGCTTGATCCAGGGCGACGGCAAGTCCTATGGTTTTGAATTCTTAGTGCGCAAACAGGCCGGGAAGTTTACCGGATGGATCAACTATACGCTGTCTTGGTCATGGCGCCGATTCGATTCAATGAACCAAGGCGAGTGGTTCCATGCGCGCTACGACCGGCGGCACAATGGTGCGCTAGTGCTTCAATATGCCTTCGCCAAGCGTTGGTCCGTGTCGTCAGTTTGGGAGTACATCTCTGGTTCAAGGTTCACACCCATCATCGGACAATATGCCATCACAAGCCCGTCGTTGACTGGGTTCGATCTTGTGCCGGTGTTCGCTCCGATCAATAGCGTCAAGTTGGCAAACGCCCACCGTTTGGATATCGGGTTAAAGTATCGAAGCCGTCCCGGGCGATTCATTCAGTGGCAAATCTTTGCGGGTGTGTACAATACGTACAACCGAGCAAACCCAGTCGGTATGGTGGTTACCGTAGATCCCAACACCGGCGCGTTAAAGTATCAACAACCTGGTCTTTTTGGACTCTTACCCTTTATCAGCTATGGCATCAAGTTTTGATCGAAGGCTGGGATTGTGGCTTGTCGCGATGGCAGTAGCCGTAGCTGGCTGCTTACCCGACCAGCTAGAAGTATCGGGTGTACCGGTGGCGCCAACCAAAATTGTTGTCTCGTCACAGCTGATTCCTGGACAAGCCGTCGCGGTCCTGCTCACGCGGTCTATTGGCGCACTAGAAGCAAATGATAACTCCGATCCAACGGCTTTACTAAACCAGATCGTCATCGCCGATGCAACCGTCAACATCAAGGGAAATGGAAATACGTATGCGTTGACCTATCTCGGTTCGGGCGTATACGGTGCCGTGAACGTTCCCTTAACACCGGGGCTGTCCTACACGTTGGATGTGAACAGTCCGACGACCGGAACGGTCACCGCGACCACGCTCGTGAAGCCAGTGGTGACCTTCGATGAAGTAAATGCCGAATTCTATTATGTCGGCCGCGACACCCTTGCAGATATCAGTTATCGCATGACCGACCCTGTTGGTAAGAATTGGTATATGGTGACAGGCCAGCGGGTCAGCCAACGGAATTTGCAAAGCCGATTATTAAACCCTCGCATCACCACGAAGCTTTTTGATGACACCGGTATTGAGGGATCGGTGAAGGAGGAATCTTTTAAGGTGTTGTTCGACGAGGTATCGCAAGGAGACACCGTGCTGGTGACGTTAGCCAACATCAGCCAAGAATACTACAAGTTCATGAAGCTCCGCGAAGATACACGGTTTGGACTGGTCGACTTTTTGGGCGAACCCGTGAACTATCCATCTAACGTGGAAGGTGGTCTGGGCTACTTCAATTTATATGCCCCCGACGTGCGCGTGTTCATCATGCAGTAAGGATCCAACCCGGTATCGAGAGAAATCCCGCGTCGCCATTTCATAGATGATCTGCAACCAGATGATCGTGCAGGGTAAGGCTTTAATGGAATGAAGCCTCAACCAAGTCCTCACCACTTGTGGATAGATGTCGACCGTATTGAGACTACCGAAGACAATCGAGAAAATGAGCAGAGCCCACACCCACTTTGTCCAAGTCGGTTGAATCACAAACCAAATCGAAATACCGATGAAGACAATGATGTACGTAGACGACTCGGAGGAAGAGCTAAACAACACCGGGAAGATGAGCGTGCTTGCCAACAGCAACAACTGAAATGCCAGGTTCTTGTATTGTGAGACCCTGAAAAAGGGAATTCCATACAAAACAATTAGGACAGCCAAGAAGGGCCATCCAGAAATGCTGGGGTCTTGAAAGATGCGCCGGAAGAAACCAATAATTGAAATATCTTGGTAGGACACCAGGCTCACGTTCTCAACATTTTTAATCGTTAGGTATTTGTACCACTCGGTATACATGTCGATCACGTATTGGGGCGACGAAAGGATCATCGGTGCTACAAAAAGCACGACTGTCCAAAGTGCGCTCCACAGGATAAACTTCCACTTGTTTTTCACAAAAAAGAAGAACCCGAACCCCACGATTCCATAAAGTTTAACAAACATCCCAACTAGTATTGGCAGCGGCGCCCACCGTTCATGTTGTTGACGAATCCAAACAAAGGTGATCACCAGCATCGCGGCGATGGCAATGTTGAATTGCACGTTGAAAGAAGCAGTTAACAATTCATTCCAGCTAATCACCATGATTGTATTTTGTTGCCACTCTGCCAATGGCAGTTGGCGTATGGCAAAATACAGCGAGAAAACCAGCGATGAAATCCAAAGCAAGTGACCCAACCAGTTTGGCAGGTACGCGAATGGTGCGAACAGCAAGGCGAAGAACGGACCGTAATGGTTCTTATCCAGGTATTCCCCCGGGTGATGACCAAACATATTCTCTCCGTTTACCGAGTGAATCGTGGTATACTTAAAAATGAGGTAGTTGTTCGAGAAATCTTCCGATAGGTTGTGCTTTAAGAAAGTCCAGATAATCACCAAGCACCAAAGGAAAAGTACGTAGCGACGATCGTAGATGAACTTAGCAAAGAACGATCTCATCTCGGAAGTGATTGACGGATATGGTGCGATTTTCATCAGGATAGCCAATATCCAACGGTCGAAGTCGCATCGGGAGGAGGAGTGGGACTTAGGGGATTCGAACCCATGACCTTTGCTCTGTCAAAGCAACGCTCTAAACCAGCTGAGCTAAAGTCCCTTGTAATTTCAGCGTGGCAAATATAATAGTGTTGGCAAACAAACCGAAACTTAGCTTTAACGGATATCCAACACTTCTACTTTGCTGGTCGGGCCCTCTTCTGGCAGGCAGTTCTTAATGGCGGCCTCAAGTGCGTGTAAGATGCTCCGGCGGGAAAAGTTTGCATTCACGACCAAGCTGATCTCACGTACGGGTTTTGGAGGCGCAAAAGCCCGAATCTTCTTCTGTTGCGCTTTCGTCAGATCTCGAGTTGCCAACAGGGGTAGAATGGTGATCCCTTTGTTGTGGTCGACAAGGTTCTTCAGCGTCTCCAGGCTGCCCGCTTGGTAGTGAAGTCGATCGCTGGCAAGGTCCTTCATCTTGAGCTCACAAAGATTGAAAACTTGATTTCGAAAACAGTGCCCTTCTTCCAGTAGCCAGAGTTTGCTCAAGTCAATATCCTTGGGGAGCACATATTTCTTTTTTGATGCCTTTTCATCCGATGCGACATAGGCAAAAAACTCTTCGTAAAACACAGGATGTTCGACAAGTTTCGGATCGTGCAAAGGCGTCGCCAGTAATCCAATGTCCGTCTCACCATTCTTCAGCGCATTGATGATATCATGAGTCACGAGTTCCGAAATCTTCACGCGGAGCGCAGGATGCTTCTCGACAAAATCGGGCAGGAACAGCGGCAGAAGATAGGGGGCGAGGGTCGGGATCACCGCGATCCGAATCTCGCCGCTCACGTCGTGCTTCAGCCCCTTCGCGAACTCTTTCAACTGGTTCACGTCGGCCATGATTTGACGCGCCCTCAGGATAACTTCAATCCCTTCGGTCGTTGGCTCCACTGGTTGTTTGCTCCGGTCGAAGATCATGACACCCAACTCGTCTTCGAGCTTGCGAATCATCATACTCAACGTCGGCTGTGTGATGTTGCACTTGTTCGCCGCCGTCGCAAAATGCCGATGCGTATCCACCGCCAAGATGTATTCCAACTGTTGGATGTTCATAGATCAAATCTATGTAAAGGTAGCGAATATCTACCTTGTCGATGGGCTAGACAACCACGAACTGGTATCCAACACCTTTGATGGTGATGATCTCGACGGTAGGGTCCGCCCCCAGGTGATCTCGAAGCTTCGTGATGTACACATCGAGGGTACGGGAGTTAAAAAAACTGTCGTCGCCCCAAATGCGAAGGAGAATCTCCTTACGCGACACGACTGAGTTTCGGTTGTCGGCCAAAATCTGCAACAGCATGGCCTCCCGGTGCGACAACTTCTTCGACGACCCGGCAATTTTTAAGTCGAAACGCACCGGATCGAATTCATACTGGCCGATCGAGTAGCTAGCGTGCGTCGTAGCCTTGGCACGCTTGGAGAGCGCCAGTAAATTGTTCACGCGTACGATCAATTCTTCCATGCTAAATGGTTTTCGAAGGTAGTCGTTGCCACCCGATTCGAATCCCTTTAACAAGTCCTCCGTTTGTGTCTTCGCTGTCACAAAGATGATTGGGACCCCTGGGTTGATGAGGCGTATGCTTTTTGCCACCGAGTAGCCATCCTTCGAGGGAAGCATCACGTCCAACACGCAGATATCCGGCGAAACCTTCCGGAATAGATCCAACGCCTTGGCACCGTCTTGCACCATGTTCACTTCGAAGTCGCGGCTCTCCAGGCTTTCCTTAACGATGAGGCCCAGGAAAGGCTCATCTTCCACATAAAGGATCTTGGTCTTAGCACTCATGATTGGGCCTTTGGAAGCGAGATGGTGAACACACTACCCCGTCCGAGTGCACTCGATACCTCGATGAAACCATGATGACTTCGAATGACGCTGTCGACGTAGCTCAGACCCAAACCATACCCCTTGATGTTGTGTACGTCGCCAGTGGGAACTCGAAAGAATTTTTCGAAGATCTTTTTCCGATACTCGGAAGGGATTCCAATGCCCTGATCGGCAATTTTCAAGACGACGCGGTTTTGATTTTCCTCGAGACGAATGGTGATTTTCGGTTCGCCTCCACTGTACTTCAGGGCGTTGTCGAGGAGGTTATAGACAACGTTGGTTAAATGCACCGACCCGCCTTGTATCTTAAACGAATCGCCATCTTGTTCGAACGACACATCCGCTTTCTGCTTTTCGAAGATCAGCTTCATCGAGTGAAGAATCTGCTCGACCGTTCGACGCATGTCTACTTCCTCTTTTTCGAAGTTGACACCGTGACTGTCAAACACGGCCGTTTTCAAAACCTTGTCCGTGAGAAGTGCCAGTCGATTCAATTCTCCCTGTGCGATGTCTAGGTATTCCCTGGTAGTTTTCGGATTCTCTAGCGCGTTGAAATTCCGAAGTGCCTCAAGGGCGACGCTGACAGTGGTGACGGGCGTTTTGAGCTCGTGCGTGATGTTGCTAATGAAATCATTCTTGAGTTCCATAAGTTTTTGTTGCGCGCGCATGCTCCTGTACATCGCCCAGAATGCCGCCGCCGTAACAAGCGTTAGCGCCAAGGAAAACATCACCTGCGGACTAATCTCCATCCACAGGTACGGCCGAACGCCCTCTAGCGTAGACGCGTAACGAAAATTCGGTGAGAAACGAACCCAGTCGGTCGTCAGCGAGGAACCCGAAAATCGAAACTCCTCTGGAGATTGACCGGGCTCGCGAATCACATCACGAACCAGGTTAGGAATGTTCTCATTATCGAAAGAATGGATGCTGGGCTTTTCAGCGCGGATGGTGAACGGTAACTCGATGCCATCTTTTGCCAAGGCATTTTGGTAGTATCGCCGGATGGTGTCGGTGGGCAAAGAATCGATCGTATACCGGACCACGACCTGCGTGCCGTTGCCGAAGCGCATCGTCTTCGACAAGGACGCAACGATGTCTTTGGTGCTATCGCGGCTTCCACGCACCAAGATCTCGGCCATCGATTGGAGGTGAACCCCTTCCGAGCGCTTGATCTTCAACTTCCCAGTATCAACACGAAGTGAAAAAAACAAAGCGCTCTTGCGATCGTGCGACGCCGAATCTACGTGGCCAACATGCTGAACGAAGACGGAATCCCGGAGATCAAGCAGCGTGTTTCGGAAAATGTCGCTTGCCTGCCGGCGCAACGTCAGATAGGCCTTCTCATAGGAACTTCCAAGCCAGATTCCTTGCAGCACCAGCAACAATACCAAACTGCTGGCCATCAGCGAAAGCGGGAGAAGGTTCTTCTTGCTCATTCTACTATCGGTCGCACAAAGGTAACGGCTTTTTTACCGGGGTGGGGAGGGTCATTAACGTTAATTAACGATGCTTTCAGAACCGTTAACCAGTATGAGACGCGCCGTCACCGTTATTTGTCCACAGAAGAAACTATGAACCTCAGTCCAACTATGAAAAAATTGATCTTACTCCTAGGGGTCGTCGTGTGTCTTGTGGCGACCATCAACGTGGCGCGTGCGCAAAATGATGAGGGCGTGATTACGTATGAGACTAAAACCGATATGCATCGTCGTATTCCGAAGGAGCGCGAGGCCGTGAAGGCGATGATCCCCCAGTTTCGAACCGACAAACAGCAGTTGTTCTTCAATCCGAATGAATCTCTCTACAAGAAACTCGAGGAAGACTCGGAAGAGGACATGGAAGCTACGGGTCATGGTGGTGGCGTCCAGATTCGCATGAACCAGCCCAACGTCGTGATTCACTTTATGCAAGGCTCACAAATTCGCACCACGCAACAAGAGTTTATGGGCAAAGACTATTTGATCGTGGATACGCTGAAGATGGTGCCGTGGAAGTTCGGTACCGAAACCAAGATGATTGCTGGCTACGAATGCAAGCAAGCATACTACACAGATGAGTCGCGGCCCGACCAAAAAACGGAAGTAACCGCGTGGTACACCGACAAGATTCGACCACTGCTCGGGCCCGAGCGATATCAATCCTTACCCGGGACCATTTTGGCCATGGACATCAACAACGGCGAACGCGTGGTGGTGGCAAAAACAATTGAGTTCAAGAAGCTGAAAAAAGGTGACTTGAAAGTTCCGGCGAGTGGAACGCGCATGTCGCAACCCGAGTTCCGCAAGATGGTTGATGAGCAGATGAAGAAAATGGGCGCGAGTGGCGGCGTGATGATTCGAACAAATTGATCGTCGGTACCCCCTCGACCAATCCACCAAAATATCAATTCAATGAAGAGACTTTTACTGTCTATGTTATTGCTTTGCCCAGTGTGGGCGATGGCACAAAAGTTTAACCTATCGGGCACACTCACCGACAGCCTCAGGAGCCCACTGCCTTCAGCCACGATCATGTTGCTGAACGCGAAGGACTCGTCGTTGGTTAGTTTCGGGGTGAGTGATGCGAAGGGTGTGTTCCAGATCAAAAACATCCCGCACAACCGGTATCTCTTCAAAGTCTCTTTTGTTGGATATGCTACCCACACGCAAATCATTCAACCGGAGTCTACGGTAACCGAGTTGAACTTGGGCATTGTGCGACTCTTGCCTCAGTCAACGCAACTCGACGAAGTGGTCGTGCAAGGTGAAAAGGCACCGGTCGTGGTGAAACACGATACCATTGAGTTCAATGCGTCGTCTTTTAAAACGAAGGCTAATGCGAATGTAGAAGACCTCTTAAAGAAAATGCCAGGTATCGACGTCGATAACGACGGTACCGTTCGAGCGCAGGGAGAAGAAGTGCAACGCGTCACGGTGGATGGACGCGAGTTCTTCGGGCGCGATCCGAAGCTCGCTACCCGCAATCTTCCAGCTGACGCCGTGAACAAAGTTCAAGTCTTCGATAGGAAATCAGATCAATCGCAGTTTACGGGCATCGACGATGGACAGCGCGAGAAGACCATCAACCTGGAGTTAAAGGAAGAAAAGAGGAACGGCGCTTTCGGGACACTGATGGCCGGCGCCGGAACCAATGATCGATACCAAGGACGAGCCAACATCAACCGCTTTAGCAAAGGGAAGCAACTGTCATTCCTCGGAATGGGAAACAATGTGAACGAGGCAGGCTTTTCTATCAACGACTACATGAACTTTTCCGGCGGAACCCAAGCATTGTTGGGCAGTGGAGGCCGAGTTCAGCTCCAATTTGACGGCAACAACACGAACGGAGTTCCCTTGAATTTTGGTGGAAGGCAAAATGGAATCTTGACGAATTACGCCGGCGGGATCAACTTTAATTCCACGCTGAACAAGAAAACTGATGTGAATGGGAGCTATTTCTATAATCACTTAGACCAGACCGTAGATCGCACCACGGATCGCGTGAACTACCTTCCAGACGGCACCTATAACTACAACCAGATTAGCCGCCAGCGAAACAACAACGAGAATCACCGGATGAACATGACGTTAGATCATAAGATTGATTCGGCAAACTCCCTTCGATTCAACGTCAATGCGGCGATGAGCAATACCCGATTGAATAACATCAGCGAAAGCAAGACGATCACACCCGATCAGACGGTCCAAAACACCAGTGTCACATCGAACGTGACGAATGGATCAGCTTACAACGTCAATTCAAGCTTATTGTACCGACACCGTTTTGCAAAACGAGGGAGGAGTTTCTCTGTGAATTTCAGCGGCGTCGCGGCCCGCAATCAAAGCACCGGCGAGCTCAGTGCAGAGAATTCATTCTTCGTAGGTACTCCAGAAAAAAAGAACGTGTCGCAGGAGAACAACCAGGTCACCGATAACCAAGCGTTTGGCACGAATGTGTCCTACATCGAACCTTTGGGCAACCGAAAGTACTTGGAGGCAAGCTATAACTTCCGAACGAATAGGAACCAGGTCGAGCGCAACGTGTATGATGTCAGCAACGGGACGTTGACGATGAATCCTTCGCTGAGTAATGCATACAATAGCAATTACCTATACAACCGCCCGGGGCTAGCACTGCGCGTCAATCGTAAGAAGTACAATTTTTCTGTCGGCGCCGGTTGGCAAAGAACCAACATCGATGGTCGTTTGGTCCTCCGCGACATCGACATCAATAAGACGTTCCAGAACATTTTGCCGGTCGCGCGGCTGAATTTCGATATCACCAACATGAAGCATTTGCGCTTCGACTACGAGACATCCATGGATGAACCGACCATCCAGCAGTTGCAACCGGTGATCGACAATACGACGAACCAGATCAATCAATCGATGGGAAATCCCGACTTACGTCCTGGGTACTCGCACCGCGGTTCGTTGCACTTCAGCACGTTCGATCCGGCCGCGGGCGTCAACTTCATGGTGGTGGCGAATGGCGTCTATACGGCGAATGCCATTTCCTATGCCCAAACCATCAATCCTAATCTTTCCACGCTCACGATGCCGGTCAACGTCAAGAATACTTCGAGCTTGTCGGTAAACATGAATTTCGGGTTCCCGATTCGTAAACTCGGTAGCCGTTTTTCAATTGGACCGGTTGGCCGTCAAGTCAACAACCGCGTGTTGATTAACGACAATGAAATCGCCAGCCATCAGCAGGTAATGGGTGGAACTGCTCGCTACAACTTTACTTGGAAGGATTTTTTCACGTTGGATTTGAGCGCCAACTTGAGCAAACAGAACATGCGATATGAAGCCGAGACCAGCTCACGGCCACAAGACCAGAGCTATTTCAATAAGACATACTCGGCCGAGTCGAACCTAACCGTTTTGAAGCAGTTCCAGCTCAACGCGGCCTTGGATTACCTCGTGTACACCAGCCAGACGACTGGGTTCCACCAGGAAATCCCACTTTTGAATCTCTCCGTGTCTCGATTCTTCTTCAAGGCACAAAGTGGCGAGCTTCGGTTGGGTGTGGTTAACCTGTTTGACAAGAGCCTAAGCGTCTCACAACAGTCGAGCGTCAACTACCTCGAACAAACCACCTATAACAACCTTGGCCGCTATTACATGGTCAGTTTCACCTACTCGTTGAATAAACAGCTAAACCCCATGGCGGCAAGGGGTGGACGAGGTGTCCGGATGGTGATCGAGAACTAACGGCTTTGATAGGGTGCAGTTTATTGGCGGGAGCAAGTGATTTCACCTATTTTTAGGGTGGAAGTCGCTCCCCGCCAATACTGTTTGAGCGGGCCGGCGCGTTAGATTGATCGCATGCGCACGATACCCAAGTCTTTGTTTTTAACACTTGCCATTTTGGGCTCTCTTTCACTTCACGCCCAGTTATACACGCCGAAGTTCGATGTTCAAGGACATCGCGGAGCGCGAGGCGCACGACCAGAGAATACCATTCCAGCATTCTTGTATGCGATCGACGAGGGTGTGACGACCATCGAAATGGATCTGGCTATCACAAAGGATAACCAAGTGATCGTGTCGCACGAAGGGTGGATGTCGGCCGCCATTTCCTTGGATTCTCTTGGTCAGGAGATATTGGAGAAGAATGAAAAGAAGCACAACATCTACAAGATGACCTATGCCCAGGTGGCCAAGTATGACGTGGGCACGAAAGTGAACGAGCGCTTTCCACAGCAACAGAAAATGAAAGTGGCGAAACCCTTGTTGAAGGATGTGATATTCGCCGTGGAGGATTACATCAAAGGGCGAGGCTTGTATGAAGTCGACTATAATATTGAGATAAAGACAGAGAAGGCCACCGATGGCAAGTTTCATCCCAAGCCACAGGAGTTTTCCGACTTGGTGTTTAACCTAATCGACCCCTATTTATCGTGGGACCGCGTCGTGATCCAATCCTTTGACTTTCGCGTCTTGAAGTACTGGCACGAGAAGCACCCAGAAGTACGCCTGGCGGCATTGGTCGACAATCTGAACACCATCGATGAGAACCTCGCGGAACTCGGATTTACACCCGCGATTTACAGCCCCGAGTATAAACTCCTTTCTAAGGAGGAAATCCGTACATGTCACAACAAAAAGATGCGTGTGATTCCTTGGACCGTAAACGACACTGCCGAAATGGAGGAGTTGAAGGGGTGGGGTGTCGACGGGATCATCACCGACTATCCGGACATGGCGAAAAACCTGGGTTTTACCTATAAGGGCGGCAAGGGAAAGCGCTAATTCAGCTACCCCCTTTGTCAGGTTTTCTTCACGGTCGCGTGTAATCTTATTCTTATTTTCGCGACAAATCCTGTTACATGAAATATGATGTTTACTGTATCGGCAATGCGATTGTCGATATCGTCACAGAAGTTGAGTATGACTTCTTTACAAAAAATGAGGTCGAAAAGGGGGTAATGACCCTAGTCGACGAGAAACGTCAACTTTTGTTGATGGAGGCGATTGACATGAAAAAAAGCAAGATGACAGGAGGCGGTTCCGGCGGGAATACCGTGACGGCGCTGAGCCAGTTCGGCGGAAAAGGCTTTTTCTCGGGGCTCGTCGCACAGGACGTGCTTGGCAAATTCTTCTTGGAAGATCTGGCCCGGAACGGTGTCGATACAAATATCTCTTACGAGTCGTGTCCTAAAGATCATACCGGCCGTTGTTTGGTGATGACGTCGCCCGATGCCCAGCGAACCATGAATACCTTCTTAGGTGTGAATTCATTCTTTTCGCCAGCGCATCTCAACGAAGCGGCGATTAAAGATTCGACGTATGCCTACATGGAGGGGTATCTCGTCGCGAGCCCCAAGGGATTAGAAGCGATGAAAGAGACGAAGAAAATTGCGGAGAAAAACCGCGTGCCCGTGGCCCTCACGTTTTCCGACCCTAGTATGGTCAAGTATTTTTCGAAACAGATGGAGGAGATCGTCGGCGCCAGTGTCGACTTGCTCTTTTGCAACGACGAAGAGGCCATGATCTTTACCGGGACCAACTCGATTTCCGAAGCCCGTGAAAAGCTGAAACAGATAGCAAAAAAATTCGTGATTACGCTCGGGTCCAACGGTGCGTTGATCTTCGATGGAGACACCTTTATACAAATTGAACCTTATAAGGTTACAGCGGTTGATACAAATGGTGCCGGCGACATGTTTGCTGGAGCCTTTTTATATGGCATCACCCACCACCATAGTTACGCCGATGCAGGGAAACTTGCCTCGCTGGCCGCTTCGAAGGTGGTTTCGCAATGGGGTCCACGCCTCGAAACGAATGCCGTCAAGAAGATTCTGACAGAACTCGCGTAAAAAGTAAGTAGTTGATCATTAAGTTGAATTGAAACCAAAACCAATGTTAAACAAACTGTTTTCGCTAGCGGTCGCCATGACAGTGGTGACCAGCACCTGGGGGCAGGCCCGGCCCGACGCGTCGCAAGCGCGCAAGATCGAGTACACGGAATACGACCTCGATAACGGGTTGCACGTCATCCTCCACAAGGATAATTCGACGCCGATCGTCGCAGTCTCTGTATTGTACCACGTCGGCTCAAAAAATGAAAACCCCGAGCGCACAGGGTTCGCGCACTTCTTCGAACACTTACTATTTGAAGGCAGTGAAAACATCAAGCGCGGGGAGTTCGACAAGTACATCACGAACGCAGGTGGTACGAACAACGCAAACACATCGAACGATCGAACCTTTTACTATGAGATCCTTCCTTCGAATCAGCTTGAACTCGGTCTTTGGCTGGAATCCGAACGGATGATGCATGCCCGCATCGACCCCGCCGGTGTAGAAACCCAACGCGAAGTGGTGAAAGAAGAGAAACGTCAACGGATGGACAATCAACCGTACGGCAGCATCCTCACCGAAATATTGAAACATGCATACAAGGTGCACCCGTATCGTTGGCCCACCATCGGATCGTTGGATCACCTCAATGCAGCCACGCTTCAGGAGTTTGTCGACTTCTATAAAACGTACTACGTACCAAACAACGCTACTCTTTCCATCGCTGGAGATATTGATATCGACCAAGCCAAAACGTTGATTTCAAAGTTCTTTAAGGATATCCCGAAAGGAACGAAGCCCGTCCCACGCCCCAATGTGGTGGAGCCACAACAAACACAAGAAGTGCGCGATGTGATCTTCGACAATATCCAGCTGCCGGCCGTCGTGCAGGCGTATCACATGCCAGCGCAGGGTACCGACGACTCTTATGCCCTAGACATGCTCAGCACGCTGCTCAGCGGGGGTAAGAGCTCTCGACTCTACAAGGCTCTCGTGGATGAACAAAAGAAAGCCTATACCGTGCAATCATTCCCCTTCTCGTCCGAAGACCCCGGTCTCTACCTCGTATTCGGTCTCGCCAATATGGGTGTGAGCGTGGAGGACCTCGAAAAAGCGATGGATGCGGAAGTTGAAAAAGTTAAAAACGAAGTTATCTCCGAAAAGGAGTTCCAGAAGATTCGCAACCAAGTAGAGAGCCAGTTTGTGCAACAAAATTCCAGCATGTCGGGCATCGCCGAACAGTTGGCAAACTACCACGTGTATTTTGGTAACACCAACTTGATCAACACCGAGATCGAGCGCTACAACAAAGTGACACGCGAAGATCTGCAGCGTGTCGCCAAGAAATACTTGACGAAAGAAAACCGTGTTTCATTGTTCTACCTCCCGAAATCGGCTCAAAGCAAACCCGATGGAACCCAAATCAAAAAACAAAACTGAGTCATGAAAAATCTCATTGCGATCATATTGGTCTTTGCCTCCGTCGTGGCTTTTGCGCAGGTAGACCGCAGCAAGGCGCCTAAACCTGCGCCAGCCCGCGAAATAAAGATTGGCCAGTACCAATCCTTCACGCTAAAAAATGGACTCCAAGTTTTTGTGGTAGAGAATCATAAACTTCCCCGCGTCCAAGTGTCACTTCAACTGAAGAACGATCCAATCATGGAACGTGAAAAGGCAGGTTATGTCGGCCTCACCGGCGACCTCATTGGAACCGGGACCACCACACGAACCAAAGCACAACTCGATGAAGAAGTGGATTTCATCGGCGCAAGCCTCAACACAAGCTGGAATGGAATCTTCGCATCTAGTCTCACGAAACACCGCGACAAGCTGCTCGAATTGATGACCGACGTATTATACAATCCTGCCTTCTCGCCGGCCGAACTCGACAAGTTGAAGCAACTGAAGTTATCAGAACTTGCTGCCGCGAAAGATGACCCGAACTCTATCGCCGGGAACGTGAGGAAGAAACTGGTCTATGGAAAAGAACATACGTACGGTGAAATCGAAACCGAAGAGACCATTGGAGCTGTTACACTCGACGACTGCAAAAATTATTTCAGCAACTATTTCAAGCCCGGCAATGCGATGCTGGTGATCGTCGGCGACGTCGACATGAAAGCCGCAAACGCTGCCGCCGAGAAGTACTTTGGGAAGTGGGCCGCCGGTACCGCCGTAAATCCTACTTATGCACAGCCAAAAGCACCGGCAAAAACCTATGTGGCGCTGGTTGATCGCCCCAATTCTGTACAGTCGGTGATCAGCATCGGCTATCCAGTCAACTTGAAGACAGGCTCTCCCGAAGCCATCCGCGCCCGAGTTTTGAATCAAATCTTAGGTGGAAGTTTCTCGGCCCGTCTCATGCAAAACTTGCGTGAGAAACATGGCTATACCTATGGAGCTAGTTCGCAGCTCAACAGCGACTTCTTGATTGGCAACTTCAATGCGGGCGCAAGTGTACGAAACGAAGTGACCGATAGCTCGGTGTTTCAATTCATGTACGAACTTAATCGCATCGTGACGGAGCCCGTTGCTGAGAATGAGTTAGCAGCCGCAAAGGCATCGATTGCGGGCGCCTTCGGTCGCTCACTCGAAAACCCTCAAACCGTTGCTTCCTTCGCCGTCAATACTGCGAAGTACAACCTTCCGAAAGACTATTATAATAATTACTTGAAGAACATCGACGCAGTATCCATCGCCGATGTCCAGTCTGCCGCGAAGCAATTCATTCTGCCGGGCAATGCCTATATCGTCGTGGTTGGAAAAGGCGCCGATATAGCGGAGAAACTCAAGCCGTTTGGCGAGGTAAAGTACTATGATAGTTATGGTAATGAAGTAGCCGCCAGTACGAAGGTGGCGCTCCCGGCTGGACTAACGGCCGAGAAAGTCATTGGACGCTACATCGAAGCCATTGGAGGTGATAAGACCGTGAAGGCAATCACCTCGACGAAAATGGTCATGAAAGGGAATGTACAAGGCCAAGAACTCGTGTTGACAATGACGCAGAAGGCCCCGAACAAAATGGTGCAAGAGATTAGCGCCGGCGGGCAGGTGTTCCAGAAAATGGTCGTCGATGGTAAAGATGTCTCGAATACCATGATGGGAATGAAACAGCCGATCGATGCCAACGATAAAGCCAACAAGTTGTTCGAAGCTGCGATCATCAAGGAGATAGCGTATACAGCGTTCAATGTGAAGGTGGAGTTGAAGGGAATTGAAGCGATCGACGGCAAGGAAGCTTATATCGTCGAATACACGACACCAAGTGGTGAGAAGTCGCAAGACTACTACGATCGCGTATCGGGACTTAAGGTTCAAAGCGTGCAATCCCAACAAGGTCCTCAAGGGCCCGTGAACGCCGTTGTCAAGTTTGGAGACTACAAGGACGTAAAGGGCATTAAGTTCCCGAATTGGTTCTCGCAGAACATGGGGCCGATGTCGATCAAATTCGAGGTTACTTCGATTGAGGTCAACGTACCAGTCGACGACGCAATTTTTAAGATTCAGTAGATGTGTATGATCTGACAAGGGCGCACGGATGTGGATGGTCCGTGCGACTTTGCTGGATCAAAACTTCAGTAGATCAGCTCGATGGAATCGGAATTGTAGGTCTGATGAAAATGCCGGAAATATGGATTTTGAGGCCCTGGCTGGCTTTTTTCGCCTTGTCTTACGGTGGGGGTCGATCGACCTTGCAAATTCCCGTATTCCTGGCCATATTTGCAGCCCTTTTGGAAAAAAGCATAGAAAGTCATGAAACGTACTTATCAACCGTCGCGCAAGAAGAGGAAAAACAAGCATGGATTCCGTGAAAGGATGGCCACTGCTAACGGCCGCCGCGTATTGGCAAGCCGCCGTCGCAAAGGACGGAAGAAGTTGACCGTTTCTGACGAGAAAACTTTCAAACACAAGTAATCTTCGCAAGCCGTCCCTTCCGTGGCATCGACCCGGAAGCAGGGTTGGGTATGCGGTATTGAAACCTGCGTTTTCCGACCTACTATGGGTAAATATACCTTCGGCAAGCACGAAAGACTCTCAAAAGAAACTTGGATCGAGGAGCTCTTCGAAAAGGGCTCCTCGTTTTATTTTCATCCCTTCAAGGTTATCCACCTGCCGCACCCCGACCCGGCTAATTTCCCAACGCAAGTTCTCTTCACTGTACCGAAACGTCAGTTCCACAGGGCGGTAGACCGGAACAAGATCAAACGCCAACTGCGGGAAGCATGGCGCCTTCATAAGTCACTGCTCGATACGACCCCTGGAAAATGGCTCATTGCGTATATTTATACTGCCAAGACGATTCTCCCCCGCGAGACGTTCCAGCAAAAGATTCAAGGTTCCATTCAAAAGATTGGCTCTCGACATGACCAAGAAAAATAGGATACGACTCGCCGTTGGCTCCATCGCCATCCTCTCGCTTTTCGTTTTTGCCAAACCGGTCGAAAAATATTTCGAAATCGCCAAGAGCCTCGACATCTTCTCCACCCTGTTCAAGGAAGTGAATGCTTACTATGTCGACGACATCGATCCCAATAAACTCGTAGGTCGCGGAATCGATGGCATGCTCGAAACGCTCGATCCATACACCGTCTATATCCCCGAAGAACAATCTGAAGCCTTTAGCATTCAAACGACCGGACAGTATGCGGGTATTGGCGCACTGATTGGAATCGTTAACAACAAGACGGTGGTCACAAACCCATACCGTGGATTTCCAGCCTACCGCGCAGGCGTTCGCGTGGGCGACGAATTTATTTCTGTCGACGGCAACAATGTCAAAGGAAAGCCAACCAACGTCGTCAGTGGATACCTGAAAGGGAAACCGAAGACGCCCGTCGAAATCGTTTTACACAGGCCGGGTACCAACGAAGACATCAAGTTGAAAATAGAACGCGAGCGAATCAAAATCTCGAATGTCGTCTACGCGGGACTCGTCCAACCAACGATCGGATATATCAAGCTAGACGACTTCACCCCCGGTGCAGGAAAAGAAGTCGAAGAAGCAGTGAAACAGTTGAAAGCCAAAGGCGCGAAGAGTTTGATCCTCGACTTGCGTGATAACCCCGGCGGACTCCTGTACGAGGCTATCAACATCGCGAACGTCTTCTTGCCCAAGAACAAGGAAGTAGTGTCGACTAAAGGCAAAGCCTCCGAATGGAACAAAACCTACACAACGTTGAATGAACCCACCGATACCGAGATTCCACTCGTGGTGATGACCAGTGGCGGAAGTGCATCTGCCTCCGAAATCGTCGCGGGATCTCTACAAGACTATGACCGTGCCGTGCTGGTCGGGCAGAAAACATTTGGCAAAGGACTCGTTCAGACGACGCGCCAGCTTTCGTACAACGCACAATTGAAAGTGACTACCGCGAAGTATTACATCCCGAGTGGTCGTTGCATCCAAGCGCTCGACTATACGCATCGCGATGCAAACGGCGTTGTGAAAAAAGTGGCAGACTCGCTCAAGGCCGAATTCAAAACAGTACACGGTCGCAAGGTCTACGACGGCGGCGGTCTAGATCCCGATCTTCCGGTTGAGGCAGAAATTTTCGGGACACCTTCCGCCGAACTTGTTGGCGCTGGCCTCATCTTCGAATGGGCGTCGATCTACTGCGCCACACACCCAGCACCTTCGTCCCTAAACGGATTTCACCTTTCTGATGCTGACTACACGGCGTTCACCCAATGGATCAAGGCACAGAAATTCAAGTACGAGGATCCACTCGACAAACGCGCCGACGAGTTAATCGCGACCGCGAAAAATGAAAAATACTATAACGAGCTGAGTGCAAGTTTGAATGACTTGAAAAACAGGATCGCCGCGAACCATGAAGGCGAACTCACCCGATTCAAAGGTGAAATTACAGCACTCCTTGAAACTGAGATTGCGTTTCATTACGGGTTGGATGCCGGCCAAGTCGAGGCGTCGGTCGATCGAGACCCAGAGATGAAAGCCGCCATCAAGATTCTGAACGACGATGGTGCTTTTCGCAAGCTTCTCCTGCCCAAGTAATGTCGTTGATCGTTAGCATCGAAAGCTCCACGACTGTTTGCTCTGCCGCGATCCATCGATCTGGCGTACTCGTAAGTGAGCGGTTCATAGAAACTCCTAATTCAGCCGCGAGCCAATTGGCCGTATTGGTAAATGAAACGGTGACGGATGCCCGCGTGTCGATGGATGAACTCCACGCCATCGCCGTGTCGTCGGGGCCGGGTTCTTACACCGGGCTGCGAATAGCCGTCGCTACCGCTAAAGGTCTTTGCTACGCACTGCAGCTCCCTTTAATTGCCGTGAGTTCGTTGGAGTTAATGACGGCGCAGGCGAGGAGTGAGCATCCGGAAGGAGCCTGGTGGTGTCCGATGATTGACGCTCGGCGCATGGAGGTCTACACAACAGTTTTCGATCGCGACGGCAATCAACTAGAACCCATTCAAGCACACGTCGTCGATGAGCACTCTTTTGAAAGTTACCTGAACCGAGGTGATGTCTATTTCTTTGGGAATGGCTCGGCCAAGTGCCAAGGAGTCATTCAACATCCTCGTGCGAAATGGATTTCAGGCGTGGTTCCGCGAGCCGATTGGTTGGGGCGATTGGCCTGGGAAGCGTTCAAGGCTGGCCGTTTCGAAGATGTAGCGGAATACGAACCCTTGTATTTGAAAGACTTTGTGGCGAAAAAACCAAAATCATTTTTTTAATGTTGAAGGGGTTGTTGCATGGAAGGAGAAATCATCAATCGCGTTGCTAATAGTTCGTTGATCACGTTCGACCTAGAACAGTTACATGTCCCGGGGGAGCGTGCCGTGTACGATATCAAAGACCACCTCTGGCAAGGGATGATCTTGCGGGAGAAGGAGTTCCGCGATCATGTGAAGACGAACACATGGAGCGACTTCAAAGGGAAGTTGGTGAGTGTGGTATGCAGTGCCGATGCGATTGTGCCCACCTGGGCGTACATGTTGATCGCTTCGGCATTGGAACCTTACGCCGCGCGTGTGTTTTTTGGCAACGGGGAAGAATTGGAAAGAGTACTGTTTCATGAGCGGTTGCAGACCGTAGACTGGAACCAGTACCGGGGCGCTAAGGTGGTGGTGAAAGGCTGCAGCGATGTACACGTTCCCGTGTCGGCATATGTGGAAGCGACATCTCGTTTGGTGGCGGTGGCCTCATCGGTGATGTATGGTGAACCGTGCAGTACGGTGCCTATTTTCAAAAAATTGACGAAGTAGAAATTCGTTTTTGACCTTTTTTCGAGGGTTTCCCTCGATTTTTCACAGAATTCGCACTTTTCTAGAAATTTTCTGTCTGGGTATTTGCAGGATGATTCTCCTCCTATATCTTTGCAGTCCCTTTCGGGGGAAAAGGCCAAATTCAACGGAATTTGGCTGGTTTTGAAGGTTGAAAGATTTCAAAATCACTGGTGTTGGAAGCTCAGGTTAAACTGGGTGGAAAGCGCAACGTTCATTGAGTGAATGTGACTGATAGCGGACCCGTGCAGATACTGATAGAAGATTTGCACGAGTCGATTTCTAAACGAGGTTCCGCGCGAGCGGGACCGGTAAATTAAGAGACAGACCAAGGATTGAACGACATGGTACTGTAGCCCGACCCTTTGCGGGGTGGGTACTACGGTGCGCTGGCTGCCGCGAGGTAGCTGGTAAAGATTAATACTATGGAGAGTTTGATCCTGGCTCAGGATGAACGCTAGCGGCAGGCCTAATACATGCAAGACGAGCGGTAAATGTTCCAGCAATGGGATATGAGAGCGTCGTAAGGGTGCGTAACACGTATGCAATCTGC